>CAVTGT010000007.1:0-286681 GCA_963734345.1 uncultured Nitrospiraceae bacterium
CCCGGTTAGATGTGGTTCTTCCAGCCGAAACCGACAAAACTGAAGAATGGCCAAAGGGGTCCGGGAAGATCTTATTTATTGATGATGAGGAAGTGTTGGCCAGATGGGGTGAACAATTATTGACCCATTTGGGATATGTAGTCGTCTCCAAGACCAATCCTCACGAAGCGGTAGATCTTTTCCGGAAGCAAGCAGATCAGTTTAATCTTGTGGTGACGGATCAGACCATGCCGACCATGAACGGTGAGGTATTTGCCAGAGCGCTCAAGGAAATACGTAAGGATATACCAATCATTCTGTGTACGGGGTTTAGCCACATTATGACTGCCGAGAAGGCCGCACAACTCGGCCTGACCGCATTTCTTATGAAACCGGTGAGTGCTGCAGGATTAGCTCATACGGTCAAGGATGTGTTAGACGAAGCCCGTCATCCGACGAATAAATTCTAGCCACTTATTCAGATGTCGTGTGAGTCAACAATCCCCCCAAAATCCTGACAGTGAATCTTACATTCAAGGCAGGAACGTGGCGCATTTATTGCTGGGAAAAGAGTTCTACATCTCAACGGTTTGAGTTACAGGCCCATTTGGAAGGAATGGGGGCGTGCAAATCGAATTTTGTTACCCAGTCTACGGCATGACAGAGTTCTTGAAAATCCAAAGGCTTTTCGAATACACGATTCACGCCGTTTTTGAATGCCCGAAGGCGGACAATATTGGACAATTCCGCGGTGATCAGGAATATGGGTAGAATCTCACGGGAATAATCCTGATTCACCTGTTCAATGAATGTTAGCCCATCCATCTCCGGCATATTATTGTCAGTGATGATGATTGAGACAGACTCTTCCTGTAAAATTTCCAGCCCTTCAACTCCATTGCTCGCTTCCGAACACACATAGCCCCGGAGTTCTAAAAATTCTTTTAAACAGGTGCGGTGAGGCTGATCATCGTCAATCAATAAGATCCGATCCTTAACCGGAGACTTATGAGGAATTGGTTTTGGGGATTGCTGGGAAATGCTCAAAATATTCATGTTACATCATTAAGGAATTGAATTATGAAATATAAAGAATCGTTGTACCCTTATAATAGTAATAGGGCGGCGGAGGGACCTTTGGGAAGGTGGCTGATGAGGAGGCCAGATTCCGGGTGCGGACGGAATCATAGTTCCTCTGAAACCAGTCCCTCCGCCGAGGAACGTACTGAGTTGGTTGTAACAGCAAGTACGTATGCCCATTTTTTGTGTAATATCCGTGAGATTCAATCTCCGGTTCGATTAAAGATGCTTGCTTCATATGGGTAATTAAATGCAAAGCGTATTCCCAGATTGCTATTAAAAAAAATCATAAATAATTCAACTCGTTACAAATTAAATGAGTTGGGAGTTTGCAAAAGGCTCTGCAGGTGAAACCCTACAGAAAAGAGTGGATTTCCTTCAGAAAAAGCCCTCATCAAGGCAAAAACGAGGACGAATATCCACGAAACTGAATGATGAAAAACCTCTGGCAAAGCGATCAACCTAATTTAGTTACCAGTATTCAAAAATGGCTGGAACCGGAACCCAAACGGAAGCCACTGTTCTTTTCATTTAATCGATTTAAATCAGAATAAGCTTTAGGTGTCGGGAACTCAGAGGAAATTGGTCGGTTTCAGGAATTGTCATTCAGAATGGGCGTGAGAAATAAAAGCAAGGTGTTTCGGACATTTGTGTGACTTAAATAATTTTGGCAATCAGTACCCTGCGAGAGGTTTTATTGGGTTTGAGGAAATTGGAAGAATCTTCAATGGGAAGGCTGTATCAGTCACTTACGGATAGATCCATGAATGACTGGATATGAAGGAGAGTCATGCCTGGCGATTCCCATTGGTAAAATGCTGGGAATCGATCATATGGGATTAAGAATTCGTGCCCGTCCTGAAGGACTCTGGTGGGCAAATGAGCAACGGGACCAATCCTTGACATCATTTGGATCGCTGCCTACAGTTGAGAATAATACGAAAAGGGGGAAGACAGGGATTTTTCCAAGAAATAATGAAAAAGATATGAACGTTTCTCCTTAAAAAACTTTTTTGCTGATATTTCCGGTCATTAGGTAAAAAATCGGTGGAGGTGAAACATGATCGAATCCCTTACTTTTTCCAATGCCAATGTAGTGATGAGAGCGGGAAAATTGATTCTGGTGAGCGGATGCCTTCTTGGAATAACGGTGGGATGCGGTTCCAGATTACAAACTACGGTGATGAGTGGGTCTGAACCTCCTTCCACGCCTGAAGCGGCCCAACCTGAACCGGTAACAATGCAGCCTGAAGAGGCGGTTCAAACAGTCGTTCAGGAGGAAAAAATTGCTGGGGTTTCTTCTGTGGATATTCCTGCGGAGGAGCCTGCTCGTCCAGTCACTCGTCCTTCGGCTCCTATGGATATTTTGGCCACTCCACCAACGGGAGCTAGCGATCAGGTTGTACCTGGTTCTCTTGAGGCGCCGTTACCTGCTGAATCTGAGACCCCCCCATCTCCTGCCATAGCCACGGTCCCAAGCCAACTCTTTCCTCAAGAGTTTCCAAAAGAGTCTCCAACCGTTCCTGGGAAACCTCCGGTTTCTTTTGAACCGGGAATGCCGGCATTCCCGACAATTCGGGGAGAAGCTGCTGACCCGGTTGAACAAGGTTTAAAACCGCACGAACCGATTCAAATGGCTAAAGTTGCTCCCGAAGCTCCAGAGACAGGCGAGAGTAGGACAGACGGTCTTCTGAATGCCCTAAGAGATGTTTTTTTCGATTATGACCGGTTTACAATTCGGAAGGATGCGATCCCTGTCTTGAAAGAGAATGCGCATGCCCTGGTTGCCGATTTATCGGATAAAAATATTGTGATTGAAGGGCACTGTGATGAACGTGGCACAGAAAGTTACAATATGGTCCTCGGGGAGCGACGAGCCAGTGCGGTGAAGGAATTTTTGATCGATTTGGGCGTCCAAGGTGACAGAGTCCAGGTGGTGAGTTATGGAAAAGAGAAACCGTTTTGCACCGACCAAAATGAACAGTGTCTTCAAGAAAATCGACGTGGCCATTTTATCCTGAAGTAACCATAAGAGGCATACTTGATGCCGGAGAGGGTAACACAAGTCCTTCACCTATCAGGATGGGGGAACGGGGTTTAATTGGAATAGGCAGATCAATTCCCCTTTTCTTCCTTATTCTAATGTATTGCTTATCTCCCACCCTCCTTTATTTGTTTTGCTGCCTTCCCCACCGATGAATTTCATGCGCCTGATGTTTCCTCTTATGCCAATCGAAGACACGACTCCGATATCTTATCAAATATATCTCGTGCTGGTTTTTAAAAAACTATTGGCAGATCGCCAGGCTTCATAAATGAAAATAAAATCTTTTCGGCCCACCGAATGTGCCTAGGTCTGTGGATGTTAGAGAAAATGCAGCCTTATGAATGTGGTCTACCCGGCCGAGGAAACCTCATCCATTCCCTAAGTATTAACCGATTCGGCGTCTACTCAAATTAACTGCCCGAGGGATTTTCTCCTTTGCAGGAGAAAAAGGAATGACGGGCTTCAATTTGTAAAATCTGGGGTGATCAGAGAGATCCTGGCTTCGTTGCATGCCTCCTTTCGGAAGCCATTGCGGAGATGTGGATGGCCATTCCTGACAGATCGCTTTTTTTAACCAGGAAATTGAGTGGCAGGAACGAGAACCGGCACATGCAATGTAAGTCGCCAGAGAAGGTCTCGACGATACCTTGAAAACGCTCCTTCCCTGCGTGGGTGAAATGGAGGGAAGATATCGCCATGGAGTAGATTAGTACTACGCACCGATTGCGGCCAACCTGGGTACCCGGGCTTTCTTCGAAGCTCTGGAATTCTATCTACGAGAAGGGGTACATTGAGGTTGATGAAACCTTCACAAGGAAAGAAAAAGCTTCAAAATCTTTTTGCAGACATTCCCGGAAATCTTGCCCATGAGTGGGTAGAGGAATTACAGCGAACCGGCCAGGTACGAATTGAACGAATTGTGTCACGTGGCCAGTCCTCCCCAGTAAATTTTTGGTACGATCAGGCAGAAGATGAGTGGGTGACGGTATTGGCAGGAAAGGCCATACTGGAAATAGAGGGGCAATCTAAAATGATGCTCGGCGTTGGAGATGCTCTTCATATTCCTGCCCATACCAGGCATCGAGTGGAATGGACCGATCCCCAACATAACACAATCTGGCTTGCCGTATTTTGGAGCCCTTGAATCTTATGAGGTCTCGCATTCATAAGTCTGACCCGGACCGGATTTTCTGAACGAAATTCTGTCGAAGTGCACACCAAGCATCTGACATGGAAAGTGCCAAGAAATTTAGTTGACTGCATATAAGAGATACGGGATGACAAGCCACAGTACTCCTTTGATGAAGAATAACGCCACACCGTACCATCCAAATTTTTTCACCCATTTTGCTTCTGGTAAATGATTTATTCTTGTTGCAGTTGTATAGATGTTCCTGAAGATTTTTCTACTCTGGCTAGGGGAATTGATTCGTCCAGCTGCGTGGACGACACCACGCAGCCGAATTCATTATTTCCCCTCATGCTTGCAACGTTTTTCCGGTTTGTCTTTCTTTCATGCGGTTTCCTTGGAGAAAGCGGGGAAAAAACATGGGAACACGGTATTGATAGTCTTCGTATTCGGGTCCGTGAAAGATCACCAAATCCTTCTCTTCCCACTGAATGGCCATTAAAATATATACGGTCGTCGTGAAGGCAAACATGAGATGGGCCGATGTCATCGTGGGAGTGGACCAGAAAATCAAAAGCCATCCGACGTAGAGAGGATGCCGCACATGCCGGTAAAGAGCGGGAGTTTTGAAGGGTAATGGTGTGTAGACTTGTCCTTGTAGATATAGCCATACCTGGCGCATTCCAAATAAGTCAAAATGATTGATCATGATCGTGGCCATGAGGACCAATCCCCATCCTACAGCGAATAAACTGTAAAGGATGAACTGACCAATGGGGTGTTGGATATGCCAGATTTCTCCTCCCATGGGCTCCCAGGCATAAAACAAGAGAGCCAGTGCAATATTGGTACACAGTACATAGGTGCTGCGCTCAATGGGTTTGGGAATATATTGGGTCCACCAGCGTTTAAATCCTTGTCGCGCCATGACACTGTGTTGGACCGCAAAGAGTCCCAGGAGGAAAGTATTGATAACCAAAGCCTGCCAGATGGAAACCTGAGGTTGACCATCAATGGTGGTGGGAACGCCAAAGTTTCCTAGAAAGCCCACCGCATACAAAAAGATGCCTACGAAAAACAGGTAGCACAGGGTGCCATAGATAAAGAATGCGATTCGTTTCATGATCATGACTCCGTTTTTATCACCTTGAGCAGAGGCTGATCCCCTCTCCCGAATCGTGAGCCGGTCGGATTTTTGAAAATCAATTACTTCCTTCCGTGTGAATCGAAATAGCCACCGGCACCGGATTAGTCACGATGTCGAAAACGGGTGAATGTTTCGTCAATTCTTGGAGCGTCTCGGCCGAGGCATCACTTTTCACCGTGAATTCTACCCGGAGATTTTCGTACCCAGGCCGCACGTCTTTGGAGAGGCCAAGAAATCCTCGAAGATCCAAGTCTCCTTCCAACCGGGATTCGATAGAGTCGATTTTGATGCCTCGTGCCGCTGCATGATAGACCATCGACGTAGTCAGGCAGGACGCCAGCGCATGCAACACAAATTCCACCGGGTTGGCTCCGTGATCTTCTCCTAGCAAGACCGGTGGTTCATCGGCATGGAATACAAAGGGTTTGGTTCTGGTCGTATCTTCCTTGCCGACCCCATAAAACTCTTTGATCCTCGTTCGATTGTGACCGCCATGAATCCAGGAGTTGGTGGCCCTGAACTGAAATTTTGCCAGCTCCCTATTGTCTTGAATGGCACGAATGTTGGTCCCCAATTGCTCGACGTTGACTCCATTAACAGTTGATGGTGTGGTGACTGATGACATGGCACATCCTCTTGGTTGAGTGTGAAACAGCATATGAAAAAAAAGTTGGTCCGCCTGACGACACATTTCCTGAAGGGTCAGTTTTACAGCTGGAACTAGAGAAATTGAATATTGCACATCCTGACTCGTCACTTCGTTCCTACCTTCTCCTTTAGAACCTGTTTGATATGTGGTGTCTTCCATGCAAAAGGCATTTCGCATGGAATGTGCCAAACAAAAAAATTTTATAAAAATTAATAAAAACAATAGCTTAAAAAAATAACCCGCGAGAAATCCGTTTGTGGAAATTGGCAACTTATGAAAATTCGCAAGACGATTTTGCGAAAGTTCGCAAATAAAACAGAATCCTCAAAATGGAAAAACTCTGAAAGGGAGGCGAGAAGAATTGACAAACCTTAGGGGTAGAAATCGAGGAAGATGCTACTTCCCTCGAGTAATGCCCAAGGCTTTCATGCGGGACGCGAGGGTCGAAGAGTTTATGCCAAGCAGCTTGGCGGCTCCTTTTTCGCCGGACACTTTCCAATCCCTTTGTTCGAGCGCCAACAGAATGTTTTGACGCTCAAAATCCTGAAGTTCCTGAATGGTTCGAATACAAGGTTGGGGCTTAAGTTGAACGTGTTCAGAGAAGGAAGGTAGTTTCTTTTCAATTTCCGGGGGGATGGCACGGTCAAGATTCAATTTCCCATGGTGGGCAGTAATGACGGCTCGTTCGATCACGTTTTGTAGTTCCCTGACATTCCCAGGCCAATGATAGGTTGTTAAACGCCTGAGTTCATCGCGGGAGAGGGGAGCCACGGTCCGACCTATCCGTTGAGCAAAATGCTGAACAAATGTGTTAGCCAGGAGGGTTACGTCCTCTCCACGGTCTCGAAGGGGTGGCAGATTGATTGGGAAGACATTCAGTCGATAGTACAGATCTTCACGGAATTTTCCTTCCTGGACTTCTTTCTGTAGGACTCGGTTCGTGGCTGCAAGAACACGGACATTCACCTTTTTGGTGTGGGAGCTGCCGACCGGTTCGAACTCTCCTTCCTGAAGAACACGCAACAGTTTCCCTTGAAGATCCAGGGGTAATTCCCCGATCTCATCCAAAAAAATGGTTCCGCCGTCGCCCAGTGAAAAACGCCCTTCCCGCTTTTTGGTGGCGCCGGTAAAGGCACCTTGTTCGTGTCCGAAAAATTCGCTTTCAATCAAAGTGGCAGGAATCGCCGCGCAATTCACCTTGACAAATGGATGATCTCGGCGCCGGCTGTTGGCATGAATGGCCCGAGCCATCACCTCCTTGCCCGTTCCAGTTTCTCCCAGAATAAGCACGGTAGCTTCGGTGTCGGCCACTTGTTGAATGTCGCGAAGCACGGTCACCAAGGCGGGACTATTCCCAAGAATTTCGCCAAAATGTTGCAGCTCGTGTAATTCTTCTTTGAGGAATTCCGTCTCAATTGTCAGTGACCGAATTTTTTGTTCCGCCTCCAGACGTTCGTTTACATTACGAAGAATTAAGGTGTAGAAGGTTTTTCCCTCCATCTGGAATTGGGATAGGGTGGCTTCGGCGGGAAATTCGGTGCTGTCTGTTCGAATGGCTTTGAGTCCACCGGGAATCCAGAGAGAGCGCTGGCCTAGAGGTTTCGCGTTCAGATCATAGGTGAGTTTTCGTAATTTTTCACGGTCATTCTGTGCAAGGGAATAGCAAAAATCCTTGCCCATCAGATTGGTTGTTTCGCATTGAAAGACCTTCTCGGCGGCAGGATTGACTCTGGTGACTCGAAGAGCTTCATCCAATTCAATAATGGCATCCATCGCACTATCTACCAGTCGACGTAACTTTTGCTCGCGTTCATGCGTGGCTGATTCGGCGTGAAGACGCTGGAGTTCGGCGCTGGCCCGTGCAGCAAAAATGCGAATAATGGCCTCTATGCGAGATTCAGCCGGCATCGGGCGGGTATCCATGACAGCGAGATGTCCGAGAATTTTTCCCGCGGTATCGGTCAGCGGGAGTCCCATATAACTCGCCGCCTTGAGGCCGGTGATATCCGGATCAATGGGAAAGAGATTCAACAGGTTGTCCGGGAAGTGGATGAGGCGAGCCTGGTTGATGACATGCTCGCAGGGCGTCCCGGCGATGTCCATTTCCCAATGCTTGAGAAACGCACCATTTAAATAAAAAGCCAGGGCCTTCAATCGTCGGGATTCAGGAAAATATTCCGTCACCCAGGCGGCATGAGTTTGGAGGGCCTTTGATAAGTTTTCCACCAGGGCTTCAAAAAAACGTTCTCCTGTAACAGTGGCCGTACCCTCCAGAATTGTTCGGAGCGCAGTCCCTTCGTCGAGATTCGTAAAGGAAAAGATCGGAGATTCAGGCATAGGGTCCTCAAAAAGGTAATCTATTATGATTCATTCCCTTTTTTAGAGTAAAGATAGATTGTAAAGGGATGGGAGATGATTGTTTCCGCAGGACCCCAAACCAGATTTTTTGTGTGTTTGGAGGGATCGCTACTGACTGGAGTTCTGAACAGTATCGAAAGTGCTTGAGCCGGCCAACAAACGTTGAGGCAGATGATTAGTTGAAGGGTTTTTTGTGATAAGGTATGAAAATTGTCGACTGTATTTGAATCGTTGGGCATGACCGAGCAGAGAACGGAGGCAGTCGGATAGCGAACGTGATGACCAAATCGCTCATATATGTGAATGATCCCATGTGTTCGTGGTGCTGGGGGTTTTCGCCGGTTTTTGAGGAGATCGTTCGACGATATCAAGATCAGGTAACGATCCGGATATTTTTGGGTGGTTTGCGTCCAGGAAATACGGAACGGTTTGATGAGCAGAGACGTGCCTCCATTCTCAGCCACTGGCATGCGGTGCATGAGCGCACGAGCCAGACATTTAACTTTGCTTTTCGGATGGACCCTGCTTTTACTTACAACACGGAACCACCTTGCCGGGCGGTTGTTGTCGTTCGGCAACTGGCTCTTAAGAAAGAATTCGCCTTTTTAAAGTCTGTGCAAGAGGCGTTTTATGTGAACAATGAAGATGTCACACACGAAGAGATTCTCGCTGATCTTGCCAGTGCTCATAGTATTGACCGGGCCTTGTTTCTGGAGAGTTTTCGAGATCCTGCAATCAAACAATCTGTCTGGAAGGAATTTGATCAGGTCCGTCACCTGGGTGTGAGGGGTTTCCCAGCTCTCCTTGGTCAAAATGAGCATGACATTATCACATTCACACACGGGTATCATCCCATCGGTGTATTGGTTCCTCTAATTGACGTGTGGTTGCATCGACCATCCTCCGGCTCCTCCATGACATCCATATGAGAGATATTCGGTCGGGTCATAATGGACAAATCGTGAAAAAGTGTAGCATATTAAATAAAAAAGCGAGGGCAACGCGGCAATATTTTCTCACACCTTTACAGGAGGGTACATTGTGCACAAATTCTTGAAAGGCATTGGTCAGTTCGGGATGATTCTCACTGTCAGTTTTGGATTGGCGAATGGTTCGTTCGCAGAAATAAGTAAATGGAAAGTGGATCACGACCATTCCACCATTGGATTCCAAGTGGCGCATATGGTCGTGTCAAAAACCAATGGCAAATTTACCGATTACTCCGGTGTGGTGGAAATGGATCCGGAAGCGATGGAATTTAAATCCATCGAAGCCACCATTCAGACGGCATCGGTGACAACGGATCATCAAAAACGTGACGATCATTTACGAAGCCCTGATTTTTTTGATGTCAAAGCCTTTCCAACCATGACCTATAAAATGAAGAGTTACAAAAAAACAGGTGATAGTTATACCGCGCTCGGCGATCTAACCCTACTCGAGGTGACCAAAGAAATTACCTTGAATGGAAGTTTTAATGGAGTGGCTCAAGATCCCTGGGGTAATACCCGAGCGGGATTTACCGCTGAAGGTACCATCAATCGCAAAGATTTCGGGATGAAATTCAGTAAGTTGCTGGATAACGGCGGGTTAGTGGTGGGAGACGAGGTTAAAATTAAGTTGGAAATTGAAGTGATCAAGGAAAAGAAAATCGAAAAAATCAAACAGTAGGTAATCTAGAAAGCCAGTTTGTGATACATTGCGAAAACTGGAACCGTATTTGACAATGAAGACATCCTGAGTGAAACGAGGAACTCGCCATGCTGTAGTAATACCTTCAACCTGAGCACAGATCCTTCGCTGTGAGCTCAGGTTGACAGCCTGGTGCCGAGTGGTTGTCTAAAAATGAGATCAGTGATAAAAGAAATTTGGTAGTGGTTTCAAGAATTTCTGGCTGAATCGTATCAGCCGTATCCGATGGTTGATGAAAATGCGAATGCACCCCGCTGCTGACAATGGTGATGGTGGGGACGCCGGCTTCGAAAAACGGGACATGATCTCCGCCGGGAAAATACCCATACATTTGAATTCTGTCTCCTAATCCTTCCAGGTCCGCGGCTTGCTGCACCCGTGTCCTATCCAACCTTGTAATCCCTACCGTAAGTTTCCCGTTTCCCACCCCCACGTGATCAAGATTGATCATGGCTTTAGTTCGTTCAAACGGAAATGCGGGGTTATTGACATAGAGTCGGGATCCGAGCAGTCCTCGTTCTTCTCCATCAAATGAGGCAAAGAGGATGGTATGCCTGAGGGAAGTACGACGTTGAGAAAGAAGTCTGGCCAGTTCCAACATGACCGCCGTTCCGGATGCATTGTCATCAGCCCCGGGAAATTCTAAGCCAGCCTGTTCTCCAAAATGATCCCGGTGGGCGCCGACGAGGATGATGTCAGTCTGTACTGACGTGTCCTGTCCGGGGAGTACTCCCAGGACATTGATGAGCGTCCCTGAACCAGATTGGCTCGTCCATTGGAGGTGCGCGATGAGGGGTAAGAACTGAGGAGCTATGGTGTGCGACTCATGACGCGCTAATTGCATTTGCTGAAGGGAAAGCCCGATCGAATGGAAAAGGTGCTCTCCCAGTTTTCCATTCAGCCATACTCCGGGGATTGATCTGATCTCCGGATCGCTCGAATAGCTAGCTAAGGGCGTCTGCCCCAATCCCTTCCGGGACTCGTAGGGATTGAGGATCGGACCGGTGAGCGTGATGAGCCCTGCGGCACCATGGTCCTTAGCTGTTTGGATTTTTTCCTCCTGCGTAATCCAGGGACCATAGGAGGGCGGTTTCCCGCGTAGCGCGATGACCAACCGGTTCTGGACATTTACTCCTTCGTAATCATGGATGCCTCGGGCTGGATCGACAATGCCATAACCGACAAAGATAACGGGAGTGGTGAGATTGACGGAAGGGGAATCGAATGTAGGTAAAAAATCTTTTCCCGGGATCGCGAGAAGAGGGGTTTGCCCGGTTGAGGGAACAGCGGGAAAAAAGTCTAAATGGACTGGACCTACAATTTGCGAAACGGTCACAGAGGATTGTTGTCTCCATTGGCCGGAGGATTCCATCTTGGCAGTGGGCAGAGCAGGGAGAAGCCCGAGAGTCTGAAAGCGTTGGACGACAAAATTGGCAGCCAGTTCTCCTCCTGCTGTTCCTGTCTGGCGTCCCTGATATCGGGGTCCGCTTAATGTCCGAATATCCTCCATGATATGAGAAATCAGAGGGAGTTCCTGCCCGAAGGTAGTGTTGGATATGCACAATCCAATCAGGAATAATCCGAGTCGGACGTGAGCCGTACTCATGCGGGCTTTGTGAGTCGAAAGCGGTGAAACTCGCAGGCGTTTGCTCTGGGAATAGGCGTATTTCACAATGAGAAACACTGACAGGAGCGATTCTGCACGAGACGTGAACCGGATTGCCTGTGGTTAATCTTCCAAGGGAATGGTAATCACGACCCCTCCCATCACATCTCCCATGGCAAAGTTCCGTTTTGGGCTTAATGGATGCGCGTTATGGCAGGTGATACAAGAGGAGGAAATGGCTTTATCCGCATACACCGCTTGAAAAAATTGTTTTTTGCCGGTTGCGACGATATCCCGTTGTGGAGCATCGGGGTTGGCGTTCAGTTGTTCCAATGCTTTCCGCTCAAACTCTGTGGCCGGTCCGTTTCTCCGGTAAATTGGCCACAGGCTGATGAGCCGGAATCGAATGCCACTTCCGGATTCGGCGACAATTTTACTGGAATAATGCAGAAATTGAGCAGGTAATGGAATGGCTTTTTTACTATCCCAATCTTCTCTGGCCATGACCACACCTTGCTCCTGCATTCTTTTGACGATATGCGTGGTATAGACTTCTCGGTGGGCTTCGACAACGGCATGCAAATAGTCCGCGACCTTTTCCGGAGAAATGCCCTTGAGGGGAGGATCAGTCGCGGCTTCCAGTGACAGACTGAAACTGAATATCAGAACTGCCAATAAGAAGAATATTCGTCTCTGAGCGACGGCCTGATTTTTTCTTACCATTTTCGCGCCTCCTAATTATTTTATGGGTGCGTTGGAGGTGATGGGCAGGATGATAAGGCAGACTGTTCCGTGATCTTTTTCACTTTCTAACCGAATTTGCCCGCCTAATTTAGTAATAATGCGATGGGAGACGGTTAAGCCTAATCCCGATCCCTCTCCCTGGCCTTTTGTGGTGAAAAACGGATCGAAGACTTTTGGTAAATGATACAGTTCTATTCCTTTGCCTGTGTCTCGGATGGTGATGTGGATTTCTTTTTCGAGAACTTCCGTGGTGATTTCAAGAGTTCCCCCGTTTTTCATCGATTGAAAGGCATTGGTTATGACGTTCGCAAAGGCCTGTCCTAATTCAAAGGGTTTCGCGGAAATGGGGGGTATGGGCGCAAACCGGGTGTGGACTTCTACGGGGCAGGATTGAAAGGCCGATTGAACCCCCGCAAGCGTGCGTTCCAATTGTTCATTAATGTTAACAATGGTTTGGGCTTCAGAAAATTGTTTGCCGATTTGACCGGTAAAATTACGAACCACTGCGGCCATGCGCTTGCCATGTTGAACAATTCCTTTGGCATATTCTTTGATGTTTTCAGGATCGGCTTCCTCCTGAATGGCTTCCCCCAATCCGATGACTCCGACCAACGGATTATTCAGTTCGTGTCCGATTCCCGCGCTGAGCACCCCAAGACTGGAGAGCTTCTCGCCTTGAATCAGTTGGTCTTGTAACAAACTTTCTTCGGTAATATCCCGTAACACCAGTCCGACGCCTGGCTCTTTGCCAGGGGCGGCAGAGATGGCAAACCACCGGTACCGATAGGTTCGTTGATTCAATCGGAGTTCCCGCCGGTCGCCTCCGGAATGTTCCCAATTTTTTGGACTTAGGGGGTCGTGCAAATTTTTGGTGAGTTGGTCAGGTTTCGCAACTGCGGGGGCAGTGAGTACAGAGGATTGAATCAGGTGAATTTCCTCCCGCAACTTGGTCTGTGTCTGGGGATCGAGTTGAAGTAATTGAAAGAGAGGCGTTCCCTCGATGTTCCCATTTTTTTTCAGAACCAAGGCTTCTTTGGAAGCCTGATTCACATATTCAATCTGCTCCTGAGGGCCAATCATAATGACAGGGTCAGGAACGCTGTCCAATATTTGAGAAGTTGACTCCTGTAAGAATTTAACCTCCTGAGTTTTTAATTCAACCTGGCTTTCCAAACCGGCAAATTGAGTGGCCAGTTGCTTGTTCATGCGATTCACCTCTTCGGCCAGCTCCTCAATTTCATCTCCCGTGGAAAGAAGAATGGGTTCCTGAAATTCGCCACGTCCGATTCGCCGGGCGGCTTCTTGGAGTTGGCGGATCGGGGCCGCAATGCGATGGGCTGCCAAATACCCCAGGGTCACCAGTAACCCCACTCCCAAGAGTCCGAAGGCGGCGGTCCACTTAAAAAAATGTTGAATCGGACCGAACAGTTCCTCAGAAGATTGCCAGACAAACATATGCCAGGATAGTCCGGTTGACGCTTGGGTGATATGGCTCGCATTGGCCAGCGGTGCAAATCCTATGATGGAGGTGGTTTGCCCTCCATGGCCATCACTGGGCGCAGGTGTCCAACCGGGATACATTGGGGTGACTAGCGGGATGAGGGCATGGTCGCTTAATGCGGTGCCGGTGGGAAGAATCGGGCAACTTAAGACGACTCCACGGCTATCGATGAGCATGACATGCCCCGTTTCGCCAAATCGAATAATGTCAATGGAAGGGGCAAAAAACTCCTTGGCGTCGTAAACGCGACGAAGGACCCCGATGGCCTCATAACGCAGGCTATCCATGATGGGGAGCGCAAGAGTAAATGTGTAGGTTTTATGTTGGGGATCAAATTGAACCGGTCCGATATATGGCTGTCCGACCCCTTTGTGAAAGGTGCCTTTCCACCAGGTTTCGTCCGCATTGAGGTAGGGGGTCGTGGGATCCAAGCTGGCCACCAGGCGGCCCGCACTATCGGTGATGTCCAGGCTACGAGTGGTGGAGCGGGTAATGACGGGTACAGGAAGTCCCGGGTCTATATAGGTCCCACCCATATGTCGTTGGAGTTCTTCGACCATAGATCCCTCCGTGATTTTTGAAATGAAATGAGGATCTTTGTTCTTCCAGGCTTCATCCTCCTGGTGCAATAATTGCGTGAGTGCATCCTGTTTGATTTCATTGAGCGAATCGCGGCGCTCTTCCAGTAGGTGAATAATGGGGATATTGATGGTCAATAAAGCCGTCCGAGAGAATTCATCGGCCACGACGAGATCCAGTTTTCTGGCTGTTTCTGTTCCGAGAGCTTCAAAACTAGTTCCGCTGACTTCACGGATTTCTTGAGTTCCCTGAAAAAAGGCTAAGACGAGTCCGATCAGGAGTGGCAGGGCTCCCACCAGAAGCATGGAAAGAACCAGTTTCCTTGTGAGGCCTTTTTTCCTTTTTTCGGACCGATGTGGAGCCGTAGAGACGTCCATCTGCGTCCTTATTCGTTGGAGGAGAAAGAAGGAAACTTCAGGTGGACCGTTGTCCCCTTTCCGACCGCACTCTCAATGTTCAATTCTCCTTGGTATTTTCTCACAATGGTTCGAACATTGTAGAGACCTAACCCGGTGCCTTTGCCCACTCCTTTGGTGGTAAAAAACGGATCAAAGATTTTTTTCAGGTGCTCAGAGGGGATTCCGCATCCGGTGTCCGTAATGGAAATATTCACGTGACCATCTCTCCCCTCCGTGGAGAGCGTTAACGAACCGTTCCCCTCCATCGCATGAATGGCATTGGTCAAGAGGTTCACAAAAACCTGTAAAATTTCCTCAGGTTTTGCGTAAATTGCCAATCCACCCCGACAGAGTTTATGAATGGCGATTTCTTGAAATCTGGTCGCGAAACGGGCAATTTTCACTGCCTCATCCAATTGTTCCTCAATGTACACTTTGACGGATTCCTCGCTGTTTGAGGCTCTGGCATATTGGGTAATGTCCTGAGATATGGCCTGAACGCGTTTCGCGGCCTCGTGAATACTGGCGGCTTGCAGGTGAATTTCGGTTAGATCGGTTTCTTCCTGAATTGCTTCGGCCATCGCAAGGATGACATAGAGTGGGTTATTAATGTCATGAGCAATGCCCGAGGCGAAGGTTCCAAACCCCGCTAACTTTTCAGCTTGAAACAATTGCGCCTGAACATGGCTCTGATATTGAATCAGGTCCCAAAATACTTTAGAGGCGGAACCGCCTAACACTTCTGTGCCGGGACTCGTAGATTGTTCTAACAATTTGGTGAGGGCGGGATCGCCTGTCACATTCACAATGAGGTGAATGTCTTTTTGTTGTATAAGGTCAATAAAATTGTGTGAGGTGGGAATGTGATGGAATTGGGCGAGCTTAAGGCCTGGGGCATGGGGGTCTTTGTCGGCAATCCCCAGCACGCGAATTCCCGGAAGATTGAGAAAAGATTCAAGGAGGGCCGTGCCGCCCTTGCCCGCTCCCAAGATAATAATGTGAGTTTGAGAATTGGAGACAGCCACGATATTGCTTCCTCCCTGCTGAAAGAGGATAGTATTTTGATCTATCGGGTCAGTGTGATTATACCCGGACCTGTTTAGGGTAATAAAACGTAAAGCCCTATCCTGAAGATAGGGCTTTATTGGGGGAACCTCTGTCTTTCTCATCGGGGAATCATCCCCTTTCAGTTGGCAAGAAAGCCAGGGAGCTAAAAAAACCTCGTCGGAATTGATTACAAACGATGAATTTCCCTCTGTTCGAAAGCTTTGGCTACCGCTCCGATCAGTTTCTCCTTCTCTACCGGTTTCACCAGATAATCCACGATGCCTTTTTTCAGAAAACCGGTTGCCATGTCCATGTCTGGAAAGCCCGTGAGTACGATTAACGGTACGCGAGGATATTGTTGTTGAAAATAATTAATGGCTTCCACCCCATTAATTTTCGGCATGCGTATATCGCTAATAATCACATCCAAAAGCAGAGGGTTTTCATCCTTATTGATTGCCTGGATGGCTTTTTCCCCGTCTTCGGCTTCGATGACATCATACCCGGCTTTTTCGAGCGTCATCCGTACGACCTTTCGAACATCGGGTTCATCATCCACAACAAGCACCCGTCCGTTGGTTTTGTGGTGCCCAAACATTCCTGCAGTTGATTCTTCCATCACATTTCTCCTTGGTTATTGGGTTTAAAACCAGCATAAGCAATGTCATCTTAAGTTGTTAACGAAAAAGTTCACGGCTTTTAGCAATAGACCTTTTTCACGGGATGATTCTAGCGTATCAAATGAATAATAAAAAGAGCCAATTTTTCTTCCATTTCAACGAACAGATTAAAGAGGCATCGGGCCTTCCTAACGGACTTTAAGTCTTGGGCGTGACTGTCTCCCACGCTGATTGCCCAGATGAGTGAAATGAATTATCGGTTAGGTTCTAATTCCTGAGGAGCCTCGCTCAACAAACTCCTCCAGGCACAGGGGATGAAACAAGGCGCTGATGCCTCGTGAGGCATCCAACCCCCGGCTGCTGCGGTCCTGGCGTTGAGGGGAATCCATGAAGGATCGAGTGTCTTGTCGTATGAAGAAAGCCGTCAAAGAATGACAAAAGTACTGCGTTAGCGATGTTCACTCACAAGGGTCCCTGAGGACACACCGGGTGTGGGCTCTAAGCTGGGGCGTTTCACGCACCCTTTGGCCATCATGATGGCAAACAGGCATAAGCTCACGGCCACCGTGAGCACCCCCAGATGTTTTCGAATACCGCGACCTTCGGAATACGTACTTAAACAGGGAAGGCTCATGGCTTAGTCCTCCTGGTAAGAGGATGGAAGGATGATTTCAGCGGGATAGATCCGTCCCTTTCTTGAAAGTTCACCAATTCTCAAGATAACGGCTAACCGATATCCTACCTGACAAAAATATGTGAAGACAAGAATGGCGATCAGCCACCGGCGGCCCGTTGAGCCTTCCCCCAACCTATCCCTCGAGACGGTTCATTCAAGACAGGGGGCTCTCTAGCCAAAGTGTTCATCCATCAGCGCAATCTCCTTATTCAGGTCTGGGGCGGTCGAAGATGGCTTCCCTCGACATTTGTGAGGACACGGGCTTGTCGGAGGGCTGAAGGGGAAAGGTTTCAGCTTGTCCGAATGGCAGACTTTCTACATAAATGGAACTTGATGGAAACGCAAAACTGGCCTTCTTCCCCTCGATAATTTCCTTGATTTTGTAAGCCAATCGTTCTTTCACGGCTAACCACTCACCCCACACGATGGTCTTGGAACTTAAAACAGTAGAGCCTAATGTCGATACTCGAGCTGCCAAATGAATCAAGAAAGATAAATGTTTTCGTTTGCTCAGGATCAGTTTCAAAGTCTCCGCACTCGTGAATATAGGTTGAGATGGCCTGAAGAATATTCCGGATTTGATCGGTTGTCGAACGGTACTCCACGCCGATCATCCAATGAATTCTCCGGTTGGTCATCCGGGAGTAATTGATCAAGGCTTCATTGGCCAGCTTGGAGTTGGGAATCGTGACCAGGGCTTTATCAAATTGACGGACTTTTGTCGCGCGAAACCCGATTTCCTCCACCGTGCCTTCCACGTCCGTGGTCTTGATCCAATTCCCTTTTTCAAAAACCCGGTCCAAAAATATCGTGAGGCCCGCAAACATATTTTTAATAAAATCCTGCGCACCCAGGGCCACAGCCATGCCTACCAGCCCCAAGCTGCCCAAGACGGCGGCTACATTAAATCCCCATTCCTGAAAGACGGCGGCGATGCCCAGACAGACCACGACAAACTTCGCGACTTTCACGAAAAACCCTTTAACGGTTTCGTGCATGCTCGGACTGCCAAAGAGGGTGATGGACCGATCCAGCAGGATCGAGAGAGGATCAAGCATTCGAAAAATTGCCCAGAAAATGGTGAAAGCGATCAAGGATCTGATGATTTGTCCAAAAACCGCGTTTAATACGGGCGACAAGGAGACGACCTGTCCCGAAATGTAGAGACCGATAATCACAAAGGTGAATTCAAGGGGTCGCTCCATGGCATCCAGGATGCGATCGTCCATGTCCGTTTGGGTCCGTCCGGTCAATCTTTTTAACGAACCGGAAAAAAAACGGAAAACAATTCGACGCGCATACAGGAATGTCAGGAACACTCCTAATGCGATGAAGATATCACCCAGGCTTGTATTCAGAATGCCGATGTGCCACACCGTGAGAAATTCTTGCCAAAAATCTTGAAGCATCAATCGAAGGTTCCTGCCCTCAGGTGAAAAATTAAAGGTTCGTTAAATGAAAGGACATGAGAATTTGAAGGATGAAAGCTGGCATAGCGCTGAAAGGCATTGCTGGACGGATTGACGAAGGCGGACCAATCATGTTGTGAAAATGCTCATGGCAAGGGTAAAAGAATTCTGCCGGGACGTCAATGAATTCTTGTCTCAGTTTATGAAGACCACTCGTAGGGAGAAATGACGTTGGACCAACCAGGAGAACATGAACCATCTGAGAACGCAGCGCCACTTTACCGGATGCTGTCCTGGACCTCTCAAACGAGTATGTTAGGATGAGAAGGCTATGATTTTTGTCCGTGAAGAATGAAGGGAGAACATCATGAAAACCGACTATGTGTCTGGGGTCGTCTTCTACCTTAGCCTGATGGCGCTGCTTGCCGGGTGTGCGACGCAATCTGCAGACACGAACATGCGTCAGGCAGATATCGGACTTGGCATCGTGGAAGGGACCAAAGGGTATCTACAAATTCAAAACGAAATACTGCTGATGAAGGGACCGATGAGAAGGGTGCAGGGGCAGGTGTTTCAGATCGAAGGGGCAGCGTATGTCGTGCACATGAACGAGCGGATCGACGTTCGACTCCCTGTTGATGAAAATACGCGGATTGACCGTCCGGCGCATGTCGGAGATTGGATTGAAGCGCAAATCGATCAAGACGGTCGCACCCGGATCATTCGGAATATTGATGATCAGATTACCCTAGAGTAAGACTTATCCTAAACCCTCATCCCTTTCGAACTCCGCACCTCTTTGCCGTTCGTTCGCCACCATGCGCCGGATTGATTTCATCAGCATCCGCGCCTTTATGGATGGGGAGATTAATGGTCAGGGACGGTATGGTGAGGCACCTTCAATGTCCGGGAAAACCCGGGATAAACGGCAGGAGTATGGAGATGGCGATGAGAATGATGATAATCCATTCAAGGATTTCCATACGCCGATTAGTGGTTTGACCAGCCATCTTGTCATACACATTTTCCAAGGTGTCTAACTTGCGGAGAATGCTCGTATCCCAGCTTTGCAAATGAAAGCGTTGAGAAGCCAGACGGTAAACTCTTGCCAGATATTGATCCCCAAATAATTTTAAGGCATTGGTTACCCGTTCGAATAAAATTGCACTATCCATTTGCAGCCGTGCGATTCGACGAAGATTCGCATCCGATGATCCCGGCCAGCGGAACACGCGTCGGTTTTCCTGTGTGAGGGCACCATACGCCTCCTCGAGCGCTTCGTCTAATTGGTGATCGAGAAATCGACGCTCGAGTAATTCCACGTTGACGAATTCTAGGACTGCCTGTACGTCATCCATCTCCTGCCCGACCATTAGCGCGGCATTCCAATCAATGAGGGTTAGATCCTGTTTCCCAAAGGCAATTTGGGCAGTAGTGGCATCACGTATCTCCTGGTCTGAGAGCGGTTGAGCTTCACAACGAAGAATTTGAGACAGGAATGCCCCGTACTGGTTCACCAATTGCGACAGGTCCAACGCCGGTTGCGTGGAGAAAATATGGAAAATGGCATAGTCTTCCACAAAAGCGGAAATGTCCGGTTTTTCAACCGCAGGACCCAATGTGTTCAGGAGAGACTGGACGTGGCAGTGTGATCCTTCCAGCAGTTGAGAGTTTTCATACAGTGCTTCACTGAGCGGGAGCAGGGACGTAAAGGGCCCTGCCAGTGGAATCCGGTAGGTCACCATGATGGCCCCGAAGTCATAGAGTACGGTTTCGACGGTGTGAAGTGTCTGGTGGGTTCCGATGTTGATCGGTTCCAGCTCTTGCGTAATGCGAAGGGGCGGGGGGTGATAATCGAAGTACTCAGGAGCCGGCCGTTTTCGTTTGATACGCCCTCGTTCCTTTGGTCGCCGATAATCAACTGTTCGGCTTCTTCGATGTGAATAGAAGCTCCCACGTCATAAGCAAAGACGACGATGCACCTCCCATCTTCTATATGAAAATTTTCAGGGGCGTTCATGAGTGGTGAGCATCATGTGTGGGGTGATGAACTGGTGACTGACCGAATCGGAACATAGGGAATATGGTCCGCGTGGTTGATGGAAAAAGGGAGATTAGGGAACGATCGGAGCCACACCAGTCTATCCCCCTATGAGAATTGTCCGGAATGGCCTATCCACTTTTTGTCCCGCAATGTGTGAAGGGTCTGATTGTACAACAGATTAGGCGCAAGGAGAGGATTTAAATATTAAATACAGAAGCAGGAACAGACACTTACGCATCGTGAATGGAATCGGGCCTGGGCACTTCCACCTCCATGCGGGGGAATTCCGTTTTGAGTCATGACAGAAGCCAGTCACTGCCGTTTTTCGCCATGCACAACAAAAATTTTTCGAGGATGAGGAGTGATCGCCCGGACATAGGTGAGGATAGATTTGGACAAAACCGCTCGAATTTGTGGGAAAACGTCCGGGGGAGGATCTTCTCAAGGGTGACATTTCCTTTTGTATTGGGCTACAATTTTTCCTCGGTTTATAAATATAGGCGTAGTCTTTTTTACGCATCGAAACGACAAGTTTTACATAACGGGACAAACTTATGTATTCAGATGCCTCAAAAATCATGACAGAAAGCAACCATGAGGTTCAGTTTTACGATCATGATTCTTTTCTCATAGAGAAACTAGGGCGTCATATTGAAGAGGGATTGGCTTTAGGAGAATCAGTATTGCTCCTCACCACTCCGCCACATAGGGAAGCCCTAAGGACCCGTCTCAACGGCCATCGTGGGCAAGACCGGTATATGGAGCTCGACGCGGCGGAAACGTTGTCACAATTTATGGTCAATGGGTGGCCGGATTCTGAAAATTTTCATGCCGTCATAGGTCAGCTTATTCGGCGGGCCAACGGAAAGGGGAATGGAAGGGTTAGGGTATTCGGTGAAATGGTGGCAGTTCTTTGGGACAGGGGTCAAGCAGAGGCCGCATTGCACCTGGAGGCACTTTGGAATCAGTTGGCGGCCCATCATACCTTTTCGCTCTTATGCGCCTATCCTATTCGAGGCTTTTCCAGCCCACACCACACCCCTACCTTTCAGAAGATTTGTAGCTCTCATTCGGTCGTCAGGCCGGCGGAAAATTCGATTGTTCCCGGGCCTGAGGATAATGCGCATGTCGCGACGACTCTGGCAACATTGCAACAAAAATCCGTTGCCCTTGAAAATGAAATGATACGCCGGGAGGAACTTCAGCATACCCTTCTGCTACGGGAAGAGGAGCTAGCTGATTTTCTGGAAAATGCCGTGGAATGTGTGCATCAAGTCGGACAGGATGGGAAGATTTTATGGGCGAATAAAGCCGAACTGGCTCTGCTTGGCTATGAGGCACACGAATATGTTGGCCATAGCATCGCTGAATTCCACATAGATCAGCCTATTGTTGACGATATTTTACAGCGACTCCTTCGAGGCGAGACGTTGCGCGACTATCCATCACAGCTTCGGTGCAAGGATGGGGCTGTCAGAGATGTGTTAATCCATTCGAATGTCCGGTGGGAAAGCGGAACATTCCGTTATACGCGATGCTTTACGCGGGATATTACGGAGCGAAAGCGGGTTGAGAAGGAGCTGGACCGGCGCGTAGAAGAACGGACCCGGGAGCTTGTGGAATCACAACAAAAGCTACGGGCCTTAGCGGCCGAATTGAGTCTTGCAGAATGCCGGGTACGGAAAAGCATTGCCACGGAACTCCATGATTATCTGGCACAGATGTTAATCGTCACCCGTCTTAAATTGGGTCAGGCTACCCTGGAGGCCGAGGAGCATACGAAAATCCGACAGGTCTTGAAAGAAGCGGATGATGTCTTACATGAATCGATTCTCTATACCCGTTCGCTGATGGCCGAACTCAATCCTCCAATACTTGAGTTTGGGTTGCCTATGGGGCTGCGTTGGCTGGCCGAGAAATTCCTGACCCATCATCTCGAAGTGAAAATCCATATCCCGGATGATATGGTTTTGAAGCTTTCGGAAAACCAGATTGGCTTGCTCTTTCAGTCCGTTCGGGAACTGCTCATGAATGTGGTTAAGCATGCGCAGGTCGACCGGGCTCAGGTTTTTCTCCGACTTCAAGAGCATATGCTCCATCTCGAAGTTGTCGATCAGGGGAAAGGATGTGACCCAGCAGCCATTCTCACCCCACATTCGCCACAGCAGGGTATGGAGAAATTTGGGTTATTTAGCATTCGTGAACGGATGGAGGCTCTGGGCGGGCGATTTGAATTTCATTCGTCACTCCAACAGGGGACGCGGGCATCCCTCCTCCTTCCTCTCGAACCTGTCACTGTGCAAACGAACCATCATGCCAATGGGAGCACGTCCGGGGTTGTTGCTTCAGATATGATTCAAACCAAAGTGGTTGGTCTGGTGCGCGTGCTGTTGGTGGAAGATCATGTCATGGTACGGGAAGGTTTACGAGGTGTGCTGGAAACCTATCCGGATATTCAGATTGTGGCCGAAGCGTCGAATGGGGAAGAGGCCATTGCCCAAACAGTGCTGTTCGAGCCTGATGTCGTGATCATGGATATTAACATGCCGAAATTGGATGGCATCGAAGCCACGAGACGAATTACAGCTCGCTTTCCAAAGATTATCGTGATTGGGCTGTCAGTTCATCAAGCCAGTCAGGTGGAACCGGCTCTCCTGGAAGCAGGCGGACGTGCCTATGTCACGAAAGAGTCGGCGGCTGCATCCCTGTATCAGGCCATTCAGACCGCGTTACGTTAAGCGCACGTGCTCAACATCATCCCAGCGGGTATGATGCACGTATCCTCTTCTATTCTTTCCTGATCAACTTTTACGATCTTTGGTGGCGTTAGGGAAATGGAATGAGAGGCCATGTTGTCTGCTTTCCAACTCAAGGCCAGCTTCTGGGAGTGCGGTGGATGAGATGGCTGTCATGAAGACTTGTATGCTCCTTTACCTCTGATCGAATACCTCATGTTGTGGTGAGTGTCGGACAATCCCGCCACAATCCCGGAGGTGAAATTCCCTGCAATTATTCTGGTCTGGGTCCATCTGGTCGCGGCGACGTTCCGGGTTGGTGGCATGTTGTTTCTCTCGCTTGTCGTTGTCCCTCTTCTGAAGCAGGATTCCGACTCCCTCTCCGCGCAAAGCGGATTTGTGAAACTTGCTCGTCGGTTCCGTAGGCTCAGTTGGGGCGCCCTATTTCTTTTGGTGGTAACAGGGTCGGTCCTTCTCGGCAATGTCATTGATTTCTCTGTTCCACTTTCTTTCTGGCCGCCAATCGTCCTCACGAAACTGACACTGGTGCTCCTGTTAGTCGTCGTGTCTTTGATCCACGGTTGGCTCATTGGACCAAAAGTGCGCATCCTCAAGCAGAAGCATTCTTTTGAATTAACCACAAAAGTAAATCTCCTCCTTCGACTCTCGCCACTTTTGGGCCGGCTCACACTGGTGTTAGTGTTGGGAGTGCTTTTGGCTGCCGTCTTCATTGTGCGATACTCAGGGTAGCCCTTTGCAACACGGGAAGGCATAAAAAAAGGGAGAGGCCTTGTGGACCTCTCCCTTTTTCTTATCGGACGTGTAGGGTTATCGTTAGAAGCGGCTGCGCCGCTTTCCACCAAAATCTCCTCCGCCTCCGCCACCACCACTGCCACCAAAGCCACCACGGCCTCCACCACCACCACCGGTGCGGGGAGCTTGCGGTTTGGCCTCGTTGACGGTCAACGTGCGGCCACCAAACTCAGTGGAGTTCAAGGCTGCAATTGCGGCTTGGGCTTCCTCTGAAGAAGACATTTCGACAAATCCGAACCCGCGCGATTGGCCGGTGAATTTGTCGCTGATGACGTTAGCTGATTCGACGGTCCCGTGTGCCGAAAACAGGTCGGTTAATTCTGCTTGAGTCGCGGAATACGGCAACCCACCTACATACAATTTTGAACCCATGGGGTTCCTCCTTTTGAAAAAATGATATTGTCTTAGGCTCGAGAAGGGTAAAACATTGGGAAGGAGTAGGCCACGGACGCTGCGTTCATGCGACTCAGGTCAGACACTTCCGAGTTATTCTCTCGGGCAAAACAACACCGGTTACGGGCTTGGGTAATTGAACTCTCAAAGCTAAGCCCAGGGCGATGAGTTAGAAAGAGCCTAGCACACATGAGAAATAAAAGATAGCACCGATCAAATTGGCCTACAGACAGAGCGCGGTCTGGCATATCTCCCGGTAAGGGATGAAATGATAACCCCTTCTCTTTCTTCAAAAATTTCGACACTCTGATCTATGGCCTGAATCGATCAATGGGTAAAAAATGGAAGAATCCAACAATTGATGCCGTCAGGGTGGTGGGATGCCTCCGGTGACCCGTTCAAGTTCCGTCAGGGCCATCGAGAGATCGTATTTGGCTTGAGCATAATCTAATTGGGTTTGCCGTAAAACCCGCTGGGCGTCCAATACGTCAAGCAGCCCGGCTTCCCCGAATTTAAAACTGACTTGAGCGATCCTGAGCGCCTCTTGAGCCTGCTTGAGCAACCCTTGTTCGTACGTGGTAATTTGTGCGGCAGCAGCCTGAGAGAGTTGGATTTGCTGGGCGATTCCTTTGAGAAGTTCCTGCTTGGCCCGGAGGAGGCTCGCCTCCCGTTGTCGCAAGGTGCCTTTGGCTTGGGCAATGTCCCCCTGACGTTGATTCCACACCGGAAAAGGAATGGAAACCCCAGCTATATAGGCTTCTCGCCCCGCGTCTCGTTGGTATCCTCCACTCAGCGTCACATTGGGCATGCGAGCCTGTTGCTCCTGGCGATGGGTTTGCTGCGCTTGTACTATGAGTTTTTTCCATTTGGTGATAATGGGATGATGAGCCAGAGTCTGATCCGAGAGTGTCTCGAGGTGTAAGGCTCCAGGCCAGACGGCAAAATCGCCCTGAATGGAGAATTCAAGCCCCAATGCCCCGGCAGTGAGGCTATTTAATGAGGCTTGGATGGACTGGACGACACCCCTGGTTCGGGCGACCTCTTTTTGAACTTTCATGCTCTCCACCTTGACTTTCACGGCCTCAAAAGGGGGCGCTTCGCCGGCGTCGACTCGACGAATCACGGCTTTTTGGACTTCCTCCATAGTCCGAACATTTTGGATAGCCGTTTCCGTTTGGCGTTCGGCGAGTAAGAGGTCATAAAAAGCCTGTTTGGTTGCGGCAATCAAATTCAGTTTGGCTTCTTCTTTTGAGGCCAGGGCGCCGTCCAATCCTGCTTGCGCCGCTTGTTGGCGTGCCGCCCGTTTCCCCGGCCATTCTAATGGCTGGTAGAGGGTGGCATACCGTTCAGTGAGAGTAGTGCCGGTAGGATCTCTGACGGTTCCCCGGCCACTCTGAATCCATAGGGTGGGGTTGGGATACGCGGAGGCAGAGATTTTGTCCCCTTCTTTTTGTTCGATGACCCCCTCGCTTTCCGCCATGAGGGGATTTTTCTCTAAGGCCATGGCCAGAATATCTTGCAGACTAAAGGTCGGGGCAGCGGCCTGTGGTGTTGGAACAGTCAGCTGCCAACGCGGATTGCCAACTGAGACCACACAGGACGATGAGCCAAAAGATCTGTTTGAACCACATGAGACGTTCCCTTCTTGTGACGACCCCATCCTCCTCAAATCGAGGTGGTGTTTGTGTGAGACTGATGGGGTATGGTTGGTTGTTTTTTCGAACGGCAGACGGTCTCGTACAGTGCTGGAATGATAAATAGGGTCAAGGCCGTGGATGTGATCAAACCGCCGATCACGACGGTGGCCAAGGGCCGTTGGACTTCCGCTCCCATACTGGTGGCGACGGCCATCGGTAAAAATCCCAGACTTGCGACGAGGGCGGTCATCAGGACAGGGCGAAGACGGTCCATGGCTCCCTGTGCGACGGCGTCACGGGTCGGAAGTCCCTTCGGTTTCCAATCCCTGGATACGGCTCACCAGGACCACGCCGTTTAAGACAGCGATCCCGAAGAGGGCCACACAGCCGATGATCGCCGAGATACTCAACGGTAAGCCGCGTATCCAGAGGGCGAAAATACCACCTGACAAGGCCAGGGGCACATTTAAAAAGATCAACAAGGCCGGACGAATGGCTCCAAAAATCACCGAGAGAATCGCGACGATGAGGAGTAACGTAATCGGCACCACGACGGCCAGCCGGCGTGAGGCTTCTTCGAGATGTTTAAATTGTCCGCCCCATTCAAGATAGTACCCCTGCGGAAGCGTCACGTGCTCCCGGATCCTTTGTTGGGCTTCGGTGACAAAAGAGCCCAGATCCCGACCACGGATATTGGCTTCGACTACCAGACGGCGTTGAATATTTTGTCGACTGACTTGCGCGGGCCCTTCATCGACTTTGATGGTGGCCACACGGGACAACGGAACCAGTTCCCCATGTGGGGTGGGGATCAGGAGATTGCCAAGCGCCACCGGACCGGCCGATGCGTTGTCGGAGAGGCGGACAATCAGATCAAAGCGGCGTTGTCCTTGAAAGACGGTTCCGACCGTCTGTCCCACTCGTGCGGTTTCAATGATGCTTAACACGTCTTTGGCGTTTAGCCCGTATCGCCCGATTTGATCCCGGTCCACGATCACCCGAATTCTTGGGACACCGGTGACTTGTTCCACTTTCACATCTGCGGCCCCGGGCACCTGTTCGAGTGCGCGTGCCACCAACTCACCCTGTTGGCGTAAGACCTCGAGATCCTCTCCGAAAATCTTGATGGCCAGATCGGATCGGGTGCCGGCAATCAGTTCATTGAATCGCATCTCAATCGGTTGCGTGAAGCTCAGTCCAATACCGGGAACCGCTTCAAGAACAGCCGCTTTGAATTTATCGATTAACGCCTCTTTTGTGGTGGTCGTGGTCCATTCGTGTCGAGGCTTCAGGATGACAAAAACATCAGACATATCAACGCCCATCACGTCGGTGGCCACCTCCGGACTTCCTGTTCTGGTGACCACCTTGACGACTTCCGGAAATTGGCGCAACGCCCGCTCTACGCCCAAGGCCGTTTCCACTGATTCGGTCATAGAGACGCTGGGCAGTCGCCACACTTGAATGGCCATATCGCCTTCCTCCAATCGAGGCACAAACTCGATTCCTAAGCGCGATCCGATCACGAGACTGAGGGCAAACAGCACGATGCCCGGGATCACGACCCATGCCGGCCGATTCAAGGAAAATGTTAACCATGGTCGATAGAGCCGCCGCGCATGCCGAATGAGCCAGGTTTCTTCATGGTTCGGTCGGGGGCGGACAAACCAATAGGCCAGCACAGGCACGCCTCCCACGGCAAAAAGCAGTGAAGCCGCCAAAGCAAAAATGACCGTCATGGCCATTGGACGAAACATTTTGCCTTCCAACCCGAGTAACGACAAAATGGGAAGATACACGATAATGATTATGCCGACCGCAAACACAACGGGCCTCAACACTTCCCGTGCGGCCTCATGAATCCTCGCCAGTTTCTCTTCCTTCGATTGGCCGACGATGTTCCCGAGTCTTCGCAAAATGTTATCGATCATGACGACCGATCCATCCACCAGCAGTCCAAAGTCGATCGCGCCCAGGCTCATCAGATTGCCGGAGATGCCGGCGTGATACATGCCGGTAAAGGCCATCAGCATCGAGAGAGGAATGGCTAACGCCACAATACACCCGGCTCGAACGTCTCCTAAAAATGAAAAGAGAATCGCGATGACCAGCAGACCCCCTTCGAGTAAATTATTTCTAACGGTGTTGATGACTTTTGAGACGAAGAGGGTCCGGTCATAATAGGGTTCAATCACGACACCCGGTGGAAGCGTCGCTTGAATTTCCTGGACCCGTTCCTTCACGCGTTCGACCACCTGCTGCGCATTGGCGCCCTGCCAGCATTTGAACCATCCCGATGACCGTTTCCCCCTCTCCCATCCGCGTGGCGGCTCCGATCCGCAAGGCGGCGCCTTCTTTGACGTCTCCCACATCCCTGACAAAAATGGGCACGCCACCAGGCCCATGACTCACGACGATTTGTTCTAAATCGGTAATCGTCGAAGCCATGGCCTCCCCTTTGATGAGGTAGAGTTCCCGCTCATGTTCTATGTAGCCGCCGCCAGCGAGGGCGTTGTTCTGTTCGAGGGCCTCAAACACCGTCTGTAAGGTGAGGTTGAAGGCCAGGAGCTTGCTGGGGTCGACGACCACTTGAAATTGTTTGGTCTCTCCGCCCCAGATATTGACTTCCACCACGCCGGGAACCGCCCGAAGCCGTCTGCCGATATCCCATTCCAGAAGGGTTCTCAAGAACATGGGACTGTGCCCTTGTCCTCTGAGCGTGAATTGATAGACTTCACCCAGGCCGGTGGATAAGGGGCCCATCATCGGGTGTCCATACGCGGCGGGAATGCGTTCGGTCGCTAACGCCAGACGCTCGTTGACGAGTTGCCGGACAAAATAGCGATCAAGATGTTCCTCAAAGATCGCCGTCACGGCCGAGAGTCCATACCGTGAGACCGACCGTACTTCCTGCAATCCCGGGATCCCGCTGAGCGCGGTTTCAATCGGAAACGTGATGAATTGTTCCACCTCAATCGGACCGAGCGCGGGTGAACGGGTGAGAATCTGCACCTGGACAGGAGTGAGATCGGGGACCGCGTCGATGGTGAGATTGGTCAGCGACCAGACTCCGGAGGCGATGACCAGAAGCAAGGCGACGACAGTAAAAAACCGATATCGAAGCGAGAGTGTCAGCAGGCGTTCCATCAACAGGATTCAATCGCGTGAAAAAGGGAAATCGAAATCATGGGAGGCTTCTCACACCCAACTTTGTATTCCTCATGTCTTACTCCCCCTGAATGGAGGTTTTCATCAAGGCATTTTTCAGGTCGAAGACGCCCTCAGTGACGACGTGCTCTCCCAGCTTCAACCCCCGTGTGATTTCCACAAGCCCGCCGCTTTCCTGGCCCGTCTCGATAACCACGAAATCGTATCCGGTTTCCCGTTGGACGAATACGCCGCGTACGCCATCCACCATCGTCAAAGCCGACAGAGGAATGGATAAGACGGGCTGTTGTTGATCGATCAACCGCACGTCCACATATTCATTGGGTTTGAGTCGGCCCTTCGAATTCTCAACGTCGAATCGTACGCGGATCGTGCGGGTGGTGGCATCTGCGACCGGAGCAATATAGGTGAGTCTGGCGGTGATGGGCTCTCCACCACGGGGAAGGACCTGGCCTAGATCGCCTTCCTGGAAACGTCGGGCTTGTTCGATGGGTAAATTGGCAAACACCCAGACGCGACTGGTATCCACAATTTCAAACAACTCATCTCCCGCCGCCACTCCCTGGCCAAGCACGATTTTTTGATTCACGACGGTTCCACTGAGTGGAGCCCGGAGCAGATATTTGTGTCCCTCCAGATGGCTGCCATGCTCCATTTGCTGGAGTTCCTGTGGGCTGAGTCCCATGTTCAGGAGTTTTTCTCGAACGTGCTGGTAGACGGCCTGAGCTTCAATCTGCTGTCCCCGATCCTCCAAAAATCGACGTTGGGAAATGACATTTTCGGCCAGCAGGTGTTTGGTCCGTGTAAAATTGCTATGGGCGACATCCAATTTGGATTTGGCCACCAGATATTCCTGCACCAATTCATCTAATCGCATACTTTCCACTGCGGCGAGGGGTTCATTTTTTTTAACCCGATTTCCTAAGTGCACCATAATCTTGTCTACTTGACCGGGGATGCGAGAGGACACTTTGGCTACTTGCGCGAGGTCGAGTGCGACGTGGCCCGGTGCCGAAACCGAATGTGGAGTCAGGCGTTCTTGGACTTCCTCAATACGAATCCGTTGACGGGCCTGGTCGGGGATGTGATCGACGTGTAATGGTTGTCCGGAAGAGGGAGCGGTGACTTCTTTATCCGGTGGGGTGGTCTCTGCCGGCTGGTGGTCGGTGCATCCCATTGTGAACAGACCGATGAGGCCCAGAACAGCCACCCATCTCCTGTGTGTGTGCGTCGGGTTCTTCATGAATGGCCTTTTTGAACAAAAGATTTCATACCACAACATCCCTGTCAGCGATCACGCACGCCAGTCGGAAGAGTCATCGTCATGGTGGTGCCTTTTCCAATCTGACTATGAGCCTCAATATGCCCGCCGTGGGCTTCGACAATCTCTTTGACGATCGCCAGTCCCAGCCCGGTCCCTCCTGATTGTCGATCCCGTGCCTGGTCGACTCGATAAAATCGCTCAAAAAGGTGAGGGAGGTGTTCGGCGTCAATTCCCGGTCCCGTGTCTTCCACGGACAGTTTGATCGATGTGTTTTGTGGACCGACATGGACAGTGATCGTTCCTCCTGAAGCGGTATGCCGGAGCGCATTGTCCAGGAGATTGATAAGGGCTTGTTTGAGCTGAGAGGCGTCTCCAATCAGTGGGGGAACGGGTTGACACTCAGCCCGCAGGTGAATTCCGCCTTCCTGAGCTAACACCGACAACTCGCTCACGACTTCTTCGACGAGAGGAGGCATCGCGAGAGTTTGCAGGACGAGGGGGGAACGCTCTCCGGCGAATTGTGCCAGGGTGAGAAGGGATTTGGTCATGGCGGTGAGCCGATCGACTTCAGCCAGGTTGGAAAAAATGGTTTCCCGATATTCCTCGGCCGAACGTGTCCGTTGCAAGCTGACCTCGAAATTGCCTTTCATCGCTGTTAACGGCGTTTTCAATTCATGAGCAGCATCGGCGACAAAGCGACGTTGTCCTTCGAAGACCTGTTCCAAGCGATCCAACATGCCGTTAAATGTCCGGGCGAGGCGTTGAAATTCCGTGTACGGGGCGGTGAGTGCCAGGCGGGTGGAGAGGGTCTGCCCCGAAATGGTGTCCGCTGTGTGACTCAAGGCTTCCACAGGGGCCAATGCTTCCTGTGCCAGTCGCCCGCTTCCCCACCATGCCAGGAGCAATAATCCAGTTGAGGCTCCCGCAAGAAGCAGAAAGAGCCACCAGAGGGTATCCTGAACAAATCGCAGGGATTTTTCTGTTTGAAAAATAAAAGATCCATGATCCTCTATTTCCAGAGGAACAACAATGCGGCGAATCGGAGGATGACCGGGTTTCAGAATCGTTTGGAAATGGGTTTCTCCCTTCAGCACACGAGTGAGGATTTCATGGGCTAAAGGAGGATGAGTGGCCATGGGGTCTCCGCTCCACAGAACCTTACCGGCGGTATCAAACACCACACTGAAACGGATGGCGTGTTTCAGCTCCTCTTCTTCGTGTTCAAAACGATCGGATTCCTCATCTTCATCGTCAATATCTTCTACTTTCTCATTCCTTCCCGCGTGTCTCTGTCCGAGTGGCGCAAGCTGAATGTGGCCGCCTGTGAGTTCCACATGTTGACTTTCCTGGCGTGCCAGCCCCACCAGTTCCTCATCGATATGGCGGTGCAGGATTGTGGACAAACCCAGATATAGGAGCAGGCTAAAGAGGCAGAGAAGGATCACGATGAAGGTTAAGGCGACACGCCGTATACGAGTCCGAAAGGCCTGCATGCGTCAGGCCTCCGGGATCTTTAAGATATAGCCGGCCCCCCGCACGGTATGGATCAGTTGAGGGGAAAAGTCCCGGTCCATTTTGCTGCGCAGCGTCTTAATATGGACATCCACAATGTTGGTGACGGACTCATAGTGAATATCCCACACATGTTCGGTAATGGCTGTCCTGGTCAGCACCCGTCCCGTATTTCTCATGAGATATTCCAACAGCGAATATTCTTTGTTGGTCAGCACGATGTCCTGGCCTCTCCGCCGGACACGGTGGGAAACCGGATCCAGTTCCAAATCGGCGATCGTGATGTGCGGGGTTGGTTGGGGACTGCCACGGCGGAGAAGCGCTCGAATGCGTGCCAATAATTCCGCAAAGGCAAACGGTTTGGTCAAATAATCGTCGGCGCCGGTATCGAGGCCGGTGACGCGATCTTCAATGGCGTCCCGGGCTGTCAAAAGAAGAATGGGCGTCGTGTGTCGTTGCGCCCGAATCCGGCGGCAGACGTCAAAGCCGCTCAGCTTGGGCAACATGACATCCAGAATGATCACGTCATAGGGTGTGGTCTCTGCCATAGCGTATCCGGTCTCCCCGTCGGTGGCAAGATCGACCGCATAGCGCTCCTCGCGCAAGCCTTTCACAATAAAACCCGACACGCTTGAATCATCTTCCACTAAGAGAATACGCATCCGTTCCACTGAGCATCAGAACCGTTAAGGCCAGGTGTGCTCCGCCACATGGGTTCCAGTTTTGTGAGTAATCCTAACCCCTGCCCCCTGTTCATAAACCAGATCTCCGCCATAGTGGCCCGTCGCGCTTAGTGTGCCTAATCCGATCGCCGCAATCAAAAAATAGGGGATCAAGGTCTTCCGCGTAAATTGGTTTCGCAGCATCAGGCGACCCAATAGGAGCACTCCGAAAATTCCCAAGGTCACGAAAGCGAGCGTCTCGTGCGTCTCAATCATCGATTCGGGAATCCCGGCTTTTTCAGCAGCCTCTTCGGCCCAATTGCCTGCAATGGCGGCAGCAACCCCTCCGAGAAGACCGAGGATGAGAAGCCATAAGGCACCGTTACGGAAGTTGTCACGTTTGAACCAGGCTCCTGCGGCATCAAATAGCACACTGGTGAAGAGTAAGGCGATTGGAAAATGGACTAACATGGGATGTACCCGCAGCTCAAACATGATTCCTCCTGTGTGTCGTCAGCGTGAGAAAGACGAGAGAAGGCCCCATACTCCCTTGAGCATGGGGCCTTCCTGTTCTCTTAAGATTTTTCAGAATCCTTGTCGGCCGCGCCCTTCTGGTGCTCATCGTGGTCTTCGAGTTCAGAACTCAGGATTTTTCCGGATTGGGCGTCAATCTCAAATTCCCGGACTTCCCCTGCGGCATTGACGATTTCGACCTCATAGACCGCCTTCCCGTCTTCATTTTCCAGTTCAGCTTCAAGGACCTTCCCGGGAAATTGGGTCTTCGCAGTTTTGATGGCCTCTTCCATGGTGACGGCAGTTGACAGATTGGTGACGTCATCCTTTTTGCCATCATGACTCAACGCCAATCCGACGGAAGTCAACAGCAGAGCTGAGACGCCAAAAAGACTCAGTGTGTGTAACCGCTTCATGATACATCCTCCTTGGTAAATATGTGATGAAATCAACCGACTGTTTATGAACACAGCATAATCGGCCTGCATGAAGGAGCAATGAAGCGGACATGAATAATTCTTCATCTCTATTTTAAGTAGGATGGAAGCCAAGGGAGGCCTTTGTTGGCTCATCACGAAAGGCAAAAAATAGCGATTGGTAGGGGAGAACGTGAGGCGGATGGATCTGAAAGCGCGCGCCAGAATGGCGGCAATGAAATACCGGCCTAGACGTTGAACTTAAAGTGACAAATATCCCCGTCTTTGACGGTGTAGTCTTTGCCTTCGGAGCGGATCAGGCCTTTCTCCCGCAGGGCCGCTTCTGACGTAAACTTGTCGATGTCGGCAAAGCTATAAATGTCAGCTTTGATAAAACCTCTTTCGAAGTCGGTGTGGATAACGCCGGCGGCCTGCGGTGCCTTGGTCCCGATGGGAATAGTCCAGGCCCGGACTTCCTGAGGGCCGCCAGTGAGGAACGAGCAGAGCCCGAGAATGTTATAGGCGGCGAGGATGACCTTCTCCAGGCCGCTATGTTCCATACCTAGATCTTTCATAAACATCTCGCGATCTTCGCCGGACAGTTGGGCGATTTCGCTTTCAAGTTTTCCGCAAATCACGACCGAATCAGACCCGCGCTCCTTCGCAAAGGCCTGAAAGTCGGCGATGATGGCCGGGTCAGGGTTCTCATCGGTGTTGCCGACATAGAGGACGGGTTGGGCGCTGAGCAGAAAGAATTCCTTGAGAACTGTCGGGTCGAGTCCCAGTGTGCGGGCGGGCTTCCCCGCTTCAAGTCCATTCTTCAGAATGTCGAGCACGACGAGTGCCTCTTTCGAGGCTTTGTCCCCCGACTTCGCCTTGCTGCTCGTCTTGTCGTACTGCTTGGTGAGGCTGTCGAGGTCGGCCAGCATAAGCTCGGTCTCTATCACCTCGATATCACGCCGGTGGTCCACGCCGCCCATCGTGTGGATCACGTCAGGATCCTGGAAAAGACGCACCATGTGAAGAATGGCGTCGACTTCCCGGATATTCGCGAGAAACTTATTCCCGAGACCTTCACCCTGGGAGGCGCCCTTGACCAGTCCGGCGATATCGACGAACCGGCAGGAGGCAGGAATGGTCTTCTTGGGTTTGAACAACTCCGTCAGGCGAGCCAGACGCCGGTCAGGAACCGCGACGACACCCACATTCGGCTCGATCGTGGTAAAGGGATAATTTGATGCGGCCGCGCTTCCGGAGGTGAGCGCGTTAAAGATCGTGGATTTGCCGACGTTGGGGAGACCGACGATGCCAATTTCCATGGGTCACGCAACGTATCAAATCAGAACCCTGCAGGTCCTTGAGCCAAAAGCCCTATACGTGTTCAAACATGTCCATGCGATATTGGCAGATTCCCCTTCCTGTGATTAGCAACCGGCGCGATGGTTTGTTCCTTGTTACTTCGGCGGCCCGAGCGTTATCTGCTCACAATACATTTCAACCTTGACCCTCTTGATGGTTTGGGCGTTAGCCTCGGACTTCTCCGGGGTAAACCCGAAAATGCCGAGGTGATGGAAATTAATTGTCAATAGCGGGCCCTTCAATGTTGGGTCGAGAAACTCCAAGGTGCCGGGTCTCTCGTTATTCTCACCCGCATTTCCCTTGACCACCATATCCTGAAACCAAGCATAAAACGTTCCGGCGGAGGCTTCAGGGATGTAGATGACGAGGTTGGGATATTCCAGGCTGGCCGGTTCCTGTTGGGAGTTTCGCTTTTGACCGACAGCGGTTTGTGTAACCGATTGTTTAATCGTCAGCGCCTCGATTTTGGTGACCTTGCTGCAATCGAGCCCGGGAATTGCCAGTCGGAAATTCGATGGTATCCAGACCTTTGTCTTTGCACCCACTGCCGGAAGAACGGATCCCTTCCCCGCCAAGGGAGTTGTGAACTCCGGTGAAAATTTCATATTCAAGTAACTAAGTTCTCGAGAAGTGGCATCGCAGGCAGGAATGCCAAGTTCCGTGATCAGGGCATTGTTAAATTGCAGTCGGCTCTGTTCCGCTCGATTGAGATCTGCTGTGAGGATGGCGCCATTTTTCCTGACGTATGCCATAGTCAACGAGGACGCAATCCAGTCGAAAAGCGGCTTCGGCATCAACGGATCAAATTGAATGGCGATGTCTTGATACTTCGGCGGCCCGATGTGTTTTTTTACAACCGAATTGGGGCCTGCCGGCTCGTAAAACACATCGGCCTTCGGGAATCCTCCCTCCGCCGATCTGAGGAAATCAATAAACTGACCATCCAGTTCGAGCGCTGATGATCCCCCGGCAGTGGACCTCGAATCGGCGGCGGTCGCGAGGGGCACCCGGAACCCTGGTACACCCATAAGCGCCATCCCGCCCGCCAGCAATCCGACCCTGGTGAGGAAATCTCGACGTGATGGATGGGACACATATTCTGTTTTGCCATCATTTTGGCTGTCATTCATTGCATGGCTCCTTGAAAGAGGTGAAGAAACCTATAGCATGATGGGTTAGTGCTCTTGTGCTCTGGTGCTCTCGCGTCTCGAAGGTCTTTGCCGGTATGTCGCGGGACCTGCGCGGAAGGTTCAACCAATATGCGCGGGAGTGTAGGTTCCGGCTCCAGGCTTGTCAATGAAGCGCGTGGCCATCCGCTTTAAGCCTGATAGTAGGTAAAATCTGCCGGTCTTCTGCTGGTTGTGCGTGATTCGATACCGGATGGTGTGGAGTCCATTCGGCATGACGGTTTTCTTGTCATAGGCGAGGGCGGCTGGTAGCGTAAATTCAAGTCCCTTCCAAACGAATGTGCACGCAATGAATGTGCGCAGCGGACATGTAACTTCTCCAAACAACATTTCAACTATGACCGCCTAGATGACCGACCAAGAAGTTCGAGTTCCTACGATAACTAACATGGCAATCTCAATGAGAAGCATGGTGAGCGGGGAAATCCCGTCTACGACGCTTTTTTTGTTTCCGGGATTTGGAAATGAATTCCCGTTGAGAGCATCGGGTCAAAATGAAAAAGGTTGATTAGTGTGAGGGAGAACGATCTATGAGACTACAGGCCGGACGATTACTGTGGTGCATATTGTCGGTTTTGATGTTAGGAGCCACGACACCCAATGTCGGCCATGCCCAAACCACCACGCGGGTAAGCGTGGATCCACAGGGAAAGGATGCCAATGGACCTAGTGGCGAATCTGCTTTAAGCGCAGATGGGCGGTATGTAGTCTTTGGATCAAATGCCAGTAATCTGGTGGCAGGAGTTGAAAAGCAGAACGGTGATGCCTTTTTATATGATCGGTCAACGGGGGAAACGACTCGGGTGAGTGTGGGGCAACAAGGTGGAAATCCTGATGGGTTTAGTTTAATGCCAACTATCAGCGCCGATGGTCGCTTTGTGGCATTCGTGTCTCAGGCTACTAATCTGGTGCCAGAGGATAACAATGAGCGTTTAGATGTTTTCGTGTATGATCGGACGATGGGAACCACAAAACGGGTGAGTGTGGGTCCGATGGGTGAGGAGATGGAGAAAGACAGCATATCTCCAACAATAAGCGCGGATGGGCGTTATGTGGCTTTTGAAGCTTCCACCGATATTTATTCAACGGGGTGGGTAAAAAGTCAATGGGATGTATATGTATATGATCGGCAAACTGAGACTACGAAACGGGTAACCATTGATCAGCAGGAAGGAGATCCTATTAATGAGTTTCATCCAAGCATCAGCGGGAATGGGCGTTATGTGGCATTTGGGTCAAACCACAGTAATTTGGTGGTAGGAGATGGAAACGGCTTCCAAGATATTTTTGTATATGATCAACAGACTGAAACCACGGAGCGGGTGAGTGTGAATCCTCAGGGGGGGGACCCCAACGGTGGCAGTTTCTGGCCTTCCCTTAGTGCCGATGGACGTTACATAGCCTTTGTGTCGTGGGCTAGCAACTTGGTGGGGGATGATGGGAATGACTTATCGGATATTTATGTGTATGACCGGGAGACAAAATCCACCACACGAGTAAGTGTGGATTTGCAAGGTGGAGATCCCAATAACCATAGTAACTTTCCTGACATCAGTGCCGATGGGCGCTACGTAGCCTTTACGTCCTGGGCTAGCAACTTGGTAGAGGATGATGGGAATGGAAATATCATTATAGATGGGTATGAGTCCTCGGATGTTTTTGTTTTCGACCGGAAAAGGGGGACTACGAGTCGGGTAAGCGTAGATATCCATGGGGGAGATCCGAATGGGTCCAGTGGCGGTGCAGCCATCAATGCCAATGGAAGATATGTGTCATATTACTCCCGCGCGAGTAATCTGGTAGAGGGAGATGGGAATGGGGATTATGATGTCTTTATCCGGGACCGGGGTCCTGCGGTGATTGGTCTTCCCGGTGTCCGCGATCTGGATGGCAGTGGAACCGCGGATCTGCTCTGGCGCAATAGCCGCAGCGGCGAAGTGGCCGTATGGCTGATGGAAGGATCAAGAATGGGAGCGTCGAGCACCCTGGGTGGAGTCTCACAAGACTGGCAGATCGCAGGAAGTGGCGATGTGGACGGAAACGGGACGGCGGATGTCATCTGGCGCAATATGAAGAGTGGCGTCGTAGCCATATGGATGATGAAAGGGAGTCGCATCAGTTCCATCGGTTTTCCGGGCTCGGCCTCAAATGATTGGGAAATTAAAGGAGTTGGAGATGTTGATGGCGACGAGAAGGTTGATATCTTCTGGCAGAATGCCACCAGCGGTCAGGTGTCTGTCTGGAGGATGGACGGGTCTACCATCGTGTCCACGGAACTGTTCAATGCCCCGCCATCTGAGGAGAAACTTGCCGGGATCGGGGATACCAACGCCGATGGGAAGGCGGATGTCTTTTGGTTTAATACCCGGACAGGAAAAGTCACTATTTGGCAGATGGATGGGCTGAGCATCAGTTTTGTCGGGTTTCCCGGGACCACGTCACAGAATTGGGCAATTCAAAGTGTCGGAGATATCGATGGGAATGGGACGGCCGATGTGGTGTGGCGGCATCGGACCAATGGAGTTGTGGCAGCGTGGTTATTGCAGGGATCAGCCATCATCTCCTCCCGCTTTTTCGATGGCGTTCCGCTGGAGTGGGGCATGGTCCAGTTGGGGGATGTAGATGGCAACGGGACGGCCGATGTCATCTGGCGTCATAGCATCAGCGGCGCGGTGGCGGTGTGGATGATGAACGGGCTGAGCATCAGCTCGGTCGAATTTCCCGGCTCCCTCTCAACAGACTGGGTGCTTGCCGGCCACTGACCTCTGACAGGCTTCCTGCCGATCGCGAGCGGAAATTTATCGTTTTGTTATGATGTTGCCATACCCTGGTGGCTCTGGCGGCTATCAATCCAACTTTATCTCCAACTTTATCCTTCCCGACATAGGCCAGCGGAAATTTCTCGTCACCATAACCTGTCCAATTGGTTTGCCTTTGGCAGGTATCTCTCCGACTTTGTCCCTATTTCGAATCGTTGGCAGGAACCTATTTGTCTTGACATATAGTGTTAGTTGACGAAGAATTGGCCAGGTTGTCCTTCTGTGGTGCATGTGGGTGCTGGCGGAAGCTTGGGAATAGGCATATCAATCTCAAGTCCGAGATTCCTGATGCAATCCTTAAAGCGTGCCCTCTGAACAGACAACAGACACTCCGCAGCATATGCGGATTAGCCTAATGGGTGTTTAGCCTCAATTAACCACGTGGAAATCGCGATTCCCGTCGCGTGGAGGAGGGCTCATGCAGGAGAACAAGGACCAGATTGTGTCGAGTATTCTCAAAGCCAGGACGGAATTGGATGAGGTGTTGTATGAACTGGAGAAACTGCCCGCAATAAGCGAGAGTTCCGTCTATTTTGCCGCACATGCCCTGAACAACTATCTGACCGTGACAGGCGGAACAGTCCGATTGCTCCAGTTGATGCTGGCGGAAAATCCGGACGTCCAAGTTCGAAAGGGGCTTGAAGCATTGCAACAGGCAACGAACTTGATGATGCACACCGTCAGCCAATTGGTGAATGCCGACACCGGCCTGGAGGCCCAATTGCGCTTTGAAAAGGTGGAGATGCCGATCATGGCCCAGCGGTTCTGCAACTATTATCAACGCATTGCGGATCAAAAGCAGATTCGATGTCTCTTGGAATCCACAACCGATGTTCCTCCGGTTTGGACGGATCGTGTCGCCACCGCGGCCGCCCTCGATAACCTGTTTTCGAACGCGGTGAAGTACTCACCGCCGGGAAAACGGATCTGGGTCGAAATTGTGACTCAGCAGGACGGGGTTGTCTGTCGTGTCCGCGACGAAGGCCCGGGCCTGAGTCAAGCAGATCAAGGCAAACTGTTCCAGCGCGGGATTAAACTCACCCCGCAGCCCACGGGCGGAGAACCTTCGACAGGGTACGGTTTGGCCGTAGCCAAGGAACTGATCGAGAAGGTGGGGGGTACGATTTGGTGTGAGAGCGTATTGGGGCAGGGGGCCTGTTTCTCATTTCGGCTGCCCCAATACCAGGAACAGGTGCATGGATCCAGGCAGAGGCTTCTAGATTCCCACGGGGAGAAAGAGCGTAGGGGCTGATCCGGCAGTCGTTCAGAATTTTCAAGGTTCAACGGGCTTTCCGCCGACCACGCCAGGTGAGCCAATGGTGATGCTCCAATCATGACCGTGAGCATTCTCTCAGCAAGGCGTTTGAAAGAGGAACCTCCTATGAGATCGAAACAACTCTTCTTGTGTTCACTCCTGACCGCAGTAGCCGTTATCTTCTGCTCATCCCGGGCCTACGCAGCAGATTTGACGGCAAAGGCCGGGCTCGCGCAGGCGCAAGAGTCTGCCAGAACCAGGAAGGCGGATGTGGCTCTGGTCCAAATTTTATCCCTATCAGGGAGCATGGACGGCACTGCAGGGATGTGGAGCTTTCTCTTCCATTCACCTCAGGCAAAAAAGGGTTATAAGGTGGATGTGAAGGATGGCACAATCGATCAAGTGCTTGAAGTGTCGTCGAGTTTTATCGATCCGGTGGATGGAGACTTTATTGACAGTACCCAGGCGATGGTAGAAGCGAAAAAGAAAGCGCTCAAAGGGAAGAGCAAGGCGATGATGACGCTCCACATCATGCTCCAAGGGACGAAGAGCCAGGGAGTGTATTGGAATATCGTGAGTGACAGACCGGAAGGAAGAAGGACGCTCATTAACGCCAAAACAGGAAAGTTCTTCAGACACCAGCCACTCAAGTAAATGGTGCTGATGAACTTCGGATCTAACTCCATTTTCTTTTAGCTTGTTGGCCGATGTGGAGCTGTTCACAACGCGTTTTTTGATCGATTCTTTAGGAGGTCGGAATGAAGGTCAAATATTTTTCTGATTCGGATACCGCCTATATCGAATTTAGTAATCAAGAAGTGGCGGAGACCAGAGATATTAATGAAAACATCCTGATTGACCTTGATAAAAATTGCCAGCTTGTTGGGATGACCATTGAACATGCAGATGCCCAAACAAATCTTTCTGAAATTTCTTTCCAACAACTGACCAAAAAAGTTAAAATCCAACCCCTTCCATCTAAACGGGTGAGAGCTCAGACCACACCCTTTCCCAGCATATCTCTGGCAGATAATCACCCCACTCTGTCATTCCCGACATTCGTAATCGGGAATCCATCTTTTCCTGTCTCATCAGCCTTGCATGCCTTTGGCAGGTATCCATCCAACTCAGTCATACCTGCGGCTATTTGGTATGAATTGTTGTACCTTGATATATTTCGTCCATTGACGGAGAATTGGCCGGGACTGATCGTAGGTGGTTCATTCGGATGCGGGCAGGAGGAGGGAATTGGCGAATCATTGACTTAGGTAGCGAGCTTCGAGATTTTCTATGTAGTGGTCATAGGGCCATAAGAGAGGGGGGCGGTAAAAGAAAGGCTCCCGAACCATTTTTTTAAAGATTCCAGTTCTTTAAATAAACACGTTTTCCAATAGAAAGGTTGTTTCATTATGTAGAGCAATCATTTTATTGTCTTTTGACAAAAGGCCATCAAATATTGTGGCATAAGCAATATAAGTCATATCGATAAGGTCATTCCGTAATTTTTGCATCCCCACTCCCTCAATGCCTCCACTTGAGATCCATCGTAGAGCCAGAAGATAAGAACTAATAGCAAACCTGAACAATAAGTTCTTTCTTGCCAATTGCGCAGGTGGTATGCCCGTTGTGTCAGGGTGATCTCGAAATAAAGAGGCGGCTATAAATAGAATATTATAGCGAATTTTATCTGTTACGTCTCTAGGAAGGGGGTCTTGCCGGCGGATGAGTGAGAGATCATCATCCCGAAAAGATTGCCTAATTTCAATAATCGCCTCCGCAACCTTTTTCGCATCTTTCTGTAATGTAGTAAAATGGTCTAAAGCCAGACGCCCTTTTTCCTTAATTTGATCTCTTACTGTTACATCACCTTTTTTAGATAATGTTACAGTCTGGCAAAATATCTGAAAATCCGAAGTTTGCTTTTGGTCAATAAGGTCCTCTGCAGCATATGGCTCCGAGAGCTGAAGTCTGACTACTTCGCGGGTTCCCTTTAGAATGACAACCTGATTTGGATATTTGGAAATTATTTCTATGGATTTTGTGATATTGGAAGCCGAGTTGCCTTTGTACGTCTCCATGCATGCATAATCAGTTAAAACAATTTTATTCCTGCTATTTTCACATAGATAGACTTCCAATTCTGGTGCTCGAAAGTATGTAGCGTCTATTACCTTATTCATGTCTACATCCAAGAAGAAATTGCCCTTTCGCAAGAATGAAAATAGAACCAAGACTTGCAAATCTAACCTTAAGGATTCCATCGGCCTCGTTCGCATCCCGCAAGCTGTCAATCAGGTCTGCTTGATAGGCTTTGCTCTTTTCATAGACTCCTCGCTTTTCAGATTGCGCTCTTAAGAAAATCTCCCCCTAAATCCCCTTTGTTAAAGGGGGAACTTCTCTGTTAGCAGGTTCTCAAGCCTTAGAGGCTTCCCGATAATTCAACCAGGGGTTCACCGGATTTCAGAAGCGTCAATAGGGTTGGGAATGTCCGTTGGAGAAGTGTGCAAAGGTAGGCGTTTGACGTGTTCCCACACGTGACCCAGATGATTTGTGGTGGAGCACCATACACCATCACCAAATCCACAAAATCCTGATCTTTACTCATGATGGTGGCACCTGCTTGTCGAGCGGACTGGAATATCTCCAGATCACTGGCATCTCTAAGGCCGAGAGAGGAGACAGATTGAGCGGGAATTGAAAATGTAGCTAGTGAGCCAGGATGCCAGCTGAGGAGAGAGTTGAGCGTCGATCCACAGAATCAAGAGGTGACCATGGGATGGTTCACCCGCGTACTGGCAAACTTAAGGCAGGCTTGAATATCTTCTGCTTCCAAATCGGGTAATTCTTCTAAGACTTGTTGAGGAGTGAGCCCGTTCGCCAAGAGGTCAAGGACATCCGTCACACGAATCCGCATTCCCCGGATACAGGGGCGGCCACCGCATTGGTTAACGTTAACGGTAATTCGTTCTGCAATCGTAGACATGTTTCCTCCCTTCGTGGGGATTATACCAGAGAGTAGATGAGGAGCAACTACGGGACTAACCGCCCCTTGAGGTTTCCCTTTTCAATCAATCTTTCCACCCTTAGCCTTGCTCTCCCCCTTGCAGGGCGAGGGAAACGTCACATGCATCATGAAAGGTTTAATCGCTGTTGTTATGGCTGGGCCAACCAACCTCGACGTCTGACCCACTTTTCGAGTTCGACGGCGAAAAAACACGACGGTCGAGAGGAGGAGGCAGAGGCCTAATTGGTTCAGGGTTAAGGGCATCGTATGAAAGATGGGATTGAGGAACGGCACGTAGATAGTGGCCATTTGAAGGGCGAAGGTGAGGAGGACGGCTCCCAATAACCAGAGATTGCTCAACGGCCCTCGCTGAACAAACGATTCGCGCTCCGAACGAATCGCCAGCACATGTCCCATTTGGGACAAGGTGAGGACGGTGAAGACCATGGTTTGCCATTGGTGCCAGTTCGGCCTGCATAGGCCCACATTTCGGTGACGAGCGATATGCCGCCCATGAGCAGTCCTACCCACAAGATATGTTGCCAGAGGCCGCCGGCAAAGATGCTTTCATTCGGAGGACGGGGAGGGCGTTGCATGATCTTCCGTTCCTCGGGTTCCATCGCGAGGGCGAGGCCGGGTAAGCCGTCCGTGACGAGGTTGATCCATAAGATCTGGATCGGGAGGAGGGGGATCGGCAAGCCGAATAAGGGGGCCAGGAAAATCGTCCAGATTTCTCCGGAATTGCTTGTCATCGTATATTTCACAAACTTGCGAATGTTGTCATAGATCCGCCGCCCGTCCCGGACAGCGGTAACGATCGTCGCAAAATTATCATCCATCAAAATCATGTCGGAGGCTTCCCGCGCCACATCCGTCCCGGTTCGTCCCATCGCGATGCCGATGTTGGCCTGGTTCAATGCCGGGGCGTCATTCACGCCATCCCCGGTCATGGCCACAAATTCTCCCCTGGCTTGCAAGGCTTTGACGATGGCTATTTTTTGAGCGGGAGCGATGCGGGCATAGACACGGGTGTGCTCCACCAGTTCTGCAAGCTCCTCAGGCGAACGCTGTTCTAACTCCTGGCCGGTCAGCACGGTGGTGTCCTTGTTGATGATGCCGACACGGGAGGCGATGGCTTTGGCGGTGCCGGGATGATCGCCGGTGATCATGACAGGTTTGATCCCCGCTGATTTACAGAGATCGACTGCTTGTGCGGCTTCTTCCCGTCGGCGGATCCATCAGGCCGGCAAATCCGAGAAAGATGAGCTGGCGTTCGACGATGGAAGAATCCATGTCTGCGGGAGCCTGGTCCCAGTGGTGATAGGCAACGGCCAAGACTCGCAGTCCTTCATTAGCCATATGTTCGGCTTGTTCCATCAGGCGGTCGGTGGGTAGAGTTCCACGGCCGCTCTGTGTGAGCATGAATTCGCAAAGTGGCAGAAGTTTTTCCGGCGACCCTTTGGTAAAGGAGAGGATGCCTTCCGGCATGCGATGCAGCGTCGTCATGCATTGGCGGTCTGAATCAAAGGGAAGTTCGTGGACACGGGGCGTTGCGGCTTCCAAGGTGTCTTTGTCATATCCGGCTTCACTAGCCGCCAAAAATAACGCTACCTCTGTGGGATCGCCCAATGGCGGGCCATCGCCCTGCGCTTTCGCATCATTATTCAATGCCAACGCCAAAAAAAACAGATGCAGGGGTTGTGGAGATGGCTATCCTCAATCGTGGTTGTTCACTTGCGGACGGGCGCAGAATGACTTCCCGTCCACATACATCTGTTCCACCCGCATGGAGTTTTGTGTGAGCGTGCCCGTTTTATCAGAGCAGATATAGGTGACGGAGCCTAATGTTTCCACAGCGGGCAGTCGCCGGATCAACGCCTGCTTTCGCGCCATTTTACGCGCGCCCAAGGCCAGTGAAATCGTGACGACGGCTGGCAAGGCTTCAGGAATCGCGGCCACGGCCAGACTCACCGCGGTCAGGAACATGAGCACCGGCGGCTCGCCCCGCAGGACCCCGACGGCAAACAACACCACACAGATCGCCAGGACGGCCAACGCCAGTCGCCGTCCAAACACTGCCAGACGTTGTTGCAAGGGAGTTTTGATGTCTTCGTCTTTATGCAGGAGCGAGGCGATCTGTCCTAACTCGGTGTGCAGGCCGGTGCCAATGACCATCCCTGTGCCGCGGCCGTATGTCAGGAGCGTGCCTTTATAGGCCATATTCCGGCGATCACCCAGCGAAAGCTTCGGGTCATCCAGCTGGTCCGGTCTGTTTGTCTACCGGGACGCTTTCGCCTGTGAGCGCGGATTCATCCACCTTAAGTTGGACCGCTTCGACTAGTCGAAGGTCGGCAGGGATGAGATCTCCAGCTTCCAGTAGGACGATGTCGCCCGGGACCACATCGAGCGTAGAAAGCGAGACGACTTGTTGCTCACGCCTCACGAGCGTCGTGGGCGTGGCGAGTTTCTTGATTGCTTGCATGGCGCGGTCCGCCCGATATTCCTGCACAAACCCGATGATCCCGTTGAGCACCACAATGATGATAATCGCCAGCGCATCCAGACGCTCACCCAGTATGCCCGAGACGATGGCGGCCCCAATAAGTACCAAGATCATAAAATCGGTGAATTGATCGACGAAGATTCGCGTGAGACTTCGCTGCCGGTGTTCGGGAATGGTGTTGGGTCCGTAACGGCGTCTCCGGCGTCGGACTTCCTGGGCTTGCAACCCGCTTTGAGGATCGACTTCCAGCCGTTCGGTAACGTCCGCGACCGGAAGTGTATGCCAGGCCGTGTCGGTTGGCGATGGGGGAGGGGTCTCCGCGGTTGTGTTGGACTTGTTGGTCATCTTGCCTAGTGTGTCTCTAGTGGATTTCTGAAATGTTGTGGAAGGTGGTTGGAGTAAAAACTTTAATTTCACCTATTCGGACACGGGACGAACAGGTGATCCCGAGAGTGTCCCTTGTCATCTTGAGCCCTTGGCGAATGATCTGTGCCCAGGTTGAAAATGTCACCGCCCAGCGAAATCTTTCGGTGGACCTTGCCCTGAGCTTTGCCGAATGGGTCAGGATGACATATTATCCCAGGACCTATGTCTTTCATTGATCATTCTCCATTTTGCAGATCTTGGCTGACGGGTGAAAATTAAACTACCCTTCTTTAATTTGATACATTTCGTGGCACGCGAGACATCGTGTGGTGATAGCCGAGAGCCGTTGAAGGATTTGTTGCGACGTCGCTCCGGCGGCGATGGCATCTGCCAGTTCGTCAAAATCCCGATGCACCGACATGCCGAGCTGTTTCAGGGGAAGAGGAAGTTTGAGCATGAGCGAGGGATTGTCATCGACGGCCATCTATCATTCCGGCCGAGCGAGCGGCCTCTGAAGCCTGAGCATCTCCTTGAGTCTGGTCAGGATCGCTCATGCCTGTCATGACTCCGTGCACAGCCTGTAACAATTGCCGCATTTCTTTAAGAATGAGGTCTCGTTCGGCTGGAGCAAGAAGCACGGCGGTTCGACCATCGGCTGAGGGCGTCGTTGCTCCTTTGACAAACAACCAGCCCAGCACGCCGGCGCTGACTATCCAAAGCACGAGGGCAATCCGGCAGAGAATTTTTGAGAAGGATGGTGAAGATGACAACTGGAATCTCCTTATTTTTTTAAAGTGTAAATCCTGACTTTGTGGACCTATGCTTTGCAGGCTTCATGTGCCAATTCCTTTTCGATAATTTTCTGGGGCATTTTTCTACATGGCGCCGGGGTTTGGACTGTCCCAGTTTTCCCCAATGTTCCGACTCAACCTTCCGGGGGTGTTCAAGATTGCTGAGGTATTGCTAGATGAATCCAGCATTTCAAGCTTTCACGGAATAAGGCATATCTCTTGCCAAACACTATAGTGAGTGGATTTTTCCGAAATGGACCCATTTAGGTGAAGTGATCGGAGGTCAATGATTCAAATCCGGATCCATGGCAGAGGAGGACAAGGCGTGGTGACTGCGGCCGAGTTGCTTGCATTAGCAGCATTTCGGGATAAGAAGGAAGCCCAGGCCTTTCCCAGTTTCGGATCTGAACGGACCGGTGCACCGGTCACGGCATTCTGCCGGATCGATTCTCAACCGATTCGCAGTCGGGAGCCGGTCTATCATCCAGATGTCTTACTCATCCAGGACTCCACCCTGCTGCATCAGGTGGACGTTTTTTCCGGATTGGCCGAGTCAGCTTTCGTTCTCATTAATTCCACACGAGATGTGGATGCGCTTCGTCTCACAGACTTTGTCACACAACATCCCGGAGTGCACCTGCATACGCTCCCGGCATCCGATCTGGCCTTGAAGCACCTTGGGCGACCGTTTGCCAATATCGGGATGGTTGCCGGCTATGCGGCCCTTACCGGGGAAGTCACCCAAACCTCAGTGAATCAGGCGATCACAGAGAAGTTTCCCGGAACGATTGGAAAGTTGAATGCGGCGGTGGCTGCTGAGGTGTATGACTATGTTGCGGCAAATCTGGCCAAGGTTTCATTCATTCGAGGAATCAACAGAAGCCATGAAACAACACATTGAAGGATCTCAAGCCGTGGCCCATGCCGTCGCCTTATGTCGGCCTGAAGTGATGGCCTGTTATCCGATTTCTCCCCAAACCCATATTGTCGAAACGCTTTCACGCAAGGTTAAAGCGGGAGATGTCGGCAATTGCCAATTCCTGAATGTTGAATCCGAGTTCGGCGCCTTAAGCGTGCTAATCGGGGCCTCGGCGATGGGTGCGCGAACCTATACCGCAACGACGAGCCAGGGTCTGTTATTTATGGCGGAAGCGGTCTATAACGCCGCCGGATTGGGGCTCCCTATTGTCATGACGATTGCCAATCGGGCTATCGGTGCCCCGATCAATATCTGGAACGATCATTCGGACAGTATGTCCATGCGGGATGCCGGATGGATTCAATTGTTTGCGGAAGATAATCAAGAAGCCGTCGATCTTCATATTCAAGCTTTTCGCCTGGCTGAGGAACTCAGTTGCCCGGTGATGGTCTGCATGGATGGCTATATTCTTACTCATGCCTATGAGGTGGTGGATCTTCCCACACAAGAGCAGGTGGATGCGTACCTGCCGGCGTTTGAACCCGTTCAAGTATTAGATCCGCAGGACCCTGTGTCCATTGGCGCGATGGTCGGACCGGAAGCCTTTGCCGAGGTGCGGTATCTCGCGCATGACAAGCATCTGCGAGCGTTAGAGGCGATCCCACGCCTCTCTCAGGCTTTTCAGGACATCTTTCAGCGTCGGTCTGGTGGGCTGTTAAAGACTTATCACACGGATGAGGCTGAAACGATTCTGCTGGCTCTGGGATCGGTGAACGGGACGATTAAAGACGCGGTGGATGATTTGCGGAAAGAAGGATGGCCGGTCGGGTCAATTGCGCTCTGTGCATTTCGTCCCTTTCCCTCCCATGCGCTTCGTCACGTCGTCAAAGAGGCCAAGCGGATTATTGTCATTGAAAAAGATCTGGCGGTAGGAACGGGTGGCATCGTGTCCAGCGACGTGAAGATGGCGCTTCAGGGGTTACCGATCATCGTCGATACGGTTATCGCCGGTCTTGGAGGTCGTCCGATTCCTAAAGCCTCGGTCATTGATACGGTGAAGCAAGCATGCCTGGAAGGTTTGGAAGAGCCCCATTTCCTCGATCTGAATTGGGACGCCATCAATCGTGAATTAACCAGACAACAGGCGCAGCGGCGTTCCGGACCCACTGCGGAAAATATTCTCAGGGAAATCGGTGCCCCTGGCGCAACGCCCATTTAATCTTGAGTGGGGAGGCCGCTATGTCCTATCAACGGGTGAAATTTTATCAAACCGGGACCTTTACGGTTGGCAACCGGTTGCTGGATGAATCCGATCGCACGGTGCAAGCCGGGATGGATCGAACCAATTCGCTCAATTCAGGTCATCGCGCCTGCCAGGGTTGTGGAGAAGCGCTGGGCGCCCGCTATGCCCTTGATGCGGTGATGCGCGCCACGCGTCAGCAGATGGTCGCGGTGAATGCCACCGGCTGTTTGGAAGTCTTCTCCAGTCCCTATCCGGAAAGTGCCTGGCAGATTCCCTGGATGCATTCGTTGTTCGGCAATGCACCGGCGGTGGCGAGCGGCGTGGCGGCAGCCCTGAGGGCCAAAGGCAGGCCGGATATCCGAGTCATCGCGCAGGGTGGAGATGGTGCGACCGTTGATATCGGGTTCGGGTGTTTGTCCGGGATGTTCGAACGCAATGATGATGTGTTGTATGTCTGTTATGACAATGAGGCCTATATGAACACGGGAGTTCAGCGGTCAGGGGCCACCCCGCCACGAGCCTGGACCAATACGACGCAGGCTGTGGGAACAGACCCCGGCAATCCCATGGGCATTGGAAAAAACCTCCCACGAATTGCGATGGCTCACGGCATTCCCTATGTGGCCACGGCCTCCGTGGCCGATCTCCATGATCTGGAAGCCAAAGTGACGAAGGCTATGAACTTCAGGGGCGCACGGTATATCCATATCCATGTTCCTTGTCCGCTTGGCTGGAAATCGGATCCTGCGCATACGATCAAGGTCGCCCGCCTGGCGGTGGAAAGCGGGCTATTTCCCTTGTTTGAAGCCGAAGGGGGCGAAGTGACCGATCGAACCCCTATCCGGAAAAAAGTTCCTGTCGAGCAATATCTCGAACTTCAAGGTCGGTTCAAACATCTCTTTCATCCACGAGATGAGGGTGCTCTTGAAGCAATTCAGGCGATGGCGGATGCGAATATTGATCGGTATCAGCTAATTCCTGTAAAGGCATGATGATGGAACGCAAGCCCTTTGCCATTACATTGAACCCCGCTTCAAGCCTGGCTAATCATACGGGCACCTGGCGCACGATGCGTCCGATCTATGTCGATCACCTTCCACCCTGCAATCAGGGCTGCCCGGCTGGCGAAAATATTCAAGGCTGGTTGTATGAGGCGGAGGAAGGGAAATATGAACAGGCCTGGCGAAAAATTATGGAAGATAATCCCTTCCCGGCGATTCATGGTCGCGTGTGTTATCACCCGTGTGAAACGGCCTGCAACCGTGGCCAACTCGATGAGCCCGTGAGCATCCATGCCGTTGAGCGGTTTTTAGGCGATTACGCGATTGAGCAGGGATGGCAGGTGGAGGCAGGAGAGTCCACCGGAAAGCGGGTGCTGGTCGTTGGGGCCGGACCCAGCGGACTTTCTGCCGCGTATCATCTCGCCCGTCTGGGTCATGCGGTGACGATTATTGAAGCGGGGCCGAAACCGGGAGGCATGATGCGGTTCGGGATTCCTCAATACCGTCTCCCCCGCAATATCGTGGACGCCGAAATTGCGAGAATTGTCGCCATGGGTGTCTCGATGCATTTAAATCAAAAAGTGGACAATTTAGAGACAACCATCCAAGAAGGCGGATTCGATGCCGTGTTTCTGGCCATTGGCGCTCATCTGAGCAAGCGGGTCGATATCCCCGGCCGGGATGCCGGCCGGATGATCGATGCCTTGGGATTTCTCAAGGGAATGGATGGTGAAACCATTCCCAAGATCGGCCGGCGGGTGGTGGTGTATGGCGGAGGTGATACGGCCATTGATGCCGCCCGAACGGCCAAACGACTGGGGGCCGAGGAAACGGTCCTCATTTACCGTCGTGATCGCGGGCATATGCCCGCCCATGATTTTGAAGTGGAGGAAGCCCTGGAGGAGGGCGTGCTGACCCGATGGTTGAAGACAATCAGGCAGGTGGATGAGACGACGTTGACCGTTGAGGAAATGACCTTGGATGACCAGGGACGCCCGCAACCCACCGGCCGGTTTGAAACGTTGCAAGCGGACACGGTTATTCTGGCGGTGGGGCAGGAAGTGGATACCGGGTTTTTAGAGAATGTGCCGGGATTGGACATTTCGTCGGATGGCGTGATTCAAGTCGATGCTTCGATGATGACCGGGCGTGCAGGGGTGTTTGCCGGGGGGGATATGGTTCCTGCAGAGCGCACGGTGACGGTGGCCACCGGCCATGGGAAAAAAGCCGCACGGCATATTGATGCGTATCTCCGGGGAGGTGAGTATAAGAAATCATCGCCCAATGCCGTTGCGACTTATGATCGCCTCAATACGTGGTATTACACCGATGCGGATAAGAGTCGGCAGCCTTATCTGGATCTGGCGAGGCGTCGGGCCAGCTTTGAAGAGGTGGTAGGTGGATTGGATCAGGGTACGGCGTTGCTCGAAGCCAGACGTTGTCTCTCTTGCGGAAATTGCTTTGAGTGCGATACCTGTTATGGCGTATGTCCGGACAACGCCATTATCAAATTGGGTCCGGGTCAACGGTACCAAGTGAATTATGATTATTGCAAAGGCTGCGGGGTGTGTGCGGAGGAATGTCCCTGCGGGGCTATCGATATGGTCAAAGAAGTCAGATAGAAAAAAATCGTGCGCATGACTGAATCAGTAGTTGGAAAAACCACGAAGAGTATTTTGACATCACTACACACGGCACAAAGAATGTGTCACACCCGGGAGGTGTTGTATGAAATACCTATTAGCCGTTGATGGATCGGATCAATCATTAGATGCTACGCGAGCGTTTGAAGCCCTGAGCCCGGGGGAGAGCTTGGTGGTCTTGTATGTGGTGAATGTGCCGGGAATTCCCTATCCAACCATGGGTGCGGGTTTTGCAAAGGATTTGTCCATGGCGGTGGACAAAGCGATGAGGGAAGAAGGCGAACGCATCATTGATCAGGCGGTGTCCCTCTTGCCTCTTCATCCGGGATCGGTCATGAAACGACTTGAAAATGGCACTCCTGCCGAGGTCATTCTCACCATTGTCCAGGAGAAGGGCATAGATCTCGTGGTCCTGGGCGCCAGGGGGATAGGCCGGTTTCAGGAGCAGATGTTCGGGAGCGTCTCGCATCGCGTGATGACGCATGCGTCGTGTTCCACCCTGATCATTAAGAAGCCCATTCGCAAGATTCAGCAGGTATTAATCCCCGTTGAAAGCCAGGAAGACGCCGAAGCGGTGGTGCGGTTTATGAAAAAGAAGCCATTCCGGGAACCGATTTCTGCCACGGTCCTGCATGTAATTCCTTTTTCAGAACCGGTCTGGCAGGTGGGCGTCATGATTTCCCCGGAATTTCGAAAAGACATGATCGCCTATGGGGAGCAATTTACAAATGGAATCAGCGGGGAATTGACCCAGATGGGCCATAAGGCCAAAGGGGTTGTCATCGTTGGAGCTCCCTCGCATACGATCATAGAGGAAGCGACCAAAAATGCCGCCGATCTCATAATGATGCGAACGCATAGCCGGTCCGGCGTGAGTCGTTTCCTCCTGGGGAGCGTCTCCCATTCCGTTGTGCATCACACCGAGTCTTCAATTTTGCTGGTGCGTGATTGAAATGGCGAAAACATGCATCTGAATAAACAATCTTGGTCGCAGAGGGGGAGATAACAGCCATTCGTCTTTTGAGAATGTTTCTGTTCGGGGGTGCTATGAATAAAATCTGGTATCTCGTTGGTGCGGTCGTGGTAGGAATTTTTGTCTTTCTCTATCTGGTCCTCTGGTGTCCCAGTCCCTGCCAGTAAGGGCTCCGCTTCTCAAGTACACATTTTTTCTCATCCGGTTTGGTTTCCCTTTTGGAGGTGTTTCAAAATGCCGACGGCGGCGTTTCTTCCTTGCCGGAGGGCCTCCCGTTTACGCTCTGGTATTTCTACACGCAACCGAGGAGGCAGAGACGCCACTTGTCTTCTTATGGGCGCACAGCCATCGTTGCACTTTGTGGGATGTGAGGCCATTTTGCTCTTGGGTCGTGCACTCGCCTATTCCGTCTTTCACTTCATTCGTCCAGGCCGTTACAGTTCTTTCCTTGGCTGATTCTAGAAAGGTCTGGAAATGCCCTTTTGTATATTTCATCTTTTCCGGAATGAATTTCGGTGTCATTTAGGTTCGAAATCGAGTAAAATTTTCGAAATACCCAACCCCTCTTTTAACGAGTCTAAAACTCTGTGTATGGGGTTGGATCCTGGGGCGACGGATTCTTTCCTCTCCCGTTTACCATGCCCAACGCTTAGACAAGATCTGTGTTAACCTGTCAAGGAAAGGTGAAGGGGGTACAACTGAGACATAAGTATCCATAGAAGCACTCAAAATTTTACAGACGACACAAAATGTTTTATACGATATAATGAACGTATGGCTATTCAGACCATTACAGAAAGCATCCTGATGAAGGGATGTGACCGTAACAAGAGATTCGCAATACTCGGGTTGGTGATGGCGGTGAGTATGCTATTCGCCAACGGAGTGAGTGCTAGTCCGCATGCGATCCGGATCCCTCATTTGAGCATTCCTATCCTGGGGACTTCCATTAATGAACATTTCAGACCGGTGGGGCTGGTGACCCAGGTGGTGATCGACGTATATGAACGCCAGGATCACGACGGCCTTCAAATCCAATTTTATACCGAACCGGGCCAATTTTCCTTGCTCGCCCGTCAGTCTATTCACGCAGCCATCACCCGGGCGCTTGCGGCAGCCAATCTTCCGTCTGAATCCTGGACCGTTCTACTGAAATTTCCTTATTCGGGCCTCACCGTCTATGGGGAAAGTCTCTCGGCTATGGTGGGTCTGAGTGTGGTGTCCATGATTAAAGGAGATCATCTTCTCGAAGGCCGGGCCCTCACCGGAACCATCACGGAGAGAGGAAATATCGGGGCCGTGGGGGGAATTCAACTCAAGATTTTGGCTGCATATAATAATCACTTTAAGCGTATTTTTGTTCCCAGTGACTATGACGTGCGGGATGGAGACTGGCGTACTCCATTTATGATGCATGTCTCTCCTGTGGGGACGGTCGATGAAGCCTACTTCGGGCTGACCGGTCATCATTTATTAGCCGCTCTTCCGTAATTCCTTCCTTTCATTATTCCTGCGGTTCTCCAAGTCCACGAAAGCTCTTTTTTCTCTGGCGTGTCCGGAGCGTTCGCTTTGGATGGTATAGGCAATAAACCGGCACGGATTTATCCTCAAAACAGCCATTGGACCAGCCCGCACCAGACTGTCTTTCGAGAATTTCAGCAGGGAGGGGTGCATCATCTGCTGATGGGGCGTTTGTCCCCATTGTGACATGTTTTGCACGGCAGGCGAATGGGACAAAATATCTCACTATCGCTTAGAGGCAGTTGAACGAATGAGGACAAATCCCTCTGCACACAAAATGTGGAATAAACACGTAGGGATTTCATAAAGTCGCGAGGGTTTGAGATGGTGCAGAAAGAAAAATACTTGAAAGGTGGATGCGGGAACGACATTTTTATGAAATGGGGTTTCATTTTTCACAGAATCTATCCGAAATATCTACGAACAAGATAAAGAACATAGATAGGACCATCCACGTTCGGTTGACAGGACATCATTCACCATGACGGACACAGTAGATCTCAGAGAACGAATACGAACCTGCCCCAATCTGCCCAGTTCCCCGGCGGTGGCCAAACGACTCCTTCAATTAATGGAATCCCCCAGCCCGGATATTGAAGAGGTCGTTCAGGTCTTATCGGGGGATTCCGCCCTCACCGCGAAAATATTGCAGTTGGCCAACTCATCGTTTTTTCCCTATAAGTACAAAGTCACGACGTTACTCAAGGCGGCCATTCTTATTGGCTATAATGGAATTCTGGCCACGGCGTTGTCGTTTACCCTCGTCCAACATCTTCGAAAGGAAGGCGCCGCGGGTTTAGATTTAGACCTGTTCTGGCGTCGAAGCCTGTTGGTCGCGTCCGGGTGTCGCGCCATTGGGGAAGTTTGCGGGCAGAAAGAAACGGAAGAACTGTTTTTAGCCGGACTCATTCAAGATATCGGGATGTTAGCTCTGGATCGACTGGAGCCGGATCTCTATGACTCAAAGACCATCAATCAAACATTGCATGCAGAGGTCGTCGCGTATGAGCGTCAACTCCTGGGTGTCACGCATGCGTTGGTTGGCAGCTGGTTGCTCACGGACTGGAATTTTCCATCAAAAATGTGTGTGGCGGTCCAATTAAGCGATGATACGCAATCCTTTCCGGCTTCCGGAGGATCGGAGAAATTCTACAATTGCGTGTGGCTGGCGGTGACCCTGGCTGGATTGATTATGAACAATGCCACGGATGAGACGTTATTAGATCACGTGGACCTCGCGGAAAGCCGTTTAGGATTAGACCCGTTTGCCTTTGCCTTGATCTTGAAGAAAATTAAAGGCATTGTGCGAGAGACCGAAATGTTATTCGATATGAAAAGTCACAGTGAGACGAATCTTGTGCAATTGACCGAACAAGCCAAAACGCTATTGTGCCGCCGACATGCCCAATTAGCGTCTCAACTTGACATGCTCTTTATGGAAAAGGCGATGCCGGGTGTGGGCTAAAGAGGTTGTCCCTACCAGTCAGTCAAAGTCCGGTTATATCGTGACTTGAACTCTCCAGCATCATTTGGGCTTCAACGACTTTTAGGATTTCTCTTAAAAAACCAAAGGGTTCAGCAAATCCTGGGGAGTTGTTCTCCAGATAGAAGTTCCAAATTTCTGTGTGTACCGTAGGGCGTTTGTAGGATTATTTGAGGGGCATGGCTCGAAGATAGTGAAAGCACCTCCCCGATTTCGACTGCGAGTGCCGAGATTGCATGGCTCTGAAGAATAGACAGGGCTTTCTCCACGTCAGCCAATGGCAGAAACAGGACACACCGTCCTTCATTAGCCACGTACAGAGGATCCAAACCAAGAATTTCACAGGCTCCACGGACGGATTCGCTCACTGGGACCTGTGACTCGTCGATCGTCATTCTGACCTGGGCCGTTGTTGCCAATTCATTCAAGGCGCTGGCCAATCCGCCACGAGTTAAATCACGCATGCAATGGATTGATAGGCCTTGTTCAAGCAAATCCATGACAACGTCTTGAAGTGGAGCAGAGTCGCTGGCGATATCTCCGGAAAAGGTAAGGCCTTCCCGCACGCTGAGCACGGCCATGCCATGTCTGCCGAGATCGCCGCTCAGGATTATCCGGTCGCCGGGAGTGATCCGGTGGGGGCCAATATCTACAGACGATGGGATGACGCCAAGGCCGGTGGTATTGATAAAAATCTGGTCGCCTTTTCCGCGATCCACCACCTTGGTGTCGCCGCACACTATGTGTACCCCACAGGCTTGCGCAGTGATCGCCATAGAATTGACCACTAGTTTGAGGGTGGCGATCGATAACCCTTCTTCCAGGATAAATCCGGCACTAAGATACAGAGGATTGGCCCCCATCATGGCGAGATCGTTGATGGTTCCGTGGATCGCCAGGCTGCCGATATCCCCCCCAGGGAAAAAGAGGGGACGCACCACATAGGAATCGGTGGTCATGGCCAGACGCCCGTCTTGAGACGGGAGTACGGCACTGTCTTGAAGGGAATTTAAAAAAGAATTAGAAAAAGCCTTAAGAAAAATCTCATGAATAAGGGTTTGCATGAGATGCCCCCCCCCTCCATGGGCCAGGCGAATGGTGTTATCGACCGCATGGGGAAGGGGACATTCGATTTCAATGTTCTTAGTCGCCATATTATTTCCCGGAGGCGACTTCGTGGTGCCGATATCGGTAATAGGCGGCACATGCCCCTTCGCTCGACACCATAGGCGCTCCAAGGGGATGGTCCGGCGTGCACCTGGTGCCGAATGCGGAACAGGCCGAGGGCTTCATGAGTCCTTGGAGAATTCGCCCGCTTTGGCACTCGGATACAAAGGGGTTGGCGGTGCTCAGTTGTATGCGAACTTCGAACTTTCGGAGTGCGTCAAACTCGGCGAAGGGTTGGCGAAGTTGCAATCCGCTCCGCGCAATTTCTCCGATCCCACGCCAATTTCGAGAGACAGGTTCAAAGACGTCGTCGACAACCTTGCGAGCCTCAAGATTCCCGGATCGGTGAACGGAACGGACGTATTGGTTCTCTACCGCATAGCGGCCCTCTTCCAGTTGCATGACCACCAGGTGCACCCCTTCTAAAATATCCACCGGCTCGAATCCGGTGACGACAATAGGCACCTGATACCGGCGACAGATGGGTTCATACATTTCATAGCCCATGATGGTGCAGACATGTCCGGCGGCCAGGAAACCCTGCACGCGATTCTCAGGAGAAGAGAGAATGGCCTCCATGGCTGGGGGAACCAACACATGAGCCACCAAGAGACTGAAATTGGAAAGGTGAAGGCGTCTGGCATGGAGAACCGCCATGGCTTGAGCCGGAGCCGTCGTCTCAAATCCCACCGCAAAACAGATGATCTGATGGTGCGGATTGGTTTGCGCAATCTTCACGGCATCTAAGGGAGAATAGATGATGCGGATATCTCCTCCTTGAGCTTTCACGTGGAGGAGGTCTTCATGGGATCCTGGAACGCGCAGCATATCGCCGAATGAGCAAAAAGTGACGTCAGGAAGGGAAGCCAGTTGGCAGGCCGCATCAATGAGTTCAATGGGCGTGACGCACACGGGACAGCCCGGGCCATGAATGAGTGTGATGGCTGTGGGGAGGATGCGGTCCAGTCCATAACGGACAATGGAATGAGTTTGCCCTCCGCAGACTTCCATAATAGTCCAAGGATGGCGAGTGATCCGATGGATCTCTCTGGAAAGCGCGTGTACGGTTTTCGGATCACGAAATTCATCCAGGTATTTCATGGAAGTGGCCTCTCATTCGTCGGATCAAGGCCTAGTTGCGTGATCATCGATAAAGATTCCTTAGCAGCCTGTTCATCGACTTGGCTAATAGCGAATCCGACGTGGACGATTACATAATCGCCAACAGAGGCCTCGGGAACCAGAGCTAGGCACACCTCTTTGGTCACTCCGGCAAACGAAACCGTTCCCGTCCGAAGGTCGTCGTCCTTAATGCGTTGAATTTGTCCTGGAATGGCTAAGCACATAGGGTGGCCACGGCGGTGTCGTTTCTGTCATACCTGCTTGTTGGTGGCAGGTATCCCTTCCTCTTTTTCTTGTGACGGGTATTTCGCGAATGAATGTAAAGCGACGAGACACTGTCCCAGCGATAATCCGCCGTCATTCGTGCCAAATAGCTCCGGAGTATAGACCGTGAAACCTCGTTTTGTGAGTTCAACCTTTGAATGTTTGAGGAGAACGGCATTTTGAAAGACCCCGCCGGAGAGGACTACCTGGGGACATGTCATGCGTTCAGCGATATCCGTGATTAATCTTGCCAGTGCGTGGTGAAATCCGAGAGCAATAGTTGAGGGGTTTTTCTGCTCTGAAATGTCACGGACGATGTCGGAGATCAATGGTCGCCAATCGGCCACCCATCGCCCTTCAGACTCTGACGTAGACTCTAAGGAAATGTGATAGGGTTGAGGCCGGGATTGATTCACATCACGATCGGCTAGAAATTCCAGTGCCATCGCCGCTTCCCCCTCAAAGCCGGAGACTTGAATCAAACCCAATAACGCACTTACCCCGTCAAAGAGCCGACCAATGCTGGACGTGGTCGGGCAATTCACCTTTTTGTCCAGTAAGGCCATCAGCGACATGGTCATTTCTTTTCCTAAGGATTGAAGCGGGGGAAGATTCAGGTCTACCACTCGTTCTCCTAACATCTCATGTAGAAAGGAAAGTGCCACCCGTCGTGGTTCCCGCATGCACATCTCCCCGCCGGGAAGGGCAAACGGGCGTAGATTGCCGATTCGTTGAACGCCTGAAGGATCACAGATCAAAAACTCCCCGCCCCACATGGTTCCGTCTGACCCATATCCGGCTCCGTCCCAGGCAATACCTAGAACAGGTCCTTGTAACCCATGCTCAGCGATGCACCCGGCAATATGAGCATGGTGATGTTGGATGTAAATAACCGGGATGTGGCGTTGTTCTCCAAACTGACGGGCGAATCGGGTTGAACGATAGTCCGGGTGATTATCGCACGCGACAGCTTGCGGTGTCAGATCGAACAAAGTCAGTAGATCGGATACCGTTCGTTCGAATTGCGTAGAAGCTTCAATCGTGGACAGGTCACCGATATGTTGACTGACGAGTACGTCTTCCTCCGTCGTGACCGCGATCGTATTTTTCAGATGTCCTCCCACTGCCAAAATGCAAGGAAGACTCTTGCCTTTGTCCGACCATATTCGCAATGAAAGAGGAGTGGGCACATACCCGCGCGCGCGACGAAGCATTATCGGTTTCCCATTCATCACTCGCACTACCGAATCATCCACAGGTCTGGTAATCGGGCGGTTATGGACGAGAAACGCATCAGCAATTCCGTGAAGGCGTTCCAACGCATCCTGTTCGTTGAAAACGATGGGCTCCTCAGCTCGATTTCCACTGGTTGCCACGACCGGGATGTGAAGATCAGCCATCATGAGGTGATGGAGCGGAGTGTAGGGCAACATGGCTCCCAGGTGGGGATTGTCCGGTGCAATCTCCAAACAAAGTGTGGACGGATCATTTCGTCTTAACAAGACGATGGGGGCAGCCTGGGACGTAAGGTATTCTATTTCCTCTGTGCCGACCAGGCAATGTTGTGTGAGGATTTCTAATGAAGGGAAGAGAACTGCAAAGGGTTTAGTGGGGCGATGCTTTCGCTGACGCAGCCGTTGAACGGCCTCGGCTGATTGGGCATTCACCCACAGTTGAAATCCCCCTAATCCTTTCACCGCGAGAATACCACTCTGCCTGATAATGTCACATGCTTCTCGAAGCGCCTCTTCTCTCTGAGCCAGGATGTTCCCCGCATGATTCCATAATGCGACCTGAGGCCCACACGTCGGACAGGCCATGCTTTCTGCGTGAAAGCGGCGATCGGATGGATCGATATATTCCTGTTGGCACTCAGAGCACAAGGGAAATTGATCCATCGTGGTGCCAGAACGATCGTAAGGCAAACGGAGCACGATGCTGTACCGTGGGCCGCACTGCGCACAGGTGGTGAAGGGATATTGAAAACGACGAGAGTGAGGATCGTTGAGATCTTGCAAACATTCCCGGCAGGTTGCCAGGTCAGGGGAAATCACGGGTTGCCGACGTCCATCCGATTGACTGGGATGAATAGAAAATGTTGATTCGCCCACTTTGGGGATTTGCGTTGTTGTTAGTTCTTGAATCGTTGCCGGATGAGGAAGTTCGGTTTGAAGCCTCGTCTGAAAGCATTGGAGGTTGGCGGTTTTGCCTTCCAGTTCGAGTATTGCGCCCTGGCCGGTATTGGCCACCCAGCCGATAAGAGAAAGTTCATGCGCCAACCGGAAGACAAAGGGACGGAATCCTATTCCCTGAACCACTCCGCGAACAATCAGTCGGATCCGTTTTTTACAATATGGTGTGGTCGAAAAAATCGCAACCGTCATTCCGATGTCTCCAGCAATTCAATTTCTTTGAGTACTAGTTCCGGCTGATGTTCCCATAAGATATTGCCCGACGAGCAGTGAGGACAGATAAGCGTCTCAGGTCCTCGCTTGGTTGTCTGTCCACAGGATTGACATGTGCCATTCGCTGGCAGAATACGGATGTCGAGAGTGGCGGGATGGGCTGGCGTCCCTTGTGCTGCGAGACGAAAGGTGTTTTGCAATTCCGCTGAGGTATGGCTCGCCAAATGGGAATGGCTGCTGATTTCCAACCGGATGAGAGTCAGATGGGTTCCGGGATGGCTTTGACAGACTTCGGTCACTCTGCTCACCATCTGGCGCATTAATTGGAGTTCGTGCATGTCGGCTGCCTCAATTCTTCAGTAGCAATCCGGTTCACCACGGCGTTGATGGCTTTGACGACTTTTGGAGACAACTCACACCCGTATCGGACAGTGCTGAGTTCAATGCCATAGATCACCACGTACGGAGGTAATGTTCCTAATGTATTGGCCAGCGTCAAAGCTGCTCCCAAACCCAAGTCGTGAGTGGAGGACCCGGATGTGCTCCATGCCAGCTGACCGATTGTATCCAGGTCCTGTGGGATCGTGAAACGAAGGAGTGTGCCTTCTTCGGATCCGCTGGAAACCGCATCAATGAGGATGAGCTTATCCGTTCCTTCCATTTCATGAAGGAGAGTTAACCCTGCCAAACCGCCTTCAATAATTGAAACGGAAGGACTTTCATAGGGAAGAAGTTGTCGGGCAACCATATTGCCGACGGCATCATCTGCACGGAAAGCGTTTCCCAACCCGATAATTTTGATGGTGGACATCAATCAAGATACCTCTTCTCTCGTGAATTTCAAAAAATGGGTGGCGCAGGAGATGCAGGGATCATAACTGCGAATCAATTGCTCGCATTGGATGGCCGTCTCCTGGTCGTTCAAATGAAGGATACCCGGTAACAAATTTCGCAGATCATCCTCCATGCGCCGCTGATTTTGGGACGTCGGTGGAACGATCTTGGCAATGCGAATCGTTCCATCGGCATTGACCTCATAGCGATGATACAGCACGCCTCGCGGGGCTTCGGTGGCAGCCATACCAATTCCGGCACGGAACGTCACCGGCACGGCTGGAGCACCTGGGGGCTCATACTGGTCAATGAGGCGAAGGGCTTCGTCAAAGGCATACAGGACTTCTACCGACCGTGCCACGATACCCATAGATGCCCGGTTGAAGGGTTGCGTCAATCCCGTATTCTGGAGGACTTCTTTGGCCAACCCGGAGAGCTGGTCCTGATTGAGCGCGAGGCGGGCTAATGGCCCTGTCAGGTAGGACTGTCCATTTAACGTGCAGTGAAGGGCATTGGAGTAGGGCACCTGTTCTTCATGAAAATGGTGTTCAAAATCTGATGCGGCCATGTGATGCCCTCGATTGGTGACGACGTCAGGCCTTCATTCATCGGATATTCAGAAGGCCCGCGAAGGGCTAGGAAGGTATACGCCTGTTCGGGGTCTTGAAATTCAAACCCGCTCACCCACTGGAGCGTTTCCACGGCGGCATCTCTGGCCCACAGGAATTCGTCTTTCAGTGTATGCAGGGCATTCCTTGTTGGGCACTTGAGAAAAGCCTCCAATTTTGACCGAGACCGGATGCACTGATCGTCCTCCTAAGAGCGACAATAGTTGATTGCCCGCCTTCTTCATTCGTAGCCCTCGCTTCACAAGCTCGGGTTGTGAGCGAGCCATTTCAAGCCCGCTGGCGAATCCTAAAAAATCCGGACCCTGGAGCATATACATGTGCAGGACATGACTTTCGATCCATTCCCCGCAATAGAGGAGTCGACGCAAGTCTCGAATGCCCGGTGGAATCTTCACTGCCGAAAATGGGTTCCAGGGCATGGACCGCACTCATTTGATAGGCCACCGGGCAGATACCGCAAATACGGGCTACGATATCGGGCACTTCGTTGACATGGCGTCCCTGAAGGAAGGCTTCAAAGAAGCGCGGAGGTTCGAAGATCCGGAGTTGAACATCCTGGACCTGACCATTCTGGACCGTGATATGAAGGGCGCCCTTCTCCCTCCACCCTGGCCATCATGTCAATTTTGATGGTTCTGGTTTTATCGGGATTCCCAGGCATCGCTTTCCTTCCGGAACGGCTGAACCGATCCGTTGATTCCTCGAAAACGGCGAACCATTTCCAGGGGAATGAGTTGCAGATGCTCATGAAATTGTTTGGCCAGAGATCCGGTATTCGGGGGCACTCCGGGAATTATCTGAATCATGTTCGGCGGGGCCAAAGCACCCATAACACTCTCGGCCCATAGCGGGGCAGATGGCCCCGCAGCCGGTACGCGTAACCGGTCCAAGGCAGGGCATACCCTTCGCGACCAGGACGCAGACATGGCCCTGGCGTTTACAGTCCAGACATACACTATGTGTGGGAATTCGGGGTGTGACTCCTCTCAGCAAATCGGTCAGAACTCGAAGCAGTTGCTGTTTGTCGATCGGGCATCCCCACAGTTCATAGTCCACTGCGACATGTTCGGAGATGGGAGTTGACGTGCTCAAGCTGTGAATGTATTCCGGGCTGGGGTACACCGCCTGCTTGAAGGCTTCCACATCGGCCCAGTTCCGAAGGGCCTGAATGCCGCCCGAGGTGGCGCAGGCGCCAATAGTGATCAAGGTCGTCGTTTGTTGGCGAAGGTCAAGAATCCGGGGGAGATCCTCAGGGCAGGTAATGGAGCCTTCCACAAATGCAATATCATAAGGTCCCGGCTGCATATTGCTGGAGGCTTCGGGGAAATAGGCGATGTCGAGAGCTTCTCCCAGGGCCAGCAGATCGTCTTCTAAATTCAGAATGCTCAATTGGCATCCGTCACAGGAGGCAAACTTCACCACCGCAATCCGGGGTCGAGGCCTGCTTGGAGCATTCTGTGTTGTCACGTTTGACTCGGTCATATCACTGGCTCATCTTCTTGATACAGTTCCCTCTTTGAAAAAGAGGGCGAGGGGATTTGTACTTTTTTTTGCGTCATTCCCGATTTTTTTAGGCCATCCATCCGCTTAATCAGTCCCCCTTCTTTGTCAGGAGGTTTAATTCCGAAGAGGAATTAAAGGGGAGGTAGAGTTCCCCAGTCTGAAAAGTGGCCAACTACTATATACTGATGTCTCCTTCGACATAAGACGACGGCCTTGACTTCTGTTCACACCCCCACTTTCCCTAAAAATGGAATCAGCCGATCCAATCGCATCACCGGCCCGTCCTTGCACAGGAAAAACGGCCCCAAGCTGACAATGACCGCAGAGTCCGATGCCGCATTCCATATGCCGCTCCAATGACACATACATGGAGTCGGGACGCAGACCCTGATGAGATAAGGTATTGCAGGCAATCCGCATCATGATCTCCGGTCCGCACATCATGACCAGCGTATTGTCCGGGTCCAACTCCAGTTGGTCAAACAATTCGGTGACCACACCCACATGGCTATGCCAGGTCTTGCCGGGTTCATCGCTGGTCAATAGTACCTGTGTGCGGGGTTGGTGGCGCCAGGCATCGAAGCGTTCCCGGTAGAGCAAGTCGTGAGGGGTCTTCACGCCGTGGAGAATGGTCATCGCTCCATACTCCTCCCGCCTACGGAATATATACTCAATCGCTCCGACCACCGGGGCGCAACCCAACCCACCCGTCACGATGAGCACGTCCTTCCCTTGCGCGTCCTTCATGGGCCATCCTATACCGAAGGGACCACGAACGCCCACACTCTCACCCACTTGCATCGCGCCCAGTACCTGGGTGATCCGTCCCACCACGCGAATCGTGTGATCCAGAAATTCCGGCTCGTCCGGGTCGGACACAATGGAAATGGCCACCTCTCCCACACCAAACACATAGAGCATGTTGAACTGCCCGGCCTCAAAGCGAAAAGACTCCCGGTGAGCAGGATCGGTGAGTTGCAGGCGAAACGTCACAATATCCGTGGACTCCTGTTTCTTGTCCACGATCACCGCCGGATGAATGAGGTAGGGATTGTGAGTCATAGCTGATTTCAGCCCCTTTTATATATCCCACTTTGAAAAAGGGGGACTAAGGGGGATTTATCTGGTCTGGGCTTTGTTCATTTTAGACTTTGTCATTCCCGACATTTTTTATCGGGAATCCATCTTTTCAATCTGTACTTTTGGGATTAAGAATGCCTTATCATAACAAAATGAATCCGTCGGATCTTCCCTCGTTTTGAGCTTTTCCCAATAAAGGCAAAAAATCAGTGTAGCCTATCTCCTCAAAATGAGAGGATGGGAGACTCTATTGTGTCAAAGCAAATTCAACGCCAACGGGATGGCCAATGCGATTGGCAAAAGTGATAGGTTCACAGATCAAGTGGACTGATCTCACCCTTGTTCTTGATGGGCATTTCCTTCCAGAGGTTGGCTTCAAAGCGGATTGAATAACTCATGTTTACGTTCAAACAATTCTATTTAAATAATCCATCCAAATCCTGCGCCAGGAATTGGGCTGTCAAGCCTTTGCGTGCAATATTGGCTTGCTCTTAATATTCTAAATTCATACACTGTCAGCTTTGATAAAAGAAGTATACAAATCGAGGTTAGAGCGAGAAAAAACATAATAGAGGAGAAAGATATGAACCTGAAGCAAATAGAAGATGAGGCCCTTCATTTATCCGAGGAAGAAAGAGCAGAGTTGGCACAGAAGCTTCTCTTAAGCCTTGATGCACCAACTATGGCAGAAATAGAAGAAGATTGGTTGGTCGATGCGCACCGCCGGGCCAGAGAGCTGGACGAGGGCACTGTGCAGGCAATTCCGGCAGAAGAGGTCAGAAAAAAAGCACAGGCCTTGCTGAGATGAGTTACGGGTTTCATCCTGCCGCAGAGGCAGAGCATCTGGAGTCCGTGGCGTTCTTTGAATCAAAAAGGCCCGGGCTGGGAGCTTCGTATCTCGCAGAGTTTGAAAGGATCATGCGCACAGTCTGTGAAGCGCCACACAGATACCCCGTTGAAAAACAACCGGATGTCAGGCGCATTCGAATGAAGCGGTTCCCGTTTGCGGTATTGTTTCGAGAAGCGTCGGGCAGTGTTCAAGTGCTGGCAGTTGCTCACAGCCGGCGTCGCCCTCAATACTGGCTGGGCAGGCTTTAACGGTCGTTTTTGTATTATTATGCATAATGCACGATACAAAACTTGAACCCCTAATCTTCGCATAGGCCTTGTCATTCCCGACATCTTTTATCGGGAATCCATCCCCCTTCCGTCATGCCCGACGTTTGTAATCGGGCATCTATCCTGGGTTCGTTTCGGATGGATCCTCGCTAACCACCTGCGGGGATGACAGAAGGATTTGCTCTTCCTGACATTGTTCATCGGAATCTCATTCAAAGAATGATTCATCATAACAAAATGAATCCATCGGATCTTCCCTGGTTATGAGTTTCTCACAATAAGAGCAAAATTCAGGTTAACTTTCCTAGAAAACGTTGGCATGCGAGGCTCCATATTCTGAGACAGGAATTTAAAAGTAAAACCTTTTAAATGAATTACTTACTTGAGGTAATTAAAGTCCATCGATAGAATCAAGCTGGGTTTGAAAATTAGCGAGAGGAGAATCGACAAGTACAGGAAGAGATGTATTGAATTTATCTCTCAAATGGCTCCAATAACAGCTAGATTTCATTAAACTAATGACTACACTGCACATCCGTCAAAGAACACAACAAAATAATGAATACTGTATAACCCTCACCCTAAAGCGGGTGAGCAATCCTGATATTGAAGCTGAAGCTACTGTGCGGTTTGCCCGCACTGACCAGGAACAGGAAGATTTTCGTTGGTAACTTGAAGAATATCTTGATCTTGCCGATACCGTGGAACCGGTTGTCATTCAACAAGTTGAAAATCTGATAAAGACTCGTGGAGAAGATGTTATGCCCCGGACAGGTTGATGGACACAATGCTCATTCCTGCGACTGCCGCTGCTTATTGGTCTGCTGTAGCAGCATCGTGTGCTGCGCTTGCCTCGTTGGTGATCATGCTGATTCAGCGTCGATAGTCTATTGGAATCGGTGAGGGGGACGAAGCGTACGATGTGATCAAAATCAAAGAACTTAAGAACGTATGGCCGGGGCGCTGGGCTACACGTCCTAACTGGACGGGAGGAGGTCATACGGTCTTCTCACTGCCACTCTATGCACGAGGCTACTTCGCTATCTTGCCGCCCAATGACGGACTGGCGTTTTCAACTGCGAAAGCATTTTGTGGTGGAAAAACGTTAAATTCTCCATGAACGGTGAAAAGTAGCTTCCAGTTCAGAATAATCCGGCTCTCATTCGCTATATCCCGAACCAAGGTTTTATTGGGCGTGATGAGACCTCCTAGCACTGACCGTGCTTTGATCAAAATCGTATTGTCCTTCTTTATGCCTATGCTGGACAGGGTAAGACCTCCACCGCAGTGGAATTCGCGCGTTGGTATGCCTGCACTGGAGGGTTAGGTGAACAGCCTCGTGTCATTCTGACATCCTTTGGATTGCATATTGATCTTAATGACCTTCTCAATCAAATTGCCCAACTTTTTGCCCGACCCTCGTTGCCGATGGCATCTGTTGGAGCGCGCTAAGTGATAAGACTCAGCGTCTTGGAGAAGTCAAAAAACTAGTCCGCAAGTTCCCGATTTTATGGATCTGGGATAATGTCGAACCAGTTGCAGGTTTTCCTGAGGGGACCGAATCACCATGGACTTCCGTAGAACAGGCTGAACTAGCTGATTTCCTAAAACAGATCAAGTTCGATCACGCCGGAAAGCAGGTACTTTATCAGGTATTGTAACCAGGCAATGGCCCTTATGAGCGACGACTCAGAGCTGTTGAGCAACTTTGGGGAGCAGTAGTTTCTCTTGCTCCATCCAAGGGTATTGCATCACTTCATGGCCATGTATGAAATACGATGTGGCAGCAGGAGAAGCTGCAAATAATCCACGAATACCTTACTGACACGTGCAAAGGATATCGGCTTTCTCACAGAAATTGGCCCATACTATTTCGGCATCCACCCTGCTTTACCTTGGTTTTTACACAAATTTTTTACTCGGCATTACGATGGGGAAAACGGGCATTCCAATGCCGAAACCGCACTTTTCGCTTGGGTAAGTGCAGTCGGTAAGTCAGGGAACTACTGTATTTGGCAATACAACATGCAAGATCGAAGCGTTATCCGGATTTTGGAAATTGAGGAAAGCAATCTGCTTCATGCACGTCATATTGCGCTGAGACAACATTGGTTGGCACAAGTCATTTCTTGTATGCAGGGACTTACTACTCTTTACGAATATCAAGGTCGCATATCTGAATATGCCAAACTAGTCGCGGAAATTCTTCCTTATTACAACACATTCAATAATGAGCCTATCCCTGGGTTTGAAGAGGAATGGATCATAGCAATGGGATGTTGTACTTGGCTGGCAAGTAGATGAACGTGACCTTACAAAGGCGGCAGATCTTCATGCGAAAGTAGAAAAACATTTTCGGGAGAGAGCCGCTGGTGTTTTGGCTTTGCCCGAAAGCTTCCGTGCTAGATAATAACCAACGAAGTCTGCTGCGATCACTGGGGGTAGCTAAAGTCCAGTTTGGTAAAATTCTTTGCGAAAAGGGTAGGCAACATGCATCCAGTATTTCCAGGATGCTATTGCTATCTACCGTCGAATTCAGGACAGACCGGAGGAAGTTGCAACTGAATACCAACAAGGCATTGCGTACACGAATATTCCAGAAATCCGTGACCTGAATGCTGCCGAAGACGCCTACAAGCGTAGTTTGAATCTGCGAGTCCCAACCGACACTTTGGGACGTGCCATTACAATCAAGCAAATCGGCATGGTGTATTCCGAGCGTTGTAAAGATGCTCTCAAGCGCAATGAGCCAATAGAAAGGTTTATTGCTCATGCTAAGGCTGCATTAGACCATTCTCTTGAGGGGATAAGATTGTGCCCAGGAGATGCCTTTTTTGACCTCGCTCCAATGCACAGTCATTTGGGCTTGAAGTGGCTTAGTAAAAATGGACAGAGAGAAAAGAGCGTGAATGTGAACCATCTCAGGGTTTTCCCTGAATCCTTCTGAATGCCGGCTTCCATATTTGCCCATTATTGAACGATCTCCTCGTAGGCCATACCCTCGGTCTCCCCTTGTGTCTCCGCAGGCTGTGGGATTCGACCCTGGGCCTGCGCCTCAAACACATTCGGACTCAGGTAGCCTAACGTGGTGTGTAATCGGTGACTATTATAAAACATTTCCATATAGTCAATGACCGTGGCTTTGACGGTTGCCGCGGGCTGCGCCTTGGCCGTGTCGTCCAGCCCTTCGTGTTTCACACTGCGGAACACGCGCTCCACCACTGCATTGTCCCAACAATTGCCCCGCCGACTCATGCTGCCGACCATCTGACAGCGCCGGAGCAGCCCTTGATAGGTTTCACTCGCATATTGACTCCCGCGATCCGAATGATGCAGGAGGCCAGGCGGAGGATGCCGCCGCCCAATGGCCATGGTTAAGGCGGTGGCCACCAATGACGTCTCCATGGTGGACGCGATCGCCCAGCCTACAATCTTCCGAGAAAACAGATCCACCACGACGGCGAGATAGAGCCACCCGTCTTGGGTGGGCAGATCGGTGATATCACTGCCCCACACACGATTGGGTGCGGTCACCGTAAACTGCCGATTCAAGCGATTGGGGGTCACCGGCAAGGCATGGTCACTATCCGTGGTGCGGGGCACCCAGCGGCGTGGCATTCGGACCTTCACTCCCGCCTGCCGCATCAAGGTTCGGGTGCGCCACCGGCCCACAAATACCCCTTCGGCTCGCAAGGCCTGACACAAACGCCGTTGCCCGTAGGTCCGGCGAGAGGCGGCATGCAGTCGTCGCACTTGAGCCAGCGCCGCATGGGCCGGGGCCGTCGGGGCCCCTTTCCGAAAGGCATAATACCCACTCCGACTGACCTGCAAGATTTGGCAGAGGACCGTGAGCGGATACCGCCGCTTCTCCTGGTGGATAAAAGGATACCTCATCGCGGCTCGCTCGCGAAGAAGGCTGTGGCTTTTTTTAAAATATCCCGTTCCATCCGGAGCCGCCGATTCTCCTCCCGCAGGCGATGGAGTTCCGCTTGTTCGGACGTCTGGTGGCCTTTCCCCGGAAACGCGACCGGCCCCGTCCGCTCCACCTCCGTTTTCCAGCGACGGAGCACGCCCGCGTTCACCCCTAAATTCTGGCCGCCTCAGCCACGAGTATCCTTGATGGATGACGAGGGCAACGGCGTCCCGTTTAAAGTCTGCCGCATACTGTTTTCGTCCATGATTCCCCATGACACTCCTCCTTGGCGATTATCGCTCGTTTCGAGGTGTCCAGTTCAACTAGACCACTTCAGCTATGTGTATTCCCTGCTCGGGCAAATTGAAAATGCTCGAAACCATTTGGAGACCAGCAGGATGAGACGGGTCGGGCCCTCGTCGTTCGGAGCGGCCACCAGCCGGCGCGGGACATTCAGACGGGGATCGGGCCGGTGACGGTCCAAGTCCCCAAAGTTCGCAGTCGAAAGGGAGAACCGGTGACCTTCCGTTCCGCCCTGGTTCCACCCTATGTGCGCAAGACGCGGAGCTTGGAAGCCGCGCTGCCCTGGTTGTATTTGAAGGGGATCTCGACCGGAGAGATGCAGAAGGCCCTGGAAGTGTTAGTGGGCCCCGAGGCCAAAGGCCTCTCGGCCAGTACGGTGGCCCGGTTGAAGCACACCTGGCGGGCAGAGTATGACACCTGGCGCCAGCGACGGATTGATGAGCAGTGGGTGTATATCTGGGTGGATGGGATTTACAGTGGGCTGCGGGCCGAGCACCAACGGCTCTGTGCGTTGGTCGTCATCGGGGTGAATAGCCAGGGGGACAAGCAGTTCTTGGCGATCGAAGACGGCGTGCGTGAATCCACCCAGAGCTGGCGGGAACTGCTGTTGAATCTGAAAGCACGGGGACTGAACGCGCCGGCATTGGCTATTGGGGACGGGGCCATGGGGTTTTGGGGAGCCTTGGAGGAAATCTACCCGAGCACACGACAGCAACGCTGTTGGTGCCACAAGACGAGCAATGTCTTGAATGCCCTCCCGACGAGTATGCAGCCCAAGGCGAAACAGGCGTTACACGAGATCTGGCAGGCGGACACCAAAGCCGCCGCTGTCCAAGCCTTCGACGTCTTTCTGGAGACCTATGAGCCGAAGTATCCCAAGGCGACGGGATGTTTGCAGAAAGATCGGGAGGAGTTGCTCACGTTCTTCGAGTTTCCGGCTCATCACTGGCAGAGTCTGCGCACCACGAATCCCATTGAATCAACCTTTGGGACGATTCGGCATCGGACAACGCGAACCAAGGGGTGTCTCACCCGTGACGGCATGCTCCACATCTTAGTGTTCAATATTTTGAAAAGATTGGCGATCGCCACGGTTCGGGGGAAGCACCATAGTCTGGCCGTCAATTATTTTAACGCGGCGAACCATATGACAAATCCATCGAGCAAAGGCAATAATCTTATCCGAGCCCAGAATTATGTCAAAAGTGCTATGCGTGATTTTCAGCATTATCAGGTCCGTGATGCAGCTCGTGAAAACAAAGTGCAGGAACTACTAGATAAAATAAACCGTCAGTTGGAAGAGCTGCAGGATTAAATGGTGAATATGAGCTATTTGAAATGGGAAAACCCGACGATGTGTATCGGGCATCAATCTTGGGGGTTGTCATGGAAAATGCGCTGACAGGTAAACGCCTCGCACGTGTGTCCCCCACTCTCGTGTCCACGTGATATGCTGGGTTGCCGGGTTTCGCCCCGGCATGCGAGGCCCTTTTGTTCCGGCAAAAGGCCCCAAAACCAGCGACGCTCCGTCCGGCCTCATTGGAGCGGATGGACGCCAGCCTGAGGAGGGCGGACTAACTCGCTCCGCTCACACAAAGCCCGCCAGCGGATGAGAGCGTCCCTCCCTTGGGCCAGACGGCAGGCGTCGGACTATGGGAGACGAACCTTCCAGGGACACATAGAAAAGAGCGAGGAACCCTATATTCTGTATGATCCGAAAAAGTTCCTGACAGGGCAATCCATCTTTTGCAACACCAGTTGGGCGGTGCTTGCGCTGGTTACCTTGTCGCCCTGCCCGGAGGAAAATCCCATGCAGTATGTCACCCCTAAGAAATTTGTTGTTCCCTGAATCGCCAAGAGGTTTCTCAGTCATGGAGTCAACGTGGGTACTCATGCGATCTGTTTGTCGATCCTCCCGGAAGGGAATGGAATGATTTTGTCCATTCGACCAATGAACTGGTCACCGTCCTTGAAGGGAAATTACGAATGACGATAGAGGGAGAGGAACTCATCGCAGAACCTGGAGATGAGGTGTTTATTCCGAAAGAAGCCTATCATTCAGTAAAAAATATTCATCACGCGACGACCAAATGGTTGTACGGGTATGACTGAAAGCGTAACAGTTGGAGATTCATCGGTTAGAGACTGGTTGTGAAATGGTGAACGATCCATGAGATGCATACGTCCTGGGAGGCAGATGCATTCTCCCGGGCACAGATCCTTCACCGCGGATGCAGGATCGTATCCGCTTTGGGGAATGTCCGGGGTCACCATGTGTTCACTGTCTGAATGGTGATATGTAAGCCTCCGCACATATTGCTGGTCAAAAGATTTGCCATCCATGATGCGATTTATTCGCCTTTCCGATTACACATGGTGGATTTGGTTGAGCCTCGCCTGCTGCTTACTTGCAGGCCTGCTGGTCAACCCCATTTACTTCCTTTTCGCTATCATCATCTCCACCATCCAAGCCCTGTTTTTTCTGGCTCGTGAAAGAAGCGTAACGTCTTTTCCTTCACAACTCCGTCTGGCGTATTGGCTGCTCATGGTCGTGCTTTACATTCCGCAGCTTCGATTTCTCTACTGGGTTCCGGCCATTGGCACGCTGATACTCTGTTTCTCCGGTTACTGTCTGCTGGCACGTTGCCTTTCCTTGCTACCCTGGAACCGCACCTCGCCGCTAACCCTTCAGGAATTCGTCAGGACAATCACGGTACCTCCCAATCTTGATGTCACCCTGCATGGCACACCGGCCGCTGGTTGCCCGGGCGGGGTGTGTTCCCTGGAAGTCCAAATAGGAATACCTTCAAAGAGCTGACGGAGCGATCACTGAACGGCACGAAAAGAAAAAGGGTTGAGGTAACTCTCAGCTCAAGATCTTTTTTTTTCGGTCATTGAGTATCACCAAATTGAACCGATTACACATGATGGTTAATAATCTGCAACCCCCATTTGCGGAACAAAAAGATGTCGGTGAGTTGGAGGCTAATTTGGAACGATTTTGCTGCCTTCACTAAGGTGAAAAAAGGTTTCGCGGGAAATCAAGGTGTAACTCTTTTGTGGTATATGGCTAAGGTTCAGAGTTTTCAAGGACAAGGAGGTGGGAAAAATCACTTGAAATTAGATTTCTCTTTAACTAGCATTCGGGTGATTGGCTTTATCGGATGTGTTGGGCTGGAAATATCCAGGATCAAAGCCTAAATTTATCTTTCAACTTCCAATGTCCTTCCACCCTACTTCAATGCTGCTTGTTCCTTCGCTCCCTGGCCTTATTAAGAAGGGAGACGTTGTTGTTTGCGACGAAAATTCTCATCTCAAAATTAACCTGCCTCTTCCGTTGCAAAGTAGCCCCTTCTCAAAGAGCTTTACCGTCTTCTGTGGAAATCGGATTGTTCATCTATCAAGAGAAAGGAGGAATTTGAGGGAAAGTTAAAGGATTTCGGTGCTATGAAGTTCTTCGGCCTTCAGTGGACTGATCATAAAGGGTTTTTTTAGATGAGCGTGTGCAGGAACGATTTTGTCATTTTTCTCTAACAGGGAGAATGCATCATGAAAACCCGTAAAATGTTTATAATTTTTCTCACTTTATTTGCCGTGATCCTTGTGGGGCTTCCTTTACCGGATGGAGTATTTGCCAAAAACTTTGAAGATAAGAAAGTGGAGTTCACGGAGACTTTTCCCCTTGCGAATTGCAATTTTTTGACCTCGGGAAGCAACCCTTATTTTAAGTTGATAGAAAACCGGGTTCTGCATTATGACAATTTGCAATGTTTTAATGATGGAGAGTGTGATGAGTTTGAGGAATTGCGCATTACCGTACTGCCTGAATTCCAGATGGTCTCATTCCAGTATGACGGGAATATAATCAATGTCACCACTCGCGTGGTCGAAGAATTTGAAACGGCTGACGGAGAGTTTGTGGAACGATCCCGGAATTTTTTTGCCGAATGTGGAGGCACGCAGGACGTTTATTATTTCGGTGAAGATGTGGTGTTAGCTGATGGATCTCATCCTGGTGAATGGCGGGCGGGGGTTGAAGGAGCCTTGCCCGGGATCATCTTTCCCGGTGGCGCCTTCCTGCTGGGAGCCAGGTATTTTCAGGAGATCGCCCCCAACGCGGACGCTCTTGATCGTGCCGAACACGTGGAAGTGGGGACAGAAATCACCGTCCCTGCCGGCACGTTCCAAAATTGTGTAAAAATTGATGAAACCACTCCCTTGGATAAACATGAGCTGTCGGAGAAAAATTATTGTTACGATGTGGGGCTGGTGACGGATGGTGATTTGGAACTTCGAACGATTGATGAGCCCTAATTTTCAGCCCAGGCCGAAGAAATGAATCTGCTCATGCTACCCAGTCACCCGCTGGATCTCCGCTTGTATACAGGCGAAGATCCAACGGACTGGCTTGACCGGGACAAGCAGGCCTTTCGGGACTTGAAGGATTGTCTGTTCCATCCCGCAAAAACAGGCGTTTTGGAAGGTCAAAAAGTAAATCAATTCGAAATGAGTCAGCCGTGGAATTTTCTTAATGAAAGAGAATCCACCTGATGTGAAGCCTGTTTCAAATTTGTGGGTATTGCATTGCGCAGGCACACGTCTTGTTCACGTAATGTCCTTACAAGGAAGTTAAATCCTCTGGCAGCATTCTAAGTGCGTGCGGAGGAGCCTGCCTGACATCATGAAGAGCTTCTTGAAATAATCACACCTCCTGAAAATTTGGCGGAAAAATAGAAGAGGAACATGGATGAAAGTACGTGACCCTCAACGCATGCATGCCGCATTTGCCCAGGCCTATAATTCCGGCAATCTTGAAGATCTGGTTGCCCTGTATGAACCGGATGCTGTTCTGATTCCTCAGCCGGGTCAACGAGTGGAAGGCATTTCTGCCATTCGGGAATCGCTTGCGGGTTTTGTCAATTTACAAGGCAGCATGCAGATTGACACGCTCTCCTGCCTTGGTTCCGGTGATCTCGCGCTGTTGCAAGCCAAATGGCATCTCTCCGCGACCGGTCCCGATGGCAAACCAATCGAACTTTCGTCACGCACAGCAGAAGTCGTCCGGAAACAATTAGATGGTTCCTGGCTTTATGTTCTCGACAATGCCTTTGCCGACGCATGAGGAAGAAATAAACGAAGCGGCCTACTACAATGTTGATTGACCTTTCTTAAGGCACTCCCGGAACGATTCAAAACCACATGCCCGGTGTTCTCTGGAGATGTCATTGACATCGAAAATATCTCTGTCTAGAGTCCGCTTTATGTGGCAACAATTATGAATTCAATCCGGTTGTCATTTTCAGGATAGACATTTGGGTTCCATACATCATTCACTTCAAATCACATAGGAGAAGCGTATGGCTAGCGTTGGCTATCACGAGCCCATTGAGGAATTGTCCGATGACACACGTGACATGCACAGAGCCATTGTGTCGTTGATGGAAGAGCTGGAGGCCGTTGATTGGTATAATCAGCGCGCTAATGCATGCAAGGACGCGGACCTCAAGGCGATTCTTGCGCACAATCGAGATGAGGAGAAGGAGCACGCATCTATGGTGCTCGAATGGATTCGGCGCAAGGATCCTGCTTTCTCAAAGCAATTGAAAGACTATCTGTTTAAAGAGAAGCCTATCGCGCACAAGTAGGTCCGCAGCGTTCCTTGGATTTCCAGATGGCTGAATTCAGATTGGGTTTCAGCTTCAGGGTTGTGGCCGACGCGTCGACATGGCAGGAGTGCGCGAGCTTTCAAGAAAGACTCACCCCGCTTTTCAGATCAAGAGTCGGCTTCAGGACCTAAAGATACCTGAAGGAGGGTTACACGAACGATCCGAAATGCGCTCCCCATTCAGAAGCGAGGGTGCGTCCGATCTTCATCAGTGTTTCCCTTTCACCGGAATTCAGGGATGAGAAGGTGCGCGCTCGTCGGAGATTATCCTGTAATTCGCTTGGTGTCGCCATTCCGATGACTGCGCACGTGGTGTGTGGCACACTCAAGGCATAGCGAAAGGCCATATCTAAATGAGGAGTGGGTATCATGCAATGGCTCAGGCCTTTCCCCCCGGATTTCTGCTCCCCTCCAAAAACCTTCATGGCAATCAGTCCCAGATTCAAGCGGTTGGCTACCGTCCACACTTGCTCTTCAAAATTATAGGTATGCCGGTCAGCAAAATTCACGGCATTGAGCAGAACATCTATCGGAAAGCGTTGAATGGCCTCGGCAAACCTTCCAGGGCGATTATGGCCGGAGAACCCGATAAACCTGGTCATGCCCAATGCTTTGGCTTGGACCAGGCCGGCGTAAGCTCCCTTGCGACTAAACACGATCGCGGGATCCATTTTGTCAGCTCCCAGGCTATGTACAAAGACCAAATCCGCGTAATCGGTTTGGAGTTCTTTGAGATTGCGCGTTAATAATTTCAGTGCGCCGTCATAGGTGGGGTCATAACATTTGGTGACTAAAAAGATCTCCCGCCGCCGCATTTTGAGCAGTGGCCCCAACTGTTCCTGGGCTTTCCCGTACCCCGCAAAATCAGGAGCCGTATCAAAATAGTTCACGCCCGCATTGAGAGCCGTCTCGTATAAGTGCACGGCCTCGCGATGAGTCAGCCGGTTCCCTGCCGGCGCAGTGCCAAAGCCGAGAATCGGTAAGGATGTTCCGGTTTTTCCCAATACACGTGTCGGCAGGTTCATGTTCACCCTCCTTATTGATAGTGATCAAAACCCGACACCCCATGGCTAGCAAATTGTTTAACTGATGGTGCTGATGGTTTGTACAACCATCAGGGGACCTTCTTCAGAAACAAAAAACCACCTACCACCACTCCGTTCCAGGTAGACCTTTGTAAGGACCGACAATCTCACTGGTCACCCACCCGCCATAAAAGCCGCCTGGTTGTGCCAGCACCCGCTCGTCGTTGACGTAGCAGGCTATGCGGCCGGGATAGAAGGACAAAAACCCGGCGATAGATTCGAACCCCGGATAGGGATGCAGATACACCCAAGCGACCGGTTCACTTTCCATATCGGATTCCACCAGTGCGTAATATCGGGCCGTGCCTTTCCACTCACAGCCAGAGGATGTGCCATTGAAAACCAGACTGTAGGCATTTACGTCTCCCGGAGGCAGATAAAAGGTCGGGGGACTGGCAGTCTCCAGGATTCGAAACGTGGAACAGGAATCGGCCAACACCTTCCCCTGTGCGCGGACGACCACTCGGCGATGGTCAGAAACCAGGCGCGGAGGCCTCGGATAATCCCAAACAGATTCCTGGCCTGGATTTGGCTTTCGGGCAAAAGCCGGCCTTTCCTGTCCCCGGTGTTGCCATTTCGACCGGGCCAACCGTATCCATTCAGGTAAGTTCTTCTTCATACGTTTCTCGGATATTTTTGAAAAATGCGAAGAACACCATCTTCCTCAACCCATTATTCAAAGGTCAGAATCACCCAAGACGCCCAGAGGATTATCAAGAGTTTCCCCAGCAGAAGACAACCCAGAACCGTGACAAGGATTTTGCACCACAGAGGAAACGTAGATTGAATTACCGATCCTTTTGGAATAGGACCTGTCCTAGCGGCAACTGACTCACCCCATATTCGGAGGCAATGGTACAACCAATCGGACCGATGTGGAGAAGGCAACTCTGCCATTGTTGCCCTGAACATTGAACCGGTTTTTAGAACGCGCTTCAGTATTTTAACCTGAACGGTCACCGCGAATCATTATTTGCCATAACTGGGACACCAGTTGGCTGCTACCGGCAGAACCATTGAGAAGGTGGTCCAACCGATAGGCAATCAGCCGCCATGCCCGCCTGTGTCGGTGGGCATCCATCCACAAAAATCAAGATTGATGGTCCATGAACACTGCGGGGATGCCGTGAAAAAAGGAAAAGAGAGATTTTTGTCAACTGCAGGCAGAAAGGATGAATAGAAGAAATGGTTCAGTTAAGCAGAAAACCGCTGCCCATTTATTGCCTTATTCCGGCGGCTGGCAGAGGGCGTGGACTTCTTCAGTCAGATCGATGCCTACCGGACACCAGGTGATGCACCGTCCACAACCGACACATCCCGACATGCCGAATTGGTCAATCCAGGAGGCTACTTTGTGCGTCAGCCACATTCGATACCGGTCTTTGGTGGTGGGACGGAAATTTTTCCCGTGGATGTATCCGTGATCCGAGGTGAAGCACGAATCCCAGACCCGGGTATGTTCCGATTGTTGAAAATCGAGGGAAGGTGTTTCCTCCACTCCGTGGCAAAAACAGGTGGGGCAAACCATTGTACAGTTGGTGCAGGATAAACATCTCGCTGCGACCCGATCCCACCGGGGGTGATCGTGAGCGTCATACAGTGCATGCGGTAAGGCCGACTGCTGTATTCCTCGGGTTTGACTGGTTGCGCAGGCGCCTATCCGTTCCTCGTCCTGTTTGATCCGGTCTTCAGATGCAACCGAACAGGAAAGCTGTTCCAATACTTTGAGACCTGCCACGCTTCCAGCCTCAATCGTAAAATCGTCATCGGCCTCCGTCAGACTGAGATCGTATCCTTCCCGAGCTTTTGGCCCCGTTCCCATTGACGCGCAAAAGCATGTTTCTAACGCCCTTGTACAGTTAACGGCGATAAGGAAGAGGCTTTTCCGTCGTTGTTGATAATAGGAATCAGGATGCGGACCTTGAAGAAAAATCCGATCTTGAATGCCGAGTCCGGCGAGATCGCAGGACCTGACTCCCAAGACAGCGGTCCGTCCTATCTCAGGAACCATCTCTTTGGCAGAAAATGTTTTTCCATTCCGGTCCAGGACCAACAGGGTTTCTCGTGGGGCAAACACCAGTGGCTTGAGAGACTGCGGACCGTGCACGATATTGAAATACCGGCCGCTGGAATCTGGTTCAAGACGATAGCTCCCAGGGCGTTGCTGGTCCTTCCATCCAATCGGAAGGTCTTCTACCCGAGTAATCTGATCCCATTTTATTGCGCCGTTGGACAGGACCGGCCCCAGGACTCGATAGCCGAGTTTCTGGAGAACGTGAAGCAAGTGAGAAAAATCCTGGTGGCATAAGAGTCGAGGGGAAGAAGGTTCAAACGATTGGGAGGGCATGATCGCCTTCTGATTTACAACCCGATGTGACCCCGGAGAATATTGTAATCGTAGGCGGGTTGCCCTGTGCGGCGCCGACCCAGGTCATGTTGTTCCATTTGATCAATGATGGCCGCGACTTCTTTCGTATCCTTTTGCGCTGCGCAATAATGACGGGGGCTCTGTCCTTTCAGAAGCGGAGAAGGATTCTCTGCCCATTCCAAATAGACTGTTTCCAGCAAGAACGCAAGGATCTGCTGTTCTTCTTTCTGGGAGACGACCGTTGGAGGGGCGGTGTAGCTCTCTGATAAGAGATCAACTTCGGGAGTGATATGTTGAGGAGGAGCGGTGGTTTCCCCCTTGAAATGAAGTGAGAAGCCAAAGGTTGCCGCCAGTTGATGCTTGATGGTATCCAGGCGGTCGGCCGAATCGGTTTCCACATGTAATTGTGTGGGGGTTAAGGTCAGACTGGCGACGGGGGATGCCTTGGCGTCCATGTGTTTCTGTGGTGGAAGCCATACCCATGAAAGAGTTTCGGATTCTGAAATGGATGGTGCCGGCTTGGTCCGCTTTCCTTTCACGGGTGTGAATTGTTTCAATTCATTTAATCTTTCTGCCAGCATAAGGAATTCATAGTGTTCATACAGGGCGAGGGCGTAGAGGAATGTTTCTCCTCGGGTATTCCGGTAGTCAATGTGCGAGTCGACAACGACCCAGGTTCCTCGTCTCACCTTGGCGACACTCCACATCATCATATGCCCATAGTTCTTGGCAAACTCGGCCCATTCTGAAAGAGCAAAATTGCCTGTTTCAATCTCGATATCCCGCCGCATTTCATTGGCACATTCAAAGACGGCTCTTCCCATATTGGCGGAAAGGACGAGCGGGGGGCCAGGTAGTCGGGATTCGGATAATCCACGGATAATCCTTGTGAGATGGACACTCCCGATTTTGTATGCAACGGGTATGACGGGAAGGAGAACCTCAAACATCTGTTGATCTCCCATTGATTGCAGGCGGGCATGCACCGCCTGATTCCCGGGAGAAAGGTCACGCACTTTAAGCAGATCCATATAAGAATGTCTGACGGAGTCCAGCCAGACCCGTTCCTCTTCCGGAACATGTTCCGTCACCAGGTCTCGTACTTGCTCGATGAGGGAAAAATGACCGTCATCCGGGACATAATCGGCATAGAGTAACCATTTGGCAAGGTCCTCTTCTTCCGCCAAGGGAAACAAGGGAGGATTCATAAGTGGATCCAAATAGGGTTGAAGGGCGAAGCTTAAGGCGCGTTGCCGTTGAATCTGAAAATCCGGTTTGAGCGATTGTTGCTCCAATCGGGCTAACAGATTTCGAAGGCCCGCTTCAGACCAGGTTGAGGGGTGGGAGTGATCGTTTGCCATTGTCACAGGTTCAGGTTTCACGCCGGGGAGGATGTGGTTTGATCTGTCCCCTGTAATGGATGATGCCCTCCTGTAAATTTCGGACTTTTGACGGTGAGGACCGGGTAGGGGCTTTGTTCGAGCACCTGGCAGGCGGTGCTCCCGAGGATCATACGGGAAAGACCTTTTCTGCCATGACTCCCCATGACAATAAGATCCGCCTGCTTGACGGCACTGGTCTCCAGAATGCCGTTAACGGTTGCTTTATCCACTAATTCATATCCTGCGGACAAGCCCTGCTTGGACAGTACGGCGACGAAGTCAGTCAACCGCTTTTCGACTTTTTCCCGGTTGGTTTTTTCTTGAAGTGGATGGGTGAGCGTGAAGTCCAAACTGTAGGACAGTGGTTCAATGGCATGGACCAGGGTCAGAGAAGCATCAAACCATTTGGCAATTTGGACGGCATATTCATAAGCGTCCATTGAGCAATCGGAGAATTCCATGGGCAGGACCACTTGTCGCGGGAGAATCTGTAAGGGATGTATCCCTGAGACCTCCTCTGATTCTCTGTGAGGAATGGCCAGGACCGGACAAGGGGCTTTTTGAATGACCCGTTCCGCGACGCTCCCGAAGAGGACACGGTTGAATCCGGTCCATCCGTGGGTGCCCATCATAATCAAATCGCATTTTTTATCGCGGGCAGTCCGGCAGATGCCTTCTGAGGGCAGGCCTGCGAGCAGTTCCACGGACGCGCGTGGGACGTGTTGCCGGGCTTCGGCCAAGAGGGTTTCCAATTCTTCCCGTGCCACCTTTCGTTGTTCATCCATGTACTTTTGTGCGATCCCGGCATCGATATCCGGTCCTGGTAGCAAGGCATGGACATGAAGAAGCGTCAGTTGAGCTTCAAACACTTTCGCCCATTCTATCGCATACCGAAAGGCTGGAGCAGAACTTGGCGAGAAGTCAGTGGGAAACAACACATGGGTCACGATCTTGAACATAAGGTGTATCGGCCTTTCGTCCTAGTATGCATGCAATGCAGAATTTCTAAGCCAATCGGATACTTCGCTCATCATCCATAACGTGGAGAGCGTTCGCGCTTGCATATTACACAGCATCCACGGTCAGGAGTAATATCTCCCCTTTCATGTCCTTGTGAATCGAACATTGAAACTGAAATCGGCCTGGACGGTCGAGAGTCAAGTGGATGGATGCTTCCTGGCCCGGATCAATAAAGAGGCCTTCCACACCTTTTCCATAGGTCACGATTCCATTGCCTTCGACCTGGGTCAGGGTATTCAAGAATATGAGTGATCCAAAATCATGGCGCACCATATCCATGTTTTTAATGTGGATCATGGTGTCTGTGTGCAGTTGGAGAGGCGTTTGGGTAGTACGAAATGTATATCCCTCTATCATGACATTTACTTCTTGTTGGAGTTGGGCATCGGATAGGGATATTCCCGCCAAGAGGATGAATCCAATGGCCAAAATCCAAATTTTGTCAAATGGGGTTCCTCGAAGGTTGTACATGTGTGGATCGCCTCCTCTATTTTTTTGATGGCCTTGTCCTCTTCACAGAAAAATCGGGTCCCCCCCTTTTAATTTCAAGGGAGAACCCGTTCATTCATGAAACTTTCACCGCAATGCTTTTCGGTTTGGCGCGATCGCTTTTCGGCAAATGAATTTGTAACACACCCTCTTTGAATTCCGCCGACACTTTCTCGGGATCGGCATCTTCGGGGATGGTGAAGCTGCGTGAAAAGCTTCCATAGGCCCGTTCGATCCGATGGTACTTTTTGTCCTTCTCTTCCTTCTCATACTTTCGCTCACCGGAAATGACTAACACATCATTTTGCACCCCGATCTTGATTTCATCCTTTTTGACTTCGGGAAGCTCAGCTTTGATCACATATTCCTTCGGGTCTTCGGTGATGTCCACCAAGGGTGCCCATTCAGCGACCCGCAGCGACTCTTGACGTTCCCCCTCTTTTCTGACCGGCGCTCGACCGAATATGGTCGAGAGACGACCCTGTAATTCATCCAATTCCCGGAAAGGATCCCACCGTGTGATGGCACTCATTGCGTATCCTCCTTATTATTTAAACAACGGAAAAAATGTTACCAGTTCTCAATCAGTCATTAAGCAATGGATATGCCAACCGTTCATATTGAACAGCGACTCAAAGTTGAGGAAAAATCCTGTGTTAATGACATGGTGTCCTTCTTCGTTCGTGGCAGAGCGCCTCATGCAAGGCGACCAGGCCTGTGGCAGATGTCGTCAGCAGGAAGAACGAATCCGGTCTCCCTGTTTTAGAATGCTATCGAACAATCAGGACGGGGCAAGGAGCCTGGTGCAACACGGCATGCGAGATGCTACCCATTAAAAATCTGGAAAGCCCGGCCCGGGCATGTGTGCCCATCATGATCAGGTCGGAGTGGGCGGCTTTGGCTTGTTCAAGGATGGCATAGGCGGGATTCCCGATCCCCACATGGGCCTGACTGGCGAAGTTCATCTGTTTGAGACGGGCCGTGATGACTGTCATGCGTGCCTGGGCCTCTTCAATGGCTTGGGTTTCCAGCATATCCGACTGTTTCACGGTGGTTGGCCAGGACAATCGTGGTTGTGGCCAGACTGTGAACACTTCGATTTCAACCGGTTGTCGAAAGGGTTGGAGAGCCAAAAATTGCAAAGCCGCTTCGGCGTCTTCCGGGCCTTCGATGGGAAGAAGAATTTTGCGGAATTGCGTGACGGGGGCTTTCATGATCATGGTTGAACAGGGTGCATGCATCAGGACCCGATGAGAAACGCTGCCGAGAATCAGTTCTTTCACCGGTCCAAGGCCTCTGGCTCCCAACATAATCAGATTCGATCGTGCGGACCGTGCCGTTTCCACGATCACCTCGACCGGGTGGCCGATTTGATGGACCCGCTGGACATGGGCGAAATTAGCTGGGAGACGTTTCTGGGCTTCATCGAGAATCCCTTCTCCTTCTTTTTGTAATTGGGCCTTGATTTCTTCCTGGATCTCGGCTCTGAGATCCGATGTAATCATGGGATAGTTCAAATCGGGAAGGTGCTGAGCGTGAACCATAGTCAAATCTTCCGGCGGCGTAAAATGTGCAAGGGCTTGTACAGAAAAGGTTGAACAGGATGACCCATCTATCGCGATAACAATTTTCATCAGGATATCCTATTTATAATGGTGATTATGTCGTGATGACCTTTTGGTGAGCAAGAGAAATGCCATTAATGGCTACTTTGTTCACTGGTTTTTCCTGGGACAGTTTCTTGATGCCATTTAAACTGGCACATGACAACAGACGCAAGAGACAATGGACATTTAAGTAGGTTTAAAATCCAGGTTCTAAACTTGAAACACGAGGGAAGAGCCTAAAAGTTGGCCGAGTTGGTGCAAATTGCTACAGTAGAAAAAATTCCGATTGGTGCAGAAGTCAGCAGTTGCCGACAACTTTTTCATCATGGATTATGGTCGCCAATCTGAAAAATTGAGTTCGTCTCCTGAAGATTATGTCCTTCCGTGTGAGAACAAGAGCTGTTTCTTTTTAAGGGGTATATGAAAGCAGGCTCATAAGGAACACCTGACATGACCAAAGATACTACACCGATTCTAGTCGTCGATGATGAACCTGAAATGCGGCAATTGCTGCGGGATATTCTAGAGGAAGAGCATTATCGAGTCCTGGTGGCCTCAGATGGTCATGACGCGCTCATCCGGATGGAAACGGAAAAATTCCCTGTAGTATTAACAGATTTACGCATGAAAGGGATGGACGGACTGGCCTTGTTGGATCATGTGTTGCGCAAGCATCCAGAGTCAAATTTAATCATGATGACGGCATTTGGCACTGTGGAATCAGCCGTTGATGCCATGAAGCAAGGCGCCTTCGACTATCTCACCAAACCCATCAAGACCAATGAATTATTGGTGACGGTTGAGAAAGCGATGAAAGAGGCCCTCCTGAGACAGGAGGTACAGCAATTACGGCAACAGGTCAGCCGGGAATATGCGTTTGACCAAATAATCGGAAGAAGTAAACCGATGAAAGAAATTTTCGATCTAATCCGGCGTGTGGCCGATTCACAGACGAATATTTTGATCACGGGAGAAAGCGGGACAGGAAAAGAACTCGTGGCCAAAGCCATTCATTTTAACAGTCCACGCAAGTCTGCTCCTTTTGTCCCCGTGAATTGTGCGGCGATTCCTGAACTGTTGTTGGAAAGCGAGTTGTTCGGTCATATGCGAGGATGCTTTCACGGACGCCAAGTCCGATAAAGCCGGTCTATTTGAAGAAGCCCACGGTGGCACGTTGTTTCTGGATGAAATTAGTGAAATGCCCATGATGCTCCAGGCCAAGTTGCTGCGTGCCGTGCAAGAGCGGGAAATCCGACGGGTCGGGGCCACTCGGTCAATGGCCATCAATGTCCGGTTGGTGGTGGCGACGAATGTCATGTTGGCGGAGGAGGTGAAAGCCAAGCGGTTTCGTGAGGATTTGTATTACCGTCTGAATGTGATTGAAATTCGCTTGCCCCCCCTTCGGGATCGCAAAGAGGATATACCTATTCTCGTTCACGGGTTACTTCAAAAAAGTCTGACCGCGCAACAGAAGCATATTGAAGGGGTGGCGGAATCGGCCATGGCCCGACTGATGGATTACCACTGGCCCGGTAATGTGAGGGAGTTAGAAAATATTCTGGAGCGGGCCGCGACTCTCACACAGCAGAATAAAATTTCTTTAGACGATCTCCCTGTCAATTTACGTGAACTCCAAGGGGACGGACAATTAATCGGCGATGCCGCTGAACGGTTACTGCCTTTGGAACAGTTGGAAAAGTCCTATATTCGGCGTGTGCTAGAGAAAATGGGCGGGAATAAATATCAAACCGCTCATGTGTTGGGAATTGATCGAAAGACGTTGTATCGCAAGCTCGCTGAAATGGAGTAAAACGTATAAAGGTTGAATCTCCCTCCCTCCCCGGGGTCGTGAAAAAATGAAATTTTTGAAATTCTCAACGAACCCGACATCCTTTCTTCACAATCGTTCTTGATTTCGCGGGATATTTGTCCCGATCAACCGATGAGCCAACCGCTACCTCCATCAGATCCGGAACAGGAACTCCATCTCCTTCGCCGGGAATTGGCCGAATTGCGAGCGGTCCAGGCTATGCACCAGGAAACCAAGGATGGGTTGGCGGCGAGTGAACAGCAACTTGTCGGCATCATCCATTCGGCCATGGATGCGATTATTACCATTGATGACGTTCAAAGGATTGTGATTTTTAATGCGGCTGCTGAGGAAATATTTCAGTGTTCCACGCAAGAGGCACTGGGAAAAACCCTCGACCAATTTATCCCTGTTTCCTTACGGTCTGCCCATCGCGATCACATCCGCCGATTTGCGGAGGTTGAAGAAATCCCACGACGCATGGGCGCCCACCGGGAAATTTCCGGACTGCGGGGGAATGGCGAGACTTTTCCACTGGAAGCGTCCATTTCTCAAATTGAACGATCTGGGAAGCGATGGTTGACCGTGATTCTTCGGGATATTTCACAACGCAAACAAAACGAAGAACGGCTGGCTTATCTGGGGAGAATTCTTGATGAGTCGGTCAATGAAATCTATGTGTTTGATGCCACCACTCTGCTGTTTACTCAGGTCAATAAAGGCGCGAGGGAAAATCTCGGATACGGTATGGCGGAATTGCGCACCATGACTCCCCTGGATTTAAAGCGGGAGTTCACGAAGGAACGGTTTTTGAAACTGTTGTCTCCGCTACGGACCGGGCAGCGGGAACAAGTCGGATTTCGAACATCCCATCGAAGAAAAGATGGTACGACGTATCCCGTGGAAGTCCATTTGCAATATTTACAGGAGGAGGGTCGGCGGGTGTTTCTGGCGATTATCCTGGATTTGACGGAACGGGTGGCGACGGAGCAGGAATTACAGAAAGCCCAACGGACCTTATCGACGCTGGTCACGAATCTGCCCGGCATGGTGTATCGATGTCGTAATGATCAGGACTGGCCGATGGAATTTATCAGCCCGAGTTCCCAGGTCCTGACCGGATATTCACCGGATGAATTTGTCGAATCCCGACAGGTGTCCTATGGTCGGGATGTGGTCCTTCAAGAAGATCGCGAACGGGTGTGGCATGACGTGCAGTCCGCTCTCAAAGACCACAAGCCCTTTCAGTTCAGTTATCGAATTCGAACAGCGGATGGAACCCTCAAATGGGTGTGGGAACAGGGTTGCGGGATCTTTTCAGAAACGGGCGAAGTTGTCGGGATTGAAGGGTACGTGGTGGACATTACCCAACAACGCGAGTTGGAGGATCAACTGCGAAAAACGGAACGACTGGCCGAGTTGGGCACGTTGGCATCGGGAATGGCTCATGAAATTGGCACCCCGATGAATGTGATTTTAGGAAGGGCGGAACTGTTAATGCGTAAAGCTCCGGATGAACGTACCAGAAGGGGATTGGAAACTATTGTGACCCAGGTGGAACGCATCACCAAAATTATGAATCAATTATTAAGCTTTGCCCGAAAACGGCCGGCTGAACGTCAGGGTGTCAACTTTGAGGCCGTGATGCTCGATGTTCTGGATGTGCTGCAGGAGAGGTTAGGTAATCAGCATATTCAGGTCATCCAAACTGTGAGACCCCATCTGCCGAAGGTGTGGGTGGATCCCGATCACATGAACCAGGTGTTTTTAAATCTTATTTTGAATGCCTGTCAGGCGATGTCTGATGGGGGCATTCTGACGTCTGACTCTTCACCCGACCGATGACACTGTGGAACTCACGGTTCAGGATACCGGTTGTGGAATTCCTCAGGAGCAACTCTCAAAGAGTTTTTGATCCATTTTTTTCCACCAAGGCCGTGGGGGAGGGGACCGGCTTAGGTCTCACCGTGGTTCATGGAATTCTCCAGGAACATCAAGGATCCATCCGCGTGACCAGCGTTCAAGGCCAAGGGACGACCTTTGTCGTGTCCCTGCCTATTTATGCTGGATGAAACGCGCATGCTCTTTTCCCGCATGAAGATCTAGTGCCCTTCGCGGTTCGATGTGGACGACCACGTCCTCCAGAGATTCAAAATGATCAATGAGATGCTCTTCAATGCTGGTCGCGAGCGCATGGGCTTTTTCGACTGATAAGGTTGGATCAACGTGAATCGAGAGATCCATGAAGACATGATGGTTCAGTCCGCGTGTTCTGATATTGTGACAATGCAGGACGCCGTCTATCGACATCACGGCCGTTTGAACTTCCCCTGGGTCCAATCGAACTTCGTCCGTTAAGGAAGATAGGACGTCTTTGAGCAGGATAAACGCTGTCCAGGCGATCACGCCGGCAATCAGGACCGCCACCAAAGGATCAACGAAGGCATACCCGGCCTTCACAGCCAATAGCCCTGCCAGGACTGACGATGACGTCAGGACATCACTCGCAGTGTGATAGGAGTCGGCTGTGAGAATATCGCTTCTGAGTTCCTTGCCTTTTTGACGTTCCCATCGGGTCACGAAGATATTAACCCCCATGGTCACAATCATGATGAAAAAACTAATGCCGGTCACCTGAGGGTGCAGGTCCAAGGTCCACGACCGATAGGCTTTCCACAGGAGATAGAGGCAGGTCATGACAAGAAAGCCACCAATGCTTCCGGCTGTCAGAGCTTCAAATTTTTTATGACCATAAGGATGATGGGCGTCAGGAGGAGCTGCGGCCAGCCAGAGTCCAAGTAGACCAATTACATTCGAGAGGCCATCAAAGGTGGAATGGAGGCCGTCGGTCTGCATGCCTAGCGAATGAGTCATTATGCCATAGACCCATTTTGCGGTAGCCACAACCAAGTTCAAAATGAGGATCCACCACAGGATCCGGCGAATTGCTTGAAGACGGCTCATGGAGGATAAGGAGTCAAGAACGGAAAAGACTGACTCTGTTTATGAAGGGTTCACATCTCAATTTTTTATTGTATAACGATAGGCTTTCCTGAATACCCTGCTGAGCCGTTTTGACTCTTCGCGATTCGGCACCCTTATGGAAATTGGTGAGTTCTGCCGTTTCATGGACCGTTGATCACATTCATGCCCCTATTCCAAACAGCGCTCCGATGCCTGCTGTCAATCCCATAGCGAGTGCACCCCATAAGGTGACGCGAGTTGAGCCCGTCGTGATTGAGGCTCCGCCTGCCCATGCGGCTAATCCTCCCAACAATGCGAGAAATATCAGTGACGTCCCGGAAACCACGGGAATCAGACTGGTCTCAGGAACGATGGTCGCGGTCAACAATGGCATAGCGGCTCCGACAGTGAAGCTGCCCGCTGACGCCAAGGCAGCCTGAATCGGATGCGCACGGAGATTTTCTGAAATTCCAAGTTCGTCGCGGGCATGCGCGCCTATGGCGTCATGAGCCATGAGTTGCCCGGCGACCTGTTTTGCAAGCGGAGGATCAAGGCCTCGTTCAATATACAGGCCTTCGAGTTCCTTATGCTCACCTGAGGGGTCTGCGATGAGTTCCGTGCGCTCAAGGGCAAGATCGGCCTTTTCAGTGTCGGCCTGGGATTGGACAGACACATATTCACCGGCAGCCATGGACATCGCTCCGGCAACCAGACCGGCCACTCCGGCGACCAATATCTCGCTGTGCGTCGCATTTGCCGCCGAGACACCGAGCAGCAAGCTCGCAGTGGAAATGATTCCGTCGTTGGCCCCCAATACCGTCGCCCGTAGCCAGCCGATGCGGTCTGTGCGATGTCGTTCCCTATGTCTCACGGCATGCTTGAGCTTTCCTCAATGCGACTCTGTTCACAGGTGGAACCCACCTCCCAAGGCACGTCCACGGCCGGGGGAAGAAAGACCGAAGGCGCATGGTTCATTTCTCCTGGGCTACGTGTCTTACTTCGCAAGGCGTTTTCGGATTGACTGCAATTCTTTCAGGCGCGCCTTGGTTGTTGCCGGGTAACTCATGTTGAGACTCTTCAACGTTTCGAGGATAACATGCGAAATGATCAGCCGGGCGTTCTCCTTGTCGTCGGCCGGCACGATGTACCAGGGCGCCGTTTCTGTGCTGGTGGCGCTCAAACAGGCCTCATAGGCCTTCATATACTCCTTCCAGTAATTTCGTTCCTCAATGTCGGCCAGGCTGAATTTCCAGTTCTTTTCCGGTTCGTCGATGCGTTCGAGAAAGCGCTTCCGCTGCTCTTCCTTTGAAAGATGAAGGAAGAACTTGATGATCCGCGTTCCGTTGCGGTGCAGATGGCTCTCCAGGTCCACGATGGAGCGGTACCGGTCTTGCCAGATGTTCTGCTCGTCAAGCAACTCGTCCGGCAGCCCCTGGCTGCGCAGAATCTCCGGATGCACTCGAACGATCAGCACTTCCTCGTAATAGGAACGATTGAAGATGCCGATCCGGCCGCGTTCCGGCAGAGACCGCGTGGTGCGCCACAGAAAATCGTGGTCCAGTTCCGTCGGCGCTGGGATGTTTGAAGCTGAACACCTGGCAGCCTTGCGGATTGACGCCGGACATGACGTGCTTGATGGCGCTGTCCTTTCCGGCGGCGTCCATGGCTTGAAAAATCAGCAGCAATGCATAGCGGTTGTAGGCGTAGAGGAGACGTTGCAGCTCGCTGAGTTCCTCAATTTGGTCGTTGAGACACTTCTTGTACTGTTCCTTCGAGGTGTACAGTGCCTTCACCCTGGTTGGCCACTTATTGAGATTGATCTTTGCCCCTTCCCGTACCTGGAAATCTTTGGACTGAATATTCATCGTCGTCCTTCTTTCATGCGCAGGATACCCCTCAGCTTGCTGAGGGAGGTGCGCGATGTGATTAGAGAACACATTTGAAAGATGCCCCCCAGCTTGCTGGGGGGAGGTTCACTATGTGACATGGCGTCCATCTCGTGGCCCGAGGCGTTTTGTTTTTTGGCCAGTGCCTCAAAGCCGGAGATGACATCAAACAGTTCCTCATCGATGCCACTTTGGCGTAACTGGTGGAAGTGCCGGTTGCCCTTCAGGGGTCTTACCCCCTCTATTTCGTTTTCCTGTTTTTTGTTAGCCACTCGTAGTCGACTTAGAGACAGCCCTCCTCCAAAAAACTGTAATAGATCTGCCGGTTAAAAATGATGTGATCGAGGAGCTCAATCCCAATTATTTCTCCGGCCTGCTTGATCTGCTTGGTGGCGTCGATGTCCGATAATGAGGGTTCGAGACTTCCGGCCGGATGGTTATGGGCCACGATGATGGCCGAAGCGCGGTCTGTCAACGCATCAGCGTAGACTTCACGCGGATGCACTGGACTGCGGTCTATTAACCCGATGGACACCACCCGCACGTTCAGAACTTCGTTGGCTCCATTGATGGTGACCGATAGAAAATGCTCTTGCTTACGTTCTGCAAAATGCCGTATCAAAGGTAGAACGTCTGCCGGCGTCCTGATCTTTAAGCCTTCGGGTTTGATGCGCCGGCGAGCAAACTCAATGGCGGCGAGCACCAACGTGGCTTTGGCTTCTCCGATGCCCTCAAATGCTGTCAAATCTTCGGCTCGGACCCCCAATCCCTTCTCGTCGATGACCCGTGCCAGCTTACCTGCAAGTTTCATCACGTCCATCTCGGGCGTGCCCTTTCCAAGCAGAACCGCAAGCAGTTCTTGATCGCTCAAGGCGGCAGCCCCCTTGCGAAGAAGTTTCTCGCGCGGGCGATCTTGCTCGGGGATGTCGCTGATACGCTTGCTCATGGCGTCATGCTGCAGCCGTTAGATGAGTATCGATCACTGTGACGGCCATGATGTCGAAGATGCCTCCCGTGTCCGTGTATTTGGGATCGGCCAATTCTTCATAACGTCCCCGCTCGTCGAAGGCCGTCTGAATCTCCCCGTTGACCCGGCCGCGATATGCACCTTCGAGATAGACACGGTCTTCACGGTGCGCACGGACGGTGATTCGGATGACCGGGTCGGCCGATTTCTCCTCCGTGACCTGTTTGATGTAAAGCGCTTCCTCGTCACTGATGTTAAACCTGGCGCGGATCTCGGCGATCATGTCCTGAACGGAGACTTTCTTGGGCGGTGGGCCAGTGCCTTTCTTGCCTTTGCCTGGCTTCAGCTTCACCGGCCCGGCGCTGGTTGTGACCCCTTGATATTCCACGGCGGCTTTGATGACCTCCGTTTGCCGAATCTGCTTCATCAAGTCGGACACGCTGCCATGTTTGATGAGCTGTGGACCGACGTATTCGGCAAACGTGGCGAACTCCTTCAACTCCGCCGCGTAGGTAAAGAAGCACGTCAGGAAATGGAAGCTCTTGACGTACCGGGCGAGCAAATAGACGAACACCTTGCGTTCTTCAGCATCCACAATCTTTGCCTGAAACCGTGTGCGTAGCGCGTTGACGAAGAATTGTACCTGCGCGTCTGTGGCTGTGCCGGCCAGTTTCGTGAAATCGGCGGCATCCTTCTGCGTGAACACACCCGCCGCCAGAATTTCGGCGTAGAGCTTGGGGCAAAGGGCCTGGTCAGGTTCATCCGGCTCGAACGGCGTGCCTTTGCGATATCTCTGAAATGCCTTGAGGATGGCTGCGGCGTTGTTGGTGAAGTCCACGATCACCACGTCTTTCTTACCCTCATGGCAGCGGTTCAGGCGCGACAACGTCTGTACGGCGTTGCGGTCCACGACGGGCTTGTCGAGAAACATGCCGGTGAGCAGTGGTTGGTCGAAGCCGGTCTGGAACTTGTTGGCCACGACCATGAGCCGATAATCTTCGCCCTCGAACCGTTCCTCGATCAACTCGCCGTCTTTGAGTTCGTTGACAGCATGTTCGTGGATTTCCGCGTTGGTTTCAGGATGAGTAAAATCCGAGAAAGCGTAGAGGACTTTGTAGTTCGCGCCACGCTCTTTGAGTTTTTCCTTGATAATGTTGAAATAGCGTAACCCGGCCACGCGGGAACTTGTGACGATCATCCCCTTGGCCCGGCCTGCAATGAGGGGCATCACCTTCTCCTCGAAGATTCGAAGCATCACCTCGGCCTTGTATTGGATGAGGCCGTCGTCCTGAAACGCCACGTTCATCAGCGCCTTGGCCACAACGCCTTTCGGATAAAACTTCTCCTCTTCTTCCGGCGGCGGAACGAAATGGCAATGCAGGTTGTAGAGTGTTTTGTAAGAGATGATGCTGGCCGCCACGTCCACGATGTAGCCTTCGGCGATAGCCTCGGCCTCGGTATAGCTGTCGAATGGCGCACCGAACAGGCTGACAGTCGCAGGCGCAGGCGTGGCGGTGAACGCGACGAACAACTGATTGGTATCGTGCTCGCGGATGACCTTGGCGATCTGCTCCTCCGGGTCCAGCTCCGGCGCGTCGGCGTCCGGCTCGTCCGCCTTGCGGAACGGCAGGCGAATGGCCACGCCCATCTGCCCTTCCTGCGAGCGATGGGCCTCATCAATCAGGAAGGCAACGCGCAGGTTCTTGAGCGTCGGGTTGTTTTGGAGTTCTTCCAGGACCCAGGCGAACTTTTGCTGCGTGGTGACGATGATCGGTTTGCGGTCCTTTAGGAAACGTGGCAGGTCGTCGGCTTTCTTGGCGATGCCCACCACGTCTTTCAGATGGGTGAAGTTCGCCATATCCTCCCGAATATTCGTGTCGAGCGATTTGCGGTCCGTGAGGATGAACGTGATATCCACCAGCTTCTCGCTGGTGTCGGGTTTGTAAAGGCTGTGCAGTCGATCGGCCAGCCAGCAAATGGACAGGGTCTTGCCGCTTCCAGCGGAATGGTCAGCCAAATACTTCTTTCCGATATCGCCCTTGGTGGTGAAGTGGGTTGTAATGTCCTCAGCTACCCGCCGTACGAGACGGCTTTGGTGATAGCGCGGGAACATGGTGAAGGCCTGGCGCTCCTGTACATCACCCTCCGCCTCGCGCGTGGGCACGCGGACCAGGAAAAACGAAAGGGCCTCCAGCAACTGCTCCTTGGACAAAACTTCGCGGTACAGAAACTCGATTGGATATTCGTCCGGATTCTGCGGCGTGTTGGTCAGTCCCGTGTTGTGCCAGCGGAAATTCTCCACCCGGCGCGGGTCGGTGGCGGCCATCACGTCGCTCGTGTCGGCGGCGAGGTACAGAAACGGATGCTGAAAAATCTTCATCGCGTGGTCGCGCGCGGCGAACTGCGCCACGGCATCATGCACGTTCTGATTGGCTTCGTGCTTCAACTCCAGCGCCACGATGGGCAGGCCGTTGAGGAAGAAGACGAAATCGACTTCTTGATTGGTTTCGCCGAAGTAGAAATGTGGGCGGAAGGTGATGCGGTTCTGGGGGGATTTCCCGGCGGCGGCACTGGCAGCAGAGCGCGGCTTGGGATAGAACAGCTGGAACTCCAGCCCGCGTACCTTGAGGCCGTGGCGCAGCAACATCCAAAGGGGGGTATGCTCCAGTTCCTTCCGCAGCGCCTTGAACACTTCGTCTCGTGCGTCCGTGCCGTAATCGTCTTCCAGCTTCTTAAGCGTGTCGGCTTGGGTGGCTTTGAGGAAGGACCAGAGATGGTCTTCGGCGATGAAATGCTCGGTGTCCGTGATGTCGCATTGCTCCAGCATGCCAAACCCGTGCTCACGGACGAGGTAATCCGCGACGTGCTGCTGAAAGGTCAATTCCGAAGCTTTTTTCCGCGCCATGATCAGTCCTTCCGACCTTTCCGCCTCGGAGCATCAAGATCAAGTTGCCGCGAGTGCATGAAGCTTTCCCATCCCTCGATTTAGGATGATTTGGCGAGACGGCGCTTCTTCCGGTAGGGGGGTGGAGACTCCGCGAGGCGGCTGCCAGGCGGCGTGTCGTCCGGCTCAAAGACCACGCGGACTCTTGCTTTCAACAGCTTGGCCACGCGGCGAAGCATGCTCAAGGAATGCCCCTCGTAGCTCGGCGATTCAATTCGGCTGATTTGCTGCTGGGAGGTTTTGAGTTTGCGCGCGAGATCCTTTTGGGAGAAGCCGGCCTTTTCGCGCAGTGCCGCAATCTGCAACGCCACGTCCCACGCCTCACCCGCTCGCTTGAACCGCTCCGCAAAATCCGGGTCACGGAGCTGCTCTTCCAGAAAAATATCAAAGTTTGTCTTGCTCATAACTGTTTTCTCTTTTTCCAGTCGCGCATCCGTTCCCGCGCCGTATCCAGGTCGCGAGCCGGAATCGCTTGGCCTTTGTTGCGGATGCCATGAACAGCGACGATGCACCGGCCTTTCATAAAGAACCACAGCACGCGCGTGTTCAACTTGCCGACGTGCCGCAATTCAAACAACCCGTCACCCAGCGCCTTGGTCAGCGGTTCGCGGTGACACCGGCCGTCGCGCAGTTTCTCCAACCCCGCTGCCACTGCGGCGAAGTCGTCGGGATCGCTGCCCTTGAGTTCCAACAGAAAATCCCGGACGGGGCACTTCCCCATCACCGTTTCATAAAATTGTACCGTGAACTCCATATTAAAGCAACATCAAATTTGATGTATTTCTCTCTCTATGATCCGCCGCTGGCCGGTTACGCATTCGTGAATTAGCGACTTGCGGTAGGCAGTGAGGATGGCGATTTGAGCATCGATGCCATTCGTAATGCGTTTGACCGTGGTGAGCTTATCGTCGAGAAAAGCGCAAATCGCTTCTTGTTCTTCGATTGACGGAAGCGGAATTGGGAATAAGCCAACTTTCGTCGAGTTGGTACTGGCTAGGTTGGTAGTTCGTTTGCCCGTGGCTTCGAAGTAATCACGACCATATTCAGAGCCAGTGAGATATGCTAAAAATTTGGACAAAAGTTTATGGCGAAAACAACGGATCGCAAAAATGTGGTTTTGATGCAAGCATCCTGGGATCTGCCCATCCCAAATTGTGCCCCGGCCCAATTTGTCCAGATCGCCCCCTTCAGTCATGAGGACATCATCAGAACGGAGTTCGACCCCTCTCGCCACCGACGCTGGCACCTCAATCGTAGTAATGTCGGAAAGGTCAACGTGACCATCCTGTACATTGGCAACGCGCAAGTAGGGTCGTTCGATCAATGCTCCCTCATACGTCTTGCCCAGTGTAAGACCAGTGTGGATTTCACAGAGCCGCTTCAATGCTACTAGCCGCCACTTTTCTGGAAGTTCCTCAATCCAGACGCTATCGGTCTTGCGAAGCTTCGGATCTTTACCAAGGCCACGCGTCACAGCCCGCTGGATAATAGACTTTCTGAGCGAATCGAGAATTTTCAGCTGGCCGCGTTTGGCTGCCACCGCCGCGTCAATCGCCGCACAACTCGCATCCAAATACGCCGCGATGCGCTGCTGCTCCGGCTTCGGCGGAAATATCAGTGGCAGTGAGTAGGTCACTTCTCTACTCAAACCGGGAACGGCACTGTCAAAATTGACAGCATCAAGCTCCAAGCTTTCAAGCGCGTAGAAAAGCCAGCGCAATTCCTCTTTCGTCTGCGTGCTATCAACAAAGTAGGTTGTATCAATCGGAAAGCATGGCTCGTCGCACCAGGTGACTTTTCCAAACGAACCCTTCCTTCCAATGATGATAGTGCGGCCATTGGTGATGGCCCGGTCGTGCTTACCAACGATTCCGTTTGAGCCGAATACTTTGATCGCCCCCTCATTTCGGTCTTCCGCTGCGAGGGAGTCTCCATATGCAAATCGCACTCGATCCTTGAGACGGTCACATTTCCATTCTGGCGGACAATGAGTCATGGGTTCGCGAGTCCCTCCAGCATCTTCTCCGCCTCCTTCTCCAGTCTCCAAAACTCTGCGAGCAATTCCTTCGCGGGTGTGGGCGGCTGGTAGCGGTAGAAGTATTTGTTCGGCAGGATTTCGTAGCCGAGTTGCGGACTGTCTTCCCAGCGGATGATGGGCTTGGCGATTTCTCGCTTCAGGAATGCCTCGATGTCCTCGCCGTGTGGAATGTATTCGTCGTCCTGCACGTAGTGGCGATGCGTCCATTCGACCGAGGTGATCTCAGGCTTGCCCTCCATCAGCGCCTTGAACTTCTTGGCGGCGTTGTCTTTTGGGGAGAGCGCGCATCGTCTCTATCTTTTCGCCTTCCCCTGTTTTCATTCCGATGCGGAAGGTTAGGTCGCTGTCGTAGAACTCCTGCTCTTTCTTCAGATTGGCCCCGGTGAACGCTTTTTCGTATGGCTCGGTGATGATGGCGGGTTTGTCTTGTGCGTCAAACTGCCAAAAAACCACATTGACTTTATGGTAGGCAAAGTCTTCGCGACGGAAGATTTTGACGTGTTCGTCGGTGTAACCCTTGGACCAGCCTTTTCGGTAGCGTTCCTCGATCCATGTGCGGTGGGCGTCGGTAATTCGGTTGCGTTTGTTTCCGAAGGATTTTGGCTCTTTTTCGAACTGCTTACGGGCGTCGATGAGCATCACCCTGCCCCGGTGCGAATTGGGCTTCTCGTTCCGCAGTAGCCAGACGTAGGTAAAGATGCCGGTGTTGTAAAAAAGCTGATCGGGCAGCATGACGATGGCGTCGAGCCAGTCGTTTTCCAGAATCCATCGTCGGATTTCGCTCTCGCCCGAGCCGCAGTCTCCATTAGAAAGCGGCGAGCCGTTGAAGATAATGGCGATTCGGCTGCCGCCTTGCTCGGGCGGTTTCATCTTGGCGAGCATGGTTTGCAGAAAGAGTAGCGCACCGTCGTTCACGCGCGGCATCCCGGCCTGATAGCGTGTCTTCTTGAGTTTGCGCGCCTCAGCCTCGTAGCCGTCCTTGCCTCCCCAGGTGACGCCGAACGGCGGGTTTGAAAGCATAAAGTCGAACCGGTATTTCGACTCGGGAAGTTGGTCGCCTGGGTCTTTGCTGTGCGGGTCGTGCGGAATGAGGGAATTGCCAAGATGAACCTTGGCTTGCTGGTCGTTCTTGATCAGTAAGTCGGCTTGGCATATGGCGTAGTTCGTCGGGGACATCTCCTCTCCGTGAATGGTGAGGAATTTTTCAACTCGGGCTTTTTCCTCGGTGTATTGGCGCAGTCGAGTAAATGCTCTTCAGTGACTGACAGCATGCCGCCCGTGCCGCACGCCGGGTCATAGATGGAGATGTGCTTGTCCGGTATGGGGATCTCCAGCAGTTCCACCATCAGACGGATGACTTCGCGCGGCGTGAAGTGCTCTCCGGCTTCTTCGCCGCTTTGTTCCGAGAAACGCCTGAGCAATTCCTCATAGACGTACCCCATCTCCAACGGGGAGAGCTTATCCGGCCCGAGTTCCAGTTCCTTGTATTGGTTCAGAATCGGAGCGAGGCGGTTGTTCTTGACCATCGTGCCGATGGTGGCGCGATAGTTGAAGTGCTCGATGATATCGTCAACATTCTTGGAGAAGCCGTTGATGTAGTCGCGGAAGTTTTCCGCCAAGAGTGCGTGGTCTTCCTCATAGACCTTGCGGAGCGTCCAATCGGTCTTGTTCGAGAACGGCGCTTGCTTGGGATTGAGTTCGAGTTCCTTGACCAGTTTGGCAAGTTCCTTCTCGGTGAACTTGGGGCGCTTCGCGCACGCACCTCCGCCCGCTTCTGCTCCCGCCATGCGATCAACACACACTCCAGCCGCCGAATGACGATGATGGGCAGGATGACGCCTTGATATTCGTACGCCTTGAACTTCCCGCGCAGCCGCTCAGCGGACTTCCAGATCTCGTCGGTTAGATTGTCGAGCTTGGGCTTGTTCAGGGCAAGAGACATCGTATTGAATTTCCTCTCTTCTGTTCTTTGGCTGCACTCTCAACACCGGGGTCGTGCAGATGCTGGTCTTGGGATCGTCGCCCAGTCGGCTTCGCAGGCGGACAACTATGAGGGCTGCTGCGACCTGCACGGGCAGCATAGCCCGGACGACTGCGTGTCTTAGCGGAAGGGAATTCTAGTGCAGAATCCTACACTTACTCAAATTTTTATCAAAAAAATTTGGGAGCATTTCAAGCGCTCATGTTTGGCCGTGGGCCAGAGCGATACGAAGCGAGCCCTTTCTCGGATCTCGGAGGGGTTAGTGTGCCTTCTCTGCTCTGAACCACGATTCATCACCCAAATGAAAGTATAGGTGGCCGAATAGTTTGTCTTCCCGGACTTCTGCCCACCCGCGTCCAGATGCTGGGTCGCTATCACAGTGCCCGCTCCATGAGAATTCAATACGCGGTGGGCTTGCCGACTCCACCACCCGGCAGTCGAGTTCGCCTTGGGCTGCACCGAACTGGAATTCTCCCAGATTGTCTCCTGCGAACCGGATGAAGCCAGGAACCTCAAGATCAGTGTAATCACGATCCCACTGTTCCATCTCGACAATTTTCCACTTTCCACGGAATTGACTGTTTGCCTTTTTGGCCCTCATATCGATACACGTATCGCTAGTCATCGGTACGGTCTAACGACCAAGCTCAGGGGCGCGAGCGGTTAGCGAGTCGCCTCCACGCGAAGGTTAGACCGCTTTTGTGAGTTTATCTCGCTCGTACTTGACATACTGCCATGCGACGCCGCGCATGATCGGCAAGACCTTCCTGACCCGCAGTTCATCCTCGGAATTGAAGGGTGTAAAGTCAGCGGCAGAGCCAGAATGCATAAGCGCACACCTGAAAGATTTGTAAAGGGACTCGTTAAGAGCCTCCACAGCCTCCACCAGATTAGGTGATGAGGGGGATGACTTCTGCAACACGGAGCGCAGCTTGGTTGCAAGCTCAAGAACCACTGCCTGCTGGGTGACCTCGGCGAAGGTTTCCCGGATTACCGCCGCATCTTTGACTGCTGACCGCAGCGATTTTCCGACAGCATCGACGGCGAGATAGTAGTTGCGGAATCTGTCGAAGGGATCGTGTGAGGAATCTCCTCGCCTTACAAAGGCGGCAGCTCGTCGTTCGGTGCTGAGCGAAAACCCGTCTGGGACGTCGACCTTGGTGCGGTAGTCAATCACAGGATCGGGCGTGAGCACAATGCCGCGTTCTTCTGAGCAGTCAAGGGAGCCATACTCGTAGCCAGGTTCCAACGTGCCGCGGAACTGGACGACCGACGCAAAATAGTTGAGCAGATTGTTTAGGGCTCGCCGGGCGGTGAGCATCGCGACTTCATGGCTGTCTGACTGGATTGGAAGGATCTCGAGACTCGGAGGCTTCTTGCCCGTCGTGACGATCACTTCGCTTCCGTTCAGCGAGAGCTTCTTCTCGATCAGCTCTTCCGGCAAAGGCTCCGTAATTCGCAGCTTGATCCGGTACCGAGGCATGGTGGTGGTCCTTTGTGGTCTAACAATGATTATCTTGTTCTGTATACGCCCCTCACTTTGCTCTGACACTGAATAAGTGTAACTCGTCGTCCGTAACAGTCTATTTGGCCATTCACTGCTGCCCATTTAGTGGCTTGGACCATATCTGGTTCCGTCTAAGACCCCAGGACTTTCCTGAACTCACAGCCCATCAATACCCATGCGGGAATTCTTGGTTATTTGACGAAATAAGTCAATAAATTGGTTTTTGGGGGATTGGCGTTTCGGAAAGCCAGAAGGATAGGGATCGGGAGACTTTTTTAGACTGCTCGTACATGCCCGCTATGTCCACGGGCCAGCCACGACGAAAATCTCCAAGTCCGATTCCTAAAGTTGGATTCAGTCATACGTCGATCCAAAGAAAGTCGCATGCCCATGCTGCACCAAAAGACTCCACCCCCTTTTCCCATCGTCGTCCTTCTTTCATAATTTGGCGTGGCGTCCACTCACCCCGCGGCGTTGTGTTTTTTGGCCAGGGCCTCAAAGCCGGAAATGACGTCGAACAGCTCCTCGTCAATTCCGCTTTGGCGCAATTGGTGGAAGTGCCGATTGAGATCTTCAAGCAGTTCGTCGATGTTTTTTTCGGCACGTTGCATCGCTGTCAGGCGGCTGGCGTTTTCACTGGCCAGAGACTCGGCGCATGCCCGGAAGAGCGAGACGAAGAGATATTCGTGGATGAGCGCCCGTAGCGTGACCGTACCACTGCCAATGACCTCCGGCAAATTTCCCTGTTGGCCAATGGAGTGCGGCCAACTCACTTCGCCAGCGTTCGTCCAGTGGCAGCAGGCGTTGGTTGACCGGGGCATATACCGTTCTGGACATGGGGCGGTTATAGAAGAGGTGGAGTTCGGTGATTTCTCCACGGCTGCGGCCCGTTTCGCTTTCCAGGAGAATCCGTCCGACCAGCGGAGTGATGGCCTTGACGGAATTCGGGACGGAGAAGAGTCCTATCATCTGGAGCCCCGCATCAGCCAGGCGTGTCTGGACACGCTCACCGACGGCCCATACCCGGTGTTGGCCGGGCAGCGCGGCCAGTGTCTTGACCGCATAATCGGCTATCACTTCATTAAACTGGCCGACCAGTCCCTGGTCTGAACCGAACACGACCGCCCCAATCGCCCCTGTATGTGTTTGACTCTTCTGTTCTCCCATCACGCGCTATCGGCGAGCCCTTCCCGTAAACAGACGCGTAACCCTAGCTCCACGGTGCGAGCGTAGTCGGCCAATGCGCTCACCGATTGCTCGTATTGTCCGATGCTTGACGCGGCCATGGCCTTCATGGTGCGCACCACGGATTGCAGATCCCCGGCTCCGCTGATCTGCCGACGCAGACTGGCCATGGTGTCGCTCATGACTTCTCCTTAGGTTTTGGCGTGAGCTGAAACCGTTCAAGGGCTTTGCGGGCGATGTGGATAATGGTTTGACGATCTTCGTCATTCAGTTTGGCTGCCGCTTCCAATCGTTTGCACACCTCCAACGGGATGTCCAGGGCCGCCTTGTGTAAAGTCTGTTCGGCGTTCGTCATCTGCTCAAGCGGCACAGGATCGAATAGTTTTTCAGTCAACGCGAGTAGAAGGGTGATTTGAGCGGGCACGGAGACCGGGGCGAATTCCGGCTGCTTCAGGCAGGCGCGAATTCGCCGTCCGTGTTCAATGATGGCGCGGGTGTCGTCATCCAGCCTGGCGCCGAAACGGGCGAAGGTTTCCAATTCCTCAAACTGTGCGTAGCCCAGCTTAAGATTTCCCGCCACGGCGCGATATGCCGCCCGTTGGGCTTTGCCTCCCACGCGGGAAACGGATCGACCGACATCGATCGCAGGCAGCACCCCTAATTCGAACAGGGAGGGCGAAAGGTAGATCTGTCCATCCGTGATGGAAATCAGATTAGTGGGAATGTAGGCCGAAATGTTTTGGGCTTCGGTTTCAATAATGGGCAACGCCGTCAGCGAGCCTCCCCCAAGTTCCTTGCGCAGGTGTGTAGCTCGTTCCAGAAGCCGCGAGTGGATGTAAAAGATGTCGCCGGGAAACGCTTCGCGACCGGGCGGGCGGCGCAAGAGCAGGGAAAGCTCACGATAAGCGCGAGCGTGATGTGTGAGGTCGTCATAGACAATGAGCACATCGCGACCCTGTTCCATGAAATGCTCTGCAATACTGGTTGCGGCATACGGCGCGATATACGCCAGCCCCGGCGGGTCGTTGCCTTCGGTCACGACAACGATGGTGTATTCCATCGCGCCTTGTTCGCGGAGGGTGGCCACGACTTTCGCCACCCCGGACGCGCGCTGGCCGATGGCGCAATACACGCACAGCACATTCTGGTCCCGCTGGTTGAGGATCGTGTCGAGGGCAATGGCGGTCTTGCCCGTCTGCCGGTCGCCGAGAATTAACTCGCGCTGGCCGCGTCCGATGGGAATGAGCGCATCGATGACCTTAATGCCGGTTTGCAACGGCACTGTGACGGGTGCACGATTCATGATGGGCGGCGCCGGGCGTTCAATAGGCAGGCGCTCGCTGGAGATCACCGGCCCGTGGCCATCCAGTGGCCGTCCCAATGGATTGATGACTCGCCCGATTAACTCGTCGCATACCGGCACGTCCATGACGTGTCCTCTACGCTCGACTTCATCACCCGCATGCAACTGCCAGTAGTCCCCAAGGAGCACGACGCCGATTTCGTCCTCATCGACATTGAAGGCGATGCCGTACACATCACCGGGAAATTTCAGCACCTCCTCAAACCCCACGCGGGGAAGGCCGGAAACCCTCGCGATGCCGGTGGAGACGTTCGTGATCCTCCCCACCTCGCGGGGAGTCAGGCTTGGCAGAAAACTTTCGCGCACGTGGCTTATTCCAGCGAACGCGTGGTCGAAGAGACTCTGCAGGTTTTCAGATTCGGTACTCATTGACTCATTGTGCGGGAGGTGCATCGACTTTGGCTGTCCGGTTTTGGACGTTCTTTCAGGAGGTCGTCGATGCTTTCTTTTAATGACGCGAGATAATGTCCGATGCTCCAGGCAATCTTGTGTCCATTTGCCGTGAGTTCGATGCCACTCACCAGGTCAGGCGCGGTTTCGAACTGGATTTGTGTCTCAATGGCGAGCACGTCCTTGACTACACTTTCAATCGCCCGTTGCTGAGCCGCAGGAAGGTCGAAGGTACTGCGTATGATCGCTGGAGTGGACGCGGCCTTGAACGTCGACTGTAGCCCTTCTCTTTCTTCACTGCTCATTTCGCGCAATCGACAAATGAAGGCGTCGGTCATCTGTCCCTCCAGGCTCGGCGTGGCGAGGTCTGTCAATGTCTTTCGGGCGATGGCAAAGACTTCTTCCCGTGTTCGACGGCTGAGTTCTTCCCTCAAGCTCTGATGCTCGCTTCTCAGTGCCTCCTGCCACTTGGTGCGTAAGGCGTCCGATTCCTTCCGTGCTTCGTCGAGGAGCCGCTGACGTTCGGCTGTTGCCTCGTCCTCCGCCTTGGTGAACAGGGCGGTGCGTTGTTGGTCGAATTCCTCGTTCTTGTGTTTGAACTCGTCGCGTTCCTGGCAGGCTTCGGCTCTTTTCGCGTCGGCGTCTGCCAGTTCGGTGGCGATCCGCTTCTCCCTCGCATCGATCGCATTGAGGATGGGTTTGTACAGAAAGTGCTTCAACAACCATACGAGGATGAGAAAGTTGAATGCCTGCGCAACAACCGTGAACCAGTCGATTAACATCGTCTCACTTTCCTGCGGCCTGGGCGAGGACGTGGTTCCAGAACGGGTTGGCGAAGATCAGAATCATCGAGACCACGAAACAGTAAATGGCCGTAGATTCGATCATCGCCAGGCCCACAAACAGTGTCCGGGTGATCGTGTTTGAGGCATCGGGCTGTTGAGCTAACGAAGACAACGCTGTAGAGACCGCCCGTCCTTCCCCCAGCGCCGGCCCAAGGCAGCCGAAACCGGTGGTGAGGCCGGCCGTGACAATTGATGCCACCGCGATAAGAGTCATGCTGTCCATAGTGTCTCCTTTGGTTGTAGTAGTGTGTGTGTCAATGTTGTAGCCCGGAGTCGGGTTCCGGTTCACGCTGTCGTGTTCGTGTCGCGGCCGCAATATACACCGTGGCCAGGATGCTGAAGATATAGGCCTGCACCATCCCGGTGAGCAGACCGAGCAGGCTCATGACGATGGGGAAGATAAAGGGCGTGATGGTCAGCAGAATGCCGAGAATCATGGCCCCGCTCATCATGTTGCCGAACAGGCGGACGGCCAGGGCCAGCGTGCGGGAAAGTTCGCTAATAATGTTAAACGGCAGCATGATGACGGTCGGTTTCAGGTAGGACCTGAGATACCCGCCGACTCCTTGCTCCTCAATGCCGAAGAGCGGAACAGCGACAAACACACACAACGCCAGTGCTACCGTGGTCGAGAGGGAGCCTGTCGGAGGCTCATACCCGGGAATGATTGTACAAAGGCTGGCTAATGCGATGAACAGAAAGATCGTTCCCAGAAAGCTGAGATACTTGTGCGGATGAGGCAGGCCCACTTCTTCAATTTGGTTCTCGATGGCCGTGACGACGATTTCCAGGAGATTCTGCCAGCGAGAACGCTGAAGACCGGTGGACAGGTGGCGCGTGATGATTGTTGATCCGACCGTCAGCACGAGCATCAATCCCCACGTGACGATAATCGTGGCATTCAGCTTGATGAACCCGTATTGCCAGAAGATGATTTCGTCCGGGCTAAGGTGCATGGCCGGTCTCCTGTGCCAGGCGGGTTGGCTTTTCGGTGACGCGAGTGAGTCGTGTCACGGTCAGACGGGCAATGGTAAATCCCAAGAGGCACACCAGCAACTTCTCCCACTGGCCGTCCGAGACTATATAGAATCCAGCAAGGGCCATGCTCGTTCGTAGCAGCAGGCTGCTGAAGAACCAGACCGGCCGGTCGTGCGGATGACACCCCTTTCCGAACGGTCCACCACAGGCCCCCAAAGAACATCGCTCCGAGCAACACGCCTGTTACCAGCGCCGGTACCAGACCCCAGATTTCATTCATCGTGATTCTCCTGTTCCGCTCGTATTTCCTGGTCTTCCCTGGTCACCCAATGCCACGCATTTATACAGCCGGTGATCAGGCCGATGAAGAGGAGTGTGAGCGTCCACGAATGCGGTCCGGGATAGTGTTTGTCCAGCCAGAGACCGAGCGCCGCGCCGAGCAACGTCGGAATCGCCACCGACCAACCGATCAGCCCCATCATCCCCAACCCAAACCAGATGGTCCGTGTTGTGTGACGTTGCGCCTTGAGTTTGCGCGCCGCTTTTGTCCCGACCTGGCGGGCTAAGGTCGTGCCTTCTCTGACGGGTTTCTCTGACGAGTCCTCAGTCATGGCGAAAGTCCGCGAAGCGACGCACAAAGCTACTTTCCAACTTGGCCATCACCGAGCGGAGGCTTTGCTCGTGTTCGTCCAGGGTTAGAAATTCACGTTCCACCGCTTCGCGCAATTGTCGGAGGTCGGTTCCGGCAATCGCGTTGCGTACGGAGACCAGTACGTCCGGTCCACTTTTGACCAGCACCCCCTCATCGAGTGCCACATATTTCTCATCCTCTCCTTTGGTTTCGTAGATCAGAATCCCCGGCTCAAGTGCGGCCACGCAGTCAAGACGTTGAGGCAAGAGTCCGAACGCACCCTGGCGGGTTTCCGCGACGATACGTATCACCGCTCTCTGCTCAGCGAAGATTCTGAACGGCAGAAGAATGTTGAGGGTCATGAGCGTCGGCTGCATAGGTGACCTCCGGTTGCGGTTCAGGCGATTGATTCGACTACCGTCCGGATTGGGCCGTGGGCCTCGGGTCGTCCGAGGGTTTAAGTAGGGACTCACCTTCGTCTTGAATAGCCGGGTTGTCGAATTTGGCTTGTTTCTGTGCCTGTTCAATCCCTCCTATCATGTAGAGTGCATGCTCCGGGTAATCCTGAAACTCGTCCCGAAGGATGCGTTCACACCCGTCCAGGGCGTCCTTGCGGCTGACGAGCTGTCCTTTGAGGCCTGAAAATTGTTCCGTGGTGAAAAACGGCTGGGTGAGAAACCGCTCCAGACGTCTGGCACGAGCGACCACCTTCCGATCCTCCGGGGACAGTTGTTCCAAGCCAAGCATCGCGATGATGTCTTTGAGTTCCGCATATTGCGCGAGCGTCCGGCGGACTTCCTGCGCGAGGTGGTAATGCCGTTCACCGATGGTGCCTGGCGTCGCCATTTTTGAACTGGACTGCAAGGGGTCGATGGCCGGGTAGAGCCCCTCACTGGCCCGTTTGCGGGAAAGCACGATGGAGGCGGAAAGATGTGAGAAGGTGTGCACCGCTGCCGGATCGGTGAAATCGTCCGCCGGCACATACACCGCTTGAATTGATGTGATGGCTCCGGTATCGGTGTTGGCGATACGCTCCTCCAACCGGGACAATTCGGTGCCCATCGTCGGCTGGTAGCCCAGACGAGATGGCATCTGCCCCATCAAGCCCGATACCTCCGAGCCGGCCTGGATGAAACGAAATATGTTATCGATAAGCAGCAGCACGTCGCGATGCTCGTCGTCACGGAAATACTCCGCCATGGTCAGCGCCGCGTGACCCACACGGAAGCGGCTGCCCGGGGGTTCGTTCATCTGTCCAAACACCATCACCATGTTCGGCAGCACGCCGGCCTCCTTCATTTCGCGGTACAGTTCTTCTCCTTCACGGCAGCGTTCGCCGATCCCGCAAAAAATGCTGACGCCCTGGTGGTGCCCGATCATATTGTGAATCATCTCGGTGAGCAAGACGGTTTTGCCCACGCCTGCTCCGCCGAACAGACCGGCCTTGCCTCCGCGTTCCAGCGGGATCAGCACATCAATCATCTTGATGCCTGTCTCGAAAATCTCGGATTTGGTGGATCGCCTGGCTAACGACGGCGGGGCTCGATGGACGGTGCGATATTGGATGTCTGTTGGTGGCGGCTCCCGGTCGATGGTGTGGCCGAACACGTCAAACATGCGGGAGAGAATTCCTTTGCCGACCGGTGCCATCAGCGGCCCGCCGGTGTCTTCCACGACCATGCCGCGCGCGAGGCCTTGCGTGGGCGTCAGCGCAATGCCGCGCACGCGATGTGTGTCGAGTTGGGCCAAGACCTCGATGGCGATTTGTCCCTTCTGCCCTGCGCGCAATAGCGAATAGATGGGCGGTAAATGGTCTTCGAACCGGATATCCACCACACTGCCGCGCACCGAGATGACCGCGCCTGTATTCGAGGGACTGGTATTCGTGTCCATATATATGCGTCGCTTGACCTTCGGTTGCTCCTGATCACAGCATTGGCTGAGCCGTTGTGCTTTAGTCTGGAACCCGGCCTTGTTTCTTCTTGCGGGATGACGGCTCCGAAGCACGGCCCTCAATTCAACTTACTATCGCACATACATCCACGAGAATAAAAACGATAGAAAGGGTGGCAGGCAGGAAGCAAAATAATGCTGGAACCCGCATCCCATGCAAGGGAAAACCTTTTTCAGGCAGATTATCGGGGTAACCGTCGTTATTATTGTCTTTATCCTGTTCCGGATGAAGGCTTGGGCCGCTTCTTTTTCACATCCGCCTTGTCGGTTTTGAGTGGTTTGGAGACTGCGTCAATATCCGTAAAGGGCTGTAGTTTATGATAAGGATAAGGAACACAGAATACCGGGCAATTCACGGTCCGCACAACTTTTTCGGCTGTACTCCCAAAAAAGATCCGGGTAATATCTCCGGTTTGTCCCCCATAACTTCCCATAACCACGAGGTCGACGTGTTCTGTTCGTGTCATACGGGCAATCTCTATAAAAGGATTCCCTTCGCTGAGTAAGAGCGTAATCTTTAAGCCTTGGGCTTCGGGCAAAGCCAACAGGCCCCGTGCCAACAGACGGGCCTGGTGGTGCAACCGCTTTTTTTGCGTTTTTTCCTCCGAAGGAAGAGCGAGCCCGAGTGCGTTCAGGGCATTCAGAGATTTGGTATCGATGATATGAAGGAGAATAACCTCCGATTGAAAACTCCGTGCTAGACGAAGGCCGATATGAAAGGCTTCTCGTGAGCAGGGAGAAAAATCGACAGGGAGCAGAATTTTTTGAAACAGACCATCACCCATGTTGGTAACCTCGTTGTGTGTTTGTCATAGCGGGAAGCACTTCTTGAGATCCAGCAAAGAAAATGCCAAAACAAGGCTTACTCCGGAACGGGTGAGCTGAGTGCCGAACTCAATGCTGAAGCAGGCAAAACTTCGAAAAGGAAAATATGAGAAACTTGGACTCGTGAAAAAAGAGGAAAAAGGCTACACTGCGATCAGAAAAGATAGTCCCCAAAAAGGCCATGAGGACATTGAGCGAGTGGGGTCTTGCGTTTCCATTCGTGCTATTCCAACTTCCTCGCTGACAATTCGTTGGGTATTTAATGCCGCAATCATTTGGCGGAGGAAACCCCATGTGGCGAGAATGTGCGAGGACAAAAAGGTTGCGGAAAGATAATGATGGCAATGGCAATTGTCTTATGACGAAGATTGAGGAGATGAGACGATGAAAATCCTGTGTGCGGTTGATGGGTCGGAGTTTTCCCTCTGGGCCCTTGAATGTGTAGGGAAGTTGTTTCGCCATTCGGTGAAAGAGCTGGTGTTGCTGCATGTGGTTGATCCACGGTTATTGAGAGGAGTGGGGGGACAGCGACCCAAAAAGGATGAGCCATTCACCAAAGATATTTCCAAAAAGCTGGAGGCAACAGGTCAGAAGGTCCTGACTGATTGTGCGCACCGAATGGAAGTGTTATTGAGCCAGGCCACGACGAAGCCGTTTGCCGCTCTGAAGACGGCAATGGTGAAGGGGCATGTCGCTGATGCCATTCTGAGCAATGCCGAGCAAAACCAGCCTGATTTGGTGGTGGTGGGATCACGGGGAATGAATGATCTTCCGGGATACCTGCTGGGCAGTATTTCCAGAACGGTATTGACCCATGGACCCTGCTCGGTCTTGACGGTCAAGCAACCTCCACCCGATGTTCCGGTATCCGTCTTACTCGCCCTGGATGGATCCAAGGCTTCAAAGTTTGCGGCAAGCCGGGTAAAAGAATGGCTGTCTCCGGAAGACGTGACGCTTCAACTGGTGTCGGTTGTACCCGATATGTTGACCGATGTCCAACCATGCTGACCAAAACGCGATTAAAGACCTTGGTGGCTCCTCTTCGGCAGCATGCCCAGGAATGCCTGGACCAGTATCGGGAATTGTTTTTGAAGGAAGGGTTTCAGGTATCCGGCAAACGACTTCAGGGGAATCCACGAGAGCAAATCGTCGAGTCGGTTCCTGCCTGCCATGCGCAATTGGTCGTCATGGGATCAAAGGGACTGACTGGGGTGGACAGATTTACGATGGGAAGTGTGTCGGAATGGGTGAGTGCGTATGCACCTGCATCCGTTTTGGTCGTCCGGCATTAAAGAATTCATATAGAGGTTGGATGCTCTGCCCGTCTTCATGGTAGCCCATGATGAAATTCCGGCTTTAACCGCATAGGTTCTACCTCATGAATTCTAAAGCCTGATTTGCAGATCCTCGAGGCTGAATAAACTTTGGGGGAACAACTTAGGGAATCAGCTCAGCGACAGAAATTGAATGCTGGGGATAGCGAAGCGGGGATACTGATTCGGCAGCGGTGAGGATCATATGGTTCTGGTAGAAGGGGGTTGATGCCTGCTTGAAGGTGGGTTGTCGGTACATTTCTAGTTGATGATCGAGTAAATTCAGAATCCAGTATTCCGGAATGCCGGCGTGCGCATAGATTTTCATCTTTCTTTCCCGGTCATACCCAAGTGTCGAATCGGCGACTTCAACGATTAATTCGGCTGTGTGAGGATGCTCATTACGGTAATCCCGCGGGGATCCAACCACGATGGCAATGTCCGGTTCCGGTTCCGAGTCAGACTCCAAAGCCAATGGCATTTGCACTCTCACGACATAATTGGTGCCAAAAACTTTCCTTAGCGCATTTTCGACAAGGGTGACCGCCGTGGCGTGGGCACTGCCTTGAGGACTCATTTGAAGGATTTCTCCTTCAATCAGTTCTAACCGTTCGTCCGGATGAAACATCCCGGCGGATACGAGGCGGTCATATTCTTCACGGGACCACAGACGCGTTTGGATGGCGGTATCCGACATTTCTCGATCTCCTGTTGTAAATTCGCAATCAGTCTACCAAGGTGGCTGTATCCTCACAAGGGACCGTGTCTCTGAGTTATGGCTTTTTCGTCTTTTATCCCAAACTCTTAGTGAGCTGATGTGAAATGGCGAGTATTGGTGGAAGTGCCCTTGGAAAAAGGTCCATAGTAGGATTCATTCTAGGCGATGTTCCATTTATGAGAGAAAAGGATATGATAGAAACTGGGGTGTTTGACGTATGTTGGGAAAAAGGTTTTTTACTTGATCAAATTTCTCTGTCCCGGCAGGATGGGCGAGTAATCCTGTAAAAAGGGGATCCAGGGGCGGAGTGGATGCCTCGCCTGTAGGTGGTGCCAGTGTTGAGCCGCACCCAAGGTGATGCCCCCTTCAACCCGTTCGTGCTGAGGCTTTCGAAGCATGGACGGGTGCGATGCTGTTCAACTGCCGTTTGAGGATAACCAAAGCGAACCGCCGTTCAGTGAAGGACATGAAAGTGTGATGAAGTGCAGTCAGCCGAATAAACCGTGGTTCGAATACTGGTTCGTGGCGCATGTAAGTGTGTGGCTTTTCTGGTTGCCGATCGTGTTGCGCTTCCGCACGCTGCCGGAACCGTTTCTGCTGGTTGGAAAGTATGGCCTGCCATCGCAGAAGTTAAAACACACAATTAGGCAGTGGTTGGACATATGGGCTGACTGGAAGACCCCCTGACTGCAGATCAGGTACTTGAACTTCCTTGGAACCCAGAGAGAAATTGGTCGGGAGAGATGTTCAGGATATGGGCTATACTGTGTGTGAGCTTCTTGATTAGTGAAATCGGCAGTTCCAAGCGGGCCATATGGGCTCGGGAAATCTTATAGATTTCTGATTCTGTGGATCTCGCAGATGGCAGCTCTTGAAATTGTCTTTTGACGTCAAAGAGTGTCGAGATAATTCAGGATTGGCTAGGATAAAGGCAAGTATTTTATTCAACCTGACACCACCATCACATAATTTACTTACCTGTAACAATTTTTTAATGAGTCTGACATGAAATCTCTTCACATTATAATCCTGATGATTAAGGGCCGAGAACGTTGGATATCTTTGATCAATCGAATCAGTGTTGAATTCGAGTCTCTGCTGATTCATCTCGGAAAATCTCAGAAATTGGCGGATATCCGAGGTCAGTTTTTTCCAAACTTTTAGTGTAGGGGGAATCCATGAATGTTCGAGTGATCTCATTAGCTTTGTTCGGTAGTATCCTTTTGGTTTCAGGATGTTCGGGGTTTCAATCCCCCGATATGATGCCGGTAGAGCCCAAGGGTTCCGGTGTCAAAGACCTCGAACAGTTCAACCAGATTCTCAGTAACGTGGATAGTCGTAAGGGACAAAAAATTCAGTTGGCGGGGCGCCTGCAAAGGGTCGAAGAAATTCAGGATGGTTACAAGGTGTTTGCCAGTTGGCTGCCCTATCCACCCCCAGGATCCATCGAGGAAGGCCCAAAAGATGATCAACAACGACCTGTTCCCAATTTCCTTTTCTATTTTCATGGCAAAATCGGGGAAAAGGTATTTTCCACCATTCAAGGGAATACGTTTATTTTTGATGGCACAATTCAAGGGACGGAAAAATACATGGTGGGTATGTTTGGGGCAGAAAAGAACCTGTTAACCCTGTCCGCGAGTTGTGTGCGGATTTGGGAGACAGGAACCACGTCAATGGAAGGGACGGGTGTTTCTGTGGAATATCCAGGCGCTATTGCCCGTACCTTCTGTTCCAAGAAGTAACGAAAAGACGGGAAGTCTTTCACAAAAATATTGGATGTGAGTCGACTCATTGCGTATCGGCTTCCCTGGTTTAAAAGATTTCAGAGGTATGGTCATGTCCGAAAATGAGGAGGACTTGATGGACAATCCATTGGGCCTTCCTCGAAGAGGAGAAAAAGGCTGACGGGTGCACTTGTTTACGGAATCAGGAGCACATACCGGTTTGAAAAGATGAGCGGAATTGGTCGGGAGAAAGATTCAGAAGTTTGGCGTATTGTGCCATCAGGTCACGATTCTCAAAGTCTTCCCGTTCAAGGCGTGCCATGTAAGCCCCGGCAATCTTATAGGATTCCGATTCAATATCGACCATGCGCACACGGGTGCGGCCCGTTGTAGAGTCCAACATGTCATTGAACGGCAGCGGGGTAAAGTGTCCGTTCACGACGGACACTATGGCTCCATTCCCTCCATCCAGAAGGAACTGAGCGGCACAATACCCCAAATCCCTGGTGTATTCCATGTCGAAGGGAATGGGGTCTGCGCAGCGAAGTTCATAGCCAATGTTTTTGGATACGATGGTGATCTTAATGTCATAGTGTTTCAGCTTCTGAGTGACGGTCTCTTTCAGCACTTTTCCGATATCCAGTTCTGCTAACCTGATATTGCCATGTTCATCGCGTTCAATCCCGCCCAACAGGGCGAGGTCATCCTGATCTAAAAACTCCGACAGTCCTTCAGCCAACACCGCCACACCGTCCGCACGGCCTTGGGCCAGACGTTTAATAATCGATCCCACCAGAATATTGGTCAAGTAAACAAGTTTGAGCGTCGATCCCTTGAATTCCTCAGGAATAAGGGTGAGCGTGGCACCTGCTGCCTTGCCAATCCCTAACGCCAGGTGCCCGGCCTTACGACCCATGGTGACTACGAAATACCATCGAGATGTGGTTTGCGCGTCAATCATGAGATTTTTGACCAGTTCGACTCCCATGTGGCGGGCCGTTTGAAACCCGAAGGTCGGCATGCCATGGGGAAGGCAAAGATCGTTATCAATCGTTTTTGGCACGTGAACCACTTGCAAACGTCCGCCGGCTAATTCAGCCAACTTGAATGCGGAAAAAGCGGTATCATCCCCGCCAATGGTGATGAGCCCGGTCACATTCAATTTTTGAAGTGAAGTGAAGGTGGTTGATAAGTCTTGTGATTGTTTGGTTGGATTGGCACGGGATGTGCCCAACAATGAGCCTCCACGAAAGTGTAGGTGGCTGACCGTCTGGCGGGTTAAGGGTTGAATATGGGAAAGATCGCCTTTCATTATCCATTTGAATCCGTCTTCAATCCCAAGCACGTCTACCCCGCCGAGGCGACTTCGAATCGTGGCGGCTTCGATGACACTATTGATGCCGGGGGCGGGTCCGCCCCCGACCAGAATGGCGAATGTAGGAGATGGCGAATCCATAGTATCGTGATCCTGCGCTAACGATTAAGGACAGCAATCATAGAAAGAGGCCGTCCGAGGAATCAAGCCGGAGTGTGTGAGTCCGACAGCCTTTCCTCAATACCAGGATGACCTGTTCGTTCTCAACATGAGGACAATGAGGAACCGGCTAGGCCAAGGGACTCAGGTAGGTGGATGACCATCACCCTACCATTTTCGTGATTTCTCGGGCGCCTGATTTTTTGGTAAGAACCACTCCGGCCTGGAGTCCCAGCTTATGAATCCGACTTTTACTTCCCTACGGTGAAGAGCCAGGACTATAACATAAGGAATTGGCTTGGGGCCATTGGACCATGGACGGTAAGAAAAACTCCGCTTCTTTACGATCCGTGAGATGTCGTATCCGCATGTTCAGGAATCGGACGTTCAGTGTGTGAGTGGGGATGCTCCGATGTTTTCTGTGGGCAGGTATTGATTCCTATGATCTGCCAGGCCGGACAGTATCCGATGAATCCGGTTAACAAGGCGATAAGCCCCACAACCATTAAGAGAAGATTTTCCCACCCCGGTAACCAAGAAAATCCTGATAAGGCAAGAAGGAGAAATCCTATCCCGACCCGAATCACTCGCTCATGGTGCCCGATGTTGCGATAGACTTTCATCTGTCACTCCTTGAGTTGGTAATCAAGACAAACCTATTCGACGTCCTGGTCTAAATCGCCACTGGCCACACGTACTGCACCCAGCACCTGGTTGGCATTAAAAGGCCGTCCGATAATTTGAATCGCACCCATCCGACTGGCTTCCAGAGCCAGAGTCTGGGCGGATGGACCGCCTAATAGAACAACTTTTCCCGAGAATCCTTGTGCGCGGAGTTGGCGTAAAATTTCAAGCCCGCTGGGATGGGCCAAATAGAGATCCAACACCACCAATGAAGGAGTATGCCGAAATGCGGCCTGGATAATGTCATCCCCCTCTTCAAGTATAAGAAAGGGATCGCCTTTTTTTGTTAAGGTCTGTTGTAAATTTTTTCTCAAGATGGGATCGATTGTTGCAATCAATAACATACAAGACATTCCGTAATTAACATCTACCCAACGAGAGCATCAAGACCTGTGCCATAATCTCACTTAGGAGAACATGGTGAGTTTCCAGTAATATTGTATTTCCAGCCATATAGCCTGGCGCAAATAACCTCAAATTTCTTTCGAGAGAGTGTGGCCCTTATCCTCAGGTTTGGTCGTCACAATTGGGAGTGTTGAAAAATGCCGCCAGCGGCGTTCTCGCCCCTCGGCCGTGCTCACATACTCCTCCGAATGCTCCGCCCGTCCAAGCTTCTGCGGGCTTGCTGGACGCGCCTTTTTGAACACTCCATTATTTTTCTCGGGTGGGCATCGGTCACTCCTATGCTGATGAAAAGGCAAATATTTGAAATATTCAACAGGCCCCTATTGGCCAGCCCTTTGAGGTGTGAAAGATGGCTGACCACGAAACTCTAAACCTGTCTGGGGGTAGGTAGGAAACCGCTACTCAACACGGGGGTGAATAAGCAGATTCAGGAGCTGCCTTCTAGGACTCCTTGTGCGTGTCTCAGGCGTGGCCTCCGGTTTGACCGCGAGTCTAGAAAAAGTTTTTTACTGAATACTTGCCCTCCGGAATGCCTCGCCCTATCATTCCGGACAGCAATGTAATATTGGCTGATCTTCAATGACTGTAAATCAGGGAATTGGACTTATGCTGAGGGTTGCACAGGTGCAAGTCGTGGGAGCTTCTTTTCCGAAACAGGGCATACCATCATGGGGACACTGAAACAATTCAGATGGTTGGTTGCCTTCTTTCTGATATTGATGTGTTCCGAAATCGGTTGGTCTAAGGATGTTGAGTTGGTAGGGTTAGGGGTGAGAGCAGGGATGAATTTTAAAAATGCCGGATTGCCACCTGGGGAAAAAGAGGACTTTGAACAATTTGATGTCTTTGCTGTCATGGGACTTCCCTGGCGGTGGGAGTCCCCCTCAGGATGGGACGCGCGCGCGCGGCTCGGGGGTTCGGCTGGCGCCTTGCGGGGCGCCGGAGATACGGGATTTATTACGACACTCACAGGCGGGCCGGCGTTAACTATACCGAGCTGGCGGCTGATTCTGGATGCCGGAGTCGGAGGAGCTCTTATCAGCAAGTGGCATTTTGGGCGACAAGATATCGGTGGTCCGTTTCAATTCATTGCACACGCGGGAGTTGGTGTTCAACTGCCATGGAACCTGGTTGTGGGCTGGCGATTCCATCATATGTCCGATGCGGCAATTTATGGAAAGAGTCGGGGCGTGGATTTCCACATGATTGAGTTGAGTTACGCCTTCTAATCCAATGATGGGGTGTCTGACATCGTTCTTGTCAACTTTTTCTGAGAATGGATTTCCCGGGCTGAGAACTCGATGGAGCCTGCCGAGGGTCCAGCCAGAGTCATCACCCTCCATACACATTAATCAAATGATTATCAATCAAATGATTGAGTAAGTCTGTGCGGGAGATCATCCCAAGTAACCTGCCTTCACGAACCACGGGGATCCTGATAATCTGATGTTCGATCATTTTCTTGACAATTTCTCCGGCAGTTGCGGTTTCTTCGACGGTGACCGGTTGCGGGGTCATGACGTCCTCGGCCTTTAGTATGTGCAAATCTTTTCCATCAATCAGGGCTTTCAATACATCAAATTCGGTGACCATTCCTACCAGACGATTGCCTGGTTCAATCACCGGCACTCCGCTATATGTTCCGGAATGGATGAGGATGGAAAGATCGCGAGCACTATACTGTCGAGTCACCGCGACAATGCGGGTCTGCATAAGATCACGGGCTTTGGTGGTAAGATTCGGTGTAGCCATGAAACCTCCTGTGAGAAAATGCCTGGTGAGAATAATCCGGTTCAGGGACCGTATGGATGTCTATGATAAACTTCACACGCTTGTTCACGCAAAAACAAGATCGTGTTGAGCAATGCTGCCAGCGGCCTTCTGGCCACTTAACCCGGCTCACTATTTTTCTGAACGTTCCTCCCATTGAGAGGCTTCTGCCTTGCTGAATGAGGCATATTTGAATATTTCCCCATTTTTATTTGAGGAGTCTGGTTGACTCCTCTATTGACGAAGAGAAATTTTTTTATATTCATCAGCCCAAGGTCAGTTTGTGGTTGGCTGCAGATGGTTCTAAAATAGTTCTAAGCAGATCCTGGACGTGTGAATGGCTTTGTTGGATTTTCAGAAAAGAACCGTCCGCAAAGCTGATGATTGACTCATAGCATCGGCTGCAATCAGGATATTCTTCTCAATAGGTAATGATTGCGGCTGAGGCTATTTTTATTACTCATTATAAGAGGAAAACTAGAGCTATGGATCTTCAGATTGACAGTCGAAATGTGACGATGACCCCACGTTGGAAAACGGAGATTGAAAATCGGATGGCCGACCTGCAAGCCGGCCATGATGATCTGATTCATGGGCGGGTCACACTCACAAAGAACGCTCATCACAAAAAAGCCCAAAATGTAGCCGAAGCCCTGGTCGTTGTGACTATGCCGGGTCGTCATACCCTGACGGCTAGAAAAGAGGAAAAGACATTCGAGGAGGCCATCCGTGCGGCGTTCTTTGCTATGGCAATTGAAGTCAAGAAGTTTCGAGACAAACGAGCTTCGAAGGAAATCCGAGTTCCACCAATTCCGTTACGCGGAGTGATCGGTAAATTGTTTCTCCAGGAAGGGTACGGTTTTCTTCTCCAGGACGGAGGAGGAGAGGTCTATTTTCACAAAAATGCCGTTCACGGAATGAAATTTGAGGAACTTGAGGATGGGGTCGAGGTCTCGTTTAATGTTGAAGAAGGAGAAAAGGGTCCTCAGGCAACCACGGTCAATCCGGTTCCCAGCGTCCCGGGATCCGTCGATAAAGCTGCCTTTGTCTAGTACCCACATCATGCTCTCGTAGATAGGGCATACCTGTGTTTGGCTTGGCCCCCGATTCTCAGTTCTTCGAAACCGGTGGGATATTCGACTTTAAATTTGATTCCCATCATTCTTATTGAATGTGGCAAATCCCTGAGATATTGAATCATGAATGGTGAACTTGAAAATTTATTCCACCTTTAGGTGAAGATATCCGAATCTATGCGGGTTCCAAAATAACTGCTACGGATTTACGACCATGATTTTCTCCTCAGTCTCGTTCCGGCCGGTTTGATGACAGGCTTCCCAATGAGTTTTTATTACGGGTCTTATCTCTAAGGCAACATAGGGTCCTTTATAATCCTTCCACCTTCCCTTGAAGGGCGAGTGCATTAATTGCTGCATATCCGGCTTCGTCGTTGTCGAAATAGCAACAAGTCTTTGCCTGCTCGTGCCCACTTTTGACATTTGTCCGCCCAGTTACGAATGGTGTGGCCGTGATATTTTCCTTGATAGGCCTTCCCCGGACCATGAAGCCGGATATAGACGAAATCAGTTGTGAGGATTTCCGGTGACCATCGACCAGCCAAGTGATACAGGCAAAAGGCCACATTATATTTGGTGAGCTCGTCATAGGCGGGTTGCGTGAACCAGCTTTCATCACGGAATTCGAAGACATAGCGGAATGAAATGGGGAGGGCCTTTAAAAAATCTTCCAGCCGGTGAATATTCATTTTCCAACGAGGGGGCAATTGAAACAGGATGGGTCCCGCTTTGTGGTTCAGCACGGCGATGCTCTTAAAGAAACGGTCAATGCTTTGTTCCGGATCTTTGAGTTTTTTCAGATGAGTAATAAACCGGCTGCCTTTGCATGAGAACAGGAAGTTTGCGGGTGTGTGCTCCTCCCACTCTCTCAGTGCGTGAGGGGCAGGCAGATGATAAAAGGTGTTATTGATTTCGACGGAGGTGAAGTGGCGAGTGTAATAAGACAGAAAGCGGTCGCTGCGCAAGTTTTCAGGAATCGGTAATTGAGCTGGAATTAGACATGTCCCACGATATCGAATCGTTAAAGATCTAATGTGGAAAAGAATAACGTAGTGTAGGATGAAAGAGTTGGGAGTTACTGAATCGATTTTGAAGAGTGAGGAGAAATGCCTGAATTACAGAAAGGATATTAGAAAGAGTATTAAGGAAAGTGAGGACGGACGGAAAAATAAAAAATAATTCATCACAGTTGAACCAAAGCACTACAAGAAAAAAGCCAAGTTTTGCGCTGCAAATAGTTGATTTTTTTGAACTTTGTTTTTCACAACCAACAGGAGGTATCCAATGAAATTAATTCATATCCTCAACGGGGCAATTATTCTGACCTTAATGGCGGGGCTTACCTATGCGCAAGAAAACATGAGAGGCGCGAGCGATATCGAAGTTCAGGTTGTTGATAAGAATTGTTGGGCCGAGTTGTTCGAAGATACCGGGTTCGATGTTGACGATCCCCATGTCAGAGTGGCGGGGCCCTTTCAATCAGCCACTCTAGAGGATGTGGCTGGGCAAAAATGGAATAACGAAATTGAAAGTTTAATTGTAGGACCCAATGCCACCGTGTATGCCTATAAAGATAGTGATTTTTCGGGAACCGAAGTTGTCTTTGTGGCAAATCAACGAACCAGTGACCTAGGGGAATTGAACATGTCCGACGAGATCGAATCCTTAAAAATCAAATGTGGGAAAGAATAAATTCGAGTAGTATTTGCTTAGAGGTCGCCGAATTGATCATGAAAGCTTAATAAAAAGCGCAACATGACAGAAAAGGAAATCTCAGAATACATGGAGGAGTGAAAATTTATTGGTTTCACTGTCTGGTTCTATCAGGTACTCGAATCCGACGGCATTATATAATTTATTTTCCTATTCACCTTCAGTGAGAAAAATCTATGAGCACATATTTTAACCAATCCCACGAATTCAAATTGAGATTTGGGTCAGGCCAAAACCAAAATTCTCCTTCTTTGTCAAAAAAAGAGACGGAAAGTAATTATCTTGAAAATACCCCCAGGGATAAAGATTTTTTGTCCAAGATGGGATTATGCATTGCCATCATCATGTGTGGTCTTTTAACAGCATGCATTACCGATGCCACAGTTGATCTGACAAAAGCGCCGTTTGTCGCCACCTCAGACTTGACCGACGCTACTTCGGACTCCATATCCAGATTAACTGATGGAACAAGTCAGGCCACCACTGATTTGACCGAACCCACAAGGGAATTTCTCTCAAGTACGACACCAGGCGCATGGTCTCAGGCAGATGGCACTCTCAATCCTGATCATAAAAGGATTGCGTTTGTCGTATTAAATTTTGACAATTTACAAGATGATATAGCCCATGGGAGTGGAGAATATCTCGTGTCTCTTGCGAGGTTGGTCGGGGTGCCACCAACCTCGCGGGACACCTTTTTGAAGTCGGCCCAGAATCAATATGGTTATATTTTTGAAGAAGGCCAAACTCGGCCTGAATCTCTCAGGCGGCTCATCCACGCATTACACATTAATTCATATGCTTCCTAAGGTATTCACTTCTGCGCTTAAAATTTTTCTTAAAAAATAGAGTAAATTCCTTGAGGCAGTATTGCGGAAAGTGAGCCGCCCATCGAGTGTACCATCTGTGGTCTTGTAGGATGGAATCGTGTGTAATCCGTTCTTGGGTGAGTCTCTTCATCCTGCGTCCAGCACGTGGTTTTTAAGTGCCAACCATGAGGTTCATTCACCTGACGGACACGACGTTCAGTGAATCATCTTTTCTTGTCACATTGATCATGACGTCTGACTGTGTTCGTGTTAATTGTAAATCTGCCGAAAAATTTCCTAATCGAAGATTGGTAATCTGGAGCGACGGCAAAAATTCTGGAAGATGAGGATTGGTAAAACGAATTTCGTGTTCGGCTCCATGAAAAGAAATCCCTAGGCAGGCCTGCAACAGTAAAAACACTGTTCCCGCAGCCCAAGACTGCGGAGCACAAGCGACAGGATATAAAATTGGACCTTCCCCGGTCCTTCGCGGAAACCCGCAGATCAGTTCAGGGAGGCGGTGGAGATCAACATGAATGCTCATATCGAATACCGCTCCTAAAACTTTTTCAACCTCCTGATGCAATCCATATCGACTCATCCCCAAAGCAATGAGGGCGTTATCGTGTGGCCAAACGGACCCATTATGATAGGCCATGGGGTTGTAACGGATTTCCGTCGTTGGGACCGTTCGAATTCCCCAACCAGAAAAAAACGCTTCCTCTAGCAATCCGTTCGCGATACGTTCCGCCCGGTCTTGCGTGGCAATTTCCGTAAAGAGAGTTTGCCCGGCGTTGGTCGAACGAATGGCACACGGTTGTTTTTTCCCATCGAGAGCTAAAATATAAGTCCCCAGTTCCTCGGACCAAAATATCCGGTTGAACCGGTCTCGGAGAGCCTGGGCTTGATTGTAGAGAGCCGTTGCCCGCTCAGTGTATCCAAGGGTCTCTGCCAATTTGGATGCAGCCAGTTTAGCAGCATAGACATATCCTTGAACCTCACACAGGGCGATCGGTCCCTCGGCTATTGTTCCGTCTGCATGGAACACTGAATCAAATGAATCTTTCCAGCCTTGCTGAGCCAGCCCAGTGGGGGTTTGTCGAAAATATTCCACAAAACCATCCTGATCTTTATCCCCATATTGATCGATCCAAGCCAACGCACGGTCCAGGTGAGACCAGAGTGAGGTGATAAAGTTTTTGTCCCCGGTTCGATCGTAATAGGCACCCGCCAACATGATAAAGAGCGGCGTCGAGTCGACACTCCCGTAATATTTTCCGAAGGGATGTTCATGAAGGGCAGCCATCTCTCCTTTTCGTGTTTCATGCAATATTTTACCCGGTTCCGCATCCTGATTCGGACAAATATCCGTTGCTTGCGTGGCGGCCAAAAATGTCAAAACGCCTCGTGCGAGATCCGGATTAATCCATAAGCATTCTAATGCCGTTAAAATTCCATCCCGCCCGAAGGCTGTGCTAAACCATGGCACGCCTGCATAAGGATAAAGGCCTTGAGGAAGATCGGTGGTCATCATACAGATGTCGTTGAGTGACCGATTGATCCAGTCGTTGAATTGTTCATTTCCGGTATATATTGAACTAAACCGGGACTTGGCTGTTCTCAGGGCCTGGGTGGCTTGGGTTTGGGCTGTTGAAAACATCACAGGTTCCGGAAAGTGATCCTCTGCCAAACACGTCACCGTGATGTGAAAGGTTTTGGCTTCTTTCGGCGCGAGTGATAATTCGAAAAGCATCGAACTGGTTGAGACGGTCGCCGGAGCGGGGTCAGTAGTCAAATGCGTGACCCGTTTAACGTGGTCTAATCCCTGGTATTCCCAACAAACGGTTTTGTCATTCACAATCGTCGCGGTCATGCTCCCTGATTGGGGCCGTTGCTCTCCTCGTACTTCAAAGATGTCCGCGAAATCCGCCTCAAATTGGATAGAGAACTTCAAGGATAAAGGCGTTAATGAATAATTGGTAAACAGGAGGCGTTCAAGTTGTCGAGCCTGATACAGAATTTTGATTCGGGAAATATGAAGAGTTCCGCGCGGAAGGAGGGCCCGGTCGTTGATATACTGATCCGGATTAGTCAAATCCACAGCCAGTAAAGCGTTATCTTCTTTAATCGCGGAGCTGAGAAGGAAGGGGTGGGTTTCCTCAAGGCTGAATTCAAATCTGGAGAGAAAACGGGTGCCTTCATGATAAAGGCCCTGCTCACCCAGCCCCACGTGTTGAATGTCACCGTACGGATTGAAAATGCCAAACGTTTCTCCATCCTTTAAGACATGTGTTCGGGTATCGGCAAGGGCGGAAGTCGCCAGGATATAATGTTCATCTCCTATCCGGACTATTTTGTTATCCATTGCATATCCTTTACCAAGATAAAAAGTTACTGTATGAAGCATTTTATTGATCTGAGCGGACATTTTCAAAACCCGAGGCCATAAATGTTGAGAATCACCTACAGAGCCTTGCGCAGGTATTCCGATAGATGTCTCAGGTCAGATCGTTGGATGCGTGATTGCCAGGAATACTGCTGGTGGGATGAGAGAACCTCATGTAAACATATGCTCATCTTCGAAAAATGAATAGCGAAGCTTGCTCTCTTCTTTTTTTTCTCCGAGGCTGGGGGGCAGGAATTCCATCGGCAGGATTTCATGGCTGATCTACCACAAAAACAACGCCGGATCATAAAATCGACATGTCCATTTTGCCCTCAAAATCAGGGTGAAAATCGAAGAATCTGAACCCTTTTAGGGCTTACCGGGTTCATGGACTCCGACTATCTTCAAGGGAGGCGGTAATAGCCGGAACAATTTTCTCCAACAAAAGTCAAGGAATATCCATTTTTCTTACCAAAGGACCTTCCTGCGCTGTGGGATGGAGGAAGTTCTGGGTGCCCAGCTCTTTTTTGGTGAAGATTCTCCTGCCAAAGGGGTATAATTTTGAAATCTTTCACCTTGCTTGTTTTAAAAGATCATGCCTTTATGGTCTGAATGATCAAGGATCATGAGTGCCGGCATCCACTGCGAGACGAATAATGGCGCAAAAAATTTTTGTTGTTGATGATGAAGAGGCCTCCCGTCAAGGATTGGCTATTCTTTTGGCCAAATGGGGCTATGAAGTGGAACAAGCTGGGGATGGGAAGGAAGCTCTCATTAAAATCCCTCAATTTCATCCTGATGTGGTCATTACGGATTTGGTGATGCCTGGATTCAATGGACTCGAGCTCATTCAGTTACTCCAGCAGGAATTAGTATTCAGTCCGGTTATCGTCCTGACCGGTCACGGGACCATTGAGACCGCCGTATCGGCTATCAAGCAGGGTGCCTACGATTATTTGACGAAACCTCTGGATGTGGCCAGGCTTCGTATTATGGTGGAAAAAGCGTTGGAAAAGGGAGAGACCCAGAGAGAAATGGTGTTGTTGCGGAAACGACTCAAAGGTTTGTGGGGACTTGGAAAATTGGTGGGCAAGAGTAAACCCATGCAGGAAATATATAGTCTCATTGAGCTGGCTGCCCCCACACCGGCGAGGGTCCTTATTCTCGGAGAAAGTGGCACAGGAAAAGAATTGGTCGCACAGAGTCTTCATGATTTGTCTGAAAGACATAAGGGACCGTTTATACCGGTGAATTGTTCAGCCATTCCGGAAACCCTTTTGGAGAGCGAAATTTTTGGGCATGAAAAAGGCGCCTTTACGGGTGCCCTGGATAGAAAGCCCGGGTGTTTCGAGCTGGCACATGGAGGTACCCTCTTTCTGGATGAAGTGGCCGAAATGAGCCCGACCATTCAAGCCAAATTTCTGAGAATCCTTCAAGATTCTTCAGTCAAACGGATTGGAGGAACGGTGCCCATTCAGGTCGACGTCCGTGTCGTGGCGGCCACGAATAAGGATCCAGTGAAGGCCATGCAGGACGGATCATTACGCGAAGATCTGTACTACCGTTTGAATGTGTGTATTATCCATCTCCCGCCCCTACGAGACAGAACAGACGATATTCCTTTATTGGTGAAGGCCTTAATTGAAGAATTTAACGCCAATTATATGAGAACCGTCCAATCAATCCATGATGAAGCGTTAGAGCGTTTAATGAAGCATCCCTGGCCAGGAAATGTCCGTGAATTGCGAAATGCCATTGAACGGGCCGTGATGACGTGTACCTCTGATGTGATTACGACCGCGCATCTCCCTGAATTTGCCAAAGCAACGGACAGTGAAAATCCAGAAGAGAAGGGGGACGCGGTGCGACTGCCCCTGGGATCGACGATCGAAGATGCTGAACGCCAACTCATCGTTCAGACGCTGAAACATCATCAAAATAATAAGACGCGGGCAGCGGAGATTCTTGGGGTCAGTCTGAAAACGCTTCACAATAAGCTTCATCGGTACGGGTTACATGATGCGATTGAACGTTAAAGGAAAGGAAGCGTTAGGGGTTACAGCCCTTACATTGGTGGTGGTGATTGGCAGTACATTCCTCAATCTTTCTCAGTTAAGCAGTGTCATCGTCCAGGAAGCCTCGGAACAGGTTTCTCTCATTAAACGACAAATTTTTGAATACAGTAAGCGGGTTGTACTGAATGCTCAGTCCCCCGACACTCATCCTGTTGTCTTGCTGGCCACCAATCAGGAACTCAAAAAATTTCTTGAATCCAGTGTGGGGTATTCTCCTCACCTCCTCTATGCCTTAATTGTCGATACTCAGGGGAAAACCCTTGTGCATTCGGAAAGCGCCAAAACTGAACGCCCACATCCGACCAGGCCCAAACTGGAAGACCTTCTTTCCCTGGGGCCCATTGACCGATTTACTGTCTTGTACCAAGAGGGATCCATTTTTGACAGCACCCTACCAATGACCTGGGAGAATGTCCCCATTGGAGAAGTCATTGTCGGTATTCATACCAGTCTGCTTCGAGAAAGAATGACGTCTTCCTTGAAAACCAGTGTCTTGTTTGCGTTGGTAGCCTTGCCTATTGCCTGGTTGTTAACGATGGGCCTGGCGACGTTGACCCTGCGTCCCATCCATGCCTTGGCCGAACAAATGGAGCAACTTCGTCAAGGACGTTTTGATGTGTTAACGGATTTAAGCCGGACGGATGAATTTCGAGAACTGGCCGCCCAACTCCAGTTGCTGGGGCAACAACTGAAATCAGATCGTCTCAAAACACTGAGTGAGGAGACCCATCTTCAAGGAGTGATTGAACATTTAGAGGATGGGATCATACTTGTTGATCCAGAAGGCCAAATTCTCTTTCTGAATCAAGCCATGGAAACGATGGTGGATATGCCGATTGCTCCTCTCCCCGGCCATCGTCTGGACGTGTTGGGGGAATCGTTTGCTCCACTTATTCAATTGGTGCAACAAGCCTTAACGGAAAAAAAGAATTTTCAGGCTGTCTCCTGTTCCTTGCCCAGAAAGGCGGAACATAAGTCATTTTATATCTCGGTCATTTGCTTGGGACCCTCATCACAAGTTCACGGAGCCATGATTTTATGTAGAGATTTGGAAGCCATGAAAACTCTACAATCCTTGGTTCGCTATGCAGCACAGCTGACGACGTTAGGTCAATTAACCGCAGGTCTCGCCCACGAGGTCAAAAATCCTTTAAATTCAATGGTTATTCATCTCGAAATTTTAAAGGAAGAAACCAAGAGCCTCGATGGAGACTTTCAAAAAAGTTTAGAGGTCCTGGAAGGGGAAGTGCATCGTTTGGATCGCGTCGTACTTGGATTTTTGAAATTCATGCGACCGCAAGAGCTGGAACTTTCATCGGTAAATGTCAATCAGTTGCTCCAGAGAGAGTTTAGTTTTCTAGAATCGGAATGGGGAAAAAAAGGCATCCGCTTTATTCTCGATTGTGAGTCAAATCTTCCAGCCATTTCTGCAGATCCTGATCTCTTGAGTCAGGTTTTTCTCAATATTATCTTGAATGCCTGTCAAGCGATGGAAGAACAAGGCGGGGATATTCGAATTGCCACATCGACCCATCAGGATAATGAAATTCGCATTGCAATCAGTGATCAAGGTCCGGGTATTCCTTCTGAAATACAAGAAAAAATTTTCCAATTGTATTACACTACCAAACATCATGGAAGCGGACTGGGTCTTTCCCTGGTCTATCGCTTTGTTCAATTGCATGAAGGAGTTATTAATGTGCAATCACAAGCGGGAAAAGGCGCCACCTTTATTATTCGACTGCCGATTAAGATTTGAGTGATTTTTTGTCGTCGGGTCAATTTGTCGTCCGGTCAAAAGGAGGGCCTTCATGGGTGGAACTCAATTTCTGGTATGGGGAATGACCTTGGTCCTTAGTGGATGCTCATTAGATAATGCTCTGCCACGAACAAATCTTTGGTTTTCCAACCAGATTACACCAATGATAGAGGGGTTCCGACGGGGGATCATTCCAATTTCCTCCAAATCTTCTCCTATGAGGACGGTTTCTGTGAACGATGCCACACCTCCTGAGTCAATCCCTGAGAAAAATAAAATCCCATCCGGGAAGTCTCAACCACCCGTCCCGGCTTCCCAAGAGCAAAAACCGGCGATCCTCGTTCCTGAGATTCCTAATAAAGATAATGGTCAGGTGATTGTGACATACAAGGCAAAAATAGATGAGACGCAAAATTTGTTGCGAACCATTAATGAAAGTCACCTGTCCAAGGAACAACACGATACCTATGTTTCAATCAATAGTTTTCTGGAAAAAGCCCAAGAGGCTTTCTCTCAAAATGACCTGTCAATGGCATTGAATTTATCGGAAAAAGCCCATACCTTGACCAAAGAAATTGTCAATAATTCCACAAAACCTTAGCAAGATAAAGTGATGAAAATTTAACGATGAAGATGTGCAAAGTTGGCATAGGAACATTGGGAAGGAAGAGAGGATTCTTTTATTTTATGGTGGTGAGGATGCCTCTCAAATTGGTGCCGAATGACTAAAAAGAACGTATTAATCGTAGAGGATGATATGAATAGCCGTGAGGGCCTCAAGTCGATGCTCGGAATGTATGGATATAATGCCGATACATCTCAAGACGGCTTGCAAGCCATTAAGAAAATCAAAGAAAAATTATTTGAAGTCGCCGTTATCGATATCAATCTTCCCCCCGTCATGAATGTGGAAATTAATGGCTGGGATTTGATCCGGATTTTCCGATCATTTAACCCAAGCATAGACATCATTGTCGTCAGTGGGGAAAAAGGCATTCACTCTCGAGCCCAGCATTTTAATTTGGCCGGATGTTTGGAAAAACCAATCCGGCCTGCTCATCTTAAATCTCTGATGGAGGCCCTTAATGAATAGATGAACAGAGAGTTTTGTTTTCACCCCTCCTTTCTTTAAGGCTTTTCCTCCTTACTTCTCAAGAATTTCCTTTCTTCTCTTCCGTTCAAAAAATCTCCTAAGTGGCATTTGATTTAATAGTTCTTGAGGTTATTGATTTGTAAAAAATGCTCATACCTTTTGTAAAATTTACGTATTCCAAAAATTTCCATCGGTAATCTGCCGTGAGTGAAAAATACCGCCAGTTAACAGCAAGGGGTTGATTTTAAAGTAATTAATGCCAATTTTACCTTTTAATTCCATTTTGGTCTGAAGTTTGCGGAGAAGAGACTAGCACGCTCTTCAACAATTCTTCAGAAAGAAGCAAATAGAATTTAACCGATAACAAAAGGAGGATGTCATGAAACCATTTTTATATTTTGTGATGGGGGTGGCCATTTCCATGGTAGGCGGTCCAGTTTCCCAGGCCGCGGACATGACCAACAGGACGGAACAAATGCAAAAGGAAAGTGTGCCGGTGACCATGTTATCCGGGACTGTGAAAGATGTGCAGGGAGACTGGTGCATTGTTCAAGATTCGCAAGGGACAGAATGGAAGATACAAGTAGATAATTATACCGATACCATCGGGAATGTTATGCCGGGTGTCACCATAGCGGCTGAGGTAGAAGCCGATGGTCATGCCAAACAGGTGAAAGTATTACAGGATTCATGAATAAATTTCCTGAAAGAAAGATGGGGAGGAGTTGAAACGCTCTCCCCCTACTCCTTCTGAGGAAGGTGGATTAAAAGAATAAAAAAGGATAAAGGGAAAAGGCTATGCGTACCCAACTTCTCAATTTTAATTTTACAAAAGGTATTTTTTTGATAGTTATGGTTGCAGTATTCATTTGGAAGCCTATACAGGGTTTGGCGATGGTCTCCGAGGATACCCCGAGGAAAAATGTGATAAACGGACATGAAGAAATAGGTGCGATCATTATCGAGGGGGAGGTCACAAGAGTTCAGGGGGATTTTGTGGGGAAGGATTTTTCACAAATGAAAGATCGACGTTATGTAGTGCAAACCCCATATGGAAGAGAGTGGGACCTTCATCTTCAGGAAGATACGCAGATCAAGGGGCATATTTTTGTTGGAGACCATGTGAAGGCAAGCGTGGGGAATGATGGCTCTCTCCAGACCGTTCAAAAAATTGGGGAGCAAAACCCGACTTCCAAACATTCCATGGTTCTTCGGAGTATCAAAGGGATGCTGGAAAGAAGAAATGGAAATTTTCTTTATGTAAAACAGGGAGATCACACAGAAATTGTGCATCTTGATCCACAGAGTGTTCTTGAGGGAGACATTCGGGAGGGGAGCAATATTGTTGCGCAATTAGGAGAGGCTGGATACGGCATAAAGATTAAGGAATTAAAAGGTGAAGGAGAAGCAACCGCAAAATAATGTGTAGAGTATCTCATTTAGAAAAGGAAGATATATTGGGGACTGAAGTTCTATAAAAAGAGAGAAGGGGGAGAGCTCATTCTGTCATATGGGAAAACGACACCTTATCCTCCTTGATACTTTCTTGGAGTAAGAAAATTAAACCTAATCTTATCTGTAAGAAATTGAAAAATAGGAGATCGAGTATGGCTATAGAATTTGCGCTGAATTTATTTCCCGCTTCTTTTGGCGCGAGAAGAAATGGAGCCATTCCTCTGGATCCATTCGGGGAGAGAAAGATCATCGTGGTAGATGATGATGAGGATTTCAGATTGTTATTATGTGACCGTCTGAAACGAATGGGCATGACATGTTTCGAAGCCGAGAATGGTGAGGAGGCAAAATTACAGCTCAAGAAGAATCATATAGATTTGGTCATTACAGACAACCATATGCCAATAATGGATGGCTTGGCCTTAATCGAGTGGTTGCAGCGAACTGATCGAGATATGCCTGTTATTTTTGTTTCAGGGGATTTGAGTGGACCTATCAAAGAAAAAGCTGAAGAGGCAGGTGTTTACGCTCTTTTTGAAAAACCATGTTCTTTATCAGAGATTTCTGCAAAAGTTGAAGAGGTATTTAAGGAATTTTAAAGAATTTTCTATATTGGGTATTAGTAGTTCAGCTATTGGTATTCATTAGAGTCAAGCCATTCTGTAATTTCTCTGTTCCCATCTCATGACCCTTCCCATGGGAAATTTTTTTTAGACGATTTCCCATCCATGAGCTATCTTAATCGCCTAGCGTGATAAGGTCTCAGCCCACTCCTTTTCTTAAGACATCTCAGAGGGAAGGAGAAGGGCTAAGACTCTAAGGCTTGAACTCCCCCCACTTGTTGTAGGGAAACTTAGTATATACTTCAAATAAGCCAACGCGGTTTAACACATGATTATGGGCGTTAGGTGAACCTCCAGAACTGGTGCTAATTAATAAAAACATTTTGATCTGGTACTCTTTCCCCAATTACAAAGCCATCATTGAAAATATGGATTGTTTGAGAGCCTTATTTCTTATCAGGTGTAAAGGCAGCATCCGTTACCTTGTTTTGGTCATCCAAAAATAATACAACGGATTGTCCAGCGGCGATATTCTGCAATTTTTCTTGAATCAAGGGCCGCACCTCGTATTCTTGTTCTCCGCTTTCCTCATTTTTAATGGATATTTTATTTTCTTGTAATGGTTGCTTGACCGTGCCCGTCACCTTTTTGAAATTTCCCTTGAGAGGAGATTTCTTTTTAGAAAGATGTTGCGCTTTCTTCACTTCTTCCGGACTGCCAAATGTGACATCAACAATTTGCCCCATCTCGTCAATAAGGAACACCGCTTCAGCTCCCACTGGGATGGACCCCACCTTGCTCCTAGCCATAGAACTGATCAAATGGGATTCCTCTTCTCCTTCAGTTGTCCGAATGACCGCTTTTTCATGTCCCGTTATGAGTGGCTGGGCAAGTTCGCCATGCACCTTTCGATGTATGGATGCTTCACCTGGCAAATGGACATCCACAATCAGATTTTGATCATTGAGAGTTATTTCGACACGATCCCCCTTTTTTAAATCAGGCAATCCTTTGTCTTTCCGCAGGTTCATCGGCAGAAACCTGGGTTGAACTTCGCCGGTATTCACCCTGGCTTGTTCACCCCTGATTTCTTCGACAGTTCCTGTTATGACCCGCTCTCCCGCTATAGAAGATTGACTCTTTTGTGTCGCGTCTTTGGCTTCAAGCGCAAAGGTGGCATCGACAAATGTGCAACTTACAGCCAACAACAATATTCCATACAAAAAAAGCCGTTTGCTTGGGGACCATGACGATGAAATCCTCACTGTCTGGTTAAAAATATTATCGAAAGGCATACAAGTCTCCTTTTTTCGATGTTAATAATTCGAGAAACGCAATTTTTTATATGTATATATAAATTTTCAACAAGGGGGACCTGGAAAAAACCCTGGCTTAAAAACTTAGGATTTCTTACGAAAGATATGTCCTAGAATTTTTTTTCAGAATAGAGGGCATCAATTTAAAAATTTCAGACAAAAATTTACACAATGTGTTCATTTTGTCTCTTGAAGCCTACCCAATCCTCTACTTTAGGATGAAGGCAATTTCACCATGTTTGAAAAAATGTGAATTTCTTTATTTAATCATCAACAGAGGAGGCAGAAAATGATTAAGGCAATTCAAATGTTTCTGAGCATTGCGGCGGTGATGGGATTGTTAGCCGGGTGCCAGTCTACGACAGGCCAAACAACCGGAGAATATATTGATGATGCCAGCCTAACTGCGTCTGTTAAAACAAAGCTCACCACTCAACAACCTTCATCATTGCCCAGAATAGAGGTTGAAACCGTCAATGGCGTCGTTCACCTTATTGGGGTGGCCAAAACCGATGCAGATAAAACCGAAGCGGCTCGTTTGGCCAGACAAGTAAAAGGAGTCAAGCGAGTCGATAATGACCTAATAGTCCAAGCTCGTTAGTCCCATCCGTCATGATCCTGCGGAACCCCCGTCTCTAGGCGGGGGGTGGGGAATTATTTTTTCAATGAACGGAAAATTCAAAAATAATAAATATTTAAAACAAAATCACTAAAAATTTAGAATACAGGATGCTTTCTAATCTAGCATGTTTCAGGCTAGAGAGATGAAGGGGGCTGAAATTGACAATGGTATCTCAGCAAAAAAAATCATGGATGATTCGTGCCCTTGTCCTTGCGTTTGGGATGATGGGTTTCCTCCTTTTGTTAGTGGGTGTGGCGTCTTTTTTTATTGATGAACCGTTGCGAAAGTATATCGAAACCAATATCAATAAAAATCTTGAAGGATATACGGTTGAATTAGAGGCTGTGGATGTTCATCCTATTGTTTTGTCGATTGACTTTATAAATTTGGTCTTAAGACAAGAAGCGAACCCCGAACCGCCACTTTTAATCATTCCATACTGGAACGCCAGTATTCACTGGTTGGAATTAATAAAAATGGAAATTGTCAATGATCACCTCATTAAAAATGCCAAAGTAGTATTTCAAAAGGAGGTTAAGGATGAAACTGACGTAGAGGACAAAGACTGGCAGGAGGCCTTATATGCATATTACCCCGTCACCATTAATTTTCGACTCGAAGATAGTTCTATTTCCTATCGGGATCAATCCGATCATCCTCCGCTTGAACTGACAAATCTTCAATTGAACGTGGAAAATATACAGAATATCCGTTCCCCGGATGGTGAGTACCCATCCACCATTCATTTTGAAGGATCCCTCCATCAATCCGGATTTTTAAGTTTATCGGGAAAAGCCAGTTTTTTAGCCGAACCCTTTCCGGGAATATCGGTGGATTACGATGTTAAAAATATTCCCCTCAAACCCTTTACTACCCTCTCTTCCCCTCTCAATGTGGAAATCCATTCCGGAACGCTGAACGGGAAGGGACATATCGAATATTCCCCTTGGAAAAACAATGCACAAATTGCCAGCTTAGAAATAGAAAATCCACATATTGACTATGTGGAGAAAAATACTTCAGAAAAAAATTCAAAAGACAAGCAGGATTCACAAACAAAAGAAAATGATGATTCTAAGAAATCCAAAGATCCGTTCAAAGTGCTGGTGGACTCTGCATCCGTAAAAAATGGAGAATTCGCATATATGAACCGAACCACTAATCCCCCTTACAAGGTTTTTTTTAACGATGTGGATCTTCAAGTGACCGGGGTGGGTACTCCGAAGATCACCCAAAAAGGAGAGTTGAAGCTTTCCGGAAAATTCATGGGAAATGGGAAAACATCAATCGAAGGAGGATTCAGGCCGGAAGTGCAACATCCGGACTTTGATGTAAAAGTGAAAATTGATAAAACCGATTTGACCGCATTCAACGATGTTTTTAAAGCCCATGGAGGTCTGGAGGTTAAAAGCGGGAAATTTTCTTTATTTTCTGAATTAGAGGCTCATAAGGGCCGCGTCCAGGGGTATATTAAGCCCTTTTTTGATCGACCTGAAATTTACGATATCTCACAGGACAAAACCGACAATATTTTTCAACAAATATATGAGGGGGTCGCAGGTGCGGTGGCTTCCTTATTGGAGAATCGTCCAAAGGACCAGGTGGCCACTAAAACCCACATCACCGGCAATTTGGAAAATGAAAATATAGAGATAGGGACATGGGAACTTATATGGAATCTCCTGAGAAATGCATTTATAGAGGCCATTACGCCGACCTTTGAAAATTTAGGAAAATTTAAGAAGAACAATTAACTGGATTTAGTGAAATTAAGATTAAAAATGCATCGGTGTAGAAATGGTTGAAAATTGGGAAAAATATAAATATCCTTAGGAGGGGGGATTCAAAATTTTTTCTCCATAACCCAGGCACCGTCTTCTCTGATTTGACCTCAACAAGGATTTGGACAAAACAGGGAGAGGAGGAAATCATTTTATACATTGGTGGAAGCGGAAAATTCTTGATATTAATAAAAGTGGTGGGCTCAATTAAGAATTTTTAAAAAGGAGTTAGAGTGGGAATGTGTGAGGAAAGGAGGGGGAGTTCCCGTTTGGTAAAATTATTTGCAAGTATATTTACATTTATTATGGGCGAAAATTTTTAAGGAGAACGACATGAACAAAGATCAATTCAAAGGGAATTGGAACCAATTTAAAGGTGAATTGAAAAAAAAGTGGGGAAAATTTACTGATGATGAAATCACTCAAATTGAAGGAGATTACGACAAGTTTAAAGGGAGAGCTCAAGAACTTTATGGAGATAAGAAGGAAGAGCTTAATAAATGGGCGGACGAATGGCAGACAAAATACAAACCCGTGAGGTAGGAGTTATATATTGACAGTCTCACATTCACCTGAGGAAACATACGATGAAAACATTCAACCCCCTCTCACAAAAAAGTGTCGGTCTTGCCTTTGGTTTTAGTCTGATGGTCATGGTTCCAGCCTGGGCCATTGGCTTTCCTGTCGTTTCATATCAGGAACTGATTCCTCAACCATCCTATGTACACAAGGTATACAACCAGGATCAATTTAAAGGCAACTGGAAACAATTAAAGGGAGCCCTCAAAGAAAACTGGGGAGAATTTACAGATGACGATTTGTTGGCTATTGAAGGCCGGACGGACCGTTTTGAAGGAAAACTCCAAGAACGCTACGGAGAACGAAAGGAAGAAGTAAAAGAATGGGTCGATAAATGGCTGGAAAACCATCCCTACGATGGCCCTGTGGGGAAAAAGTAAGAAAGTTGAAACTTACCTTTAATGGAATTCGGCGAAATGGGATTGAAAATTCCATTTCGCCGGAAATTAGTAAAAAACCTCAACTCATGCCTTGATGATTTCCCGTTGGTAATTTCAATCCGAGGAGACAATTCAATAAATAGCCCTATTTCAGAATGGTCCTTGAGCCATTTTCCAATCTGGAGTCTGAGGCATTGATTATGCCGCGAATGGATCGATCGCGGTTTCCTCGATGCCATCTGTAAACGGAATTCCTTGCTGACCTTAGCCAACTGCCTGAATCCTCGAAGTCATCGACAGATCTTTTCTGCGCCCGTCCCAGTTTGAACATCTGAGGTAACAGATTATCACGCGTCAGACAGCCCTTGGTCCGTGCCATCCGATGGCGGATCGTCCAGACTCGAATAAAGTTTTACTGTGCCTTAGTATTAGGAGAAGTAGTTCCGGGTGTTTGGTAGAATTCCATTATAAGGAGTTTCCACTTTTCATCTTCCATGTCCGGCCAATCATTTTTATTAAAGCCAGGGGCTTTTTCTAACTTTTTTGGCTGAATATCTAAAGTCAAATGATCGCCCTCCGGACTGTGAGCGAGGGCAGTCCAGGGCACCGCAAAAAGCTTATCTCCTACTCCAAAAAATCCTCCGAAGGAAAGGACCGCATATGCAACCTCTCCATTGGTTGCTATCACGAGTTCTTCAATTTGCCCCAGGTCCTTACCCTGTAGATTTTTAACTGGCTTACCCACTAACGCACTCACCTTATAAGCTCCTTTAATAGATTCATTAGCCAACGAATGAGAAAAAGGGGCCATTAGTAAGAATACTGAAATAATACAGGTTGGGAGTGGGCAATTTTTTTTCATGGAGACCTCCTTTTTTCTCATTCACTAACAACTTCCGATTAAATTGTTATTGATTAATCTGAACTTTTAAAGGGTATAAGGTTCAACAAACTGTTTAAAATGTATAAAAGGCCATGGTGCCTACTGAAGCCATACATTCATCCATTTTGGTTAAAATTGCCAAATGGCCCTCGGATATTTGGTAGTACGGGGTTAACTTCAAGGGTTTTTGCTAGTTGTCGATTTACAGGTATTCAGGTAAATGAAAAACTGATCATAATGCAAAAAATAATGAGAAAATTAAAGAAATTAAAAAAAAATATGATTCTTATTCTCTCACAAGACCAATCCTTTCTCACGAAGATGACTCATCGGTTGCGTGAGAGGGGAAGAGTTGCATTAGGGATTTCTCGAAATGACGACCTGTGGATAAGAGTTCGTCAAAATCCGCCGGATATCATTATTTTTGACGAAAACAACGCGCAAGTTGATCCAATTGAAATCATGCGAAGGCTTCAAGTTGAAGGGTTTAAGGGGAAGACGATTATGTTAGTCGGGGAATCCCCTGAGATGCTTATTCCTGAAGTATCGAAATTCGGTGCCATCCAAATTGCTGGCCGACCCTTCTCCGTTAATCGGGTGCTATGTGCCATCCGAATAGCTCAGGAACAACTGCAGGCTGACCGGTACGCCACATCGTTTTCGTAAATAGCGACGTCTGGTAAATTCTACTGGATAGATGGTGATAACGGCATTTGCGGCATGCCATGATGAATGTCGAACTGTGAGATATCCTTTTAATTTTGACAAAACTGGAGGTTTTTATAACATGCCTAATACCAATGCCTCATTTTCCGCTTTTTCTCGTGTGGATCAATTGAAACAACAGATGGAAAAGTTAGAAAAAATCAGCCAGACTCCTGTGAACATCCAAGACTTAGAACAGTTCGATAGGGAAACTGAAGAAATACTCCAAAGAATAGATGGAAGGGAAGGCAAAATGGCTGGTTACAACTTCGCCACCATGGCGGAAGCGGAAGCGTTAGTCAACCTTCCTGAATCTGCTCAGGAACCAACTTCCCGTGACCTTTTACAAAAGTCTCTTCAACAAAGACGGCAAGTATTGATGGGATTGGTCAGCGAAATGGAAAACATGGAAGAAACTGAGGCCGAGGTTCTAACCGGTGAGGATCATGAAGATCCACCCTTGACCTAGTCGTTTCTATTCCAAGAGGACTGATCCGAAAAGACTGAAATACCGAAACAATCATAGCTTGTGGGAGAGGGCTTGAAGCCATTCCTTCCTGATTTTTCCTTATCAGGTCTCGAGCAAAAATTGTGACGTTATGCTCTGGAGAAAAGAGCCTCGGAATTATACATGATTAAATCGGGTTTTCTCAGATAAGGAAATTCCGACATTCCCCATCCCCAGAGATAATTGCAGTGACATGAGGCACGGACCAGTTGAAACCGGTTGATCCCTTGTCCACTCACGCCGGTTAAATCTCCAATATATCCGCACTCAACACCACACAGCCCTTCCGTCTGAACATTGTGTCAACTCTTGAGGAATTTCAGGAGCGTCATCCCGGATAAGGAGGAAAATAAAATTGACCATAAAGTTCGATGCAGCAATTTTCAATGAACGTATCTGTGAACATCTTCCTGCATACTGCCGGTAAAGATCCAAGGGTGCCATTCGATTTCCGTTCCAGAATTATACAATTCAGCATTTCCAGTTCAATGATATTTGGAACATCGAAATCGGATCAAGCCCTGTGTCTGTCAAACAAGGGATTGCGCTGAACACTCACTCCGGGGGCAGGCCTGCTGCCTGGCTTGTTTTAGGGCATGAGCATACCAATCAAGCTCTTGTAGAAATTCCTCCGCCCGTTGATGGAGTTTTGGATCAGTGGGCGTGCCATCTTCTTGAAACGAATCCTGGATATGAGGAATCGGGAATATAGAGGGAATACTGGACATCCCCAGTTCGGCCAACATGGCTCTGAGGGTCATTGCGGCACGGACTCCGCCGAAGGCACCTGCTGAATAACACACGATGGCTGATGGTTTTTGAAAATATTCCTCAAGGAAATGGTCTAATACATTCGAAAGGGCAGGAGGAATGGTGTGATTGTATTCACCGGAAACGATAATATAGGCGTCCGCCGGAATAATCAGATCAGCCACTCGTTGGAGGGCTTGAGGCGCCTGTCCAGGTTCGTACTCCTTATACATCTTATCCAAAAGCGGGAGAGGATAGAGCAGAGGATCGATGAGGGATACACTATAACCACGGGTTTGACAGGTGTTCACCATGAACCGAGCAGCTCTGATGCCCTGACGTTCGGTCCGAACCGATCCATAAATAATGGCCATATTCAATGACATGATCGGGTGACTCCTTTTATGAGAGAAATATGTCCAAGGGCTTTCTTCTGGCCAAAAAGGAAAAAGCAGGATGACGGTTTTATTGAAATCAGTATTGGGGATCCACTCTGGACAAATCGCAAATGAGGAATTCAAAAACGTCTATTGAGGGATTACTGAAACATGCATACCCTTACAAAATCAACTATTGTATTCATTTAGCAAAAAGATTTTCGAATTAGAATTGCGAGGTGGTATCAAATCCCTCCAGCTCATGCTCGCACGCAATGGGGACATAATGGACACAATGTTGAGATGTTAAATGATTGGGCATTGGATTGACATTTCAATTCCTCTATATCCCGGCATGGTTCGTAGGCCGGAAGATCCGCCTTTTCATATAGAACGGATAGGAGAGGGGGGGGATGAAGATAAGGTCAACGTCTCACGTATATCGATGAGTTCCCACGCCGGAACCCACGTTGACGCTCCTCTGGACTGTGGGGATTTTATGGGTGGTAATGACCAATTATCGTTTTCAGCGACAATCGGGATGGCTAAAGTAATTGAGATTCAGGATAAAAAGTCTGTCAAAGCCGAGGAGCTTAAAAAACATCGAATCTATCCACACGATCGGATTCTTTTGAAAACACGGAATTCCTCTTCCGACTCATCCTCTCATTATATCAAAGAAGACTCCATCTACCTTGAGCGCGCTGCTGCGGCATGGCTCGCTGAACGGCGGGTCAGTACGGTGGGAATTGATTCTCTGTTCATCGGAGGGAACCAAAAAAATGGAAAAGAAATCCACCACATCCTCATTGAAGCAGGTATTTTGATTATAGAAGGACTTGAATTTTCTCATGTTAAAGCCGGCGAGTATATGCTTATCTGTCTACCTCTAAAAATTCAGAATAACGATGGGGCTCCAGCGAGGGCAATTCTCCAAACGGTCAGATAATAGATAGTGGGAAATTTTGTGAGGTGGTCAATGTTCATGCGTTAGGCATACAATTTTGAAAAAAATGGAGGGATTAAGAAGTTTGTGGCATGGTCTTTGTGACGCGTAACTTAGTCCTGTGCCAGCAAAATATTTTTTTTAATCCTACCCCCATCCGATGTCTGAAGCACAGCCAAATGAATCCCCAGAAATTGAACTGGACGATTCCCCTCCTTCTCTTTCATCAAATTCCGATCCTGGCAACCTATCCCAATTATTTCAGGGACCCATCAATATTCGGTCAATCGCCCTGACCGGGCTGTTTCTCTACGCCTCCCTCTTGGTGATGTATATCGCCAAGGCCATCATGCTTCCTGTGTTTGTGGCATTATTTCTGAATTTACTCTTAGCCCCTCTCGTGCGTGGATTGAAAACAATATATATTCCCGCCCCTATCGCGGCAGGTGGGATGCTTCTGGCACTGATCAGTGCATTGACCTTGGGAACCATTCAATTTTCAACTCCTGCCTCTCTCTGGCTCGACCGGGCCCCGGAAGCGTTGCAACAGGTGGAACGGAAACTTCGGACTATCAAAACGTCGGTCCTGGAAATGGGAAAGGCGACACAAGCCCTTGAGCATATGGCGACTCTTTCTGAATCCCGGAAAGCGCAAAAAGTCGAAGTGAAAACCGATAGTTTGGGAGGCGTATTGATCGGTTGGACCACGGAATTCATTTTTGGGCTGATTGCCACCATGATCTTACTTTATTTTTTTCTTGCCTCCGGCGATTTATTTTTGGAAAAACTGGTAAAAGTCCTTCCACGGTTTTCGGATAAACGCCGGGCGGTGGAAATTGTCCGTGGTATAGAAGGCAATATTTCCAATTATCTTGTCACGGTGACCAGTATTAACGCAGGCCTCGCAGTCGTGACGAGCCTCGCCATGTACCTTCTCGGCATGCCTAACCCGTTTTTGTGGGGGGCCATGGCGGGGATACTGAATTTTATTCCTTACGTGGGAAGCATTATTGGATTAGGAGCGGTGACGCTGGCTGCGGCCATCACCTTTGAACACATGAACATGGTGGCCTTGGTGTCTGGAACGTATGTATTTCTCACCGCAGTTGAAGGAAATTTTATTACTCCCCATTTGCTAGGACGAAAATTGACATTGAATCCCGTGGTGATTTTGGTGAATGTCTTGTTTTGGGGGTGGTTATGGGGTGCCATTGGGGCGTTGCTCGCCGTCCCTTTTGTCGCCTCGTTTAAAATCATTTGCGATCAAATTGAGCCACTTAATCCCATTGGAGAATTTCTCGGTCGTTAAGATATTGCATACTCAGAACAATCCTCAACTTTTTGTCAGATTGGTCCCAATTGGACCAAAGTAATACCTTTCATCCTCTTTCATTATCAAAGGTGCTAACCAATGCCGGCTTGGATTTATAATTGGTGGAATAAACTTCGATCGAGTCTCTGGCTTATCCCCAGTTGCATGACCATTGCTGCCGTTTTTCTCTCTCAGGTGGTGCCCTATCTTGATGATATGTTTTCTCCCAAGACCATTCATTCTCTTCGAGTGGCTAGGCAACATGGGCCCGGAAGGGGCAATGACGCTGCTTTCGACGATTGCCGGTTCCATGATCACCATTGCCGGTGTGGTGTTTTCCATCACGATTGTTGCGCTCACCCTGGCTTCCGGGCAATTCGGCCCGCGGCTGCTGGGAAATTTTATGCGGGATCGAGGCAATCAAATTGTACTGGGCACGTTTGTGGCGACGTTTCTCTATTGTTTGCTTGTGTTGCGAACCATCCATTTGAATCTAGAAAACGAATATACTCCGTATTGGGGAACCATCGTGGGCCTCCTGTTGGCCATTTGCAGCCTGGGGGTATTGATTTATTTCATGCATCATATTGCTGTTTCCATCCAAGCCCCCAATTTGGTTGCTGCGGTCTATGCGGAGTTGGAAGAAGACCTGACCAGACTCTTTCCAGAGCATTTAGGAAGAGAAGGGCCGAACAAGGGGAATAGAGATCAGATTCAGCAAATAATGACCAGGATGGAAAAAGAGGGAAATGATATAAAGGCTGAAGTGAGCGGCTATCTTCAAGCCATTGAAAATAACTCTCTTGTTGAAATCGCGCGTGAGCAGAATGGAGTCATCCTTCTTCATTATCGACCAGGACATTTTATTATCAAGGGAGCGTCCTTAGCTAAAATAGTGGCCGATGGGTCGATTGATACCTCCGTATCCCCACGGATCAATAAGCAAATGATCTGCGGCACGCACCGAACCCAAGAACAAGACATTGAGTTTTCGGTGCTTCAACTTGTCGAAGTGGCAGTTCGTGCCCTTTCGCCTGGAATAAACGACCCGTTCACCTGCATTCACTGTATTGACCACCTTAGTGCAATTTTATGCCAACTTGCACAACGAAAATTTCCTTCTCCTTACCGATACGACAATGAGGGAGTTCTTCGTATCATTGCTCTGCCTGTCACCTTCGAAGGTGTATTGAATGCGGCATTTCATCAAATCAGACAACACGGAAAAGGAAATGTGGCGATTATCATATGCATGCTGGAGGGATTAGGACGGATTGGGGAATCTGTGGAACGAGATGAAGACCGTGAGGCGATTCATCGTCATGTGGAAATGCTGCAACGAGGGAGCCGGGAATCCATTCAGGAAAAGAATGATCTGGAGGCGGTGGAGAATCGGTGTCGCCAGGTGATGTCCGTGTTAAGTGACGGAGGAAATTGGACCTCTTTTGTGATGGACAAGATGCCGGACATTCATCGCTGATACTTCATGGCATTTCCTGCTCCTGAGGGTTTGATTGGCTCATCCCTTTAAGCTGTGCAGCTCATTGCTGAACTTTTCTGAATTTCCAATATGGGTTACAAATGGCCCTTATTAAGTGATTCGGAAACATCTCCTTCAGTGTGGCCAATAGACTCCTGAGCTCGCCAATGTGGTGCTGAGACAAGCGTTTTGACTTTTGAGGAGAGCCGGTAAAATTTTTGTCCATTGCTTAGGAAGCCGTTGAATTGGGTTAATGAAAGAGGCTATCTCCCTTTTAACTTTAGGAGAGGAATGAGTGCGACGCTTTTGAAAAGGAATCGTCCAGGTTGTGAATTTTAGAGGGAATTATGTTGAAAACCTTATTGGAAATGCGAGGTTATCGATTGCGTGCCATCGATAAAGACCTCGGCAGCGTGGAAGATTTTTATTTTGACGACCGGTTGTGGAAAATCCGTTATCTTGTGGCTGATACGGGAAATTGGCTCCCGGGAAGACAGGTACTGATCGGGCAGGAAGCCCTTGGGAGGTCAAGCTGGGAAGATAAGGTTTTCCCGGTGACGCTGACTTCTGCCGAAATTGAAGATAGTCCTGGAATAGAAACTGACTTGCCATTTTCGCTCCAAAAAGAAAAAGAATTACGATTGTTTTTCCAATGGAGAGAATATTGGAACGATGAAATCTTCATTCAGCCTCCTGGGTTCATGCCTATGAGTGTCGCAGATGGGGTTCCTGCCGATCCTTCGATTCAGCCAGGATTGAAATCATCGGCCAGGTTGGATGAAAATTCTCATTTGCGATCCGCCACTGAGGTTCAAGAATATTATATCCGCGCCCAGGACGGAGAGATCGGCCATGTGGATGACTTTATTGTCGAAGACACCACCTGGGATATACGATATTTAATCGTCGATACCCAAAATTGGTTGCCAGGAAAAAAAGTTCTCATTTCTCACAAATGGGTTAATTCTATTGATTGGAATAAACAAACCGTTGGAGTAGAAATGCTCCGGGAAACGATCGAGCGAAGTCCCGAATATGACCCCAATAAGCCCATCAACAGAGAATATGAGGTCCGGATGTATGATTTCTACGGAAAACCCCACGATTGGGAATAAAGCAAGAAATGTGGCGAAAATTTTTCGAGCCCCCCTTACTCAAGAGAATCCGGGTGGTAACCATCAGAGAGTCAACGATATAAGTGTTATTTCACTGACGTATAGAGAAAGCAGAAGAATACTTTAAACCCATGACGATTGGAGGATATAGATGTTCAAGACATTGATCAGAAATCCCTTTCCTACCGCCATTGTGGGATTGGGCATGTTTTGGTTATTCAAAAATTCTTCAGAACCTTTTGGGGAGAAAAGGATAGCGGATAATAGAGATCCACACCCCGCTCCTGATAAGATCATGAATCACGCCGAAGAACGCGTTCGACATCTGAAGGTCAACATCCAGGATCATCTGTCAGAATGGAAGGATCAGGCACTCCAGCAGACTCAAGAGTGGAAGGAGGGGGCTGGACAGAAAATGGAAGAGATGAAGGGATATCTTCAGGAATATACGCATTTCGCGCAGGGGGAAGTGTCTCATCTTCTGGACCATAATCCGCTGGCGGTGGGAGCCGTTATGGTGGCGATGGGGGCTGCTGTGGCAGCCGTACTACCACCAAGTAAACCAGAAGACCATTGGTTGGGAGATTCTCGCGACAAAATGCTGGAGACGGTCAAAACGAAAGTTCACTCGACGGTTGAGGAGGTGAAACACAAAAGCGAACAAGTTGTTCAAAAGACATTACAAAAAGATGAAACCGATACCAAAATCTGATCAACAATGGACCCCCTCCCATTCTTACCATTTTGAAGAAAGGACGTACATGACTTCTTTTACTAAATTGTTATTACCGCTGCTGTGTTTTTCAGCAACCCTATTTATCACGGGATGTGAACAACAGGGTCCTGCTGAGAGAGCGGGGGAAAAGGTAGACGAATCAGTGGAAAAAGCCGGTGATAAGGTTGAGCAAGCAGGAGAAAACATAAAGGATTCTGCCAATTAATCCCGGTTAATCCGTCAGCCCTCACAGTCGTGGAATATTGAATGCTGGGGACCTCTCGAAAGGACACGTTTATTATTGCGGGTTTTTCAGTGAGTGTATTTGAGAGGTCCACGCATTCAAACCCGCTTCATTTCGCCGGAAATTCCTTCCATCCATAACCCTAACCCTCCCTCATACGGGGAATTGAGGCCCGATTGCCGTTCTTCCTTGGTAAACGAGTCATTCAATGTCGTTGAATTATTCGCTTTCTTGGAGACAAATTTTGTCGGGGCTGGTCATCCAATTTTCATTTTTTTAACCTCATTTTGTCCATTGTGGCTGATATTCTCTTTACGTGATTATTTATTCATGAGGAATTAAAGAAGAGGAAGTTACCGTGACATTCACAATATCCTTTCCCTCTTCACAAATTAAAATATAAGAAAGGAGCGAATATGCCTACTGCCAATGCCAAAAGATGTGCACATCCTTCTTGTAAATGTGAAGCCAAGCCGGGAAAGGAGTTCTGTTCTGATAATTGCTCATCTTCTCAACCGTCGAAAGGGGGGAAATGCCAGTGTGGCCATTCAGGTTGTGGAGAGAAGAAAATGTAAGAAAAAGGATTGGAGGACTGAAAAAACTCAGGCTAAAATTTGGATAACGGAAGGGTCCCCTATGGTATTTATTCGATCAAACGCCAAGCAATTTTCCAATTATTTTCATGCGTTCCTGTTGGGTGGCCTTTTAATAATTCCGACGCTTTCTTTGGCGGACGGGACCTCTCACAATAAAACTGCCGGGATGGGTCAAAAGCACGAAGAAAAAAAATTGGTAAAAGGGCATCGAACCGTTCAAGGAATTGTGGAGGAAGTGAATGAAAATGCAATTCGCGTCAATGCCGGGGATGCGGGAGACATTACTCCTCGTTATCTGAATTTACAGAATAACCTGGGGAATGGAGAGATTAAATTGGGGGATACGCTTCAGATTGAAGTGAATGCTCAAAATGAGGTCGTGAGATACCAAAAAATTGGAGGAAGCGCGGAGAAAATTAAATAAGGGACGTATGAAGAAAAATTGTCCCCTGGCTGAGCCAGGGATAAAAGGAGGGAATCCTATGTTAAGTTGGGCCATTACATTTCTGGTCATTGCTCTGATTGCGGGAGTTGTTGGATTAACCGGGGTGGCAGGAACAGCGACCAATATCGCGTGGATTCTTTTTGTGGTGTTTTTGATTATATTTGCCGTCAGTTTTGTAACAGGACGAAGACCGCCTGCCTAAAACATTGTTTTGGGTTTTGGCGCCATGGGTTGGGCGGTATCATTACGGTCTTCTGCGTTCTTGAAGGTCACCGTATAAGCGTTCCAGAATTAATAAGGCGGAATTTTTGCCCAAAGATTTACCTGGGTTATTCTAGATCATAGAAATCTCTGAGGGAATGTCGATTCAGACACGCCAAATCATCTGTGGACTTAATTAACCCGATTCCATCATCTACATTTGAATTTTGGAGCCAAAAAAGCGGGAAGCCCATATACGTTCTTCAGCGATTGGAGAAACCTGTCGGAAATATAAGTTCATCAAGAAAAGCAGTAATTTAATTTATTATCATGAGTGTAGGTATTCCAACCCGTTAAGAAGGTGAAAGAGAGGGCAAGGCATTATGGCCCGGCCAATTTGGAAAGGTCATATCACGTTCGGTCTCGTCAATATTCCCGTTGTCGTCCATTCCGGAGACAAACAGTTCGATCTCCACTTTCGACTCTTGGACAGCCGGAATCATGCCCGAGTCCGCTATGAACGTGTGAATGAGGAGACCGGAGAAGAAGTTCCGTGGCAGGAAATCGTCAAAGGGTTTGAATATGAAGAGGGTCGGTATGTCATTTTAAGTGATGCAGACTTTGAGAAGGTTGCGGTGGAAGTCAATAAAGCGGTGGAAATTGAAAATTTTGTCGACGGAAATGAAATCGATTATGTATATTTTGATAAACCGTATTACCTCGTCCCGGACAAAAAAGGTGAAAAGGGCTATGTGTTGCTTCGTGAAGTTCTTCGGCGCACTGGGAAAGTCGGCATCGCGAAGGTTGTGATCAGGACGCGACAGTATCTTGCCGCGCTCTTGCCCCAATCCAATCTCCTAGTCTTGGAACTTCTTCGCTTTCATCAGGAGATCCGTGATGTCAAGGAATTGGACATCCCGGAGGGAAGTGTGAAATCTTACAAAATCTCCGAAAAAGAACTGACCTTGGCTCAACAGTTGGTGGAATCCATGAGCACGAAATGGGAACCCAAACGCTATCATGATGAATACCGCGATGCCCTCATGAAATGGATCGACAAAAAGTCGAAAACAACTCAGTCCCGAAAATCCACGCCGGCAGCGGTAAAGGAAGAAAAAACCGGTACCGGAAAAGTTATCGATATGATGGGATTATTAAAGAAAAGTGTTCAAAAAGCTCACCCCTCCGGCGGAACCAAAAAACGTAAATCTGCCTCTCCTCGAAAATCCCGTAAAGCCAGTTAAGGTGACGTTCACCGGTGAAATCGCTCTGTCCGGCGGTCCAGCAGTCTTCATTTCGCCAGCCTGAAAGAGTTGGGTAACTTTTTCTTCCGTCCATAAAGGATGAACGGCACGACTGTTTTCAGGGAGCCACATTTATGGGATTGAATGAATATCACCGTAAACGTCAGTTTGGAAAAACTCCGGAGCCTAAGGGGACGACACCCCAGAAAAACGGTTCTTCATTCGTTGTGCATAAGCATGCGGCAAGCCGGTTGCATTACGATTTCAGAATTGAACTGGACGGTGTGCTAAAAAGTTGGGCGGTTCCGAAAGGGCCTAGTTTATATCCCTCTCTCAAACGTTTAGCTGTTCATGTTGAAGATCACCCTGTCGATTATGGATCCTTTGAGGGAACCATCCCGAAGGAAGAATACGGAGGAGGGACGGTGATGGTGTGGGATCGCGGTCAATGGGTCCCTCAGGAAGATCCGCAACAATCTTATGACCGGGGAAGATTGAAATTTTCTTTGAAAGGAAAAAAGCTAAAGGGGGGATGGAGCCTGGTTCGTATGGGAGGGGCAAAAGCTAAAGATGAAAAAAACTGGCTCCTGATCAAAGAAAAGGATGCGGAAGCTCTCAACGGGAAAAAGCCTGATATTATTGACACGGCTCCCCGGAGCGTCGCCACCGAACGGTCGTTGGAAGAGATCGCCGAAGAAAATCAGGGAGGAAGCAGAAAAAAATTACCCTCCCAACCGAAGTTGGGCACCCGTTCGACCAAAAACCGTTCCTCCCGCACTCCTTCACGGAAGAACACCTCCAGAACGTCTCGCATCCTTTATCCGTCCGAACTCTCCTCTGCCGTATCCTCTTCCCAGCCGGCAACTTTCCATCCCCAGTTGGCCACACTGGTGAAATCAGTGCCGACTGGGGAAGATTGGCTGCATGAAATTAAATTCGATGGATATCGTATTGTGAGTGTGATGAAAGATGGGCGAATTCACCTGTTCACCAGAAATGGAAAAGACTGGACCAAGAAATTCCCCTCTATCGCGGGCGCGCTGGCTGAAATGCCGGTACGGCAGGCGATTATTGACGGGGAATTGGTGGTTCTTCGGCCTGACGGCATTTCTGATTTCCAGGCTCTACAAAATGTGCTGAAGGGAGAAGCTTCGGATCCTCTTGTCTATTACGTTTTCGATCTTCCCTACTGCGAAGGGTATAACCTCTGTCGAACGCCGCTTCTCAAGCGCAAAGAATTGCTATGGGAATTGATAAAATCCCTGCCCGAGGAGTCGGCCTTGCATGTCCGTTACAGCGACCATATTCAGGGGCAAGGAGCACGATCATTCGAGCATGCCTGTCGGCGTGCTCTGGAAGGCATTATTTCCAAACAGGCGATGAGCGCCTATCGCCAAGCCCGTTCGAAGCATTGGGTCAAAGTGAAATGTCAGCACCGGCAGGAATTGGTCATCGGCGGGTATACCAATCCTGCAGGATCCAGGAAGTATTTCGGAGCCTTACTGCTGGGTTATTACGATGACGGCGGCCAACTACACTATGCCGGCCGTGTAGGGACAGGATTTACACACCAAAGGCTCTCCCACATTCATAGCCTTCTGTCCAAGCTGCCGCAAGCTCGTCCGCCCTTTGCCTGCTTACCCTCAGACCGCGGTCTCAGGGCCGCGCATTGGGTACGTCCGGAATTGGTGGCAGAAGTGGAATTTTTCGAATGGACCCGTGATGGAGTCCTGCGCCATCCAGCATTTATCGGTCTTCGTGAGGACAAACCGGCAAAAGATATCATAAGAGAAAGTCCGAAACCGTTGAAAGACGTCATTCCCGAACAACCCAAATCCTTACGACGTCGTTCAAAAGCTTCGTCGGGTCATTCCACCCCGCATGTGGAAATGGCGCTCTCTCACCCGGATAAGATTCTTTATCCACAACAAGGTATTACCAAGCGGGACTTAGCGGAGTTTTATCAACATATCGCAGAGTGGGTGTTGCCTCATGTGTCGAAACGCCCCCTTACCCTGGTGCGATGTCCTCAGGGTTTCCAGAAAAAATGTTTTTACCAAAAACACGCATCCGACACTCTTCCTGATTCGATCCGACGCATCCTTATCCAAGAAAAAAGGAAGAAGGAAAAGAATTCCTACTTAGTGATTGACGATGTCGAAAGGCCTCATTGCATTCGTTCAGATGGGCGTATTGGAAATTCATCCCTGGGGGTGCAGGGAAGATCGGACGGATCGCCCGGATCGGTTGGTTTTCGATCTGGATCCCGGTCCGGGCGTGAAGTGGGAGCAGCTGGTTGCAGGCGCGCATCTTTTAAAAAATCGTCTTTCGGAAGATGGCATAGAAAGCTTTGTCAAAACATCAGGCGGAAAAGGGTTGCATGTGGTGGCCCCATTGATTCGTCGCGCGACGTGGGATGAGTTAAAAAATTACACTCGAACGCTGGCCATGGAAACAGCACAGAATCACCCCGCTGGTTTTGTGGCAAACATGAGTAAGGCAAAACGAAAAGGAAAAATATTTATTGATTATCTTCGAAATAGTTTTGGGGCAACGTCCATCGCCACCTATGGAACACGGGCGCTGTCCGGGGCGCCGGTTTCAACGCCGGTAGGCTGGGATGAACTTTCCTCAGTACCCAGTTCTCAAGCTTTCACCCTTACCACTCTCCCCAAACGGCTCAAAACCCTCACGACGGATCCCTGGAAAGGATTTTTCGATTTGCGCCAATCCCTTTCCCGTTCAGCCTTAACTTCCTGATCAATCGACAAGTCTGGTCGGGGATCGATGGCGCATGCCTTTCCCGACTCATTTTTTCTTTCGAGCGCGAGTCTGAGCGGCTTTTTTCGCCGAGGCGGATTTGGCGGATGTCGACCGCGAAGCGGCGGCCTTCCCTCCTATTTTTCCTCCTTTTTTAGCCGGGGCCGTATTGGTAGGTTTTCCGCGACCGGATCCCCCTTTCTTTTTTCCCCCTCCGGTCATTTTATTCACCGTAGCCCATGCCCGCCGTTCCGCTTCATTTTCAGAGACCCCCCGTTTTTCATATCCTTCTTCGATTTTTTCCGCTTGACGTTTCTGCTTACTGGTGTATTTGGACTTATCCCCTCTCGGCATGGCCTAACTCCTTGTAAATAAAGTTGAAGTGTAAAACACGTGTGGGAGAAGAGCACTCTATGCCAGGATAATTGGCATTACAGAGTAAAGAAATGACCTCCAAGACCATCGCGATTGATTCTCAACAGTGCCAAATGCTTTGATTCTGAATTTTTCTTACAAAGTCGTCCTTGTCGTATAATTTCCAAAGAAGGAGCATTTAGTTCAATTCCGGCATTCACGACATTCTTATTTTACCTGCCGAAAAATCAGTTTCATTGCCATAATTGAATCGGCCATTGATTATTGACTGGGTCCAAGAGTATCAGCCGAGTAGGCCTCTCGATGCCCCATCGGTTTCGGCTCTCCCACTGTGGTGTCTTTTTTCGTTTGACGCTCCATTTCAGAGTTGACCTCCGCCCCTACCATTACGATAAAGGCCGTCAACCAGAACCACATGAGTAGAATAACTGCGGCTCCAAGAGATCCATAGGTCTGGTTATAATTGCCATACTCATTCGCATAGATTGCAAACACCGACGTGCCTATTACCCAAAGAATGGTGGCGATTCCTGCTCCCCACGAAACCCATTGCCACTTGGGGGGATTTCGACAGGGGGCATAGCGGTAGAGCAGGGCCAGTCCTACCATGACAATTATCACCAAGAGGGGCCAACGCGCCAGGGAAAGAGCCGATTGAGCTACCTCACCAAATCCGAATATCTGAAGGACCGTCGGGAGCAAGGTAATGAGAAAGAGCGTCAGAATGACAAATACAATTCCGACGATCGTGAGGCCTAACGCCAGTCCTGTCACATGAAAAAAACCTCGTGTTTCTTCTTCATTGTAAGCAATATTGAGGGATGTGATTAAAGCCGACATGCCTTTGGAGGTGCTCCAAATCGCCAGAAGCAAACCGCCGATGGCTCCAAAGCTCAATGCGGACTCTGCACTCTTGGCAATGGATAGGAGCTGCTCATTGATCACCGATTGAGCTTCTTGCGGGAGAAGATCGCTGAGCGATTCAATTTGCTCCTGCACCTCCTGAGGGCTGGTGGCGAGGCCGTAAATCGAAACGACAGCGGCCAGGGCAGGGAAAAGAGCCAGAGTACAATAAAAAGCCACTCCTGCAGCGACAATAGACACATTATCCGATGAAATTTGGTCCTTCACCCGTAAAAGAACATCACGCCACCCTCTCGTGGGTATTTGCGGGGGGGCGGCTGCATTTCGTCCTCTTTTCTCCTCGAAAGTTGCCCGTTGCTTTCCTTTAGCACTATGAGATTCGCTAATCTGCATCAGCCATTTCCTTTTTTATATCTATTGCAATAAATATCGAAAATTTTGGGATTATAACGTTTTTTCATGGTCGGATCTAAACGGAACAATGTTATGTGTCAGAGACCTGACCAAAAGCATTCGGATTACTTATGTGTTTTCACGTCATTCATTTGAGCTTACCGCCAAGAACCTGTTGACCTGTCGGCAGAATCTCTTGCGCGGCGGCTTTTGCCTGGTCGACCAATCGATCTCGAGACGCTCCTAACCATGCGTCCTCCTTCCGGGAACGGGGTAGGAACAAACCGATAGCCGCTCCAATGGCTATCGTCATCATACCCACCGTCAAAGGACTGTCTTGAAGATACCGCTCAAATTCCCCCTTCACCCGTTGTCCACGCTCCTGGGCCTTGGATCGAAACTGGTATGATTGAGAGGAGGCCCGGGATTTCCATTCTTCTAGAGAATCCTGAGCGTGGCTGGTCCACTGAGAAATGTGTTCTCGTGCCTGTTGACCTGCCTCCTGCGCTTTAGTTTTCAGGGCATCCAGAGAATTCCTGGTGCCGGATCGGGTATGAGGCAATCTTCCTGAGTCTTCCTCAGGAGCATAATCTGGCCACTCCTCGTGGGGATTCAAAGAATAATTTTGAAAGGGATGATCGTGTTCTCGTGTTGCACAAGATGCCCGTTTCCACAACCATACTAATCCCAGGCCTACCATTGCAGCCGGTAAAGGGTTATTCACAATCCTTTTTGCCGCTTGTCTTTGCCATTGTTCGGCTTTCAACCGCACATTTTCCTTCGCAGATTCCAAGTTTTCTTTCGCTGCAGCCTTCATTTTCTCTTTCACCCTCTCTGGAGACAACCGCTCTTGAAGCGTGTTGACCGTCTCACCGATTTCAGCTCGTGTTTGTTGAATCTTTTCTCGAAGCACCTTCGGATTATCTTTTTTTTCGGATACGGCTGGGTCTAATTGATGGCATGGGTTGTCCACTGTTTGGTCTCCTTTAAACTTGCGATGGTCTGCTCGGGTGTTGCTTTCATGGTTTTTAAATCGCTCAGCCCTTTATGTATTAGGACATATCCCGCGCCCATGACGGCCACCCCTACTATTAACGCGGAGGCCCATCCTGGAATTATGAGCGCTAATCCCAGAACGGCCGCAGCCAAGATCACCAGGAGTCCCGCATAGGCTATCCCCCCGCCAATCGCGATAAATGCAACATCTTTTCCAGCCTGTGAGGCTTTGTGGGAGATTTCAAGTTTAAAAAGTTGCAATTCCTGTTGAAGGAGCACTTTCAGCTCAGTCATCAATTCCCGAAAAAGATCACTGACCTCCTGGACTTCGTGGGATAACGACATATGAACCTCCTTTAAAATGTGAGCATTCTCATTCGATCCATCACGGCAGGGATTAAATGTTTAAATGGGGGAAGACCCAACAGTCATCGTTTCTCCCGAGTGGGTCGAAGATTCGGAAATCCGGCGATTTCTAGAGCTTTTTAAAAATCTTCCCGCCACCAGACCCACCATAAAGGCGCCACCTAAGAAAGCCTCAGGATGTCGTCTGGCAAACATCGTAGCCTCATCCAGGAGTTCGTTCACATCCCTGGAATCGAAATACTGCACTAGGCGCTCTATTTGTTCAGCCGCGCGCTCGGCATATTCCGCGATTCCCTCCTTCTGTTGATCTCGCAGGGTTTGACCAGTTTGACGTACAGCGTCAGCTATACCACTCAGTTCCCCCAGTCTTTTTTCTTTTTGGCCCTCTAATGTGGTTTTTATCTTTTCCTGGGCTTGATCAACTAATTTGGAGGTTTGCTCCCGTACCTGTTCTCCCATTTGTCCGGCTTTTTCTTCCACTTGCCTGCTTACTTCTTTTGTTTTTTCCTTCATGTCATTTACAGTCATTTCACCCTCCTCTTTGAAAATTGTCTTTCACCATTTTTTAATTGTCACAAACCTTCATCGTGTTTATACGACATGCATGAAAATTGTGTAACTGTTAATAACCCTTAAAAGGCCGTTGAATTACTTAGAGGATACCGCGCGGGACTCAAGGAGGTTCAATCATACGATATTGAGATTAGGGGCGGCAGAGCTTGGTGATCTACAAGTTCGAATGAGAACCGAACCTTATTTTGACTCGTAAGCGAGGGAATGGAACTTCAACCCATACCTCTAGGAACACCGGAAGCCATGATTCAGAAAGCATGCGGGTGTCCAATCCGGTCGGATGGCGCACATCCCTCGCAATGTTGTTCAGGAAGAGGAAGAAGATGGTAAGGAATGATGAGCAGATAAGACATAATGATGTTCAATGGCGGATTTGATTTGTGTCAAACTTTGAGCATGCCCGAGAGTTTCATTGTTTTCTATTTCCTGAATTTCAGCGGCAAGCGTCTTGTCTTTAATGCAATTCCGCACCCAGGTTGAATAATCATGCTGTTTCAAGTGATACATCCACGTCTCAGCATCGATGCCCTCAGCCAGTTGAAGAAAGAGTATGAGATTTTGTGCTCGAAGCTTCAACTTTCCCTCTGGACCTTCAAAATAAAAACTTCGCTCAGGGCTCAGTTCACCTTCTGCATATTTCCGGCGATGACGTCTCCGCTCACTTCGATTGGGTAGGACCTCGAATCGAATGGGATCACTTCCGGCAGAACGATTCCAGAACAAGGCCTCCTTTGGCTGAAGGGAGGCAAACGGACAAGCGGGCAATGATTCTCCTATCGAACGGGTGAAAGTCTCCAGTTGTTCGGCGGGAGCTTTCCCAATCACCACGATCGCATCAACCGTTGAGAGGACTTCAGTAGCGACCTGATCCGGATGAACCGTGATAAGAAGAAGAGAAGAAGGAGCAGGCGTGAAGAACGTGGACGGAACATCACATTCTGTCGGGAGTAAATGGTGAGACTCATCAAGAACAATCCAATGAGGCCGACCGGTACTCGCACGATATTCCTGCAGATCCTTGAATATCGTTTGAAAAAATGCCGGACGGTCCTCGACCGGTAGTCCCACGAGATTGATGACCAGGTTGATTTCAGGATTGTCCAGAATTTGGAGAGCCTCTTTGGTGGTGGGAGTATGATCCATGTCTCCTATCACCACGGCCTGTTCCAGGGATTCGTAATCCCCTTCCGGATCGATAATACAACATTGATAGTGTTTATCCGTGAGGCGCTCGATAAGTCCGGTCGACAGAGTGGACTTTCCACTACCCGATGATCCGGCGATCAATAGGTTACGGCCATAAGGACTGAACCGCACCTCCGTTTCTCCATCGGACGTTCCCAATACCACATGATGCCGGTCAAGGTGCGGTTCAAGGGAGGCCAGATCATCGGCCAGAAGTTGCCCGATGAACTCCACCACCCCGTCTCCCTGTTCTCCCTCAGTCACGACATCCGCACGCTCTTTAATGGCGGGAAGGGCATTGCCGACAGCTCCTGCGCATTCCACCATTCCTAAAAACGCCAGGTCATTCTCCGCATCCCCAATGCCGGCAATATTGTGAGGAGATAGTCCTAATTTACCAAGCGCCTCAAGAAGACCTGTGGCCTTGCTGAAACCGGCCGGCACTATCATGACGGCTTCTTTGTTAAAAATAACCTGCAGGTCCAGGCCAAGATCGCGGATAACTCCTAACACGGCCGTTTCGTGCGGTTGGACGGTCGAGACAATGTTTCGACCGACGGAGATGGGAATGCCCCTGGAACGCAGATTGAGAATGAATTCTTCGGATGGGGGTTTCGCCAGCAGGATTGTTTCGTTCGATGAGGGTTTGTAGAGCAGCAGTCCGTTTTCCGCGACAATCCATTCAAACAGATGAGGATGGGGAAATACGTTCAGCAAATCGTCCAACTCGCGTCCAGTGACCAGGATTAATTTTCGGTTCGTGGTTAACAATTTCTCCAGGCTGCGAATGGTGGATTCATGAACCCGTCCATTAAGAGCCAAGGTCCCGTCATAATCAGTAGCAAGCGCTAGATATCTCATATCACCTCAGGGTTCGGGGTTGAGGAAAAACATCCATATCAAAGGTTCGCGAGAGGTCATACTACCGTCTCCCACTTCAGATCGTGTGACCCAGTGACTGGTTGGGTTTTGACAATCGTCTCTGACGTTTCATCTCTGACGCCTTGGCCAGAATTAGCCAGACTCTTTCTCAAAGAATAGTGCACCCCTTTACCCTTTCATAGCGGCTGCACGATCCCAGAAGCGAAGCTGACGGCAAGACTCAAGAAATTTCGTCGCTCCCTTTCCTCCATCAAGCGCGATAAATCCGGCGTCTCGACTCTCAGGAACCCCGGCCTTCTGAAATAGTGGGCTTGGCAGCCTCCACATACCCGATGAATTTCATATGAGCAAAGGCATCAGCCACAAAATCCCTCGCCGCCGGTTCTTTGGCCAAAGCCCGGCCTCCTTCCTCGGAGGGTAAGAGGGCTACGGCGTCATACAGGACGGATGGCCCGCCATCGACTTTTTGGGCTGCTTCAATCCATGTCCCGTCGCTGGCTTCCACCCCGCCCACGCCGGGAGCCACAATTTCCATGATCGCACCCTCCGACTTGACGGCGGCTTTGAGTGATTTAAACAATTTCATATCGACTCCGTCGGTGATGAGCACCCCCAGCTTTCGCCCTTTGAAGGTATTGGGACCATTGAGAAGAATGCTGAGCGCAGGTGACTGTTGGAGATCCTCTCGTGTCGGTTTAGCTGCATCCGCGGGCCGTGGCATCTGCTTGATGCGCAAACCTTTCGCGACTTGTTTGGCCAAATCCTGGTGGATATTCAGCAAATGAGAAACCATACGAGCCCGTATTTCAGGACGTTCCACTTTGCTTAATTCAAAGACTAAGGCGTTCGCAATGTGAGTTTGTTCGACTTCGCTCTGGCTGATATAGAACTGACGGGCTTGGCTGTAATGATCGGCAAAGGTCTCGGAACGAAGGCGGACTTTGGGGCCTCCCTCCTCAACAGGATATGAGGTAAACCCTTTTTCCGGTGACTCACGCGGGCCGGCAGTCTCGCCGGACCATGAATTCGGTTCATAGTTGGCTCGTCCTTGCGGATTCTGCATGGCCATATGGCCGTCCTGCTGAAAATGACTAAACGGACATTTGGGGGCATTGATGGGGATATGGGTGAAATTCGGACTGCCGAGCCGTTTGAGCTGAGTATCCAGGTAGGAAAAATTCCGTCCCTGCAGAAGTGGATCATTTGAAAAATCGATCCCCGGCACAATATTCTGCGTACAAAATGCGACCTGTTCGGTCTCGGCAAAGAAATTTTCCACACAGCGATCCAGGACGAGCCGGCCGACACGTCGAACAGGAAGAATTTCCTCCGGAATGATTTTAGTCGCGTCGAGCACATCAAAATCGAACTGCTGCGCAAAATCGTCATCGAAAAGCTGGAGGCCCAATTCCCATTCCGGATAATCACCCTGCTGAATGGCACTCCACAGGTCCCGTCGATGAAAATCAGGATCAGCTCCATTGATCTTGACCGCTTCGTTCCAGACCACGGATTGCATCCCGAGCTTCGGTTTCCAATGAAATTTCACAAACGTCGATTGTCCTTGGACATTGATCAAGCGAAACGTATGAACCCCAAACCCTTCCATAAATCGAAAGGACCGGGGAATCGCCCTGTCGGACATGATCCACATCACCATATGCATACTTTCGGGCGTCAGAGAGATAAAGTCCCAAAAGTTATCGTGCGCAGTTTGCGCCTGCGGAAATCCCCGATCCGGTTCCGTTTGGCTGCGTGAATCAAGTCTGGAAATTTGATGGCGTCCTGAATAAAGAACACAGGCATATTGTTGCCCACGATATCCCAGTTACCTTCTTTGGTGTACAACTTCACGGCAAATCCCCTCACGTCTCTGGCCAAATCGAAGGACCCCTTATTGCCGGCCACGGTCGAAAACCGAACAAATGCGGGCGTTTTATCGCCGGGTCGTTGAAAAATGTCGGCTCTGGTGACATCTGCCAGAGATTCGTAGTTTTCAAAATACCCATGAGCCCCGAATCCGCGGGCATGTACAACCCGTTCGGGAATCCGTTCATGGTCAAAGTGAAAAATCTTCTCCCTAAAGTGAAAGTCTTCCAATGCGGTTGGACCACGCGCTCCGATTTTAAGGGAGTTTTGGTCATCAGCGACGGGAATACCTTGCTGAGTAGTTAAAACAGGATTGGTTTTTCCACTCTTCTGGTGCACTTCCCCTCCTGTGCCGATCTCGACAGTTTGGTCTGCATATTTCGCGGTTTTACGGGTGGAAGTAGGGGTGGATTCAGCGGGTTGCTTTTTGGCCATGCGAATCGCTCCTCTTTATTAATGTTCCTAGAGATGAATAAAAAAAAGAAAATGTGACTGCTGAATTATTCATTGTATAGAAATATATGATTGGTCCATACTGTTAGTAACCCTGGGAAGAGGATGTGCCCACATTTAAAAGTCAGGAGGATTTAAGACGCCGGTTCCGAAATTCTATTATATTAAGGATGGTCGTTTTCTTACTCAGTGCAAACCTGGTCCTTTCTCTTCAGGCACTCATGCCAGTCCATTTCATAACCAATAAAATATGTAAGAGAGTTTCACTCAAGGGCTAATGGCAGTCCCAAATTTTTATATTCCAGTGTAGGATTTATTTTAGTGACTTATAAGAGTCTGAGTTCAGGTAAAAACCGCTACACATCTGAAAGATGAGGCTGAAAATTTCAATCCGTTAATGAAGGAGGCAAGAAAGAATGATGATGCAAATTGGACAGACGATCACGGATGGCACATACCAGGCCTTCCACAAGGAACAAATCCGTTCACTCACGTTGTCGGAATGTCAGGGAAAGTGGTTGGTGCTGGTGTTTTATCCGGGAGATTTCACGTTTATTTGTCCAACCGAATTGCAAGAATTGGGAGAGTTGTATCCGGAATTTCAAAAGCTCGGGGCTGAGGTTCTTAGCGTCAGCACAGATTCGGTTTTTGTGCATAAGGCCTGGCACGATATCTCGCCTGCCATCAAAAATATCCAGTTCCCCATGGTGGCGGATCCGACGGGCCGGCTAAGCCGGGAGTTCGGAACCTATCTGGAGAATGAAGGGGTATCGTTGCGCGGGAGTTTTCTTGTCGATCCTGACGGGGTCCTGAAAGTGGGAGAAATCCACGATAACAGCATCGGACGAAATGGCCGGGAATTACTCAGAAAACTTCAAGCGGCAGTCCACGTCAGGGAAGGAAAAGGAGAAGTCTGTCCGGCCAATTGGAAACCGGGTGATAAAACGTTAAAACCGGGGTTGGACCTTGTCGGAAAAATTTGATTAACAGGCACCGGTCAATCATCAATCTCCCCGGAAAGACTGGCCGGGTTGGCAGTTCCTGGAGCGGTCGCTGTGGCATAATTAAAAATACAAGGATCAAGACTGTGTCCATCAAATTGAACCACACCATTGTCGACGCGGAAGACAAAGATTTTTCGGCATTGTTTTTGACGGAGATGCTTGGTCTTCCCGTTCCATTGCTCTTGGGGCCATTTGCAGTTGTGCGGGTAGGTGAGACTTCATTGGATTATCTTGATGCCGAAGGCGCTATCACCCCTCAGCACTATGCTTTTCTGGTAAGCGAAAACGAATTCGACCAGATCTTCGAGCGAATCCGTGAGCGACGGTTTCCGTACTGGGCTGATCCCCACAGGAACGAACTGAACCACATCAACACCTGGGATGATGGACGCGGACTGTACTTTGACGATCCGAACGGGCATTTACTCGAAATCATTACCCGTCCCTATGGCAGCGGGGGGACCTCGGTGTCGAAACCTCATCCCTTGGTGGCATCCGCACTGTATCCAGGAGATCAAGACAGCCCGTCTGATTAGGGTGGACGGGCCCAAAAGCCTAAACAGTAGATGAGACAAAAAAAATTACCAACGTTCACGCTTTGCACGAATTGGGGGGAATATGACGGTACCGTTTACGATTGGTCCGGTCGGTCATTTCGGACTCGCTGTCCGTGATCCCAAGCGTAGCGCAAAATGGTTCGTGCGAGTATTGGGATTGCGCAAAGAGTTTGAGTTCGAGGAAGGTGTGGCGGTCGGCAACGATCACGTGACGATCGCTTTATCAAAAGGCAAGCCATCACCAAAAACAATAGGTCACATGTCATTCCATCTGGAAAACATGACAGCACTGCGAAAGGCGCTGGAACATCTAAAGAAGCATAAGGTCAGGGTGGAGGATCCTGGCAATGAAATCGGTCCCGAGTCTCCTGGCTCACCGCATATGGGTCTATGGTTCCATGATCCTGACGACTATCGCTGGGAACTTTCTGTCCAAGGCGGCCGTGGGACTAACAAGAAAAAAAAGAAGTAGGACATTCAATATGCATCAACCATTCATCTTGCCCGTCAATCTTCAATTGGCGTGAAACCAAGAGGACGAGTATTGCTGGAGGCAGAAGAAGGGGTAGTCATTTACATGGATGGATGCCAAAGTTGTCACCCGCGAGGAAGGAAAGCCATTACGTGGGAGATATCGCCCGGAATAAGTCCTGTTGATGGATGCGTCCGATGCTATCGGAAATGGACATTTTGGAAAGCCTTCTGTCGGATTCATCCATATCCCGCCACCGCTCGCCTGTGCTGTAGTTCAAAAAGGCTTATCAAAATTTTATGACACTTTTTGTCCTTTACCATGGGGGAATGAATGGATATTTATAAAGTGTGAACGAAGAGATGATTAGTCGGAGACTATAAGATGAATGCATGTTTTCTCGCGATCGATATTCACTCAGAAGACGTATTTTTTTTGAAAGGAGACGAAGATGGCGGATAAATGGGGATTATGTAAAAGCTGCCAATGGTGGCAAATCGAACCATCTGCAAAGATTGAAGATGCGACGATGGGCCTGTGTATCGATGAAAATCTTCAACCCTACCGATTACTGGTTTCCGGAAACAGTGGATGCAATAGATTCATGAAAGGTAGTCCGGCTCGAGCGGAAGGTTCCTCTTCCCGGCCTCCGACTGCCGTGCCCACCCGATAGCGGAACGGGGTATCGCCTGTGAGGGAGGCGTGGGAACTTAAGAACCGGGTTTTCACACGAGCCGAAGAAGGGACTGACCAAAGGAAAAATAGCGACCAGACTTCGTCAAGGCAGGTGGTCATCGATGCGTTCTAGCCTCTGTCCTGGAACAGGTTTTCCTCCTTTGACTTGTCATTCAGTAATTCCTGGGAGACAATGTAATGGCTGTTTGAATGACCCATTCACATCGCTCTCAGGGGGTAGAGGCTTGAAGCATTTGGTTATGGTCGGTTTATTGCTGTGGTATGGCGGCTTCTTTTTGTTGATGGGGATGGCCCCTCTTGATCCTCAAAGTTGGGCCTTTGCCAATATCCTTCCTCTTCTTTTCGTCGGTGTATTGACCATTTCCTATCGGCGACTGCCTTTTTCCGTCGCCTCCTATGTGTTCTTTACGATGTTTCTGACATTGCATACGATTGGTTCACACTATACGTATGCTCAGGTCCCATTTGGTCTCTGGTTGGAAGAGTTATTCGAATTACCCCGTAACCATTTCGATCGCATCGTCCATTTTTGTTTCGGTTTGCTCTTTGCCCGTCCCTTGTTGGAACTCTTCGGGAGAATTCCAGGAATGTCCGCATGGAGCTGCACTGGAATGGTTTTGGTCACCCTTGTGGGGTTGGGCGCTCTGTGGGAAATTCTTGAATCGTGGGTAACCCGAATTGTCCATCCGGAATTGGGCTTGGCTTATCTCGGTGCCCAGGGAGATATCTGGGATGCCCAAAAAGATATGGCGGCTACGTTATATGGCGCCCTGCTTTGGTTGACGATTATGTTGTGTTTTCGGAAACTGAAAGGGCTCTGTTCATCTGAATCACGGGAAAGGACGGTGGATCTACCCCCATGCCCCTGACCACTGCGGTTACCGCGAGTAACCGGAAAAATTTCCGCGAACATACCCTTTTACATGTGCTGATGGCCTGGTATGTGGTGCTGTGGGCGTTCCTCGCCATTCACCCCGTCGACCGTCATGATTGGTTTCTCGAAAATATTTTAGCGGTGGGCCTGGTCATTGTCCTTGTCACGACGTATCGACGATTTCCCTTATCGGATCTTTCCTATCTTTTCCTCACCGTGTTTATGACCCTTCATGCGATCGGAGCCCATTATACTTATTCAAAAGTTCCTCTAGGCTTTTGGATGCAGGAGTGGTGGGGATTGGAGCGCAATCATTTTGACCGGATCGCGCATTTTTCATTCGGTTTGCTCCTGGCCTATCCATTACGGGAATTATTTCTGCGTCGCGTGCATGTGCGTGGATTCTGGGCCTATTATCTCCCTATCAGCGGAATATTGGCCCTCAGTGGATTCTTTGAAATTATCGAATCGTGGGTTGCTCTTCTTGTTCGTCCAGAATTGGGCGAGGCGTATCTGGGCACTCAGGGAGACGAATGGGATGCTCAAAAGGATATGACGGTGGCGGTCATCGGCGCTTTTCTGACTATTATTCTGACGTATGGTCTGTCCAAACTAATCCCTCACAAACCTTCTCCGACTCCATCCTGAATTCTCCTGATCTCCTTATGACGCGTATATCTACGGCCTTTTCCTTTTCTCGGTATCCTTTTCCGGTGTATGAGGGACGATATGCAAAATTTTTTCTTTAGAAAAAATGGGATGTAAGAATGATGTCATCTCGCTTCCCGGAAGAAAAACTACTTTTGTACCTCTCATTCATGGGAATTTCTCACAACTGGCCAAAACCCTTGTTGGATGGTGAGGCGGAAAAACGTGAGGGTTAGGAGTGAGGCGTAAGGAGAAAAGATGCATTCAGCAGCTGAAGGCAGCTACTCTTTTCGACCCGCTTGGAGTAACCTCTTCATCCCCGCCGGTGGTGAGCGGGGATCCATCCGAAAAAGCCAAGATGGATTCCCGATACGAATGTCGGGAATGACGATGGTTAGGTCCTGGACTTTTGTCAACTGCTCTATACTCCTTACTTTTCACTCCTCACGTTTACGCTTCACCGGCCTTAGGAATTAAACCAGTTCCCGCACGCGATCGGAGAGGGCCGTCAGCGCAATTTTCACGCGATTCGGTTCGCCTCGTGCCAGCGATTCGGCAAATTTGGCGGCCTGGCTCATCGTAATGTTGGCAGGCATCGGGGGTTCAAATGGATCCACGATGGCCTGGACTAACACCGGTCCTGGAATCTCCAGCGCCTGCTCCAATATTGGGCCGCACTTGGCCGGATCTTCAACCGTCAGACCCGTTCCCCCACATGCTCGAGCCACGGCTGCGAAATCGATGGGTTGGAGCTCGCATCCATATTCGGGATTTCCTAGAAATACCATTTGTTCCCATTTAATCTGCCCGAGGGTATTGTTTTTAATGACCACCACTTTGATTGGCAATTGATATTTCACGCAGGTGGCAAACTCCGCCATCAGCATAGAAAAACCTCCATCACCGACAAAAGCGATGCATTGCCGGTCGGGATATGCAATTTGTGCCGCAATCGCGTAGGGCAAGCCGCAGGCCATGGAGGCCAGGGTTCCCGAAACCGTATGCATCTGTCCGCGTTTCGCAGAAATTTGTCTAGCCCACCAGGTGGTAATGGTTCCCGAGTCACAGGATACAATGGCATTGTCGGAGAGGCGTTTCCCCAATTCCCATGCCACGACTTGAGGTTTCATGGGTGTATCTGTCCTCGTGCCGCGTTCCTCCATTAGTGCGCGCCACTTCTTCATTCCTGTTTGAGCCTGTTCCAAAAATTTCCTGTGGGGGTTGCGTTTTAATAATGGAATTAATTGTTGTAGCGTTTTTCGGCAGTCTCCAACCAATCCGACTTCTATGGGATACCGTAACCCAATACGTGCGGGATCAAGATCGATTTGAACAGCGCGCGCTTGCCCGGGCTTCGGATAAAATTCCATATAGGGAAAGGAGGTTCCGATGAGAAAAAGGGTATCGCAATCCTCCAACGCCTCTTGTGATGGCGTGGTTCCCAACAACCCAATTCCGCCTGTGGTATAGGGACTGTCATCTGGGACTGCGGCTTTGCCTAATAACGGTTTAATAATTGGTGCTCCGAGGATTTCAGCGACTTCCTCCAATTCATTTGTGCTTCCCAGGGCCCCGGCTCCGGCCATAATGGCAATCCGTTTTCCGGTATTTAATAACTCTGCGGCCCGATGCTGTTCCGATTCAGGGGCGCATCGAGCGCCACGGGAAAAAATTTCTGTCGAATGATGAGGAATATTCCGTTTGGAATATCCTTTATCCGCTTTTAATTCCTGCAAATCTACGGGAAAGTTAATATGAGCGACTCCACGGTATCCCAGAGCGGTTCGGCAGGCGAGATCGGTCACATTTTCGACATGACTGGCGCTCATGACCCGCGTGTTATAGACCGTGACATCCTGGAAAACTCTGGTCAGATCCACGTCCTGTTGGGCATGCGTATCAATGAGATCATGAAAATGGTGACCGGTAATGGCTAAAACCGGTTGTCCGTTCATTTTTGCATCATATAATCCGTTCAGGAGATGAAGCCCCCCGGGACCTGAGGTGGCCAAACACACGCCGAGTTTTCCGGTAAATTTGGCATATCCGCACGCCATAAAGGCAGCGGCTTCTTCGTGGCGCACCTGGATAAATCGCATATCATCTTTTCGTTGACGCAGGGCTTCCATAATTCCATTAATGCCATCGCCGGGGAGTCCAAATATGACATCGACACCCCAGTTTTGAAGCTTCTCAATCAACACATCCGCGGCGGTTTTTGTCATAACGAGAGTTCCTCTCTTATGCTCCCTTTGCAGAACCGGATGGGAGGATGAATGAACAGTAAACTGAGTCCTTATTGATGATCCGTATAAGCGATGGTGGATAAAAGAGCATTTTCGGCTTGCCGTGAGTCCAGACGGGTATGTTGCACGACTATAGGTAAGTCGGATTCAATCAAACTGGCGAAATCCGTGTCTCGAGGTATGGGTTCAGGATCCTCTAAATCATTAAAACGAATATGGCTCGTTCTGCGGGGGAGAACGGTGAGGTGGTAGGGCCCCACCGGCTCACGGTCTGAATAAAAAATCGTAATACGAACATGGGCCGGATCGTCGGAGACATTGAGCAGGCAGGCAGTTTCATGACTCGTCATCTGGGGTTCCGGTCCGTGGCTTTCCGCCGGGATATACCCTTCCGGGATGGCCCACCGTCTGCCACCCATCGGTACATTCATGACGGGATCTCCTTCCATTCTGAAATTCCGGAGCGAGATAAGCTATATTTTTGTTGATGTTGACGTTCCCACAGCCTGTCCAGTTCCGCTTCGACCTGGTAAAAAGAAGCTGACAGCATAGTTTGGGAAACGGAACAGTCCATCACCTGTTCTTTCTTCATTTTTTCATTCATTGCGAACTGCCCTTTCATGAATGTGAACAGATGGATGATAAAATGGGACCGCCTTGAGCCAAAAAATCATTATCCTGACGGGCTTTGAGCATGAACCAGCGTGGGTTTTTTGACCGGGGGACGGCGAAGGTGTTGATTGATCGTCGGACGGCGTCTTCGTTCGACTTTTTGAAGCGTCAGGGGTTGATGTTGCTTGGCTGACCGGTAAAGAGTTTCAATGATTCGTATATCATGAAGCCCCTCATCGCCGGCGGGTTCAGGAACCGTATCGTTCAAAATGCAATCTGAAAATTTTAAAAGCTGAGGAGCAAATTGATCCCGTTTGGAAAAGGTTTGTTTCCGTTCCTTCCCGTTGAGAGTCAGGAAATGAGTAATGGGTTCCACATATTCATAGGCGGATGTCAGACGCAATTGTCCCTTTGTTCCCACAATCCGGAACTCGGATACGTCGGCGGCTCCAAAACTGCAGATAAATGTTGCCAGGCGATCATCCGGAAATCGGAGAATCACCGCGCTCATTTCTTCAACCTCTTGAAACCGGCCCGTTCCCTGTCCTGTTGTGGTGGCAAACACCTCGACCGGTTCCGCCTGAAAAAGATTTCGCACGGCATTCAGACAATAAATGCCGATATCCCACAACGTGCCACCGCCGGTTTCATCCCGTAACCGTATATTATTTTTATCTTTGACCGGAAGACTGAATGCCGACTGGAAGTACCGGGGTTGGCCGATTTTTCCGGATTTCACCAGTTGAATTGCGCGGAGATTGGCTTCCTCATAATGTAGCCGATAGGCGACCATCAGTTTGATCCCATGATGGTCGGCCGTGCGAATCATCGTTTCACATTCCGATGCCGATAACGCCATGGGTTTTTCGCACAACACATGAACTCCCATTTTTGCGGCCCGAACGGTATATTCGCAATGCAAATGATTGGGAAGAGCGATATAGACCGCATCGATCTCCTCCTGTTTTAGGCATTCCTCATATTGATCATAGGCATATATATTTTTAATCCCGTATTTTTTCCCCAGGAGTTTCAGCTTTTTCGGATCATCAGAAATCAGAGCCGCTAATTCAGAGTTTTTTTTCGCATGGGCGAATGCCGGCAGCACGGCGACTTGAGCGATATAGCCCAATCCCACCACCGCATATCGGATTTTTCGAGGAGTGGTTGATTTTGGCGAAGGAGCCATGGTGAATTCCTTTCCGTGTTCGTTAAAACCATACAAGGCGGCGCTCGATTTCAGTTTGTACCAGACTCTAAGATGAGGAAATAACTGGGAAGAACCCTAGTTTTCTTGGAACCGTGAGGTGTTAGGGGGAGGCGTAAGATGGATGTCGCAGAAAAAAAAAGAGAAAAGGCCATGAGCCGCCCCTTCCCCTTTGTCACTGAAATAAAACGGAACTTATTTATTTCCGGTTTTATTCTTGGTATGAACCCCCTTCCTTCATATTCCATCTGGGTGTCTCATCATCTTGTCGAACGGCCAGGACTTTTCCATTCCTTATTAGCGTGACTTTTGATGCCAACACCGCATTTTCTCCGTCGCGGGTGATACGTAAGCCGGTCACTTCAACCATGTCGCCTTCTTTGATCTCAATGCCCTGATCTTTGAGGTAGTTATCCGGGGCGACACGCACTCGTTCTCTACCTGGGGACGTTTGCGCCTCCATAATTACCAGACTGTCTGTTATGTCCTCTCCGGGCTCCAAGAGATTATTATTCACATTCTCCACACTGCCCGCCAAAGTTATGACAGTCTAAGGATTAAATTCGTTATTCCGCGTTGCGATATCCTGTGAATTGCGGATTGAGGCGTGATCTCTTGTTTTTGAAATCTGACCAATAGGAGCTTCCGCTACCTGAACAACCATTTTATCATCCTGTTTGGTCAACTTAACTTCATTCCAGGGAATCGAATAATTTTCCGAACCGATTCCAAGTGTGCTGCTGAAGGCCCCACCATAGGAGAGGACAATATGGGAGATCTGTCCGGACATTTGATTAATCAGTAAATCCTTGACCGTTCCCAATTCCTTTCCAAGGTTGTCCACCACGGTATTTCCAATGAGCGTATTGGCATTGAGGAGGACTTCGTTGGATGAGTGGGCCGATCCTCCAGATTCACTGATGGCAATAGACATGCCTCCTCCGGCCAGACCGAAGGCCAGTAGTAAACCAAGCATGCCACTGGTTTTCCGTTTGGTGTTCATAACCGATTCTCCTTTTAAAGGTATAACCGGTGTAATTCATAGACTTTAACATTTCTATTGTAAAAGGGGTTTCGTGAAAATATGCCTGGAGGAAACCCTTGCTTTTAAGTTTTTCAACCCCTGGGTGCATTCAAGAAGCTTTTGAAAAGTCGTATTCCAGGGTTCTTTCTAGATGTTTTTTTGGGCACATCAAGAGAGGATGAAAAATGAAGAATAAATTTCATTCATCAGGAGAGGAGTGAATCAGAACAGGAGGTGGCTATGAGACAAAAAAATAACAGAATACCGTTAGGAGTGATTGGAATAACGGGCTTTCTGGTGGTGGCGGGACTGCATGTCCCCTTTGGACTGGCAGGAACCAGTGTTCAATCTATTTCCAATGTGGAACAGAAGGACCATGGAAACCAATTGACACAAAAGGGGGAAAAAGAGAATTCCCCAACCACCCCACCGGTTGTACCACCGACCAATGATTCTGAAATGGTCATTAAACCGGATATGCCACCTGATCCGGATGCGGTGGTGACTCCTCCGGTGATCGATCCCGAAATGGCTGTGGATCCTGCCACGCGGCAACCTATGACTCCTGAAAAATTAGAACGACTGGAGAAGGAGATCCCGGATGAGGGAAAAAAGGGATTTCCAGATAAATAACTGCTGATGACCAGGATGTAGCCAAAGAGGATTTGTTTTGCTGTTCCTTCATCATGATGCCGGATGCAGAGGTTCAATTCGGCGGACGAACCGTATCCGTTGAAGGCATATGCGGCGGAGGTCACGGCAAAACGATTGTCGCCAAGCCGAAGCATTTTCGATCCATATCCCTGGGTGCCTTGAATGTCGGACTTGGGTATTCCTTTTCCACCTGGGTGTGACGGTGAACCCGGCGGTTGCCAGTGTATGGTTTGTTCTGGAGAAACTGGAGGGGGAGGCTTGCTGGCAGCTCCATTGCGTTGATATGCGACGCTCGTCGGCTCGGTTGGCAGGAAGAATGTTGGCATGGCGAATAGCCGCAAATCCCTTCAGATGTTGACCCAGTGGTCGGTCAGGGAACTCCAGCAGCACATACACAAGAATTCAGACCTGGAAGTATTAGACGTTTGACAGCCGGCGGAGTGGGCTGCCGGACGTATTCGGGATGCCCGATTCGTGACGGGAAGCGAACTTCCAGAACGGTATCAGGAAATTGGGAAAAATCGACAGGTTACCGTCATCTGTGGAAGTGGATACCGGTCTTCCGTCGCGGCACGTTTTCTTCAACCATCACGGCTACCGGAACATCCTGAATGTGATGGGATGAATGAACGCCTGGAAGTAAACCGAGTTCCGGTTGTGAAGGATTAACCCGCTATTCCGGGAGAGGAGGAATTTCGAAATTGACAGTACATGAATGGTTTCTTTCAAGAGAAAAAGCAAGAAGCGGATCGGTCACATTCTTTTTGACCGATCCGCTTCCGCCACACATGTGTGGTCTGTGTTTTTTAATGCGATTCGTGCAAGTGCTTAGAAACGGCGATTTCTCACATACCTTTCTGACGTTGTTCCCGCTCTTCAGCCTCTTTATCCGCGCCGGTATATCCTGGGGAAGTTTCACTGGGCGGCAAGGTGCTCGGACTTCCAAACATGGATGTCGTTGGATCTTTTTCACCCACTTCGCCGGGACGGGCTGCCTTTTGCTCCTCAGATTCCTGGGATTTGCCCGACGGATTTTGGGACTCTATTGAAGATCCCTTTCCTGTTTTGCCTTTCATGGCAGGCGAATCTGGGATTGACTATCTTCCTTATTCATATCCGATTGTCCCGCAAAGGCAGAGACACCTGAAAAAACAAGGAAAGCAGAAACACTTAACGCTGTTAAGATCCTAATCATGTTATTCCTCCTTGATAATGGAGATTTCTCCCTGAATGATCTGTTGATTGGAAAATGATTGTCCTCTGGTCCTGTCGTCAAGATGTGATCGATCTCCTGACATCCCCGATTCCGCAAGGAATGGAAAGGCCAGAAATGGAATGCCGGCCAGGATAATCGATTTAGCCATCTTGGCTTTGCTAGACATCAATTACACCTCTCTTTCTTTTAAGTGTGGCTGAGTGAATAAATTGTCCCGCGATCTTTTCATCAGAATAAAGGATAAAGGTTTTATTTCAGGAGACAACTGCATAAAACCCTGGACAAGGATTTCTTCCCTTGAAAAGAGAAAATTCCGAGAAGAGAGAAATTTTGTTTAATTCTGTTTGTTGAAGAATATTTGAGAAATATCGGGATAAATATGGAAATAGAGGAAGAAACGTTATGAAAGGTTTTTCCCTTTCAAGGGTTTCTCCCAGTTCGAAAGAGATGCGTTGCCATGCTATACACAATGGAACGTTTTCATTATTTACTGTCATTTCAAAAAGGAGGTCTTATGACTACCAAGATTCGGCAGGTACTTTCCTCGAGTTCCATCAATGGCACCACAGTCCAAAATATGGAGAGGGAAAATCTGGGAGAAATTAAAGATTTAATGATTGATTTATCGGAAGGCCGGATTGCCTATGTGGTCTTATCGTTCGGGGGATTTTTGGGTATGGGAGATAAACTCTTTGCCATTCCCTGGGAAGCATTTAGCATCGTGCAGGAAGAAGAAGTGTTTCTCCTGAATGCGGACAAAGAAAAATTGGAACGAGCTCCGGGGTTTGACAAGGACAATTGGCCTGATATGGCGGACACGACCTGGGGAGAGAGTATTCATGAGTATTATGGGTACAATCCATATTGGGATTATTGAAAATGAGGAGAAGTATGGCTGAAAAGAAATAAGATTTGCTAAAAACCCAAGAAAGAACCCGCCGGAACGGCGGGTTCTTTCTTGGGCAGAATCCCTCCACACCTTGGTTTCGAGTGATTCTTCACATGGTGACCCCCATTCTTGTCGAATCGACAAATGCTTCCGTTGAGTGATCTAACGCCCGGCCTGCCCGCCCTTTTGCACGATGAATATATAAAAGATCATTCCCATGTGGTGAAATGCCGGCCGGGGGGACGGACATTTCGTATTGAACAGGGCGTTGATGATCAGCACATTGCAATTGTGGATTAAACACACTATTAAATTTCCACAGCGTTTTCACGAAATTGGTTTGCCCCCGGAGTAGATGGCCTGCGGCGATTTTCATGGTTCCTCGTAAGGCTTCCCATCCCAAATGTTTGGTGTTCAGGATGCGTTGGGTCTTGACCAATTCCTCGTAAAATTCAGGTAAGGGCAACGTCGTGGGAAGAACCGCATGCTGGATGTCGTACAGCCGGTAATCCCGCGTCTGAATGCGACCTGATTCTTGACGCCAGGTTTCGGTGCCGGGATACGGCGTGTTGACGCTGATATTGACAATCTCCGGAACCTCCAGACACCATTGGCGCACCGTCGCAAACCGTTCCCTGTCCCAGGTCGGATCGGCAATAATATTGATGGCCACCATAATGCCCAGCGATCGGGCAAATTCCAGCGCTTCGAAATTTTTGCTGAGCGAGATACGTTTTCGATGTTTAATCAATCCTTCCTGGTCAATGGCTTCCACCCCGATAAACATATATTGCATTCCGAGGCGTTTCCACAGACGAAAGACGTCTTTATTTCTCAACAGGACATCTCCCCGGGTTTCAAGATAATAGGATTTTTTAATGCCGCGTCGAGCGATCGCCTCACCAATAGCCATGCCATGCTGGGCCTGGATAAAGGCCACATCATCCACCAAAAAGACTCCCGGTTCGCGAAGGCCCGCTAGCTCTTCAACGACCACCTCAGGACTGACTGGACGATAACTTCGTCCATAAAAGGTCCAGGCGCTGCAAAATGAGCAATCCCAGGGACATCCGCGTGTTAATTCGATGGATGCGCAAGGATCCAGTTTCCCAAGGAAATACTTCCGGCGGTGGCGGAGTAAATCCCGGGCCGGCCTCACGGTATCCAACGACTTCGCAAATTCCGGCGGTGGTCCCTCACCATCCCGTGTGATCACACCGGGCACCAGGGTCACATTCGCCCGGTTCTGTTGGATGGCCGTGAGGAGCGGCCCAATGGCCGGCTCGCCTTCTCCTTTGACGATGGCACCGATGGCCCCATTTGCATGCTCCAGAACCTCTCCGGCGACAAAGGAAAGGCTGTGTCCCCCTGCGATGATATATGTGTCAGGAAGTGAGATCTTGGTCATTTTGGCAAGATCGATGATCTCGGGAACATTCGCTAAATAGTTGCAGGAGAGTGCGACTACATCCGGTTTCCATTCTTTCAACATTCTGAAATAGTCCTGGTGGGTTTCCACTTGCAAATCGATGAGCCGCACCTCATGGCCCGCCTCCCGGGCCGCTCCGGCTACCAACTCCAATCCCAGGGGTTCCAAACGCAGAAAAATTTTGGTGTACATCAGGGGACCGGGATGAACGGCGAGAATTTTCAAATCGGATCTCCTTTCATAATGATCATTGGCCTCTTCTCCCTGTCCTCATGTGAAATTTTTCCGGAGAACAGCCAGGGTTTTACAGAGTACTTGCGACGGTTTCAACCAGGTATCGTTAAGTCAGTTTTATGAACACCTCAACACAGGAGGCCAGGAGACACATGGTCGATACCAGTATCAAAAAAGTGAAGGGTGAGCATTCTCCCAAAGGTTCGATGGGCCAGAAATATTTAGCCTCAGGAATCGGGTTGGCCATGCGATTATGGGAACAGTTACCTGTGGGTTCATCACAGGAATCCACAGTCAGGGATTATGAAACGATTGGATATGTGATACGCGGTCGTGCTGAGCTTCAGCTTGAAGGACAAACGATATTGCTGGATGCGGGAGATAGCTGGGTCGTGCCAAAAGGTGCCACTCACAGCTATACCATTCTGGAAACCTTTACCGCTATTGAGGCGACGCATCCTCCTGCCCATATTCATGGTCGTGATGAAGTGTAGTCGCTTCATGAGCCTCTGGCTTCCTGGGGTGGCTTTGACAAATTGATTGGCTTATGTTCCTCTGAAAGGGAGTTAAAAGGGAGTGTGTGTTCCGGAGCATGTTGGACATTCTGGAAAATTTTTAATGCTTCAGGCATCTTTTCTTGTAATCGTTTAATCCGGGTCTCATGGCTGGGATGGGTGGACATAAATTCCGGAGGTGCTCCCTGACTGGCTTGTTGCATTCTTTGCCACACCCGGACGGCCTCCTGAGGATCATACCCCGCAGCGGCAGACAGGAGAAGTCCGATATAATCCGCTTCGGATTCATGCGTGCGACTGTAAGGGAGGAGTATGCCCACTTTCGCTCCCAGGCCCAGGGCGGCCATCGCGGCTTGCCCTGTAAGGGGACCTGCACCACTGGCTCCAACCCCAACCGCCGCGGCGGTTAAGCCGGCTTGGGCAAGAACCTCCTGACTCATCCGTTCCGACGCATGGCGTGCAAGCGCATGGACCACTTCATGTCCCAAAATAGCCCCAAGCCCGGCATCGTTTTTTGCCACAGGGAAAATTCCGGTATACACGGCAATTTTCCCGCCTGGAAGCGCGAAGGCATTTTGAGTCTGGTCGTCCTTGATCACGATGACTTCCCAGTTAAAGGTCTTGGCTAACTCAGAAAATTTTGATGCCTTCGCGGCTTGAATGATTCGTGTTGCCACCCGTTTGACTGCCTCTTGTTCTTCCGGAGATTGTGAGCGTTGGACCTTAGGGTCGGAAAGAATTTGTTGGAAGGCTTGTTCCCCCATTTGGTCGGCCTGGGATTCAGGTATCACCACAACGTGAGAACGTTCGGTATACGGAACGGTTTCGCAACCCATGATGAGGCCAGTCCAAATCATAACCGAACTAAGAATCATGAAATGATGGAAGCCACGAGATTGAGGATGAATGTTCATTGTCATGCTCACTTCATAAGGGGGAATAAAAATTTATCTTTCATCGTTCCTCCCATGCACCTTGCACCGACGAAAGAATGAAACGAATGGAATTCATATAAGGAAGTCAATTCATCATTCCTTCTGTCTGTGTAGAAAAGATCAATAGAAATCCTCATTATGTGCTTGTGCTTCAAATTGTCATTGATCCGATACGAAGGTACCCGCGACCGTTTCGACACCCGAGCCTCCGATCCCCTGTGATGAGTAGTTACCGTTTCACATATAAAATTGGTTCCAGAGGTAGTCTTGCGGCATAAGGATTCCATTCCTGGAAGTCCCGTCCTTTTGCATTGGAATCAGCATAGTTGCCTGTCTGGGGAGTAGGTTGGCACCCCGTGAGCGTGAAGAAGCCCATTAGCGAGATACACATCAAAGACGACGCGTTGATTCCCGAACAGCGAGGGGGGTGCAAAAAGTTCATAGTTGATTTCTCCTTACAATTCAGATGAATCATGATGAATTGAAAAAAGTATGACAACTAGGAAATCATGAGAGAACCGGATAGGGGAATGCAAAAGACAAGGAAAGGTCAGAGCGAGACAAAATGTCTATAGCGCGAACCCATTCTCGATTCCACAAGGGCGGAGTTCGGAAAAGAGCAATTTGGAGAAAGGCGATAGCTCATTCAGGAATCCAAAAATTTGAGGAATATGGCCATTCAGATCCTGAGGCCTGCCTGATATGACGAAAAATAGGATGGTATGGGACGTATGGCAAATTCAACATTGGCTCGGACGGCGACAGGCTGCATGGAGTGCTCCACCGGGTCAGGGTTTTTGCTTCATGGCCCATGCCAGATTGAGGGAAGTTTTGAGGTCCTCCAGGGAATAAGGTTTTAACAGAGTGGAGGTCGCACCTACAGCCCTGGCGTGGTCGATCACTTTTGGATCGGAATGCCCTGTCATCAATATTATTGGAATAGCGGACAGATCTTGAGTGTTTCGAACTTGATGGATAAGTTGAATGCCGTTCATCTGAGGCATTTGATAATCGGTCATCACCAAATTGAAGATTGAACGTCTTAGTTCATTCAATCCTTCGCTGCCATTGGCCGCTTCCTGACACACATAGCCAAGCGAATCTAAAAGAGTATGTAAAATTTCGCGGTGATCCCGATTGTCTTCGACGATTAAAATCCGCATCGAAGATGAATTCCCGGTCTTTGCCGGGGATGATGGTTCTGATGGCTCGCATGAAGACATCCGTGAATGTGGTGCAGCCATGTCTGTGTCTTTGGAGTCCCTATCCATACTAACTTTCCAGAAATTCAGTATTCGCTCGCGCTTCCTGACTCGAACCTTCTTTCCTGAACTGCTTTACCGCAGTCCCTGATAACGGGAGGATAGGTTCAAATGAAAAGCCGCTTGATCACCAGTATCAAGTTTTTTCCTCAAGCAACATGGACAAAGAGGGGCCACAGGAAGGGTTTTCTTCTAATTCCCCTGTACGTGGCTGTAAGGATTGAAAAAAATAGGGAAAACGAGAGATGAAGCCATATCTGCTAGGAAAGTTTGATTGTTAATAAATATACATTTGGATTTTTCTCGTTGTCGATTTGTCCATTGGTTGGTTGGCCCGAACGTGCTACTGGTTAGACACAGCTCATCGATTGAGAATCTGCATGAAGCGATTCCTCTTTTAGAGGCTGATGACCTATAGAGGTTGATGACCTAGATTCTTCAATTGAATATTACATTCACGTTTTCAGGAGGTGTGTTATGAAAGAGTGTTAACTGTATGTCTAACGACGGCATTTATCGTGGGCACGGCATCCATGGGAATGGCGGGACAGGGGATGAAGTCTGGTTCAGGAGAAGAAAATGTCCCTGAAAATATTCAACGAAGTACGCCATCCGGGGAAAACCCACTCCCGCATGGAAGCGGGCCTGGAAAACGTTCCGATCAATTGACTGAAATGGGAGAAGTGGGTTCTCAGAATCGCAGCGGAAATAGCAAATCTGATCAGGCCGCCAGAGATTTGGAGAATAAGAGTGAGAAAGCTCCGATTTCCAGTCAGAGTTCTTCTGAAAAAACTCACTGACGGGATACGAAGTCCAGACAGTTCAAAAACTCAAGCGACCGTCAGATCTTCATTCTGGGGTGGAGGAGTTGGCTGTCAATTGGTCACAAAAGATTGTCAGCCAATTCCTCGAAACTGAAAGTCGAGGAACTGCCGTTTCCCCGTCATTGATTTATCGAGGATTCACTGGCAACTGTTAAGGCGTGACATAGCCAGCCCCGCGTTGTAAAGGGATTAATCTACATACATTAAGAGGAGATGGGCATGTTACGAGATCTCAATAAAATTAAAGATTGCGTCGTGCAGGGGACCGATGGAATTATTGGTACCGTTGCGGATGTGTATTTTAACGATCAGACATGGAAAATCCATTATTTAGCCGCTGATACCGGGAACTGGTTGCAGGGCCGCCATGTATTGATTGCCACCGAGAGCTTGCTGGAACCCAAAATGGAGGAGTCGTCCTTCCCGGCGTTGGTCAGCAAGGCGCAAGTGGAGGGGGCTCCAGAGTTTGAAATAGAAAAACCGTTTTCCTGGCAGAAGGAACGTGAGATCTGTGCCTTTTATCGATGGAGCACTTATTACCCTTTGGACGAACGAGAACTCACGGTCTTTCCGGGTATTTTAACCAGTGCGAATGGCCTCCAAGATTTTTCGCTCCTTGCGACAGATGGGGAAATCGGAAAGATTATCGATTTTATTATCGATGATACCAATTGGACCGTGCGATATCTGGTCGTCGATACCGCCAAATGGTTGGCCGGGAAAAAGGTTTTAATGAGTCCTATGTGGAATAAGTCCATCAATTGGGCGGATCGAATGATGATTGTCGATCTGAGCCGGGAGCAAATTGAACAATCACCGGAATATGATCCATTAGCCCCGATTGAGCGGCTCTATGAAGTGAATCTGTATAAACATTATGGAAAACCACATTATTGGTAGTTCGGTCGGTCGGTCGAGAAGAATAGTCATGGCAAATTGATGAAAGTTGCCGGCATGAGAGAGCCCGGTTCATGAACCCTCAGTTTAATAAACAAGTATGAGTGGATTGAGAGGCGTCTTTTAAAACCTCTCCTTCCCATGATCCCATATATATTGATGGCTCACAGCGAATGTGTTTGTAGTTCTAATCCCAATTATTACTGAGATTCAACATGATGATCTTATGATTGACCATCTGGTAGTTTTTGGAGCGACGGGTGATGTGGCGAAGCGGTATATTTTTCCCGCTTTAGCTCATGTGCTCGCACGAAAGGGTCTTTCATCGGAATGTACGATCACGGGGGTGGGGAGACGGGATTGGACTACGCCTCAGTTTCAGGAGCATGTATCCGAATTGCTCGGAAAACATCGACCCCCGGTGCCTCCTAGGTCTCGTAAAGGACTCCTGTCGTTGTTGAAATATATCTGTATCGAAGATCTCTCGAACCCTAAACAGATTGCGACCATATTTCAGGGAAAAACGGGGCCAACTCTCATATATTTGGGATTGCCCTCTCAGGTGTGTCCGTCCGTGTTGGAGGCTCTGTCACACGTATCACTACCTTCAGGATCGCGGATCATCATCGAAAAACCATTCGGGTTGAGTTATGACCAATCAAAAGACTTGAACACTCTCCTGCATCGGCAATTTCCTGAAAAGTCGGTTTTTCGCATCGACCACTTTTTAGGGATGCCGATCGTGTCAACGATTTTTGGCCTGCGTTTCGCCAATCAAGATTTCAAGCCCATCTGGAATAGGCATCACATCAATATGGTCGAGGTGATCTGGGAGGAAACCTTGGCGCTGGAAGGACGAGCGGATTATTATGATCGCGCCGGAGCGCTAAAGGATATGATTCAAAATCATCTCCTTCAGCTATTAGCCGTCCTGACTCTCGAGCGCCCGGAGTCCATTGAGTCCCCTGATTTTCGTGACAAAAGAGTGGAATTGTTCAAATCGGTCCGAAAGCTGTCCAAAGCCGAGATTCGGGAGTATACCGTACGGGCCCGATACAAGAGGGGAGAGGTCCTTGGAGTGCGGGTTCCTGATTATGCCAGAGAAAGCGGGGTTGTTTCCGATCGAAAAACCGAAACGTTTGCCCAAATCACTCTATGGGTCGACAACGAACGGTGGCAAAACGTGCCGTTTGTATTACGTTCCGGAAAGGCCTTGGGTCAAGATCGAAAAGAAATACGGGTGCATTTTAACCAGATGCAGGGAGAAGAAGCATGCCCGTTTTTGAAAGAAGGCCATAATCTCTTGCGGTTGAATCTCGCGAGTCAAGAGGTGAATCCTGAGTTAGTGAATTTTCAGAGAAACGAAGAGATGACGCAAGAACGCATTCACATGGATGACGGAATACCTGCTGAACAACTTCCTCCCTATGGACGCTTGTTTCTGGAAGCAATGTCAGGCAAATCCCGTCTCTTTATACGAAATGATGAGATAGAAGAGATGTGGAAAATCATTCAACCTATTGCCGATGCCTGGACGGAAAATGAGATCCCACTACAGATTTACCGTGCTGGTTCTACCGGCCCGCCTATTCAGGATAAAATAATGATGACCGAGTATGGGAATTCTCGAAGGAGTGAGGTATCTGCCCGCTAAGTGTCCTCTCCCTATTGGTGGTAGGGAATGGTTGGCACCGGGTCCTCCCGTACGGGCTTCTGGGAGCCATCGTGGGAATCGTGGGTTGGTCGGGTGGAATCTATCCTCCTTTTCAACCATGACATAAACCGAAATGTAAGAAAATTCAGCGCGCTCAACACCAGCGCGATTTCATAACGGTCCCAGGCCACGGCAATTCCGATAGCTCCGGTGTTCCAAATACTCGCCGCGGTTGCCGTTCCGGTCACATTTCCCTTCTCTTTGAGAATGGCGCCGCCCCCGATAAATCCGATGCCGGTTAAGATACCGTATATCACACGCGCTTCGGCATCGGTAGAATCCAGGACATTGATCCCCGTCAACATATAGGCGCAGGACCCGAGTGCAACGAGGGGAAATGTCCGGAGACCGGCACCGTGCGAGCCGTGTTCGCGATCCCAGCCAAGCGGAACTGCCAATAAAAACGCGAGAACCAGATGATAGAAATGCGACCAGATTTGATACCAATCCAGTTCACCTATCCCATCCATTGTGAGGCCTCTCCCTGATATATCGACATCTCTAGCAAAGATCAAAAAGATCCAATATAGATAAAATTTCGCTGTGCCAATCGGAACTTGTCTATTTCAATAAAATAATATCAGCAGTCATGATGGGAAAATCGGGAATGAAGGAAGGACAGGAAGGAGGAAGAAAAGGGATGCAGGGGAAATGATTTTCAGCCTTTTTTAAATTTAAAAGAGAGTCGGAGTGGCTATGAGGCGAGATTGGAGTTTGAGGGAGTTACACAAAGGTATTTTCCAGTGTGGCAGCCGACATCCACCTGTCGAACCCCCTCCAGATCCTGAGAAAAAACAACCTCCAATCGGACCTCCGACACGGGATCCTAAGCCCGAACCGATAAAAGATCCCCCTGTCCCTCCAATGCCGGGAAAGGACCCCAAAGAAGATCCCAAACCTATCGGCGATCCTCCTGATCAATCTGATCAACCAATTCGAATGGAAGGTGTTAATCCGAGGATCATGTTGAATACTTTTTGCAGGAGTGTACGTGGAGGTCCTCAATCGCAGGGGAAAATTGTGGATCATGACCCACGGTAACAATCAGTGATCATTCAGAAGAAGAGGGACACATTATGACTTTTTTGAAATGGGCAGCCATATTTTTTGTAATCGCGCTCATTGCCGCCGGGTTGGGTTTTACGGATGTGGCCGAAGGTGCGGGAGATATTGCGAAAGTCTTATTTTATATTTTTCTTGGCATTTGCATCGTATTGCTCATTCTTGGGGCTGTTCTGTATAAAAAAATTACCTGAACGAATGTAAGAAGAGCGAATTTTGACAATGAAAGAAATTTTCCCGGGAGGATTTGATGACCAATCACCAAAAGGCTGAACTCATTAAGCCATGGATCAATCCCGAAGAACGGGTCACCGTCGATTTTGCCGACGTAAAAGGTTTAAATGCCGAGGTGTCCGGATGTACGGACAATGTCGTCCATTTGATGTTTCAGGAAGCATTTCCTCATATGAAGGAGCGAGTGACGGTCCCACTGAGAAGTCTCCATGTCCAAGAAGATCCGTTTCATTATACCCGGGACCCTGAAGCTCCTATCAAAGCCCGGTTACAGTTGCGAATTGATCAAAAAAGTCCTGAAGGATTGTAAGCGTTTTCCCGAGTGACCTTCAATCAGACCTGCTTCCTCGACCCTCATTCCTGAAGCAAGACTTTTCTCAGATTCGCCATTCGGCCTTAATATCTGATTTTCGATTCCGTGTTTCTCAGGGGCCACCACGAAATAATTTGTCCCCACTTCTATGGTCTTTTGCCAATGGGTGTTGTTTAATCCTGTGAGGAACGCAGATTTCACAGTGGACGTGCTTTCGATCTGCTGATCACAATTTGTCCATTCACAACTGTAGGTTTAGCTCGGTAAGCTGGAAAGAAATGTTAGAATGGCTAAGAGGCAATATATTAATAACAATCGGATCTGGGTTACCGCTCACGAAGGAGTCGTGATTCTTGAGGGAACAGTTGAGGATCGATCTGAAATGGTTGCTGCGGTTGAGAATGCCTATGAAGCCGGTGCCCGTAGAGTGGATAATCGACTTCGAATAGTGAATTAGCATAAATCGAAAATTTTGTGAAGCTATGGAAGCTATGAAGGAATGCCTGAAAACGGACTTTCAGAATTCTGACAGGAATTCAATCGAGAAGATCTCGGGGCATTCCTTCTCCTCCATCAAATGGTTTTTTTAGGGCAGTGTCAAAAATCAGAACAAGAAAGGAAAAATATCATGCCGATTTTATTGTGGATTTTAGGTGTGCCTCTTAGCCTCATTCTCGTCCTGTGGTTATTTGGGGTGTTGAGTTTTTAAAAACGTAGTATTTCTTTTAAGGTGAGTTTTCGAGCCTCTAAAGGAGAATCCGAATCTCCTTACCTTGGAATTTGGAAGAGAAGCGTGGTTATCCTTTCGGGCTGGCTCCTTTAACGAGAAAAGAGACTGACCTTTTCAGAAAAATGGGTGGGAGATATCTGTTGATCCTTCCGGGTTAGAAATTTCTCCCACCGGTTCAAGCTTTTCAATCCCACTGCTCCTTTGCTCTCCCATTTCTCAATACTCGTTTGCGCCTCAAATGGCTATATCAGGTTTATCCCTGGGCCCAAAAAGAGATAGACAGAGTGATCGTGAACTTATGATAAATATCTATTTTCATAATTTTAGGAATATGGTACTGCATTCTGGAAGCAGATAATTTCTTCAATGGGAGTCTTGACGGGATAGAGGCAACAGATGGGTCGACCTCAAAACATGTTGCTCGGTGAACGATGGGGCATGGGGTTCATTTCCTTCGCTTTTGTCATGGGGATGATTTCTACGGCTGTGTGGATTATTTCCCAAAGCTTACCCGGCGCTCCTGTTGGGCAAATGACATCGTCAGAAGATAACGCGGAAGCCGGGGATTGGATGTTTCAACCGACAGGGACCTCTGGAATTATTCTCAGCTATTCCTATCAACCCTGGGGTGGAGCCCTCTCTCAATCAACCGAGCGTTCATGTCCTCGAGAATTGAGTGGGGATATCGCGGTTCGAGCGTGCCGTGATTTCACCGCTTCATCCCAGCCGAGGGAGATCCCTATGAAGGAATCACAGATAAAGAGGATTGAAAAGTCGCTCCTGTCAAGAAACGGACCCTATCGATTGAAAAGCGATGGGATGAAACACCCTTTTCACCGCACATGAATGCGTTGGGCTATGAATTGGGACGGATGGGCATTGAATATGAATTGTGGCGTTCAAGAAAACCATAGCGGGTAACACCTGGAAAAATTGCGAGGGGAAGGAATGGGAGAGGCGCATACCTCTCTATTCGACTCAGCAAAATGTCAATGTTCAATATTTTGTAGTGGAATAACGACTCTCTGATGAGCACGCTTCTCATGATTGACCCCGACCCTGAATCACGACAATCCCTGGAGCTGTTGTGCAATAGGTTCGGAGTGGAGTTTCTGGAAGCAAGCGGCCTTTCGGACGGTGTCAGGCTGTTTAAGGAACGGACGATCGATCTGATCGTGATGGATATGTTTCTGCCCCAAAAGAGTGGATTGGCGCTAATCGCTGAAATTACCTCAAAAGATGATCATCCTCCAATTATTGCCATTTTTTCAGCCGAGCAGGCTCCCACCATCAACTTTAAAAAATTCACTCACATTCTCGGAGCGTCCTACACGTTTGAAAAACCGGTAAATGTCAGTTTATTCCATCATGCATTTTTGGACTTGATGCCGTGCGCGAAGGAAAGAGACAATCGGACGCCGCTTTAAGAGGTGAGGGCTTTATAGAAGAGGTCATAGAACGATGTAGACCATCTGCAGTGACTACTTTCGTTGATTGAGTAAAGTATTCGGCCTTGCACAATTCTGTGGGTTTCGACAGGGCCGGTCCAATTACGCGTTACGCGAGGCTTCGGGTGAATCCCTGACCAATTAAGCCAATTGAAGCTCCTGTGAATAACGAGGATGCGTGGTGATTGATTGCCTCAATTTTGCGCGGGAAGTACGCAAGGGCATTTCCTCTTCTTTCAGTGAATGCGGAGAAATATGAAAGTTCAATTTAAGATCCGCCGGAAGGAGAAATGAGTCCCCAAACCTGGCTATCGTTTTCATGCAGGAGAGACATAGGGGTAAATGCCACATTCGGTAGTCAAATCCATACCCCTCACTGAACATCTCATGCCATTTGTTCTTTTCTAAACAAGGATAATAGGGGGGATCGCTTTTTCGATAAAACGGCAGTAAGGTATCCAGGTTTTTCCGGACTTGCTCATTAAAGAATTCAGGATTGCAAATTTGATTCTCTGCCAGGCTTTCCAATTCTTGAGAAGTCAAACCCACCTCTTCAGCAGCCTGATACCAACCCTTATTTCGCCATCGGGCAAAGTTTTTATAAATTCGTTGTGTTTGTCCTTCCTCCAGACCCAGGAGAAACCCAACTTCCACGGGCTTCATGCCATAGACATGGTAAAAGAGGCAGATTAAGGCGTCACGGCTTAGGACGGCTCGATTCAACAATCCATCAAGGAATCGATACAATGTGGGATTGGGAGCCGACGAAGCTTTTGATTCCTGGGGTCTGCCAAAAAAATCGTTGATAAATCCATCCAACAATAATGATGGTCGACAGGGTAATTGGGATGGACAATATTCAATGAACCGTTCGACGAGGTCGAAAGACAACCGAAGCAACAATTTCTCATGAGCCATATTGTCAGACCATTGTCCCATATCCTGCAAAATTCTCCGGATAAGACCGGATGAACGTTCTAAAAAATACGAAAAGTTGGCCGGTACCATCCGTCTGAATTCTTCAGGACTATTGATCACATCATTAGAATTTAGGGAAATGACTAGATGGGCAGTGGGTTTCATATACGGCTCCTTCCGAGGAATGAATGAAGAGATGATTGCGATAAAACGTTCATGAACCTTTCTGAATAGACCTTGAATAATGGAAACACTAAAGAAATTCATGAATGATGAATACTGGTAATATCCCTTGATTCTCTCTGTGGAAACCCTAGCCATGATGGATTGAGATGTAGAAAATTATTCTTTAAATTCAGAAGTTCCATGCCAGACAACCATTGATTTCATAGGGAAATATGAAGAGGAATCGTTTAATATCCAGATGACCATGGCAGTGAGCAAGCGTGGTGTATCACAGCGGACAGATCTTGGAGAAACAGTGGTGCCTGTCACGAGGAGTCAATCGGCATCGCAATCAGTGTGGAAATGTTAGTGGAGGGGAGGGCACGAGTTGTCTAACCGAATCCCGTGTCCGGTTTTGGTACAGTGTGCTTTTGTCCGATTGAAAGAATTTTTGACATCATTCATCAAACGATGTTGTCACAATGTCATCCAGTCAAATGGCCGAACTGATCCGAAACACCTCTTATATATTTATATGACAAGGCCCAACCATCCAATCACTTCGGCCTTTTCAGTATTCGAGAGCGGCCTTCCGACGCGTTCTACCTCCCCTCCGCCTTTGTTCCTCTTCGGAACAAAGGCTTATAAAAGGAAGAGAACTCTCACTTCTGAATAAAAGATATTTTCTTCACGCTCGACAGAAATTTGTCAACTGACATTATCGGGACAATTCAATCAAGGTGTCGTGTAAAAAGACCTTAACCCATCTTTCGTGTTGGTGAATGGAGGCATGTTGTGATTTCTCCCCTTTGAACGAGGGATGACTCAGATGGCGTAAAAAGATGAACGCAAACCTACATAACGGAGATGGCAGCGACGCATGGCTCGTCTGCAATCTGACCCGTCCTCCCTCCTCTTTCGACGTTGTTTCTCTCCGGAACAAAGTCTTACCAAGTAGCAGAATGCTTATCATCATACTATCCGCAGCGATCTGCTTGATGGCTGGATTGGCAATGGTTCACGGTGGAGAGCCTATTCCAGGGGCCGCATCTGAAGAGATCAATGATGCCCGTATGGCCGTGGCCATTAAGAATAAATTGTCCCGGGTGGATCGACGCGCGTTTTCCTCTATCGAGGTCACGGTACAAGATGGAGTGGCGATTCTGACGGGGACAACCGATACCCTCTGGACGCAGCAGCGTGCGACGGAACTTTCTCAGGTGATTCGGGGGGTACGTGGCGTGATCGATCGTGTATCGGTGGGGCCGGCCGAACCGGCCAACGATTCGGCCCTCAAGACTCAGTTGGAACGCTTGTTCCGTGATGATCCGGTGGTGGAGCGGAAGGATATTCATCTTCGCCTACAGGATGGAATCGTGACCTTGGAGGGCCAGGTGCAATCCTGGCAGGAAAAGCAGATGGCTCTGGATTTAGCAAAAATGGTGAAAGGCATTCGTGAGGTTCGTGATGCGCTGACCGTTCAGGTTGTCTCAGGTCGGCCGGATTCCGCCCTGAGAGAAGAAATCGTGCGCCGACTCGCGTTCGATGTCTGGATTCGCCGACCCTCATTATTGAAGGTGGATGTCCGGGATGGAATTGTCATCCTGAACGGACGAGTAGGGAATGCTTACGAGAAACACCGGGTGGCCGAGTTGGCCTGGATTGAGGGAATACGGGATGTGGATGCTAAAGAGGTGAGGGTAGAATGGGACACCCCCGATCCGATGGTTCGTACCCATCGACCCAATCCTCCTGATCAAGAAATTGCTGAGGCCATTCGGAAGGTTCTGGAATCTGATCGTCGGGTTTCGCGTTTTGCCATTCAGGTGGAGGTGAAGAAGGGACTGGTAACCCTCAATGGAGAGGTACCGTTTCTTTCTATCAAACGTGACGCCGAGCAGGATGTGAATAATACCCTTGGGGTGCGGTCGGTCGAGAACCTCATCAACGTCCGGTCAGATACGTCTCTCAGTGATGCCGACATTCGCACACGAATCGATGACGCGCTGTCACGGGAACCTGTTCTGAAACCATTTGTCCTCGATGTGTCGGTGAGAAGGGGGACCGCCTTGCTTACCGGCGCCGTCGATTCAATCTATGAACGAAATCTTGCCGAAAATGTGTCTTCCCATGTACCCGGGGTCAGCAGCCTGGTCAACCAGATCGTGTTTACCAAACCGGAAATTGAAAAAACGGATTGGGAAATTCAATTGGATATCGACAATCAGGTGTGGTGGAGTCCTTTTCTGACGGGGCAGGATATTGTGGCCACCGTCGAAGACGGAAAGGCGACCCTGACAGGATCCGTGGAGCATGTCCATCAACGCATTCTTGCGGAACAACAGGCTTTTGAAGCGGGAGCCTCTTTGGTCATCAACCACTTACGTGTGGGGAAACGACAGCCTCCTCCGGCGATCTCCGGGAGCCGATCCAGGCTTGACGAGGAGCAGGCCACGGAGCATGGGATGTTCCGGTTCGTCCAGGATCGTTCATGCTGTTGGACGAACCGGAACAGTCACAATAAATAGGTATTTACACCCAAGGGATATGGAGAGTATTAGGAACAAAAGGAATGCGTAACAATATGCCTAATTTTTCATTCATTTCTTACTAATTTTTATTACGTGCCGGGCAATCAGCCCATCACGGAAGGGAGGTCGTTTTTCGATGCTGTACACCATCAGTACACCGGGCCGACAAGTTGTCCTGACCGTTACTCCTGATATCACGATCAATTCATCCAATTTGTATCAGACCGATTTTTTGCTGGACCATGCGGTGTCGTCCTCGGTTTCATGTATTGTTTTTAATTTGAGTTCAGTGTCATGCCTGAATGCCATCGGGAGCTGGACACTGTTTCAGGTCGTGTTTAAGGCTAAGGAACATGGGAAAGTGGTATTCCTCTACAACATCCAGCCTTCTGTCAGGCCTGTCCTGGTCGAGGCGGGTATCCTGACTATGGTCAATGAAATAGCGACGAAGGAGGAACTCGATAAAGCCTTACAAGGGAATCATCAAGCGCCAAGATCGGCAGGTGCATTGGCACATCCTGTATACATGCCTGGCACGCCTGCCGAAGTTTTTTGAAAGTTTGTGGAATTTACGAAGCTAAGCAGAAAGAAGTAAGAAGTTTAGAAGAAAATAAATAGATGAGGTGATTCACCAATTCAAAGTCATTGAGCACACCGTCTGTGTGCTGGAATTTCCAAAACCTGTCGATTCGGACATCAATCTGTAGGATGTAGCAAAGGGTCAGTGGTAGAACCGAGGAAGTTTGTTGAAGATTCATCTCCTGGAAGGGGAGAGGTTGCGACCCTTCAACCATTACTTTCCTTGTGGCTATTCTTTGAGATACTGTTCGGGAGTTTTGGGTGTCGACGAGAGTCATTTTGTGACTGCCAAAAAAAAGAAATCATCCAAAATCCGCTCTTCCGCCTCCTTGTCGGCGGATTCCCCAACCGCTAAGAAATCTGGACGCACTTCATCCAGAAAAAAGGCTTCTTCTTCACCACGATCCCGCCCTGACCAAGAAATTTCTCCTGACACATCGGCCAATGCGTTTCCCATTGTCGGGATCGGCGCCTCCGCCGGAGGGCTCGACGCGTTGTTCAGGTTTTTTTCATCGCTTCCCGCAAATAGCGGAATGGGATTTGTGGTGATCCAGCACCTGGCTCCCGATCGTGAAAGCTTAGTATCTGAATTGCTGGCCCGGAAGACCTCTCTGCCTATTCATGTGGCGGTGGATGAAACGCTTGTCGAACCCAATCAGATTTATATCATTCCTCCCAATGCGCAATTGACGATCGAAGGAGGCTTTTTACGCGTCGCCGCCCCTTCTCAAGTTCATGGCTTTCGCACGCCCATTGATAAATTTTTCAATTCTCTGGCCGAAGATCAGGGTCCATTTGCCATCGGGATGATTCTGTCGGGCGCAGGGTCGGACGGCACAGTCGGGCTCCGGGCGATTAAAGAACAGGGCGGGTTAACCATTGCCCAATCAGCGGAAACGGCTCAATTCGCCGGTATGCCGAAGAGCGCCATTATGACCGGATTGATCGATCATATTTTACCGGTCGAAGACATCGCACAGGTGCTCATTCACTATGCGAAGTATTTGTACGAGCTACGGGATGGGAAAGGATTGGACGCACTTCGTGTGGAAGCGCTGAATCACTTAGACGTGATTTGTTCGCATTTGCACCGACGGACCGGACACGATTTTCATCATTACAAACGGAATACCTTGGGTCGGCGTGTTCAGCGGCGCATGCAGATTCTCCACATTGCGTCTCCGACGAAGTATGTTCACCGACTGCGGGAAGATCCGGAGGAAGTCGATCGCCTGTTTAAAGAACTGCTGATCGGGGTCACACACTTTTTTAGAGATCCGGAGGCCTTTGCGTTTTTCTCCAAAACGATCGTTCCGAAGATCGTGAAATCCAACAAAACCGGCGATCCGATCCGGATCTGGATTCCGGGGTGTTCGTCGGGAGAAGAAGCGTATTCACTCGCCATCATCTTTTATGAATACTTCTATCGGGAAAATATCAGTATCCCCATTCAAATCTTCGGAACGGATATCGATGAACGGGCATTGGATGTTGCCCGCCGTGGTCGATATCCGGAGAGCATTCGCGAAGATATGCTCCCTGAGCGGCTCTCTTCGTTCTTTGAACTGGACGGGTCCTTCTATCGGGTCGCCAAGGTCATACGCGACGTGTGCATTTTTTCCTTTCATAACCTCGTCGGCAATCCCCCGTTTTCTCGAATGGATGTCATTTCCTGTCGGAACCTGTTGATCTACATGGAATCCAATCTTCAGAACCAGATGTTTTCCGTGTTTCATTACTCTCTCAACCCGGACGGGTATCTATTCCTCGGCGCATCGGAGCATGCGGAAGACCAATCCCGATTATTCCGGTCCGTAAATAAACCCTATCGGGTGTTTCAACCAAAGGAGATCGTGCGGCGCACGTTTCCGAATTTTCCCATTCGAGGACCGCGTGGGAACATGCCAAGTCCGAAGACGAGCGTTTTCCCTCCGATTCGAGACACTTTCACTCACACCTTCGATCAACTGGTCAGACAAGAATATGGCCCCCCTGCAATTTTGATCGATAAAGATTGCCAGGTGCAGTACGTCTCCGGACAGACCCGCGCCTATCTGCAGCTTCCCTCCGGTTCGGTCAATATGAATCTGGTCAATATGGTTATGCCGGATTTGCGTCTGCCGTTGCGAGCAGGCATTTTCAAGGCCATGAAAACCGGCAAGGAAGTGATTCACGAGAATATCCGGTTGACCATGAATCATGGCATTCAATCGGTGGATATCATTGTCCGTCCTCTTTTTCATGCCCAGGAAGCGTCCGACCTGCTGATGGTCGTTTTCCGTGAGAAAGGCATGACTCAGAAATCTTCCAAAGTCCGGAAGAAATCCTCGCAAGACGAGTCCCATACGATTCGGGAATTGGAACAGGAAATTCACACGACCCGGGAGCATTTGCAGACGGCCATGGAAGATCTGGAGACCTCCAACCAGGAATTGAAATCTTCCAACCAGGAATTGATGTCGGTGAACGAGGAACTGCAATCCGCCAATGAAGAACTGCAAACATCCACGGAGGAATTGCAGTCGATTAATGAAGAGTTGGAAACCGTGAACGCCCAATTGTCAGCTAAAGTGGACGAACTGGATCGCGCCAATAGTGACATGGAAAACCTCTTCCGGACGACGGACATCGCTACGTTATTTCTCAATGCCAATTTACATATTGAAAAATACACCCCTGCCGCTCAAAAAATTTTTCAGTTTTTGGATACCGATCTCGATCGGCCCATCAGCCAATTGTCTTCATTTTCCCATGATGAAACGTTAATGACGGATATCCGGGACGTGTTGCGAACCTCAAAGCCCAAAGAACAGACACGCCGGTTTTCTCAAGGTCTTCCGTCGTACTTTTCTCGGATCACTCCCTACCATAACCGTGACGGTAAGATCCAGGGGGTCGTGTTGACCTTTGTGGATATCACACACCTTCGCGAGGTGGAAGACCAGGTGATCCGTTTCTCCCACCGGCAAAAAGAGATCGCGAAATTCGGACAGTTGGCGCTTCAGGAACAGGATTTGGCCAAGGTCATGGATGACGGCGTCAGGCAGATTGCCATGACCTTATCGGTTGAATATGTCAAAGTCCTGGAACTCCTCCCCGATGGGCAATCTCTCCTTCTTCGGGCCGGAGTCGGCTGGAAAAATGGGCTGGTCGGCCACGCCGTCGTCAGCGCCGATTCCAATTCTCAAGCGGGGTATACGCTGGCGGTCGATGAGCCGGTGATCGTCGCCGATATGTCGCAAGAGACCAGGTTTTCCGGTCCGTCCTTATTGCTTGATCACCAGGTAATGAGTGGGATGAGTTGCCTCATCCGGGACCAGGAAGGCAAGCCCCACGGAGTCCTCGGTGTCCATACGTCATCCAGAAGGGAATTCGGGGAGGACGATGTGAAGTTTCTTCAAACGATGGCGAATATTCTGGCTTCAGCCATACACCGGAAAGATATCGAAATCCAACTCCAATCCATGACCCAATCGCTGGAACGACGGGTGGATGAACGGACACAGACACTCGTTCGGCATCAACAACGCCTTCGTCAACTGTCTTCGGAACTCATTCTCACCGAGCAACGTGAACGCCGCCGCATTGCCACTGAATTACACGATTATCTGGGACAGTTACTGGTTGTCGGCAAGATTAAAATCAGCCAATTGCAACAAGCGGATCTTTCGAGCCCGCAAACACCGCTTGTCAGGGAAATCGAAGAATCGCTGGATGAGGCGTTGCAATACACGCGTGATCTCATTCCTCAAATCAGTCCGCCTATTTTGTATGAATTCGGATTGATGGCGGCACTCCGATGGTTGGCGGAAAAAATGATCCGGTATGATTTGCATGTTCGGGTGACATCCCATCTTGATGATGATGTCCTTCGTCCTTCTGAATCTGTCTCGGTGATCCTTTATCAGGTCATTCGAGAATTACTGCTGAATGTGATGAAGCATGCCCAAACCCTGGAAGCCGACATTATCATTACCCAACCGACACCGGACTTCATTGACTTTGAAGTGGCAGATCGCGGCTGTGGATTCGATTTGAACGCGACCCGTGATGCCCTGCCTCAAATGGAGAAATTCGGTCTGTTGAACGTTCAGGAACGCGTGGAGAGTCTGGGCGGAGCATGTGAGATCCATTCGAGAGAGGGAGAGGGCACTCGTGTCCTCATCAAAATTCCATTTTCTGCTCAGAAACCTGATTTTGAGGAAAATCCGCTGTCTGTTCCTCTCCTGGCTCCCCAGTGTTCGGAAAAGCAGGATGGAAGCATTCGGGTTGTCCTTGCCGACGATCACCCCATATTCCGCGAAGGATTGGGGACACTGTTGAATGCCTGCCCCGATATTCAAGTGGTCGGAGAAGCCGAAAACGGCGAACAAGCCGTCGAGCTTGTTCAGATTCTCCAGCCTCATGTCGTCGTGATGGATATCAATATGCCGGTGATGAACGGCATCGAAGCCACCCGCCTCATCAAAGCCGGATACCCGTCAATCTATGTCATCGGGTTGTCCATGCATGGGGATCAGATCGTGACGAAGGCCTTTTCTGAGGCGGGAGGAAACCAATATGTCACCAAGGGGGATTCCTTCACTTCCTTTGCCGAAGTCATTCGAGACAGTCAAAAACAACGAGGTTCCTCCTGAATGCCTCACGTCAGGCGTAAAACGAGGAGTGACCAGTAAGGAATGAAATGATGCCCCTCGTCTGACACCTCAGATCCCCTTCGGCGTTCCACGCCAAATTGTCATGCTGAGCAAGCGAAGCATCGAGGTAAGCGGTAATCCGGTCAAGCTGGGCACAGATCCTTCGCTTCTCTCAGGGATGACAATTTGGTGTTGGAAGTCTGACGCTCTCCGCAAGCGTATTTCACCCTCGATGAAAGACCTATGACAACTTTGAAGTTGTCTTCGATTTTTTGTAGCGATGTATTACGGGGCGGAAAGGTTCTAAAAGCTTATGGTAATTCTTGAAAATTTAGTCGGGCAGACCTTATCTGAAAGCAAACACATCCATTTGAACCGATTTCATGGGTTTGGCATTACTGTGGACCATTTGTCGAACTTTTTCTGTCGTGTCGCGACTAAAGACTAGTTCCCCACAGTGGGTGCAGACCGTGGCCGGGACGTTTTCAACCCGGACGGGCCGTCCATCAATCTCAAATACTTCGTGAACAAGTTCTTCGCGACCTTCAGTTTTTCCACACACATGACACCGAAACATGGTTACCTCCGTTTTGTGTAATCATACCATTCTTCTGGATCAGGTTCATAGATGGTGATGATCTTTAAGAAGTCAGACTCTACGCAGGAAATTTGAATGTGCAAAGGTCGTTTCGATTGGGTGAATCCCAGAAGAAGACGGCTTGGGGCGTACTTGTCATCAGGGTAATCTTCAATAGGTTGGGCATTTTGACCAGCTTGTCGAATCTCCAAATCGCTGATGTTTCGCTCAACAGCTCGTTTGAAGGCATGTTGACTAAACTCAAACTGCCCGTTGGCGAGTTGGTGTCGAATGTCCTCTAAGCTTCTCATGAAAAAGTGGATATCAATTTAGTGGATCGTTCTATAAATTTGGCTCTATAAATTTGGCATTGAAGGATACCATTGTACACCTTAACCGATCTCCTGACCCGAAACCGATATCCTGGCCGAATTGGCTAAGCCTTGGTCCGGTTGAGCTGGGCACAGATCCTTCGCTTCTCTCAGGATGACAGGGCTTAGTAAACAGATGAAACAATATTATGTGTACATCATGACTAACCAATCTGGCACACTATATACCGGGGTCACCAATGATCTCATCCGTCGAATTTATGAGCACAAACAGGGAAAAGGCGGTCAATTTACATTGAAATACCGCATCACACGATTGTTGTACTTCGAAGACACTCATGATATTCACGCGGCCCTCGCTCGCGAGAAACAGCTCAAAGGTTTGACGCGTGCGAAGAAACTGGAATTGGTTGCAAAAGACAATCCAAAATGGGTTGATCTTTCGACCGACTGGGACATTTCATAAGTTGTCATGCTGAGCCCCTTCGACTGCGCTCAGGGCAGGCTCGGCGAAGCATCTGGCTAAGCCATGGTCCGGTCAACTTGGGCACAGATCCTTCGCTTCTCTGAGGACGACCTTCTTCATGGCAACCAAATTGATATGTGAATTATCCACCTGAATCAGCGAAGGCCAATTCGATCTTTCCTTGGAGTCATCCAGAATTTTGTCCATGTTGTTGAAATTCTGGTTCTGGTCTGCAACAATTTCGAGAAATATTAAGTCAAAAATCATCGCTCCCGATTGAGCCTCCCGCGCCAGTCAAAAAGTCTGCCGCGCCAGTCAAAAAGTCTGAATGATGAGGAGGGCAAAAAAAAGCCGGCGGATTCCGCCGGCTTTTTTAGGTGACTTGCCTGAAGCTTAATTCATGCCTGTGGCTTTTTTCAGCTTGAGTGCATGACCTTCTGGATTGACCTCGGCTTCAATCTGATCTCCCTCTTTCAATTTTCCGGATAATTGCGTGGATTCGTCCACATGCAGTTGCACTTCCTTGCCCGTTGCAGCCTTAACGGTGTACAGATCGCCTTCCACAAGCAGGATTTCGCCCTGAAATTTTATAGGTTCCTGACCGGCGGAACCTATGCGGTCCTGAGCATCAGAACTCATGACGTGGGAGGATGGAGTCATGGGTTGGGTCAGTATGCCCGAACTCCCTCCCTTTTCAGCCATGATGTTATCTGCGGGTCTGGCTATGGCGGAAGCAGATAGAAGAGCGAAACATGCAAGGGTCAGGATTGAATATCGTAATTCCTTCATTGCCATAACCCTCCTTTGCTAAAAAAGAGAAGTTGTAAAATGTCCAGGTGGGGGTCCTCAGGTTCTTCACCTCAGAATGGCGGTCAATCAGGTGACAGTCATTGGACATACAATGGAAATTGGTCCATAATATTCTATATCATCATAATTATCAAGCTGAGATGAAGCAAGGCAACACAAACCTAGGTGATCTAAGTGGAAATATACAAATAGAGGAGTCCCGTTTCCTTTTATACAATTTCTTATGGGTTTCCTAGCCTCATGATACGAATTTCTGGAAAACTTTCCTTATCTTTTCACCGCATGAACGCTGTGTGTGCCCTTGTCATCCTCTGGTATGCATGGGTGGGCATGGGGCAGACTTGGGCTTCCGAGCGCAGTGACATCTATCGGCAATCCCGATCGGCAGCCGTTCTTCTGGTCTCTGTGGATCGGGTAGCCAAATCGCTGTCCTTTGGAACCGGATTTTTCATGAGTCAGGACGGACATATTCTGACCAATGCTCATGTCCTGGCCTCATCAGCCAAATTGCTGGTGTATGTCCCCGATCAAGGGGTGTTTACGGATGCGAAAACGGTGGCCATCGATCAAGATGCCGACTTGGCCGTTCTCCATCTCCCCTCCGTTCAAGGGCGGGTTTTGCCTCTTGCCGGAGCGTTTGCCGAGGAAGGAACCGAAGCGCTCGCTGTGGGTTTTCCGCGTGTTATCGACACACTCCAAATGGGCTTGACCCTCCATAGTACCGTCAAACCGGTGAATGTCAGTGGTGTGGCGATGGGGCGCTCGAGGACACAAGGACGGATTATCCCCTTCATTCAAGCGTCTGGTGTCGTGCATGCGGGGACCAGCGGTGGACCTCTTGTGGATGCCGTCAGCGGACAGGTCTTGGGGATGGTGGTGCATTCCGTTCCCTATGTCGGTCAGGCCACGGACCGACATGGTTCTTTGATTGGCAGCGTGCTGCTCCGCGCCGATATGAGCTATGCCATTCCCGCCACTTTTATTCGGCAATGGCTGTCGGATCATCAGATACCTCTCGAACAGGATGCTCAAGTGAGGAATGCCGCTCATTCCGCCCCCACTGACCGGCTTCAAACCGATCCGAAAATTCTCGGCATGTCCCTCTTTCTTACGGGGCATCTTGTACAGACTATCGCCGACACCGTGAACTCGGACTCCGGGTTTATGGACCTGGCCGTCAATCATTATGAAAAAGCGCTCGAAATTCTTCCCGGTAAAACGGCTATTGTCAGAAATCTGGCTCTGGCCTATGGGTCGTTGCACCGATATAAGGAGGCTCTGAAAATGTACGAGGGCCTCCTTCAAGAATCGCCGTCCGATCTCCTGCTGTTGACCGAAACAGCGCAAACCTTGAAATGGCTTCATCAGGATGAACAAGCCATGGCGATGTATCGCACGGCTCTGGAACAAGGGTCGTGTCATCTTGATGCCCTCAATGGGCTTGGCAATCTGTATCTCGGACATCAAGAATACGGGAAGGCGGTTCACGTATTCCGACAGGCCGTGAAGTGTGCACCCTCTTCTGCCTATGCCTTATTTTATCTAGGAGAATCGATGACCCGATCCGGATTGGTGGAGGAAGCCCATGCTGTCTGGAAAAATTCCTTGGAGCGGGTCAGCACCCAGAATGTGCAGGAAAAAGAATTGTTCAATCTCATGCGGGAGCGGACGGTGGTCGCCCCTGCTATTTTCTCCCATGCCTCTCCGGGCAAGCCGGTTGATAACCCCCACCTCGTCTCTCAGTAAGCGGTTTCTCGTGTCAGTGTTTCCTTCTTTCCCAGAAACCCTTTAGATCGTTCCTTCACCCGGAGAGGACGATCTCGTGCTGTCCGGTCATTGCAACGGCTAAGTGGTGACGGGGCAATTCTCCCATTCCGTGGGACACCATGTGATATTTCCTCGACTTCATCTTTTCTCTCAATTCCCTCAGTTTCGATTCAGCATCATTTAAGGGATCTTCTCAAGGGATCTTTCCGACCAGACCAAGGGTTTTCAGTAGTAGGCGCCATCAAGTTCGGGGCCTACAGTCATAATCATCATCAGGATATTGGCATCTCACCTAAGGAGGCTGTATGCAAACATTCACACTAGAAGCCATTCGAACCCAGCATCCCGAAGTTTTTCCTCGCCTGGTTAAACGACTGCAACAACCATATTGTTCACGGTGCGGTGGGACGATGGTCGAAGAGACCTGTATGGATATTTTCTCAGATTATGAAGACTTTCAATTCCAGGCGAAGCACTGTATTCAGTGTGGGGATGTCATCGACCCGTTCATATTGCTGAACCGGATGAAAATACATTCTGCCGAGGCTCCGGCATTGTTGTCATTTTCCCGGAAAGGTCCGGGTGTACACGGGCTAGGGGAAAAAGTCATGACGAGATGAGCGATGTCATGGCTTGTTAAGCCGGAGATCTGGAAACAGAGGCCAGTCTATGTCGAGACCCCAAGAAGGAACTCTTCAAGTGAATCAGCATTCACTCAGTATTCATTGGATGTTCGGAATCCTATTCAGTCTGATCATGGTCGGAAGCGGCATGGCTGCGGATGTGCCGAAAGAACCCGGTGAAGCTAGTCTTGTCTATGAGGATGTGAATATTATTACGGGACTGTACATCCGGGAGTACTCTATGAGGGGAGATGGGATCGTTGATTATAAAACGGCCCGACAAATCATTTTTCATGAAAATAACACATTTTGGAACACGGTGGTGGAAACTGTGGAGTGGCCCCTATTCTATTGGGTAGACAACAATCGGGATGGCATCTTCGATCTTTTTGTCGATCAGAGGGTGGAAGGGGATCGAAAATATATTATCCCGTATTTGCCGGTTTCTGAGCCCTAATCCATGAACACGCTTATCGACACGGTTCTCGCCTTCCGGGTTATGTCATGCCTCCTCTTCGTCGTGTGCTTATGCCAATTCCCTGAATTTGCCGAAGCGGACGATGAGATCTGGCAGCAGCAAACGGTGGTCTTTCTGGGAACCTCTCTGGACGAGGCTCACCATCCGATTGGAGTGGTGGCAAAACTGCACCTGGCGTTCAGGAAGCAGGTTCGCCAGGAATCCCTGAATGTTTCATTTTCGAGTGGGCCTGGGAAATTCTCGCCACTCACGCAGGTGGCCATTCAAGAGGGCGTAAAAAGGGCTGCGCTCGCCGCGCACGTCGATCCCAGAACGTGGGATGTGTTTTTGTCGGTCCCATACCATGGCATCACGGTCTATGGAGAAAGTCTTTCTGCCATGGTGAGTCTGGCGGTCCTGGCGATGGCCAATCATGATCCCATTCTTGCCAACAGAGTGATGACCGGAAAAATTACGCCGGATGGCCATATTGGCGCAGTCGGGGGTATTCCCCTGAAAATTCAAGCTGCGTATGCCCAACACATTGGAAGGGTGATTATTCCGGAAGACCGTTTTCAAGAAGACAGTGACTGGCAGAATCCCTTCCTCATGCATATTTCTCCTGTCAAAACGATGTTCCAGGCTTATCAAATGCTGACAGGTCGGACTTTGACGATATTAAAAGATCCGGCTCCGTCTCACGGTTAAGCCTACACAATTAAAACTCATGAAGAATGTTAGGAAAGTTTGCTCTGATGCCAAAATTGCCGGATGGCCTTCATTAAACTTTCAGCCGGTCCCCCCTTGGTCACAAACGTCTCAGCCCCGGCATCTTGGAACCCGCGGGCAACCTCAGGAGTATCGTATACCGACAATCCGATGACCACGGTGTCCGGTATGGTGTGTTTAATCTGCCGGGTCGCCTCCAACCCATCCATGTTAGGCATGTGAAGGTCCATGACTATCACATCGGGACGGAGGGAATGACATAGGGTAAAGGCTTGTTGGCCGTCTTCCGCTTCTCCCACAACTTCCATATCGGATTGAGCATTCAGGATATGGCAAAATCCCTCACGGACCATTTTATGATCATCCGTCAGAAGTATACGAATTTTCTCCGATCGCGAGCGGCTGTCTTCGATTTTCCTGGGAGGAGATCTATGCGGGATGGGCACCATGTACTGTGGCTCCTCCGAAACAACTTTAACCAGCGGGACAAATAAGATGGCATGTGTCCCTTTCTGGGGAATCGAAGTGAGTGTGACCTTCCCGCCGAGGGCTTCCACCCGTTCCCGAATACTAAAAAGTCCGAATTTGGTTGACGAACTTTCATTTCTTTCTTCAAGTCGTTCACTGAACCCGCAGCCGTGATCCTCCACTTCGATCTGCAACCGGTTGTCCGGTTGGATGGCCAATGTGACCGTCGCTTCTTTCACTCCGGAATGTTTGAGCACATTAAACAGGAGTTCCCGCACGCATTGGTACAGGAGCACCGCCTGATCTTCCTGGAGATCGAGGGTAAGGTGGCCTCCCGTCACCTTCACGCTGAACCCTTGTTTCCCCATATCAGAGCCCAACCACACCAGCGCGGCAGGGAGTCCGAATTCATACAGACAGGAGGGGCTCAGTTGGCTGACGAGTGTCCGTGTGTAGACGAGGGATTGATCCAAGACAGTATCCGCCTCTTGAATGATCTTCCGCAGGCTTTCCATGTCGGTGAGGGAGGGGCCCTGACTGAGCTTGAGCCGGCAGACGACAAGAAGCTGTGCCAGGTAATCGTGGAGATCCGATGCCAACCGCCGTCGCTCGCGTTGTTCCGTGAGAATCAGATCGGAAGCCATCGCGCGTAATCGCTCCTGATTACGGACGAGTTCTCTGGTGCGTTGCTTGACTCGCTCTTCGAGCGTTCGATTGAGTTCAGCCAATTTATTACTGGCCTCTTTTTGACTGGATTTATCCCGAACCACTTTGGCAAATCCAATCAGGGTATCCTGGGTATCACGGACAGCGGTCACGGCACCGCTTGCCCAAAATCGTGTACCGTCCGCCCGTACGAGCCAATTGTCGTCATCGCCTTTTTCATCCAATGTGGCCCGACGCAATTCAATTTCTGGACGACCTTTGGTTTGGTCTTCCGGGGTAAAGAGAAACGAAAAGTGTCGATTTAACGCCGCGTCCTCGGGATAGCCCAAGAGTCGTTGGGCTCCGGAGTTCCAATGAATGATGTGTCCATCCAGGTTCAGGAGAATAAAGGCTAATCCGGTGGCCCCTTCGACAAACAGCCGGTACTTTCTTTCGCTATCCCGGCGGATCCGGTCGTTCTTTTCCCGTTCAATGGCGTAGTGAAGAATTCGGGAAAGCAACACGGCATTCATGGAGGACTTTGGGATGTAATCCTGTGCCCCTAATTTAATGGCCTCAAGAGCCAGAGGTTCATCTTCGGTGCCGGTTAACACGACAAGGGGAATGGCTGAGTTCCTCAACCGGATTCGTTTCAATGTTTCCAGTCCGCTGGTTTCCGGCAGATTTAAATCAAGAAGAATGACGTCAAACGCGGTCGTCTGAAGGGTTTCAAGGGCCTCTTTGAGGGTACGTGCGTGCGTAATATGAAAGGGAGACATGCCGGAGGCATCCCTCAGCCGCTCCCGCACCAATCCGGCGTCAGCAGGATTATCTTCAACTAACAGGATGGAATGGATATGAGAATGGAGATCGCTCATGACATTAACTCTTTGGGAGGAAGTTTCACCACCGAGAGCCAGAAGCTTTCGAGAGATTGAATCATTGTGATGAACCGCAGGACATCAATGGGTTTGACCAGATACGCATTGGCATGGAGATCGTAGCTACGCAACACATCTTCTTCGTCGTCGGAAGTCGTCAACACCACAACAGGAATCATGCGAATGCGGGGATCGGCTTTGATCTCCCTCAGAACTTCCCGCCCGTCTTTCTTGGGGAGGTTCAAGTCTAACAGAATAAGGTCGGGCCGGGGAGCCTGTTGATAGGGTGCGGTCTGCCGGATGAAGGCCATCGCACTGACGCCGTCTTGAACCACATGAATGGTATTATGGAGGCGTGCTGCCCGAAACGCTTCTTCTGTGAGGCGGATATCAGCCGGATTATCTTCTATTAACAAAATTTCAATGGCATTATGCATGAACAATCCCCTGGGTTATTTCGGAAAAGTAAAAGAAAACGTGGCACCCTTTCCTAACTCGGAATCGACCCAGATGCGGCCTCCCCGGCGCTCGACGATTTTCTTACAGATGGCCAGGCCGATTCCGGTTCCCTGATACTCTTCTCTTGTGTGCAGTCGTTTGAATGGAAGAAAAATCCGCTCGAAATATTCCGATCCGACGCCGATCCCGTTATCCCGGACCGAAAATACCCATTCGTGGGGTCTTTCTTGAGCAGAAAGATGAATATGCGGAGGATCCGGGCCGTGAAATTTGAGGGCGTTGGTAATAAGATTTTGGAGCACATGTTGAAAATGTGACCGGTCGGTTTCAATGATGGGAAGAGGATCATGCGTGAACGATGCCTGTTTTTCTTCAATCACCATGAGAAGATGTTCGAGAATTTCATCCAGGACTTCTTCCCCATTGACGGGAACGGTCTTGAGGTCCTGGGCCTGAATCCTCGAATACTTCAGGAGATCCTGAATGAGGATTTGCATTCGGTCGGCTCCGTCGGTCACAAATCCAATAAATTCCCTGGCCTGGTCGTCCAACCGGTCTTGATAGCGTTCCGCTAACAGTTGCGTAAAACCATGAATCGTCCGGAGGGGCTCTTGAAGATCATGAGAGGCAATATAGGCAAATTGTTCGAGATCTTCGTTTGATTGCTTCAGAGAGGTTGCATGACGGGCCAAGGTCAGATTTTGAACCGCTAAAAGATTTTCCATGTGTTTGTGTTGGGAAATATCCCGTGCAATTTTCGAGGCGCCGATCAAGTTGCCCCACCGGTCGATAATCGGAGAAATAGTCAGTGACACGTGAATGTCCTGTCCATCCTTCCGGCGTCGAACCGTCTCAAAATTGTTTATCTGCTTTCCACTCTGGAGTTTTTCCAGAATGTCGTTTTCTTCGGAAAGCCGGTCAGGTGGGAAAATAAATGTCATCAATTGCCCGATGCTCTCCTGTGGCGAGTACCCGAACATCTGCTCGGCCCCTTGGTTCCAACTCGTGACTTCCCCCTTGAGCGTTTGACCGATAATGGCGTCGTGCGAGGACTCCACAATAGACCCTAACCGAAGTCTGACCTCCGTTCCCTGACGATAGTGGTAAGTGAGAAGAGCGGTTGACCAAATCATAAAAATCGACAACAGACGATTGACTACGGCATTTCCGGCAATGGTGCTGCCGGAATGCACGACGTTCACGCCTGGCGAATAGATCATTCCAATGATGGCAAGGACCGTACAGACTCCAGCGACCAGGAATGAGGATTTGGCATGGGGCAACCACGGGGTAAGCAGAATGGCACTCACATATAACATGCCGGTGGCCACTCCCGTTTGGGTAAACAGGTCCAACACAAAAATCCCGCCAATGAGAACGCAGATGGCTATTAACAGGCTGATATCTAATTTTTTTGCCCGTGCACCGGTTTTGAATCGGTCTTGAGACGCCATCATGCCTTCGCAAGCTTCCTGTTGAACTGAAGAAGAGTAAACCGGCTCCTGGGTTCAGCTTACCTATAACCGGAAACGGTGTCATCCATCGTCTCATCAGCATCCTTGAAGCCGTCTTTGGCGGTTCGTGAACGCAACGGCAATCATCTGTAATAGAAAGGGACTGACCCTGAAACGGTTCAATAAGGGAAATTGTAGCCTGCAAACCGTATCTCGAATCTTGGGGAATGATGAAGTTGTCGGCCGCTGTTGCGAGTATGGAGCGCCTTTCGAGACATGTCGTGAATAAACGAAACTGAGAAAAGTATAGCCTCAACGGATCAGTATTGTCTAAGTAAAATGACAGCGGAAGCCACGCGAATGATTCCTGACCAGGGTTATTGCTCATCCAACCCAGGGTTTTTCTCAGGTCTCCCCTCAGAGAAAATTTTGTAAAAATAAGGTAGTCAAGAGACAGGCGAACGCGGTCAATAAGGCATGCTTCGATAGTTTGCTTGGAGGCAACCTCTTTAGCGGATTTCATTTAATGGAATGCAGCGATAAGGAGAACAGTATCATGAATGAAAATCATGAGGGTGGCGCCGTGACCGTCACTGTATTGGTGGAGCGGGGAATGTCTCGATGTTTATTCGGGGATTGGCCGCGGCGAGCCTTGCTCAAACTGGCTCACCCTGTCTGCGAAGGTCCCTCCTCTTTTTGGATCCAAGAGGAAGACATCGCTCAAAAACATACGCCTTTCGCATCGTGAGTGAGTTTTTTGGACGTAGGGGGACTCTCCATAAAACCGGAGGTGTTTCCGGCAGGGAAAATGACCGTTTATTAACCTTCAGAGATGAGGAGAAATTTTTTCCATGTCTACCATCCTACTTATTATTCTTATTCTCCTTCTGGTAGGGGCTTTGCCGACATGGCCGTACAGCTCTTCATGGGGGTTCTACCCAAGCGGTGGTCTTGGCCTTATCTTGTTGATTGTGGTGATTCTGGCTGTGACTGGAAGACTATAGCACCGCATTAGATTACTTCTCTTTTTAAATCAACTCAATTCGTGGAAAGGCCTGTGGAGAGGATTGTAAGCGGAGAGTGGCATTGGAAGTTCAGAGCGAAGACCTCCCGATCTTTGTCTTACGGGATCATTTGGATAATTCCCGGGTTCAGGTGATATTAAATCAGGACGGGAGCCTCTGGTGCGGCTTTTCGATTCAAAGGGAAACCCGTGTGGAAAACACCATAATGGGAAATATCTCAATGAGGAGTTCTTTTCTGACAATTCAACATCCAAGGGGCCAACAGTTGGCTTTTGTCACATCGAGGGAAATGAAAGAATGAAAGAAGGAGATTGATGAACAATTATTCAAAACTCAAAAAATCGACATCTCAAGTTTCCTCAGGTTTTCTCTGTGGGTTGATGTTGGTCGTCGGCGGTTTGGGGATGGCATACGCAGCGGACCAGGAAAGGCCAAAAAGTTGGGAGGCAGTGCCGGGTCCGGAACAATTGGTTCCTCAAATCGGTCCACCGGCGGTGGTCAAAGATTGGAAACGCGCATATCCACAATATCAACCCGTTGGAAAAGGCGATACCCAAGAAGCTCCGGATGCCAAACCCGGAACTCCCAATCCTCCGGCTATTCATACCCTTGGGGGGCGGACTCCCAGTTCGTTTGCCTTTGATCTGAGTCCCGATGATCCACTGGAGAAGGTGATTGAGCGGGAAAGCCAGCAGCGATCGAAGATCAAGGCACTACAGCAATCAATCCTTGAAGAGCGGTATGATTTGTCTCCTCAATTTGTGGAAGGGGAAACGATGACCCGCGGGAAACCCATTGCCAAAGGTCCCACGGCACGATTAAAGAAGGGCCTTACCTTTGAGCAACTTGCTCAAATGCCCGAGGAGGACATCAAAGCCAAAGATCTTTTTCCTTATCTGCCTTTGCCGCATCCGCTTCATTCAACTGGTGGCATGGTGTTTCCTTCAATGATGACGGAGATTCATCCTGAGCGTGAACGGTTCGATGTCCTTCATGATGTGCCGGATCATTTTTTGCCGGAATTTCCTCCTCCTCTTTTCTTAACAAGCCGGCCGGATTTGGGAGATGTCTCCCAAGGTCAAGAAATTACCAATGAGAATTTTTACGCGTTGTTTGATGGAATTCTTTCACCGGTGCAATTTGACGGAGTTCGATTATTAGTCGAAAAAATTCCCCAACAGCAATTTAATGCGACTGACGACCGGAAAACGGTTCCGCCCAGTCGTGGCGTTGCCTGTTTTGACTGTCATGTGAACGGGCATACCAATGGAGCCATTCATTTGAACCCTGATAACCGGCCGCAATTCTCGAGGTTTCGCATCGAAACGCCTTCCTTACGCGGCCTCAATATTCAACAGGTCTTTGGATCCAAGCGAGCCCTGTCGTCCGTTGAGGATTTTTCTGAATTTGAAAACCGGTCTGCCTATTTCGATCATGATCTGGCAACAGCCGAAAAAAAGGGTCGTCGTGATTTGACCCGGACCGAAGTCATGAAAATGGCCCAGTTCCAGAAACTGGTGGATTTTCCGCCCGCGCCGAAGCTGGACCTCTTTGGCCGGTTGGAACCTCGTAAAGCCACCGAATCAGAATTGCGGGGGGAGGCCTTATTTTCCGGAAAAGCTAAATGTGCGGCCTGCCACACTGCCCCGTATTTTACCGATAACCTGATGCATGACTTGCGAGTGGAACGGTTTTATCACGGACGGGCTGAGGGATCGATCAAAACTTTCCCTCTTCGGGGAATTAAGGACTCTCCTCCTTATCTTCACGACGGGCGCCTGTTGACACTTGAGGACACAGTGGAGTTCTTTGCCTTAGTCACTGGCGTTCAATTGACCAAAGAAGAGAAGAAGGATCTTTCCGCTTACCTTCGGACGTTATAAATGCCAGAATTCCACCAAAGGGGGCTCGGAGATAGGTTGTGGGTGAGAAAGGTTATTCCTATGAGGGATCTACTTCGTCATACGCTGTGTGGATGTCAATCCGAGAAGTGGGAGAATGAGCCATGAAGAAATCGAACGTCTTCCGCAGATCATTCTGGTATTGGGGAATCATATGGGCTGTCCTATTTTCCTTAACGGGCGTAGTCTTCGGGTATGGATCTCATGAGGGAGCCGCCGCAGTATTCACAGCGGATTCCAAAAGCAGACAGGATGGGTCGTCCACTTTACCTCCTACAAACAATAACACAGAATTAGAGGGCTCTCCGGTCATCGGCGGGGGAGTGAGAACGCCACCGGATATCGGGGCTGCCGGTACCGCCTCATCCACGCCACCTGTAAGAACCGAGTCTCCAACTGATGAACCTGCCATACTTCCTGATGTTTCACCCGTCCCCAAGCAGCCGTCTGATACGGAAAGGTCTCCCGACGCAACCGGTCAGCCCTTTGGGCAACCAGACCATTACAAGAAAAAACAGGAATAGTCGGTTTCCCTCGTTGGTCTTTTTTTAAGGATGGATTTATCAAATTGATCTGTTTCTTCTGTAAAAATGAGGGTTCTACCGACAATAGCATGGGTAAAAATCGTGGCTGATCGTTCTTAAGTCCCCCTCTTCGCATCGAAACGAATCAAATTGAGAGTGCAAGAAAACTGTTCGAAACCCTTGGTGTGTTCGACTGAAAATCAGTGTAAGGGCTGTGATAGGGGAATGGTGAGAGAGACCCGTGTGCCCCGGCCTGGAAAAGAATCGAGTGAAATCGTTCCCTGGAGCGCGGTCATTCGCCCCCGGATGCCGGATAACCCGAAATGATCCTGAACAATATATGGAATCGTCACTGTTGCAGGATCAAAACCGCATCCATCATCTGAGACTATACAGTGAAGGTGTGTGCCGTGGAGCTGCCGAATAGAGATGGTGGCCTGTTCGACGTGGGCATGTTTAATCACATTAAATAATAATTCGCGAAGGGACCAATAAAGAAGGAATTCCTGATTTTCCGATAAGTCAGGCAAAGGCTGTTCGGCTTCGAGGGTGACGGTTAAACCAAACAGATTCATTTTTTCTGTTAGACCTTCCAAAATCGTCAGCAGGCCCGATCGATGAAGGTGCGTAGAACTCAGCTCGGTCATCAGGGTTCGAGTATAGGTCAATGATTGCTGAAGGAATTGATCGACGGTGTTCAGAAGATTCAGAAGTTCCGAATCTTTTGTTAAGTGGGTTCCTTGAGCCAGTTTAATCCGGCCGACTGCCAAAATTTGCGCCAGATGATCATGCAGCTCACCGGCTAAGGCCCGCCGTTCTCGTTTTTCAGTGGAGATGAGGCTTTCCGAAAGCGCCAACAGTTGTTGCTTATGGTCAAAAACTAAATTGTCGCCACTTCCCAAATGAGTTTCCATTTCATTATTGGCTTGATGTAATTGCCGTGTCGCGAATATTTCCTCACTTATCTCATTTTGAAGTCGTGCGGTCAGAAATTGTTCACGATGCCAGAGAGTTTCAAGCAGGCTTGTGGGGGTAACCGCTCCAACAAACCGCTGCCCGGTTTCCATGACCGAAAAGGCATCGGTCCGGTTTCGTTGAAATTCCGAGTACAGCACATCGAGGGGAGTGGAGGGGTCGACCTGAGAAAAGGTGGAAAATGATAAAAGATCCCCAAAGATTCTATACGGATACCGGCCTACCACATGTTTGGGAACGATACCCAGAAATTGATCGGAAGGTTTCTGATCCACGACTTCCGAAAATACCGCATAGACTTCATAACTCTGTAGTCGATGATGTGGATTTACATCACGCAGGTGCATGTCTGAGGACACCTTCAAAACTGAAGGACTCACGGCATCCTGTGCGGTTAAATGAACCACGAGACAATTCTACAATTCTTGGGTAATGGTGATTTCTGTATCCAATTGAATGTGCAGGATTTCATCAGCCGTCATCAATGGCTTTATCTGATCAAGAAGAAAAGCCACCACGCGCTTTTCGGATAATCTTCTGGTGATGGAACATCGTATCAACATACTATTGATGATCTCGTCCTGAATTTCGATATGGTCAAATTCTTCGGGAATGAGCAATCGGAGCGCTTTTTGCAGTGCGCTGACACCAATAGCCGCGTCTTTTCCGATGACGAGTCCGTCGGTAATGGGAGGGATGGAAAATTCTTTAATCTTGGCTGTAAGGAGAAATTTTGGTTCGTTGGGAAGCACTGAGATCACCTCCAATGTCACAACACAATATGGCTGGCCCATGCAAGATCGTTAACAGCAAATGTACTGTATTTGATTTCTCTGAAATAATTCAACAAAAAGATACACAGGGGTAGTAAAAGGTGCCCAATACGGAATCGGTCATGCTATTTTTCCTCAGAATCCAAGCACTGGTGGGCCTGGCCGGAAGGGTTCAAGTCCGGAATGCGAGAGACCCATCACAAAGTGGTATGGGGAAGGCTGTCGGATTGTTCTGAAAAGAATGGGTAAAAGAAGTATGAGTTATATTTTCTTCTCAGAGCTATCAGTGGTTTCCGGGGTTGTTTCGCGGGTGGCATCGATAATGAGTTGAGCGGCTGTTTCGGGATCACATTCGGCTGCAAACGTTTCCGCGGCTGTAAGGAGCATCTCGGATTTCACCAGATGGTTCTTCGCTCCTTCGATCGCGTGGGATTTGAGGAGTTTGAGTATATGGGTGGCTTTTATTGCCTGATCAATATGATCGTCATCGAGCAGACGATGAATTTCCTGAAGGATCAGACTATCAATTTCCGTATGGGATCCCGCGGGAGCTTCCTGAAAAGATTCTGTTAAAGGTGGCACCAACGCGGGTTGGGAAATCCATTGCACCGCCGCATGGGAAAGGGTGCAATCGCCATGGGGAAGGAAATTCATGAGGTAGCGCAAGACATTCAATGCATGAATAGCCAGATCTTCTATCTTTTCAAGCCCCAAGCGGGGTTGTAATTCAATTAAATCTCTGCCCATGTGTTCGGATATGGTCAACTGGATTTTCATCGGAACCTCAAACTTTTCTTCAAAGCGCCTTTTTTAATGTGGTTCATACGAACAATCTACTCCAAGGTCATGGGAAACACGACTGGGTAAAACCCTGGCTTGGTTTACTCCATCCTGTTTGAGTGCTCTGTACCATTTCCGGACATGACCTGGGTGGCTTTCAAGGGTTTCCTCCAGTTATCCAAATGTTTTTGTCACGGTATTGTTAGTGATTCAAGATGTTATGAGGCCCAATGCATGAGGACTTAAGCATGTGAGACATGTGAGACATGTGAGAAAGGGGCTGATCCTTTCATTCAGGTAATTTCAGGGAGGATACGTTGCATGAAACACCACCAAAAATATCCGGTCAAAGAATTCAACCTTAAGAGATTAAACGGTATTTCAGATAAAACTTTGGAGATGCATTTTAAACTTTATGAAGGCTACGTAAAGGCCACCAACACCCTGAATGAACACATTGCACAAATCTTGAAAGACGGGAAGGTAGACCAGGAGGAAATGCCGGCTTATTCCGAACTCACCAGGCGGTTGGGATTTGAATACAATGGCATGGTTCTGCATGAATTATATTTTGAAAATATGTCCTCTCAGGGATCCAAAGGACCTCAAACCCAGCCTGTTGTGGAGCAAGCCATAAAAGACAGCTTTGGAAGCGTGGATATCTGGATGACAGACTTTTCCAGCGCGGGGAAAATGCGGGGTGTCGGCTGGGTCATTTGCTATCAAAATCCTGAAAACGGCCGACTTTCCAATCATTGGATCAGTCTGCACGAATTCGGCAATGTGGCAGGGTTTCGTCCTCTTTTGGTGATGGATGTTTGGGAACATGCCTATTTGTTGGACTACCAACCGTCCGAACGAGGGAAGTATATCGAAAGCTTCCTCTCTAATGTTAATTGGGCTGTTGTGGCTAAACGACGATAACCACCATGAATGCTATGTCTCAAAATCGTGTGAATCCACCATTCATTGGTGAGAAAAAGGGCAGCGCATGCCCATCCACAATTTTCGTTTTCTCAAAAATTACAAGACCGAATTCCCTACACTTCCAAAGACAACAGGGAGGGTTCCCGCCAACTCCATTTCCAAATCCTAATCCCGATCCTAATCCCAACCCCGATCCCTTCCCCAATCCCGAACCGATTCCAAACCCTCCCCCACATCCTCTTCCGCCTAATCCTCCTACCCCTCCCATACCCAAAATCCAAAGGGGCACATAAAAATCCCGGGCCACAAATTCCTTATGGTTCCCTTCACCCGATCTTCCGGGTCTGTGAATCGACACGATTTTGTGCCGGAACCGGCCGGAGCACCCTTGGGGGTGGTTGATTAGGTACAATTTCATTATTTCAGGAGGGGTAGGGGTAGGTACGTTGAGGCCTTCGAAGGAATAAAGGTTGATGCCTCCTAGACTAATTAGAGTAATTCTTCCATAATACCTTCCTCAAATTTCATTAATCCTGGATTTGATCACAGGTTCATCCTTAATTATGAGCAAAGCTCGAGTTCTTTTAGCCGAGGATCATGTCCTGGTCAGTGAGGGACTCACCAAACTGTTGGAAACCGATTTTACGTTAGTAGGGACCGTCACTGATGGTCGTGCGCTTGTTCAAGCCGTCAAGGAGCATACTCCGGATATTGCCATTATCGATATTTCCCTTCCTCTCTTGAATGGCCTGGAAGCGGCGCGGCAGATCAAAAAATGTGAACCTCACACTAAACTGATTTTTTTAACCATGCATGCGGAAGATAATTTTGTCAGAGATGCCTTCAAGTCCGGTGGATCGGGTTATGTGTTGAAGCAATCTGCGACGGCAGAACTCGTCTTTGCCATTAAGGAGGTCCACCAGGGACGCACATATGTCTCACCTTCCGTCGCTCAGTCTATTGTGAATCAAGCGTTGGATCCTTCCTCCATTCCCAAGGACGATCACGGGTCCAACCCTTCCACATTGACGCAAAGGCAGATTGAAATCCTACAATTGATTGCCGAGGGAAAAGCCAATAAAGAGGTGGCGGTGATATTAAATCTGGCTGTGAAGACTGTGGAATTTCATAAGACCCGCATTATGCAAATTTTGGGGCTCAAAACGACCTCAGAACTCACCAAATATGCCATTTCTCACGGCATTATTTCCCTCTAACAGTTAAAAACCCCTGCGTTCTCACTACAGGTATTTCTTTAGGTTTTTCTTTTCCTAAGTCCAGGTCTTGCTTTCACTTCCAAAACTTTTCCCCCACGAATAAAGATCCAGGAACCTTACTTACGCTCGAAGGCAGCCAAGTGGCAACCTGCCTGCGCGTTAGAAATGCGGCAACGGCAGGGAATGCCGGGGCAAGTATTATTTTCAACAATCCCTCTATTTAAAGAGGAGAGATTCCTGACATGACTGCGTATTTTGTGAGTTCTGCTTTGGAATGGAGACCTAATGCCTGCATGATTTGGGTTTTATGGAAGGCGACGGTGCTTTGAGAAATATCAAGCTCACTGGCAATGTCTTTCGAAGAAAAACCTTGTGCCACCAGTTTGAGAATCTCCTTCTGTCTGGGAGTCAATTTTCCTGAAAGTTCTGTTCCCGGTATGCCCTCCATTTGGGCGCAAACCGTGGTTCGCACGTCTTCGGGAATAAGCGGGGAAAGATAGAACTGTTTTTTCATCACAAGCTGTATGGCTGATAATAATTCGCTTCCTGCGGTTTGCTTGGGCACATATCCCTGGCCTCCGGCACGAAAGGCTTCCATGATAAACGTGGGTTCCAGATGCATACTCACAAAAATGATTTGTACGGTTGGAAATTTCTGTTTTATATTTCGTGCCGCCTCATAGCCGTTTTGCCCTGGCATCGTAATGTCCATAAGAATAACATCGGGTTTGGCGCTTTGAATGCGGCTAACCAAATCAGTTGTGCTCTGAGCTTCTCCGACAATGTCATGATAAGGTTCAAGGAGCTTTTTGCAACTTTCCAACACAAGGGCATGATCGTCAACAAGAAATATCCGTCCCCTCTTTATGGTGTCACAATTACGGGAATATTGGTTAGGAGAATGTCCTACGATTCGTGTTCCCACCAAATCCTCACCTTCTTAAATATTATCGATTTCTGTGGTGATCGGGTTCACCAGGTTAGATGGATAGAAAATCATCCCGGTGGAGCCTTCTTTCCATATCCAATTTTCTTCCATTTGGTCTGTCATTGTACACTCATTAACCGGTTGGGGGATGGGAAACGGCTACCATTCGATTTTTCCTCATGAATTTAGCTTTGAATGCCTTACTATAGCCGGGAGAAGGGGTGTATTGAACTGAACAAAACCCTGGAAAGGTGTGACTTCTTTAAGAATGCAATATAGGGTTTATGGTAGTTAGTCATAGGTAAGTTTTTGTTTACGATAGCCTTCTGTTTGATATTGAGTTCGTTGGCTGGTAACCGGGTTGTGTCGTGACGCATCAATGGAGTGTGTGACCAGACTCTTCCAAGGGTTGACTTGAATTCCTCATTTCGAATCGGACTTTTCTCTGCACGTAACAAATAGTCGGCCCCTTGGCCGTGTCCGAGATGTACTCGCATGATCAAACACCTGACAACCAGGCAAATTGTTATTGCTGCAATCGGGCTTTCTCTCTTATTGGGGATTTGGGTATTGCTGGTTGGAGTGCCATGGGGTATTCAGAGGTTCACAGTTTTTCAATTGGAAAAAATCACCGGTCACCACGTCGTTCTGGAAGACGTTTCTCTCAACTATATTGACCGGCGAATCACTTTCACAAATTTTGAGATGAATGAACGAGATTCGGATGAAGCCGTGGTCGCTATCGACCAATTTCAGGCTCAATTTCGATTCTGGCCGTTATTGCAAAAACACATTCAGCTTCCCAGTGTGGTGCTCGACCATCCCGTTGTTTCAGTGGTCCGTGAGCGCGATGGAATGTTGAATGTCGATCAATTAGGCCAAAAGGATTCATCCTCCTCAGAACCTTCCGGGTTTGTTCTGATCGTGCAGGATTTCCAGCTCAATAACGGAACGTTAATGTATCAGGATTTCACTAATCCCTCACATCCTCAGGTACAGGCGGATGAAATTTTTCTTCATGTTGCCAATTTTTCGACCCACGGTCAGGAGCCGGTCCCCATTGCCTTGCAGGGCATGCTTTCCGAAAAGGGATTGGTGGTTGCCAAAGGGCAGATGCGGACGAGTCCGTTTTCTCTTGACAGTGAGTGGGATATACAGAATGCGCGTATCTCGCCATATCAGGATTTTCTTTCCGGAATCCCGCCTGTTTCCGGAACAGTGAATAGTACATTCCATGTAGGCGTTCATCCGGAAGATTCTACTTCAATCCGCATAACAGGTAAGGTCGCGGTAAGCGACATTCAGGTCGGTACCCAACCAAATCCTTTTCTGACCGGCCAACTTCTGAAGGTTTCGGATGTGGATTTTACCGGTCCGGATCATTTGGTCATCTCTCGAGTCACAGTGCGAAACGTCTCCCTGGAAATTATTCGTGACAAACAAGGAACGCTCCCCGTCCTCGCTCATTTCCAAAAGAATCGTCCCGAGGAGCCGCCGTCGTCAAAAACGAAATCGGGCATAACCTTTCAAATCGGGGAGATTCACCTAGAGGACGGTAGAATTCGTTTTATTGACCAATCGACTCAACCCGAATATCGCAAAGAACTGACGCAGGTCATGGTGAGTATGAAGAGTCTGACATCCGACTCCAATCAAATGGGCCGCGTGAACATCACCGCCTCCACACCCGATGAGGAATCCATACATGTGGAGGGTGAGATCAAAATGTTGGGCAATGATTTTTATCTGGATGTTGACGGAGAGGTGAAGAAATTTGCGGTTTCGTCCTTTAACCCGTACGCGGAGAAGTTGCTGGGTTGGGGAACGCAATCCGGGCAATTAAAGACGAAGATTCATGTCCAAATTGAGGAACAACGTTTGCAGTCAAAAAGTAAAATCGGGATTTCTGATTTGCGTGTGGTGCGTGCCGGAGGAGATGATCTGACCGACAAGACTATGGGTCTCCCGTTGGGTCTGGTTGTCGATTTAATCAAAAATATCAATGGAGACATTAAATTAAACATTGAGGTGGATGGTCCACTGAATAAGCCGGAATTCAGCATTCGGGATGCCATTTGGAAATCGTTGCGAAATGCGATTGTCAATATCATCACCGCCCCGTTGCGATTAATCGGCAGACTGGTCACACACAATTCTAAGATTCAGAAAATCGAGATTGACCCGGTGATTTTCAAAGCCGGCACCAAAACAGTGTCGGAAGGAATGGAGAAACGGATTGCGCGTCTGCAAAAATTTTTGAAGGACACTCCCTCTATCAGTTTGAACATTCAACCAGTTCTCAGCGCGGAGGATCTGCACATGCTTCGCATCATGGCCGTGACCTCTCGCATTGCCACGTTTGAAAAAGAACAATCGCTCTCCAAGGGTCCGGAGGCGGCTCAGACGTTCTACCGGGAGACATTCCCTGAGAAAACGCCTCCTGACCAAGAAGTCGCATTACTGGAGGAACTTGTGGCGATTGAACCTGTTCCCAGAGAGCGGGTTGCAGCCTTGGCTTCAGAACGGGCGAATATGTTGATGGCCAGGCTGACAGCATCTCAGGGAATTTCTCAGGATCGTCTTAAGATTGACACTTGGAGGGAAATCTCCAGTGGAGGGGATGTGGGGAGACTTGAATTTTCCATTATGCGATAGGCTAAACGGATCGCTATCCGCCATTGAGATCTGAACAGGTTTCGGTCACAGACCCAGGTGGGGTGGCCCTTAGGGAAGAACCAACCTGGTTATCCCTTTGGGGCCACCGGCCATCTTCAACTTCCTGAGAACGGATCTCTTCCCATCTGTGTGTTAATCAAGTGATGAAGGGAAGGAAATCACGGGAATTATTTGTAAGGTGAATGAATAGGAAAAAATTAATCCTTTTCAATCTTCACAACATTCCCGGAATGAGCATCCACGTAAATTTCCCGGGTTGTTCCGGTTTCATCAATGATCTTGACTTCGTACACGGTTTTGCCGTGTTCCTTTTCCAATTCGGCCTCAACAACTTTTCCCTTCACATTCATCGAAGCTTTTTCTACGGCTTCGACCAGCGTGATTGTCGTATTCTTCAATAATTCTGCCTTATCCTCTTCAAATAAGGCCAAGGCAGGGCTTATCCAGCAAGTCAATCCAACTACGGTCATACCGACAATAAGCGAATTTTTCATCATAAACTCCTTTGTTAAGTAGTGATCCCCTCAATCAGGGTTGGGCTGCCCTTCATCCCAATTATGCCTAAGTGGCAGACCGGTCCCGCATCAGACAAAAAGCCGCCAGCGATACGCATGTTGTCTACTTTGAAAAAGCCAAACATCCTTTTTCTTAATCGTGCCCCAAAAAATTCTAAAACCTCCTTTGGATTCAAGAAATTGAGGATACTACGGATAGAATATGAGAAATACTGTGTCTCATTGACTTGGCATCCGTAGACGGAGAATAATTTGATTCAAGAGAACAGATGCCGGGGAATCCAAAAAAACAGCCTGGAAAAATCAAATTTTAAGAAAACTTACATATGAATCGGTGGCAGGTATCTTAAGCGGAGAATTGAGAAGAATGATGAAAAATCTGAAAATTTCTCCGTACTTTTTAACAAAAATTTTCCGGAAAGAAAGGAAGGTCCATGATGGACACCACCTGTGCCCATGCTTCCTGTTCATGCCAAGCTCCAGAAGGGCAGGAATATTGTTCTGAAGAATGTGCAAATGTCATCACTGCACCTGCCGGCAAATGTCGGTGTGGACATAGTCAGTGTGCAGGATATTTAAAAAGCAAAGCAACGCTTGACCGACAAGCATGAATGTAAGGGGAGCACTCCTTCCGGAAAACCGTCATCTTCCTTCGCAAAAATTCTAGAACCTATCAAGAGATTGGTCTAAGTAGGATAAAGGTTTTTTCCGTCACCCACCTCCAATTTACTATTCCGGGAAAATTTCCCGCGTGATTTCAGAATTTTGGTAACGATAAGGGCATTCGAATGACGTCTTGCAGCATCTTATAGACACTTCCGTATTTAGGGCATTCTTCTCTCAAATTTCTCCAACCGCTTCTATGCAAGGGTTTCTTCTAGTTCACATGGGTACCGTACCAACGTAAAATCCTGAGGACTGAAGTTTTAATTTCCTCCATTCCCCCAAAGGTTTTCAACGGGTTGCTGTTTTTCCTACAAGGGACTTTTTGGATCTACTCCTGCGGGAATAATCGTGTGTTCATTCACAATCTTGAATGTGGAGGACTGGGGGCATGGCTATCTCGTCAACTCACAAATATTCTCTTCATCCGCGCGAGACCACAAAAGAAAAAGCAGATTATCTCATTTTGGTCGTGGATGACGATGTCTTGACACGCCATCTTCTGGGCGCAGCCCTTAAGACTTGGGGATACCAATGTGTGGAGGCCGAAAATGGTCGCAGGGCTTTGGAAAAATTAGAAACCAAGCCGATTGATGTCGTGATATCCGATCAGCAAATGCCGATTATGACGGGCACTGAATTTATTGCGGAATTACACAACAAGTATCAAGAATGTTCTCCTCCTGTGATTCTGATGTCGGGAGATAAGCATCCTCAATTGGAGAATAAAGCCCGGGAACTCGGAGTAGAAGCATTTTTTGGCAAGCCATACCACATGGAGACCTTGCTTCATGCGCTGGAATCGATCACGGAAAACCGGAAAACACACTCATTCCTTAATTAAGTGCTTTCACCGTCAAGTCAACTCAGGTTATCGATTACTATAATAGTTTTGATGAAAAATAAATTTACGAATAAAAATTTTTATCTAGGCCTAAAAAGCAAAAATTGGTTATTCGTACCCGAGAAATGGGAGAAAGGAAAGTGTTACGCATGAAGTCACCCACAGTTATCCGCTGTTTTATCCGTACATCGTTATTCCTGCCACTTCACGGAGATATTCCCTAATCTTGAAATGATGGCTTGAAAATAGAAAGGCGCTCCTATCGAAGACCTGTAACCCTGTGGTTTTCATGTCGGACCCGTCGGGAGATTCGTACGGCCACATAGGACGTCATGAGGAGGACGACACCCATCCCCACGAGAGTCACCGATTCACCGAATTGTTCCATCATCCATCCAAATGTCGTCATCCCCCCAATAGCAGCGAGCATGGCCAATGTTCCATAGAGAGCGAGCACTCGTCCGAGAAGTTGTGGAGGAGAAATTTCCTGGATAATTCCCCACTCAATTGGTGTCAAGACCCCACTTCCTATCCCAATCACGATAACGACAAATAGGCTGAAGGCCAACCCGGTCAATTCGGTGAATCCCCAGAGGGCTAATGCTGTCAGGAGGCTGGTTGTTGCCAATAAACGAATGCGGCGCCATAGGGGTCCAAGATCAACTTTGGCAAGAAACACAGAGGCCAAAAATAGACCCACGCCCACCCCTGATGTGATATAGCCGACTTCCACTGGTCCCAATTTCAACATATTCCGGCCAAAGACGGGCAATAAGGTGTGAAACGCGCTCATCACAAAACTGTATAGGCCCGCAGTGAGAATGAGCGGGAGAATGATAGGTTGACGGAAAAAAGTAAATTGAATGCCCTCTTTCAAATCTTGTAAATACACGGACATGGAGGATTTGAGCGTTTTCCCCTGTTGCCTCACTTCAGGAATGGAGATAAATACCAGGAATAGTGCCGATCCGATATAGGTGAGCACATTGATGCAGAGCACTTCCTGGGAATTTAACAGAGCGATTCCTAGCCCGCTCAAGAGGGGACCGAAGATCACGCCTAAGCTCATCGTGCTTTGCAATAAGGCATTCGCGGCGGTCAAGGAAGATTTCTCCACGATAAATGGAATGGAAGCGAATAAGGCTGGAGCGAATAAGGAAGTGGCCACTGCATTGCAGAACACCAATACGTATAAATATTCAACTGTAAACGCCTCGTGTGAGACCAGACAGGGAATCAATCCAATGACCAGTGCCCGTATGAGGTCGGTGCCGATTAAAAGGAATTTTTTTGGAGACCGGTCAATGAAGACCCCGATGAAAGGCCCTAAGATAATTGGTGGGAGTGTTTGCAGGATTCCAATAACTGTGGTTTGAAGCGGGGAGCCGGTGACTGCATACACAAACCAGAGCAAGGCCAATTTGGTCACTCCATCTCCGATTTGAGAAATCAGTTGACTCCACCAGAGGAGTCCGAAGTTCCGTTGAAATAAGAGGGGTGGATTGGTGGCAAGAGAGCCAGGAATGCTGGAAGAAGATAGAGAAGGGTTGGACATATCTACCCGAATGAAGTCCCTCAGTCATTCCCTGCCTCGAGCCGAATATGGTGAGTATGAACAGCAATGACCCCGGGAATTTCCCGGGCGGCTTGCGCGGCCTCCAAGGCAATCACCTGAAAACGCGTCTGACCGCTCAAGGAGACGACCCCCCGAATGGTGACAATAGAAAAGTTGGCTTCTCGTAACGTTTGGCTACTGGCAAATCGCTGTTTAATGAATTCGGTCAGGCGGGCGTCCCTGGTGGCTTGCATGGTCGCAGTGATAGCCGGACGAACTTCGATATGATTGATAATGTCTTTCTCCTTTATCAAGTGAGTGGTGACAACTGCGGCCAAATTTTTTTCTTCTTCAAGGGATACCACACCAGTCAATTCCACCGATTTTTCTTCAACGCGGCAATCGATATCGTAGGGAAACAAGCGAGGATCGGCCATGAATCCCAGTTTTAATTTCAAATTCTCGGATTGTAAAACATTGGCTGAGGATTTACTGCCATCATTGGTTTCCTTTGTGTCCTTTTTGGTGTCCTTTTTCTCGCCGGTTGGTGGTTGGGGGTTTTGCACTTGAAGCGGCGTAGATTGGTCCGCAGATAAGGTTAGAGCCGACCCCGAAGCGAAGAATAGCACCATGACGATTGAACCTAAGCTAATGGCCGGCTTCATGGTTTTCTCATTTAAATTTTTTAATATGAACCGCGTTAATGCAAAGAAGGAATTTCTTTTGGAATAATCGTCGGCCTGAGAATCTTGTTTATTTAATAGTAGCTTACCGCGTATAGCGAAGGGCAGGCGGAGCGCGAGAAAGACGATGGGGGATGACATCTGGTTTTTTCCTGGACGAATATGGATTATAGACCCTTTGAATCCACTCGTCGTTCCCCGTCCATTTTCGTTTGATGGATGGTGTGGAAGAGAAAATCCTGACCGGGCCCCATTCCGTTTTTGAATCCAAACGGACTGTAGAGTCAGGCGAGTCCAATGTGAGAATCTCTGGTTCTTCCGTGGCGAAACGATGCGAAATCATCACGATCATCCCTGTGGTCAAGAACACGAGGCCAATCATAGAGATGCCTGTCATGGCTCCAAAGGTATCTGCTATCCCTCCAAAAGCCACCATACCTCCACTGGCCATGGCCATGCTCGCCGTATTAATCAAGGTGAAGACCCGCCCCATTAAGTGATTGGGGGTTGTTTCTTGAATGATTGACCAGGCAATAGGCGTAAAGGCAGCCGTACTGGCCCCGATGACCGTCACAAGGATAAACCCCCAGACGACCGACTGTGAATGAGCGAGTCCTTGTAATGCGCTTCCTCCTACGACCATGGAAGCAGCCATGAGAATCACCCGGTCTCTACGCGTCAGTTTTTTCACACAACTCAGGCCGATGGACGTGATCAACATCCCTGCCCCCATTGAAGACCACAGCCACCCCAGCCATACAGGATCGGATTCAATATGCTCATTGACAAAGAGGGGCAGCACATAAATAAATGCACTTGCTCCCAATGTATAAAAAACCGTTGTGAACAGGAGGGAACGCAAGACCGGCCTTTCCTTAAATACAAACCGCATGCCGACAAGCAGGTCCTGACTAACCTTCGAAGCCTGCTTCGTGATCTGTGGAGCGGTCGTCAACAGGTGATTTTTAATCGGCAATAAGCAAAGGCCCGACAACAAAAATGTCACGGCATTCACATAGAGGACATTCTCCGTGCCCAGCCACGCAATCAGAACTCCGCAAATGGCCGGCCCGATGAGGATTCCCATATTCGTGGTTGATTGCAGAAGAGAATTGGCTGACATGAGTTCAGAAGGTTTAACAAGAAGAGGCAAAGAGGCTGCCAGGGCCGGACCATATGCCGTGGAGAAGATGGCAGTGAAAAACACCAATACAAAAAGGACTTCCAAGGATAAGGCCTCGAAAACATATAAGATCGGAATAAGGGCGATTAAGATAGCTCGAATGACATCCAGGATCACCATGACAGGTTTTTTTGGCAACCGATCCAAATACACCCCCACCAGAGGACCAAGCACGAGGGGGGGAATGGTTTGCAGAAGACCGATGATGGTCATTTTTAATGCGGAACCCGTTAATTGGTAGACAAACCAGAGGAGAGCGACTTTGGTTAATCCGTCACCAATTTGCGACACTGCCTGCGAGGCCCACAACAGGCGGAAATTCGGATGGTGAAAGAGATCCCATCTGTTTGTGACATGAGGAGTATTGAATGCAGGCATAGATAGAAGTCCTCTGAATAAATCAAAAAGGCTGAATTAATAAATAGTGACTACAACCAGGTTAGAAATTGACAAGAGTTAATGAACTTGTAGACATCTCTTCCTGTTGCACGATCAGATTTTCATAAGCGCATAGATAATCCTGCACCATTCGCTGAACCGTGAACCGTTGTTCAAAGACCGATCGACATTGCTGCCGGTCGAGAGTGGAGATTCGAGGGACTGCCTGGACCATTTGGTCAACGGTCTCGCAAATGAATCCTGTTTGTCCGTCATGAACAATTTCGGGAACGGAACCCCGACGATAGGCCAAAATCGGTGTCCCGCACGCCAAGGCTTCAATGAATACGAGGCCGAATGGTTCGGGCCAATCAAAAGGTGCCAGCAGTGCAGCGGCATTTCCGATTAAATCATTTTTTTCCCGATCGGTAATTTCACCCACATATTCCACCAATGGATCTGACAGAAGCGGTTCAATAATGGTGCGAAAATACTCACGGTCAACCGGATCAACTTTCGCCGCGATCTTTAAAGGCATCCCCGCACGTTTGGCAATTTCAATCGCATGATCAGGCCGTTTTTCCGGGGTGAGTCGCCCCACAAAGGTCAGATACCCACTGGAAGCCGGATGAAAGCTATACAGGTGTTCAGGTAATCCATGATGGATAGTTTGTTGCCAGTTGGCCCATGGCAGTGGTTTCCGTTGGGCATCTGAAATGGAAATAAGAGGACAATCAAGAAATTCCGCAAAAATCGGTTTAAGTTCGGGAAGGTCCAAACGGCCATGGAGTGTTGTCAGGACCGGGGTTCCGCAACGACGAGCCAGGGGAAAGGCCAGGAAATCTAAATGAGAATGAAAAAGGTCAAATTGATCGGCGGAGGAAAATGTCTTCTCGAGCATCAGAGTAAAGGGCGCCTGAGGATTCGACACCCCATTGGCCTTACGGAGTCCCTCACTGCACATTGGTTCAAGACGTGCGCTGGTTTCAGAATCGCCAGAGGCAAACAACGTCACCTCATGTCCCAGGCGGACAAGTTCCTCGGTTATATAAGACACAATCCGTTCGGTTCCACCATATTGTTTGGGCGGAACACTTTCAGCTAAGGGAGCCAATTGGGCGATTCTCATGTGAAACTCCTTTCATTCATCATCCTGTTATGTAAAAGATAGAACCGTCATGAATCTGCTTTCCCATAAAAGCAATCTTGGTGCCGCCAGCATCTCTTGGGATCGGGTGCGAAAGATGGTTGAATTCTTTAAAAAAATTATGGAATGACAGGGAATGAAATTACGAAACGCAAAAGCGAAATCCGGGAAGAAAATGTAATTCCTACAAAAGGTCGTGTACGGTTTACACGAATAGGAAGAAAAATAAATTATTTTGGAAAAAATTTTTGGTTGGTATTTTTTCTTAAAATTGTGAGGCCTTCAACAATCAACCTGTGTTGGGAAAGGGGGGTACCAAGGAAAGCATGTGCGATTGAACCTTCTGGATAAATGGATTGTGGGAGCAGTCTCATCAGATAGAAAAAAAGAGTGGTTACCGGGAAGCCACTAAACCATGATGCACAATCTGGAATTTCTTTCCAGTCCTATGAATATGAATGGTGATCAAGCATCGTGGCGAAAAGATGTTTGGAATAATCTGATGGATGGTTCATCCACGGAATCGATAATCCCACGCATGAAGAGGTGGGTGAGGGTATGCCGCACTCAAATCCGCAAGTTTTCCGGAGCCGACATTATTTCTTATTCTTATTGTCTGCTTCAGCCTTCAGTTTGTAAGTTTTACTTCGGTCACTTGTAAGTTTTACTCCTGAAATCCCCCTGAAATTGGTGAATTTTATTTTTCACTTCTTCAAATTTTCATAAAAATGGATGAAAAATAAGAAGATTTTCATTTATGAATTCCATGTCCAGATTTAGGCGCGTGTTTTGCTTTACTTAGAACTGAAGAGGCCCCATTCATAATTTCAAATGAGATGAGAGAAAGGAGGTGGAGTGATGAATATAGCGGGCATGTCTGCAACAGGGTACGACAAGGTGGGAGATATCATGGCCACTCATATGGTTCGGTATCATACACAGGCGGATGGGAATTCAGTGGTCATGGATATTTTATCCAATCACACTCCGGTAGCTCCGGTAGTGGATGATCAAGGCCATTTAGCTGGATTTATTGGAGAAGTTGAAATTCTTGATGCTCTGCGTCAGGGAAAAGATATTGGACAACTCAAAGTTGAAGATCTCATGAAAAAGGATCGTACTTCCATGATCACAGAAGAGACTCCCATCTCTGAAGTTTTAACCCGATTTCAGGACGAGGGGGTGCAGATCCTTCCGGTCCTCCAAAACGATCAAATAATAGAGTCCATTACCAGACATGATCTGATTCGAGCCATGACTGGCGCAGGATTAGGGTTTGAAAAATAATTAAGATTAGGAACATTGAATGGACGTTTGAGAGCGGTTTTTATAGTAAATAACCCTGGTGTTCACATTTTTAATTCATAAATTACATTATCCAACAAAGAGAGGAGTATGAATATGATGAAGCCAAAACAACCCAGTCTTCAATTATTGAGTATTGCGGCCTGTTTCGCGAGCGCCTGTTTATTGACGCCGGGGGCTGTGTTACATGCACAGGAAGGTTCCTTACAATCTTCTCCACAGGAAATGGTTCGAAAAAATCTTGAACCTTTTGCCGGAGCCTATAAAGAAGTTTCCCAGCTCAGCACTGCCTATGAACAGCGAATTATTCAATCCGAGCCGGGTCAAGCTGATGCATTGCAGCAAGAAGCCCACCAAAAAATGACTCAGGCTGTTGCGAATCATGGGCTTTCCGTTGAAGATTACAATTTAATTTTTAAAACGATCCAAAGTGAGCCAGATCTTCAAGAAGAATTTATGATTGCATTACAACGAGCGCAGTGAACAGTCATCATTCGTTCCAGACTCATCAATGATGGGAAAGGGTGATTGACACACGTATGTATGAAAGAAGATCTAGAGGAGGGAAAAGCATGATAAGACCCTTTTCGAGGTTTATCATTTTCTGCTTCATTTTCACGACAGGTGTTCTCGCGGGATGTTCCGATTCATCGACCGATAAGACCACCCCCGTGTCTAAGAGCGGACATCCCGGATTCACTGCAATTGTGGACGGCGCAGTTCATGCCGAAATATCGGGAGACGGCATCGTGACCTATTTGCCACCGAAAGAACAGGATCCGGTGAGCGGGGTTCGCCCTGGCTACTTTTTAATTGCGAATTTAAATACGGAGACAAAGGGAGACGGCGGACTCAATCTTGCTTTCCGGATTCCCGATGGGGCTCTGCCCGGCAATTATAATCTGATGACGCCTGACCCGCTAAAAGTGGGTCAACATTTTGATGTGCGAGTTGAAACCATAGAAGGAGGAAAACCCATCTCGTATCAATCGAATACGGAAGGGACTCTTGTCCTGGATAATTTCAATCCTGATCGAATTTCTCCGGACATGAGCACGATACAGGGTACCTTCCAATTTGTGACGGAAAACATTGATGGAAATCGTATTTCTGCGAACGGGACTTTTGATTTTCCTTTAGAAAAAAAGGTCGTCTCTTAAGAGTTCTCATTGTTTGAGAGTTTGAGATAAAAATGCGAAGTCTCGAATTACAAACCTCTTAGGTTTCGAGAATATTGTCCATTCTGGCCTTGCACACCGTTGGCAGTATGGTTGCAGACGGTCAGAGATATGAAATTTACATAGTAAAGACAAGCAGTTATGAGGTTTTTGATCGTTACTTTGCCTTTTTCATTCTTCTAGAGGTTTTCTCGAAAAAACCAGGGTTTTTGCTAGTTCATGTTTTTTGTACAAATCCTTATTTTACACCTCCTGGACAGACCCCTTCACCCAAAGGGTTCAGGTTCGAAACCGATCTAAAAGAGAGGCCTTGTGATGAACCACCTCTTTTCATCTCCCACCTGTGCGAGAGATCTGATGAATCCCGAAGCCCTCCCATTGAGGCCCGGCAAGTTTAAAAAAGATCTGGCATTGCAATTTCTTTTCGGCCAATATTCTGGATGGCCTGTGGTAGATCCCTCCAATAAAATTCTGGGAGTCGTGACGGAGCTCCGTCTGTTACAGGCGGTTTCACGCGCGGGTTCGATGGATGATCTCAGAGTGGAAGACACCATGACCACGCCCGTGTACGTGCTCGAGAATGAATCGATAGGAGTGGTGTTGAACCTGATGGTTCAACGACAGGTCATGAGAATGCCTGTGGTGTGTGATCGAAATCTGGTTGGGGTGATCTCCCGGGGCCAAGTGGTCCGGCATTGTCTCCCGGAGGCTTCCTCGTCTTCCCGATTGATCTCTTCATGCCCATGTTGTGAACAGGGGCATGAGACCTTGAATGGATCAGGCAGGGAGAAGAAGGAGAAGGAAAGGAGGGGGGCTTCGTCTTTTTTGGCCAGGCAGCATCTCGAATCGTCTGGAATGGATCTTGGTCTATCCTATTGTCCTGCTTGCTTTCAAACCCTTGAAGCGCTCCCGCCAATTCCCACAAGATCGTCGCCGGAGGAGTTTATGGCCAAGGAAACCCGACCATGTTTGTTGGTGGTAGATGATGATCCGTCAGTGATCGGACTGTTAAATGATGCGCTTCAGGAATGGGGTTATGACGTGCTGATGGCGAGAAATGGCCGGGAAGGTCTGGATATCGTGGGGCGTCGTTCGGTGAATGGGATTCTGCTTGATATGCACATGCCCATTATGGATGGGCGGACCATGCTCGATGAATTACGATGGTTGGGGCATCAGATGCCGGTGCTGATGATGTCGGGTGGATCCGACGAACGAGCGCTTCGTCAATTGTTGCAGGAAGGAGCCCAAGGCTTTTTCATGAAACCGTTTCACCTGACGTCTCTCCGACAAGCCTGTCAACAGTTATTTAAAACGGATGAGGTTGAGGAACAGACTTCTCCTCACCCCCAGGTAGCGTGATCGTGAAACGGCGGAGGTCGGGCTTAAACCTGAGTTCCCATTAGTGAAGGGTTTCGCATGTTTACCCATAGAGTGAGTGGGCGATTCCAACCAATAATTCCGAATCAATAGATGGAATGTTAAAAAGAGGAAAGAGGGAAAGGTGCGTCCAATTATCCCTTAATGCATATTAAGGGCCGCATTTTTGCTAACTTTCGAGCTAAGTGGGCTTGTTCAGTTGCATCGACCACGGAGGTGACGTCCTTATAGGCACCCGGGGCTTCTTCGGCTACTCCTCGCGCGGAGGGACTTCTGATGAGAATGCCCTGAGCGGCTAACTCTTGAATCACCCTCTGACCCTTCCATTGGCGAGTCGCTTGATGACGACTCATACTCCGCCCTGCACCATGACATGCCGATCCAAAGGCCATGTCCATTCCTTTTTGGGTCCCGAGGAGAAGATAGGAGGCCGTTCCCATCGTTCCACCGATCAGGACCGGTTGACCGAAGGCCTGGAAATCAGCAGGGATGTCGGCATGTCCGGGACCGAACGCACGAGTGGCACCTTTGCGATGGACAAAGAGCCGCCGACTCCGGCCGAGAATCTGGTGCTCCTCCACTTTGCAGGTATTGTGTGACACATCGTACAGCAGGGGTAAGGTGACTTGAGAAAAGATCTCAGAAAATGCCTGACGCACTAAATGAGTAATGATTTCCCTATTGGCTAAGGCGCAATTCATCGCGGCTCGCATCGCCCCTAAATAGTCCTGACCCAATGGGGATTCGATCGGGGCGCAGGCCAATTCGCGGTCAGGCAAGGAAATTCCATATTGACTCGCCGCCATGACCATTTTCTTGAGATATTCAGTGCCGATTTGATGCCCAAGGCCTCTGGATCCACAATGAATGCTGACCAGAATATCCCCTGTCTGGATGCCAAGTTGTTCAGATATGGGATCGGAAAAAGTTTCCACGACTTCCTGAATTTCCAAATAATGATTTCCGGATCCTAACGTTCCCATTTCGTCCTGTTGGCGCTTTTTAGCCTGATCGGAGACACAATCCGGCCTTGCCCCGGCCATACACCCGTTTTCTTCAATGCGCACCAGATCTTTCGCGGTTCCATAACCTCGTTGAACGGCCCATTGCGCCCCGCCGGCCAGCATGTCATCCATTTCCATTGGTTTCAGGTGCAATCGACCGGTGCTGCCGACGCCAGCCGGTATACGGTGAAACAAGAGATCCGCCAGTTTTTCTTTCACGGGAGTGATCTCGTGGACACGCAAACCTGTATAGAGGGTCCGTACACCGCAGGAAATATCAAATCCAACTCCGCCGGCAGATACCACCCCGCCCTGCTTGGGATCGAAGGCGGCCACCCCGCCTATCGGAAATCCATAACCCCAGTGGGCATCGGGCATGGCAAACGAGGCTTGGACAATTCCCGGAAGCGTCGCAACATTCACGACCTGTTCATACACTTTCATGTCCATGTCCCGAATAAGGGTCTTATCCGCATAAATAATTCCCGGCACGCGCATCTGTCCCTTTTGTGGAATGTGCCATTCAAAAGGAGAAACTTGAGATAAGAGAGTCAGGTCCATAGGGTTTGTCGCCCTTAATTATCGTAGATCAATTCAGATCCTTTCCTATTCCGCTTGCCCTGAATGCGTCGCCAGGTGTGGGAGGATTACAAACTCAGCGCATGGTCGTCGGTTAATTCGAACAAACATTGGACCGGTTTCAGTAGGAACGCCCTTGATTGATATATTTCCCCCTTCGAATCGGCCAATACCGAACCGAGGCCTGTCCATGAATTTATGAGACACGACTTTAGACATCGACGACACATTGGGCGATCCAACCACGTCCCTCCATGTGCCGGACAGAAAGTTCGGTATAGGTCGCTCCTTTTACTTCGACCGCCGGTTCATGTTTTATTCGGTTGACTGGTTCCCCGCGTGCGGTGGCTTCAAGATGATGATCCGTGATCCTGACGTCAAACTGGCCGAATACCATGTGCCCGCATGCCATTTCGTAGATGAGGGCATTCAACCAATCGACGAGTAAGCACTCATCATCCGGGGCTTCGCAGCAGAAATGGCGTTCTATCTGTGGAGCCACCTGTTGGGGATCCGTGACGACAGACGTGAGGGCTAACGCCGCCTGTTCGTAGGCTTGGGATTTTGTGATTCCAATGCCGCGAATGCCCATATCCGCCTCATGGGAAAAGTGCTCCCAACGGACAGAAGGCTCATGGTCGTCCATGCTTGCCATTTTATGTTGGCAGGTAGAAACGAATCCAGTCTCATTGCGGACATTTCTGCAGTGTCCAGCGGTTATCCGGCTGTCATTTTTCTAACCTACATGAAAAGGATGTTATCTCCTTAATGTCCATCGACTGAATTCCGTGCACACTTTGACTGCCCGGATAACCGCGTGCAAAGTACCTGATAGCCTGGAGACCATCCCGGTTGAATACTTGAGGTCGTAGCACATATTGAGCCCCATTTTAGGATGTCGGGAATGGAAGGCAGATCGATTTTTGTCTCTACCGGAAGGCTTGAGAACCAGGCGAGTTACGGCGGGGAATTATTCCAGTGCTGTACCTTTTAGAGTCAAAACGAATATGATTGGACCGTTGTGAAAGTGTTTATTCACCCTATTCCTAAGGGAAAACCTTTCATGGCTCCTTCCCTAAGGCCAAAGAAATCCAAGGGACGACCCGAAAAGCCGTGAAGAAAAGGCCTTCTGCAAAGACGACGACTCCTCGAACGTTCGGTGAAGTCGCAATCAAAAGCGTCACGATCAAGCCCCAACCTTCCATCCTCCGGTCAAGAAAATCCCTCGTTCTTCTAAAGTTCAGGTACCTCAGTCAACCTTTCCAATCGTAGGAATCGGGGCCTCGGCGGGCGGGCTCGAAGCGTTTGAGGAATTCTTTACCCAGATGTCCCCGAATAGCGGGTTAGCCTTCGTGATGGTCCCCCACCAGTCTCCCAGTCATACCAGTTTGCTTCCAGGCCTTCTGCAAAAGTGTACGACCATGCCGGTTCTGGAAGTCACGGATGGCCTGGCGGTGAAGCCCAATACGGTCTATCTGGCTTTGGCCGGGAAAAACCTGGCACTGCTCAACGGCAGGCTGCAATTGATGGAACCTGCCTTACCTGACCGCCTGCCCTTACCAATCGATTACTTTTTTCGTTCTCTGGCTGAAGATCAAAAGCATCGTGCGATTGGAATCATTTTGTCGGGGACGGGGTCCGATGGCACGCTGGGCCTGAAGGCGATTAAAGGGGAATCGGGCATGACGATGGCGCAGGAGCCGCAATCTGCCAAATATACCGGGATGCCACAGAGCGCCATCGCGACCGGGATCATTGACTATGTCTGCCCCCCGGCATACATGCCCGAGCAAATTCTGTCCTATATCCGGGGACCCTACCTGGTACCCATGCCAGCGTCTCTGGATCAGGAAAACGACGTGGTGGGACAGTTTATGCCGAAAGTCTTTGTGCTCCTCCGGGATCGAACCGGCAACGATTTTTCCTTGTATAGAACGAATACGATTCGCCGCCGTATCGAGCGACGGATGAATATCCACCAGATTGAGGCCCCCAAACAGTACCTCCGCTATTTACTGGCCAATCCGCACGAGTTGGATGCGCTGTTTCAAGAAATGTTGATCGGCGTCACGAGCTTTTTCCGGGATCCTGCGGCTTTCGAGGTTCTGGCCAACCAGGGCCTTCCTTTACTCCTGGATGCCAAACCGGATGGGGATTTCCTGCGGGTATGGGTGCCCGGCTGTGGGACCGGCGAAGAAGTCTATTCGCTGGCCATCTTACTTCTCGAATATATGTCCCACAGAAAGGTCCGGTTTCAAGTTCAGGTGTTTGGGACAGATTTGGACGCCCAGGCCATCGAGGTTGCGCGGAAAGCGATCTATCCGGAGGGGATCGTCAATGATGTCATTCCGGAACGATTGCAGCGGTTCTTTACAAAAGAAGACTCCCATTATCGTGTCAATAAAGACATCCGGGATCTCGTGATCTTTGCCAAGCATAACCTGCTTGCCGATCCCCCGTTCACGAAATTGAATCTCCTCTCCTGCCGAAATCTGCTCATCTATTTAGAGACGCGAACCCAACGTCGCCTGTTTCCTCTTTTTCATTATGCCCTGAAAGGGAGCGGGTTGCTGTTTCTGGGATCCTCAGAAACTCTTGGGGAATTTGAAGAAGGGCTATTTGCGACCGTCGATCGAAAGTGGAAACTGTATAGGCGAAAAGCCGGGGACACCGATCGAACCCTGCTTGGGGGATATTCGGTTGGTGGAATCAAAGTGGTGCGTGATCTTTCGATGGGCGAGGATCGTGCTCTTCCTAGTCCGGCCCCCTCGATCCCCGACTTGATCGAAACAATGTTGTTGGAGCAGTATGCCCCGGCCAGTGTGATCGTCAATGGACGAGGTGAGATCGTTTATATCCATGGACGGACCGGGACGTATTTGGAACCGGCGCCCGGCCAGCCGAACCTGATTCTGGTAAATATGGCTCGGGAGGGGTTACGGTATGATCTGGTGGCTGCCTTGAATCAAGTGACCATTGAGGAAAGAGAAGTCCTGCGGGAAGGCGTTCGAGTAAAAACCAATGGGACCTTTGTGTTGGTGGATCTGACGGTCAAGCGGATTGATGAACCGGAATCTCTTCGAGGGCTCTATCAGGTGACCTTTTCCTCAAAGCCGGCAGAACCCTCCGGTCCCATAAAAGAGAAAAAGAAAGCTACGGGTAAACGCGAAGTCGCGCCATCACCCAATGTCCTTCAAGAATTGCGCTATACGAAGCAACGCCTGCAACACACCATTGAGGAATTGCAAGCCTCAAACGAAGAACTGAAATCGGCCAATGAGGAGCTACAGTCCGGCAATGAGGAACTGCAAAGCACCAATGAAGAAATGGAGACGTCAAAAGAGGAACTGCAATCGTTAAATGAAGAATTGTTGACGGTCAATGCCGAATTGCAAGGCAAGATCGACGAACTGGCAATGACAAATGATGACCTGGACAACTTACTGAACAGCAACGAAATTGCCACCATCTTTTTGGATAATGACCTGAACATCAAAAGGTTCACGCCTGAGGCCAAACGGATTATCAACTTCATTACGACGGATGTCGGCCGACCACTGACGGACATGTCCTCGAGATTAACCGACGATCGACTCATCGAGGATGCTCAAAAAGTCCTTCGCACCCTCGTGTTTCACGAAGGGCAGGTTCGAGCCACCGATGGGGAGTGGTACGTCATCAGGATTCTTCCGTATCGGACGGCCAGGAATACGATTGATGGTCTTGTCATCACCTTTCTGAATATTACGGTAGCGAAAATAGCGGAGATCGCCGCCCGGGAGGCCCAGGAATTTGCCGAGAGCATTATTCAGACCGTCCGCCAACCGCTTGTTGTCCTGGATGGGCAATTACGAGTTGTGATGGCCAATCAGGCCTTTTACCGTACCTTTCAGCTCTCGGCTTCTGAGGTGGAACAACAACTTATCTATCAGGTGGGAAATGGCGAATGGGATATTCCAGCATTACGACGGCTGCTCGAGGAGATACTACCCCAAAATCGTGCATTTCAAGATTTTCTCGTCGACCATAAATTTTCACATGTCGGGCGGCGGCTCTTGGTCTTAAATGGCCGTCGTCTGGAGCGCGAACCGGGCGACCCCCGGCTCATCCTTCTTGCCATGGAGGATGTTACACAGGTAAAGCCGATCCCGGGTTTCCAATGAAATATGACGGGTATGACACATTATCGTTGTCATCGTGAATCCGTCGGCAAAAGCTCAGGACAAGTTCCACGAAGGATCTCGCTGAGCCGTTGTCTCGTCAACCTGCGCACAGATCCTTCCCTGCTGGCTCAGGATGACAGACTCTTTCGTTATCCCTACAAGGTGGTAAGCGGGGATCCGTTTTTTGGGCGGTAGCGCCACCCTATATTCTCAATGCCACGGAGGGTCTCGTATGGATCAACAAAAAAAGTCCTCCACGAATTCTGACACATTACGTCAAAAAGCTGAGACTGCGCTGACGATCACCCGCGCGCAGGTGAAGAAGATGACGCCTGAAGAGGTGCAGAATCTCGTGCATGAACTCCAAGTGCATCAAATGGAGCTGGAGATGCAAAACGAGGCACTACGGGAGACCCAGGGTGACCTAGAGGTCGCTCGTGATCGCTATGCCACCCTGTTTGATTTTACACCGGTGGGATACGTCACGCTCGATGGAAAGGGCGGCATTCTAGAGGCCAATTTGACCCTCTGCCATTTGGTGGGAGTGCCACGCAGTGCCATTCTGCATAAGAAATTTGAAGAATTCGTCGATCCGGATGACCGGGGGGCGTTTCACCTTCATTTGGATGCTCTAAAAACGAAGTCAGGCACCCAGTCTTCCGATGTTCTGACCCTGAGGCATCCCAAAATTTTACAACGAGTCCGATTAGAAAGCTGCCTGGAGACGATGGAATCTCCCGGTCCGGAGAGTCTTTTTCGAATCGCGGTCGTGGATGTGACGGAGCGGGAGCGCATAGCAGCTGTGCAGGAAGAGCAAAAGGCCTTGATGGAGGTGGTGGTAGGCGGGGTGATGGATGCGATTGTGACCATAGAGGAAGATGAGCGAATTGTGTTGTTTAACCAAGCCGCCGAGAAAATGTTTCGCTGTCCCGCTTCAAGTGCCATTGGGCATCCCATTGACCGATTTATTCCGGAACGGTTTCGGGCAGGCCAATATATGAATCATGGACAATTTGGTCAGGCCGCGGTGGCCACCCGTCAAATGGGTGCTGCACAAGACCTCATTGTGCTACGAGCTGACGGGGAAGAATTTCCCGCCGAAGTGACCATTTCGAAAGTAGAGGTAAAGGGATGGGGCAAGCGCAAGAGAAAAACATTGTTTGCCGTGGTGCTTCGGGATATCCAATACCGTCAACAAGAAGAGCATCAACGGATCAGCAAACTCAATGCTTTGGGCCTGTTGGCGGGGGGATTGGCACACAATTTCAACAACTTGCTCACGACCATATTGGGCAATGTGTTCGTGGCGAAATTACGGATAGTCCCGAAAGACGACCCTCTGGCCCAAAACCTCGAGCAAGCCGAACAGGCCTGCGTGCGTGCCACAGAGTTGACCCAACAACTTCTGACCTTTGCCAAAGGCGGGGCACCGATTAAAACTTCCATCGCGTTGGGAGATCTTATTCGAAAAGGTACGAGCTTTGCCCTCTCAGGGTCGTCAATCAGTTGTCATTTTGATATCTCCGAAGACCTCTGGCCTTTGGATGCCGACCCTGGTCAACTCCGCCAGGTGATTCAAAACATCACGATCAATGCCAGGCAGGCTATGCCTCAGGGAGGCCACTTTACCGTGAAGGTGGGGAATATAGCTCTAAAGGACGCTTCCGTCCTGCCTTTCCCGACCCTCACCCCTGGGAACTATGTCAAAATTTCATTTGAAGATCAGGGGACCGGAATTGAGGACCGCCAGCTCTCTAATATTTTCGATCCGTACTACACCACCAAACCCGGCGCGTCCGGTTTGGGATTAGCCACCGCCCATAGCATCATCCAACAACATCATGGCCACATCAGCGTGACGTCAAAAGTTGGAATCGGCACCACCTTCACCGTGTATATGCCGGCTTCGTATTTAACGTCGGACCTTGGGCAACAACGCATTACAGCCATCACAAAAAATGGCCGAGGACGAGTGCTGGTCATGGATGACGAACCGAGTATTCGTCGAATGGTGGAAGACGCGCTGACGTACTTCGGCTATGAGGTCGTCAGCGTGCCAGATGGACAAGCCGCCATCGACCTGGTTTCCCAATCACTGGCGAGTGGGAAAACCTTCGACGTGATCATGCTCGACCTCACCATTCCCGGAGCCATGGGTGGGAAGGAAGCGATTCAACATCTTCGGCGGCTAGATCCGCACCTCAAAGCCATTGTCACCAGCGGGTATTCCGATGATCCCATTATGTGCGATTTTCAAAAATTTGGATTTCAGGGCATCGTGGCCAAACCCTACAAAATCTTCGATCTCGTCTCCCTGCTCGACTCTTTCTTCGCTCCCGACCCGCAGGACGCGATCCACTGACGTTTCTACCACCGGTGTCCCAGGCGCAGTGTCCGGTCACGTATACCTGTCTCCTGGTACAGGTCTCGCCCCAACCCGCGCCCTTCTGAAGGGTTTCAACGCAGGAACGGATGCGAAGTGTCCCGATCGTTTAGAGGAGCAACAGGGACGACGAGGACATGGATTCCAAGTGACAGCCAATCGACGCGTACCTCGTCCTAGTTATTCCAACGGGTGTTCGCAGAACTTCAACAGAAACCTTACCTGATGGAATTCCTATTTCAGAATGCGGGAATGGAAGGGAGAACGATTGCCGAGTCCACAGGATAATTCCAGAACCTGGCGTGTCCAACATTGAGGAAGATTTGCCGGGCTGTACCTTTAGAGTCAAAATGAATATGATTTGATTTCTGCCTAGGCGCTTGTTCACTAATTCCTTCACGGAAAAGCGTTCATGACTCCTCCCGTCAGACCAATGAAATCCAGGAGACAACCGGAAGCAACAGCGTTACGAACAGGTCTCAACCGTTCATCCCCGGTCAGAAAAATTCCTCGTTCTTCTATAGCTCAAATATTTCAGTCAGCTTTCCCAATCCTTGGAATTGAGACTCCAGCCCGGTGTCAGGGCAAAATCAGCTTCAAAGAGACCATCCGAATGTAGGATCACGGCAACAGAGGCATGACCCCAAAAAAGGCCAGGTGATGCGTTCAAAGAATAAACCATCGATCAAGCAAAGTTTGTTACGTCAAATGGCTGAGACAACCCTGACGACTACCCGTGCGAAGGTGAAGACGATGTCGCCTGAAGAGGTGCAGCACCTTGTCCATGAACTCCAAGTGCATCAAATCGAACTGGAGATGCAAAATGAGGAACTGCGCAAGAGCCAACTGGAGCTTGAAGTTGCACGTGATCGCTATGCCACCCTGTTTGATTTTACACCGGTGGGATACGTTACGCTCGATGAGAAAGGACGTATTCTGGAATCCAATTTGAGGCTCTGTCATTTGCTGGGACTGTCACGCAGGGATATTGTCCATACGAAATTTGAACAATATATGGATCTGGAGGATAAACGAGCGTTTTTCAGGTATCTGGATTCCCTCAAACAGAACGCAGGCACCCATCCTTCCGATGTTCTGACCCTGCAGCATCCCAACACTCCGCACCGAGTCCGATTAGAAGGTTGCCTGGAGACCAAGGAAACTCCCGGCATGGCCAGTCTCTTTCGGATCGCGGTCGAGGATGTGACGATGCAGGAACGAATAGAAATCGCGCAGGAAGAGCAAAAGGCTTTGATGGCGATGGTGATGAACGGGGTGATGGAAGCGATTGTGACCACTGATGAAGACGAGCGGATTGTATTGTTTAACGAGGCTGCCGAGAAAATGTTTCACTGTTCTGCCTCCAAGGCCCTTGGACAGACAATTGACCGGTTTATTCCAGAGCGGTTTCGAGCGGCACTTCACATGCAAAATCGACAATTTGAACAGGAGGGGATAGTCTTCCGGCAGATGGGTGTTGCAAGGGAAACTGCCGGACTGCGGACTGACGGAAAAGAGTTTCCTGTTGAGATGACTATTTCGCAAATAGAGGTGAACAGAAAAGGAAAAGAAAAAGGAAAAGAAAAAGGAAAGAAAATGTTTACGGTGGTGCTTCGGGATATCACCGAACGTCGAAAGGCTCAGGAAGCGCTCAAGAAAGAGCAACTATTTGTCTCTAATGTGTTGGAGACAGCAGGAGCTCTCCTGGTCATTCTGGATCCACAATGGCAGATTCTTCGCATGAATCGATTGTCTGAACAATTATTGCAACATTCCATTGCGTCCTTACAGGGGAAGCCGTTCTGGCATTTGTGGGTGAGTTCCGGAGGGGAGGCAGAAGGGGGTAGACAGGGGGTGGAGTCTTTCGACGCCGGGAAATTATCCGGGTCGTTCGAATCGCCCATCGTGGATAAGGACCTGCAGATCCGATGGATTCATTGGAATACGACAGCTATTTATGATGAGCAGCACGTGGTGGAAAATTTTATCGCGACGGGGTTGGATGTGACTGCGAGAAAACAGGCGGAAATCACTCTTCAGCAAACCTATCAACGAGAAGAAGGACAACAACGGGAGCTCCGATCGTTGGCTGCCCAGTTGTTGACGGCACAGGAAGAGGAACGCCGGCGTATTTCCCGTGATTTGCATGATGATGTCAATCAACGTCTTGCTCTTTTGAGCTTGAAGCTGCAAACGGTGCAAAAGGGCCTTCCGGATAGTCACACGGTCACGGCAATGCTTCAGGAGATCTATGAGGGGGTCGCCGATTTGTCCGATGATATTCGGCACTTAGCCTATCAATATCATCCGTCGATTCTCGATGATCTCGGATTGGGCACGGCTCTCCGGTCGTTGTGTGAAGACTTTGCGAAGTGGGAAGGCCCCTCGGTCACGTGGGAGATGCCTGTCGGCGCACGAAAATTTACACAGTCGGTGGCCACGTGTCTGTACCGGGTGGCACAAGAAAGTTTGAGAAATGTGGTGAGACATGCTCAGGCCTCGGCCATTCACCTTGTTTTGAAGGAAGACGGGCAGGGGATTACCCTTTCAGTGTGCGATAATGGCAAGGGTTTTGTGGTCGACGGACTTTTTTCAGGAGGTTTGGGATTTGTCAGTATGAGGGAACGGGCTCGCCTGGTGGGTGGAACCCTATGGGTTGATAGTCAACCCGGCCAGGGCACTACCGTGAGGGTCTCAATCCCTTTAAGTGCCTATACATGAATGGTCTTTTCCTTTTCTGTCATCCCCGACGGTGAGCGGGGATCTATCTGAAACAAAGCCTAATGGACTCCCGATACAGAATTTCGGGAGTGACGGGAGAGGATGGATGCCCGATAGAAAATTTCGGGCATGACTGCGGAGCGAAGGCAGATCGATGAGGGGGACCAACGAATGTCTACACGAATAAGCCAAAAGTTGTTTATCATAGGACAGGTTCTATGACGACTCGACCTCGTATTCTGTTAGCCGATGACCATTCATTGGTCTTGGAAGGTCTGGCCAAATTGGTCACGGAGGATTGCGATCTTGTCGGAAAAGTGGAAGATGGACGGGCCCTCCTTCAGGCTGCTCAAAAGTTGGAGCCGGATGTCATTGTCTTAGACATTTCCATGCCAAAATTGAATGGGCTTGATGCGGGGCGTCAACTGAAGAAATTGATTCCATCGATCAAACTTATTTTCCTGACCATGCATGCGGATCCGATCTATGCGAGAGAAGCCTTTCAAGTCGGAGCTTCCGGTTTTCTTTTGAAACGTTCTGCGGCTTCCGAACTGATGCTAGCCATCCGTGCGGTCATGAAAGGACAATTTTATGTGACCCCCGCCATTGCCAAAGATTTTCTGGGTATGGTCACTTCAGAAATGCCGGCTCCTCCGGCCGAGACCGACTCTTTGACGCCGCGGCAGCGGGAAGTCCTTCAACTTCTCGCCGAAGGGCATAGCACCAAGGAGATCGCGGAGATGTTGAATGTGTCTCCTAAAACCATTGAATTTCATCGAACGCAGATTAACCGGGAGTTAAATCTTCATAGCACGGCGGAATTAACAAGATATGCTATTACCCATGGTCTCGTGTCTCCGGAATAATCCATCCTTTGAATTTTTTCAGGCCAGGAAGGTTTCTCTCGAAAATTAGGAATTTCACTACTGTTGATTTGCCCGTTCGTGTATATAGTGAGCCATCCCTAACTTCAATGTTCTGAAGGGTCACATGACCGGTGCATGTCCCACATCCTCATCCGAACTCTGAAACCGGGAGATCCTCCATGAGCTTTCCCCGTATTGTATTAGCGGATGATCATCCCATGGTTCTGGAAGGAGTGGCAAAACTTGTGGAGGAATTCGGTAAGGTCGTGGGAAAGGTGGAAGATGGACGAGAGCTGCTTGAAGTCGTTTCACGTCTGAAGCCCGATGTGGTGGTGATGGATATTTCAATGCCGGGTTTAAACGGTCTGGAATCGGCCCGGCATCTTCAAAAGGTTATTCCCCAATGTAAAATCATTTTCCTGACCATGCATGGGGATTCCTCTTATGTTACTGCAGCATTTGAAGCCGGGGCTTCCGGGTATCTCTTAAAGCGGTCTGCGGGTTCAGAACTCAAGCTGGCTGTGAACTCGGTGTTGGGAGGCCACAAGTATATCACTCCCCTTGTCCTGGGAAAGGATCGTTCGCTTCATGATCCACAAAACATGGAGGCACCATCGTTCAAACAGCTCACATCTCGTCAACGGGAGGTCTTGCAGTTGATCGCCGAAGGCCGTTCCACCAAAACCATTGCCACCCTTCTCAACATTTCCATTAAAACGGTTGAATTTCATAGATCCAAGGTCATGGAAACCTTAGGAATGCATACGGTCCCGGAGTTGACCAGGTTTGCGATCGGACATGGCCTGATTGTCAAGTAGCCGGGTTTGATTTTCTTTCCTGCCGGCCTAGGAATTTTTCCAGAAACAACTAGGGATTCCCCTAGTTCTTTTTTCCTCCTCCATTCCCTATCCTACTTCACCCGGACGCCATTCCCCCGTCACCCGATGGTTTCAGGTTGAAACCGGTTCGAAAGAGAGGACCTCTCATGAGCCACCTTTTTTCATCTCCCGCGCTGGCAAAAGATTTGATGGATCCCGAAGCAGTCCCTCTCAGGCCGGGAAAATTCGAGAAGGACCTGGCTTTGCAATTTCTTTCCGGTCAGTACAGTGGATGGCCGGTGGTGGATCCCACTCGCAAGATTGTCGGGGTGGTAACGGAACTCCGTCTGTTGCAGGCGATTTCCCGCCTGACCTCCCTTGCGGATCTCAGAGTGGAAGACACCATGACCACGCCGGTGTATGTATATGAGGATGATCCGCTTGATGTGGTGATGAATATGATGGTGCAAAGGCAAGTCCTGAGAATGCCTGTGGTGGACGATCGGAATCTTGTTGGGGTCATCTCCCGGGGCCATGTATTACGGCATTGTCTCCCATTATCCTCGACTTCTTCCCAATTTGTTTTTTCATGTGCCTGGTGTGAACGCGTTCACGATCCCCCGGCTGAAACGTCCGGGACAGAAGAATGGCAGGATTTGGCGTCATTTTTGTCGAAGCATCATCTCACATTCTCTGAGATCGATCTTACCCATACCTATTGCCCTTCGTGTCTGCAAACCCTTCAAGCGCTCAACACAACATCCCAACGTCAGTCACATAACGAATCGGAGACACGGGAAGTCCGTCCATGTGTGTTGGTGGTCGATGATGATCCTGCTGTGGCCGATATGTTGGAGGACATGCTTCAGGAATGGGGATACGATGTCCTTGTGGCGAGAAATGGCCGGGAAGGCCTGGGTGTGGTGGGCTGCCGACCGGTGGATGGGATTCTGCTTGATCTGCACATGCCCATTATGGATGGGCGGACCATGCTGGATGAATTACGATGGTTGGGGCATCAGATGCCCGTGCTGATGATGTCGGGCGACTCGGATGAACAATCTCTCCGGCAACTGTTGCGGGAAGGGGCTCAAGGGTTTTTCAGGAAACCGTTTCATCTGGCCTCTCTCCAACAGGCCTGTCGCAAGATCTTTCAAAAAGAAGAGGGGGAGACGCAGGCTTCCGCTCGTTACCATGTGGCCTGACCGATGTATGAAAACCGGATTGGACCAGTGGGGGTTTTCAAAGGAGGCCTTGCTTACGAAATTGAATTTGCCAAACAAATGGCCTGCTCGTTGGAAGCCCAAGGCTATTCTGTGATCCTGGCTTTTCATGGGTCCGAGGTACCGATATTGGTCAGTCAGAGGAATCCTCGACTCATTGTGCTGAATTTTTATTTGCGACATCCCAGCGGACTTGAAGTCTTGCAGCAACTTCGAGTGAAAGGATATACGGGGAAAATAATTGTGTTAGCCGGGTATTCCGCCGGCGCCGAGATTTCCCGGACATTACTTTTTGGCGTTGATCAGGTCCTTGGACAACCGGTGCCTGTAAACCACCTCGTCTCGGCTGCCCATGTGGCAATCGGTTCTCCTGTCAAAATTCAAAGTGAGGGGAAAAGACCGATTGAGCCTTTTTTAATTTAGACACGAATGACATGAGTCTCTGATTGGTTCCGGTGGTTGCACGGAGATAGTCGTTTTTTCTCTTTCATTACGGTCCATCTGTATCAAGGTTGGTGAAAAAGAACGAAATCAGGAATATGCAAAGGGGAGATTGGGCATGGAAGACATCAACTCATGTTCGAGCGAGTACAAAGAGCAGGGTCTGTCCACTTCTGTTAGTGAGGAGGAGGTGATGACCTCTGGCGGTTCTTCTGAATCCTTGGAGACCAAAATTACCAATCGCGCCCAAGAAATTTCTCAGGGGGGAGATGGGCACGGTGGCCAGACTTTAGCATGTTGGTTGAAAGCGGCAAGAGAAATTCTGTCAAAAGATTCTGGTAGTCCGCACTGGATTATTTAAAAGATGTTGCTTGTTCGACACCTTGCATCGGACATCCAACGTGAATCCTGGGATTTTTTTCCTGTTGTACTAGGAAATCTCCAGTACCGTTCCATTAGATTTCAGGATAGACATACGCGTATAAAAATTCATGGCTTTCATACATGATTCAGTATGACGAAAGGAAACCACGGCTGATGTCTAAATCGCAATCCCATGCCTTGTGGTCTATTATTCTCGCCAGCGGGGATGGGGGAGGAACCCGCCCGTTTATTGAGCAATGGCTAGGTTATGCCAAACCCAAGCAATATTGTACATTCGTTGGAAACCGGTCCATGCTCCAGCATACCTTAGATCGGGCCGACAGGCTTGGGACGCCCCATCAAAAAATCACGGTGGTGACTCAGGACCATCAAGTGTATGCAAGCGAAGCTTTAATGAGACAGCGCACAGGGCAGGTGATTCTTGAACCCGACTATTGCGGCACCGGGGCCGGGACTTTTCTTCCTTTGACCTATGTCCGGGCATGGGATCCGAACGCCACTGTGGTCATCTTCCCCTCTGATCATTTTGTGTTTCCGGAGGAGCGCTTTCTGGAGACAGTTCGGCGTGCCATTAGTGGGAGCCGTATTCTTCAGGATCGCATTCTGCTGTTAGGTGTCCGTCCCACTCATCTGGCACCGGACTATACCTGGGTCAATGTTGGGGGAATTCTGGGTTGGTGTGGAGGATCCTGTGTCCGGCAAGTCGATTCCTTCATGGACAAACGAGGAGATGTGGACCTTCTCAAGGCTATGGCGAAGGGGGCTCTCTGGCACACATCGGTGATCGTGGCGAAAATCGAAACCATCTGGAAGCTTGGCTGGCAATACCTCCCGGTCATCATGGAACGTTTTGAGCGATTGGGAAGAACTATCGGCAGTACGTATGAAGGGCGAACCCTTCGTCAATTGTACGGCACAATGCCCACACTGAATTTTTGCACTGAATTGTTGCAACGCGTTCCCGAACGTCTGGGAATTATTGAAATAGAAGACGTTCTTTGGAGTGATTGGGAACGACCTGACCGCATTCGTGAGATACTGGATATTCTAGGGAAAGAGCCGAGGTTCGCTCTGGAATTCGTGACGGCTCGTTCGTCCTCATCTTCTCTTTCTTCGATGGAGGTGAATTTATGACTACTAAACGCGTATTTTCCAATGACCGCGAAGAGCAGCAAAAAGAGTTCCTCTCAACTCGTATAGGCAAAGGGGCTTCAGGACAACAACCCCATGCCCAAAAGTCTTCACCCGTCAAGATTCAAAGCCCTCTGCCGGAGGTGATGGAGCAGGAGGCGAAGACTCCATCCGGGAATGGCAATGCCTGTGCGCGCATTGCTGAACGGGCCTATGAGTTGTACCACAGGCGAGGAGGCCATCATGGTCAGGATCTGGAGGATTGGTTTGTCGCTGAGCAAGAGATATTGGCCGAAGATTCAGGGGGAGGAGGTTGAGCCATAGGGCGGAGCTTCGAGCATGACACCCTGATGGTGAGCAGGATTCAACAGGAGGACGACATCACTGAACTCCGGACAGCCTAAGCCGGGAGGCCACGATAAGTCTGTTTATTCGTTTTTCTCCAATCGTTGTTGCAAACTTCAACAGTTCCCACCTAGTTGCCTGTTGCATTTGGGCCCGTGAATATGATCGGGTTTCGCCCTTTCGCTATTAACATATTGCAAAAAGAAGTTTGTTGGCAATCTCACTTTGGCGTTAAGCTCGCTAGAAAAAGGATTGCCGAAACTATCTCTTCAAAGTCACGGGAAAGTCTTTCAGGCGGAATGGAATGAAGCTGGAGAATTAGAGAAAATTTACCTAGGCTCATAAACAGAGATCATCATCTTTAGAATATGAGAGATTATCAAAGGATTGCGGTGGTGGGAGACCGGCAATTGGTGGAAAGCGAAGGCATGATCTCATCAGCAATGCTCTCATTCTGATTCGTGTTGATCATGAAACCGTTTGGCGAATCCCTCCTTATCACCATACTCCGCAAATTGATTGTGATGAGGAGGGGCATGAAATTCAGGAGTTTCCTGATGTTTGCTGGGGCAAAAATATCGTTCGGTATCTCCGGCAATTCGGACAGCGTAATGTAAAAGCCCATTGGCATATCCGCAATAAGCGCAACCCAGTTTCAATACCCATGGCAGATAACTGAGGCGGTGGCGATCGATACGGATGTACTGTTTTCTCGGGACCCGCTTGATGCCGAGGAAAGGAAAGACAGTCAAATGGTAAAGAAATAATGCGATATCCAATAAAAACAATGGAATACTCATACCGTACAAAAATGGCAGAGACAATAACGTCTTAAATGCCGGCATACCGGAAATGGGTGGAATGGAAGGCAATGGTAAGGGTAATGCGGATTGAGTCATAAGAAGCTTTCTTTTCAATGAAAAAATGAGGAGAGCTTTCGGCTCTGAAACTGCCCGTCTCAAAGCGAGTATATATCATTCCCATGGAACATGGGCTGGTTCGTTTCGTTCATCGGTCCAGCCTTCCAGATTTTTTTTAGCGGTCGACCTTTGCTCCTGTCCTTACAGACAGTCGAGAATCGGAGGGAGGTCACCTCAGATTCATGTCGGGAAGATTTCCGCTATAAACCGATAGGCAGGACTCAACGGGGAGAAGTGTAGATCATTTTCTCATCCCGCCAAAGCGGGAAACAATCCTTTTAACCCGTTTGCAATAAACTCCACGGCGATGGCAGCCAGGATGAGGCCCATAATCCGTGTAAAAATATTAATGCCGGTCTTACCTAAATGCTGTGAGATCCAGGGCGCCAAATGTAAAGCCGTCCAAATACATGCGCCGACGAGAACAATCGACACGCTAATCAGGGCATAGTGGGCGATGCCGGCACCTTTATGGGCCTCGAGCACCACCGTGCTAATGGAACCGGGGCCTGCAAGTAAGGGTGTCGAGAAGGGTACGATGGCAATGTCTTGTTTTCTATCTGATTCTTCAGCTTCTTCTTTGGTTTGTACGGTCGGGCTTAATTGGGCATGGAGCATGGAAACGGCCATGAGTAAGATAAGAATCCCCCCTCCCACTCTGAAGGAACTCACGCTGATCCCGAAAAATTGGAGCATCCATTCTCCGGCGAATAATGCCAATAACAGGATCAAGGTCGCGGAAAGAGAAGAAATCTTCGCAATTTTTTGCCGGGCTTTCCTGCCTTCACCCGGCGTGAGCGTGATAAAGATAGGGATAGCTCCCAACGGATTGATAACAGCTAACAACGCCACGAAAATTTTTACGTATTCAGTATAGTCGAGCATACGGTATTCGTACTCATGCCTCTCAAGCTTTTGCGACCTGTAGCTTGATATTTCAATGCAGCAAAAAAATATGTTTCCCCAATTGGTACGAGTCTTGCCCTGGTATCATCCCAAGGCATGTAAGAAATGAATGATGAGGGAATGCTGACAAATTTTACCGCCACGCATTATAACGTGTGCGGAATGCCGCTGCACATGGCAGACGCCTTTGTGGCGGATTTGCCCTGCTTTGGTCCTGTGCCGACTACGTGTTGATAGAGAGAGAAGTGCGGGAGGAAATCAGCTACAATCGCGATTATTGTCCTTCGGAGTTATGCCATTCTCCAAAGCTTAGCACCCCCAAAGGGAGTTGAGATGTCAAAAATCAATGGCTCCTATTCGGGGATGGTTTGAGATAGATGAAGTCATTACAGAGCATTCCCATCCCCAATTGTTGAAATGAGCGCGATAATGAAGGTGTTGCTGGCGGTAGAGCAAACTCGCATTTCTGTAGGAGCCATTCGGATACTCACCAAGTTAACCCTTCCCGGTGGTTCAGATCTGATTCTTCTCCACGTGAATCCCATCCCTCAAAAGCTGACGGGTCTTGCGAAGGAACGGATTCTGAAAATTTCTCAGCAGGTTCAGGAGGTCCAAAAGGACGCGCTGGAACAGGCGCGTCTGTTTCTGGGGAAAGTTGAGCAAACCTTACATCGGCAGAATGTGAATTTTTTTCCGATGGTGAAAAGGGGATTTCCTGGAGAGGAGATTTTAAAAACTATTTCAAAGAAGGAAGTGGATCTGGTGGTCCTCGGAACCCGAGGCTATTCCAAAGCGACGGGTTTTTTGCTCGGTAGTGTGAGTCAATGGGTGTTACAGGAAGCGCCATGCACGGTCTTGATCGCTCGACCCATGCCTCCCGAGAAAAAGGAAGGCCGAGGCATGAACCTTCTGCTGGCCACTGATGGATCTCGGGATTCACGGGCCGCGGTCGACTTTATCAAAACCGTAGAATTGCCGCCTTCCTCGCAAATCACCATTCTGCATGTCGTCAAAAAGCATGTATACGAAACCGAACGGGCTTTGACGGACAGCAGGCATGGGAACGAATTGGCAAAATTGGCTGAAGAACTTCTGGAAATCCGGGGAAGGGAAGGGACGAAACTTCTTGCACAGACTCGAACGGCATTATCTTCTCATGACCTTCAGATTCAGGAGCGGTTGGTATTCGGCAATCCGGCGGACGAAATTCTTAAAGCCGCCCGCTATGTGCGAGCGGATCTCATTGTGATGGGGTCTCATGGCTCAACGGGAGTCAAGCGGGTCTTCCTGGGTAGCGTATCGAACAAGGTGGTCCACAGAGCCGGTTGTTCGGTGGCGGTCATTCGAAAGAAAAAGAAGAAATGATTCTCTGAAACGCGGGGAAGAAAAACGTTTCCGCTGTGTGTATAGAGTGTATTGGTGCCGGTCTCCTTGTGACATAAGGAAGGCGACGGCAGGATGTGCAGATCTCTCACTTCCACAGCCGAGAACATATCCCTTGAGTCCGTGGGCCTTGCAAAGGTATTGGACAATTTTCAGGGGTGAATAAGGGCACGTGTCATGAGCATTCGAAATTTCAAGTACCTGTTTAAGCCTCGGTCCATTACAGTGATTGGCGCTTCAAATCGGCCTCATCGCGTAGGAAGCGTTGTGATGCAGAATCTTCTCAAAGGGGGATTCCAGGGTCCGATTATGCCGGTGAATCCAAAGTATCAAGCGGTGTGCGGAGTGCTGGCCTACTCCAATGTGCAGGCATTGCCGATGAATCCCGATCTCGCCATTCTTTGCACCCCTCCCCCATCCATCCCTGAGCTGCTCCAAGAATTAGGAGAACGCGGAGTCCGGGCTGCGGTCATTCTGACAGCCGGGATGAGGCCGGAACCGTCAGGGAGGGAGAGCGCGAAGGAATGGACGGGCATGCTTGAAGCGGCAAGAAAATTCGGCATGCGCCTTCTTGGTCCGAATACGATCGGCCTGCTCATTCCTTCCATTCATTTGAATGCCAGTTTTGCGCATTTGGAAGCACTTCCCGGGTCGCTGGCGTTTATTTCCCAGTCAGGTGCACTCTGCACGGCTGTTCTGGATTGGGCTCATTCTCAGGGAATCGGTTTTTCCCATTTCTTGTCTCTCGGGGATAGCGCAGACATCGATGTGGGGGATGTCTTGGACTACCTCGGTAGCGATCCCAACACGAGTGCAATCCTGTTGTACATCGAATCCATCACACAGGCGAGAAAGTTCATGTCTGCAGCCAGAGCTGCAGCCAGAAATAAACCGGTGTTAGCCATCAAGGCCGGCCGTCAGACGGAAGGAGCCAAAGCCGCCAATTCCCATACCGGGGCACTGATCGGTCGTGATGAGGTCTACGATGCGGCATTCTGCCGGGCCGGAATTTTACGGGTGTTTGAAATCGATGAACTGTTCGACGCGGTGGAAACACTGGAGCGAACGCGTCCGTTGCAGGGAAAGCGACTGGCCATTGTGACGAATGGCGGTGGGCCCGGCGTTCTGGCCGCCGATGTCCTTGCGGAAGGCGGTGGGACGCTCGCCCAACTTTCAGACACCACCCTTCAGGAGCTCACAACCCTCTTGCCTTCCAGCTGGTCGCGGGGAAATCCTGTCGACATTGTCGGGGATGCCGGAGGGGAACGCTATGCGCAAGCGTTAACACGTATTATGAATGACCCCGATGTCCATGCAGTCGTCGTGACGCACGCGCCCACGGCAGTGGTCACTAGCGAGGAGGCGGCTCGGGCTGTGGTGAATGTCATTCGCACGTTGGCATCAAAGAAAAATGTGTTCACCAGTTGGCTCGGCGGTCAAACAGCACGTTCGGCCCGTCAACTCTTTGCCGAGGCTCATATCCCGACGTATGACACTCCCGAAAAGGCCGTGCGGGCTTTTCTCCACCTCATTGAATACTCTCAACGCCAGGAAACGTTGATGGAAACCCCGCCTTCTATCCCCCGTGACTTTCAACCGGTTTCCTCTTCGGCGAGATATGTGATTGAACAAGCCCTCGCGCAGGGGAGATCTCTGCTGAATGAACCGGAGGCAAAGGCGATTCTGGCTGCTTATGGGATTCCAATCGTGGAGACCCATATCGCCTCAACCGCCGAGCAAGCCGTTCGCTTCGCGGAACAGGTGGGGTTTCCCGTTGCGTTGAAAATTCTTTCTCCCGACATTACTCATAAAACGGATGTCGGCGGAGTGGTGTTGGATGTGGAATCTCCCAAAGCCGTTGAAACGGCATTTCAGGGAATGAGAGATCGGCTGGAGCACATTCATCCAGGGGCGCAGATGCTTGGAGTGACCGTACAGCCGATGGCCCGACGGCCCGGCGCCTATGAACTATTGGTTGGTGCGACCGTTGATGCCGCCTTTGGCCCGCTCATTGTGTTCGGGCAGGGAGGCATCGCGGTCGAACTGTTGGGTGACCATGCGATGGCGCTTCCTCCTCTGAACATGAAATTAGCGAATGATGTGATTCACTCGACAAGAATTGTCTCATTATTACAGGGATTCCGGACACACCCGGGTGTTGATCTGGAGGCTATTTGTCTGACCTTGATTCAAATTTCTCATCTCGTGCAGGACTTTCCCGAAATTGTGGAGCTGGATATTAACCCGCTTCTCGCTGACCAGAAGGGAGTACTGGCGTTAGATGCCAGGATGAAGATTGCGCCTTCTCGCATTCCGGGTCCGCAGCATCTTGCCATTCGTCCCTATCCGGATGAGCTTGAGGAATGGATGACTCTTCGATCGGGAACACGGATCCTGTGTCGGCCGATTCGTCCGGAAGATGAACCTGCCCATAACGAATTTTTTTCACGGCTATCCCAGGAGGATATTCGATTCCGGTTTTTCGGACTCATTCGGGAATTACCCCATTCACAAATGGCCCGATTTACCCAGATCGATTACGACCGGGAAATGGCGTTTATCGCCGTCGGCAAGGATGAGGCGAACCATGCTGAAACCCTTGGGGTGGTTCGCACGGCCAATGATGCCAACAATCAAACGGCCGAGTTTGCCATTATTGTCCGGTCTGATATGAAGGAACAGGGTTTGGGTCGACTCTTATTGGAGAAAATGATCCGGTATTGCCGGCAGCGGGGGATGTCTCGGATCATCGGACAGGTCTTAATGGAAAATAAAAACATGCTGGAGTTAGCTCGAAAACTCGGCTTTACGAGTCGGCTTTCCAAAGAGGGGGATGTCATGGAGGTCGTCTTGAACTTGACTGTTCCATAAGTGTTATATCCCTTTTGTCAGATGGGGGAAAGACTATCAAAGCTAACGCGGAGGACTACGGGTGTGAGCCCGCGGGTATCTACTGGGTTGCTTGGCGCTACAAATCAGCAAAATGGAATCGGAAGTATGGTAATGCAGAATCTCCTCAAAACGAGATTTCAATGGTCTATGAATGGAAATGGGAGTTTTTGAATAGCGGTTATTCTGGTCTGTCTGGTCTAATTGATGAATCATTCTTATGCTCATTCCTCCCTCTCTTGAGCGTCTGTAAAGTTTTCATGAAACTCCAGGATAGGTTCTTCAGGTCAAAACAATCATTCTTCATTGTTTTGCTCCTGGTGTTCGTCATCTCCGGTGTGCTGGTTGCGGTGACGTGGTGGAAAAATCGTTCGGCCTGGCCCGAGGGGCTCATACAGGCGAATGGTGCTCTTCTTTGTGTGACGGTTCCTGTGGGCCAAATATGAACAATCAGCACAATAATGCCACGACGTCTTCCTATTTCTTTACTCGTCCGATGCCTGCAGGATTAGAGGGATTAACCGATCTGGCCCTGGATCTCCGGTGGACCTGGAGCCATTTCAGCGATCGTTTGTGGGAACGGTTGGATCCGGAAGGGTGGAAGCAGACGGGCAATCCCTATTTTATTCTTCAAAATGTTTCCAAAATCGCGGCTTGAAGAGGCGGCACGCGATCAATCCTTTCTAGCCGATCTGCGCCAATGGATGGAGCAGCGCCGGCAGTATCTTGATGATCCGGGATGGTTCGGCCAGACGCATGCCGGAACCGGGCTCAAGGCATTGCTTACTTCAGTATGGAGTTCGGCTTAAGCGAGGCTCTGCCGATTTATTCGGGCGGGTTAGGTATTTTAGCCGGAGATCATCTGAAAACCGCCAGTGATCTTGGTGTGCCGATCGTCGGCATGGGTCTTCTCTACCAACAGGGATATTTTCGCCAGATCTTAAGCCCGGACGCCTGGCAACTCGAGGCGTTTCCTTATAACGATCCGATCAGTCTGCCGGTGATGCCGGTTCAGGATGCGGAAGGGGCCTGGTTACGAATGAAATTGCAACTACCGGGACGTCCACTGTGGGTTCGAGTGTGGCAGGCACAGGTCGGCAAAGTGACGCTCTATTTATTGGATACCAACGATCCCTTTAATAGCCTGCGAGACCGGAGCATTACGGCGAACCTGTATCCCGGAGGGCAGGAACAACGTCTGATGCAGGAGATTGTGTTAGGAATTGGAGGATGGCGGATTCTGAAGGAATTGGACTCCCCGTCGATGTGTGTCATTTAATGAAGGCCATGCGGCGTTTGTGATTGTGGCGCGAGTCAGGAGTCTTATGGAAAAAACTGGGCTTTCGTTTTCCGAGGCACTTCGGGCTACTCGAAGCCGGGAATGTGTTCACGACCCATACGCCGGTGGAGGCTGCCTTTGATCGGTATGATCCCACCTGATTCGCCCGTACGTCGAATACTCTGGCGGAAAGGGTGAACATGCCTATGCATGAGCTTGATGGCTCTGGGACGTCGTGATTCCGCAAATGTGCATGAACCGTTTACGATGGCCTACCTGGCCATGCGGGGAAGTGGCAGGGTGAATGGCGTGAGTCGTTTACATGGGCAGGTCAGCCGGAACATTTTTCAGCCCTTGTACCCGCGGTGGCCAAGTGCCGATGTACCGGTGGGCCACATCACCAATGGGGTTCATGTCCCTTCCTGGGATTCTTCGATTGCCGATGCGTTGTGGACACGGATTTGTGGAAAGAGGCGTTGGGTTGGAACCTTGGAAGAGCTGGTCCCGCTCATGAACCGGGTGCCGGATAAGGAGTTGTGGAATTTTCGGGTTGCCCAACGATTGGCCCTGATTCACTATGTTCGACAGCGTTTTGTCCGTCAACTGAGAGAACATGGAGCATCTGCTGACCGGATCCAACGCGCGCTTCATGTCTTGGATCCCAATGCGTTGACGTTGGGGTTTGCCAGGCGATTTACCGCATACAAGCGTCCGACGCTGCTGTTATCCAACCAGAAGCGGTTCATCCGGTTGCTCTGCGACACAAAACATCCTGTGCAACTCATTGTGGCCGGTAAAGCCCATCCTTACGATGAGGAAGGCAAGCGGTTGGTTCAGGCTTTGGCGCAATTCGCGGAACGGCCGGAGGTGATGGATCGCGTGGTGTTTTTGGAGGATTATGAAATGCTTTTGGCCCAGGAATTGGTGGCGGGCATCGATGTCTGGATGAATACTCCCCGACGGCTCTTAGAAGCATCGGGAACCAGCGGGATGAAGGTGTCTGGTAAATGGTGGCCTGAACCTTTCGGAACTCGATGGGTGGTGGGCGGAAGCCTACACGCCGGCAGTTGGTTGGGTGATTGGAGGGGATGGACTCGAACCCGATCCACAGCGAGATTCCTCGGAAGCTGAACAACTTTATCAGAATCTGGAAGACCGGATTATTCCCGAATTCTATGACCGTGATGAAGATGGAGTTCCGCGAAAATGGATTAATCGGGTTCGTGCCAGTATGTCGACCCTGACCTCGTATTTCAACAGTAATCGCATGATGCGGGACTATGTGGAATACGCCTACCTGCCCGCTGCCGAAGCGTATCGCTGCCCGAATAGCCAATGATGCCGCGATTGGCCAAGGAGCTGGAGGGCTGGCAGGCTATACTTCGGGAAAACTGGAAGGGATTACGTTTTGGCAATCTCAGAGTTGTGCTCACCGGGGAAAATCATACATTTGAGGTGGAAGTCCATTGCGGGGATCTTGATCCGGATGTGATTCGGGTGGAATTGTATGCGGAGGGCCAACCCAATCATCCTTCCTGCCGGATTCCTCTAGAGATTCAGGGATCCGTTTCCGGATTGGTCAATGTGCATGCCTATGGTGGAAACGCTCCGGCTTCACGTCCCACGAACCATTACACCCCTCGTATTTTACCGTTTCATCCGCATGCGGCGGTGCCGTTGGAATGTCAAGAAATACTCTGGATGCAGTAGGAGACGGCCGCCACCAAGACATTTTTTCGTCTTTTTTCCTTAATTCCCTCTTTCAGCTCATGTTCGCCCTCCCGGCAATTTCTCTGTTTGGCTGGTCTGGCCTTCAAGCCTCTCTTCCTTTTGAATAATATTTGCCAGCGTAAAGCAAGATTATCATGTGGGCAATTTTGGATCAGTAGTTTTTGGGTATTTGTAGAGCAATGCATCTTATTTAAAAGTTTTAAGTATTTTAACCAGAATGGCATGGGCGGAAAGTATTATGATGCGCGGGTTTTTAACCTTTTTTGTTTGAGGAAAGAATTTGGTATACATTTTGTTCTCATCAGAATTCCCTACATACGGTTATTACCAATAGAAACAGAGGGAGGCTCTCAGTGAAAATCATGCTTGTGACATTTCATGAGGAACTTCGGGATAACATATGTTCCTTCCTATCGGAGAAAGGGTATGAGGTCTGCGTCCCTCCTCATAGGCAGGATGCACTGACATTGGTAAAGGAGAAAAAGCCTTTAGTGGTAGTACTGGATATGTATGTGGCCCAACCAAACGGGTTGGAGGTGCTAAGGGGATTGCGAGCCCAAAATTACGAGGGAAAAGTCGTGGTATTGGCAGGAACATCGGTGAGTTCCTTAATGGCACAAGCGTTTCAGCTTGGGGTGGACCAGGTGATTGGAGGATTTCAAGGAAGTGGGGGACCACTAAATCTGGATCAGGTGGAATCGGCTATCAAAACGGCCCTACATCCGGACATTGCCAAACGGGCCTTTGAATTGTATGAGGCTCGGGGCCGGACCAAAGGGAACGACCTGGAGGACTGGTTTGAAGCCGAACGGCAAATTCTCACACGAACACCTTCATCGCCTTCATCAGTACCCAAAGTCATTCAAACGGAATCGGAGGGAAGAGAAAAGAGAAAAGGCAGAACGAAAACGTCATCAATCTGAATATTTGTTTATTGCCTTGGTGATGTTCGGATGATGAAAGACGGGGGTTCGGAAGGATGATCCGCTTTCTTCCATCCGCTTAAGGTCCAGGAAGGACCTGTTTCGGGTTCCTTAATGCATATGGCTTTAGCGGAGACGCTTCGGCTTTACGTCGCGCACCCTTCCACCCCTCGCATTCTCTTTCTTCCGAACGTACCGGTTTTGGCACTGAACAGAATCTCCGGGCATGCCCACTTGCGTTAGGCGAAAGATCGCTATTTGGAAGTTTGATAGATATTTGAAAAATCTATGAAATAGTAAACAATTATATATTTGTCTAAGCACCATATAAACCGTTTAAAATACCCCTATGAGAAGCGATCGATAGGTACAGAAGTCAAAGGCAACTCGGACGGTAGCCCGTCCCCTCACCAAGGAGGAGATGTCATGATCAATCATTTCCCAACAACAAACATGTATCGATGGATGCCTGTCCTAGCAATTGCAGGATTTTTCTGATTACCTCTGACAGGAAGTGGAGAACTGATACCCGTTCTCCCTATTTCTTCCTAATCGTTCAATGGCAGATCCCCTTCATCATACCTCCCAATTTGTGAAGCATGAATCCATTTTCTTTGTATTAAGGAGACTTGTCCATGAATATCATTTACCCAAATCAACATAAGGGGAGCCTGCACACCTCACTCCCTCAACCTAGTTATCGGTTTCAGAAAAGAATGACGGCGTGGATTTTCCTTCTATATCTGGCGGTGACGATGCTGTTTTTGAATCTCATGAGTGGATGTAGCGGCTCCTCTCCGAATCGCCTTCAGGCACATTTTGAAACTGAACCTCATCCCTCTCAGGTCATTCAGGCAAGGCTCCCATCTCATTCCCAAGACCGACTTCCGGTAGGCCTGGCTATCATTTCCCATGCCGATTCCTCTCAGGCTCCCTTCGCGATCACTGAGGCCACGTGGTCTCAGTTCGCGGCAAGGGTGAAACGCGAAGTACAAAACCACTTTCCGGTGTCCATGGAGGAAGTCGTTCGCGTCGAGGGTATTCCGTCCGGAGACAGGAATTCCCTTTTTAAGGGAATGGGAGGAAAGAGCCCGATTGAAATAGTCTTAGTCGTTTGGCCTTCCGGCGAAGAGGTCAAGGGCCCGGCTCATTTTGACATTCTTCCGGAGGTCAGTACGCTAACCGGGCATCAGACTGAAAATCACGCAACAGTTGATTTAGGTTTCCTGGATCTCAAGTCCGGCAAATTGTTACTCCAATCCCAGGGAACCTCTTATGCCACGCTGGAACAACTGGATATTCCACTTGCATCCAACCGGTATCCCAGAGTAAGAGGATCCGCCATGACCAATCCGATTTATCCTGAAGAGGGCAAAGCCCTTGAAACGCTGAGGATGGTCGCATTAAATGAGGCGCTTGATCAGGCAGTCATGAAGTTAGCAGGAAAGTGGCTCGATGGACAAAGAACGGCCAGTCTCGCCGCACCCTCGCAGGCCGGAGCGGAATCTTGAGCTTTTTGAATAGAACCGTGGCAACCACCATGGGGGGACATATTTCCCCCTCATGGAAGGAAGACATTTTTCATTAGAATTTCGAATCCCGAAAAATCGTTTTTCGGGCTGAGTCCACAATGGTCAATACCCCGGGATGTTTCAGGCGACGTTCGACCGAAAGATCCACCACACGGAACGGTTCGCTACAATGGAATTGATATCCGCGACCTTCATCCCCACGCCGTCAATGGCATTCGTGCTCTGGTGTTGAGCAGAGATTTGTCACTCTTTGAAGTCACACTTTTGGAAAACATCACATTGGGACGAAAGCCCCTCTCAACCGAGGATTTATTGTGGGTTTTGAATTTCGTAGAATTGCAGAAGGAAATGGAACATTTTCCTGATGGCTTGAAAACGTTGGTTCAATACCGCAGCAAAAACTTTTCTCCCAGTCAGACTATTCAAGTTTTATTGGCGCGGGCGTTAATCGCTCGTCCCAAGTTGCTTATTGTCGACGGGGGGCTCCATGAAATTTCTTCTCCACAACGAGAGACCATTCTCTCGATGAATTGTGCGCCGGAGTGTCCCTGGACGATGGTCATCGTCACAACCGATTCCAATATCAAATCTTTTGTCCAGCAAAGTTTATCGTTACACTAACGTGTGATTGAGGAATATTGTCTGAATAACCGCGATGCATAAAGCATGGGCATAATAAAATTCGCTTCTGTTAGGCGCTGGCGGCAGTTCCACTCGTTAACGAACCACCGTCCAAACTTCCCATGGTGCAGGTGATGGTAGGAAGATTCTGTGTCGCCGGGTTGACTGAGACAGCAGGTTTACGTAGCGCTTGGATTCACACGACAACCGTGAACCCCGTTTTACCCATTTGTGAGTTCTCGCAACAATTCTTTTGGAGGACGGGGAGGTTGTTGTGACCGAAATGCTGGTGCATGGAACCCGTCCTAATTGTCCCCTGCAGTAAAACGCTCGCGGCGACTTACGGCAACATCGGAGACGAACATGGAACCGGAGTGACGATTGAAGAGTGGGCCCAGGCCGGCAAGAATGGGTTCAACTTTCTCCTCTGGCACCACTGTAAAGACCATGATCTGGCTGGACGTATCATTGAACATGAGATGCCCTTCATGAAAACCATGATGGCCTTTTCCTGAAATGTTGCTGATGACGGTGTACCCCGTCGCCTTCACTTTGTCTAACAAGTCACTGACAAAACTCAGATGTTCTCCCTCAATAATAATTTTAATTTCCTTCATCGGATGAAGAATTAAACCGCTCATGGCTTGCCTACTCCTTCTTCAAGGTAATTGGGTGGTTAAGGAAATTTCACTGCTTGGTTTGTGGGATCACACTCCAACCCTGTTTGGGTACATATTGATAAAAAGCTCCTTCCTCTGGTTCCAGAGCAACAAGATGAACCCACCGGCCATCAAAAAATCGTCGGAGGATTTCATTCTTTTGAATGAGCATGGTAATACGATCACGAGGGGCTTCCACAATGTAGAGAGGGCGCATGGCTTCATGATAGGGACGCTCACCAGTCATAACGGTCTGCCAAGGGAGGCCGACCCGCAAATCACTTTGTGTGCCGAACATGACCCCGATCCGTCCCGTCACGTTATGATACATTTTGCTGCCGCTTCCGTAGACCTCGGGATCTACAGTGGACAAGTAATGCTCCATGCTGATCCATTGGACGACCACTCCCGGTGCGGTCAGGATGATCTGCAGATATTTTCCGGTGGGATCGATCTGATAATCATAGGAGTGCAAAAATGTTCGCCCTTCTAAATTGAGGCCCATGGTCAGATTGCGGTGCCCGATAATAAATGCGGCATTTCGCGACAATCCCCATTCCGGCCTAACTTGCGACCAGTCAAGGCTTCGTTTTTTGACTTCTCGTGCGGACTTTTCCGCTGAAAAAGGCCCTTGGACATCCGGAAACTGCCCACAGCGTTCCAGGCTATTCTGCCGACCGGCTTCCTCGAGATCATCAATCAACTGTGATAATTGCCGGCGATGGGTGGAAGGAACATCCTCCAGATCAAAGAGTTGGGTGGCATCCGTTGTGGTGTCAACCTGACCCGCCAGGAAATAGGTGTCGGGCGGAATCGAAATCCCGTGCTGGGCAAGGAGTTCTCTGACATCAGGTTTATTGGCCATGACCGCAAACGTACGAGCGTTGGGCATCCCTTGATTGCCACCACAGGCTCCACAATCGAGTGCCGATTCAAACGGATTGTTTTCTGAGGTGCTTCCGTGTCCGCAGAGCAGAACTAACCTGGCAAAGTTTTTGGTCAGACCCATGAGGAGAAGATTGGTGGCCACAAAATTCACTTGCTCGGTCAACGTGAATCCTGTTCGGGTGATTCGGTGCAAACGATCTGAAGCTCCACGCGAATTGATCCCATAATCGCGTCGGAGCGTCTCGATGAAGGCGGCTTCCTGGGTGGGAGTCAGTTTAAGAAACTGACGAACGTTTTGGGGAAGAGAGTTGGGGGAATCATTCTCCTCCAATGCACAGCGGTGCAGTGTCTCAATGAGTTCCTGGGAAACGTGGCTGCCATACAGGCCAAGCTGCTCCCGCAAAGCACGGCGGATGGTTGGACGTTGTTCAACCGCTAACATTTCCAAGGCCTCCTCCTGCGTCACTTTATTTACCGTGAGGGTTGTGGCAAGAGGAGGGGTAAAGACCCGCCGGAGCCGTGAGGTCCATTCCCGATACCAGGTGGCCAGGGTTGTTTTCAGAATAAAAGGAAAGGCATAAAACCATCCCATAGCTTCAACCATGACATAAGGCGTGATCACATTTTCTTTGAGGTCGTACAGTAACTGGTGGCCGGTCTGAAGGAACCGTTTCCCAGCCAAATGCTTTTCGGCCTCCAGGCTTTGATAAGCCCGGGGAACTTCGCGCACGATATGTTTCGGTTTGAGCAGAACCGGGCATTGATCCGTTTCATGGTGGCTGCCGAACGAACGAAAGCGGAAGGGGATGGCAAAAAATCCGGCAAACCCCAACGTTTCATAGCCGCCGATTTCTTCCAAATGGCGCCGAAACCCTTCGGAGCGGACATCGATACAAAAAATAGCTTGTGTCAGGGGACGAACCTCGACAATCGTGCCTTGTCGGGGATCCGAGGCCCGGACTGATTTCATGACGTTGGGCTTGAGTGTTTCCAATAAGGTTTGTCGATACCCGACCTCAAAGGCTTCCAACCACACCGGGCCATGTCGGGTTTCCGGAAATGCTTCGAGCCAGCTTAAGAGCATGTGTAATTCACCGGGGGCGCTGTCAATCATGGCCTGGGGAGGTATCTGAAGGATGTCAGCCAACGTCAGGAGACGCCAGGCCTGCGATTGACATGTTTTGTGTTCATCTGCAACTTGGGGGTGGGTGTGGTAGCGGTCGGCGAGCATGCGCCATGCTGCATTCCGGTCTCGTGAGCTTCCATACCGCAGATGATCGACTTGCCTCTTGTACTCCGGAGTAAGGCCACCGGTTACACGTGCCTGTCGAAGACGGTATACGTGCGGCTGGTCCCGCATGAAGGCTACCAGAGCCGGATAGGCTCCTGTGATATTCAATTCTGCCCGGCAGGCCTCCCTGACTAACTCTCCCTCATAAAACAGCCGGATAGCCAGATATTTCACCAGGCCTACGGGGTACATTTCCTGCCACTCATAGCCTGCTTCTTCCGCCCGCCATTTGATAAACCCGGTCCATCCCGGCATGGTTCCCAGATGAAGCGAAAGATAGTCCACCCATAAGGGTTTCGGAATGCCAAGGGTTTCCAGGTACAGCAGGAGACTGTCTTCAGGTCGCTCCGGCAAAGCTTGGATCTTATGTTTCCAGGCTGGAATGCTTAGAAAGGCGCCACTGGAATCGTGCCGGGCCAGTTGTTTCCAGGCATTGTAAAGGGAGAGTTCGCGAGCGGGCATTGTCCAGGCGGCATGACCTTCATCGACAAATGCCCCACACCATTTAATGAGTTCCTCATTGATCCGCTCGACGATCTGGGTTCCCAACACACGATCACACCAGGCGCTTAAGGTCATGTCATGTCCGAGTGCCTGAATATCGAATTGGGCGGTAGCCTTAACGTGTGCATCGTGATCGGATGGAGGGAGTATCGTTCGCAATCGGTCGGTGAGATCAGCCAGGGCAGAATGCTCCGAAGAGTGATCCCATTCACCCGGCTGATGCATGTGGTCGGGAGCGGTGAGGCCCTGAAGCAGATGGGCTCTGAGGACCTCTAGGTGAGTGATGGTCGCATTTCCTACCGAGACCGTTTTGTCCTGGGTTAACGGCTGCAGGGCAGCATCCACCTCATCGATGCGAATTCGCCCGTTTCGGAAATAGTCGCGATATACTTCATTGGGAAGGTAGGGACGGCCACCCAGAAAACGCTGGCCCTGTTGAACGGCCTCTTCAAATGTTAAATATTCCAACCCATGGAGAAGATTGTGGTGAATAAAGGTCCGCATGGGCCAATAATAGGCAATCACCTCGCCGGCGAGATTGACCAGCGAGCGCATTTCCATGCGCTGAGCTTCGCTATACCGGCTGGCTGTTACCGTTTCCATATCCCATCCTGTGAAATCACAAAAGATAATTGACCGGTTGACGCTGCCGGATCAGTAACCTCGAACCAGTGAGATGGAACGATTCCAAGCATCACCAGAAGAACCAATAAGAGGATGAGAGACACCCTTTCGTCAATATGGAGATCGAGGGCTGCCTTGTGTGACGGAGACAGACGGCCGAATAGGACTTGTTGCATCAGCCGGGGGAAATACCAGGAGGCCATCAACCACGTCAGAAGGATAATCACGAGTGTTCCCGTTCCGCTGGAAGAGAGGCCCAACATCATCTCCATGAAAGCCGAAAAAATGGTAAAGATCGGAAGGCCCACGGCGGCGGTAATGAACAGCACGAAGAGCGTCGAAAAACGGGGCATGACGTGCGCTAATCCGTGAGAGATCGTCAGGTCCAGATGGCCAAAGCGCGTTCGAATGTGCTGATTCGCGACAAGAAGTCCGCAGATCACCAGGCCTAGACCCCCTAAATAGACAACCGCCCCAGGAGCCATCGAGCGCGAGACCGCCACATACCACCATAAGATAGAACCAAGGGCCATATGGGCATACGCTAACAGGGTATCCATCGAATCCTGACTCAAGGCGAGTAACGACCCATACAGGGCGCTGGCTATGGCGACCATCCAGAGAAGATTCAAGACGCTTTCCGGTATGAAGGGAAGAAGAGAGTTGATGCCATGGAATCCGAGACTCGGCAAGAGCACGGCAAAAAAGGAAGAAAGCGTGCCTGGCAAACATGTGACAGAGGCGACAAATCCCCCATGGACGGGCAGGAGTGGCCACATCATGGCCAGGGGAATAAGCAGCGTGATGACCCGGAAGTGATCAGAAGTCAGCAGGGAAGCCAGGAGTGAAAGGAGGCCGAGCGTCAACAGGCCGATGGCTTTCCATGGCGTTTCCCAATCCAGTCTTCTGTGCCGCATGAAAGCCAGGATTAACAATCCGAAAATCCCGATTAAAAATATTGAGCTTGCATGACCCTGACCTCCCACAACACCTAACCCCAATCCCGCAAACAGAAGTGTTAAACTCAGCGAGATCGACGTTTCCCTGTCGGTGTGGTGACCGAGAATCGATAAAAATCCTGCAACCAGAATCAGGTGCATCAAGAAGTGCGAGATGGTCAAGGGCGCTTCCGACATCCAGAACGGGACGGTCACGACCAACCAAGTGAGCGCGAATACGACTAGCGCTAATATTTTGAATAACTGCGGTTTCAAACACAGGATCGTTCCAAGAGCGGCCCCTAGCAAAGGCAGGGCCACCGCAACAAGGATTTGTCCCGACCACCATTCCATCACAGCCTCCATCCCCCAAGACTATGGTCAAGACGTTGCGCGATGCGGATGATTCCTTTTCCTGCCCAGGTGTAGAACCGATCCACATAGAGCCGGTTCATGAACCAGACATAGAATCGGGGTCTGAGGGCGGCCACCCTTTCCGGGAGGAGACTTCGTAGTCCGCGGATATTGGTATAGAGGTGAGCCCAGCCCAACACAATCATGGCGGCGATCACCAATACCAACCCATCAAACAACTGGCCGGGAAGAGCCGCGACTTGGAAGTATGCATGGGCGACCCCGGGTTCAGGATACAAAAAGTATGTGAACGTCTCCGCCACCCATAAATAGGTGAAAATGACCAGCAATAAAGTGAGCAACATAACCACGGACACTTTCCATGACGCGGCGTTGAGCCGATATAAACTAAACATGGCTTGAGAGGCCGTGACCCAGGCAAAGAACAAAAAAATCACACCGGCCTGTGCATCCTGCAGGGGAATGGCCAATATGCCATGAGCGATGAGCAGGATGATCAATGGCAGAAGCAAGGTCACGCTGACGCCGGTGATCCAGGTGGCGCGGGAAAAGGACCCGACTTCCGCAGTGCGATCGGCAACAGGGTGCTTGGGTTCATGTCGCGAAGCCTGGATCACATGCCCGGCATTTAAAAATAATGTGGCTTTAAACACGCCATGAGCGATGAGATGGAAGATGGCCAGTGCAAAGGCTCCTAATCCGCATTCCATCACCATATAGCCCATTTGTGCCATGGTCGAAAATCCCAACATTTTTTTGATGTCGTTTTGAATCAGCATTATCCCGGCTCCGAGAACCACGGTGAGCGCACCGATCGCGAACACCACGTGCAAGGTAGTGGGAGACAATGCATATAACGGGGACAGGCGGTTCAGTAAAAATCCCCCTGCATTCACGATACCGGCATGCATGAGCGCGGAGACGGGGGTGGGGGTATCCATGGTATCCGGTAGCCAGACATGCAAGGGGAACTGAGCGGACTTGGCCATTGCCCCCACAAAAATTAAGAGAGTAATGGCCGTGACGGCGCTGATCACCGGCTGGCCGCCCGGCCAAAGAGGAATCAGGGACTGGGACTCCGCGGCGCGGGCGAATAGTTCGGAAAATTCCAGAGTCCCGAAGAGGCGATAGGTCAGGAGAATCCCGGCCAGAAACGCCACGTCTCCCACACGATGCACGATCAAGGTTTTAAAGGCGAATCGGACGGCAGGCGGATGCCCGAAGTTGTAGGCAAGCAGGAGATACAGCATCCAACTTAATAATTGCCAAAACACAAAGAGCATGAACAGATTGGCACTGGAAACCAACGAGAGGATGACAAACGTCATCAGGCCTAAGAGTGCGTAAAACCGCGCATAGCCTCGTTCGCCTTGCAGATAATTGATGGAATAGAGATGGATGATGGTGCTGACTCCCGTAATGAGCACCATCATGACTGCACTCAGCCGATCGATATACAGGCTGAAGGACAACCAGTCATGGGTTCCCGAAGAGGAGAACGGGAAGGCGACGCGAACCGGTCCTCCGGAACTCACCGCATAGAGCAGCCAGAGGGAACCTAGACATGCCGTCACTAGAGCAGGAACCCCCACTTTGTAACTCTTTTCTCGCAATTGTCTTCCGAAGAGGCCGATGATGAGGCCAGAGGCCAGAGGCAATAGGGGAACGAGAATCGCCAAGAAGATCGTCATGAGTGCGTCTCCAGGAGATGTCGTTGCCGATAGAAACCGATGGTCATGGGAAAATAGTGTTGAGTAGAGAACGGTAAGAATAACGCTGTAGGCGCGTACGGTCTTGACTGTTGGAATGCCTCGCTATGTGTTGTTTTGTCGGCCATTTTATCCTGTCAAGGCGATCATGTCGACAAGTCTGCCATCCACGTCCCGGAAAATTCAGAGATATGGTTTCTTTTCCTCGTGATGGTTATGAGGTGAAGCCACCATAATGCATCCTCTGTGAAAAACGGCGGTAGTCAGGCTGGAGATTCCAATGGCCTGGATCTCTTTTGGAACGGCTCTTGGGCCGGATGCTCTAAAGGAAATCTTTTCTCTTGAGAATCCGCTTCCATCATCCTCTGTAGGAGAAACTCGGCCTGAGTCAGGGCTTGCTCCGGACTCTCCGTCAGCAGGAGGAAATGACCCATTTTGCGTCCGGGCCCTGCTTGGGTTTTTCCGTAGAGATGGAGCCTCACCTGAGGATGTGCCAGGAGTCGATCCCATCGTGGCGGCCCGTTCCGCCACAAATCCCCAAGCAGATTCACCATCAGGACAGGGCGCATGAGGGAGGAATTCCCCAAGGGCAACCCGCAAATGGCGCGGAGATGTTGTTCGAATTGAGACGTTACGCAGGCCCCAAAGGTGAAATGTCCACTGTTATGAGGTCGCGGAGCGACCTCATACAAAAACTCCTGTGAGTCCCGTGGAATAAGAATTTTACAGAGTTCAACCCTTAAGGCTTCCGCTGTCAGTTGAACTGCCTCATTCATGATACTCTGAACGGGCACTTCGCTGACCGCCAGTTCGCCGATTCGAGCAAAGACAGTCTGAAACCGACTGGAGACATCGACTTCGGATGCGAGTCGCATGTGGTCGGTCAGATCCTGAAGCACAATGAGGACTGCCTGATGTTGGCGAAAGGGAACAAGGGTAAAGGTCCCTTCATAGAAACACTCACGACCAGCCTGATCGATTCCGTGGTATTGACGAGTCCATCTGGTGCCCAATGGCTGATCGTTTCAAGCCGCGGCATCCCTCAGAATCCGTTCCTTGGTTGGGAGGGGGGAGGAAGACTCCTTCAAGTTCGGACGAGAGGTTTCCATGTTACCGGCCACGGCGTCGATAAGGTGACGAAACCGATCATTTTCCAGAATTATCCGGTCTTGGAATATGACGGTTATCCCATCGGAAATCCCGTTCGTCAGCCACTCAAGCAAATCCGTGGACAAAAAGGTTTGTGAACTCACCTATCCTTCCCTTGGAGGTACCATGTCTTTAAAATGGAGATCGTTCTTCAAACTTGCAAACGTATAAATTTTTTCCAAATACTCACGGTCTTCGGGGCTAGGCTGAAAATGTAGATACTTTCGCTCCAATAGGACCCCACCGCTCAATCGGGGCCACTCTTCATTCTTCTTTCAAATCCATGATCTACCTCAGTTTCCTAAAAGGATATCCTGGTTTTTGAAACAGTTTTCGTGGGTGAGACGTCTGCAACAGTAAAACCAACTGGCCTCCAATTTTGAAGAACGATATCCTAGTCTACTATGCTGGAAAAAACAAAAAAACAAGATTATGCCTAATAAGTCTACTGTAAGGTTATTGAATTTTATGCGGTTAGAGTTTCCAAACCGATTCCGAAAAGATAGATTTTCAATCAGGTTCCTTTACCTTCTATACTCCCTACACTGATGATTCATTCATGGACCCCTACAGCATCCTTAAGGATTGTTGTTCCAGGAACTGTGTCGCCATGCATTCCGGTTTGGTTAAGTGAAGGCCTTTTCTGGGTTCCACCGCTATTGCGAGGTTGAGTGGGGCGAATATCTACATTGTGGGCTAAAAGAAGTTCAAGAGAGAAAGTCGGGGTGTATTAGGACAACCCCTTTAAAAAGTATGTGGCTAAATGCCCTTTTCAAGGAGAGTATTGCTTCAGGTGATCAAAAACATAATGGGGAAAATATCTCAGGATTTGTACAAGGGTTCAATGTTCCGCTGATAGATGATTTGGCATATAATTTGTTGCCTATATTTTTCTTTCACCTCATTAGTATTTGAGAAACCTGTTTCCCAGGGGAAATATTCACATGGAGGATTTTATTTATGATTATGGTCGTCACATTTCAACAGGAATTTCGGGATAGAATCTGCTCCTTTCTGAAAGAGAAAGGGTACGCCGTTTGCGTCCCTCCTCATAGACAGGATGTCATTCCATGGATGCAGGAACACAAACCGGTTGTGGTGCTGTTAGATATGTATGTGGCAGAACCAAATGGCCTGGAAGTCTTGAAGGATCTGCGGAGCAAAAATTATTCCGGCAAAGTGGTGGCGTTGGCCGGACTCTCGGTGAGTTCATTAATGTCAGAAGCGCTTCGCCTTGGTGTGGACCAGGTGATCGGTGGCTTTCAAGGTAGTGGTGGATTTCTGCATCTTGATCAGGTGGAAGCCGCGATCAAAATAGCCCTGCATGCAGATGTTGCCAAACATGCCTTTGTATTGTATGAAGCACGAGGGAAAAGGTATGGGAATGACTGGGAGGACTGGTTTGACGCTGAGCGGAAACTACTCAATTTGAAGGTACCGTTGACCTCGTCAGGTCCAACGGATACGAAAATTGAACCGGAAAGAGTATCTACAGAACCCAAGAAAATTAAAAAGAAATCTTCATAAACTGGTTCGGTATTAACCAGCCCTCCTCCTGCCGGATTCCTCATTGAGGTATTAGAAGAAGACAGAGATTTATGCGATTTTTCATGGGGAAGCCGGGTGTTCTAAAGCGATTATTTTTTCTGCAACTCTAAAATAAATGAGCATGATACCTGCTTATAAACGACACACGTCAGACATGGGCTGGCATGCCTTGGATGGTGAATCCGTTCTTAAGGCCGTGGCCAGTCAGGTTGGGGGTTTAACTCAGGATGTGGCTGCTCAACGCCTGTCCCTCTACGGCCCCAATCGCTTACGCCCCCCTAAAAAGGAAGGGCCTTTGAAGCGGTTTCTTGCCCAGTTCCACAATATTCTCATTTATATCCTCCTGGGAGCGGGTGTCGTGACCGCCATTTTGGGTCATTGGGTGGATACCAGTGTGATCTTCGGCGTGGTGGTCATCAATGCCGTCATCGGATTCCTTCAGGAAGGCAAAGCGGAAAGGGCGATGGATGCCATTCGCCGGATGTTATCCGTGCAGGCCTGCGGGCTTCGAGATGGAACCCGTGGCTCGATTCCTGCGGAACGTCTTGTTCCCGGTGATATCGTATTTCTCCAATCCGGAGATAAAGTTCCGGCGGACCTGCGTCTTCTCAAGGTGAAAGATTTGCGTATTGAAGAAGCCGCCTTGACCGGTGAATCAGTGCCAGTCGAAAAACATGCCCACCCGGTAACGGAAACCGCGCCTATTGGCGATCGAAAAGGCATGGCGTATTCGGGAACTCTGGTGAACTATGGAACGGCAACAGGTGTGGTGGTGGCGACCGGAGATGCCACGGAAATCGGCCGGATCAGCACCATGCTGGCGCAGGTCCAGACACTGACTACCCCGCTTCTCCGCAAAATTGGAGAGTTTGGTAGTCGGTTAAGCCTGGCAATCATCACCGGAGCGATTGGTGTTTTCCTCTTCGGAATTTTTTTCCGAGAGTATGGGTTCAGTGACATGTTCCTGGCCAGCGTAGGATTAGCAGTTGCCGCCATTCCCGAAGGACTTCCGGCCATTATGACCATCACGTTGGCCATCGGTGTTCAAGCGATGGCACGACGCCAAGCGATTATTCGCCGACTCCCGGCTGTGGAGACCTTAGGATCCGTGACAGTCATTTGTTCAGATAAAACCGGCACGCTCACACGAAATGAAATGACGGTTCAAGCACTGGCCACGGCAGCTTATACTGTGGATGTCAGTGGTGTCGGCTATGATCCGCATGGTGGATTTTTTTTGCATGGAAATCCAGTCGCGCTGGCTGGCCTGCCAGACGTGATGGAACTCGCTCGAGCGGGAATGTTGTGTAACGATTCGGATCTGGCCAACGTGGAGGGAGCGTGGCAAATCAATGGCGATCCTACCGAGGGTGCGTTACTCACTCTCGGTAGAAAAGCCGGGCTGGATATACGCTTCGAACAGGAGTTGAGGCCGCGGACGGATGTGATTCCGTTTGAATCTCAACACCGGTTTATGGCGACGTTGCATCACGACCATGCCGGTCATGGGTTCATGTATGTCAAGGGTGCGCCAGAGCGCGTGTTAGAGATGTGCACGTTTCAGCGGAGTCTGGGGGAAGATCATCCTTTGAATAGCCGCTTGTGGCATGATCGGGTCGAGCAGCTGGCAAGTCAGGGGCAGCGGGTGCTGGCCGTGGCATGTGGCTCCACCCATCACGAACATCGAGAGTTGCGATTTGGGGATGTTGAAGAGGGACTGACGTTGTTGGGACTCTTCGGCATTATTGACCCGCCCAGACCCGAAGCCATTGAAGCGGTCCGGCAATGCCAGGAGGCCGGGATTCGAGTCAAAATGATCACTGGCGATCATCTCGTGACGGCGAGAACCATTGGTTTACTCATGCATATCGGAGATGGAAAGCAGGCCATCTCAGGACAGGATCTGGAAATCTTGAGCGATGAGGAATTAAAAAGTGCCGTGAAGAATACCGACATTTTTGCCCGGACGAGCCCCGAACATAAATTACGGTTGGTGCAGGCTTTTCAGGCCGCTGGAGAAGTGGTCGCCATGACCGGAGATGGAGTAAACGATGCCCCGGCGCTCAAGCGGGCGGATGTGGGAGTGGCGATGGGAGTGAAGGGGACGGAAGTGGCGAAGGAGGCGGCGGAAATGGTTCTGGCCGATGATAATTTTGCCTCGATTGCCCATGCGGTCGAGGGAGGCCGCCGGGTGTATGACAATATTCAAAAATCTATTCTCTTTATTCTTCCCACCAATCTGGCCGAAGCGGGAGTGATTATGGCCGCCATTCTGTTGGGAGCCATGTTGCCGATCACGCCGGTACAAATCCTGTGGGTCAACATGATCACCGCGGTGACGCTGGCTTTGTCCCTGTCCGTTGAGCCTTCGGAATCAGATGTGATGCGCCGTCCTCCTCGAAATCCCGCGGAACCTATTTTATCCCGGTTTCTTCTATGGCGAATCGGCTTTGTGTCCATCTTAGCGGTGGCCGGCACGTTTGGACTGTTCCTGTGGGAACGTGACCAGGGAGCTTCTATTGAAACGGCCAGGACAACCGCGGTCAACATGCTGGTGGTTTTTGAGGCCTTTTATTTATTGAATGCGAGGTCCTTTTATAGCTCCGTGCTGTCTCGCGAGGGACTCTTCGGGAACCTTTATGTTCCCCTTACCATAGGATTGGTCCTGGGTATTCAGGGCCTCTTTACGTACACTGAAGTGATGCACACACTGTTTCATACCACGGGACTGACTGCCTTGGCCTGGTTGCGAATTTTCGGAATTGGGGCCGTCATTTTTTTACTGGTGGAGTGTGAAAAATATGTGTTTCGAACCTTCCTGAATCCGAGAACTCCCGACGTGAATATGGAATCAGTAGGGGAAGGCAGGATGTGACTTCGAAAAGACATCGGTAATGTTTTTAGGGGTAAGAGAAGCAGGTTAAATAATGTTCTTCGATTAAACGCGGAGACCGAATGCGACAAGAGAAAGAAAAGAAAGGTAGGCAAATGAAAACAGATGAATCAAAAAAATCAGCAGTGACCAAGGAAGAGCTTCGGCGCATGGATGCCTATTGGCGTGCGGCCAATTATTTGTCCGTGGGCCAGAACTATCTTCATGATAATCCCTTACTCAGAAAGCCGTTGATGCTTGAACATATTAAATTGCGGCTCCTTGGACATTGGGGGAAGACGCCGGGATTCAATTTTCTCTATGTCCATCTGAATCGGCGATGTTCAATCAAAATGCCAAGTGGCTGAAGGTCACGGGAAGTGAGATCCTGTGGCCAAGACCCATTGCCTCGCTCAATTATCTCTTGACGTCCCATGTGTGGGGTCAGGATCACAATGGATTTTCTCATCAGGATCATGGATTTATCGATCACGTCGCGAATAAAAAAAGCCGAAGTCGAAATCGTGTCAATGTCATTGTGGCGGATAAACAACCCGGTTTGCAGTTCCTGAACATGGATGCGACTATTAAGGACTGTACGGCTGGTATCGGCATTTGGGAATGGGCCAGCAACGATAAAGGGGGAGAACCCGATGTGGTCATGGCCTGTGCCGGTGATGTCCAAACCTTGGAAACATTGGCTGCAGTAGACCTTCTTCGCAAACAGGTTCCCGATCTGAAAGTTCGGGTGGTGAATATTGTGAATCTCATGAAACTTCATCCTCAGAGCGAGCATCCGCAAGGGTTGTCGGACAAAGAATTCGATACCCTCTTTACGACGGATAAACCCGTCATTTTTGCTTTTCATGGATACCCGTGGTTGATCCATCGTCTCACGTATCGTCGGACCAACCACAAAAATCTCCATGTCCGGGGTTATGAAGGAGGAGGGGACCACGACGACTCCTTTTGATATGGTGGTTCTTAACGATCTTGACCGGTTTCATCTGGTGGCAGATGTTATTGATCGGGTACCCAAACTGGGGTATCTTGCGGCATATGCCAAGCAGGCGATCCGGGATAAAAAAATTGATCATAAAACGTACATTGCGAAGTATGGCTATGATATGCCGGAAATTAAAAATTGGAAGTGGCCGTACGCCTGAGAAAGGAATGAAGATGACTGTTCATAATCTGGAAGGATTTCAGAGTAGAACAGAACATGTCTGTGTGGTGAAGCGGTTTCGGATTGAAGGTGGACTCACGAGCGTGTCCATGGAAGAAGTGAAAGGGTTCAGCCTATGAGTCAGCCAGTTCAAGAAGTCTATGTGATCCGCCATGGAGAAACGGAATGGAGTCTGAGCGGACGGCACACAGGACTCACCGATCTTCCCTTAACGGACCATGGTCGAAAAACGGCGGAATTTCTCCGTCCGGTGTTGGCGGAACCATCCTTTGCTCTGGTGTTGACCAGTCCGCTCCAACGGGCCAGGGACACGTGTGAATTGGCGGGCCTTGCCGATCACGCCCGGATTACATCCGATCTGGAGGAATGGCATTACGGTGACTACGAAGGATTAACGACAGCGCAGATCCATGAACAGGTGCCGGCATGGATGATTTTTTCCGATGGATGTCCCGCAGGTGAAACTCCCGAACACGTCAAAATCCGTGTCGATCGTCTCATCGATGTGGTCAAGGCTACTCAGGGGCATGTCGCGCTTTTTGCCCATGGCCATATTTTGCGGGTGTTTGTGGCCCGGTGGTTGAACTTGCCGGTGTCGGCAGGAGGACAATTTTTACTCGACACGGGCACCCTCAATATTCTGAGTTATTACTATGGATATCCCGCAGTAAAAAAATGGAATGTGCCAGTTGTGTGATCAATTCCCCTGAACGCATCATCCCGGATTTGTCATGGTTTATGTTAAGGTCTCCCATATTCTGCAAGGAATTGAAGGCCTGTATGCTTGAGATGTCCTGACCTGGAGGTTTCTTATGAGTGATGCTTCTTCTCCCCTTACCGTACGTCCTGCCTGGAAAGCGTTAAAGGATCATTATCGGAAGATGAAGAATCTTCATCTTCGCTCACTGTTTGCTGCCGATCACCAGCGAGGTGAGCGGTTGGCCATCGAGGCGCAGGGCATTTACCTGGATTATTCGAAAAACCGTGTGACCGATGACACGATGCGTCTGCTGATGGAGTTGGCCGAGTCATCGGGATTGAGATCTCGTATCGATGCCATGTTTGGTGGAAAAAAAATCAATGTGACTGAAGACCGTGCCGTCCTTCATGTGGCACTCCGTGCACCTCGAGGAAGCTCATTTCTTGTGGATGGTGAGAATGTGGTGCCGAAAGTTCATGCCGTCCTCGATCAGATGGAAAACTTTTCCGATCGAGTCCGAAAGGGTGAATGGAAAGGTCATACCGGAAAACCCATTCGCAACGTCATCAATATCGGAATTGGAGGGTCCGACTTAGGGCCGGTCATGGCGTATGAGGCCCTCAAACATTACAGCGCACGCGCGTTGACGTTCCGCTTTGTCTCCAATATCGACGGGACGGATTTTGCTGAGGCCACCCATGACCTTGATCCCACGGAAACCCTGTTCATTGTGTGTTCGAAAACCTTCACGACCTTAGAGACCTTGACGAATGCCCGAACCGCAAGAGCCTGGTGTCTGAACGTGTTGCACGACGACCGTGCTGTGGCCAAACATTTTGTGGCGGTTTCCACGAATAAGGACGAGGTCGTCAGGTTTGGGATTGATCCGGCGAATATGTTCCAGTTCTGGGACTGGGTCGGAGGCCGGTATTCCTTCCCATCGGCTATCGGACTCTCCCTGATGATTGCGGTCGGTCCGGAGAATTTTCGTTCTATGTTGGCGGGCCTCCATGCCATGGATGAGCATTTCCGTGTCGCTCCGTTCGATCGGAATCTTCCCGTTCTTCTGGCTCTGCTTGGAATCTGGTACATCAATTTCTTTGGAGCCGAAACTCAGGCCATTCTTCCCTATGACCACTATTTGTCCAAACTGAGCGCCTATTGCCAGCAGCTTGATATGGAAAGTAATGGCAAGCGGGTCACCCTGACCGGCAAAGTCGTGAATTATCAGACCGGGCCCGTTATATGGGGGCAGCCGGGTACGAACGGGCAACATGCCTATTACCAACTTATTCATCAGGGAACCCGCTTGATTCCCTGTGACTTTATCGGATTCTGTCAGTCATTAAATCCTCTCGATTCACATCACGATATCCTTATGGCGAATTTTTTTGCGCAAACGGAAGCCTTGGCATTCGGAAAAACCGCGAAGGCCGTCAGAGCCGAAAAGGTTTCCAAACATCTGGTGCCCCACCGGACCTTTGAGGGGAATCATCCCACGAATACGATCCTTCTCGGGGAGTTGACACCGGAAACGCTGGGAAAACTCGTTGCGCTCTATGAACATAAGGTGTTTGTGCAGGGAACCATTTGGAATATCAATTCGTTTGATCAGTGGGGCGTGGAATTGGGAAAAGTGTTAGCGAAACAGATCAGTCCTCAACTTGAGGCTGAACATGAATCTTCCCTTGACCATGATAGCTCGACGAATACATTAATCAACCGTTACCGTCGAGAGCGCCGTCACACCGGTTCCTCGTAAGGCTTGGACCCAAAAAGAAGTCAATAAGTTCACCGACGTTCTGATGGAAATGGATAGTGGGAAGTGGCCATAGTAGCCCTGGTTCTCTGAGGGGCGGGGACGGACATGCACCGCATGAATTCCTTCCCCCTGTGGGTTTTCCGTCATCACACTGAAAAGGAAGGGTGCAGTTCATTCCCATGAAACACCGATCTTCTTCTTTTTCGTTCCGTCGTCACCCGCATCTCTATGAAATCAATACCTGGGTGTGGTTGAACGAACTCTCCAGAAAGATGGACCGAACGATTCGCCTTGGTGACGTTCCTGACGGTGAATGGGATGATCTGCAGGCCAAGGGATTTGATTGTATTTGGCTCATGGGCCTATGGGAGCGCAGTCCCCATGGCCGGCGAATTGCCAGACAACATCATGATTTAATGAAGGAATACGACAAAGCCCTTCCAGGATGGCATGACACGGATGTCGTGGGCTCCCCCTATGCCGTTCGGGGATATCAGCCGGATCCGGAACTGGCGACGTGGGAGCAACTGGAGAAGGTATTGGACAAAATCCATGCTCGAGGCATGAAATTAATCCTGGATTTTGTACCCAATCACACCGCATTGGATCATAAGTGGGCCACCAGTCATCCTGACTACTATATTCAGGGAACCTCTACGGATGCGATGAACTTTCCTTCGGAATTTTATCCCATCGAAACCCCCAAAGGCATTCGGTATCTGGCACATGGCAAAGATCCTCATTTCCCTGCATGGACGGACACTCTGCAATTACAATACTTCAATCCCGACATGCGTGCGGCGTTACTTCACGAACTGCAAAACATTGCGAATTTTTGTGATGGGGTCCGTTGCGATATGGCAATGTTGGTGCTCAATGAAGTGTTTGCTCAGACATGGGAGAATCGCGCGCAAGGTGCCGTCTGTCCTTCCGGGGAGTTTTGGACCGATGCCATTGCCCGCCTTCCGGATTTTATGTGGATCGCTGAGGTCTATTGGAACCGGGAATGGGAACTCCAACAATTGGGCTTTCACTTTACCTATGACAAGAGATTGTACGATCGGCTTCGCCAGGCAACCCCGCACGAAATGGCGCTTCATCTTCAAGCCGGCGTCACCTTTCAATCCAAACTTGTTCGCTTTTTAGAAAATCATGATGAGGAGAGAAGTGCCGTGGCCTTTGGAAACGTCCGTCTCCCTGCGGTCGGGGTCCTGATGGCCACATTGCCGGGCATGCGTCTCTATCATCAGGGCCAATTAACTGGAAAGCGTATACGGACCCCGGTACAACTCTGTCGCGTCCAGGAAGAATCTCCTGATGAAGCGACCGCCGCGTTTTATGACCGAATCCTGGCGATCACCAATGAAGAGATCTTTCACGCTGGAGAGTGGGCGTTGCTCACCGTGCGTTCTGCCGGCGATGATTCGTTTAATAATGTTATTGCCTATCAATGGAAAACCAACCGGGATTGGAGAATGATCGTGGTGAATGTCAGTGCAATGGTTGCCCAAGCGTACATTCACATGAACCGGGAACGTGAAATTGAATCGCACACCTGTATGGAATATACCTTGTCTGATCAGTTCACCGATGAGGTGTATGGAGGTAGGAGGGAGGAACTCATCCAAAACGGCTTATTCGTCCGTCTCGACCCATTCGGTTGTCATGTCTTTTCCTTGCAAGGAAAAGCGGCGGAAGATGGGAGGAAGAACCATGGGAAATAATGTTGAGCGTGATTGAAGGTGAATCCAGTGATCGCTCACCGCAAGATGGAAAGCGACAATTTCTTCCTTGACCATCGAGTGTTCACATTGAATCTGAAGTGTGTGGGGAGTATCCGGAGATTTGTGGAGGCCGAATCGATTGGCGAAGGGCAGGTGAAGGATCAAGACCTTGTCGGGTACGGGTATCAACAATCAAAAAACTCTGACCCGTCTCCGTTCTCACGAAAAGGAGCTCGATCTATGCGGTCAACGAATGATCCGCTTGCTCTAGTGCTGGTGGTTATTGGAGTATGGTCGATCATGTCCGGTTGCGGAAATGAAAATCAGGCTATGACCAACTGGAACAATCACACACGACAGGTCGAACGGGATCTGATGGTGGATTCCCAAATTGTGGCAGGAGGCGTCACCGATCAAGCCGTGCTTGGCGCCATGCGCCGGGTACCCCGGCACCGTTTTATGCCTGCTTCAGAATCTGAACACGCATATGGAGATTTTCCGCTCCCGATCGGCTATGAGCAGACGATTTCTCAGCCCTTCATCGTGGCCTATATGACGCAGGCTTTAAGGCTGAAACCGGATGAAAAGGTCTTGGAAATAGGAACGGGATCAGGGTATCAGGCCGCAATCCTGGCAGAGTTAGTGGCCAAAGTGTGCACCATCGAAATTGTTGAACCACTCGCCGAAAGGGCAAAAGAGACGCTGACGGACCTTGGCTACCGCAATGTGAATCTACGGACCGGTGATGGATATCAAGGCTGGCCGGAGGAAAGGCCATTTGATGCCATCATTCTGACTGCGGCACCGAACCATATTCCCTCCCCGCTGTTAGAGCAATTGTCGATTGGCGGACGTCTCATTGTTCCCCTGGGGGACTACCCGCAACGTCTGTTGTTAATCCGTCGCACCGCAGAGGGATATCAGGAAACCGAATTGTTACCGGTGGCGTTTGTCCCCATGACCGGTGAAGCCTTAAAAGGTTCATCCCAACCTTGACGCTTATTCATCTGCCATGGACTGCACGGCTCATTCATAGATGACAAATCCCCCGGCCGGAAGGGTGAGGACCACGGCTTTGCCATTCCTCGATTCAACCGTCGTTTCCTGCCCAATCTGTGTCGAATTCGTTGAATACAGACAGGTAAGGGTGTGGCCCGATTGATGGAGTCCGTTATCAATGGTCACCCAGGCACTTCGAGGCTCGGAATAATCGGTATTCATCGCCAGGAGAATTTCCTGGTCATTGAAAATCCTGGACCATGGAATCACTGAACAAATCTGGCCGCCAAGCATGCGCGGCAGTCCGAAATCGATCCCGTTTCCTGATATTTCTCTCAGGTATTGGCGGCCCCGCCGTAAAGAAAGTTTCTGACGACGAAGTCGTAACAGGATCGCCAGTTGTTGATAGGCTGGACTCTCTTCATTGAAAAAATGCCGTTGATGGCTTTGAAAAGCGCCAAATTCCCCTCCGAACATGCATTCGCGGATGAATTGATCACTCCGCCCGTGCCCGTCAAAATATTGTTCGCTGCCATAATACATGCAGGGAATGCCCATCGTTAGCGCGTTCAGCGCCAACACATTCACGAGGCCATCCGGCCCGGCAGGATCTGCACAAAATCTGGCTTTATCCTCTCCTTTTCGCACTTGATCATGATCATCGAACAGGGTGACGATCCGATTGCGAAACCAGACGTGGGAATCCTTCTGAACCAGTATGGAATTCCGGAATAACTGGAAATACTCTTCCGGATTGCGAAATCCCTTCACCAGATATTCCATTTTGTCCGGGATGTCGTCGACGCCGAGCGCAGCATCCAGACCGGTGGTTTCCAGGGTTTGAACCGCCCGTGTTCTTCCTCCGGTAATTTCTCCAATGAGGTAAAAGTTCTCCTTGCCAATGGATTGGGCGAATTCATGAATCACCGAGGCGAAGTACCGGCTGGCTCCCAGGTCCATATGCTTGACGGTATCCACCCGATACCCGTCGACATCCGCAAAGGCAATCCAGAATTTGTACACCTCCGCCAGGGTCTTGAGGGCATCCGACGGCTGATATTGATCGACGTCGCCGGAACCGAGTTGAATATTTTTCAGATCAAGAAAATCCCCTTCCAGAAATTCAGGCGAAAAATCCCAATTGGTGATGTGGCCCTTTCTCGTAAACGCCCGAGCATCCTGGAATTCCTGCGGCCAGATTGCTCCATGCGGCCAAGCGTCGGGTTGGACCGCGAGGTCGAGTTGTTGAAAGGGGAGAGTCGGCTCTCCGAATTGATCATGGAAACCTTGCACGTCATAGGGATCGCCATCCCAGCGTGGGTCCATGAAGGTCTGCCCATTCTGTTCGGTCCGATAGCGGTTAGGGTGGTACCGGAACACATCGCCAGTGTGATTGAGAATAATATCCAGAATGACGTAGATCCCGTGGGCGTGAGCGGTCCGGACAAGTGTTTTCAGATCTTCTCGTTGACCAAAATGCGGATCGACATCCAGAAAATTTTGAATGCCATATCCATGGTACGTATCTTTAAACGTCACTTGCTTAAAAATGGGACTGATCCAAACGGCGGTGATGCCGAGACGTTCAAGGTATCCCAGTTTGCTCGTCAATCCTGGTAAGTTTCCTCCGCAAAACTTCTGCCCCGCTGCTTTCCAATGAGATACATCGGCATTGCCCGTATCAACTGACTGATAGAGGGGAGTGGTACCCCGCCGGACTATTATTCCTTCATTGCTTCTGTATCCCTTTTCACGCCCGTCGGAAAACCGGTCAATCAGCAAAAAGTACAGGATCTGATCCTCCCATGCGGCGGGAGAAGGAAAAAATTTTCGGTCACTGAGAGCAGATATATCGACTTGTTGAAGACTCTTTTCTGTCACGAATGGACTCCCTTGGTCTTGCACGGTGGTAATCTCAAATCACGGCTGAATGATGACCGGAATTCCGGTGTTGCCAGTCAATGAGGCGCTGTGGCATTTTGGGGATGCCTCAAAACCGGAACCCTCGATGATGATGCTTGTTGGTCAGTTCCGGCCTCATTTCTTACCGTCACGAAATGACCCAGATGGCAAAGTTTTGACCTTTTTGTACCAGTTCTTCGCTCACATGGTGATGAAACATTTCCTTGAAACTTGAGTAGGGTTCCCGTCCAACCACAATGGTTCCACAATTCTGTTTGTGAGCCGTCTCGATCAATTCACGAACGATATCCGGGCGGTGGATGGATGGAGAAAACACCGTGGTGATCATGGCGGGTAGCACGCCGACTCGATACAGAATCGCTTTGGCATTATCCAAAATTGGTTCCGCTGTCTTTTTCGCGTTCTGGATCCACTGAGCCTGCTCTTTTTTTAATGCATCGTCAAGCTGTTGCTCTGTTCCCGGATCTTCGGCTCCCCCGAATTCCAATAGTTCCGGGGGAATCGAGGGGAGGAGGTGAAAGAGCACGACATGAAAATCTTCCCGAGCCCCCATCATCTTAGCCACGTAGGAGACAATTCGGATGGAGGCATCCGAATCGTCCACACCGACGAGAATTGTCTTGTCTCTCTCCATAACAATACCTCCATTCTTTATGACGTAGATCTCCACCCAAATCTCAATCGGAGTGATTGGTGACATTTTTCTCCCAAGCGGCATTCTGAGATACCGACCATTGGTCTGAGCGAACCGAATGACTTCACCATACTCGCCCAGGTAAGTCTGGCTTCACGCCTCCTGACTTTGACTGCAAATGAGACCAATTTGTTGACCCGAAACACGGGTTTCACCAGACTCATGTCCGGAATAACTTTGAGAGAGCTGGATATTGGTCTTTGAGACAATCGGACGGATTCATTTTTGCACAGGTCAGCTTATGAGGTGAAGAGCCGCCACAGTATTTTAAGAATCGTGGATTTTTTGAACATGAATGTCCTCGTGTATCTTGGAATGTTACAGCTCATCACGACGGGGAAATCGTCCCTATTGATCTCAATCGAGCGGTGGAAGAACGCAGTTTCTTTCCCGGGAGGTGAATTTGCAAGGGGCCGACATGCCGGAAAAGCCCTTGTGATAAATCGTTAAAAGTTCTAGAGTAGATTGTTCCAATAAATAAGCAATATCTCCCCCGTAAATCTGACTCTGGCATTCCCAGATGCACGAAATGGTCTTTTGGATCATGAAGGGGGAGGCATTGGAGGAACAAGAAGGCGATCTCCTGTATGCGAAGCAGGTAGAACAACTGTATGCTCTTGCACCAGTTGGTATCATGGCTTCCGTGGTCAATGGACCTATTCTGGTCTTTATTCAATGGAACGTGATCCCTCATGGGGTGTTGGTCACCTGGTTATCCGCCCTGCTCCTGCTGAACGGCCTCTGGACCCTCCTGTGGTACCAATTCTCAAAAGTATCCCGAAAACCCCAGGATGCACAGCGCTGGAGTCGTAGATTCCTTTGGGGGACCCTTGCCTCAGGATGTCTCTGGGGCGCAGCGGGCATTGTGTCCTTTCCTGATAACGCCATTCCGCACCAAGTCTTTTTAGCCTTTGTATTAGGCGGCATGATTGCGGGAGGAACCGCCGTCTATGCGGCCTTGCAAGAAGCCTTTCTGGCATATACTCTCCCCGCTGTGGCGCCTCTGCTTGTCAGGTTCTTTGTGCAGGGTGATGAGCAGCATATGGCCATGGGAAGCATGAGTCTCCTGTTCGTGGCATTGATGTGTGTGACGTTACGAAGGAACCATACCGTCACTGTGGCATCGATGTGTTTAAGCCTTGAATTGGAAAAGTCCAATCAATCGTTACACAACGAAATTTGTGAACGGACTCTGGCAGAGGTGGCTCTCCGGGACAGTCGGGAACTGTTACTTTCTGTTGTGCAATCCACAGACGAGGGAATCGTTTCTCTGAATGGACAAGGGAAAGTGATGTTGTGGAATAAAGGGGCGGAACATATCTTTGGGTTGTCGGCCGAGGAGATGCGGGGGCAGACCTTGGAAAGAATCATTCCTGAACGGTTTCGCCCGGCTCATCGAGCCGGCATCACACGGGCCTTGCGAGCCGGAAAAAAGACCCTTGAGGGAGAGATGTTCGAATTGATGGGGCTTCGACGGAACGGCAGTGAATTCCCCCTTGAACTTTCTTTAGGATATTGGCGCAAAAATGGAGAAATATTTTTCACCGGCATTGTCCGGGATATTACCGTCCGGAAACAGACAGAAAAAGCACTTCAGCGCAGAGAATGTGAACTGGAACAGAGCCAGGATGAACTCCGGGCTCTTGGAGCGCAACTGATTTCGGCTCAGGAAGATGAACGCCGCCGTCTTTCCCGTGAACTTCATGATGATATGAATCAACGATTGGCGGTGGTCGCGATTCACATTCAATCCGTTCAGAGTAACCTGCCCGAGTCGGAGCCAATGCGAAAGACCCTTCAACTCGTATATGAGCAAGTGTCGGCGCTTGCCGAGAACGTCAGACATCTTGCCCATCAGCTGCATCCTTCAATTTTGGACGTCCTCGGGTTAGTCGAGGCGCTCCAGTCCTATACGAAGGAATTTTCTAACTGGAAGAACATTTCAGTCACGTTTCAACCAAGGGGCATACCTCGCAAGCTGTCTCAGGATATTGCCTTGTGCCTGTATAGAGTGACTCAGGAGTGTTTGATCAATGCGGGAAAACATGCTCAGGCGTCTCATGTCTCTGTCGAGATGACGGGAGATGAGACCGGTCTCCTACTCATTATTCAAGATAATGGCAAAGGATTTGCGTCTGAGGCCGTTCGGCCGGGCAAACACGGGTTAGGGTTGATTGGCATGAAGGAGCGAATTCGTATCGTTCAAGGCACCTTTGAGGTCAAGTCTTCCGAGGGCAAAGGGACGACCATTACCGCCTGGATTCCCCTTTCTTTAGCGATATAATTTCCAAACCCAATTTCGTGTTCGGTTCAGTATGTTCCTACCTCATCTTGCGCCCCCTGTCTAAAATCATTTCTTTGGGAATCCTGAGAATCGGTCACATGATTTCCAGGGGCAACGTTCCCGTCGGCTTCTCTGATTTGGGGCAAATGTGCCAAAATTAAAGCACGCTCTATTCAAAAATAGTAACAAGATCCCTCTCGGCATTTGTTTGACGCAACGGTTACAATGGTGAAAGAGATCCCTTCATGTCTTCTTCACTTGCATGGTTTCGACTCATGACTACGAGAGAAGAGAACAGAGTGAGCATGACGGACTCCCTACCGAGCGTGGAACCCCATATTGAAATCCTACAAGAGAGAATCATCCAATGCGAAGGGTCATGGACGATACCCCATCTGATGAGGCTCGATAGGGAACTGAACACGATTCAGTGGCCTGTCGGTGAAAGAGCTGGTGTGGGATCTGGTGAATATTCGAGCCATGGACACCGGTGGCGCAATGGTGTTGTACCGGACGCTCTCCCTTCTTCGCGCCAATGGGAAGCGGATGGACTTGAAGGGGTTACGTCCGGAGTTTGATGAACTGATTCAATTGGTGGCGAGTCATTGGGATCACGTCCATCCCCCTCTCCGAGGACGGTGACAACACCAATAACCATTCATGGGTGGATATCGCCACATACTGCCTCCGTGGTGAACGCGCTGGAATTTGTCGGCGAGACAACGGTGCATGTTTTCCGTTCACTCCGGCGGCCATCGTTGATCCGTTGGCAGGCGTTGTTCCATAGTCTGGAGCTGGATGGAATGCATGCCATGCCGATTACGGGATTGCTGGCGTTCCTCATGGGTGTGGTGATTGCCTATCAGGGCGCCGAACAATTGCGACAGTTCGGAGCGAATATTTTTGTGGTCGATCTGGTGGGCATTTCCATTCTGAGAGAAATCGGCCCATTGATTGTGGCCATTCTGGTTGCCGGACGCTCGGGGTCGGCCTATGCCGCACAGATCGGGACTATGAAGGTCACCGAAGAACTGGACGCCATCAAAACGCTTGGTCTCTCTCCGATCCAGTTGCTGGTCCTGCCCCGGGTGTTTGCGCTTGCCATCGCGGTCCCTTTACTGACGGTCTATGCTGATATCCTTGGGGTGGCGGGGGGCGCTTTGGTGGCATTCAAAGAACTCGACCTCACCTTCACAGAATTTCTCACGCGCTTTGAGGAATGGGTAGCCCTGCGACATTTTCTGATCGGGGTGGGGAAAGCTCCGTTTTTTGCCGTGATTATTGCTGTCGTGGGGTGCTATCAGGGATTTCAGATCCGTGGCAATGTGGATGATGTGGGACGAAAAACCACGATTGGAGTGGTCCAAAGTATTTTTCTGGTCATTGTGTTTGATGCCGCCTGTAGCATTGCGCTCAGTTGGTGGAAAATCTAGAGGAACAAGAGATGAAAACCGACATCAGGCGCACGGCACATCCCATTATTGAGGTGCATCACGTCTGTACCCGGTTTGGCGCCGCGGTGGTTCATGAGGATATTAATTTAACTATCCTGCAAGGAGAAATTTTTGCCATCGCGGGTGGGAATGGCACCGGGAAATCCACTCTGCTGCGGGAAATTATCGGGTTGCACGCACCGGCTGAGGGAAGTATTCGCCTTTTTGGACAGGACATGTCAACTGTGGGAGAACGGCATACTCAGGGTGTGTACCGGCGTTTCGGTGTGATGTTTCAACAGGGGGCGTTATTCAGTTCCCTGACACTCGCCGAAAACGTGGCAGTGCCATTAAAAGAGCACACAGATATTCCACCGGATCTCATTCGGGATCTTGTGGCCTTGAAAATCGCCATCGTCGGGTTGCCGGTGGACAGTGCCGGCAAATTTCCGAATGAACTGAGCGGGGGCATGCGACGTCGGGCCGCACTGGCACGGGCCCTTGTCATGGACCCGGAACTACTCTTTTTGGATGAACCGACGGCCGGCCTGGATCCCATTATTGCGGCGGGATTTGATGAATTGATCCTTCATCTCAAGACCGTTTTAGGATTGACGGTCATCATGGTCACGCACGACCTTGATTCGCTCTGGCGGATCGCGGACCGCGTCGCGGTGCTCGGAAATGGTAAAATTCTGGGAACCGGCACGATGGAAGAATTGGCCGGATCTACCGATCCCACCATTCATGAATATTTTCAGGGCTCTCGGGGAAGAGCGGCACAGCGCCAACATGGATAAGAGACGTGGAGCCTAGAGTCAATTATCTCTTCGTGGGAATTTTTATCGTCGTGCTCGGTGTGGTTGCCGTGGGAATGGTCTTGTGGTTGGGGAAATCAGATTACCGTGGCGTGTATGACCAGTACCATGCGTATATGCGCCAATCGGTGTCTGGATTAAGTGTCAATTCGACGGTGAAATATCGGGGAGTCACTGTGGGGCGAGTCAAGGAAATTTCTTTAAATCCGGACAATACCGAGGAGGTGCGGCTGACTCTCGATATTCATCAGGGAACACCCATCAAGACCGATACGGTCGCCACGCTGGAAACTCAAGGATTAACCGGATTGGCGACCCTGAATTTGGCAGGAGGAAGTCGTGAGGCTCCGCGATTGGAGATCAAACCCGGTCAGGAATATCCGGTCATTCAAACGAAACCCTCTTTTTTTTACCGATTGGATATGGTGCTCTCGCGGCTCTTGTCCGATGAGGGGATCTCCAGTCTTTTAACAAATTTAAACGCCTTCACTGAAAATGTGAATGCGCTGCTCACCGAGGACTCCCGGCAACGGGTAGAAGGTATTCTTTCCGATCTGTCAGAGCTTTCCCATGCCCTGGCCGGTCAAAGCCGGACGATTCACCAAGGGCTTGATACAGCCTCTGAAGCCATGAACAATCTGGCCATGGTGACCTCTCGTGTGAACCGGGATCTGCCGGATATCCTGGAGCGTATTCGAAAGAGCGCCATGGCTGTGCAGAAGGTGACCGAAGAATTGGCACAAACGGGAAAGGCTGCGGAATCGATCGTCCGGGAAAGCCGCCCTGACATCCAACAATTCACGCGCGAAACGTTGGGAAAAACCGGGCAATTAGTGGCTGAGTTGCGGGACCTTACTTCCACTTTGCAACGAATAGCCCATCAAATTGAGCGGGAGCCTGATGCCCTGATCTATGGTCGACCGGCGCAACCCAGAGGTCCCGGTGAGTAAATATATGAAAGCACTGTGTATTCTTCCAGCCATTGTCGGTTTGACCGTACTGTCGGGGTGTGTGCTCTCTCGAGGGACGCCTGAGCCCATACGGTCGTATGTCCTGGAAATAGAAGGAAAAGAAGTCCAGGAAATCGACACATTCCACTCCATAAATTTGCCGAGTCTCCTGGTCTCGCTTCCTCAACCTGCCCCCGGGTTTGAATCGCAACAGATGGCCTATGAGCAGGTTCCTCATGAGCTTCGGTATTTTGCCACCAGTCAATGGGTGGATTCCCCTGCTCGAATGCTGGCCCCGCTCATTATACAAACACTCGAAACGAGTGACGCATGGGGTTCGGTGACTCAACTCCCTACTGTCATTCGAGGGGACTACCGGCTGGACATATCACAGGTAGCCTTGATTCAGGAATTTACTCAACAACCAAGCCGCATCCGATTAACCCTGCGGGGACAACTGGTGACGGTGTACGACCCTCGGGTCATCGGTACTCGGAGTTTTGAATTTCGGGAAGGGGCACTCAGCGAAGATGCCTATGGTGGTGTCCAGGCTGCTCATAAAGCGGTGCGGCGGATGTTGGGGGAGTTAAAACATTGGTTAGCGGGATGTCTGAAAAACAGCCCATCGTTGGGTTGTTAAATTTGCCGGATCTTGTGAAGGAATAGAGGGGAGCTAAGACTGGGAATCAAGAACACGGTGTGTACCCCTCCTCCCCGAACAATCGCCTGAGCGCGTTTCCCGGGATCGGCTGGTGCCCCTGACTCCTCCGTACCATAGGGCAGCGCCACCTGAATCTCAATACCCATCCTTCGAATTAATGTGTGAGAATATTCGTGCGTTCAGTGCGGAATCGCCCATTTTTAACCTCGCTTCGCTTTAATCCTCTTCGGAATTTGATTCTGTTCGTGAACCATTGACCGACCAATCCAAACCCCCGTCATGGGTTTGGGGGCATACATCGGCTTCGGATATCTCCGGAGGCTCGCCTGGTCTTCGACTCGTTTCACGTTCTGGCTTGCGCTTTGACAAATTGATCCCGGGACGGAGGGTACTTGCTTTTTTCTGATATGTCTATTATTCTGGACATATGGAAATTAGTGATGCTCTTTTAGCTTTTAATGCGCTGTCCCAGGAAACGCGGCTGCGCGTCTTTCGTTTGTTGGTGGAATATGGCCCCGAAGGGTCGCCTGCCGGAGCCTTAAGCGAGGCCCTGGCCATTCCTCATAACACCTTATCCTTCCACCTCTCGCATATGAGCAACGCCGGGCTGGTCCTCTCCAGGCGAAAAAGCCGCTCAATTATTTACAGCGCCAATTTTGAATTTTTCAACAATCTGATCCGGTACATGGTCAAGGACTGTTGTCGCGAGGATATGGCCAGTATCCGGGATAATAAAAAAAAGCAATGCAGCATCATTGAACTTTCAAATTGTTGTTAACCCCCCTTACCCGGAGATCAATTCATGAAACGTCTTCATATTCATATCGGGGTCGAACAGTTGGAAGAAGCCATCGGGTTTTACAGCAGACTGTTTGGGGCGAAACCGGTCAAACGTAAACCGGACTATGCAAAATGGCTCTTGAACGATCCGTCCGTCAATTTTGCGATTTCCACCAAGGCGTCAATCAAAGGGGTGGATCATTTGGGCATTCAGGTGGAGGAGGAAGAGGAGCTTCACGACATCCGCCAACGATTCAGCGGGGCGAATCTACCTGTAGTCGAAGAAGGCGAGACACTCTGCTGTTATGCCAAATCGGATAAATCCTGGGTTGTGGATCCTGCCGGAGTGCCATGGGAAGCCTACCGCACCATGGAAGACGCAGAGATGTTCTCCGGTCCGGCCAACGTTGCCGAAGGAGCGTGCTGCGCGCCGTCAACGACCGATGAACCTGGTTGTTGTGACTCATCCGAAGAAACGGTTGGTTGCTGTTCCTGATGCAGCCCGATTGCATCAGGGTTTTGGTGGTCTGCACGGGTAACTCGTGCCGTTCCATCATGGCCGAAGCCATAATCAACCACTTGGGTGAAGGTCGATATCAAGCCCGGAGTGCGGGAAGTCATCCGGCCGGATATGTGCATCCCGGCTCCATCGCCACCTTAAAACGACATGGGATTGATCCCGGGCAGCCACGCAGCAAATCGTGGGAGGACATGACCGCACAGCCGTTCGATCTGATTCTTACTGTCTGCGATCAGGCCGCCGGAGAAGTTTGCCCCATATTTCCCGGCCAACCTCGAAAGCTGCATTGGAGTATTCCCGATCCGGGAAGGGTCACAGGCACGGAAGACGAGATCAAGGCGGCCTTTGACCGGACCTTTTTCCTGCTCAAGGAGTAAAATTGACGACTTACTGACATGACATGCCTGCGCCCCTCGTCGTTTATCGTTTCTGGACCGTTATCTCACGGCGTGGATCATTCTGGCCATGGCGGCCGGGGTGACGGTTGGCTCTGTCTTCATCGGGGCCTCCTCATTCGTGAGCAGCCTCTCTCTGGGAACGACCAACATTCCCATCGCCATCGGTCTCATGCTCATGATGTATCCTCCGTTGGCCAGGGTGAAATACGAGGAGCTGCCCCTTATCTTTCGTGACTGGAAAATTCTCCTCCTGTCCCTTGTTCAAAACTGGGTCATTGGCCCCTTGCTGATGTTTGGGTTGGCCGTGACGTTTCTCCGCGACACGCCGGAATATATGACCGGCCTCATCCTGATCGGTTTGGCGCGGTGTATTGCCATGGTTCTCGTCTGGAATCAACTCGCCGAAGGCGACAACCAATATGCCGCCGCATTGGTGGCCTTCAATAGTCTCTTTCAATTGATCTTCTTTAGTGGATTGGCCTGGTTCTTTTTAGGAGCCCTGCCGCCGATGTTGGGACTGGCCGGACAGATCGTCGACATCAGCTTTCGCACCATTGCCGAAAGTGTCTTCATCTATCTCGGTATCCCGTTTGTGTGCGGGTTTCTCTCACGGTGGGTTGGAGTCAGACAAAAAGGCCGGGAGTGGTATGAACAGCGGTTCCTTCCGAAGATTGCCCCCATTACGCTGGTGGCATTGTTGTTCACAATCTTTGCCATGTTTACGCTCAAGGGAGGCATGGTGTTGAGCCTACCCGTAGATGTGGTTCGTATTGCCCTGCCACTCACGCTCTACTTCGTCATCATGTTTCTTGTGAGCTTTGGCATGGGCAAACTCATCGGGGCCGATTATGGCAAAACCACCGCTACGTCTTTCACCGCGGCAAGCAACAATTTTGAATTGGCCATTGCCGTCGCCATCGCCACATTCGGTTTGGGGTCCTCCGTTGCCTTTGCTACGGTAATCGGTCCCTTAGTCGAAGTGCCGGTGTTACTGGCTCTCGTGAATGTCGCCTTCCGGCTAAAAAAGAAATGGTTCGCCAAAGATCCTGTTCCGGTTGTCCCTGCCTGATCCATCAAACCAATCCGTTATTCGTCATGCCTGGATATCGGGTATCCGGGAAATTGAACGCGTTTTTGAATTTGTCTTTACCATTTACCTTTAAGCGGTTTTCTCATCAGAGATTTACTTCGTCAACTAATTTTCACAAATTCTGCCTGCACAGTATTTCATAGATTGCCTAACCTTTCCAGACATGCAAACATATACAAAAGAAGATGTGGAATGTGCCTCTCCTATTGATCCATAGCGGAGAATCACCATGCATTGTTTAACTAGGGCAACCATCAGCACAATCGGCATGTTCACTCTGCTGGCTTTTCCGGGTTGCACGAATCATCCCGCGAGAGCTGCGGCCACCTCCAAACCTGTGGACATCAAAGAATGGCCGGTGCCATGGGACCAGACGAGACCCCGTGATCCGTATCTTGATCGGCAGAATCGCGTATGGTTCGTGGGACAGAGTGGGGATTACCTTGCCGTGCTGGACCCTGCAGTCGGGCAGTTTCACCAATTCAAACTGGATCCCGGCACCGGTCCGCACAATCTGATTGTCGACGACGAAGGACAGGTTTGGTACGCCGGAAACCGTGCCGCTCATATCGGCAAACTCGATCCGGCCACCGGGACCATCACGAAGTACCCTATGCCTGATCCGAAAGCCACCGATCCCCATACCCTGGTTTTCGGCAAGAGCCGGGAAATCTGGTTTACCGTCCAACAAGGCAATTTCGTGGGACACTTCGACATGGAAACTGGACGAGTGCAACTTATGCCGCTGCCGACCCCGCATGCCCGTCCCTATGGCATCGTCACGGATGCTGCCCATTCCCCATGGTTTACCGAATTCGGGACTAACAAATTGGGGACTGTTGATCAGGAGACAAAGACCGTTCGGGAAATTCCGCTCTCACGGAATGACGCCAGGCCACGACGGCTGGGTGTTACCTCGTACGGCGTCATTTGGTATGTGGATTATGCCGGCGGGTTTCTTGGCTCATACAATCCTCAAACAGATCACAGGCAAGAATGGCCGGTGCCAGGAGGACCCGAGGCCAAACCATACGGCATGTCCGTTGATGAGAAGGATCGAATCTGGTTTGTGGAAACGGGCTCACACCACAATCGCCTTATCGGATTCGATACCCGAACACATACGGTCATCAGCCTCACCGATATCCCCAGCGGGGGCGGAACCGTTCGTCATATGGTCTATCACCAACCGACCCGAAGCATTTGGTTCGGCACGGACGCCAACACCATCGGCCGCGCTAAGGTTCCCTAGAAAAATTTCTTCATTGCAATAGAGGTGAGGAAAAAAATACTCACCATGGAACATATGTTGACCAACGGTGTTACATGGTAAAAAAATTCCCTGTCATTTCGACCAAGGGGAGAAATCCTGTGTATGGCACATACGTACTATGTTTACCTCCTGACCAATTGGAACAATACAGTCATGTATGTTGGAATGACCAATAACTTAAAGCGTCGAATGTATGAACATAAGAAAAAAGTACAACATAAACAAGCTGGTATACTTTGAAGAAACCCAAGAGGTGCATACAGCCATCATGCGAGAAAAAGAAATAAAAAAATGGAGGAGAGAGAAAAAGGACTCCTTAGTGAATGACAAAAATCCACAATGGCAGGATTTAAGTGTTGATGTTCAAGATTCCTCCCTTCGTTCGGAATGACAATCTGAGTGTTTGGATAACCATCTATGATCCTTGCTACCACTCATTCCTGTTAAATCGCTTGCATACAAAAACGAAAAGATGGGAACATCATTATACGATCGCAATACGAACGCACCGACGGCTTCGTGTCAATAAAGGAGTCGGCATGGGTAAGAAGTCATATCCCTTTTCACACGCGAGGAGACGATTCAGTCTTTGGATCGTCCTTATGGCGATATTCGTGTCAGGTCTCCCGCATGTGAGTTTTGGCGAAACGGATCAGGCTTCCCAAACATCAAAGCAGCCCGCTTCATTGGGGCAATTGGGGAGCATTGATTTCCCCGCATCAGGGTCTGCAGAGGCGCAACCTCATTTTCTGCGGGGAGTCGCGGCCTTGCATTCATTCTGGTATGAGGAGGCCATAAATGCCTTTCGGCGAGCGACCGCCACCGATCCTCATTATGCGATGGGATACTGGGGTGAGGCGATGGCCCATCATCATCCGATCTGGAATGAAGAGAATATTGATGCGGCCCGCGCCGCCCTTCAAAAAATTTCCGGCGTGGCCTCCCTGACCATGAGAGAACAACGGTATCTCCAAGCTGTCCGGACGTTATTCGGTGAGGGAGATAAACTCGCCCGCGATCAAGCCTATGCAGCCGAAATGGAGCAACTCGCCGGTGAATATCCTGACGATCTGGAAGCCACTTGTTTTTATGCGCTGTCTCTGCTCGGGCTGGCCACCAATTTTGATGCAAAGCCGGACATTCAAGAGAAGTATCGCGTACAGGCCGGTGCCCTCACCTTAGGCGTGTATGGCGTCAATCCCGATCATCCGTGCGCGGCGCATTATACGATCCATGCCTTTGACGATCCGATCCACGCCATCCTGGCCCTGCCGCAAGCCAGCCGGTATGCCAAGATCGCTCCCGAAGCCCATCATGCGCAACATATGCCCGCCCATATTTTTGTCCAACTCGGCATGTGGGCGGAAGCGGCGGCCTCCAACAAAGCCGGATGGGAAAGTTCACAAGCCTGGGTCAATGACAAGCAGTTACCGCTATCGCTGCAGGATTACCATAGCCTCTATTGGTTGCAGTATGCCTATCTCCAGCAAGGCCGTTACAACGCTGCCGCAGCCCTGATATTGGAGAAGCAACAGGATATGGCGCAATCCTCATCCGGTGACCAATCACAAGTCGTTGGCTATGACCGAAAAGTCAGCCGGAATTACGATCAGATGGTCGCCGCCTTTATTGTAGAAACGGAACGATGGGGTCAGGCCCGGCAGCCTTGGGAGGTCAAAGACTTTCGCTTTGGGGACGAGTCGCCTACGAAAGCCGCCTACGTTCGGGAATTTGCGGGGAGCATGGCCAAAATAAGAAATCAAGGTATCGTTCTTCAAGGACATCCCGGCATTTCCTCGCCACCCCCTGAACCATCTACGGAATCGGCTGAACCGATCACCTCACAAATCTGGAATTTGCAACTTGCGGCATTGAAACATTTCATGAACGGAGATCTTTCCCAGGTCACCAAACTGCTTGATCAGGCCACCGCAATAGAGGAGAACCTTCCGCCTCCTTCCGGTCCGCCCGATCTCATCAAACCCACCCATGAACTCTATGGCGAAATCCTGCTGTTCATCGATCGGCCTAAGGAAGCCCAACAACAATTCGAACGGGCACTCCTATGGCATCCCAATCGGGCACGATCACTCCTGGGCCTGGCGCGGGCGGCCGCCCAAATGGGCCATATCCAGGCGACTCGGCAAGCCTATGCCACCTTTCTGAACATCTGGAATCAAGCCGACCCGGACCTCCCCGAATTGCAAGAAGCGAAACAGTTTCTTCAACAATCTGCCCAGCAGTAAGCCTCGCATGGGTCATTCCCAGCGTTAGTAATCCTGAATCCATTTCTCTGTTAGTAATTCCTGCTTGGTTCTGGCAGGAATCTGCGATTTCGCTTTGGGTTGACCTTGCCTGTTTTTTTTTTGCGCCTTCGAAATTTCGAGGGTAAATAGTCATCCCACCGGGATTAAATGGGCAACTATCTTCCGGGCATATTCAATTTTCATATGTACTTTTTGGAAATCCTTGGGTAGCATCTATATACATACCTATGGGTAGATAGATGCAAACAACACCTCCAACAGAAAAAAACTTTACCGTTCCTACACAGGTATTTGAGCAATTTCTTCAGGCACTTAAAGATGCAGGTGAATCCGACGAAATAATCACCGGATTTCGGAAGGCGTTACTCGAGGACAAGACGTTCACCGAACCAGCAATTAAAAAGGCTGTTTTTGGTGAGGAGCCATCAAAATGATTCGACTTGACTCTATCAAGATCAAGGAATTCCGAGGCATACGCAACCTGACTTTGGATTTCAAGGGGAAAAGTTTCGGCATTTGTGGACCAAATGGTACAGGTAAAAGTGGGGTAATCGATGCATTAGAATTCGGTCTAACTGGAAATATCTCTCGTCTATCAGGTGAGGGAAGTGGAGAAGTTTCTCTAAAATTACACGGACCACATGTGGATATGCGAGATGCTCCAGAAAAGGCATGTGTTTTTCTTAAGGTTTCCCTGCCTAAACTTAATAAATCAGCCACCATTGAGCGAAACCTCAAGAAACCTAACAACCCAAAGGTGACTCCCAATGATCCGGAAATTTTAAAAGCACTAAACGAGGTGGAAGTACATCCAGAAATTGTTCTTTCGCGCCGGGAGTTAATTCGGTACGTCCTTGCCACCCCTGGGAATCGTGCCAGGGAGGTGGAGGCACTGCTCCGACTGAATCAAGTGGAAAAGGTCAGGACAGCTTTGCAGAAGATCGCGAATAATTGCGAAAAACTGTTGCCCATTCTTACGGAAAAGGTAAACCAATCTCGTAACAATCTGCTACGGGCACTGGATATAACAGACCTAACAAAGGAGCAGATTCTTCTATCCGTAAATGCTCAACGTAAGGTCCTTCATCTTCCTGCACTTCCAGAACTAAGTGATATAACCAATTTCAAAGATGGAATGGCCACCCTAGGGCCGAAGCCATCCCAAACTATTCCTAAGGCCCAAGCTTTGTCGGACATTCTTGCAACACATGAAGCAATCAATGAGATCACCGGGGAACAAACTGCCATTTGCATAGGTGAAGTAGTAGGGGACCTACAACCCCTTGCTAATGACTCCAACGCTATAGAAAGTTTGCAACGAGCGAGCTTCTATCAAACCGGAATGGATCTCACAAAAGATGCTCTTTGTCCGTTTTGTGATACCCCGTGGGATCTTGATGAACTCAAGGTACATGTTCAGAAAAAAATCAACCACTTGGAAAGCATTTCGCATGAAATCGCTGTTGCACAAAAGAAAGCTGCACCCTTAGCAGTAACGCTCCAGAAAGTTAAGTCAAGAATGGAATCTTTAATTAAATATTTTGAACTTGCAAAACCACCCATAGCTTGCAAAGAAATCCGAAGTTATTTGCCGGCTTGCCAAAACTGGATCGAAAGGCTAACTGTAGGCTCTTCTATACTCGAAGTCATTACTGCACTCAAAGACATTTCGATTATACCTCAACCATCTCTCGATGAAGTGGCCAAACTTGAGAGTTTAGCAAAAGATCTACCAGAACCAACAAAGGAAGATGCAGCACGAGATACACTGACGCTCGGACAAGAGCGATATGAGGTTTTGCGAAAGGCTGAACGTGAGGAAAAAGTTACAGTGGCCCAAGCAAAGAAAGCACGGAATATCTATGAAATCTACGTTGCCACCAGTGATAATGTACTCACAGAAATTTACGGAGCTGTGGAAAATGAATTTGCTTCCTTCTATGGTTTTGTTAATAGAGATGATGAAGACAAGTTCAAGGCTCAACTCATCCCCTCTATGGGGAAGCTTGGGTTCAATGTAGATTTCTATGGTCGGGGATTCTTCCCGCCTGGTGCATATCACAGCGAGGGGCATCAGGATGGAATGGGCCTATGCCTATATCTCGCATTAATGAAGCACCTCCACGGGGACAGGTTTACCTTCGCGGTGCTTGACGACGTCCTTATGTCAGTGGATGCAGGCCACCGTAGGGAGGTATGCACTCTTCTGAAAAACTCTTTTCCTAATACACAGTTTATTATGACCACGCACGACCCAATCTGGTTACGCCACATGAGAACTGAGGGCCTTACAACTGGGCGTTCCGTAATACAGTTCAGGAATTGGAGTGTTGACCATGGCCCGACTCAATGGGATGATCGGGACGTTTGGGAAGAAATTGATGACTATCTGCGAAAAAATGATGTTCGCGCTGGTTCTGCACTTCTACGGCACTACCTCGAGTACACTTCATGGGAGTTATGTCACCGATTACGGGCTCCAGTCGAATTTCGTGGTGATGCTCAATATCAGCTTGGCGAGCTATTACCAGCAGCTATAAAACAAATGCGAAGACTTTATGGAAAAGCGAAAGAAGCGGCCAATTCGTACAATCAGAAAGAACCCCTAACTCAATTAACCAAACAAGAATCTAGATTTGTAAATGCAGCGGAGACTTCAAAAGTCGAACAGTGGCAAATAAACGCCGCCATTCATTTCAACTCGTGGGATAATTTGGGGAAGGGAGATTTTGAACCAGTTGCAAAAGCATTCCAAGAACTTCTTCGTGAATTCACTTGTTCAGATCCTGAATGCGGTGAGTACCTTAGAGTATCTCCAAACCGCGATACGGAGGACTGCTTTAGATGCGAATGCGGCAAAATAAATATCAATTTACGTAAGAAGAGTGCGTAATTCCGACCAACTTGAAGGCAAACTTTAACATTATGAAGACAATGTCTTGGATCTCCCTAATTTTCAACCTCATTGTGAATTCGGTCTTTGAGTTCAATGGTAGCAATACTTCAAGCCCTTGTCCCTGAACCCTCAATATTAATAATGTGTTTAATATCTGGGTTAAAACAATGAAATGTTCGGCATGGAAAGGAGGGGGTTATGGCATTCGAGTTGGCAAAGCTAATGCACGCCAATATTTTGATAAATCCTGGAAATATATTGAGGTTAATATAGGAGGAAAATGGCATACATTTCCTCTAACGAAAACTTTTTGGACCACATGTCCAGAATTTCGTGGTAAACCAATCAAATTCTGGCTACAAACTCTCGATCTGATTTCTTGGGAATTTAGGCAGCCTCCTCGGTTTACGCTGAGACACAGGAAGGGAAAAAGGTTTTCCCTTTCTTATCCCTAACGACGATAAACCTCTCCAATTTTTATAAGGAGGGTCTTTTCGACCTCGTATTTAAGCGCTGAATAAGGTTGTTCAGGCAACCCGACTTGAACCTGAGATTTCCCACAGCATGCCAAGAGATTGATTGGATTGCTATTGTTTCGCTTAGCCCTTCGGATTGAGGTATGATTCGTTATGGTCATGAAACGATTTTCTCTAGTACTCGCTTTTGTGTGTGGAATCCTTTTCCTTATCGGCTGCACTACTCTTCCTGCGTTGTCTGTGCAGCCTGAATCG
>CAVTGT010000008.1:0-74922 GCA_963734345.1 uncultured Nitrospiraceae bacterium
TAGCCTTAGATCATCCACAGCGAATTGGGCTGAAGGGTGCTTGAAGTGGCCTTCGTGTCATGCAATTAATTGCAATGAACACGGAAGTTGCTTTGCATGGATGTTTTGCCTTTCGCGCTGCCGGACATTTCGCGGGCCGAGATCGCGGCCGTCACCGAATGCCTTGAATTCGGCCTGGCTGACCAGCGGCCGCAAGGTCCAGGAGTTCGAGGCGGCGTTTGCCCGCACCGTCAAGTCAGGCCACGCCATCGCCGTCAACAGCGCCACCGCAGGTGCTCTTTTGACGCTCGATGCGCTCGGCGTCGGTCCCGGCACCGAAGTGATCGTGCCGGCGATGACGTTTTCCGGCCCGGCGATGATGGCGCACCGGCTCGGCGCCAAGGTGGTGCTGGCCGACTGCGAGCCGGACAACTCGTATCAGATCAGCGTCTACGACGTTGCCGCCAAGATCACGCCTCAGACGAAGGTGGTGGATATGCCGACGCATTTCGGTGGTGCCTCGTGCAACACCGCAGCGCTGAGCGAGCTCTGCTACCAGCATCGGCATCAAGCTGGTCGACGACGCGGCGCATGCCTTCCCGACGATCGACGGCACCACGCTCAACATGGTCGGTTCGGGCCGCGACACCCACGCGACCTTCTTCTCGTTCTACGCCACCAAGTGCATCACGACCGGCGAAGGCGGCATGATCACGACCAACAATGACGAGCTGGCTGAAAACATAAAAAGGCTGCGTCTGCACGGCTTCAACCGGACGATGTTCGACCGTTACACGAACATACGCACCGGGTGGAAGTACGACATCGCAGCCCCCGGCTGGAAGGCCAACATGACCGATATCGCCGCCGCGATGGGGCTGGCGCAGCTGGCTCGCGCCGACGACATGCTGATCCGCCGGCAGCAGATCGCCCAGTTCTACCGTGACGGTCTGAAGGACGCTGGGGTGGTGCTTCCGAAGCTGATCATGGCCACGCTTGGCACCCCTATCCGATCGAGATCGATTACCGTGACCGCTTCGTGGCGCATATGGCCGAGGTCGGCGTCCAGTGCTCGGTGCATTTCATTCCGCTGTCGCTGCACAGCTACTGGCAGCAGGCGCTCGGCATCGAGTCCGGCATGCCCGAACGCCGAGGCGATCTACGCGCGCCCGGTCAGCCTGCCGATCTTCTCGAAGATGACGGACAAGGACGTCCAGCGCGTCGTCGATGCCGTCCTTCTGTTCCAGGAGCGTGACTTTGCTGAGCGGAGTTGAAGAGCGGTTCTGGTCGAAGGTCGACATAAGCGCCGGACCAGAAGCCTGCTGGCCCTGGACGGGCTGCCGTGACGCTGGTGGGTACGGGCGCTTTAGCATAGCGAACAGCTCCCGCAAGGCTAATGGCGTGGCGCTCGCATTGGCGACTGGGAGGGAGTACGGCGAGCAGCATGCATTGCACCGTTGCGACAACCCGCCATGCTGCAACCCCGCGCATCTGTTTGCAGGCGACAATGCAGCCAACAACGCGGACTGCGTTGCAAAGGGAAGAACCGCAAGAGGGCCGTTGAACGCCCATGCGAAATTAACGGCCAACGATGCGGCTGAAATTCGGGAGCGCTTTGTCCGGGGCTGCCCGGTCAATGGCACTGGGGGGTTAGCAAAGCAATTCGGAGTTCATCGCTCGACGATCTGCAGGGTCGCCAACGGCCTTCGGTACGTGGAGCCCGCACCATGTTGAGCGGCATTAACGAGGAGCTGGCGCTGCCGCTGCTCGCCCGCCGACCGGTGATCCGCGAGGGCGGCAGAGAGTGGGAGAGCGTCAGGGGCAAACGGGTGATGGTAACCGGGGCCGGCGGCTCGATCGGCTCGGAGCTCTACCTGCAGATCGCCTCCAGCTGCCCCGCCGCACTGACCTTGGTCGACCATTCCGAGATCGGCCTTTACGAGATCAATCAGACGCTCGACAATTCCGAACTGTCGCTGGAGCGGATGGCCGCACTCGCCGACATTCGTGACCTGCCGACCATGCGGGCGCTGTTTCTGGAGACAAAGCCTGACATCGTCTTCCACGCCGCGGCCCTGAAGCATGTGCCGCTGATGGAGGCCAACCCGAACGAGGCGGTCCGACCAACGTGCTGGGCACGCGCCACGTCGCCGAGGTGCGCCTGGCGGCCGGCGTCGACCGTCGCTCCTCATCTCGACCGACAAGGCGGTGAAGCCCACCACCATCATGGGCGCGACCAAGCGCGCGGCCGAGCTCTTATGCCAGGCCTTCGACCGCGCAGTGCGCCGCCGGCGCGACTGCGCTTCCTCGCGGTGCGCTTCGGCAATGTTCTGGGCTCGGCCGGCTCGGTCGTACCGCTGTTCCAGCGCGCAGATCGCCGACGGCGGGCCGTGACGGTGACCCATCCCGACATGACACGCTATTTCATGACCGTAAGGAGGCGTCCGCCTGGTGCTGCGGCGGCGGCGGTGTCGGCAAAAACGCTCGTAACGGGCCGGCGCCTCTACGTGCTCGACATGGGCGAGCCGGTGCGGATCCTCGAGCTCGCCCGCCAGCTGATCGAGCAGTCCGGCTTCCGGCCCGGACATCGACATTGCCATCGACATCATCGGCGTCCGTCCCGGCGAGAAGCTGCATGAGGAGCTCAACCACGACTGGGAATGGCCGTTCGAGACCGACGTGAAGGGCGTGCGCCGGCTGAAGGCGCTGAAGCCGCTACCCGAGGCGCTGCACCAGATCGAGAGCCTGCTGGCAGAAGCCAGCGGTCGCAACGCGGAAGGTGTCAAGCAGGCGCTGATCCGCATCGTCCCCGAATACCAAGGAGAGGTGATTTTCTGATGAGTGAACGGCATCCGACCCAGGATTTGTATGCCAAGGCGCTCGCCGAGGCGGCAGCGATGGACGCCGACCAGGCTGACTACTTTGCACTGAACCAGGGCGAGTACGGCACCAATCTTCGCCACGCGGCGGCGGCGCTCGAGCGCGTCGAGGGCCTAACCGGCAATGTGCTCGACCTTGGCTGCGGCACCGGGCTGTTCCTCGACAAGATGATCGAACAGGGCATCCGCCCCGAATACTATCTGGGCATGGACGGCATGGCGGAGCGCCCGGCGTCAATGAACGCCTCGCCAGGCACGGCGTGCAGGGGCGCTTCCAGCACAAGCCGTGGGACATCCGTTTCGAGGACGTGATGATGCCCTATGTCGATGCGGCACTGTTCGTCGGCATGATGGGCTATTGGGGCTATCACACGCAGCGTCACGTCGTGTCGATCCACAACAAGCTGAAGCGGGTCAGCAAGCACGGTTGCATGACCTTCCCGATGATCTACGACGCCAATTCGATGGGCGAACTTCTCACCTGCGCCGCTGGGAAGTCAACGACGTCAAGGACCTGCTTTTGCTAGGCAGCGAAAATATAAAGATCCTTGAGCGTGAGTTCGTAATTTACTGGTAGGCACACCTATACAAGGCCCGTCTCCCAGTTAGACTGAGGACGGGCCAAAGTATAACAAGGAGGTTTTGGGTGTCCTACCCTGAATACATCAGAAAAAATTTGGGCGGTCTTGCGGACTATTTGCTGCAGCCGCCGGAGCCGTCGGAGCTCGACGACAATGGCTGCTTCTCCAAGGAAGCCTGCAAGCATGTCGACCAGCTCGTGCTCGCCGACCTGTCGCACAGGATCAAGGGCTTCTACATGCCGGCCGAGCCGGTGCGGGGGACGAATCCGAACAACAAGTGGCGCACGGTGTCCTGTCTGCAGAAGGCGATCCGCTTCGAGGATGCCGAGATGGCGAAGTTCGCCGCCTCTGCCGCCTATGACATGGACAAGTCGTATCTGCTGAGACGCCTCGGCATCTGCGCCATCGAGGATGCTCGTGCTGGAGCTGTACGGCCTGCTGGCGGTGCTGGCGGCAAGCGGCTCGCAGCAATGGCGCCAGACCGTCGATGAACGGCGGCTCTCCTGTTTCCTGGCGGAGCTGCTGGCGATCGGGCCGAAAGACCGCTCCGCCTGCGACCTTTTGATCATCGTCGACTTCAACGCCTCGCTCGACAAGAAGGGCATGGGCAAGTGGACGAACGAGCAGCTCGCCCAGGTAGTGATCAATCCGGCGATGCCGATGGAGGTCCGCATGACCGCCGCCTGGCTCATGGCCGGGACGAAGAAGTTCTGGGGCGAGACGATGCCCAAGGAGAACTACCGGCCGGCGACCTTCCTGTTTCGCCTGATGGTCGAGCGCGGCATGTGCCGGGCGATGCTCGACGCTACCTGCTCAAGGTCGCAAGCCGCCTCAACGAAGGGATGTTCGTGTCGCTGCTGTTCATGGACGAATGGCTGCGCCGGACGCAGCAGATCACGATCTCGGAGACGGCGATGCCGGAAATGCCGAAGGTCGGCAAGCTGTTGGGCGCTGCCTATGACATGCACACCCGGGAAGGCCGCACCGCGATCGGTAAGTTCCGCAAGGAGAATTTGAAGGGCCTGGCGCCGTTCCTGAAGCACGCCAAGCCCGGCATGGAAGACCTGATGCTGTGGTTCGGCATCTTCGTTGCCGAGGGCGGGCTGTTGTCCCGCAAGGTCGTCTACCACAATGCCGAGCGGCTGAGGGTGCTGTCGAAGAAGACCGAGCTCAGCTACCCGGGGCTGCCGGAAGCGCTGCATGAGGACTACATGGCGTTCCTGCAGTCGCACCTGACCGAACTGAACGAATGCAGAAGGAAAGTGCTTTGGGCCGTGACCAATCGACCGTGACGAAACTCGTCGTGCAGCAGCCGCAGTTCCTGCCGTGGGCGGGACTGTGGTTCAAGGCGACTCAGCGCCGACATTTACGTGATCTATGCCGGGGTGAAATTCGATCAGGGCGACCACCAGCACCGGGTGACGATCGCCGGCCATTGGGTGACGCTGCCGGTCGAAAAGGGCCAGCGCAACGCCCTGATCAAGGACGTCCGGCTGGCCAGCAAGGAGGGCGTGAAGAGGATCGCGCAGACCATCCGCCAGGCGGTGATGACCAGGAAGCATCGCTACCGCGACCGGCTGGACGACGTCGTCTCGGTGCTCGAGAACTGGAATGGCGAGTGGATGCTCGACCTCAACAACGCACTGTTCGTCGCGCTCGGCAATGTGCTCGGCATCCGCCCGCAGCTGTTCGTCGACGTCGAATTGCGCGGGACAAGGCCAAGATCGAAAAGCTCGACGTTTGCGTTCGCCGCTATGCCGGACGCGGGTATGGCAACCCTCCACGTAACATCAGGGAATTTCTGCGAAGATCCGTGAGAGAAGAGAGGGACTCCGGGATCTGGGATGATGCCGGGAATCTCGCGCCGATCACTCCCGCGCTTATCGAACGTCTCGGGCTGGGTACTCTTGAATTGCTCTCGCCTGAAGGAAAGCAGGTACAGTTAGTCGCGTTGGCCTTCGATGCTACGCCGTTAGATACGATCAAGCACTTCGATTTCAGCATCTGCCAACTGGCTCTGGATGACCGCTACCTGAGCTTCGGTCACTCGACTTTCAGCGACCTCATTGGCAAGCGGTTTCGCGTAGAGTGTCTGCGCTGGCCGCTCAACACGTGCCGCCGCATGTTCCTGTACACCCGGCGAGGCTTTTGGCCATACCCCGGCAGCGCTGTGAAGATCCTCTCCTTGGCTTGCGGCAGGATGGCCCATTACGGTATCAGAAGTCTTCTGCGCCGCTGCCAGGGGTCTTCGGCGGGAGGATGAACATGTGACCTATTTGGAAAAACCGTGTCATGGCTTGACTACACACTAGCCTGTCGACAGGTACTTGAGCCATAAGGAGCTGGCCCCGAACTGGACAAATAACAGTAACGAGGGTGCGGAATTATATGTCGTGGGAGGCATTCGGGCCGTGGAAATCGGCACCGCCATGTTCGGCAAGCGAAATGTGGAAACCGGGAAGAAGAGCCCGGCCCTCGCGAACTCGTGCGGCTGGCGATTCCCAGGCGGGTCTATACCCAAAGTCATGTGGACTATATTGTGGAAGTGGTGGAAGGAGCGTTCCGCCGTCGGGAGCAATTGAAGCCGTTCCGCTTTCTGGAACAAGCGCCGTTTCTCAGGCTCTTCACCGCGCAATACGAAATGGTGGACTGATCATCAAAACGAATGTTGCGAGAGTGGGGAAGAGGTAAAAACTCCAATACGAGTCTGGGAAATTATATGAATCATGTTCTGCATAAACCTGATTCTACTAACTCATGCCAGAGAGCCCCATGCTTTGCACGGGGGTGAATGGCATCCTTTTTAGGGGGGTTGGGGGACAGTCTCCCCCAAACGATCTTACAAGGTTTTTGAGAAGCCCCGCCCTTTGGGCGGGGAGTTTCCTTTAAGATCTCACACGTTAAGATTTGAGTTATTTTTGTTGTTTAGGTCCATTAGGCACTATTGGAAATAAAACTGCCTACCCCTTTCTTCTGGATGGTTTTTGAAAAGGCAGGTCCGGAATGAGGCTTTGTAGGGAACGCCCCGCTGGAAATAGTCAACAAACTGAAATACCGACTGACGAGTGTCCCTGCGGGTCAATCAGTGACAGCATACCTCTGTAGCTAATTTGTATGGCGCGGTGCAGAAGCGGAAAATGAGAAAACCCCATGCATCATGGGAACAGGGTTGAAAAAATGTTGAGTTCGTATTTCAATTACTCTGGGCTTGGGCCTACTTCTCATGTTGTGGAAATGGCCATACAAGAGGCTGAAAATAATTTCAAAAGGGAATGGTTCACAGAATCCGGAGTAGAATTTTATAAAAACAGTTTAAATTCCTGCCATGTACAGATAACTAGGCTTCTTGGTTCAAAAGATTCTGAGGACGTATCCATTCTTCCCAATGCCTCCTTTGGACTCAATGCTGCAATTTTTTTAATGAATTTAAAATGTCACGATGTTGTCATGACGACCGATCATGAGCATCTTTCAGTAAAGAGGCCTTTAGAAAAATTGAAGCCAAAAAGGAATTAAGGTTATTGAAATTTCGGGGAATTCTGAGGAAGAATTCATTAATCACTTAAAAAGGCAGATTGCAAGTGAAAAGCCCCAGCTCATCATCATTTCTCATGTTTCATATAAGGATGGAAGAATTTTCCCTATTGAAGAAATCGGAGAAATTGCAAAATGGCATGGCGTTTCCTTGATTGTTGATGGCGCTCAAGCGGTAGGCCAGGTAAAAATTAATTTAGAAAATTTCCATACATCTATGTACGTTTTTTCTGGACATAAAATGTTGTGTGGTCCCATGGGTACTGGAGGTCTTTGGGCCGATAGAAAATTTTTGTCCACTCACGGCAACGTATGGGCGAGTTGGACCTCAAAGGAAAATAATGGTCAGCATCCTTTTGAGGTGGGCACTCTGAATCTTGGGTTAATTGCAGGCCTTGAGGCTGCAATTGATGATTACCTGTCGAATCAGATTTGCCGTCATGACACTTTATTGGAATTAAAGGGAGAAATATTGCATTCCCTATCAATTGTTGAAGAACTTAGGCTTCTTCAATGGAATGGCAAACATGCTCCTGGCATCATTTCCTTTCAGTTACCTAACGGAATGAATCCGATACATTTTGCGCAACAGTTATTGTCGAATTATGGAATTGCAGTGAAACCTTTTGAGGAGACAGAGCTAAGAAATGGCATTCGTATTTCCTTAAATCACGAAATAAAAAAAAGAGAAATAAAAAATTTAGTTGGAGCTCTCCGTAAGTTGTGTTCAACGGGTTCATCTTTATCTTGTAGTTAGATTTGTATTTTTGATTTCCAAAAAAAAACCAACAAAATCCTGGTTTGCCCTGACCTCGTATCCAAAAGAAAATAGAGGTCTTTTTCTGAAGACTTTGTCTCGACTGTCGCCCTTTGCGTCCAATCGTCCACATAGAAGTTCCATAAAAACTCTTCCTGCTTTCAACAAAATAGTCAATGAGTCCGTGGTGTAAGTCTTCTCATCTTTTTTTATCTTGCTTGGGTTGCCTTTCTTTCTGAATCAGAATAAGTCGTACGTCGGCCAGGCGGTGACGGCCGACACGATATCCGTCAACACCGCCTGCCCATTCCCGCCGAAGTCATCCGTGTCGGGTCGGGTATTGACCACGAACGCAAATTCAAATCCGTTATTAAGCCGGACCAGATTGGCGATGCCTCCTGAGAAGGCGCCGTTGTGGGCACGGTTGTCGCTGCCCAGTCCCCATCCCAAGCCATATCCCATGTTGGCCGTGCTACCGGTCCACATGGTGGTAATGGAGCCCGGTTGCAGCAGATCCGGTTTGGTGGGAAAGCCGTCTGCCCGCACCATGAGCCGCAATAAATCGATCGGAGTGGCGGTCCACCCGCCGTGCGCGTCCATGCGGGCGACTTGCATCCCATAGGGATTGCCGCCCGGTTGATAATAGACGACTTCGTCCGGCTTGCGTTGGGCCAGCGTATCTCCTCCGATCTCCATGCGGGTGATTCCACTTGGTGCGAGAATGGCACTTTTCACATGTGCGTCGTACGACTGTCCGGTCAGGCCCTCAATAATGCGCCCCAAGAGACAGTAGCCGAAGTTAAAATATTCGTAGGTGCTTCCCGGTTCGTTTTTCACGGCCCGGTTGTCCAACACCCAACCGATGAGTTGGCTGTGATTGTAGGTGGGGTTCGAGAACATGGGGTCGTTCTTGTCATTCGACCATACGCTGGTATGGGAGAGCAGTTGCCGGACAGTGATCTTTTTGACCCGTTCACTATACGGCTTGGTGCCGTATTTGGTCCCGAGCAGGGCTCCGGATCCGAAAACCTTGCTGTCCAGTGATAATTTGTTCTGCTCGATCAGTTTCATGATGGCGATGGAGGTCACGGGTTTGGAAACGCTGGCAATCCGGAACCGGTCGGCCGGATTCACCCGTTCACCCGTTCCTTTGTCGGCATAGCCGTAGCCTTTAGCAAAGACGAGGCGTCCATCTTTGACGATGGCGATAGACATGCCGGGGAGGCTGTGTTGATTCATGTAGGCCTGAATCTTGGTGTCGATCGTATTGATGGCGTCGGGGCTGATGCCCGCGCTATACCAGATGGCGGTGTACCGGTTGTGTCCTCCAACCGTATATCCGTTAATGAGTTTGAGGCGATATCCTTGATAATAGTAGTTGTTGAACTTGCCCTGGTAATCGCCGGAGGTCATGCCATGCCGGGCAGCCCAGGCGGGGCCGGACGTTTTCTCCCAGATGGCCGCGTAGAAATCCTGGTTGCCGATTCCATATCCGTTGACGTGAACGAGGCGATGTCCCTGTTTGACGAGGTTGTCGAATTCAGCCTGGTATTGGGCGGATGTCAGGCCATGGCGGGCGACCCAGGCCGGGGCCGGATGATTTGTCCCAGATCGCCGCATACCGCGCGTCGTTCCCTACCGCATACCCGCTGATGTGGACAAGACGATAGCCCTGGTTCAGAAACTTGTCGAACTCGGCCTGGTACTGGACAGCAGTCATGCCATGGCGTGCGACCCAACCCGGAGAGGGGGCTTTTCCCAAATCGCGACATAGCGGTCCTGGCCGCTGACGGTATACCCGTTGACGAGCACGAGGCGGTAACCCTGGCCGACATACTTATCAAATTCGCCCTGATACTGGGCTCCGTTCATACCATGGCGAGCCACCCAGGCCGGACCGGATTTCTTTTCCCAGAAGGCCGCAAATCGTTCCTGTCCGTTGTCGGTATATCCGCTGACATAGACCAGGCGATAGCCGTCCTTGACGAAGGAGGAGTAAGAATTTTGGGAGTCACCATGATCTGATCACGAATATTGGGAGTGGCCTGAGGGGTGAGTTGTCTCGGGGCCAGTCTTTTCGGTGTCAGAATGTGAGGAGAGAGCCCCGGTTGTATTCCCCGTTCGGTTACCTCACCTGTTTCCTGGCCTGATTCCGGTGAAGAGAATGCCGGTGGAAGGATCATCGGTTTTCATTGAGGGATCATCCGACTGTCCATAGGCAGGGGGTCCGGAAAAGGTGAGCAGGGTAAGCATCAGGAGCGTGGCGCCAAACGCAGAATGGGTGGTGGTGGAGGACATAATGATGACTCCTTTTTGTGGGTGCTCGCCTTTGGTTATGTGGCACTCATCATCCCGGGAGGGAATCGATAGTTGGTATAGGGGAAAACGGGTTCCGGCCATTCCCTCAATCAGGGTGTTGTTTCCAGAAAGAATCTTTGTCAGGAGGTATTCAGCAAGAAGCGCGTTGCCGGAAGAATGCTATGCCTGGAGTTGAAAAGAGTCAACTCAGAAAGACCAGTTGTTCCTCAACTCTTTCGTCTTGATGTATGATGCACAAAATAGGTACGCGAAAAGATAAAAACGATTCTCTTAATTACGGGCTTGAGGGATACATGACTTAAGCATGCCGTCCGTCAGGGCGGAAAGAACTGAGAAAGGAGTACGTCAATGCGTCATTTCATCGAGCTTTTGTGCCAACTCTCTACATGTGTGTGTAAACGGGGCGTCCTTGCGGCCGGACTGAGCTGTTGCCTGGTGTATAGCGTGTCGGCTCAGGAAATCACGGTGTCCGAACAGACCTTCGGTTGCATTCTCGATCTACCGAAAGTCAGGAATACCCGCATCAAGCACGACGATCCTGAAAAACTCAAAGAGGCCAAGCGTATCTTACGGGATAGCGTCCCGGAAACTGAGTATCCGGTTGGAACCATCCTGCAGCTTGTTCCGAATGAAGCCATGGTCAAGCATACGCATGAGAAGTTCCCGAAAACGAACGGCTGGGAATTTTTCTTTTTGGAAGTCTCCAAAGAAGGCACCAAGATTACGGATCGGGGAGACGATGTCGTCAATGCTTCACAAGGAGTCACGTGCTTAAGTTGTCATCAGCCTGCGGCCAGGTTCGACTTCGTCTGTGAAAAGGGTCATGGGTGTGCCCCAATCCCGTTCGATGATCAGAAGATCGCCGCCCTTCAAAATGCAGATCCCCGTTGTACTAAGAAATAGGACGGGATAGTTTTTAGGTGCTGTAGAGTTGGCCAGTAGGTACGAGTGGAATAAAAAGACTCCCTACCACTTATCGAAAGACCCGATGGATTCTAAGCGAACCCACCGGGCCTTTTGCGTATAAGGGCTAAATTAGATCAGAACCGCGGCCAGGGCGAAATCCTGGCGCACGGAGCTGATATTGGAGGCGACGACTTCGACGGTCCAATTGCCTTTTTTGGCTTTGCTCACATGGATCGCCTCGGTGTTGTTGATGGCATCGAAGGTGATTGGCCCTTTGCTGATATTTGGACGGTTGCCGATGTAATGTCGGCCGTTGGGGTTGGTAACCATTAGATTTAAGTTGTTCACCAGAGTATCGCTGGGAAAATCGGAGTAAGCCAGTACGATGCGTAAGGCCTTGCTCGTCGTCGGTACGGCGATTGTGAATGTGGCTTTCTCACCCGTGGCAAGGCCCGGCGCGTCAATGGTGGCAAGCGGCTTTTTGAGCGTGCGGTCCAGGTTGACCCGGCCGAAGCCCTGATGATTATCCAGGATGGTTCCCACCGGCGCAGTCCCGCTCAGTCGCTGCGCGCCAGCGATCAGCATCGCTTTGATTAGTGCAGCTGATGGATTGGCGATACCCTGCTTCTTGCGCAGAAATTCACGGATCAACGCCAAGGCTCCGGCGACCAGCGGCGTGGCCATGCTGGTGCCGCCCATGTGGAAATATCTGTGATTGGTGGGATAGGCGGCCAAGCGAAATTGTTGGGGGCCAAACGTGACGAACGTGTCGAGAGAATGAAAGTGCCGGGAGCGACCACATCCGGTTTTACCCGACCGTCTAGCGTCGGGCCTCGACTGCTAAACGCCACGACTTGCCCAGGGTTGTTTGCCATCGGGTCGCTCTTGATCGGATCTACCGGGAAATCTTCCGGCCACCAATCGCCGAATCTTTCTCCGTTGAATTCTGTGCGAAGATTTTCGCAGGCGCCGACGGTGATACAGTTTTTCGCAGTGCCGGGAGAAGTGACGCTGGTGGGATTGATCTTGCCGTCGCCGTCGTTGTCGGTGCCGTCGTTACCAGCGGCGATAACAAAACAAAAATCTTTGTTGTCCCAAACAAACTGATCGAACTGCTTGCATTGGTCGTCATACGCCCCGGCATCGCCACCGCCCCAGGAGTTGGAATGAAGGCGCGCGCCTTGATTGCGCGCGAACTGGAATAGCGGACGCAGATTAGCCGGTATCCCTGATAGAAGAAGCGATGTTTTTTGGCCCAGCGGGAGCGTTGGGCGCCACTTCATCTCCTGTTCGATGGCGTGAAACACCAGCTTTGCATTGTAGGCATGGCCGCGGATTACAGCCTGGCCGCCGTTGGATGACGCGCCGTTACCGAGCACCGAACCGGCGACGTGGGTTCCATGTCCCGATCCAGATCGGCGGGGCCGTCGTCGCCGTTAGTATTGAAAATGATCGAATTCCAATCGGGAGTGATCGGATAGCTTTTGATCGCGACAATGCGCCCGGCGAAGTCGGCGTGGATCGCGTTCCCATCTCCGGTATCCAAGCCTGTATCGCAAACTGCGACGATCTCCCCGTCACCGGAAAGCTTTAACCCCTTTGCTGAAATGGCCGTGAACGCATTGGCCATCACCGCCGTCGCTACGTTGTTGGACGGCCGCCGCAAGGCTCGCTCGCGGATGAATCGCACTCCGTGCACCGCGACGAGATCCTGGAGCTGTTTCCGCCTTTGCGCCGCCGCCGCTTCGGATTTTACCAGCAGCAATTGTGCGGCGGTTTCCTTGGACAACACTTGAAAGCCCAAGGCTCGCGCCGCGCGGGCGATTCGTTCCGCATCCTTGGCATCGAAAATTTCCACTGTGAAGACGCCTTCCCGAATGCGCCGGCGCGGCAGAACACTAGCGGTGCGCGCGGAGGGTCTTGCCAGACCAGGCGCAATGCGTGCCTGGTGCGGCAAGTGTTCGATGAAATGCACGAAACGCAGCGCGGCGAGTTTAGGCAACATGGCCGGGCGTGCCCATACGATATAGCCAAAGTTGCCATAGGGGGTGCGAGGTTTGGCGCCGGTGGCGCGCACGGAGCTGAGCCACCTTTGTTTGATCGGTCCAATGAATTGAAGGACGTAGTGATGCGGGCCATCGGGCAATCCCGCGGTGATTTGTTCCGCGGTGCGCGCCTGCGAGGCACGTGTGCGGAGCGCTGGGTTGACGGTTCGCTGGCCGATCTGCAGGGCATATTGATCGCTGATGTCTTCCACCGGATAGCGGCGCGACAGCGCGCGTGCTGCGGCATCGCTGGCCTCGATCAGAATAAACGCGTCGTAGGCTTCGATCAAGCGCCCTTGTTCGAGTACTTTGCTGTGGTCGGCTTTGTCGACAAAAACTTTTAGGGTTGGCATTATCCACTCCTCCATTCAATTGTTTTAATTTTGGCAAGCGGCGGATTCAACTTTGTCGGGTGGCGGGGAAGAGGAATTTTAAAGGAGCTTTTTCTCAGGGCAGCAAAGTACCAAAGACCCTACTGGGGGGTCAATTGCCCAATTCGGTAGTCTCAAATTGAGTGTGCACCTGCGGGAAGGGCCTGAGCGGCCCTTGTGCCCTGCTGGTGCCAAGCAGTGCGACTGAATGAGGCGTTTTTCTGACGATGCAGGCCACAGAGGAGTGTTGGCTCAGGAGTTGAACTGAGAAGAGGTTGGCTTTCGTGTCTCATCAAGTTGTCTGCAAGCACTCTTCGATGCGGGCTGGGGCCCGAGGTGGGGGGCGGGTGGGCAAGCCCTGGTGGGCGAGAATCTTGCCAATCACGGCTGGCCCTTCGATCGCAGCAATGATCGTCAAGGGGCAGCCGCAGGGCGATGAGCAGAGGGTTAGATCTTTACGTTTCTATCAGAGTGGTTTAAAAAGGAGGTCGTAAGTCATTTCCTGATGGCTCAGCTTCGGCTATCTCCAACGAGGTGCGGCCCAACTCTGCAGCGAGCGGACTTGTCCCGCCCGACGTAACGAACTCTGTGGAAAACGAGGAGGTCTGATCCATTAAGTAAAATTTGATTTTTTTCATGGCCTTCCAACATGCCTTCCTTTGAAAAAAATCGGTCAATGGGATCACCCTTACTCCCAATCCTTTCACCGATAGGAGGTAGGGAATCTTGAAAGGCACACTTTGAACGTTACGACGCTCTAGCCCAATCTGAAAATTTGGGTATTCACCAACCGGGGAGGATGTAAAAGAGGCAATCGCTTTGGGCGATTTCTGAGTTCGTCGTGACCATCATGAGCCGGCTGGGATGAGCCAACCGCAGTTCGCCTTCCTGCACGGAGAAAATCGCTGAGCTGAGATTTTGTCCCACCGCATTCTTTGTCCAAAGCACGTCCAACTCCCGCGGTCCTACTCATCCCAGCGTTTCCTGCCGGGACCACCATCCAGACTTATCCAAAAAACCCTGCCGCTCCACCACATGCACTAGAGCCCTCAAATTTGAGTTAACCGTTTTCAAAAATGAGTGAATTTCCTTCTATAAACTGGTTGGGATATATGAAACATTCCATAGGTCTTCATACCTGATTCCTAGGGCAAGGTTAAAAAAGATTCTCTGGACGGATCTTTCAATGGCCCCGCTCCAGCCATTCCACCCGACTTTTCCAGGTCAAGAAAAGGGTTTATGCGAAAATTATCCTGTAGCCTCCGCCTTCTTTGAAATTTTCGAAAAAAGAGCGTACAGTAAACGAATTACATGGAAGGTAGGCGCTAGTTATGGTGTCCCGGCCTTTCCTTCAGTAAACAGGGAATGCTCTTAGCTTTGGAGCATCTCGTCCAATGAAACACATTCTTCTTGTAGATGATCATGCGATGGCCCGGAAGGCCATGAAGCTTTTTCTTGAGCACCATGGATATGCCTGTCATGAGGCTGAGCAAGGGGCCGCTGCCCTCGATTGGTTGGAGCAAGGAGAGAAGGTGGATCTCATCATTTCGGATAACCACATGCCGGTCATGACCGGTCTGGAATTTCTCTCAACAGGTGAAAGCCCGGGCGAATTTTCACTCCATTCCCTTTATTCTTTATTCGGGGAATATGACTGACGAGATGAGGCAACAGGCCCATCAGGCGGGAGTTGTGGCCGTGCTGAACAAACCCTACAATTTTTCCGATTTCGTCGCGATTGTCAACAAAGCCCTCGAATGAGAAAAGGGGGAGTAATTCTCTTTCTGAATAGTTAACCCTCGACTGCCACCTACCGCGAGGAGGGCGTTTCTCGCTCTCAACGTGAGAGCAAATGGCCAATATCATAGCGCAGTACACGTAACGGAATATTTTGTTCGTGCTTTACGCCATCCCCTATCCGGTCTTTTTCTAAACCTGGTAATGCCATCTCCGGCATGAGGGAAAGTCTTTCCGTTCGATACCATTTCTTCCTTGAACAACAAAAAAATCTGACTTGTTATCCCCACCCACAATTTTCAAGCACATCATTTGACCAATGGCCTGAAAAGGCAATATCTTCAAGAGGAGTTTTTTTTAGGATGTCCGGAAAATCAGAGCGGGATATTTCCACATTCTATGACCGGGATTTTCATGAAGCCATATTGTTTCTTTGCATCTATACTTTTCATTTGTGCCCTGACCATTTTGGGGTCTCCATCACTTAATGCCGCTGAAAATTCTGAAGAAAATCCCCGGTTGCCACTGGCCATGGAGGTTTTTCTTAAGAAGCCTGAACAACGTAAGTATGAACTACACGTCCATTTGATCAATACCAGTGATGAACCAGTACACGTCGATGTCCGGGACTTGCCCTGGAATCCCACCGATGGTCCCACGTGGCTCTCAGCCTTTCGAATGGACGATCAACACAGTCCTATTCAGCAGGATATCCCGCTTGGGCGGTTCGGATCACGGATGGTTCGGCTGGTACCGGGCGAATCAATTCAAGATCGGGTGGCTTTGAATTCCCGGTTTCCTTCCCTTTTATCTGATATTGAGCAACATGGTGTGCAATTGCAGTGGGACTGCCCCCCGGAATCCTTAAAATTCGTCTGCAAGGAAGGTTCACCCAATACCATTACGATTCCCAAAAATGATCCTGGTTCACCGGATGTGTATGCCATCGATCAACAGGCCTGTCTCAACATGGAAGAGCAGATTGGTCTTATCAATATTCCTCAGGGCCATGAGGTGCTGTTTCTTCTTGCCACCGAATCTGTCATGACCGATTTGGAAAAAATGAAATCGCTGCTGCTCAAGGTGAATGACTACGTCCAACGATGTCACCCGACGTGGACGAACAGTTGGGGAGTGAGTTTTTTTACCGACAAGAAGTTCGCGGGATTCCTGAGCGAGGGAGAGAATAAGGCCTATTTTGAAGAAGGTCTTTGGCAACAAGCAAATATCGGAAATTATTCCAGTCAGATTCGCACGTTGTTCAGGTTTCCATGGATCAAGAAACGATCTGATACGGTTTATCTGTCACTTTACCCTCTGAAACAAGATAGCCCAACATAGAAGGGTTTTGAAAAAGTTGGCCGACGGATGTTCTACTCGCTCGAATCCCTCTCCGTACTTGTCGGCACGCTTCTGGGGCTTCGCATATACGACCTTGCTGAATGGAATTTTTGAACATCCTGCCGAGCCCATGGTAGGCAGCTAAATCCCCGAATCGGTTTTACAAATTTTTGCCGTGAGCATTGGCTGGGTCATCTAACTTTATGGTTTTTCGATGATTTCTGAGAATCCCATTCCCGAAAGCATATTTCGTAGCTTCTTCTGGTTCTTGGGGAGTATGACCGTGTTCGGTGGAATTCTCGGCGTACCGGATAATTTTTTCGAAGTCCATCGAACAGGCTGGGCCGTTCTTCCGGAGTGGCCGAGAGCAATTCTTCCATACGACGATAATCGGCCTCCAGGTCATACATTTTCCCGACCACCTCTCCTAAAACTTCTTCATCAGAATTCTGCTTGGTGTCAATCTGGATGGATGGCACGATTGGCGGAGGAAGCGTCTGGGCAGGATTCCACGTGGGTTCCACACCCAGATGTTTGCACAGCGCAGCGTAGATCATGAAGGTGCCGTTGGCTTTGCCGTCGAGGGAATGGCCCGCAATATGTGGCGTACCGATCGTGACCGCCTGAAAGAGGTCCCAATTGATGTCGGGTTCGTTTTCCCATACGTCGATGATTGTCGGGCCGATCCGTTTGTGGGTGATCGCGTTCAGGAGTGCGTGTGTCTCGACGACTTCTCCCCTGGCCGCATTGATGAAAATAGCTGAAGGGTTTAGCCATTTGAAGGTGTGCTCATTGAGCAGGTGATGGGTCGGGTAGGGGCCGCCGGTCGTGAATGGCGTATGTAGCGTGACGATATCGCATCCGAGGGTTTCCTCTAATGAGCGGTGATCGATCTGACCCGTTTCCGCCAAGGGCGGATCATTGAGAACCGGACGCATCCCCAACGCCTCTGCCTTGTTCTTGACCAGTTTGCCGATGTGACCGACCCCGACAATGCCAATGGTTTTTCCCCGGAGAGAAACGCCGTGGCGTTTCCCCAGGAGCAGCAATGACGCTATGACATATTCCCCCACCGAATTGGCATTCGATCCGGCAGCCGAAGCAAAGCCAATATTCCGGGATTTGAGATAGGCTTCATCGATGTGGTCCACGCCTGCGGAGGCCGATCCGACAAATTCGACCGGGGTGTCTTTCAATAAGGCTTCGTTCACATTGGTAATGGATCGAATGAGCAAGATATTCGTGCCTTTCAAATCGGCAGAGGTGATGGATCGTCCCGGCAGAAACGTCAGGTCTCCCAGGCCACTAAAAGCTTCCTTTATATAGGGAATATTTTCTCCGGCAACCATCTTGTTCTTTTTGTTCATATTCCTATGCTCTCCGCAATCCTCTTTAGATATTCCAAATTCTACCAGCGCTGCATCACGAAATCGTTATGTCTGAAAGCTAGGGACTCAACACACTGACCGCGGCATCAACTACTTTTTTTATTATATCTGGGTAATCTATCGCAAAGATTTTGAGAAAATGGGCGGGAGTGATCTCACTTAATGCTATTGGCTTGGAATGGGGTGGGCTTTGCCTGAATGATTCTGTACTTGGTCAGGGGACGGACCCTGTTTGGTTCCAATCTGCCAGTTGGCGCATACCGGCAGTTGCCTTCCATGACCATTTGATACCGGACAGGAGCACCTTATAAGGCTACACCTTCGCGATTAAGCAAGGTCCGTAAGCTCTGGATTACCGGAAACACCTCCTGATTCCAGTCAGCGCCTTGTTGGTCGAATGCTTTCTGTTCTTCCTCCACAATCCACCGATCCTGGGCAAAGATGCCATTGGTAAACCACACGATGAACGGCCACAAGAGGTGAATGAGCCCGGGAATCGACGGTTTCCGAACCATCATCAACCCGAAGGTGTGATTCATGCGTTGCGCCCCATCAAGTGGAACGTACACATTCCACAGATTCAACGCCGGCTCCGTGCTTCCGGCCGTCCAGAATTTGAGTGTTTGATAGGGATAGTCGGTGCAGATGGTCATGAGATCATGCTTCGGGCCATTGCCCGATGGTTTGGTCCTCTGGAGAATGAGTTTCTCTCCGAGGGGTTGGGCCCCTTGGACCCGGGAGAAGGTATAGTCCACTTCCACGGCATGAGCCCGTTCCCGAAGCTCCAGAAAAACCGTTCGGATCCCACCCATGAGGCGACGATGCAAAAACTGATGGTTCATGTCCATGAGGTTCTCATGCATGAATGAGTAATGACAGGCCACCTGACGGTCAAGGTATCGGGTTTTATAATGCGGATCGCTTTCTAAGGACACATTCGGGAACTCCACCTCTTTCACTTTGCTCACAGGCCCTGGAAACACAAATATCAGCCCATAGGCCTCACGACAGGGATAACTCCTGACTCCAGCCGGTCTTGGCTGATTCTTATCCAAATACGGAACACCAATACAATTGCCCGTACGGTCATAGGTCCAACAATGATAGCTACACTGGAGATGCTCTCCATGGACGACGCCGTGATGGAGCGGGACCTGTCGATGGGCGCACCGGTCCTCAAGAGCATAGATCTGCCCGCTCTCGGTCCGGACCAACACGATGGGTTCGCCTGCAAACGATACTCCCATCGTTTTTCCCTTTTTAAGGTCTTTTGAGCGCGCGAGGGGATACCAATAGCACGGGTGAATACCCGTTTTTCTCAAATCGGATGCGGGAGTTGTCTGATCCAACCCGGACGTAAAGGCTTTTGGAATAAGATGGGTGATGCCATCCTTCCGTACATCAACAGGTATGTGCGTTTGCTCAATCATACATGAAAACCTCCAAGTCATTAGACAAATGTGAAGGGAAACGTCCGAGCATATCCAGCGTGGCAAGAAGATGGTGAAATCGTTTCAGATTTTGGAGGGTCATCAAGTGAGATGAGGATTAAGACGGGACGGATTGTATGGATACCTTTGTCGGACCCAGTATAGATCGTGGCATCTAAAATATCGAGTCCAAGGGAGAATTTTTTACGAGCGGCTGGCTCTTTTTTAGCTTAAACCAGAAGTTTATGCCCTTTCCTCAATCACTTGGGGAGTTTCAGGAAAATTCTTTGTAATGGATGGCCGGGTAAAGGAATTGTGAAAAAAGGCCAGGTTTTAGTAGGAAAGGAGTCAACCCAGAGCAGATAAAGGCTGCCAAAGGTGACTTGAGAGGAGTTCAGGCCCCGGGAGCGAAAAGCAAGGCGGAGATTTCTGAAGGAATGCCTTCCCTAATGTCAGTTCCGGACACCTATCAATAGGCAGGTTGGAGGCGCTTCGAATTCAGGGGCAGAAAAAAACATGGGTCTTTAAAAAAAATAGTTGCTCCGGCAGGAAACGCTTCCAAGCCGCTCTCAATTTCCGCTGGAGAGGTATCTCTATTTCCTTTAGAGGTGGAGTTTGTGTGGGAACCGGACAATCAATGGCATATCAAAAGTTATTGGAATCCTATTTTGGTAGAGATCCAATCGTGGGTGATTTCATTGGCCTATTGAGCGAGTGGTATCCAAAGAAATTTTTTGTCTCGTAAGTTTTCTCCGGCTCAGCACCACCACTTATTACGTGTCACAGTCACAAGTTTTTAGGGATAACCTTCCAGTCACCGTACTTCTAATTTTTCCACCGATCTTCCAATGAATGGTTGGTCTTCGCATCCATGCTGTGCGGGTCTTTCTGGAGATCAAATCGCAGCCAGTTTTTTCCCGGCGTCTTCTTGAGTGCGATTTTTTATATCCCAATCCTTCCCCCTATTACGGGGTATGGGCGATTTCAATGTCCCCTTTCATACTTCCGGAGCTTCAACTCTGAAAAAAACCGATTAAGAATTTGCATGTGTTTTTAACAAGTGGGGGATCACAGGTTATGAAATGTTGTGGAACGCAACTATTGAGAATCCATGCCATCTCCACTTGGATCAGTGTGGTGTTTCTCATAGTTCTGAGTTTGTCTGGCAAGGTCCTTGCCGCCCAGGATTTTGTGGTTTTGGGGAATGAGGGAGTTTGGGTGCGGCAGGGATCTACTATTCTCAGCGGAGATATCGGGGGAAATCAGGCAAGTGCGGGTCCATATTTGAACGGTGAGCAAGAGGTGACCATCGGCCATGACGTCGTGGTTCAAGGCATTGATAGTCAGATTATGGGTGATACCGTTCGCCTTAAAAGCGGATCACGGGTGCAGAATATTTTGGCTAACAATATTTTAGGACAAGGACAAATTCTAGGAACGGTGACGACACCGGTCATGATCCCGCTGTTGTCCAACATGCCGGCTGTCCCATCTGTGAATCCGGGAACTCAGAATATTGACATCCCTGCAGATGGAGTCCTCACTCTCCAGCCTGGACCTTATGGTCGGCTAAAAGCACGTCATGGTGCCATCGTCACCCTCTCGGGTGGCCTTTACCACTTTCAAGAATGGGATCTTCATGAAGGTGTTCAAGTTTTGGCGGCTTCACCCGTGGAGGTCCGCGTGAATGGACATATCGAAACCCGCAAGCATACGGTTGTCGGACCGGCACCCGGTGCAGGGAATCTGACTGCGGGCGATATGGTCATCATAGGAACCGGCATTAATGGGAAAAAAGGTGCCATCGATGACACTCCCGAAGCGATACAGTTTGGGGAAGAGAGCACGGTGCGGGCGAATGTCTATGCCCCCAATGGCCTCCTGTGGATCAAAGCCGGAAGCATGGCCACCGGCGCATTTGTGGGGAAATGGGTTCGCATGGGCAATCATTCCATGATCGCATTGGAAGGAGGATTTGGTTTGAGGCAGGGAGGAAATACTCCGCCGGTTGCTGAAGCCGGCCATGACCTGACAGTACAGGTTGGCATGACGGTGCAGCTTGATGGGGCTGATTCCACCGATGTGGATGGGAATCTTTTGACCTATCACTGGACGCTACTCTCGCAACCGGCAGGGAGTACGGCCACGCTTTCCGACACCACTGCCATCATGCCCATTTTGGCCATAGACACTTCAGGAATCTACACTCTTCACCTCATCGTGAATGACGGGACAGTGGACAGTGAGCCCGATACCGTGACCATCACGACGATCAATTCGTCCCCCGTGGCCGCAGCAGGACCGGATCAAACGGTATTTGTCACACAAGTAGTCTTATTAAATGGAAGTGCATCCCATGATGTAGACGGCGACCCGTTGAGTTTCAATTGGTCCTTTGTGAGCATTCCAAGTGGAAGTGGGACTGTTCTTTCCAATCCAACGTCGTCCATACCCGATTTCCTCGTTGATGTCCCAGGGACCTATCAGGTGCAATTAATTGTTAATGATGGCAATGAAGACAGCGCACCGGATATGGTCATTATTGACACACACAATTCCAAACCGGTGGCCGATGCAGGCCGGGATCAGACGGTACCGGTAGGAAGTCTCGTCACCCTTAATGGAAGCGGCTCACATGATGTGGATGGCCATTCCCTTGCGTTTCGTTGGTCACTCATCGCCATGCCCATCGGCGCTACAGCCCTCATTTCGGACCCCACCACCATTCAACCCACGTTTGTCGCGGATCTTGCAGGCCTGTATGTGGCCCAGCTTATCGTCAATGATGGAACCGAGGATAGCCTTCCCATTACCGTCACGGTCACCTCAGGCAACACCCCACCCGTGGCGGATGCGGGACCCGATCAAAACGCGCCGGTCTTTTCACTAATCACTCTCAATGGAAGCGGTTCACACGATGCGGACGGCGATGCGTTAACCTTTCAATGGACGTTGGATAGCCGGCCTCAAGGCAGTACCGCTGCTCTCTTAAATTCTACCTTCGCGCAGCCGACCTTTATTCCGGATGTACCTGGTACCTATGTGGTAACGGTCGTGGTGTCGGATGGGAAGACTTCAAGCATTCCCGATATTGTCCTGGTCGGTGTTCAATCTTTGGCTCCTGTCCGATTGCCGGCCCTGCTGATCACGAGCCCTTCAGAAGGCAGTGTGGTGGGTGTGAGTTCGATTACCGTGACTGGATTCGTCAATGATCCCACCGCGACGGTCACCGTCAATGGAATTGCTGCCACCATCTCGAAGGGAGTGTTTCTCGCCGATAACATTCCTCTACTGGAAGGCAGCAATACGCTGATGGTCATCGGAGTGGATGGGGCAGGACATACCAATACCGTGGTTCTCACGATCACTCGTTCGGCTGCCCCAACCCATCTCACACCAATTTGGGGGCCGGTTGAATGGGTTAAACAAACCACTATCGAGGAAATCTTTACATCAAATTTTTCGAATTGCGAACCAGCGGCCCACTATCAACTGGTGGTGATCAACGGCATCTCGGGTGGGGCAAATCGTGTCACCCAAGGGACGGTCCTGCTCAATGGAGTGGAAGTGATCAGTGCCCCAAATTTCACGAGCGGTCACAATCAGATTGTGCAGCCCATCGTTGTGCAAGCACGGAATGTTTTGGAGGTTCGGGTGGCCGGCCCGATTGGAGCCCAAGTGCAGGCCTATATCGCTTGTACCGCCAATTGTTTAACTGTGACCATTGACGCTCCGTTGGCCAATGCTACGATAAACCAACCTACTATGTTGGTTAAAGGTACTGTTATGAGCAGCGGATTAGTTCCCGTTGGGGTTGTCGTCAATCAGCAGGTGGCGAAAGTGATTGGATCAACTTACGCGGTTGATCGGGTGCCCGTTCGTGAGTATACCGGCACGCTTGGGCCTACGACTGTCGTCGTGGAGGCTGCCAATGCCTGCGGCCAGCGCGCCTCTTCCAGTGTTCAAGTTCACACCACGGAGTTGATAACTAACCAGGTGCAAGTGCGAGTATCGCCGGATCGCAATGTGGCGCCCAGCCAGGTCACCCTTCGGGCCTCTATCGATATCGATCAACCGGTGGCCAACATTCAATGGGATAATCAAGGGGATGGAACCATCGACGCCCAGGGACAGGACCTTCATGAACAATCGGTCACCTTCACCCAGCCTGGGTTGTATCTGCCCAAAGTGAGTGTAACGGATAGCATGGGAACCACATTTGAAGCCACGGCAGTAGTCCAAGTATTAGATGCCGTGGCATTTGAAGTCATGCTCAATGCCGAATGGTCGGGAATGATGGGGGCACTCGCACAGGGAGAAATCGAGCAGGCGTTGTTGCATATCGTGAAGAGTAAACGGGAAGTCATGCGTCATGATTGGACTGTTCTTAAAGATCATTTGGGAGAGCTGGCTGCCATTTTTTCTGTTCCCTTGCATCTCACAGACGGGCAGGGAACACGGGTGGTGGCTCAATCTTCGACTCCTTTGACCCTTGGCGCCGTTCTGTTTCCCCTTGAGGTGGAATATATTCTAGATACCGACGGCCAGTGGCGGATCAGAAATTTTTAAGTCAATCAGAGAATGTGGGAAAATTACGAAGATCCATGATAAATTTTTGCGGCAGAGAATAACATTCAACCGTATTATGAGCTCATTGTAGGAGCATTATTTCATTAGTCGCTTATCGTGAATTGTTGTGAGTAGGCGAGGGACAAATTTTTTTGATTTCTTGTTTTTATGGATTTTCCAATTAACGTTAGTTTGGAGTCATTTCTTATTGGAGTTGTGGGAACAGGAGGGACTCCAATGGTTGTATTCTTATTTTATTGGTCGGGACTTTGATGTATGCCATATTGGGATGGTTGGGCGGGGGATATGTGTGATAGAATTTCTCCATGCCTCTCTAAAAAATGGAAATCAGAATTAATTACCTCAGAAATTGAAAGGAAATTTCGACTATTCTGAAGTTTATGTAATTGAGATTTAGCATTTTAAGAGATTCATGACTGGCGAACTTATCCGCAAGCGTCTAAAAATACTTAATCAATTGGAAAGAGTAATAGTGATTATAATGTTACCATTGGTTGCAGTTTTCGTTCTCTAAATGCATTTATCATCATCATGCTCTATGTTTTTACTTTAGTCTTGATCTGGGTGCTCCTTCCCTTTACCAACTATGGGCTTTGAGGTGAAAACCCACAAGGAACTTACAGAAAAGGCTATCGAAGTCATGGAATCAACTCTCAGTGCGTACCTGATAGATAACGTGGGATTAGAAGGTGGTTTAAATGCATCTTTTAATGGAAAGACTAGCCAAAGAATGGATGATACAAGGAAGTGACTGAGGAATGATGGATTCTCTAGACCTCTTAGACCATTTTCATGATCCTATTATCCGATTCTGGATTTGCGGGCTTTTGATTCGGCAATCGATTGGAGTCTTCGTCCATTAGGGGATCAATGAAGATGGCCATTCTTGGAATGATGCCCGTGAATATTATTTTAAAGCATTGACTTCTCCTACTAAGGCCGAACGAGATGAAAATTGGGGAAAGACCTTTAGGGCGTTAGGACAAGTTATGCATTTAATCCAGGACATGGCCAGCCCGGCCCATGTGCGGAATGATCCTCATCTTTCTTATCGGGGCATTGGAAATGTTGATGGACTTCATGACTTTATGGAGAAAAGAAGCGTGGATTCCTATATGGGAAGTGGCATGTTCAGTCCTGACTCTTTGATGTTGGAGCAAGCCGGGGCGACGCGACCCGAACCATTTTCGAATTTGTTTGACCGCAACGCTTATTCCGGCTCAAATCCAGAGGCCACATTAGGTGCAGATATAGGTATTGCCGAATATACCAATGCCAATTTTTTTAGTGATGATACGATTCCCTTTCAGCCTCTTCTTAATTTTCCTTCTTATAACTACCCCCGTTTGGCAGAATTAGTTCCGGCAACATCACCCTTTCCCTCAGGTGAGCAATATCTATCCCTATTGCGGCTTGGAAGTCCTGTGGACCCTAAATCGCGGGTAGCCAAATACACCGGAACCCAAGCCTTGGCCAAATTTACTCTAGCAAATTTGCAATATGACCTCATTGGCCAACTCCAGTTGGATGATGCTGTATACGATGCCTATTCCAGTCATCTTATCCCCCGCGCGGTCGGCTATTCCGCCGCTGTCCTAGACTATTTTTTCCGCGGCGAGGTGGAGGTCATTAGGACCGATTTCATTATTACCGCAACAAATCAGGAAGGGGGGTGTGTTCCGATCCCCGCAGAAGAATTCGGTAATCTACTGGTGGATTTTAAAATCCCTTCGGATTTGGGTTTTATCGGAACTGTCTCCCTTTATTACGAGCTTTCGAATGGGACCAGAGTACTTGGTGATCAAGTTACTACTTCCCAACCGGGCCAACAATTATGGCTAGGGACAACCGTTCTTCATGCGGAAATCCCCAACCCGGTTCGGTGGTATGTGGTGTTAGAAGGTCAAGGGGGGCCTGGCACCCGGGAGCCTCGGGCCGTGATTGCTAAATCCGACCAGGTGGAATGGTTTTTCGGTTGCCTCGGTTAAGTCAAGTTAAGAAGCAAAAGAATCGGCAATCTTTTTCTGACGTCTAGGCTTCGACTTTCAATGATGCTTCATCAACCCTACTAATGGATCGATATGAGTAAGACGTCTGTGCCTTGAAAGGCGGCGGAGGTGATCGATCGTCTTGGCAGAAATGACAAATTTCCTAGCATGGCAAACCCCTCCTTGAGATGTGGAATATTTTCCCAGCTACTATAGTTCATCGGTTTTTTCATGTCTTATGCAGTTCCCGGTTTGTTTTTCATAAGCTGCAGTCTATAGCACCTCGCCGTATGTCGCTCGCTAGTCTAGTTTTTTTCTGATTTTACAACTGCAGTCGAAGCTGGGCCGAATGGAGACCACAGGGATCTGACATATCAAAGCCGGGAGTATTCAGTGTTGGCATTGGGGTTCACTATGGAAGGCTCATCGAAAAGTTTCTGAATGTTATCCTGATTTGCACAAGAATTATTTTAAACAATATTTTGAGATTCTGACTCACAATTTTGTGGTGGAATTCCTCCTTCCTGATGAAGGCTGTTGCCTTCAACCTGTTCGGTTTTGCACCTTTCTGGTTAATGAACATTCTTAAAAAATTACGAAAAATCAATGAATAAACTTTCTCCTGGGGATGGCCTTTCATTTGCTAGTCTAGAAGTACTATGATCCGGCTACTCGTTCCTTATCCTGGCAGTATTTATTGGTCCCGGCCCGGAAATTAAAAAATTCAGGCATTTTTTATTTTCCTTTTTCACATTTCCGGGAGGTCAATCATGACTGTCCAGACCCAATCTTCTTCCGTGTGGTCCATCGTGTTGGCTGGTGGTGAAGGTGAACGCATTCGGCCCTGCATTCAACAGTGGCTCGGGTATGCGGTTCCGAAACAATACTGCACCTTTGTCGGTACCCGATCCATGTTGCAACATACGTGGGACCGTGCCAACCAAATCGTCTTGCCACGAAGGAAAGTGACGGTAGTCGGGCGCACCCATCAGCAGGGTTTGGATCATCATTTCAAAAGGCAAAATGAGGGCACGCTGATCTTTCAGCCACGGAATTGTGATACCGCTCCAGGAGTGTTTCTTCCCCTGACCTATGTGAGAGCCTGGGATCCTCAATCGGTGGTCGTTCTGTTTCCTTCCGACCACTTTATTTTTCCCGAGGATCGATTTGTGACAACCGTGCATCAGGCCGTGCGAGCGGTAGAATTTTTAACCGATCGCATGATTCTTCTCGGCGTGCGTCCTTCTCATCTCGAACTCGATTATGGCTGGATGTCTGTCGGAGAAGTTCTGGGGTGGAGTGGGGGAACGTGTATTCGTCGCATTCAATCGTTCGTGGAAAAGCCGGATGCGTCCGAGGGCCTTCGGTTGATGTCGGAGAGGGCCTTATGGAATACCCTGGTGCTGGTTACCAAAGTTGAAACTCTCTGGAAGGCGGGTTGGTTGTGTTTTCCCGATATGATGGAACGGTTTGAACAATTACGGCGGAATATCGGGACTCCTGCCGAAGGAACGACCCTCCAGACTATCTATCAGGATATGCCTTCTCGAAACTTTTCCCGTCAAATGTTGCAATTACTGACCGCCCAATTAGGGGTGATGGAGCTGGAAGGTGTGACGTGGAGTGACTGGGGCCGTCCGGAACGCATTGTTGAAACATTGAAATCTTTAGGGAAAAAGCCAACCTTCCCGATGGAAGCCTTCACGGGATCGGGTCTATCGTCGATTCCCCGCACGAGAATGGAAGTGGGCTATTCATATATGGACTCTTCGAAGAGGTGACACTTAGTTCTTGTTGAGATTCCGTCGACTGCAGGAAGTCTCTTGATACAGGTAAGCGAGTGTGCAGATCGGCTTTCCTTCCGTAATGTCAGGACACATGAAGTCCAGGCTCAAGCCTTGAATGATTTCTCCTAGTAGTTCCCCTCCTTCTTTTTGACCTGCGATATCTTCCTTTTTCGCGTTTTTCCCTTCTTTCGCCATTCCTGATGTCGCAGATAGCAACAGGTTGGTTCCTTTGCGGTGGTGATTTTGTCGCCATTTTCTTCGCCTTTTTGTGTCAATATCAATAAAATCCGGAAGCAGCCTTTTGACCTGTGAATGAGGCAATGGCACAGAGGTCGCACGAGACGAGAAATGTTCGCAAGTAAAGAGTTCCTGGAAAGGGCTCAGGTCTATTTCCTGTGTGAGAAATTACATACGCTCCTCCCATCAATTTTCAGAAGGATCGAAAGACATGGACGAATCAGTCGAACCTGAACGAATTCTTTGGGAGGAGTATCCCTCCTGGGGACAATTCCTGTGGCTCTATTTTTTTGGCCTGTGGGCAGGATTCCGGGCTTTCATCCTTATACGCACAGGAAACGATGGCTGGGAAATGTGGATTGTCGGGGCCTTGATGTTATTGGGGTTGGTAGTCGTACTTCGCTATTGGGCCAAATATCTTCTTACGTCAAAGCGAGTGTTGCTCAGGAACGGATATTCGGGAAAGGACATGGCCAGTGTGGATATTCAAATGATCACTGCGGTGAAGGTGCTGCAAGGGCCTGTGGCCGGAATTTTGGGAATTGGCACGGTGGTGGTTCAGTGCCGGGATTCAGACAGGAGTCTCCGAATCAGCGGGATTAAGGCCCCGGAGATCCTTGAAACCAAATTAAAAGCCCTGCTGCCTTCCTCATCACCGGTCTTTACGCAGGCACCCTGAACGGGGTCTGAGAGTGTGGTGATGAGAATCGAGAATAATTCTTCATGCATGTGGTCCGGAACTTGCTGATTTATTTTCATAATGAAAATCCGTGAACGTAAATTGAAAGAATGGATGGGAGGAGGAGGGTGCGATCATGTCCCAAGGCACCATCCGAGAAGAACGCACCGGTCAATCTTGTATCATTCTGGTGGTGGATGATGATGAAGCCATGCGAACACTACTTGTCGACGCTCTTCAGGAACGAGGATGCCGGGTCATCGAATCCGAAAGTGGGCATGAGGCCTTGGAGGTTCTGAAAGGCCTCGTGCCGAATGTGATTGTGACGGACTTGAAAATGCCCGATGGCGGGTTTCTGTATTTGCAGCAGCTCCGGGAGGAGGTTCCGCGTTGTCCTATTGCGGTCATGACGGCCTATGGAGATCGTTTTTCCAAGGCCAAGGCGCTGGAATGTGGGGTGCAGGGATATTTTGAAAAACCTCTTCGTCTCCATGATCTGAAGTCCTGGATCTGCCAAGTGTGCGGTGTGAGATCTTGTGAAAAAATTTCTCTTTTGTAGGACACGCGATTTTAGCGGGAAAGGAAAACGATGGCCGGATCGTTCTTGTGTCAGGATTCTGATCTTCTTGCTTCTTTGGATGCCAGGATTGAGGGATTAAAACTCCTGGCGGAACACTTGGATGAGCCGGTGGTAATTTTTAATCCTCAGATGGAATTGGTCTATGCTAATTCACCTGCTGAACGTCTGGTTGGCCGTTGTCCTTTACTTCATTTTCCTGGAGAAAAAAATCTACTTGTCTCTTCCAACCGGGAAGAGCATTGTGACCCCTGTCCGGGGAAAGTATTATTTAAGGGTATCGAACAAATTTCTGAGACCCTGCGTCCTTTTCCGTCCCCAACCTCGATAGGTAATCCCGATTGTCCCTTACCCCGCGCAGTGCCCTTGAGAGCAGAAGAAGGAACGGTGCATTTTGCAGTGTTGATGGGGCCTCGAGGGCGGGAGAGCGTCGTCCTGTGGCCGGATGAGAGAGCTCAACCGTTTCTCCCCTGTAAAGAATTGCGCCGGATCGACCGGGGTTCGGGAAGGGCGATTATTGGGGAGAGTTCCCCAATTCAACGATTGGTAGAAATGATTCACCTGGTTGCGGCCAGTGAGGCCACCGTCCTCATTCAGGGAGAAAGTGGGACCGGAAAAGAACTGGTGGCAAAAACCATCCACGCTTCCAGTCATCGACGAGACCGTCCCTTCGTGGTAGTGGAATGCAGTGCCCTTCCGGAAACCTTACTGGAAAGTGAATTGTTCGGGCATGTCCGTGGTGCGTTTACCGGAGCTGTGGCCGATCGCAAAGGGCTGTTTGAAGAGGCGGAAGGCGGCACAATTTTTTTGGATGAAATTGCCGATACGAGTCAAGGGTTCCAAGCGAGATTACTCCGTGTGTTACAGGAAGGTGAAATTAGGCCCGTGGGGAGTAATCGATCCATTCAGGTGAACGTAAAGGTTATCTCGGCCGGCAATACTCCTCTTGAAGAGCTGGTGGCAACCAAGGTATTCCGAGCGGATTTATATTATCGGCTGGCTGTCCTTCCATTGTCCGTGCCGCCCTTAAGAGATCGGAGAGAGGATATCCCGTTACTGGTGAAGCATTTCCTGAGAGAGGCCACGCGAAAGCATGGACGTGATCCAATGCAACTCAGTCCGGATGCTCAACAGGCTCTCAACCGGCATCAATGGCCGGGAAATGTCAGAGAATTAGAAAATTTGATTGAACGGGTGGTGGTGACTTGCCGGCATTCCACTATTGGCGTAAACGACCTGTTTGCCGATCATCCTTTAGAACATTCCCCAAGCGATTTGGGTACGATCGGAAAAAACGCCCGCCATGAAGCTGAACGGCCACGCATTCTGGCAGCTCTTCGGGATGCGAAAGGAGATAAAACCCGTGCAGCTCGCTTCTTGAGCATCAGTCGCTCCAGTCTCTACAACAAATTACGGGACTACCACATCTCGTAACCTTCCCGGTCTCTGCCCTCAAATTCCCCATTTTTCGATTTCGATTGTCCAATGTCTTGGACAGGCAACTGTCTGATTTATTATGAAATTTTTCAACTCAGTCCAAAATGGGCTCAAGTCCATGGACATACTTCCTCTTAGTATTTTTCCCCTCCGTTCTTGATTGTCCTCCTAAACCCCATGGCAGTATTGGCTCACAGGATGTGTCGCACGTTCACATTTTCACTGGCACTGTTGTTGCTGGATTAGCCAGGTGCCGACGCCTGGTTGGGTGTGATGGACCGGCCTCCGGATTACCCGACCTCTCAAAGGGATTCCCGGCGTCGGCACTTAAATGAAGGAAAAGGCCGGGCGATTTTCCGAGAAAACGGAAATGTCGAACTAGAAGTAATAGAAAAAAGTTGTCTGGTTGAGTCTACGAAGTACGGATTTTTATTCACCACATAAGTAAGGAGGCCGGAGAATGTATCATGGCAAGAGTAGATTTATCACTGCTTCGGTGTTTTTGGCGCTAATGGGAGGGGCGAGTTTTTTGGCTGCCCCATCTGTTGTCGGAGCCGAGAATGCGTCTCCTCCACATGCCCATCAAACGGGAATGACCCATCAGGAATCCTCTGATTGGGCTGAACAACTGAAAGGGCAAACCCGTGTGGAGGACGCATTGGAAGGACGGGCGGGCCTTTCAGAAAAAATCGAGGTGCAACATCATCGAATCATGCGAAGACTTGAAGAGCAGGCACAACAGGATGCTCAAGTCCAGGCGAACTCAGGGGTGTTTAACAATGTGTCGATGATGCATCAGTACATGGGACAGGATGGATCGAGTTATTTATTAGCGGTTGATCCTGATGCGGATTTGTCAATCGGATCAGGGGCAAAGTGCCCGTCAGGCGTGCCAACCAAGCACTACGATATCTCCATGATTGATGCGGAAATTACGCTCAATCGATGGTTGGATTATTATGTCGGCTACATGTATGTGTTGACGGACAATATCGATAAGGTTCGAGCAGAAGAGGCGAAAAACAAAGCTGCCAGGGATCAGGACGGATTCGATCCCGGAGCGGTGACGACGGGGTTGCAGGGTGATTACATCCAACCTCTCGCCATTCGGGCCAATCAGGGGGATTGTTTGAAAATCACCCTTCGAAACCAAATGGAAATTGAAAGTGGAAGTTTCCATGTGAACGGTGGAAGCATGGTGATGTCCGCGACCGGGAAAGGCTGCATCCACCTCCAATCCCGACACAGTTGTGGAGGTTGGTCAAAGCACGGAAATGGAGTGGTACATTCATCCCCAGACACAAGAAGGGGTCAGAAGATTTCACTCGTATAGTAATGCGCGGGAATTGACAGTCATGGGACTTTTTGGTGCCTTGATTGTCGAGCCGGCAGGGTCCAGGTACTTAGATCCGTTGGGAACGGGGCATGCTCCCGAACTGCAGTCCGGATGGCAGGCGATTATCGACAACGGGTCCGGTCATGACTTCCGCGAATACATCATTTTCTATCACGAAGTCGGAGACGAGGCATTCCGGCCTGTGAACAAGAAAGGGGATTTTTTACCTCAACGCGATCCGTTGACGGATGCCTATCGTCCGGGCGGTCGTGCGTTAAATTATCGTAGCGAGCCTTTCGGCATCGATGAGATGCATGTGCAGCACGAATACTTCGGCTTTGAAGATGAATCGTTGGCCTACAGCGCTTATACGTTCGGCGATGCCCCGACGACCATTCCTCGAGGGTATCTTGGCGATCCTATGAAATACCGGATTGTTCACGGAGGTTCCGAAGTGTTCCATTCGCACCATCCTCATAGTGGGTCGATCCGGTGGCAACGAAGCCCGCGTGCTGACCAACAAGAGCATTGGTATTTGGGGAAAGACGGTCCCGTGAAATATCCCGTCGTGCGAACAAAATCGGACCGGGTGGATGTGGAGGTGATCGGGCCGTCCGAAGCGTTGGACCTTGAGCCGGAATGCGGTTCGGGGGGATGCCAACACTTGGCGGGAGATTTCTTATTCCACTGCCATGTGGCCCATCACTATGTGGCGGGGATGTGGGGATATCGACCGGGTATACAACACGTTACAGGTCGGTGAGGTCCGGACTGATATCATGGCGGACTTGCGGGAATTGCCTGATCGCCAGGGGCGAATCAAAGAGGGTGTCAGTTCCGACAAATTGATCGGGACTACTGTCGATTGGTTCGGAAAAAAGTTCAAGATCGTGGACAAGGGTCAGAAGTCGAACTGGAAATCCAACCCGGCGGTTGTGAATATTAAAGACTGGGTAGAAATGTATCTGCCGACCATGGGCAAACCCGGCCACTCGGATGACGAAAAGGCCCAGATCATGGCCTATGACGGTACCGTGTGGGACTGGAAATGGGAGGGAAATGTGGCGAAAGGAGAGCGGGAAAGCACCACTCCGCATCCAAAATATCCCACAGCCGCTAAATGGGTTGATAGTACCAGGCCGGACATTCTCTTTGACCCGACCACGGGCAAAGTCGCCTGGCCGGTCCTGAAGCCTCACTTTGGGAAACGTGTGCCATTCTCCGCGAACCATAGCGGTGCCCCCTGGCTGGAGCCGATCCATCAGGATGAGAATGGGGAGCGGACCTCTGAGCCGGCCAAACCGGGTGAGCAGGGTCGCTGGAGTCTCTGTCCGCAAGGAGCCAATGTTCCGAGATTGAACAATATTCACTTCATTCGGCTCCCCATTGAACTGACCCCGAAGCAGGGGAATCAGGATTCGATCGTCGACAAGGACGGTCTGATTTATGTGCTTCATGAGGAAGAACGTTTGACGAGAGCCAACAACAATTTAAAGTATCCGGCGGTGCTTCGTGCAAACGTTTATGATTGCGTCGATACCATTCTGACAAGCGAGTGGGACGATGATGACTACACGAACTTTCAGTCGTCGAAGATCAACATTCATCCTCATTTCTTCCAATTCGACACCGGAGCCTCGGACGGTGTGATTTCAGGAATGGAATGGGAAATGTCGGTCAGGCCGTTTACGATGTTCTCCAAGCCAAAGAAGGCCGGATTGCCGGTTCCGATGAATAGCAAGATGACCAAGGCAGTAAAGGCAGGGGCCAAATCTATCACGATTAAGATGGCCGATGGCGCCACCAAATATCATGTCAATACCGAGTTGTTAGTGGGTGCGGATTGTCTCCAAGCCGACAATGATTCCACGACATCGCTAAAGCGGGATCGAAGTTGTTCGGAAATCGCCCGGATTAAAGATATCAAGGGTGAGACGATCACCTTTGTAAAGCCCCTGAAGCATGATCATGCGGTAGGGGATATTGTGACCCCGGAATTTGTCCGGTATCGGTATTGGGTAGATGCGGATACGGGAACGGTGTTCTGGCACGATCATGCGTTCGGGGCGACCACCTGGCCGCATGGCGGGTTCGGTGCCACGATCGTCGAGCCATTTGGATCCACTTACCATGACCCGCAGAACGGAAAACTGGTCTATAGCGGACCGATCGCGGATATTCATACCAATGAACCGGTTGGCTTTGGGGTCAGCGGAAGTTTCCGTGAGTTGATGGTCTCCATTCACGATACGGTACCTCATACCGTCAATGTCATTCAGTCGGGAAACCCTCCCGGGCAACCCATTGAGGTGGCTTTGGAAGCCGGGAAAACCGTCTCGTTCCAAATGCCTGAAAAAATTCAAAATGCGCCGAACCCCTTTCTGAACGGGGGAACGCATACAACCGGGAGTGGATTTAACTTCCGGGCTGAACCATTTGCGTTGCGATTGAACAATAATCCCGATACATCGAAGTTGTTCAGCAGCGCGATTCATGGCGATCCGGATACGCCATTGCTTCGTAGTTATGTTGGAGACACGATTGTCTTCCGGCTCTTGCATCAGTTGATGAATGAGTCGCACGTCTGGACGTTGTCAGGCCATACTTTCCTGACGGAACGATATGCGGGCGATGCTAACCGGAAGTATTCGATCCATGTGGGGATTGCTGAGCGGTATGACCTCGTCACCAAGGCGGGGGGCTTCCAAGGCATGCCGGGCGACTACATCCACTTTAACGGACGGAGTTCGCACTTCGCTGAGGGTGGATGGGGGATCATTCGGGTGCATGACAAAAAAGTGCCTGATCTCCAGGAACTTCCGATGGGAACAAATCCTCTCGGGATTCCTCCAGTGCCGGGTTCGTTGTGCCCAGCCGATGCCCCGGTGAAGTCCTTCAACGTCGTATCGTTGGATCGTCCGTTGAAGTTACATCCCAATGCCCCGGATACGATCGAAGTCGACTTTGAACGAAAGATCGAAATGACTGTTCCGGACGGAAAGGTCTTTGCGCTCGAAGAAGAAGCCACGAAGGTGGCGGGGGACTTGATGCCGAATCCACTGACCTTACGTGTGAACCTCGGCGATTGCATTAAGGTCAATCTGAAAAATAAAATGGCCAAGAGCCGGGCGTCCTTCTTCGCCCCGGGTCTGGCATTCGATCCCAAGGATTCTCATGGACTCAACGTGGGAAATAATCCTGGCGATCAAACGGTGGCCCCGGGTGAAAGCCGGACATACACCTTCTATGCCCACCCCGCCAACAAAGAAACGACCTCACTGGTGTGGGATGGCGGAAATATTATTCTTAATCCACGAAACGGGTTGTACGGCGCGGTGATCGTGGGGCCAAAGGGCTCTCAGTATCGCGATCCGGTGACAGGCGAAGATCTCTCGCAGAAGAACGCCTGGCGTGCGGACGTGCTCATCGATCATTCCTTGGTCGAGAACGCCGGTAAGCGGAACTACCGTGATGTGGCTTTGTTCTTCCAGGACGAGGACAACATTATCGGCACCTCGTTCATGCCTTACGTGCAGAACGTGGCAGGATTGTCCTCCGTGAATTATCGTGCAGAACCGGATAAATTCAGAGAGGAGCAGGGATGTACGCTGGACAAGATGTTCCAGCCCTGCGTGGTCGATAAGCCGGAAGATCCGGTTACGCCGTTGATCGAGGCCCACGCGGGCGATTCCGTCCGGATCCACGTGATCGGGGCAAACAGTGAGCAAAATGGGATGTTCCAGGTCGAAGGCCACGAATGGCCGATCGAACCGTACATGCCTGGTGCCGATATGATCAGTGTGGTCGAATTCGGGGGATCAGAGACCCTGGATGTGTTCCTTCGTCAGGGAGCAGGAGGACCCTCCGGAATCCCTGGGGATTATATTTGGGCGAATGCGCGCCTGAACTATCAACAGGCTGGTCAGTGGGGGTACCTGCGAGTCCTGCCGACTGGGGATCAGAGAATTCTTCCTCTGGGTGCGGCTATGACGAACGCCAAGCGGGTAGAATCTCAGCCTGAGCCACAGATTATGCCAACGGCGATGATGAAGCCTTAATCATCGTTCAGGGGTGAATGGTCGAATTTGCGGGGGAGCTGCACTAATGGTGCGGCTCCCCCGCTTTGTCTAATAGAGTTGAGAAGGAGGGTGAGCATGGGTTTATGAAAAGAGATTTGGCTGCATGGGAGCACAGGTATCATATGCTAATTTCAGGTAATCGATAACGAGTCATTGCGTGTGTCCACTAGGAAGAGTGCAGAGTAGAGATGTTTTTCGGAGAGGTCCAATTCAAGGATAGGAGCATCTTAATGGACAATCGCCCAAGCCTCAAAAGGGCGCCTGCCAACATTGCCGGATACTGGATACCCGGAACGGGAACTTGAATGAGAAGTCTCTGCTATGGCAAAAAAGAGTGGAAAGGTTTGAAGAGGGTGGCTCCCATGTTAAGGAGAGAATCGTTAGGGAGATTCCCGGATCTTTCAGGGAATCTTCCACTTGGTAGCAGGTTATGAGGTCTACTAATATTGAAATCTCCCATTCTCAATATTGGGAAGGGGCTTTCAGGAAATCGGAGACGTTTCTGCCGTGGAGGGAAGATTATGGAAGGTGACGAGGGGGAGTCGGTCGAACGGTTTCTGATATGGTGAGAGAGAAGCCTTTATGAATTCGGTCTGGTACAAAAGGGAGTGCCAAACCGGCGGCAGTAAGGAGGAAAAACGCATGAAGATGTGGGTGGGGTTACTGATCGCGAGTATCTTGCTGGGAATTTCTCCCGCCTGGGCATACACCGAACTATCCGTGGAAAAGGGCGGGGCCATTCAGGGGAAAGTGACTCTTGTGGGAAAAAAGCCCAGACCCATGGCTTTTAATCTGGTGACGATTCCTGATCCGGTATTTTGTGGGACCATTTCCACGGGGACGGGGTGGAGAATTGTTGAGGATTTTATTATCGGGCCTGATAACAGCCTGAAGGATGTGGTGGTCTTTCTCAAAGGCATCGAGGCAGGAAAACCTTTTGACAGGCCGAAGGTCAGAATCGAGTCAAAAGACTGTGACTTTATTCCGTTTGTGAATGTGTTGCGCGACGGGGATGACCTGACCGTGGTCAATATGGATCCGGTTGAGCATGATATTCAGGGTTATGAAACCGCCAGGGCCCGCGGAGCCAGAGTATTGTTTAATCGTCCGCTGCCCATGAACCCGTATCATACGGTGGCGGGAATCTTTGGCAAGAAATACCTTCCCGGTGAACCGATGGTGGAAAAAATTCATTTGCGAAAGGGACGGAATGTGTTTGTCATGCAGTGCGGGTTCCATCCCTATATGTTTTCCTGGGGATTGGTGCTCGAGAATCCGTATTATGCCATTACCCCGGAAGATGGAAAATTTGAAATCACTCATATTCCTGCCGGAGAGTATGTGTTGACGGCCTGGCATCCCGGGACAAAGGACTTTTTAGAACAAACCGTCACGGTCACCGATGGGGGCATGACCGTGGCCAATTTCGAGTATGAGTCCCCACAAGGTCGGCGCAGTGTCCATGAAATAGAAGAGAATCCCCGTTTTGGATTGGAGTTGTTGGAAGAAGGGCTGGAGATTGTGCCTTCGATTAGACGACAAATTCCTTAGGCACTTGTCGAACCTGCGTCGATGTTGCAACCCCTGGTGAGAGAGGAATATATTGGAGTGGATCAGAAAAAAATATGAGAAGGTTCTGAAATTGATAGGCTGAAATTTTCGACCTGAGGTTGACTTTTTTATTGAATGGTGAGGGGACGAAAGGAGGGCCGCCATGCGAATAAGGATGTGGTTCTTAGGAATACTGGTTGGGGCAATAGTTGTCACGGGTACTGGGGAACGGGCGAGAGGAGCTGGAGAACAGGAATCGGAAGTGAAGGTATCATCCGGGAGCGTGGTCGGTTTCTCTCCAGAGGTGGTGGCCGGGTATATCCATGCGGTGATTGCCGCGGACAGGGCGCTCTATACTTCTCATGTGGTGGATCGCATGCAAGAGAATCGAATCGTGATTGCCGCAGAAGCCTGGAAACAACGGAAGGCGCTTCCTCTCCCGGCGCAAATGCTCTTAATGGGTGGGCGCGTGGTGGAAATGAGCGGATCCGGCCTCCGGTATCGTTTGGCCAGTCTGTGGCCAATTTATGAGGAGAACGGGCCGAGCACAACGTTCGAAGAGGCGGGTTTAAAAGCCGTGGCCGAAAATCCCGATGAGGTTTATAGCGGAATAATCAAGAGAGGAGATCAACAGTTTTTTAAAGCCATTTATGCAGATCGGGCTGTCTCCAAGGCTTGTGTGGAATGCCACAATGGGCACCTGCTGACATCCAAGCGAGATTTTAAACTGGGTGATGTCATGGGTGGCATCATTATCTCGTTCCCACTCCCGTCAGAAAAAAAAGAAACACCCTGAGCCTTCCCGGTTCATTCTTCCATTGTTGACCCCGGAGGTGAACCAGGTAGCTGCGGGTCCTGAACCCGCACCTGCCTCTGTTATGTGAAGGATAATGGACGTAGGTCATCAAGGACTACGAGAGTTTTGATGTTTCACATCCAACCGATCTCTCAGCCAATCGCCTAACATATTTGCGGCAAGGACGACGGCCATGAGGGTCAAGCCGGGAAAGATGACCAAATGGGGAGCGACCAACATGTAGCGGGTCCCGTCGCGGATCATGCTTCCCCATGATGCGGTCGGAGGTTGAACCCCAAGCCCCAAAAAGGAGAGGCCCGCCTCCGCAATGATGGCGCCGGCGACACCAAAGCTGGCTTCCACAATGAGCGGGGCCGTGATCAAGGGCAGAAGGTGTCGGAGAATGATTCGCCAGGGAGAGGCGCCGATAGCTTGGGCGGCCAGCACGTGATCAGCGTGTTTGAGCGCCAGGACCTGTCCTCTGGCCAGTCGGGCATATCCCACCCATCCCACGATTCCCAGAGCCAGAATCACATTGCCGATTCCCGGTCCCAATGCCCCGGCCAGAGCAATGGCGAGCAGTAATCCGGGGAAGGCGAGCATCACGTCCACAACCCGTACGAAGGTTTGATCGATCCAGCCACTGAGATATGCACTGGAGACTCCAAGGATTCCTCCAACACTAACACCAAGGGCGACCACGCACAGTGACACAAAAAAAGACGTTCGTGCCCCGCTGATTAAGCGATCGGCAACGGACCGGCCTAATTCATCATATCCCAACCAGTGGGCAAGACTGGGTTGGGAAAGAATATTGGTCAGATCAATGGCATCGGGGGTTAACGGAAGCACCGTACTCAAGATCGCCATTGAGGCCCATAGGCCGACAATAGAAAGTGGGAGCCACAGACGCATGATTAGCCTGTTTTGAATTGGATGCGCGGGTCCAGCCACGCATAGAGCAGATCCGTGAGCAGGTTCACCACGATATAGGTCACGCTAATACAGAGAACGGCGGCTTGGACCACCGGGTAGTCGCGTTGTTGAATGGCCTCAATCATCAACAAGCCCAATCCTGGCCAGGCAAACACGGTTTCAGTAATGACGGCCCCAGCAAGCAATCCTCCGAGCTGAAGACCGAGCAGAGTCAAAATGGGTAAGAGAGCATTGGGAAGCGCATGGAGCATCACGGCCCGGGTTGAAGACAGTCCTTTGGCGCGGGCTGTCCGCATGAAATCTTCTCCCAACACCTCCAGGACGCTGCTACGAATCATCCTGGCCAAGATGGCCGCCATCGCCGTTCCAAGCGTCAAGGCAGGTAGTACCACGGAGTTCCACCCTTCCTGTCCGCTGACCGGGAACCACCCCAACCATAATGATCCAATCAAAATGAGCAAGGGGCCCAACCAGAAATTGGGAATCGACATCCCGAATAAGGCAAAGCCCATTGCGCCCCAATCCAGAGGGGTGTGTTGGCGAACGGCAGCCAAGAGGCCAAGGGGAAGGGCTAACGCGATGGCGACCGACAGGGAGACGAGACTCAAATAGAGGGTGGCGGGAATCCGTTCAACGAGCAGATCCACGATTGCCCGACCCGAAAAAAGAGATGTTCCAAAATCCAGATGAAGGAGGCCCTTAACATAGATCCACCATTGTTGGTGCAGAGGAAGGTCCAATCCTAGAGCGTGACGTAAGGTTTCCTTGTCGCTCGGTTGAGCCGATTCCCCCAGCATCACTTCGACAGGGTCGCCCGGAATGATATGAATCAACAGAAAGACCAGACACATGACACCGAACAGGCCGATCGTGGCGCTAGAGATCCTGTTCACAATGAAGCGGGTCATGAGGGGATCGGGAGGGAAGGTGATGGAAAATGATTGGCCTGGTGAGACCTGTCATGGCCGCTCCTCATGGGTGGAACTGTGTTACCTGGTGTGAGAGCACGGATGGAGCCGTCGCCCACCGAACCTGACTGAGTCCGTCAAAATTTCCATCTGCGCTTAATTGATACCCGGTGATGCTGGTGGACGAAAGTGAATAATGGTCCTCAAACCAGAGAGGCACATAGGGGAGTGTGTCCAAGAGATGAACTTGCAGTGTGTGATACAGCATCTGTTGGGTGGGTCTGTCCGGAGTGTGTTCGGCCTGAGTCATGAGGCGATCCGCTACCGCATCTGAATAGTGCCCACGGTTGGCGCCTGCGGGAGGGATTGCCTCGCTGTGAAAGGCATACCGGAAAATATCCGGGGATTTCACCCCAACCCACGCCAAACTATACATTTGGAATCGTCCGGCTTTGATGTCACCGTAAAATGTGCCCCAATCATGGCTCTGGATCAAGACGTCAATTCCGACCTGGTGGAGTTGGTATTGAATGATAGTGGCCAGCCGCAAGCGAAAGGGGTCGGTGGAGGTTTTATACGTAATAACAGGGCGATGGTCTTTATCATACCCCGCTTCTTGTAATAAGTGCTTCGCCTGCTCAGGATTGTAATTGTACCCTGGTAAGGAGGATTGTCCAACCCAATGCTCCGGTGGGAAAAGCGCTTGCGCGACCCTGGCTCTTCCTCTTAAAACAAATTGGATAATCTGTTCACGATTGATGGCATGGGCAATGGCTTTCCGAACGTTTTCCCGGCCCACCACCGGATCCAGCTGATTGAATCCCAGATAGGCAAAATTTGCCCCCTGACGTTGTTGCAGGGTGATGCCCTCATGGGCGGACAGATAGGTGACGAGTTCAGGCGGAAGATCATTCTGGAGGAGGTGAATCTCCTTCGCCAAGAGCTTGAGCGTCCTGACCGTGGGATCGGGAATTCTCAGAAATTCGATTCGCTGGTGATCCTCCCGTCGCTCGATCACGAGCCGTGTCTCATCGGGTCGTTCGAGAAATTGAAAGGGGCCGCTGCCAATGGGACGGTCATGAAATGGATGTCCATTGGTAATAAGGTTTGCCGGGAGGATGCCGATAACTAAATAGCCGGGAAACAAGGAATCCGGATGCGCGAGAAAGAAATCAACGGTGGAATTGGTCGGTGTCTCTATCCGGGTGATGATTTGCAAGATGCCGCGATGGGGAGAGGCGGTTTTGGGATTCAGAATAGATTCATACGTGGCTTTGACATCGTTGGCAGAAAGTTGCCCTCCGTTGTGATACGCCGGCCTTGGTTCTCGTAATTCGAATCGGTAGTGAATGGGGGACATTTCACTCCAGGTGGCGAGAGCAGGAATCGGGATGGTTCCTTCCCCAAAATCCACTAAACGTGAATAGATGAGCCGATTGATTCGAGCCGAAGTGGCATCGGTGGCGTAGCGTGGATCTAAATTGGTTGGAGCATTGGCCAAACCAAATCGGAACGTGTGATCGGGAACCGGGTCGGTACATCCCAAGATTGAAAAGAGACCGATGAGGATCAGGCATGTCATCCAAAACGTTGGACAGTCATCAAGACACCATGTCGGGGAAGTGTTGTGGGAGCGCATGGCTGAACGAACAGGGCTCAAAACGCGATATCCGTTCACAGGAATGGTCTCATACCCTCAGGAAAAAGTCGGGTCAACAGGATTGAAGAATAGCGTAGATCACCGTGCATGGCGTTGTTGGATTAATTTTACAGGGATTTCATGCTCTGTAAAAGAGTGACGTGCCAGGAGAATGATTCCAATGCCATCTTCACTTTGTTCAAGACATGGATCAGTTAAAGGAGATGACGAATGAGCGCGGTTGCCACGATGACAGCGAATGGAAGTTCTCAGATTCAATCCTCTAATCCTCGTGCGTTATCGGCCCCGACAACGATTCAAGAAACCGGCTTGCCGGAAGAGCTGTTGCTGCAACTCCTGGTCCGAACGCTGTATACCAACGGGGAACTCACCGAGCGGTCGGCTGGTGAGATTATGAAGTTGCCCTATGGGGTGATGAAAGAGCTATTTACCCTCATTCAACGAGAGAAGCTCTGCGAGGTCAAGGGGCATGGGGAATCACTTGGAGTCTTACTCCGGTATGTGTTGACGGAAGCGGGCCGTCATCGGGCCAATGCCTTTATGGATCTGTGCCGGTATGTCGGCCCTGCGCCGGTTCCCCTGAATCAATATATTGACATGATCAAAAGTCAGCCGGTGAATAGCTTAACCATTGATCGTCGAACCGTGACGGCCGCCACCGACCATTTGGTCCTGACGCCGGGAACCGTCGATCAACTCGGAGAAGCGGTGAATTCCGGCTGGGCCATTTTTTTGTATGGGCCTCCGGGAAACGGAAAAACGGTGCTGGCCGAAGCCATCGGAAAGATGTTGGAAGCGGTGGGAGGGGGAGAAGTGTATATCCCCTACGCAATGGAAGTGGATGGCCAAATTATTCAAGTGTTTGATCCGATCACGCATGTCAGGGTTGATGCCCCCCAAGAAGCGCCTAAATCCATGATCGAAGCCAAAGTGGAGAAAGATACCCGTTGGGTGTTGTGTAAACGTCCCATCGAGTTTGCCGGCGGGGAGTTGACCATGGCGACGCTTGATCTCTCCTTTAATAACTCCGCCAAATATTACAAGGCTCCTCCACACATTAAAGCCAATGGGGGAGTATTTTTAATTGATGACTTCGGACGACAGTTGGTTCGTCCGCGGGATTTGTTAAATCGATGGATTGTGCCGTTGGAAAAACGGGTGGATTACCTGACGTTGCATACGGGAAAGGTATTCCAAATTCCATTTGATACCATTGTCTTGTTTGCCACCAATCTGGAACCGGCAAAGTTGGCCGACGAAGCGTTTCTTCGCAGAATCAGAAACAAGATTTACATTGGTGACCCAACCCCCGAGCGATTTAAACAAATTTTTGAAGAAGTCTGTAAGAAAAAAGGTGTCCCCTATGATTCCGAGGCCGTGCAATATTTATTGGAATTTGTGTATACAAAATATCAATTGAATCTGCGAAGTTGTCATCCACGTGATTTGGTTGAGCAGATAGTCAGTATTGCCAAATTTAACGGCGTCCCCCCGACCTTGTCCAAGACATTTATGGACCGCGCCTGCCATACCTATTTCTTCGTGGAAGCGGCGGAATACGATCAAAAAACGGGTGAGTAGCGTTTTCCTCTATCGGGTCCTTCCGCTATGATGGCCCAACTCTCCAGGGAGGGAGAGTTGGGAGTTGTTCATGCCGTTCTCCGATATTCAAACTATCCCTTTGAGTTTGTGTGCACCATTTTGGCGGTGCCAGATTAGGAAGAAACCCGTGAAGGAGTCCATATGTCCAATTCGACGGCCATCTTGTTGATTACCTGCAAAGACCATAAGGGTCTGGTCGCGCGGGTGTCAGGATTTATTCATGAATTCGGCGGAAATATTCTGGATTCCGACCATCATACGGATCGGGAAACCGGGGATTTTCTCATGCGGACAGTGTTTGATTTGGCGGGATTTCAGATTCCAGAAAAAGAAATTGCCAACGCCTTTGGTCCCATCGCCAAAATTTTTGACATGAATGTTCAGGTCTATTTTTCAGACCTGAAGCCACGAATCGGAATTCTCGTGTCTCAATACGATCATTGTCTGGTCGATGTGTTGCAACGACATCGGCGAGGGGAATTGTCGATTGAGATCCCGGTTGTGATCTCAAATCACCAGACTGCGGAATGGTGGGCCAACCTTTTTCACATTCCTTTTCAGTACTTCCCGGTCACTCATCAAACCAAGGAACAACAGGAACGGCAGGTCTTGGAAGTGTTTCGGGAGCATCAGGTGGAATTGGTCGTGATGGCCCGCTACATGCAAATTGTCAGTGAGAGATTTTTACAGGAAATTGGGTGCCCGGTTATGAACATCCATCATTCCTTTCTCCCGGCTTTCGTGGGAGCCAAGCCCTATCATCAAGCCTATGATCGTGGAGTCAAAATCATCGGGGCGACGGCGCATTACGCTACACCGGAACTGGATGAAGGTCCCATTATCGAGCAGGACGTGGTCCGTGTCGGTCATCGGGATACCGTGCAAGACCTCATTCGCAAAGGCCGTGATCTTGAGGTGCACGTCTTGGCCAGAGCGATCCGACTGCATGTTGAACATCGGGTGTTGGTCTATGGCCGTAAAACCGTCGTGTTCGATTAGCAGGAGTGCTGAACGAATAAGACTTAAGCCCACTCGAAAGGTCCGCCAACCGTAATGCATGTTCTGTTCTCTTTGGTTCCCCGTTCCCTTTTTGCAGACTCACATCTTGACTAATTTCATTTGTTAATCAAGAATCCTCCTTTGAATATTCCAGTCTGTTGAATGAGTTTTGAGGCCAGCGAAGAGAAGAATTACACCTATCCGCATGATATGTCGTTATCAATGGTCACATGGACTGTATTGATTAAGATTGTATCGACTGCGGGAACCGGACTCTCCCTTCGAACAGACCGGCCTTCGGCCCGCCACTTCGCTGGGGATCTCGTTATGTCGGAACAGGAACAATTCGTCTGACTTGGTAGGATCTCTCCCAAGCAGCCCATCGTGAAAAGGGGGCGAGATCGTTTGTGGGCAATCAGCAGAAGTTAAGATACAAAAGGTCTATGCGGTGTCGTCCGTGCCTGGCCACTGGAGGCCAACTTACGATTTGCTCAACCGCCGAGTGGGGCGGCTATCACTGTTTACCTGCCGATTATGCCATGTTTGAGAAGATTCTAGCCGAGGCCCAGGCCAGGCGGACAGAAAATCTGGCAGAAACTGTTTCTCCATGATGAACATCACCCAAACTACATGGCGGTACTTTCAGATTGCACTTGGGGCGGTGATCATCTCGGCCGTTGTCGGAGGGATATGGTGGTTTGTCCAAGATCGCGACTCTTGGCCGCGTGGTGAAGCGCTCGGAGTAGCGCTGCGCCCCTTGATCGAGCAACAGAACACTGATCAATCCTTGGTAGCCAGGGTCATCTGGGACAACTACTTTGAAACAAGGTCGAATGCCTCACACTGGAGCGGCGTCTATTGGGGATTCACATTCCTCGCAGCGGCGTTAAGCGCACTGGCTGGACTCATTCTGAAGTGCGAAACCATCATTAGGAGTGAAGGGATTAAAAAGGATCTCGCGGCCGTGTTCGCCGTTGGGGCAGCGCTGCTCATCACAATCTCGACGAGTGGCGACTTTCAGCGCAAGTGGCAAGCCAATCGTATTGCCGCTGCTGACCTGGAGCGAACCGGATATGAATTTCTTGGGAAGAGTGGGGAAAACCCACGCACGTACTTTGCAGCCGTTGCCCAGATCATGCACAGACGCCAAGTGGCAATTGTTGGAAGTATGGAACGACCACAGGCTGTGCCAGAGGCAGACAAATCTTCGCTTAATAAACCGTAGCGAAGTGACGCCTACCCCAGATGACGCCCAACCTCTCAATTCCTTCCCTCCTGTGCAGACCAACAACTTGACATAATTCGCCAATTGTCGCAAGAATTCTTTGCGAGTTATTCCTGAGGGTGCGATGAGAGCATCACCGTTTACATTCAGATATAAACGATTTTTAAGCGAGCAACTTTTGTTGTTGGGATTCATATCAAGGACATTTCCGAGCGGATAGAAAACGCGAAGCCAACCCATGTCATGGTACTTGAATAGACCTCACCACTTCCCTAAACAGAAAGAGGAATCATGGAAATCTATCGGAATGTGATTCGGGCTTCGTTGCTCACTCTTTCTTTTGGGTTACTTCTCGTGGGTTTTGGATTCTGGTTTCGCGCTGACTGGGCCTTAGGCCTCTGGCCGTGGCCGGACGGCCCACTGAGTTATCTTTTCATTGCATCGATCGTACTGGCAGAAGGCGCGACGATGGCATGGACCGCCGCAACCTTGCACCTACATGCTGCGCGGGGCGGGGCCTTAGGGTTTGCCGCAATGAATCTGGGAATAGCAGGATATACTCTCTGGTTGTTCAATCAACAGCAAGAGGTACTCTTATTGAATTGGGCCCTAGTCTGCAGCTTATTGAGCTTCGGCTCAATTCTTCTATTTATCATAGGTGGACAATACCCAAGAACACACACCCAACCGTCGCCTCAAATTGTGCGCCAATCATTCCTTATTTTTGCTGTTGCGCTGTTTATCGCGACGGCCATGCTACTCGCGAGGGCACCTGTGGTGTTTCCCTGGCCACTCAAGCCGGACAGCTCGACGATGTTTGGATTCCTTTTCCTCGCCTCCGCCATGTACTTTTTCGACGGATGGTTGCGCCCCAGCCTCACAAACTCCTACGGCCAACTGATCGGCTTTCTGGTGTATGACCTGGTTCTCATCCCTCCCTATCTTCGACATTGGGAAAAGGCTACAGGTGGGTTTAGGGTCAGCCTGGTCATTTATCTGATCGTTCTTTTTTGGAGTGCCGCACTCGCCATTTGGTTTCTCTGGAATTACCGCCTGAGGCCAAGGCCGTCAGTAGGAGGCCAAGCACAGAGAAAGGGAGCTGGCCTCTCGAATAGTTGATCGTAAATGGCGGTTGGGTTCATGCTCCTTTGACTACAATGGCAGAGCTGTGATGGCCTCATCGAGCAGGACGTGGTTCGGGTCGGTCACAACAAAATGGCTTCTGGATAATATCTCCGCTTCAATAATTTTTCCTGTTCAGTTTCTTTCTGTTCTGCCTTTTCTTCCTGTTGTGCTAGTATGAGTTCTAACAGTGAACGCACTATTATTTTCCATATGAACCGACTGTTTTGTTCCCTCCTTTAGATATGGCCCGGCAGCGAGTCACCGCCCAAGACCTCTACAACTACACGAAGTGTCTCCATCGGGTGTTTCTGGATAGCAACGGCAATCCTTCGGAGAAATCCGAGGTCAGCTCATTTGTGAAATTGTTGTGGGAAGTGGGGTTGCAGACCGAGCGGGACTACATTAGCTCGCTTGGCGATCAGGAGATCGTGGACCTGCAACATCTGGCCGTGGAGCCGGCATTTCAGGAAACCCTATTGGCGATGGAACATGGCGCTGCCATTATTTATCAGGGTTGTCTGATCCATGAAAATTTAGTGGGACGACCGGATTTATTGGTGAAACGGGAGGACGGGGCGTCCCGATTTGGCTCGTTTCTTTATGAGCCGATCGATATCAAAGCTGGAAGGGGCTGGGAAGAAACGGAAAGCAAAAAACGAAAGTTCAAGGAACATTACGCTTTTCAGATTTTGTTTTATCGGCTGTTACTCGAAAAGATTCAGGGTAACGTTCCTCCTGGTGGACGGATTATCAATGTGGACAAACAGATTGAGGAATTTGATCCGGCTCCATTTGAAGAACGATTCAATCAGGCTATGCAGGATGTGCAGAAGTTGGTGTCCGGGGAAGAATCGTCGGAACCCGTTCTCGGGAGCCACTGTACAATGTGCGGGTGGTTTACCCGATGTTACCGTTGGGTGAAGGCAGAGTCCGACCCCACCGGATTGTTTTTTGTGGGCAAACAGAAATTTGCCCTGCGGGAGCAAGGACTGCGAACTATTGATGATATCGCAACGATGGATGTGGAAACGTATCTCACTCCGCCTCGGAAGATTCCGCGAATGGGGAAAATTTCACTGGCGCGGATGAAGGAACGGGCGAACGTCCACTTAGGTGGGAAGCCGGTGATCCGAGCGGGTTACACGTTTCCCGATGTGGATCGGGAGGTCTATTTCGACATTGAAGATGACCCGACCCGGGGTGTCACCTATCTATTCGGGATGGTCATTCAGGACCGACACGCCCCCTCCTACTTTACCTATTTTTTGGCTAAGACTCCTGAAGACGAAGAGCAGACGGTCAGAGATTTTTGGGAATTTATTCAATCGACGGATCGAGCCGTCTATTATGTGTATTCACATAAGGAGCGATCGACGTTGAAACATCTCATGGAGAAATATCATTTGGATACAGAAACCTTTGAAAAGTATAAGTTGTGTGAATTCGATTTGTATCAGGACCTTATTGTGGAATATTCTGACTGGCCGACATTTTCCTATGGTATTAAACATATCGCCAAATTTATCGGGTTTCAGTGGAGAGACGTGGACCCGTCCGGCGCCAATTCCATTGCATGGTATAACGACTATTTAACGAATCCTGGCCAGGAAGCTCTGATCAATCGAATTTTGGAATATAACGAGGATGATTGCTATGCCATGTTGGCCATTAAACGATATTTTGAACATCATGCTCATAAAACTCAGGTGATGGCCGAAGATTCGTCACACTGAGGATCACTGCTGAGGAGACTTGATTATGGCTGCAACCGTATTGGTCGTCGATGATGAAAAAGATTTGGTGGATTTGGTGAAGTATCATTTGGAAAAGGAAGGCCTCAAATGTTTAGAGGCGCGTGATGGGGAAACGGCCTTACAGGTGGCGAAAGAGCGCACTCCCGATCTTGTGGTCTTGGATCTGATGCTGCCGGGTGTTGACGGGCTGGAGATCTGCCGGAAGTTGAGGAAAGACCCTAAAACGTCTTCCATGGCCATCATCATGTTGACGGCAAAGGCCGAAGAAGTGGACCGGATTGTGGGGTTGGAGATGGGTGCCGATGATTATATGGTGAAACCTTTTAGTCCCAGGGAATTGGTGGCCAGGGTAAAAGCCGTGTTGCGTCGGGGACAAGGCCAAGAGATGCCGACAGTCAAACGGGTCGGCACACTGGAGATTGATGAGGGAAAACACCAGGTTGCAGTAAACGGTGTTGCGGTTGAATTGACTGTGAAAGAATTCGACCTGTTGTGTGCCTTAATGCGGGCAAATGGACGGGTACTGAACCGCGACCAGATATTGGAAACCGTCTGGGGGTATTCCAATGCCGTGGAGATTGAATCGCGGACAGTGGATGTGCACATTCGGCGACTCCGTGAAAAGCTAGGGCACGAATATAAACGAATTGTGACGGTTAAAGGTGTCGGGTATCGTTTTGAGGCGGAAACGACGTAAAGCGAACATGATGAGAGTAGACATAGCCCTATGCGTAATCCTTCTCTGATTCTGGTGGGCTGGATGGTGGCTGCGATGGTCGGTGTGGGGGGCGGTGTCGCCTGGCAATGGCCCTTCTGGGTGGTGGGCCTCATAGGTGGCGGATTTATTGTGGGGGCGGTGTTGATGACCCGAAATATCTGGGATCAGACGAAAACGAACCACGAAGACGTCATGTCAGGGATTCGCCAACTCCAACAGCTTAGCGGGCTTGAGGAGGCGAATACGCCTCACGAGATGGAACCTGATTTCTTGGGACCCCATCTGCAACGCATGGTGGCGGTTGTTTCCAAGCGAATGACCAGTCTCGAGGAGGAACGGACGAAAATTCTCGCGATTATGGAAAATCTGGTGGAAGGGGTGGTGGCCTTTGATCCTAAAGGGAAGGTGTTGTTCACCAATCCCAGCGCTCACCGCATACTCGGATTAGACCCCAACGCGCTCCAAGGACGATCGGTGTGGGAAATCATCAGAAATCATGAACTGGCAGGTCTGGTTGAAGGGTGTCAGCAATTAGAGTGGCATGAGCGACGGCGTGCGGAGATCGAATTGCATTCCCCCGCCTCCATGGTGTTGGAGGTGTATGCGCTACCCTTTCCCTTTTCCAATCGGAAAAAGGGGAGCGTGCTGGTGTTGCACGACGTCACCAAATTACGTCGGTTGGAGCAGGTGCGGACGGAGTTTATTGAAAATGTCTCCCATGAATTGCGTACTCCGCTCACGGCCCTTGTCGGATATTTGGAAACGCTCGTGGACGAGCCGATTTTGGAAACCCCGAACAATCGGAAATTTGTGCACATTGCCCATCAGCATGCGGAACGGCTCAGCCGGTTGGTGGAAGATTTACGAAGCCTATCGGAAATTGAATCGGGAAAGGTGGTGTTGCGATGTGAATCAGTGCCGCTTTGTGAGGTGGCGCAGGATGTCTGTGAGATGTTTCAGCATCAACTATCAAAAAAAGAACTGCAGGTCTCCAATACGATCGGGATGGAAGTCAGCGCCTGGGCTGATCGAGACCGGTTAATGCAGATTCTGGTGAATATTGCGGACAATGCGATTAAATATACTCCTGCCGGAGGCACCATTAGCTTCCAATCCATTCCTCTTGGGAACCAGCAAATCTCATTGCAGGTCAAAGATACGGGGCCGGGCATTCCGTCGATCGATCTTCCAAGAATTACCGAACGATTTTACCGGGTGGATCGAGCACGGTCTCGTGAGGAAGGTGGAACGGGCCTTGGGCTCTCTATCGTCAAGCATTTGCTTCAACTACTCGGAGGAAAACTCCGTATCCAGAGTGAATTGGGAAAAGGCACTACCATGGAAGTGATCTTGCCCGTTTCCTCACCAAACTTAGTAAATAAGCTTTCATAAGAATTCACCTGCCTTCTTCCATTCCATCTTTGTTTTATTCGTTTCTCTCCCCTCCTTATAAAACGTTACATTTTTGTAACCTGAAATACACAACGGTGCAACAATTTTTCGCTAGGGTACTGGCGAACAGTTGAAAGGGCTGAATTCGTACCATGGAACTTCTCCAACATTGGAGGACGATACCAGGAGGGCTTATGGTCACAATAAGCAAAGAATGGAATACCCGAATTCTGGTGGAACGCGGAGATCGTGAGGCAGTCTTGGCCGTCATTTCTGCCAGTCCATCGATGACGATTGAGGAACTGCTGCAGCATCTGCCGGGAATGCGGTGGGGCCATCTGTTTTCCATACTTGGGGAATGTCTGCAGGAAGGATTGGTGACCTTGCGCCAAAAGGAGTTTCAATTTGAAGTCATTCCTTCTTTGGGACGAAATAGCCGGGAGGATGTTGTGGCCAAACCTGTTGTCTCCAGTGCGCGTAATCGAAGGATGACCAATTAACACGTTCGTAACATTGCCGTTACATAGAGGAAACCTGTCCGCCCTACACTAATTATTTCTAATGGAGGAGGCAATTTTGATGAAACAAGTTCAGAAGCGAAGGAAAACGTGGGTGCTGGGTATAGCGATTGGGTTGTTAATTGGATGGACCGGAGGAGCTTCCACGGTTTGGGCCAATAATGAGATGGAAGATCCCGAGTGGAAAAGTTATGCCAAGGTGAGTGGAGTATCGGGAAATATCAATAGTATTGGCTCGGATACTCTGAATAACCTCATGACTCTCTGGGCCGAAGGATTTCGGAGACAATATCCCAACGTCAAAATTCAGATTGAGGGCAAAGGCTCCAGTACCGCTCCTCCCGCACTTATCGAAGGGACGGCGCAGGTAGGCCCTATGTCTCGTAAGATGAAGGGAAAGGAAATCGATGCCTTTGAAGCGAAGTTCGGCTATAAGCCCACCGCTATTCCCGTTGCGGTAGACGCCCTGGCGGTGTATGTCAACAAGGACAATTCTATTGAAGGGTTGACGATTGAACAAGCCGATGCGGTGTTTTCCAAGACTCGGCGGTACGGGTACAAGGACAATCTTGACAGTTGGGGCCAATTGGGTTTGACCGGAATGTTGGCCAAAGCCCCTATCAGTATCTATGGCCGGAATTCCGCTTCGGGAACCTATGGATTTTTCAAAGAGGTCGTGCTGGAGAATGGCGATTATAAAGATGAAGTGAAGGAACAACCCGGTTCGGCCTCTGTGGTGCAAGGGGTGACTGAAGATCACGCGGGTATCGGATATAGCGGTATCGGGTATAAAACGTCAGGTGTTCATGCCCTTCCTCTTTCCATGAAAGCCGGACAACCCTTTGTGGAACCAACCTATGAAAATGCCACCAATGGGAGTTATCCCTTATCGCGTTATTTGTTCGTGTATGTGAACAAAGCTCCTAATCAACCGTTGTCACCCATTGTCCAAGAATTCTTGAAATATGTGTATAGTCGTGAGGGGCAGATGGTCGTGATTAAAGATGGCTATTTTCCCTTGTCCGAGAAGATTATTCAAAAACAATTGGAGCACCTCAAGTAGAACGACCGTAAAAAAAGCCGATGCCACCTCCTGGATATAACTCAGGGAGGTGGCCTGGCGATCTCTGATCTCTTCTCTGTCTTTCCAATAACCTTTCCATGGCTCAACCCACTATACCTCCCGTGTCTTCTCCTTCCATAGTCCCTTATAAGAATACGTTGACAGTTGCCTCCCGTTCTTCCACCCAAAGACGTTTTCGTCATCTGTTGGATCGTTTAGCAAAGTATGTGGTAGGGGCTGGAGGCCTTGCGACTATTGTCAGTATTCTGGGAATTTTTGTGTATCTGGTGTGGGAAGTGATTCCTCTGTTTTATCCCGCAACGGCTGCTCCCGAACTGACCGTGGCAGTTCCCCTTACTTCGACTCAGCCCTCGAATCGCGCTCCCCTCATGGTGGGAATTGATGAATATCGGGAGGTGCCGTTTGTTCTGCAAGGCAAGCACCTGCAATTTTTAGCTTTACCCAGTGGGATCCCGATGGCGGAGATAGGAGGAGAGTTACCACTAGAAGGTGAACCGCTCTCTGTAGTGCGTGTGGGAGTTAAAGGCAATACGTTGAGTATCGGGACGGACCGGGGATTCGTCTATCCGGTGCAGGTCCTGTATCGCGCTGATTTCCAAGGGGACCAACGGACCATTACCCCGAGTGTGAAGATCAACGATCCTGTTCAGGTGATTCCTAACGACATGGGGATTGTTCTTCATGCTCATGTCCAACGAAGGGATGAATTTCAAACGGTGGCCGCGCTTACCGTCAATGGTGGGCTTTGGGTGACCCGGATCGAGGAACCAGGAGAATTTTCCTTGTCGGATGAGGTGAAAGTCACAAGACATCAGTTAGTCGTTCCGCCTCAGGCTCATCTCACGACATTAGTGCTGGATAGTGTGGGGAAACGATTAGTGGGTGGCACGAACGAGGGCTACCTTCTCGCATGGGAATTGACGCGAGAGGGATTTGATGCTTTACCTCAATCCATAGCAGTTGGCGCGGACGGTGATGCCGTGACCGTTCTCTCCTATTTGTTAGGTGAACGTACATTGGTCGTTGGCACCACGTCTGGAAGCGTGAGTACGTGGGTGTTCTCAGACCATCGATCTGGGAATTCGGACGGGCTTTTGAGGAAGGTGCATACCTTCACGTCTCATTCCAGGCCCGTGACGAGTCTCTCCATTTCACAGCGAGATAAAGGCTTTTTGACCGCGGACGATCAAGGATCGGTGTTTCTGCATTATTCCACCACGGGAGAGACCATCTTAAAAATAGAGGGGAAGGGGCAAGCCATTCGATCCCTGCGATATGCCCCAAAAGCCGATGGTGCCCTGTGGTTGGGAGAAAATGGCACACTTCAGACGTATGACATTCATAATTCCCATCCTGAAGTGACCATCTCATCGTTATTCTTTCCCGTGACCTATGAAGGCTATGACCATCCGGAGATGATTTGGCAATCCTCCAGCGGGTCGGATGAGTTCGAGCCGAAATTAGGACTGATACCCCTTATGTTCGGGACGTTGAAAGGGACGATCTACGCCATGATTCTGGCGATCCCTCTTGCGGTGATGGGGGCGATTTATACGGCCATGTTCATGCACCCTCACCTTCGTGCCATTGTGAAGCCGGCCCTCGAAATGATGGCGGCCCTGCCGTCTGTGGTGTTGGGATTTCTCGCGGGGCTCTGGTTTGCTCCTCTGTTAGAGCAAATTTTCCCCTCCGTGGTGGCCATTGTGGGTTTGCTCCCTGTTGTCATTGCCGGATGTTGTCTCCTCTGGCAATTCCTTCCCATTCGTGTGAAACGCCTGGATATCTATGGGCTTGATCTCGTGGTGATGATGGTGGCCATTGTATTGACGGTGAGTGCCTGTTTGATAGCCAATCATGCCATCGAAGGGTGGATGTTCGGAGGCAATTTTAAGGAGTGGTTATCCGAAAATTTAGGATTAACCTATGATCAGCGAAACGCTATTGTGATCAGTTTTGCCATGGGCTTTGCGGTGATCCCGATTATTTTCAGTATTTCGGAAGATGCCATTGCCAATGTTCCCCGGCATCTCGTCGCAGGGTCACTGGCCTTGGGGGCTACGAGGTGGCAAACCTTAATGCGTTTGGTGCTCATTTCGGCCAGTCCGGGTATCTTTTCGGCGTTGATGATCGGGTTTGGGCGCGCAATTGGAGAAACCATGATCGTGCTGATGGCTACCGGAAATACTCCGATCATGGATTGGAGCATGTTTAACGGGTTTCGTACGCTGTCAGCCAACATTGCCGTAGAAATGCCTGAAGCGCCCCATGGCGGGACGTTGTATCGTGTGCTGTTCCTGTCTGGTCTGATTTTGTTTGGCTTCACGTTTACCATTAACACGATCGCGGAATTGGTCCGGCAACGGCTTCGCCAAAAATATTCTCAATTTTAAGACCGCCGACGATGAAATTTCTTGCACGATTCTTTGCATCCGGTTCTCTGTTCATCTGGTTGTCAGGGGGAGCCTTAGCCTGTTCTCTGCTGTTGATCGGAGGTCTCCTTACGTTAATTTTCATCAACGGAATGGGATACTTTTGGCCGAAGGATCTTGTCCAGCTCAGGCTGATCGATGGCACCCAGGTGCTTGGGGAAATGGTCGAGAGGCAGCGGATTCCGGAGACGGTGAGCACGGAGTTTCCCGAAGGGCGGTCTCGTATTCAACTGAAGGTGGGCAACCGGGATTTATATGGGTTGGATTTCCGGTGGGTTGATGAAGAGGATATCGCACAACAGACGCTTCCTCAGAATGTCGTAGCAATTGAACGACGGGAATGGGGGAATTTTTATGGCTGGATCGCCGAAGTGTGGGATGGGGACACGCGATTAGCTCAGGGTCGGGAAGAGGCTTGGAACATGTTGTATCCATTCCTCGAGGAAACCGAGTCTATTCACCAGGAGATTCATCACATTGAACGCGATGTAATTGGGGCGATCAACTATGATATTGAACGGGCCCGTCTGCATCTGAAGGAATTGGGTTTAAAAGGAAAAAGTCTTTCCCAGGAATCCGCGGCCTTTTTTCAACAAGAGATTCAAAGAAGAGAAACAGCCTATCAGAAGCAGACCGATCGCTTGGTTGGCCTCTATGAACAATTAAACCGGTATCGGGTAACGCTCATCGATGTAGCGGGAGAGAAAAAATCGTTTCCGGTTGGCCATTTAGTGAAGGCCTGGCGTCCAAATCAGATGAATGTGTTGGCTAAAATCCGGATGTATGTCGCAAACTTTTTGGGTGTGCTGACAGAGGAGCCTCGGGAAGCGAATACCGAAGGGGGCATCTTCCCCGCTATTTTTGGCACGGTCATGATGGTGTTGGTTATGAGTGTGGTCGTGGTGCCGTTCGGGGTTTTGGCCGCCGTTTATTTAAAGGAATATGCCAGGCAAGGTCTGGTGACCCGAATGATCCGAATTGCCGTCAATAATCTCGCGGGAGTACCATCTATTGTTTTTGGTGTCTTTGGTCTGGGATTTTTTGTGTATGCCGTGGGAGGAACCATTGACCAATTATTCTTTTCCGCCTCTTTACCGAATCCGACATTTGGAACAGGGGGGCTGTTATGGGCTTCTCTCACCCTGGCCCTCATGACGGTGCCTGTGGTGATCGTCGCAACGGAAGAAGGATTATCAGCCGTTCCCAAAGAATACCGGGAAGGGTCATTGGGGTTGGGCGCGACCAAATTGGAATCGTTAATCCGGGTGGTCTTGCCCTGTGCCATGCCGGGAATTTTGACCGGACTGATTTTAGCCGTGTCCAGGGCCACGGGTGAAGTGGCGCCGCTCATGTTGACGGGAGTGGTTAAACTTGCCCCGGCGTTGCCGGTCGATAGTCTTTTTCCTTACGTGCATCTGGATCGGAAATTCATGCATCTGGGATTTCATATCTATGATGTGGGGTTTCAATCTCCTAATGTGGAGGCGGCAAAACCTATGGTCTATGTCACAACCTTGGTTCTGGTTCTTGTCGTCCTCATTTTGAATATGGCCGCGATCGCGCTTCGAACCCGAATGCGGAAGCGATACGCTGGTGCTTCGGTGTAAATGAGGTACAATCATGGAAATTGCACAGAATTCGTTGGACCAACCTATGGCGCCCGCCAAGTCCCCGGATGCAAAATCTTTGAGGTTGGTGGTTGAAGTAAAACAGACGAGTGCCGTGAATAAAACGATTTCAGATTCCCAAGCAGGTCAATCTTCCATGAGGGATGCGCCTTCCAAAATTACCGTTCGAGACATGAACTTTTACTATGGAACCGTCCAGGCACTCAAAAATGTGAATATGACCGTGCCTGCGAATAAAGTGACGGCCTTTATCGGGCCTTCAGGTTGTGGGAAATCCACCCTTTTGCGGTGTTTGAATCGGCTGAATGATCTGGTTGATGGCACCAGGGTTGAAGGCACGATACTCCTGGACGGAGAAAATATTTATCGACCTGAAGTCGATGCGACCGATCTTCGAACGCGGGTCGGGATGGTGTTCCAAAAAATCAATCCGTTCCCGAAAACAGTCTGGCAGAATGTGGCCTATGGCCCGCAATTGCAGAAAATACGTAAACGCGCCATCCTGGATGACATCGTTGAAGCAAGCCTTCAAGGAGCCGGTTTGTGGGAAGAAGTCAAAGATCGGCTTCATGTCAGTGCCTTGGGGTTATCCGGCGGGCAACAACAACGCCTGTGTATTGCCAGAGCCCTAGCGGTCAACCCCGAAGTCCTGTTGCTGGATGAACCGTGTTCAGCATTGGATCCGATCTCCACCGGACGTATTGAAGAACTTCTGCATACGTTGAAAGAGCGACTCACAATCGTGATTGTGACGCATAATATGCAGCAGGCCGCTCGAGTTTCGGATTTGACGGGTTTTTTCTTATTGGGGGAATTGATCGAGTTCGATGACACGAAGAAAATTTTCACCAATCCCGGCGATTCCCGGACGGAGGATTATGTGACTGGGCGATTCGGCTGATTTTCTGCGTAATAGAAGAAGGAAAACTATGAAGCGACATTTTGATGATGAATTGGCGGACCTCAAACAGAGGATTTTGCGGATGGGGGCTCTAGTTGAAGGACAAATTCGTCAATCCCTCGTCGCTCTCGTGGATCGTGATGATATCCTGGCGAACCAGGTGATTCAGAACGATCGACAGGTGAATACGATGGATGTGGAAATTGACGAACTCTGTCTGGAATTGTTGGCGCTTCACCAACCGGCAGCCAAAGACCTTCGTTTTGTCACGACGGCAATGAAAATTTCTACAGAACTGGAGCGGATGAGCGATTTAGCCGAAAATATCTGTGAACGGGCTATTGAACTGCATGCCGAACCCCAATTGAAACCGTATATCGATATTCCGCTCATGGCCGAGCGGGCCATCAAGATGGTGGCAGAAGCCCTGGATGCCTTTGTGAGAGGGAATTCGGTTCTTGCCAGAGAGGTCCTCAACGAGGATGACTACATCGATGATCTGAATGAGCAAATATTTCGTGAACTCTTGTCCTTTATGATGGAAAACCCTCAAACGATATCCCGTGCCATCAGGCTTTCGTTTATCTCGAAATATCTTGAACGCATTGCCGATCATGCGACAAATGTGGCTGAATTGGTCGTTATATGGTGGAGGAAAAATCATCCGTCATACGATTCCTAGCTGAACCAGCCTCCGGTGGCGCGGCTGTTTCTTTAGATCGTTTCCTGTGAATTTCCCGCCTCTCCTTTTCTGGAACCAGTTTCATTATGGAAACCCTGATGATTCAAATTTCCATCCGTTTCCTATTTTGGCTTTTTCATAAGCAATGGGAAAATTCGGCACCTAAGAGAAAAATTAGGACACGAACATAGTCGTATTCTCACCGTGAAGGAAATCGGGTATCGATTTGATATCGAAAGCGAATTACCGATACCAAATAGATAAATTTCTGGTCCCGGATCCTTTGGCCATCCTACCGCAGCGCAGCTTCCTCTTCCCCCGATTGCCAAATTAGTACTGGCTGTTTTGCCTTCATCTAAAACTTCACAGAAAATTTACATATTCTTAACATTTGGTTATCTTGTTTGCCATTTTTCATTTGTACAGTATCATGTTTTTTTGCTTAATGTCGTGTATATGGTGGAAGGAAAAATCATCCGTCATACCATTCCGACTTGAAACAGATTGTGTTCGCCTTCTGATTTCTCCCTGTTCTCTTCAGTTGTTGTATTCCCTGCCGGCTTCCCAGCCTTCTGTAACTCCAAATTTACTTCTCCGTGATGCGGGTGTCATGTCTCAGGCGTACGATCTTCGTATGGATAACAATCACCATACACCTGCGAAGACGAAAGGAGAATACCATGCAAAAATGGATTGACACTCGTGGAGGCTCTCGTCGTTATTCTCAAAAATGGTCAAGTAAGGATCTGCCAAGGAATTCCGGTTCACTGTGGTCTCTGATATTGGCGGGAGGACATGGAGAGAGACTGCGGGTATTCACCGAACAATGGTTCGGTGCCTATCGACCTAAACAATATTGTACGTTTATGGGCAATCACTCGATGATTCAACATACGTGGAAACGGGCAAAAGCCCTCTGTCCTGCCCATCAGGTCGTGACGGTGATGGATCAATCGCATTGGGGCTATGTGCGGACGCAATTGATTCAGGAATCCCTTGGCCGGGTGGTCTGGCAACCTGAGAATCGAGGAACCGGACCTGGAGTCTTCCTGCCTTTATCCTATATTCGAGCGCACGACCCCGATGCCACGGTGGTGTTGTGGCCTGCCGATCATTTCATTTTTCCAGAAGATCCGATGATTCAATTGATTCGTCAGGCTGCGTCATTGGTCCAGGATCAACCCCAACGAATGGTATTATTGACCGTTCCTCCACAATCCCAGGAGCAGGATTATGGATGGGTGCTTCCGGGAGCGCTGGTTCCTCATCCAGGCGGTGTGCAGGTCAGGGAGGTCAAGAGATTTGTTGAGAAACCACAGGACTCTCAGCTGAAGGACATCGTTTTAGGAGGAGGCCAATGGAATACCTTGGTCCTCATCGCCAATGTTCAAACTTTATGGGAAGCGGGTCGTCAGTGTATCCCTGAAGTTGTCATGCCTCTTGAAACACATGGGAATGGGATTGGAACCTCACACGAACGTCAGATACTCATGAATCTCTATCGAACGATGCCCACGAGAAATTTCTCCAGCGACCTGTTATCTCTGATTCCTCAGCAATTAACCATGATGGAGTTAACAGGCGTCTATTGGAGTGATTGGGGAAGGCCTGAGCGTATCCGGGAGACGATGGAGTTTATGGGCCGGGACATTCAAACTGGAAAGTGTGGTGTGCAAGAGTTCATTCCCAATAGGGAAATTCATCAGACAAGTGGGTTTCCTAAGAGATTGGCGGGTGTTTTGGGATAAAGGCACTTCGATGCCTTTATTGAATGGAATGCCGAAGCGATTTCTCCTGTGCAATCTCTCTGTAGGCCAATCGCCGAGGAAAATATTTTCGAGGAGAAAGAGAAGATTCGTATGGTCAGGATATTAGGGGAAGTAGAGGGTAAAAAGGTGTCACCGCCATTACACCGATCATCCCGGATACGGTTCAATGGCGATGCTGCGGCTGTGATTTGGAGTGGGAGTCCGCTCATGATGCAGAGGAATGTCAATAGATAGTGAAATGGTGGGATACCTGAAAGGAATGCAACGCTTGCCTTTCAGGGTGTTCAGAGTGAAGGAGCCTTGGTGTTTTTTCCTTTCCAGTTTGCAATAAACCAATCCTGAGCCCGAAATGGTGCTTCGTCCGCTGAAGGCTTGAGGCGGGTATAGGTGCCATCCGCTTGCAGCCGTCGGGCTTGCATATTGTCCTTCAGATAGGGCTGTAGGACAGTTTCCAAAATGAATGTTCGCAATTTAGCATTCTCAATTGGAAAGAGGATTTCCACACGCCGGTCCATATTGCGGGACATGAGATCCGCACTGCCAATAAATAATTCATCATTTCCGCCATTGCGAAAATATAAACATCGGGAATGTTCAAGAAATCGTCCCACGAGTGAGGTGACGGTAATGGTCTGGCTGAGGCCGGGTATTTCCGGGCGAAGTCCACACATCCCACGCACCAATAAATCAATTTTCACTCCTGCCTGAGAGGCTTGATACAAGGCCTGAATGCAGGCTCTTGTCAACGAGTGAATTCAATTTGAACGCGAGATAGCCATCTCCATGTTGTTGATGTCGGGAAATTTCCCGATTGATTCGTCTGATGATCTGCTCCCGAAAGCCGACGGGAGCCACGAGTAATTTTTCGTAAGAGTCTTTTTTGGAATATCCCGTCAGGGCATTAAAGAGATCGGTGACATCCTCTCCTAACACCGGATCACAGGTGAAGAAACTAAAATCCGTATAAAACTTACTGGTGGTGGGGTTGTAATTGCCTGTGCCGAGATGAAGATACCGACGAATGCCATCGGATTCTCGACGCACCACCATGCAGACTTTTGCATGCGTTTTCAGCCCTAACACGCCATAGACCACATGTACCCCTTCATCTTCCAACTTTCTCGCCCATTCAATATTGTTTTCTTCATCGAAACGGGCCTTGAGTTCAAGGAGCACGGCAACCTGTTTCTCATTTTGGCGGGCTTCCATGAGGGCGTCTACCACAGGGGAGTTTATGCCCACCCGATAGAGGGTCTGTTTGATGGCTAACACATGAGGGTCCAGAGTGGCTTGTCGAATGAAATCGACAACGGGTGAAAAACTATCGTATGGATGATGCAGGAAGATATCTTCGCGTTTGATCAGTGAAAACAGGGATTCCTTTGAGGTAGGATCCTGTAGAATATTGGGGTAATGTGGTGAAAATTTCAGCCCCGGGCGATCAATCGTGGTGAGTTCAAGCAAATTCGAAAGGCCGAGACGGAAATCATAGGTGTACACCTGATAGGGGGCTAATTTGAGATTTCTGATAAGTATATCTTTAATGGCATCCGGCATATGCCGATCCAGTTCCAAGCGGACCACCGAACCGAATTGCCGCAGATCAATTTGTTCTTCAATGGCCGCCAGCAGGTCGCTGGCTTCATCCTCTTCTATTTCAAAATCCGCGTCCCTGGTGATTCTAAAAAAATAGGACGCCTGAATAGTCAGGCCAGGAAACAGTAAATCCAGATTGGCCGCAATGATGTCCTCCAGCCACACAAAATTTGTACTTTCCGGTGCGGATGCTAACCCCAATTGCTCATCGTCGGTGACCTGCGATTCGTCTGGAATCCGGACAAGGCGTGGGAAAAGGGATGGGACTTTTATGCGGGCAAAACATTCTCCACGCTCAGGGTCTATCGCCACCACGGCCAAATTGACGGTGAGGTTGGATATATGAGGGAAGGGATGACTGGGGTCAAACGCTAACGGGGTCAGTGCGGGAAAAATTTCCTTTCGAAAATATCGCCGGAGTAGGGCGCGTTGTTTCGGTTTAATGTCCTGGTAGGGAAGAATGCGGATGCCCGACTCTATCAGGCGAGGGAACAAGTCATCCTGCCAGCACTGGGTTACCCGGGAAAAGCTCTGTAATAGGGCCTCCCGGATTTGCCCCAATTGCTCCGAAGGACTCATCCCATCCAGGGCGGCTTCCAGTACCCCGCTGGACAATTGTTCGCGCAATCCGGAAATCCGGATCATGAAGAATTCGTCGAGATTATTAAAGAAAATAGAAAGGAATTTTACCCGTTCCAGCAAGGGATGGTTCGGGTCTTCCGCCTCTTCCAGAACCCGTTTATTGAACTCCAACCAACTGAGTTCCCTGTTCAGATACAGTTTGGGGTCATCGAGGTTGGGGATGGCGATAGGTGAATTGAGCGTTTCCGATTGTATTGGCTTTTTCATACCCAGACCCTCTGTTCATTAGGAGAAGAATATTTACCTGATAGCATTATTCGGTTCAACAGCATCATTCTAACAAAACAACGTCTTAAGTGGATTAAGAAGAATCAGACGAACCGATTTACAATTTTTTCCCTTGTTTTTCAAGCTTTTTCCAGCGCTTGGGTATTTGCTGATACACCTGAGTTTGCTTGTTCCGTAATCGTTCCACCATCAGCCCGGTCACATAGGCGATGCCGGCTCCCCGAGAGTGTTGTTTGAGGGCGAGAAGTCTGTGTTCGGAAACCAGGGCATCGTGATGTTGTCCCAGCAGATCTTGAGTGTATTTAGCTTGTTGCAGAAATCGTTGGGCCCGGTTCCCAATCAAGGGTTCGGCGAGTTCAATCGCATACCTGGCTCGTTTCAAGAGGATTCGAATACGATGCAGTTCCGTTTGTGGAAAAAGGCTCTGTGACGCAAGCACAAAATCCTGAAGTTTGTGAAAAGCGTTTTGGCGCTACGTCAACAATGGTGAGCGGAGATGGTTGAAATGGTAAATGGGTAAGAGATTCCTCAAGGTGATTCAGAAGAGTGAGATAGCGTTCGCTACGCAGCCCCTCTAAGAGCCTTGCACGGGCAATAGACTGCTGATCTTCAAATTTGCGGAGAATCGATTGGAAGGAGCGTTGTTCATTTGAAGGTAAGTCCTGAAAGTCCTGCCGAAAAGACTCTAGGAGAACATCCCAATCCCTGACCTCCCCTAAAAGGGAACCAATCCATCCCAACTCCTGGCGGGCCTGTTCTGTCCATTCCGGTGCGAGAAACGATCGCACCGTCCAAAGGATGGCTCTTATGCGGCGGGTGGCGACCCGCATGTGATGGAGCGCTTCCGTATCTCGTCCCAATCGAGTGCCTGGATCATGTCGTAATACCTCAAAAAATTGGGAATGAAGTCTTTCTCGAATATAGTTCGGTTTGTGGTGTTGACTGATCAGGAATCTCCCATGAAAGAGGATAGGGAAGTTGTAAGGCTTGAAAAATCTTGGGTTGTAGCGGTTTCTCTTCCGCTCCGCCCTGAATCAAGACCTTGCGGATAGACTTGAGCTGGGTTTCTGTGCCTTCTTGTAATTCAATTTCTATTTCCCGGAATGTGCGGATGACTTTTTTGTCGAGAAGAAGAGCGACTGAATCCTGAACAACATCGGCAATAACTCGATTCTCATCCAGGATGTGTACACCTGTTCTTTTAGTCCGGAGTTTCCCCAGTTGAATTGCCTTCTGTTTTCGGAAAAAGGCCGTTAATAAATCATAAAATTCCCAGGGAATGTCTCGGCTGCCGGAATCAATTTCCAATTCTATTCGCACTGCACCGCTTGGGATTTTTAGCTGCCAGATCCCGCGAGCATGTTCAACGCGTCTTCGGAGCGTAAAGCCTAATTGGCCAAGCCGGTGCTGTTCGGTGTCAAAATATGTGGAGGTGAACACGCGGAGGGGGATCGGGGCCCCCATGTTCAAAGGAAATTTGAAGCGTGGTGGAACCTGAAACTTAACTTCGTGTTCAACGGTTTGTTGAATCTTCCATGGCATAGAAAAGCCAGTCACCAGTTTCAAGTGTCAAGCAAGTTGTTGTCATGAAATCTTTACGGTGTATGATTCTTTTAGAAAAATTTTGAAAATAGAAGAAAAAATATTATTGTACCGAAACGGATCGGAAAAAAGTGTGAAATTATTTCCAGAATTGCTGGTTTTGGCGAAAAACAATTTGAATAGTTACTCATGTTGAATGTGGACATTATCAACAGGATTCAGGTGAACATGTGTTGTTCACAAAGGAAGTTCAGTATACTACCCGACGATTCAGGAACACTAGGAGGCGAATAATCCATGTATGAAGGCTTGACTGGCAGTCAACTTGCCCAATTGTTACAAACGGCTGTTGATGCCGCACACGTTGCGGCAGTTCCGATTCGAGCCCATTTTGAACGACAGGATCTTTGTATTACAGAAAAAAGTGATGGTTCACCCGTGACCCAAGCTGATCAAGAGGGTGAAGCCCTCATCCGATCTCATTTGCTCTCTAATTCTCCGATCGGGCCTCTTGATATTCTCGGTGAGGAACAAGGGTTACAGGGGACGGGAACTCGATGGCAATGGACCGTGGATCCTATCGATGGGACTCGATCCTTTATCCATGGGATTCCATTATTCGGCACCATCATTGCCTTGTTAGATACGCGGGAAAACCTCCCTGTAGTCGGAGTCATCCACCTTCCAATGCTCGGGCTCACCTATGCCGGAGCCAAGGGGCAAGGAACCACCTGCCAAGGAAAAGCCTTGCATCTTTCTGAAAACCTGCCGATTGAAAAAGCGATTATCGGTGTGGGCGATTTTGCCCAGTTTTCGAGCGCAAAACGGGAGGCGGATTACCATCAACTATTATCCATGTCCGGGTATGTGCGAGGGTATACCGATTGCTTTGGCCACAGTCTAGTAGTCAGTGGAGCACTTGGCGCGATGGTAGATCCGGCCCTGAACCCGTGGGATATCCTGGCTACCCAAGTGTTAATTGAAGAGGCCGGGGGGATGGCAATACTTCGTCCCTCGAGTCTGTCTGGCAAAGTTGATGCCTTATTTGGAAACCGTTCGCTCGTTCAACAACTTGGGCGTGACCTTTCTTTTTGAAATTATCGGGGTTTTGAAGGCAGATTTCTTCCCTCTGGGATCATTCCCGATGGTTTGTATCGGGAATCTATCACACGAATTTCTCCAATCTTTCCAATCCTTCCCCAAAAGAATCCCCTGAGATTTACTGATTTGTAACATACTCATAACAAGTGGGAAATGTTTGTCGGTTACCATTCCCGCAGGAGGATTTTCTGAAAGGGAAATCTTCAGGGATCATGCGCCCTCTCAATCGCCAGGCACCCAATAAGGCACTAACAAATCTGAGCCAGACTCATAAATGGGAATCCCATCATTTTAACCCCACAGGGTTTTGCAACTCCATGAGGGATCTTGTTCTTGATCCTCAAACCTTTCGAGTCGTCTTTAGAACACAATCCGTCTTTCTCACACGTATTGAATTTCGGTTGTTGGAGCAATTGCTCAATAACAAGGGCGGGGTTTTGGAACGTCAAGATCTCTTGAGCCGTGTCTGGGGATCGCAAATATCGGTCGAAACTCGGACAGTGGATTCTCATATGGTCCGACTCCGGCGCAAACTTCAGCGATTGGGAGATCAGGGTCCCACTATTGAAACTGTCTGGGGTCTGGGGTATCGTGTAACCATCATTGATGATTTCTCTGTCCCTTCCTGAAAATTCCCTTTCCACAACCTTCGAAGCCTTGATTGCCTAAAGAACTGGTGTAGTGGTGAAAATGAAGAGCTCAATCTATTCTTGAAGGTATTGAACCATATGAAGCGCCTTGCGGTTATTGATATTGGAACCAATTCCATTCACATGGTTTTGGCGGAAATCGGGAAAGGATTTTCTTATAAAATCGTTGATCGTATCAAGGAAATGGCCAGATTGGGTGATGGGACATTTACCTCTCACCGACTATCTCAGGAAGCCATGGACCGTGGATTAACCGTCTTGAAGCGTTTTTCCATGTTGGCAAACAATAAAGGATTCGATCCCATTCTTCCGATTGCCACCAGTGCCGTGCGAGAAGCAAAAAATGGAGGAGATTTTTTGAAGCTCGTTCGTAAAGAACTTGGGCTCAGGGTCCGGGTTATCACGGGGGAAGAGGAAGCGCGTCTGATTTATCTCGGTGTGAGAAATAGTATGGATCTTACCCGGTTTCCCGCCATGATTGTGGATATCGGTGGCGGATCCGTGGAATTGATGGCCTGTACGCCAAAGCGATTGAAATTTGTGCGAACGCTCAAGTTAGGGGCGATCCGGTTGAAGGACCAATTCCTTAAGGTTGATCCTCCTGATAAAAAAACGATTCAACGCATGGAAAATCTGGTTGTCCAAACCTTGAAAAAATCCTTGTCGAAAAAAAGCCTGACCCAATTTAATCAATTGGTGGCTACCTCGGGAATGGTAGGAAATCTCACGGAAATTATTTATTTGGCCAGGACTGGTCGTCCCCTTACACAACTCGATATGGCTACCATCGAGTTGGATGAAGTCAGAGAGGTTGAAAGACTCCTCCGGACAACAGACCTTCAGGCGCGATTGAAAATCCCCGGCCTGGATCCCAGGCGGGTGGATACACTGTATCCCGGGGTACTGGTGTTGCGTCTACTCATGGAACGTATCGGGGTCAAGCAGGTGCGCATCAGCGAAAAAGCGATTCGGGAAGGGGTCATTTACGATTTTATCCAACAGCATCAAGACGGGTTACGGGCTGAACAGGAAATTCCTCATATTCGTCGTCGCCAGGTACTGTTGCTGGCCAGACGGTATCAATATCCAAAAGTCCATGCCCATCATGTCGCGAAGTTGGCCCTGAGTTTGTTCGATCAGACCGTGTCATTGCATAAGCTTGGCGACAAGGAACGGGAGTGGTTGGAATATGCGGCTTTCCTTCATGATATCGGACATCATATTCGTGAAAATAAACATCACAAACACACCTACTATTTGATAACCCATGCCGATCTTCCCGGATTTTCGTCTGAAGAAGTGGGCATAATTGCCAATGTGGCGCGTTATCATCGACGTGGCCAACCAAATCCCAAGCATACGGGATATCGACTCTTGGACCCCGACCAAAGAAGGGTTGTATCCAGTCTTAGTGCAATTTTACGAATTGCGGATGGCTTAGATCGCAGTCACTTCTCGGTCGTCAAAAAAATTCACATTGAACTTGGCGAGCCTCTCTGCCTGCACGTATCTTTCCGGTACGATCCGGAATTGGAATTGTGGACGACCGAGCGGCGAAAAAAGTTTTTTGAGAAAATTTTTCATTGTCGAATTGAACTCAAGGCCGCCGCTGTGGCATCAAAAAATGTCGCATAACCGAGTACTCGGAACTGAAATATTCTAGAAATTGCCTGCTAAGTTATGGAAAACTCCTTCCTTGTCGCGCTTTCCCATATTGATCGGGTAAAATAATCCTGATCGAAGGGGTTGCCTGTCTTTCCTTGAATTGTTGAGGGTTACTCCGCAGACAATTTTCATCAATAAAAAGAATGATGTGAGATATCCTGGTTCAAGTCTGGAGGTAGATTCCTCTGTTCACAAAAGTTCAAACTGCAGCATGTGATTCCGGCGCATTCTTGCTGAAGGAAAAGCCCTATGTTTAGTTTTATGCCTCGGGAAAGTGGATTTTTTGATTTATTTGAGCAAGCGTCACAAAACGTTGTGGAAGCGGGACAATGCTTAAAAAATTGGCTCTATGCAGATTGGAGTGGGTAATTTAGAGAGCGTCTTCTTCTCTAACCCCTCAGGTAGCCTGGGTTTTATCTTGGTTTGAGGGCAACAAATCTTGGCCGATTTAGGGAAGGCCTATGAGTCATTCTCGGAGAGAGGGCAAAGGAGGACCCTCTGAGGATGTCGTTGCAGCAGGCAACCCAGCCCCCCTCGACCGGTGAGCTCCTTCTCCGGCTTTCGGGTTGCATCGGGAAACCAGGGTTGGCGTGGGGAAGAGAGCGGTTAAGCAATGGAGGGGGAACCTTCATGACAGGAAACTTTCCGTTGTATTTTGAGAGGAAATATTGCGATAACAGCATTTCGGAAAAGAATGGTCGCCTCCCATATGAGCAGAATTCACCCACACGAATCTGCGTTGAGCCAATTTTAATTTGGGCATTCATAGGCGGGGCGGAATCCATCACGCTCGGCTTCCCATCTATTTCCGTAATGAATTGTTCCCCTTTTCTTGAATTCTCGAATAATGGATTCATCGCAACTATTACCGCCATTCCGGCCATACCAAACGTAGAGGCCACTTTTTGAATCAGCAAATACCATGTGATATTTTTCCGTTTTTTCCATATATTCAAATCCTGTATGAAGACCTACTCCAAATATTAGAAGAAGGGGAAAAAGCCAAGGCGAGAGAAGCCATTTAACTCTGTTTTTTTTTATTAGGCCGAGCCCTTCAATACCACCCAAAGTAGCCAAATTTCTTTCATTCTCCTCACTTAATTCAATTTTGGGGATCGGAAGGAACAATATAAGCCCCCCCACACTGGTAATGCCTAAACAATGAAGTATTGTGGTGGCCCAATCAACATTTGGACCCCAGTGAATTGGATAAAATAATCTCCACGCAATGGCTGTTAAAGTTACACTTATAATGAATTGAAAATAAGTAGCGGAGAAGAGGGATGCCTGGTCACTTTTGATCATGCCGATTAACTGGAAAATGCTCTGGTACAAATTGGCCATCTGTTCCTTGCCCAAGGCATCTTTAAAAGCCTGATTCGTCTCCGGTGTGGTCCATAGGCCATTGAGGGGCGAGTAGACTTCCGACTTATCCGCCGCAATCTTCACGGTGGCCTCCGGCGGCTTCTCCGCTTCGGTCCACAAGAACTGTCCCATGCCCGCATCTTTCACCCGATCCAGGAAGGAGTGATTGAAAATGAGCCGCCCCATTTTGGTCGCGGTCTTCGCAAAGGCCACCCGCGGATCGACATATTCACCCAACAAATCCCGAATGGGCTGGGCAATCTTCTTCCGGTGCATCAGCACACTCAAATCTTTGGCACCGAGCTTGGATTCATGAATGAGGCCTTGCATCGACTCATAGGCTGTGCCGTGCTTCAAAATCTCTTGCAGGACGACTTCCGTCCGCTTGTTCGCCTCAGCCGCCGTCAAGCCTTGGGCGGTGTAGCGTTCCTGCACATGTTCCCGGGCCTTGTTCAGGACCGTATCCGGCACCTTCAGGGCCCATTCCGGGTCATCAAAGGCCCGATAGGACCGATGCACATATTCGCCCACATTCCCGAGAATCGTTTCAATGGTGGCTTTTTGGGCAGCCAAGGCCGATTGCATGGCCTGAACCTCTTGCACTCTCGCCTGAATTTTTGTTTTGAGTTGCTTGCCCAATCGTCCCGCCAAGGACTCGGAGTTCATAAGCCTGGTCGCTTCCCGCTGTTTCCGGTTCACCTCGTCACCTAATTGCGCCACCTTTTTTTGCAAAATAGCCACATATTGGGCAGAGAGACTGTCAATGTACTGCCGCATCCCCAGCAGGGCGGTTTTGGTGGCCTCTGGGATATTCTGGGAGACCTCCCCAGCCATAGTTTGGGAGAGTAGTCGTTTTGTGTGTTCTTCCAAGTGGCGGCTTTTGACCCCAATATCAGCCTTGATGGACTTTTCTAACTGCTCGACTAGATGCTCCACCTTGGTCTCAACAAGAGCAATTCCAGCATCCCGCTTACTCTTTTGTTCAAAGACAGCTATGGTTAAGGCCCCTTGGGGCAAATGGCCGCCTGAGCCAAGCTTTAGCTTGCCCCATGCCGATTTATGCTCCTTCTGGATTTGGGTGTTCATTTCCTGCCTTTGAAATGCCATTACTTCTCCTTATCATCAAAAAAAGCCTCATAATCCCTTTCATACTATATCGTAATTAGGTCTCTCATAGGCAGCCTCTAGCCTGCTTCATATCCTGCTTCATAGCCCCTTTCGAAAGAATCCTCTACTGCACACCGTACAGGGACTAATTCACACTCCTTCGCTCGTTCTTTTGCACGTTCTTCCGCTGGTTCTTCTTCTGCTGCTGCTTTAATCATTTGCTCAATTTCTTGGGCCCTAGTGTTGTGTAACTAACGCTTCTTTACAATTCTTGATCTTGGCCAAGATCGTGTCGGCATCCTTGTGCCAGGTGAAAATTCTGGGGTTGTCATTATGGTGGCGCAGGAAGTCTTCAATGGCGGCAATGAGATCGGGCACGCTTTTGAACACCCCGCGTCGAATCCGGCGTTGCGTCAGTTCTCGAAACCACCGCTCGACCATATTCAGCCACGACGCGCTGGTGGGCGTGAAATGGAAATGCACACGGGGGTGTCGCGTGAGCCAGCGTTGCACCGACGGACTTTTATGTGTGCTGTAATTGTCCACGATGAGATGCAGATCGAGTTCAGGAGGGGTGGATTGTTCAATGGTCTTCAGAAATCTGATAAATTCTTGGCTCCGGTGTCGTGGTAAGCACTCCCCGATGACCGTGCCATCAAGCATGTTAAGGGCGGCAAAGAGCGTGGTGGTCCCATGGCGTTTGTAATCATGCGTCATCGTGCCGCAACGTCCCCGCTTCAAGGGCAAGCCCGGCTGCGTACGATCCAATGCTTGGATTTGACTTTTTTCATCCACTGACAGCACCAAGGCCCGTTCGGCGGCTTCAGGTACAACCCGACAATATCCCGCAGCTTTTCGACAAACCGGTTGTCTGTTGAGATTTTGAAGGTCTCCACCCGATGAGGCTGCAGCCCGTGGTGCTTCCAGATGCGTTGAACGGCCACATGCGACAACCCCGTCTTCTTCGCCAACGTGCGCGTACTCCAATGGGTCGCGCTCTCTGGTTGCCGATGTAAGGTCAGCTCGATCACTTCTTGTACCTTTTGATCCGACAGCTTCGGTTTGCGACCGGGCCGTTGAAAATCTTTGAGAAGTCCCGGACAGCCAAACTGCTCAAACCGCCTGCGCCACAATAACACGGTCGGGCGAGTCGTCTGCATGACTTTGGCAATCCGGTTGTTCGACAGCCCCTTGCCCGCAAGCAAAATGATCTTGGCTCGCAGCACCACCTTCTGTGGGGTTTTCCCTGCCCGAACAAGGTGTGCCAACCGCCGCTTCTGCCTGGCGTCACACGGCAGGGCTGTCGCGGCGGTAAACATGCCCAACAGTATCACATCGAAGGGCATATTGTATAGGTATATATGTAACACTACACTAGCCTTTTTCCGAGCAGTTAGCTCTTCATTAGTTGGCGCGATACTCCAAAAGTAAAGAAATCCACCTATGGCTAGGATGAAGACAATGGAAAATTTGCTATTCATTGAATGTGCATTTATTAATCCCTTTTGGGACAGGGGCAAAACATCGACATGATGGGCTAAGAGTGCCATCGCATCATTCCTGTCGATTTCCTCTACAGCCACACACTCCATTATGATGGGGGGCAGCTCAAATGGGATCACGGACAAATGGGGTTAGGAACGGACGCTCTTATCGTCGGATCAGTAGCCCTGCCGGTTCAACAGATCAAGAGGTAAGACGTTACGATCGCCAAATGAAATGAATGGTCATGAGTCCTAGGAATGCGGTGACAGTCGTGATAAATAAATACATCCAATCCATGGTGCATCCTCCTTTAAATTACATTTGGGGAATAATTTTTTCCCCACCGTATAAATGTCAGATTACAATTTGATGAAGCGTTTGTTACTGGCCAGTAATAAAAGGGTGAATTTTTCATTTCTCTTGCATCCTCCCTATCAACAATAGGCTATGGCCAATAAATCCAACGTTTGCTAAAGAGCCTAATCACTCAGGGGTAGGCTTTCTTTTGAGGAGGCTAGATTCCTACGCTGGGTAAGCTACAGTAAACAGTAAGATGAGGTTTAAACATTGGAGTTAGTCACTAGGTTCCTTAATCATCACGGGGTCTCACGAATTCAGGTTTATTGTATTTGTGCTTTATTGAACCTGGCTGCGCACGGTTGCGCTCCCATTCCGACCTTTCCTATTCCAGGGGTGACCATCATTCAAAATTCACAAGATTTTGATGACATAAAAAATCAATCGCAACAGTTTCACGATCACTCCTTTCAACTGGCTGGACGTATCAAGGGTACCGATACCACCCCAACGGGTGTAAGGTTCCTTGCTGAATGGTTGCCCTTTCCTGCGGATACGTACTCAGGGCCTGAGACCCGGTCTCTTCCAAGAACCTATCGTCCCTTCTACCTGCATTTTTCCGGGCCTGTGGACGATGATGGCAAGAGCCAGGGAAATGAGTTTCTTATGGTTGGCCACCTGACAGGGCTGGAAGATATGGTAACCCTAGCAGGAAACACGAAAGCCATTCCCTCGTTCACCGCTCAATGTTTCCACGTTTGGAAAACGGCTTTCACGGATCTGTACGAATTTATCTGGATGGGGCCTCTGAGTATGCGATACCCTCCCCCCTTGGAGGAAACATATTGCGTGGCCTCGAGCCCTTCTAAAAACCCATAAGGTTCTTTCTCATCGCGAGGCCATCGGCCTCATTCGTCTACTCTCGCTCCCAAGCCAACCACAACAGTGGAACAAGTGGGGGCGGTTTTGAAGCAGGCTGAACGGAGGATGCCCGTTGCCGACCTGATTCGCAAGGTCGGCAGGACGGAACAGACCTTTTTTCGGTGGAAGAAACCATACCAAGGCATGGAGTCCGAGCAGGTGCGGGCACTCAAGCAGCTCCAGGAGGAGAACACTCGGCTGAAACGGGTCGTGGCGGACCTGACCTTGGACAACATGATGCTCCAGGATGTGCTCGCAAAAAAGTTCTGAGGCCCTCACCCAAGCGCCCCTGGTGACCTTTCTCTGTCAGCAGGATGGCGTCAGCGGACGACGGTCGGGCCGGACGCTTCGGCTCAATCGGGCGACCCAGCAGTATCGGAGTCACCGGGATCCGTGTACCGCCTTCATGTTTCTCAAGAGACTGACCCAGAAACATGGAAAAGGAAAAGCGCTCTCGATCCTGGCTCACAAACTCGGCCGGGCGGGCTATTACATGATGAAAAGAAAAACTACTTTCGACCAGAAAAAATTTCTGGCCGAATCTTCTGGAGCAGACGGATCAGTCCGACGCCTAACTGGAGCCGCATTGGGATGAGCATGACTGCGTCCATCAACACGAGAACCACCTGCGCCCTTGAGCGCACATTGGACGCTATGCCGATATCCCGGCAGTCCTGACGCGTTGATTGGAGACCCGTCTGGCTCCTTCAAGCAAAGAATGCGTTGCTGATGATCGTCTCGATTTGTTCTGCCCCTCCCCTGATCCTGAAGCTTACTGAGTAAACACGTCTTTCGTTCAACCCGGCGCGTTGAGTAGGGCGGCGAGGGCACGCAATCGTTTCTAGGCGCGAGGAACAACATTAGTCTTCGCATCCCCCTGATGAAGCATAACAGGGAGATTGACCCTCAATTAGTGTTTAGTGCAGAACCCTGCACTCTATGGCGAAACTCAAGTCGGAACATCCGTTCGGTGGAAAGCAACTCATCATTTAAAAAAGAGTAAAAAAGAGGAAAGAAATTTCGTCACAGGGATCTTTTGTCCTTGACTCCCGGAGGCCTTATAAGGGTTAGGCCATATTGTTGCCTTGTTTAAGGTGCGGCCGGGTCTGCTGAATCTCCAACCGGAGGATACTTTTCAAACTTTGGCAACGCGGGATTCATTTGGTCCCACGGTTGCGCATCTGATGTCCACACATCTACTTGCGGGTTGAACCAGCTCGGATCATCCAGGCTCGCAGTTCTGATCGCGACAATGTGAGCGACCGAGTCGGAATTGACCTGAATGGGTGATCCACATTCAGGACAAAAGCCCCGATGGGTCTTGCCCCCCATGTGACTGGGGCAGGCATGGAAGCGTAGTGAGCCTTGCAAGAGCTTGAATGCTTCCGTCGGCACGATAACAAAAGACGAAAATGGCCCCCCACTGGATTTTTGGCAATCTCGACAGTGACAGTGAAGCATCATGACCGGTTCTGCTGTGGATTTGTAGCGAATCGCGCCGCAAGCGCATCCGCCCGAGAAGGGTGTGGTTATTGGATTCGTATTTTTCTTTTCTTCGCTCATGGTGTGCTCTTTCTGTGATGTTTGTTTATTGCCGAACGCTCGGCATCAGCGGCGGCGCGCAGCGCCGTCCGCTGCATGCCGTTGTTAGGCGTTTCTGTGCTGCCTGGACGCACGCAGATTGGTTGATCGAAGCGATGCATCTACAGCATCGGTTTTGCCGTGACATGTTATGGCTTCAGGTCGAGCGCCGCTTGGTAGGTCTGCATGTTGATGGGCACCGAGAGATGCTCATGGGTGACCAGCCACGTGCCGCCGATCTTGCGGAAGCAGACGGTCGCGCGCACCCAGACATCGGTTTTTTCTCCGCTTGTTCTCGCTCCAGTGATTCGATTGAGACTGCGGCAGAAGGCCACGTCATCGCCCGCAGTGATGCTCAGGTCGCGAATCTCGTAGCCAACAACCGGGCCTCGGAACGAGGCGAACCAATCCGCCCAGTTCTTTCGATACGCGGCGGCCCCGTCATACCGCAGCGGGGGCGGGACGTCGAACACCACGATGTCCTCTGCGTAATGGGACATGAGCCCATCGAGGTCCTTGGCGCGTAGTGCCTTTGTCCAACCTTCTATTCGCTGGCGGATTTGGGCCTCATCCGTTCTGCGCTGCTCTTCGTTCATTTTTGTCTCCTTTGTTCCCGTGCACACTTCACCGTGGCTCATAGAAACGCCCAAGCCCGCGCTCACCGGCGCCGAGTGAGCGCAGCGAACGAGGGAACCCGAGCGCGTAGCGCGAGGGCGTCCGGTGGAGCGCGTTGTTAGGGCGCAGTTGCCTGGTACTCATGCTGCAGGATGTTGATCAGTTTTCCCAATGGATCACGGACATAGAACCTGCGCACTCCCCAAGGCTCAGTCTTCGGGCCGTATTCGATCGGGATGTTCGCTTTTTGGACTCTCATTAGGGCCTCCTCAATGTCATCTACTTCGATCGATATATCCGGGACAGCAGTGCCAGATCCTCCCTCGGACATCACACTGATCTGGGTCGTCATCTTCGACCCTGAGCCGTACGTTCGTATCCAGCCAAGGTCCATCAGGACTTTCAGACCAAGAATCTCCTTATAGAAGGCGCTTTCCTTCTCGACGTCAGATGCTGCGATATTTGAGACGATG
>CAVTGT010000009.1:0-87268 GCA_963734345.1 uncultured Nitrospiraceae bacterium
GGTTGAAACACTGGGGAAGGCTGGCGCGCTTGCGCGCCAAGGCTGGCTTCAGCGGCGAGCACGAGGGATGATGGTGTGCGCAGTCCGCACCGAATTTCTCTCTCCTGTCACTGAACCCGACCTGTTAAAGTCATAATTTGCTGCCGACTCACCGGCTACCAGGTAGGCATTACCTTCAAATTTCCATTTCCGTCTTTAAAAGGAAAAGTACATGGAATTTATTGCGTGTGAAAGGAAGTATTTTGCAAAAGTAGCATAAAAATCATGAAGATAATGGGTTTAGATTTTTACGTTTTCATTGGTGACTTCAATTGACTGGAAATTAAGATTATTCTTAGAACGTTGATTGAAGATCATCAAGGTTTGACTATACGGACAAAGTTTGACCTTGTTTTTCTGCACGATGATGCGTGTGGGATTCTCCTGTGAAGATCCTCAAAATTGGCCCTTGCCTTTATGAGGGATTTTAGAAGATTTCTCTCAAAGGGAAAGTTTATTCTTTCCATATCCGTTGTGCCAATCTAGGAGATTGGGCCCTCTATTTTTCTGCCTTCATCCTTTTTCTCAATATCTGGCTTCAAACCAAATCTTGATATGGGCAGCTCAAATCCTTTTCCTTTTTTGTCAAATAGTTCTGTAAATTCTCGATCTTCAAAATAGGTGGATCTTTTCTCTAAGGACATAGAGGGAAGCTTTGTCAGAACCCAGATAATTCCTGCTATCTGGAAGATGACGAGAATAATGCTGATATAGAATGTATTAAGTGAAAAAGATCCCTTTTGGGTAGAGAAGAGTTCATTGGAACCGCCAAGGAGTACAACAACAGAGAGAAGGGTGAAGACAAAAATAGGCGTCAGATAGAAAACACTTTCCCACCTATGAGTACCTAATCCCTCTTGCGTCTTCATCATCATAGAGCGAATCGGAGGTATCTCTTTATCGTCCTTCTCAATCTTTAGACCGACTAAGAACACTGAATTTAAAAGCCTGTGAAATACTAATTGATCCATTACCCACAAGGTAATTAGGCCAATACACCCCAGAGTCGCCACGACAACGATTAAGAATCCTACCGGCAAAGGCCAGGTTTCCCGGTATGAGCTCAATAACCACCCAATAGCTCCAAGTGAAGCAAGAAGCCATGCGGATGAAAGCCCTCTGATTCCAGCAGAGCTGGAATTAAAGCGTTCCTCCATTTCCGACAATTTCCAATACCGTTCAAATTGATCCATTGTTATGTATTGAACTCCCTGATCTGTATAACTCTTTGAAGCTAACGACCGAGTTCAACTTACTGGCGGACTAACGGGTTAGCTTTCATGCCGGGTACAAAATTATCAACAACAAGAATGCCATTTCCCTTTCAATTCGCCACAAACACCTCGTCTCCGTCTTTTTGGGGGATATTATGGCTAAGACTCAACTAAACTTTTGGTCTGGGTAAATCGAGTCGGCTCTGGAGCTCATTAGCCAGATTTGATCGCAATACGCTGGAAACCTGTTGTATCGCTGAGTAAATCTCCCCGCCAACATCAACCGGTTCTTGCTTTAAAGGATCATTCTGCTTTTCCATGAACGCGTCTTTAAGCTTTGTTGCGATCAATTCGCATACAGCCAACCAGTTCTGTGGATCAAGCAAATCGGGCCTTTCCGACTCTAGATGGTTCAGGGATTCCTTCACGGTGGCTTTATCCTGGTCAAGGCCTTTTAGGAGTTTCAGAAAACGTCCATTGGGATCGCCAGGTCTTTCTAGGCAAGTCCACTCGGACATGTTCCCAACCGTTACCAAAAGATTTTGAAAAGCAAAGTAGAAGCTTTTCGCTCGTTCAGTTAAAAAAAGGCCTCCTTCACTTGAGAAATACCACAAAGAAAGACTTTCAGACAGGTCTTTTACGGTGCATGGTCGAAATTCCTCGCCGGTGTAAATTGCAACAGGTTTCATGCGGGCCCAAAGATCTCCGTAAGCAGTAAAACGTTTCGTAAGTAGGTCACGGTTGAGTTGATAGGCTACCTCGGTATTGAGCTTTGCCAGGTCAGAACTCAGGTTGAATAAGAACGGGACGACAATAATCAACACGACAAAACTTGTTCCGAAAATGTCGTAAAGAATTTCATTGAGCGTCGGCATTCCTATCCTCCAGTAAATGGTTCTAAGTGCACGGAGTCTTGACCAAATCATTAAATAAGTCAATCTGGACAAACTTTTTCCACTTTATGAGAAGTGTTGAACGTGTCCCTTTTAGAATTTCATAAAAACAGCGATGGGTACTGTAAACTTGTTGAGGAGAGGGGGGCGCAAATGTGATTAGATTTTACATTTGAAAGATGCTCTCCAGCTTGTTTAGGGGGAGCTTCACTAAATGTATAGGGCCCGCACGCAGAGTGCCGGTGTTAAACCGGGTGAATGGCTATGGCTTGCGCTGGCTTCATTCCCATTGAAAAAGAGGGTTTTTTGATGCACCAAGGCTGGATAACTTTTTGACTATATGGCATATTTTGCTGATTTTCTAATGGTGAGTATGGTCTGAATGCCATTTTTCAGGGCTTGGGCAGGACAAGTTTTGTGGGAGAGGGTCAGTACACGAGATTCACAAACTGTATAAAAAAGGCTACAGGAAACTTGTAGGGGGATGTTAAGAATAATTAGGGTAGATTTTATTGAAGGAATATATAAGAATAACATTAGCTCTGAGGAACGGCTGTTGATTGTAGGCAGGAGAGAAGAACGGACGTGGTATAAAAAAAGGAATAAACGTTTCCTGAACATAAAAATGTGCATTTGATTCAGTTGTTTTTTCATGAAGGAGGAAATTTGGGAGAGTTTTATAAATTGTGGAGAATCAGAATTCATGAAAATTGTTGACAAGGGGCAGGTCTCTTAAATATTCGGTTTAATTCTTCTCATCCTGTTTTCAGATTTCCCCCAACCTGTTCCCCCAACAAATCGGCAAAGGGCGACCGAATGTTAGTCTAGCGGTTATGCCCTTGTGATGATATTGTGATTTAGCTTTTAGGAGAGCAGTCATATTTTTGTCAGGTGAAGCTGTCCTAGAAAGTTAATTCTTGTCCAGGAGGGACATCGTGCTTTGCCCTACACCAAATGTAATAGGTCAATGTGGTTCCCGTACCCTCCTCTTCCATGGTCCAGCATCGCGAGTGGCTCCCAATCTCTCCCAGGCTGATTCTCTAAACGCTTCCACACCGGTAACTTTTTTCGCCATTTTTTTACCCTGGGCCGCTTGGCGTGGTAGTTGCCACTATTCCAAAGATATTATTCAATCTTGAGAGTGATACTATGTTGTCCCAGAACATTCGCGTGGCCGTGGTTCATAGTGAACGCCTCACTCGGGACAGTCTAAGTTCCTGGTTGCCCAAGCTAGGAACAATCTCCATTGTATACAGCGAGGCGAAGTTAGAGGCTCCCCGAGACACATTTACATTACTCAAACCAGATTTAATCATATTAGAATATGGCATATTTGGTCGGGAAGGATTAGAGCATGTCGGGAGCATTCGAGAACTTGATTCGAAACTCAGGATTCTAATGATTGGTGTCCCAGACACCGAGGCCGACATCTTTTCATGCATCGAGGTTGGAGGCGTTTCGGGCTATCTCACAAAGGAAGGATCCATTGGAGATCTGATCAATAATATGCAAGCCATTATGCGAGATGAAACCCTCTGCTCTCCACGCATCGCGAGCCAGGCATTTTCCCGTATTGCCAGGCGTGCCTCCCCTGGCAAAGAATCGTGGTCTGGTCATTCAGCACACCTCACGTGCCGCGAGGTGGAAATTGTTAAGTCGATCGAAGAAGGGTTGAGCAATAAGGAAATTGCGGTTCGACTCCATATTGAAGTCTCGACGGTCAAAAACCACGTCCATAACATCCTCGACAAACTCAAATTGCAGGACCGACGATCGGTTGTGCGATACGTGAACGAGCATGGCCTCACCGTGAACCTTCACTGACCCTACCCTACAAACCTCATCAGGCTTTCCATTTGTGCCAGAATTATCGTTCCTACTGGCCTCCAGGCTCTCCTGTGGGACCCCTTGCTTTTCTACCAGGATCTATCAGACCTAGATCTTTTTTCGTGAAGTATCTAGATCCTGATTAGATCCAAGATCTATTGGCCGCTCCGGCGATTCTATCTATGGTAGACACACAATATTTGAGGGAGAGAAGGGTGAATAAGATCAGAGTGCTTCTCGCCAATCACCCCATGATGATCCCAGATGGCATCAGAGAAATGGTGGCAGCGCAGGAAGATATGGAGCTTGTGGGTGATCTCCGTGGGCCGATGAAGATTCTTCAAGAGACGGGCAGAACCAAGGCGGACGCTGTAATTCTCGTCCAGGAAGGGATAGCCGAGCCCGGTCTTTGTAGCCAGTTACTGGCTATATATCCAGACCTCACCATCTTAAGTGTGAGGTCAGATCTGACATCAGCCTTCACGCAGCAACTGTGCCCTCGACGTCGCGAGATTAGGGACGTGCCAGCCAACAAGATTATTGAGACTTTCCGAACGGCCGTACGCAAGCCGTGTTTTGAGGCAGAGCCATGAAGGCGAATCAAAGGAGGAATGGTAGACGAAATTATAAATACTGGGCCATTGTTGGGGGCTTGGCGGTATTGATTTCCTTTGGGAGTCCACAGTGGAGAGCATAGGTCGGATCAGCCAGTGTCAAGGCGAGCCATAACGTAACCTATAGAACGGAGGTAGATCAAATGCCAGTCGCTGTCAGTTATCCAGGTGTCTATATTGAAGAAATTCCAAGCGGTGTACGGACAATCACGGGCGTGGCAACCTCCATCACTGCTTTTCTTGGGCGAACACGCTTAGGGCCTATCAATGACCCAGTGACCATAAACAGTTTTGGCGATTTCGAACGGCAATTCGGAGGATTGGCGGTTGATTATCCCTTGAGTTATGCCGTTCGCGATTTTTATCTCAATGGCGGGAGTCAGGCGATTATTGTTCGGCTTTATAAAGCCCCGGAAACACCTGGCGATGCCAATGCGAAGCTGACCATTGATGGATTGGCTCTCACGGCCAAAAGCTCCGGAGAATGGGGAAAAAAATTGCGTGCCACGATTGCTGTCGAGGTTTCTGATGAAGTGAGAACCCGTCTGGGTTTGGTTGGAGATGCGGCGCTTTTCAATCTGACCATTCGCCTCGGCAACACTACTGAAAAATTTTTGAATGTCACAGTCACTGACAATGCTCGGCGTATTGACCGGGTGCTTCAGGCAGAATCAAGCCTGGTGCAATGGCCTGAAGGGGTGGATTGGCCCCCCGCAGCACCGGCTGTGCCTAAAACTAAAGCGGCGGCTGTTGCCTATAAGGAGTTTCTTGCTGCTCCCGGTGATGAGGCTAAAATAAAGGCCTATGAAACCGCCAAACTGGATTTGGATGATGAGGCGACCAAAGCCGAAAAAGTACTGGCTACGGCATTGGCGGTCAAACCGCAGGTACCAGCCGATATTACTGCGGCCAAAGCCGCCCTGAAGACCGCTGAAGACAACATGAAAGGCTCGAACGGTGGCGAGCTCGATCTGGGCGCGTATGAAGGCAGTAAGGACGATAAGACCGGCCTCTACGCACTGGACAAAGCGGATCTCTTCAACCTTCTGTGCATTCCCCCCGATAAGCGGGACGGCGATACACTCCCGGCTGTTTACCAGACGGCGATGACGTACTGCCAAGAACGGCGTGCCATGTTGATCGTCGATTCGCCTGCCGCTTGGAGCAAAAACAAGGATACGGCGGCAGCCGACGCCAAGAAAGGGTTGCCCGATCTCGGGTTGTCGGGCGAAGCGGCGCGCAACGCCGCGCTCTACTTCCCTCGGGTGCTGGAAGCCGATCCGCTTCGCGATGGGCAAAGCGACACCTTCGTTCCCTGCGGGATCATCGCCGGAGTCATGGCGCGCACCGACACCGCGCGTGGCGTGTGGAAAGCGCCTGCCGGTCTGGATGCCGCCATCAACGGCATTCAAGGTTTGAACGTCGCTCTCAACGACCCCGAAAACGGCATGCTCAATCCCCTTGGCATCAACTGCATGCGCGTCTTCCCGGTCAACGGACGGGTGGTGTGGGGAGCGCGCACCTTGCGTGGCGCGGATCAATTGGCGGATGAATGGAAATACATTCCCGTACGCCGCACCGCGCTGTTCATCGAGGAAAGCCTCTACCGCGGTACCCAGTGGGTGGTGTTCGAACCGAACGACGAGCCTCTGTGGGCGCAGATCCGGCTCAACATCGGCGCCTTTATGCATAACCTTGTTTCGACAAGGGCGCGTTTCAGGGCCGATCACCGCGCGAGGCGTATTTCGTCAAGTGCGACAAGGAGACCACGACTCAGAACGACATCAACCTGGGAATAGTCAACATCGTCGTCGGCTTTGCCCCGCTCAAGCCGGCCGAATTTGTGATTATCAAGATTCAGCAAATGGCCGGCGAGATCCCGACTTAAGGAGCAACGAGCATGGCACAGTTCAGCGTCAACGCACAACGTTTTGATCCCTATAAAAATTTCAAGTTCCGCGTCAAGTGGGATGGGAAGTACGTCGCCGGCGTGAGCAAAGTCGGTGCGCTCAAACGGTCGACCGAGATCGTCGAACACCGGGAAGGCGGGGATCCGAGTTCGCAGCCGTAAATCCCCGGGCCGGACCAAATACGAAGCCATCACCCTGGAGCGCGGCGTCACCCACGACATCGAGTTCGAAAAGTGGGCAAACAAGGTGTGGAACTTCGGCTCTGGATTGGGTGCGGAGGTTTCTCTCAAGGATTTCCGCAAGGATCTCATCATCGAGATGTACAACGAAGGCCGGACAGCTGGCATTTGCCTATAAGGTGTACCGTTGCTGGGTGTCGGAGTATCAGGCGCTGCCGGATCTTGACGCCAATGCCAATGCGGTCGCCATCCAGACGCTCAAGCTGGAAAACGAGGGCTGGGAGCGAGATTACGAAGTTCCGAACCGGCGGAGGAGAGCTTCACCGAGCCACAGTAGTTCTGCGGTGACAGTGAGGTAGACCCTCATGCGTAACCTTTCCGCGGCTGAACTTCTGACGGCCTGGGAACGTGCTCTCGGTCAATCGCCTGTGCAGCAGGCCCTGGTTCTGCTCGCCGCTGCTTATCCAGAGCACTCCCCGGAGCAACTGGCCCAGTTCAGTGTAGGTCAGCGGGATGCGTGCCTGCTCACGCTGCGCGAGCACGTTGTTTGGTTCTCAGCTGAATAGCGTCACGGTCTGCCCGCAATGCCAACAGCGCATCGAGCTGGCTTTCAACGTACCCGACATACGTGTCGAGCCTACGATGACTCGATCCCATCGATCCGGCGGGTGAGGCTCATGACGCTGACGATGGAGGGCTATCGGGTGGATTTTCGTCTACCCAACAGCCTGGATTTGGTGTCGATAGAAACCAGTGCCGATGTCAATCAGGCGCGGGAGCAACTGCTCCGCCGTTGCATCCAGTCTGTTGTACGCGAGGGAGCGGATAGCGATGACGGGGAGCCAGTGGACGATGTCAGCCGGCTGCCGATGACGCTTGTCGACGCCATTGCCGAGCGCATGGCCCAGGCTGATGCTCAGGCGGATACGCGGCTCGCCCTCAGTTGTCCCGATTGCAGCCACGAATGGCGGCGACGTTCGACATCGCGAACCTACCTGATGGGGGAGATTCATCACTGGGCCAAGCATATTCTGCGAGAAGTTCATCGCTTGGCCCGGGCCTATGGCTGGCGCGAGGCGGATATCCTCGCGATGACGCCCACGCGGCGGCGGGCTTACTTGGAATTGCTGGATCATGGTTAACAAGGAGTGACGGCCTGTGTCGAGACTATCTCGGTCAGTTAGCACTCAGGGTTCAACAACCGGAGTTCGCGGTGCAACCGCGCCCAGTGTCCCGGTTTGAATCGCCGCGCCATGCAACCCTTGTGGCTCTCCGAGCCGCCCGCCCCGGGAGAGGCTGACGAGCCAGGATCGCCATCCGCTGTTTTCATTCCCGCCGAAACCGGCGCGGCAAGCCTACGCAACAGGCCGATAGCGTATCGCCAATGAGCCGAAATCGTGGATTCCTTATCCGGAGCCCCGGTCGACAAAGGAATCTCATAAGTCGTATCCAGGACAATCGACGACAGCGCCACCCATCGTGACACCCGCAATGCAGCACAGAAGACCACGAATCAGCCAGTGCATGAGGAGGCGCATCCGCCCTTCCCCAGGCGATACATGCTGAACAGAGTGAACGAATCGGCAGAAGAGGGAAAGAGCCAAGCGAACCTGCTGTAGAGTCGAAAAGGTCGCACGAGCAGTTGGCATGACTTCATTTAATCCGGCGAGGAGAGGGGAACCTTCTAAGCCGGATACACCTGTTGTCCAAGGAGATCCCGAACGGATTTACCCGCTCGTGGAAATGGAGGAGCAGACAAGGCCGTTGAGTATTCCCATATCCAATCTGTTGGGAACTCAGGATCGTACCAAGAAAAAAGTATCTGTTTCCCGAGGTGAACAAGAGTGGATACGACCGCTAGTAAGAATCGGAAAACCTGCGGAAAAGAGCGCATCGTCATTATCAACACGTATGGTCTCCCGCCGCGAAATCGGATTAGACGGAACGCGTTCAGTGACGGAACCGTTCTTTCATCGAAAGACGGATCTGGTGCCGATCTTCGATGTGGCTCCCATGCCGGGAAGAGAGAAATTTAAAGCGTTTGCCGAAACCACAGCCCTACAATTTGCGGCGGAGCGCGTAACTGAAATGCCCACGATTCAGGTCACCATCGGACGTGTTGAGATTCGCGCGACCGTCGCGTCGACTCCGACCAGAAAAGCACCGGTTAAATCGCCGGCGATGAGTCTTGACGAGTATCTCAGACAACGAAATGGGGGTCGCGGATGAGCAACGCGCTGGCGATCGCGACGGTCACCACCGCCTTGGCGCAGATTGTCCGGACCGCCGTTCAATCGGTCCTGCCCGGTGCGGATGTATGACTGAGCGACCCGACAGCACGCCACTGGGACAGCCACGCGTCCGGTTGTTTTTGTACCAGGTATCTCCCAACGGCCCTTAGAAACAACGATCTCCCGACGCGGGCGGCCAATGGGAATTTGATGAAGCGCCCAACAGCGGCCCTCGACCTGCATTATCTCTTAGCGTTTTACGGGAACGAAAACGAGCTGGAGCCGCAGCGGATGCTAGGCGCTGCGGTGCGTGACATCCACGCGAAGCCGGTGTTAATGCGGCAAATGATTGAGGATGCCATCGCCAGCGAGCCGTTCCTGACGGAATCGAACCTGGCGGATGCGGTGGAGCAAATAAAGTTCACGCCCGTTACCGCTCTCGCTGGAAGAACTCTCAAAACTCTGGTCCGTGTTCTTCCAGGCGCCCTTACGCCTTGTCCGTTGCCTACCAGGGCACGGTCGTCCTGATTGAAAGCGAGGAAAACGCCAAAGCCGTGTTGCCTGTGCTGCGCCGAGGCAAGGATGACCAGGGAGTCAATACACTGCTCGGTCCGTTTCCGGCGATCGAAAGTATTCATATTGGCGCACCGGAGGATGCAGAACGGCGTCCGCGCGCCCCTTCCTACCCGAGCGCGCAACTGGGCACTATGCTGACCATTGCCGGGCGCAATCTTGGCGGCGAAGCCGTCAGTGTCCGATTCGATCATGCCCGGTTGGCGGTCACAAAAACTATTGTGATTCCCACCAGCGACAGGTCGGGAACCGAATTGAAAGTCACTCTGGCGGATGATGCCGCGGCGCAAACCGAGTGGGCCGCGGGCCTCTACACCGTGACGGTAGTCGTGGACAACGGCGGGACTGAACGAACAACCAATCAGATGCCCTTGTCTTTCGCCCCCAAACTCACAAACATTGCGCCGCCCAATCCGGTGGCGCGGGATATCAGCGGCAATGTCACCTTGACCATTCACCTGTGGCCCCCAAGTGCGCCCCACCCAACGCGCGGCGTTGCTCATTGCCGACCGGGAGGTGGCAGCACAGGCGCATCCCGCCGACACGGGCACACTTCAATTCACCGTCGAAAACGCACCGGTCGTGACCGATGCCCTCGTGCGCCTTCGGATCGATGGGGTCGATAGTCTGCCGTTCACGCGGCAAGCCATACCGCCTCCGCCGCATTTGGTATTCGACGACAGTCAAAAGGTCACCATCCCATGAACGATCTCGCCATCTGGCATAAAACCAACGACGAATACCTGTCCGCTGCGATCAACTGGCTGCGGTTACGGTTGATCCGTTTGGCGAACAGCAACAAGCGCCGGCCGAAGCGACAGCCTCCACGCTCCCCGCAGTCCGCGAAAATTCAGTTTCTGGGGACAACTCAGGAAGGGGCAGTACCCATCACCTCCGGATCTAAGGAAAGTCGCTCCCGTCAGCGACGAACAGATCGACCAAGCCGCGCTGTCGATGAATCAGGCGGCCGCATCGGAACCACCACCCGCACTGATAATTCTGAGCCGTCGATTAGGACTGGGACAGTTCGAGGAACACATCCTGCTGCTGTGCGCAGCCATGGAACTCGATACGCGCATCGCCGCGCTGTGTGCCCGCGCCCAAAACGACCCGTCACGTCTCCACCCCAGCTTTGCGCTGGCGTTTGCCCTGTTTGACGATCCGCCTGTGGGAGGCGCTTTCCCCGGAGCGTCCGCTTCGCTACTGGCGGTTGATCGAGATTAACCAACCGGGCGCGCAACCCTTGACCAGCAGTGCGCTGCGCGCCGACGAGCGTGTGGTGAGCTATCTGAAGGGACTCAATTATCTGGACGACCGACTGACGCCGTTGCTAGCGCCGCTCACCGATACGGCGGACGACTTACCGCCATCCCAGCAGCAGCAGGCGGATACCATCGTCCAACATGTGCGCACCGCCTCTCACGGACTGCCCGTGGTGCATTTGCTGGGCGCGGATTCTGGCTAGCAAGCGATTGATCGCGAAGCGCGCCGCCCAGGAGTTGGGTGTGAGTGTGTATCGACTCTCCGCCGACATGCTGCCGGCCGCGTGGGCCGAGTTGGAAACGCTGGCCCGCTTGTACCAGCGTGAAAGCCACTGTTACCCGTCGCGCTCGTATCTGGACGCGCAAGACAGCGACAAGGAACTGACCCGCCGTCAACCGATTCCTGGCCAGAATGTCCGGGCTGGTTTTTCTGGACACGCGCGAATCCTGGCCACAACTGGGGCGCGAGGCGCTGACGCTCGATGTGGCAAAGCCTTCCTCGGCGGAACAGGAGGAAGCATGGCGCAAAGGCATTGGGTGAGGATGCAGGCGCAGGCCCCCGCATTGCTGGCCGGCCAGTTCAACTTGAACCTGCCAGACATTGAACGAATTGCGCATACCGCGACAGGCGATGAACAGCCAACCTTCGACCGGGTGTGGGATGCCTGCCTGATCGCCGCCCGACCGCGGCTGGACACCCTGGCCCAGCGCCTGGAAGTGAAAGCACAAACCTGGGACGACCTGGTGCTGCCGGAACCGGAGAAAAAGCTGCTGCGGCAAATCATGGATCAAGTCGGCCAGCGCCACCACGTGTACGAGCGCTGGGGCTTTAGCCGCCGCATGAGCCGTGGGTTGGGTATCAGCGCTCTGTTTGCGGGGGAGAGCGGCACCGGCAAGACGCTGGCGGCCGAAGTGATCGCGCATGAACTGAAGCTCAACCTCTACCGCATCGACCTGTCGCAAGTGGTGAGCAAATACATCGGCGAAACCGAGAAAAATCTGCGCAAGCTCTTCGACGCCGCCGAGGACGGCGGAACCATCCTGTTCTTCGACGAGGCGGACGCCCTGTTCGGGAAGCGCAGCGAAGTCAAAGACAGCCACGACCGCTACGCCAACATTGAGATCAACTACCTGCTGCAACGCATGGAAGCCTACCGCGGCCTGGCGATTCTGGCGACCAACATGAAAAGCGCGCTGGACACCGCGTTCATGCGCCGCCTGCGCTTCATCGTCAACTTCCCGTTTCCGGGCATTCCCGAGCGTCAAACGGATCTGGGAAAGGGCTTTCCCTGAGGAAACTGAGAAGGAAGGGTTGGATTACGAGCGGTTGGCGCGCTTCAATCTCACCGGCGGCAGTATCCAAAACATCGCCATCAATGCGGCCTTCCTGGCAGCGCGAGCGGAAAGCCCGGTGACCATGCCGTTGATTTTCGAAGCGGCGCGCAGCGAATTCCGCAAGCTCGAAAAGCCGGTCAACGAGGCCGAGTTCCGCCTGATTCAGGCGGTGGAGGCGAAAGCATGAACATCAAGCTACACATCGAGCGGCTGGTTTTGGACGGTGTCAACATCGCCCCCGATCAGCAGCATTTGTTGCAAGCCAGCGTGGAAACCGAACTGACCCGGCTGCTCACGGACGGAGGGCTTTCGCCCAGTCTTGCTCAAGGGACTGCCTTGCCGCGTACTGTCCACAGAGCGGCATTCAATTGACTGACAACAACCCGACGCAACTCGGCCAGCAAATCGCACAATCGGTGTATGGGGGCATCGGTCATGAATAAAACAACCGTTGCTCAGCAAGCCAAAACGGCAAGTTTTTTGCCGCCTACGCAAGGCATACTCCAGCGCAAGTGCGCTTGCGGCAATCACACGGTTGCGGGCGGGGAGTGTGCGGAGTGTGCGAAGAACAAGAGTGGTTTACAACGGAAGCTTGCTATTGGCGCAAGTAATGATCCGCTGGAACGGGAAGCCGATCGGGTTGCCGATCAGGTGATGGCAGCGCCGTCACATTCCGCAGTCAGCGGCGCACCACCACGCATCCAGCGCTACGCGGGGCAAGCGACCGGGAGTAGGGATACCGCGCCCGCCAGCGTAGACCGCGTTCTTGCCAGCTCTGGCAGGCCGCTGGATCCAGCGCTACGGCAGGACATGGAGCAGCGCTTCGGCCACGACTTTTCGCGGGTGCGGGTGCATTCCGGCGCGCCGCCGAGCAATCGGCGCGGGACGTGAACGCCCATGCCTACACGGTGGGACACAACATTGTGTTTGGTGCCGGTCAGTTCGCGCCCGAGTCAGCTGCAGGTCGACAGCTGCTGGCGCACGAGTTGACACACGTAGTTCAGCAAACAAATGCTTCTAATCAAACCTTGCTGCAAAGAATTCCGAAGGACCAAACGGAGTCCCATCCTCTTCCCCGCCGTAAAGCGATGGAAGCGACCGAACGGGGACTTTATGAAGAATATGTAAGCAACTGCAATGGTGTGAGAGTGCTAAGCCGCTTAGAACGACAAGCGCCGATCTCTCCGTTCGAGAAGGTCAGACGACTTGAAGATCGGCTCAAATACATACGCTTCTATTTTCATAAGGAATCATCGGTTAGCGCCGAACCTTCGGCTGACGACCGCGTGAATTCGGCCGCGCTTCGGTGCGTCAATGACTGTATCTTTGGGAAAGGCTACGCGCTGCTCTCAGAGGACGGCGATTTGGCTATCACCCAATGTGAACTCAGTGAAGCTCGATGGCAATCTTTTGCCCTGGCTCATCGGGGCCAAATTCCGGGGAGAGGGCGAAGCCTGGAATCCGACAAGGTGCCTTGGATTCCAGATCCCAGGGTGTGTTTTAACCCGGACAGAGTCGATGAGATAAAGAAAAGGGTTGAAGAAGGTCGAGGATGCGAAGGTGAAGTTCTGCAAAAGAGGGAACCAATCTTATGATTCCGAGAGTTCAAACCCAGACGAACTTTACGCCGAAATCAACATTTTCACCGCTGAGAAGCGGTTTACTACAGCGGAAGTGCGCCTGTGGCAGTCACATGATCGCTGGCGGCGAGTGCTCCGAGTGTCGCAAGGAGCCCGCGGTCTTGCAGCGACAGCCGATAACCCAGACTCGACCCGCAGTACCTGCCATCGTTGGACAAGTGCTTCACTCGACTGGTCAGCCCCTCGATGCGACCACGCGCGCTTTCATGGAATCGCGTTTCGGCCACGACTTCAGCCGCGTGCGGATTCACCGAGACGCGCCCGCCGGCGAATCGGCGCGAGCCGTGAATGCGTTGGCCTACACGGTCGGGCAGGACGTGGTGTTTGGAGGCAGGCAATACGCTCCAGAGACAATGGGTGGACGAAAGCTGCTGGCGCATGAGTTAGCACACGTCGTGCAGCAAAGAAACGCGACATACCCGGTTGGTGGCCTCACGTTGGCTGATTCGACGTGGGAGCATGAAGCGGACACAGCCGCTGAGGCGGCGGTGGCAGGCCGACCCGTGCCCGTCGCTCTCCGCGCAACGGCGGGGCCGCAACTGGCCCGGCAACAGCTCCACACCGAGACCCTCACGACACCGACCGATGCCGCAGGAAGAAAGGTCGAAGTGACGCGCGCCGTGACGCCGGGCAAGTGTGCGGAGGTGCCGGAAACCCGCACGAACGCGGATAGCGAAATCACACGCACGCGCGCCGCCATCGAGCTGAGCTACTGTCGTGGCCGGACGAGCGCCAGTGCCAAAGGTGAGATTGACTACAGTGATGTTACCAATACCATCAGGCAAGCCGTCAATTCAGCGCCTAATTTCTTATCCAACCCGAACCAGCAGGCGCTCAGTGACCTCGAGCAAGCTTTCAAACGCGTCGCGCCGCGCGCCAATGTGCGATTCGATTGGCAGGTCGGCGGCACTAAGGTGGAAGTCACGGGCAGCGGCACGGCGAGCGTGGAAGGAGGCGCCTCGGGCAAAGCCGGCGCGACTGTCAGCGGCCGTATCGGCAAAACTAGAGTGACAGGCGGAGTAGAAGTCAGTGGAGGAACGCAGGAAGAGGAGAAAGTCATATTCACAGCAACGCTCGGCGGGGGAGCGCCGGAGATACCGAATTGTTTCAAGTGCGTATGCGAGGACCCCACGAAGACGTTCGCGTGTGTCATAGAACCCGAAACACCCGGCAAAACGCCGCCGCCCAAGCCAAAGCAGATTCTCTACATCCCGCTCTTCTTCGAGTACGCGGATCGTATTCCGCGAAAAGGCTCGGAGGAAGATTATAAAAATGCACTTGCCCGCGTCATTGACCACCTTCGCGAAGGTTATACGGTTGCGAGCATCGAAGGCCGCACGTCACCCGAAGGCCCACTCAAGGGAAGACGCGGCTTCGAGGGTGGGAACATCGAACTCGCCAAGAAGCGCGCCCAACAAGCGAAGGACGGTTTGGATGGCGCACTCAGTAAGGCCATCGGAAAGGAGGAACTGAAGTTCCGCAACGCGGACACTATCCGCCGCCTTAAAGCTGCTCAAAGCGCCCGCTTCGATGTCAGAGGGTTAGCGCCGGGCGGGGAGATTCCCTCCGCCGAACTTTTTGGAACCGGCAGTAAAGGGGAGGTCTCCGAGCGTGACATGCTCAAACACCTGAGACAGACGCTCAAAAAGCCGGCGAAACCAGGAGAACTTGATCCGTTGGCAAAGGAGCACGTTATCGGCGAGGGCCTGCCAGCTGACGTGCGGGCCGAAGTGGAGGCCGAGGTCGAAGTCTTCCGTACCGGCAAGCGCGGCGGAAAGAAACTCAAAGACCGCGAGCTCTTGGAAACGATCTACAAGCCCTTACGCCGTGCGCTGATCACTCTCAACCCGGCGAAGCCCTTCCTCGTTGGAGAACAACGTCCGAAGGAAGAGTTGGAGAAAGCCGTTGGTAAGCCGATGGACAAATGCCTTCCCGAACACGAGGACGTGTTCAAGGGTAAAACGATCCCGAATGACAAGCTGTATGAAGGCGAATGCCGCCCAAAGGGCGTCGGAGAGAAAGTTAAGTAGAAGCGCCATGATTCGTCTACTCACGAAGGAGCGATGATGACCACCTTTCCGAACTCCCCACGCTTATTGAAAGGCGGGGGACAGAAAAGGGGACAGGCTACTTTTCTAGACTCAAGAGGTTATGCCAGCGACCGGAAGAAGGAAAGTCCCTTTGGATGAGGGTGCGAAGGGATTGGAGTGAATTGATTGATAAGAAAAACGGCGAAATCAAAGGACGAGAGTCTTATCTTGATCGTGAATGGCCATATCACCATCCTTGCGGGTAACGACCGGAGGGCCTCAAACGAATGAGAGTCAGAGTCGAATTATTTGAGCCGCTGGCCGTGCATTAAGGACTGAGTTGATGAATACCCGAATGCAAGCAGTAACACAGGTTGCGCCAACACCTTTCTTCACGCCTGTGCCAAGAGGAATTCTCCAGCGCAAGTGTGTCTGCGGGACGCACACGATGGGTGGAGGGCAGTGCGCGGAGTGTGCGAAGAACAAGAGTGGCTTACAACGGAAGCTTAGCATTGGCGCGAGTAATGACCCGCTGGAACGGGAAGCTGATCGGGTCGCCGATCAGGTGATGGCAGCGCCGTCGCATTCCGCAGTTAGCGGCGCACCTCCGCGCATTCAACGCTTACACGGGGCAAGTGAATGAGCAGATGGATGCGGCGCCCACCAGTGTAGACAGTGTCCTTGCCCGCTCGGGCAGGCCGCTGGAGCCCGCGTTACGCCAGGACATGGAGCAGCGCTTCGGCCACGACTTCTCGCAGAGTGCGAGTGCATTCCGGCTCAATTGCCGAACAATCGGCGCGGGAGGTGAATGCCAACGCCTACACGGTGGGACACAACATTGTGTTTGGTGCGGGCCTGTTCATGCCGGGGACGCACGAGGGGCGTCGGTTGATTGCGCATGAGTTGACGCACGTGGTCCAACAGTCAAGTGGCGGGACTCGTATTGACCAAAGCCGTGGAAAACGTGGCCTGTCCTCTATTTCCCGGCCCACCATTTTGGTTCGTGGTGGGGCCATCCAGCGGGAACCCGTGACTGCCGGTGCGGCAACGGTAACGATAGGCGCGGTGGTTGCCAAATGCATTATCGGAGCGATCGCCGGTGCGCTCTTTGATGCAGCGATTCAGGCCGCCCTGTACGCGTGGAAACAGCGCACCTGGCGCTTCTGGGGAGCCACTCTCAACTATTGCTCGATCATCCTGTCAGCGATGCTTGGCTGTATTGCCGCGCCGATATCTGCGTTCATCCTCGAGGCCTGGGTCGTCGCCCGGCTTGGCACGCTGGGCGGAATTGTGGGGACACTGATCGGTAAGATATTGATCTTCATTGCCAAGAAGCTTGCGATCGGCATTCCAAAGGGTCTCGTCGGGAAGCTCGCCAAGCTCGGATGCATCAGCCCCGAGCAGGCCGCTGAACTCGGCGTGACACCCGGCAGCGAGGCGGCTGCCTAGAACCGAAAAAGTAAATAGACGTACAAGGGCCAGTGTCAATATGTTTCTGAAAGCATGCTTGACCAAGTTGAAGGAATGATATGAACGGGCAACGGCAAGAAGTAGTACCTGCAAATTCCTCTTTCATTCCGGTGCCAAGCGGGCTGTTACAACGCAAATGCGCCTGTGGAAATTACACGATGAGCGGCGGCGAATGCGAAAAGTGCCGCAAGGAAAAACAAACCTTGCAACGCTCTCCTTCCTCTTCCCCGCTCAGAGGTGAGGGCGAAGTCCCTCCCATCGTTCACGAAGTCTTGAGCTCACCGGGGCAGCCGCTAGACTTAGCTACACGCGCTTTTTTGAACCCCGCTTCAGCCAGGGCTTCAGCCAAGTGCGTGTGCACACCGATGCGAAGGCGGCCGAGGCGGGGCGGGCCGAGATTCACATGCTGGAGCGGCCTATTAAGGAAGCAGACTTTCGCGTGGAGCTGAAAAGTGGAGGAGGAGCGCGCCCTGCCTAAACATCAAGGTAAGCAGCGAGCGCCTAGTTGAGACGGAACAAGGTGCCTTAAGGGTCAGATAGAAGGGCATCGTATCGGAAACGATTCCATCCATCAGGAGAAAGGAAAATACACAGATGCCTAAGCAAAAAACTACCCCAAAACTGGGTAATTCAAGCAGCTATGTCTGGCGTGGCGGCCAGAAAATCGACCTGGAAAAGGAAGATGATCGTTTTACGATTCTGCCTTCCAGTGCGGAGCAACTGACACGGCTGCGTAACGCGCCGGGTGTACGCGACATCAAACCGGTCACCAACCAGGTGTTCAAAGTAGAGACCACGGCGACTGAGCGCGACGCCGCGATGGAGGCAGTGCGTTCGGAAGCGTTCGATGCCATTGCCCACCACGCTTACCGCCCTAAGGGCTCAGACGGTACGGTCTTTTACCTCACTGATAAGATCATCGCCAGCTTCGACTCCAAAGCAAGTGCCACCCAAATCGAGAAATTGCTGGGGAAATACGGATTGAATGTGCTCAAGGAGTATGAGAACTTGTCACATACCTACCTATTGCAAGTGACCTCCAGCAGTGGTGAAAACCCTATCAAGATAGCCAATCGTCTAGCGGAAGAGAAAATAGTACTCTCTGCCGAGCCGAACATGGTTAATCGCTTCCAGCCGGCGTTTATCCCCTCCGATGGCTATTTTCGGCGGCAATGGCACCTGAGTGCGCAAAAGCGCCCTCAGCTCGTAGCCGAGGCCTCGGTGGACGCCCCGGCGGCCTGGGACATTACCCGTGGAGAGCGCAGCATTGTGGTCGCCGTAGTGGACGACGGCTTTGATCTCAGCCACCCAGATTTCCAGGGTGAGGGCAAGGTAGTGTTTCCCAAAGATTATGTGGACGGCGACGCCAATCCTTTTCCAGAATCCCTCGCGGGTGATTACCACGGCACGCCCTGTGCCGGTGTGGCGATCGCGGAAAGCAACGGGCGTGGCGTAGTGGGAGCAGCTCACGGTTGTGCGTTCATGCCGGTGCGTTTTCCACTCTCCGCCGATGATGACTTGCTGATCGAAATTTTCGAGGAGGTCGGTCAGAAGGCCGACGTGATCTCATGCAGTTGGGGGCCGCCGCCGGTGTTTGCGCCGCTTTCGACCTCTGTATCCGACATGTTTAAGCGGCTGGCGACGACTGGCGGCCCACGCGGGAAGGGCTGCATCATCTGTTTTGCCGCCGCCAACTTCAACGCGCCGCTCAATGATCCCAAAAATGTCGGCGGCTTCACCTGGTTGGATTTTGGTACGGGGATGCTGCGCCGAACGATGGGACCGATCTTGAATGGCTTGGCGGCTCATCCCCACGTCATCGCCGTGGCGGCTTCGACGAGCCTCAACAAGCACGCCGCCTATAGCAACTGGGGGGCAGAAATCTCCGTCTGCGCGCCGAGCAATAACTTTCACCCGCTCGACCCCCAACAGTTTGTGCCTGGTCGTGGCATCTGGAGTACGGACAATGAAGCCTTTGGGGAGGGGTTTACGGCTCACAGCCGCTACACGGGCCGCTTCGGCGGCACCTCCAGCGCCACTCCGCTCACCGCCGGTGTCGCCGCGCTGGTATTGTCTGCGAACCCCGATCTCACGGCCGCCGAAGTTAAGGATGCTTTGCAGACCACGACCGACAAAATCGTGGACCCTGATCCTGACATGGTGCTCGGCACAAACCGCGGCCAGTACAACAGCAAAGGCCGGTGCGACTGGTTCGGCTTTGGTAAGGTCAACGCGGCCAAGGCGGTGGTTGAAGCCGTGAGGCGGAAGGAACATTAATGAATCGCGGCTTATTGGGGGAGTTTAATCATGCGTTCATTTCCTCGCTCCTTGAGGTCGAGACGGATTGCCCTATGGCGCTGGCAGGAGCTAGGCGGGGCGGTGGCATGAACATCGACGTCCATATCGAACGGCTGATTCTGGACGGGGTGCCGGTCGCGCACAGCCAGCGCCCGCTGCTACAGGCGGCCGTTGAGGATGAGCTAGCGCGCCTGCTCGTAGCGGATGGGCTGGGTCCTGAGTTGCTGTCCAGCGGTGCGCTGCCCGCGGTGAGGCCGGGTGGCATGCAACTGACGAATGACGGCAACCCGATTCGATTGGGCCAGCAGATCGCTCAGGCGGTGTATGGGGGCATCGGTAATAAGCCCAGGAAGGTCTTGAACTCAGAGACCCGTTCGACATCTCGGGGGAACGCATGAACGAGCGCAGCCTAGCACAACCACAAAAGGCAACCACGTCGGTATTCACACCCCTGCGTGGGAACCTCCTACAACGTCAATGCGCCTGCGGCAATCATAAGATGGCGGCCGGAAAGTGCGCGGAGTGTGCGAAGAACAAGAACGGTCTTCAACGGAAGCTTGCTATTGGGGCAAGTCATGATCCGCTGGAACAGGAAGCCGATCGCGTTGCCGATCAAGTGTTGGCCGCGCCGACGCATTCCTCAGTCAGCGGCACACCACCACGCATCCAGCGATTCACGGGACATTCGACTGAAGAAAATGGTACAGCTCCCGCTAGCGTAGATCGTGTTCTTGCCAGCGGTGGCAGACCGCTTGATCCAGCGCTGCAGCAAGACATGGGACAGCGGTTCGGCCACGATTTTTCTCGTGTGCGGGTGCATTCCGGCGGTGCTGCCGAGCATTCGGCACGGGATGTAAACGCCCATGCTTACACGGTGGGCCAGAACATTGTATTTGGTGCAGAACAGTTCGCACCGGGGACGCACGAAGGACGGCGCTTACTGGCGCATGAACTAACCCATGTTGTTCAGCAGAGCGAGAGCCAGGGCATGGTGTCGGCGCAGCTTAGCCCATCGCTTCACCGCAAAGTGAAGGTCGATAAACCGAAGGGCTTCATCGACAACCCCACCGGCAAGGGATTGGTGCAGACAAACGCACAGACCGTGGAAGGCTACCTTCAGACACTCTGCTCTGGTGGAAGCGTAGCCGTCGATGGTAGTACCGGAGACGTGAAAATGGATACAAGCTTTTGTACACAACCAGGTTTTCAGATCGGGCATGAGGTGTTGCCGGCTGGACCTGTTCCAGCTTCTGTTTCAAAAGAGCCTACCGGATGTGGTTGCCTCTGCGACATGGTCGGCTCCGCCAACGACTATACGATTGTCGTCAACGACAAAGACTGGCCGCATACGTTGGGTCGGGTGGTCACGACGCCGTCGCCTAACAGCCCTAAGCTGTGGGGCGCCGCCACTGTCAGTGGCAAAACGACGACCATCGATCCCTGGCTCGTGCTCGGCCATGAGTTGTGCGGACATGCCTGGCTCGCCGAGAAGGGCCTCCCAGACGACAACGCGACACGCGGCGAGGGCGGACACCAGGAAACGGTGGGCCGCGAGAACGAGCTGCGGAAGGAGCACGGCATCGAGGCCCGCGGCAACTTCAAGGATCCTTATTGCGGCGAGTCCTTCTCGCGGGATAAGGCCGGGCCGGGTCCGGTGGAGTGGTCCTCGTACTTGAAGATTTGTGAGGCCTGGCGGAAGAAGACCTACGGCGGAAAATACAAGATCAGCGACAAGATCCCCTGAGCGGCTGATCTATGCCAAGCATACCGATAGCTGGGAAGTTGATGGTGTCGATCGTAAGCGCGATGGTACAGGTGAGCCCGCCCGCGTGGCAACTGGAGTATGAAGTGCGTAACCTTGCACGGACAGTATTCTGGCTCGTCGTCGACGAGAGCCTGGTGCTCCGGCGCGACGACGCACACATGGAGCTGTCATATGCGCGGGGGAAAATGCAGCCCGGCGTGCAGGTATTCGGTTACTTCGATCCTAAGGTCGCCAAGATCCCGCCGGGCGGGAGTCTAAGGCGGTCGGTGGAGATTACCTGGCCCTGCAGCCTCAGCGACATCTGGAACGCCGAGCACGAGGCCACGCCACCGCCCGGCGAGTATGAGGTATCGGTGCGGATCGGCTTTGCCTCGACGGCGGCACCGAAGCCTCCGAAGGTCGGCGAGGGCGTTGAGGCCCCCGTGCTGAGTTGGCAAAAGGAGACAGTGAGCCAGCCCGTGCGGATCGCGATTCCGCCGTACACGCCGTCGCATTAAGATCGGAATGGGTACAGATTCTTGCTGTCCGCCGAAAACGGGGTCAGAGTCAAATTGATTTGATTCAGAACACCTTGAAAAAATAAAAGTTACGTAAATCTGTGTTGGCTATGAGCAAGAAGAAGGAGACCATGAACACAAGGCTACAACAAATCACACTAAAGCCAGCACTATCTCTTACTCCAGTGCAGCCTGCCCTTTTGCAGCGCAAATGCGCTTGTGGGAATCACACGAGCGGCAGCGAGTGCGAACAATGCAGCAAAAATCGTCTGGCGCTCAAGCGCACAACCCGAAACACGGGTCTTGAAATCCGAGATGCTGGTGACATTCCGCCAATCGTCCACGAAGTGCTGCGTTCGCCCAGCCAGCCGCTCGACGTCGCAACCCGCGCTTTCTTCGAGCCGCGTTTCGGCCACGACTTCAGCCAGGTGAGGGTGCACACGGACGCGAGAGCAGCTGAGTCGGCAAGGACCGTCAATGCGCTGGCATACACGGTGGGGAAGGATGTGGTGTTTGGCTCTTCCTCGTATTTCCCGGCCACGCCGGGAGGAAGAGGCATCCTTGCACATGAACTGACACACGTGGTGCAGCAGCAGGCGGGCATTGACGCGGTTTCCTGGGCCGGGTCTGAACACGCGGCAGAAAGGGAAGCCAACCGCAACGCCCAGGCGATAGAAAGTGGCGGACGAATGAGTGGCGTCGAGCGGTCTGCTATCCTTGCGCGCCAATCGAATACCACGGTCGAGGTCGCCGTGGCCAGTGGCCCAAACGTGTGCGGTCTGGAGCAACATCGGAAAATTTTACCGGCGGTTACGCAGGCCCAACAATGGCTGGCTTCGAGTATCTCCGAGCTTGACGCCTTTCTCGGTGCGCCAGCGGCTCCAGGTCTACAAGCAGCTCGCAATGCCCTGACTCGCCACTTTCATTCAACGGGGATCCCGATAGCCACCCAAGTGCGAGAGCGACTGAACAATATCCGGACCGACATGACCAGTAGCACCACGTTGAACGTTGAGTGCCATGGGGCCAGTGACCGAACCTGTGCGAATTCGGGTGCTTACGTCAACGGAAGCTTGCTAGTTTTCTGTCCTGCGTTCTTCGAGGGGGGAGCGCTTTGGCAGGCGCTAGCGATCGTCCACGAGATGGCTCACGCCTTAGTGGGTGGCCTCCACATCACAGATAGGGCTTATCAATCGGATCGCTTGTACGCTGAACTGACCACAGCGCAGGCGCTGACGAATGCAGAGTCGTTCGGCTTGCTCGTACGAGAACTCGGCACGGGGCGTGTCCAAACCAGCACCCCGCCGCAGGATGAATTCGAGGACTGCCCCCCTGATTGGCGACCGCTAATCCGCCGCGCCATTGCCCACGCACAGCGCTGGAACCGCAACGCGCAGACGGCGCTGGGGGATCGTCGGCCTGGCTGGTTGAGCGGTTGGACTGATCTTCAGACTCGGTACTTGGGAGCAACGACACCGGCCGCTCTGGACACGGCCAAGAGAGTTATTGACCGGGTTGAGGGAAAATTGAACGAGGCCATCGAGTTTGAATGCGAGCCCGAAGGCGGTGGTCGGTGCGATGCGGGCGCGGAGACATACTGGTATGAGATCTGGTCTGACTTTCATCTTTGCCCCTCATGGAAAAACCGTGCCACCGACACAGGGCGCACCGAGTCGATGCTGGTCGGACTCTATGGTTACCTGGGTGGGTTGGGTGAGGCGGAGAATGCTCGCCGTTGGAATTTGGCGAGACTCGCGCGGGATCTTAACAGTCGCTACTGGAGTTAGACATGAGTTCATTTCCCCCCTCCCCCCGTTTAATCAAAGGCGCCCTGGTCGGCGCGGATCTGTTCAATCCACTCGCCAGTGTGGTGGTGTTCCAGTACAACCCCGACACGATGACACGGCGGTTAGAAGCGCGCGCCGCGAGCGGTGACGGGGATCGGGGCGAGGCGCAGCGTTTGACCGGGCCGCCCAAGGAAACTATCACACTCAGCATCGAAATCGATGCCACCGATCAACTGGAACAGGCTAATCCGCTGGCCGTAAGCATGGGCATCTATCCCACCCTGTCGGCGCTGGAGATGATGCTGTATCCGAAAAGCGCTGTGGTCATCGCGAATACCATCCTGTCCCTCGTTGGTACCATCGAGATCCTGCCGATGGAAGGCCCGTTTATCCTGTTCGTGTGGGGACCGCAGCGGGTGCTGCCGGTGCGGTTGAGCAGCTTCAGCATTACGGAGGAAGCCTACGATCCGTTGCTCAACCCGATCCGCGCTAAAGCGGAGTTGTCCCTGAGCGTCCTCAGCTATCAGGATCTCGGCGTTCTGCATCCCGGCCACTGGCTATTCCTGGCCCATCAAGTGTCCAAAGAAGTCATGGCGACGATGAACGTCGCCAATAGCGTTCAAAACGTTGCAACGGGGTTACATCTATGAATCCGACGCGCAGCTTATTATTTCCGCCCACCAGCCGGTACCACAATACGGACACTGCCACGTTGATCCAAAGGGATGGGACTGAACTGGTTTATCTGAAGCGGCGGTTTGTGCCGTCGCCGGAGCGCTTTACTTTGCTGCAGGAGCACGTCGTCACCCAAGGTGAGCGGTTAGATAACATCACCGCGCGTTATCTGGGTGACCCACTGCAGTTTTGGCGTATTTGCGATGCCAATACTGCGATGAATCCGCCGGAGTTGACGGCAGAGGTTGGTCGCCGGCTCTGCATTACCATGCCGGAAGGCATTCCGGGGATCCCGAATGTTGGTTAACGGTCTGTATCTCACGCTGCTCATCGGACCCTCGGTGCCGATCCCTGTGCCGCCGCCGGTGCTGGAGGCGTTGCAGAGCGTGCAGGTGAATACCTCGGGGGATCGCAGTGGTTTTCAGCTGACGTTCACGGTCGGCAAAACTTCGTTGATCCAACTCGCGCTGCTGCCGGCAGGGTATTTCGATCCGATGCTGACGCGAGTCATTATTATGGCCACGATCAACGGTTTACCCAATGTTTTGATGGATGGCATCGTCACTCGTCAGGAGGTGTCACCCAGCAATGAACCGGGGCAGTCCAAATTGACGATAACCGGGGAAGATTTGAGTGTGCTCATGGATGTGGTTGAGTTGAAACGACCATTTCCCGCTATGGACGACACCTTGCAGATGCTGACCATTTTGGCCCCGTATGCCGCTTTTGGCATCTTACCGATTGTTATCCCGTCGCTGTTTCTGGACTTTATGCCACCTACAGAAGGGTGGAAATCGCAGGACTCTACCGATTTGGACCATATTAAAAAGCTGGCAAATCGTAACGGCTATGTATTTTATCTGGAACCTGGGCCGTTGCCGGGACAAAGTCTTGCCTATTTTGGCCCCAATATCCGCTTACCCGTGCCACAACCTGCGCTCAATGTGAACATGGATGCCCATACCAATGTTGAATCCTTAAGTTTTTCCTTGAATGGCTTGGCCAAGGAAGTGCTGATTGTGACGGTCATGGACCCCATTACGCACAAAGTTCCCATACCAATTCCCATCCCCAACATCAGTATTTTTCAGCCTCCGTTAGGTGCGCGCCCTACACCACCTGCCAAAATCAGATTTGCCGAGAATGTGGCAGATAAAGATCCAGCCGAGGTGATCAAGCTTATGGTGGGCCGATTGCTGAAAGGTTCAGCTAATGCCATTTCCGGTAATGGTTCGCTGAGTGTGTTGCGTTATGGGCAAATACTTCGCGCGAGGACGTTGGTGGGGGTACGCGGTGCGGGCGTGGCTTACGATGGCCTGTACTATGTGGATAGCGTGACCCACAACATCAAGCAGGGCGAATACAAACAGAGCTTCAACCTGTCGCGCGATGGTTTAATTTCCAATACACCGGTGGTGCTGCCATGAGCGAAGAGAAAAAATACTGGGGCAAGTATCGCGGCACGGTTGTGAATAACGTAGACCCCGAACAGCGTGGACGCGTGCAAGCATTGGTGCCGGATGTCAATTCAGTAGTGCCGACAACATTTGCTGAGCCATGTGTACCACTGGCAGGACCTACCGGTCCACCGATGGGCGTGTACATGGTGCCGCCCATCGGCGCTGCCGTTTGGGTTGAATTTGAGCATGGCGATCCTGACAAGCCCATCTGGGTGGGATGCCGCTGGGGATTGCAGTCCGACATTCCGCTTGCAGCACTGGCAGGTAATCCCGCCGACCCCAGTATCGTCATCCAGTCCCTTTTACAGCAGGCGGTTATTGTTAGCGACATGCCGCCTTCGGTACCGCCGCCGGTGATGCCGCCGGTTCCGACGACAGGGGGCATCATCCTCCGAGTACGACTGGAGCATCCATCGTCGTCAACGACGCGGGTATCTTCATTTCCAACGGGAAGGGTGCCACCATCAATATGATCGGGCCCACGATCACGATCAACAACGGGGCCCTGGTCATTATTGAGCCTTGGGAGGGAGAGCTATGCCTGGTTTTCTGGTTCACGTAGGTGCACAAGTCCTTTGTTCCCATGCGGGACAGGCGACGCCGACTGTGCCGAATCCCCGGGTGACGGTGAGCGGTCAGCCGACTGTGTTGATGACCGGCGCCTTACGTGGTTGCCGGATGCACCTTCCCGCCACCGCTCGCTGCCAATGGTCCTTGTGTGACGGCGCAGTGGGTGAACGGCACGACACGGGTGCTGTCCAACGGGCAGCCTTTAGTGGTGCAGAGCAGTCAGGCGATCTGTGCGCCGACGGGAACGCCCTTGCTCATTGTCGCAACTCAAATGCGTGTCAGCGCTTTGTGAGGCCGGTATGAATATCGATTATCCCTTTCACTTCGACAGCCGCGGGCGCAGCGCCATCGACGGATGATGACGACCACATTCGCGACATGATCGAGCAGTTCCTTTTTACCAACACCGGCGAGCGGGTGAACCGCCCGGATTTCGGCAGCGGACTGTTGCAAATGGTCTTTGCGCCCAACAGCCCCGAGTTGGCGGCGGCTGTGCAGTTCACCGTTCAGGCAGGACTTGCAGCGCTGGCTCGGCGATGTGATCGAGGTGCAGGCGGTCGAGGTCACGAGCGAAGAGGCGACGCTGCGCGTGGGGGTGAAATACCTAGGTCCGCCGAACGCAGGAAACCCGTGTCGCGACCTTTACCCGGAGCACGCCATGAATACGCTTGATCTGCCGGCAGGAACAACGGCGTGAGGCGGTTCGTCAGCATCCTCGAGCTCAACGGGCTCGATTATCTGGAAGTCGGAACGGATCAGTCGCACGCTGACGGTATACTTTCTGGGGAAGGCGCCGGTTTCGCTTGATCCGTCCAACGTCCTCATCGAAGGGGGACGGCGGATTCAGGACATTCGAGTCGAGAAGGCGACGGTTCACCGGAGTGAGATGGCAGAACTGGATGACACCATGGAAGTCGTCACGGACAAGGCAGGGGATTTCTCCACCTATACCCTGCGCGTGGTGATTCGGGATGAGCACGGCGACTATCAGCCCCACCCCTCGTTCGATCCCCGCTACGACCGCGTCGAGTTCAGCTTCAAGGTGGATTGCCCGAGCGATCTCGATTGCAAACAGACGCTCGTATGTCCCCCCGAACAACGAGATGAGCCGGTGATCAACTATCTTGCCAAGGACTACGCCAGTTTTCGGCAAATGATTCTGGATCGGCTGGCGCTCGTGATGCCGGATTGGCAAGAGCGCCATGTGCCCGACCTGGGTATCGCGTTGGTCGAATTGCTGGCATACGCGGGCGACCACCTGAGCTACTACCAGGATGCGGTCGCGACGGAGGCGTATCTCGATACGGCGCGGCAGCGCATTTCCGTGCGCCGTCATACACGGCTGGTGGATTACGTGCTGCACGAAGGCTGTAATGCCAGAACCTGGGTCTGTGTCGGAACTGACAGTGTCGTGACACTCGATCCGAGCGAGATCTATTTCATCACGAAACTCGAACATATAGGCCTAGTGGTAAAGGACGAAGATCTACGTAAACTGCCATCAGGCGGCTACGAAATGTTCGAACCGATGACCGATGTGGACATCACGCTCTATCCGGGGCTTCACGAAATCCACTTCTACACATGGGGCGATAAGGAATGCTGTCTCCCGCGTGGGGCCAAGTCAGCGACGTTGATCGGTCGCTGGGTGGAGGAACCGCCAGCCACTGAACCGCCCGTGTGTGAGCCGGGCAAACAAGCATCTGCAAGTGACAAGGCAATCCGTCCCGCAACTCCCGGCACCTCAGAACTCCACCTGAAACCCGGTGATGTGCTGATCCTCGAAGAAGTTATTGGTCCGAAGACCGGCAATCCGGCGGACGCCGATCCGAAGCGACGTCATGCTGTGCGGTTGACGGATGTTCAGATCGGCCACGATCCACTTTATCCGGAAATCGCCCTGACTGAAATCACGTGGGCGGAAGAAGATGCCCTGCCGTTTCCATTGTGTTTGTCGGTGATGGGGCCCGCCGCCGAAGTGCGAGGTGATCGAGAACATCAGCGTCGCTCGTGGCAATCTGATCCTGGTGGATCATGGCCAGCGCATCACGGAAGACCTGCCCCCCGTGCTGGTCAAGGAAACCATCGAAACCTGCGACTGCACCGGCAATGTCGCTGACACCGTGATCGTACCGGAGCGCTATCGCCCAGTTCTGAAGGAAGTGCCATTGACCTTCAGTGAACCCTTGGCGCCCGGCATCTCCGCTTCGCGGAATGCTCGTGCAAGACGTGCGGCAGGCGTTACCTCACGTGATGTTGACTGGCACGCGCCCCAACGCCGCACCGGTCGTCTGGTCTCCACAACGAGACTTGTTGAGCAGCCACAATCCGGATCTGTCACTTCGTTGTGGAAATGGACAACGATCGTCGTGCCCACCTCCGTTTCGGCGACGACGAACTGGGGCAACGTCCTGACGCGGGAACGGCCTTTCGTGCGGACTACCGCGTGGGCAATGGACCGAGCGGCAATGTCGGAGCAGGCGCCATCGCACATCTGGTCACGCGCATGCTCACGTTGAGTGGCGGTGTCGTCTCGATCCGCAATCCCTTACCGGCTCGCGGTGGAACTGTGCCCGAGCCAATGGCCGAGGCCAAGCTCTTTGCGCCTCATGCATTTCGACAGCGCCTGGAGCGGGCGATTACCGCGGAAGATTACGCGGCCATCGTTCTGCGGGAATTCGGCAATCGTGTGCAGCGCGCTGCCGCGACCCTGCGCTGGAACGGGAGCTGGTACGAAATACTGGTGGCGGTCGATCCCTTGGGAAAAGAGGAAGCCGATCCGGCTCTGCTTGAGGAAATCACGGGAAGGCTGCATCGCTACCGCCGCATCGGCCATAACCTGGTGGTGAAATCGGCGCGCCGCGTGCCGCTCGACATTGAGCTGATCGTCTGTGTCTTGCCCAGCTATTTGCGCGGTCATGTCAAAGCCGCTCTGCTGGACGTCTTCAGCAACAGGCGATTGACTGACGGTCGAGCTTGGGATGTTCCACGCCGATCACGTGAGCTTCGGCGATGACATTTATCTGAGCGCGTTGGTCGCCGCCGCTCAGGCTGTTCCAGGCGTGGAAAGCGTCAAGGTCACCAAGTTGCAGCGGCTCTATGAACCCGCCAACGACGAAATCGAGAATGGTGTGTTGCCGCTCGGCCCCCTGGAAATTGCCAGGCTGGACAATGACCCGAGCTTTCCGGAGAACGGCAGGCTGCGGCTGGATGTGAGAGGTGGACGATGAAGACCAACTGCTGTTGTGGAGCGTTATCGACCGACCCGGCAGCCTGCGGTTGTTGCGAGGGTGTAGAGATCTTGACTCCGCTGGCGACGGTCAACCGGCCGGGTCTGCCCGCGCTGTCCTACCGCATCGGCACCCATGCCACCTTCCTCGAAACCATGAAGGCGCGGCTGTCGAGCAGCGGGTTGTGCCGAGCATGTAGGCCTACAGTTGACTTCGCGCGAAGCCGACGATCCCGCGATTGCGTTGCTCGATGCCTGGGCTACCGTCGGCGATGTCCTGACCTTTTACCAGGAGCGCATCGCCAACGAAGGCTATCTGCGCACGGCCACTGAACGCCGGTCGGTGTTGGAACTGGCGCGGCTTGTGGGCTATCAACCCAGACCGGGCGTGGCCGCCAGCGTGTATCTGGCCTATACCATTGATCCCAACTACAAAGAGGAAACGGTGATTCCGGCGGGCAGCCGCTTCACAGAGCATCCCGGGACCTGGCGAGACGGCGCAATCGTTCGAAACCAGCGAGGATCTGAAGGCGCGGGCGCAGTGGAACAATCTCCGCCCCCGAATGACACAGCCGCAAACAGAGGAAGCATTCGTCAAGGTGATGGAGCACATGCTCGCCTTTATCTAAAAGGCATCTCCACCAATCTCAAGCCCAATGATCCGTTGCTGATTGATTTTGGCAATCGGTCACCCAGAGTTTCATCCGGGTGCAGGAAGTTATTCCTGATGCCGCTTAGCCGATCGCACGCGGGTGATTTTACAGTGCCTATGGCGAGTGGACCAAAATGGGCCGATGCAAACGAAGAATCTGCCACGCAAGTGAGCTTAATCAAATCTCGTGACTGTACCACCTTCGGTTCAGCCGCCCAATTCGTCACAGCTCGCGCGAAAGCTTCAGAGCAATTCTCTTCAAGCGGACGCAGGGTACGCACGGTGGAACGCGTTTGCTCCTCTGCTGCGCGAAACGCTCACCTAGCAGTGGCGAATGCCAACGTCACGCCAAAGAGTGAGATTAAGCTTTATGCACTGCGGTTAGCAGCGTCCTTCATTGCGGAGGCAATGCGCCTAGGAAACCAAAAATTTTAAACAAAACCACTAGGGTCCTGGAAACTACCGAGTGGGAACGTGGCGATATCGAACAAAGTGAGGAAATTGTTACCCAGGAAGATACCGGCGATAAACAGTCCGCTACGGTGTTTCTGGATGCGAATTACGACAAGGTCTTACCTGATAGCTGGATTATCGTAGATACGGGTGCAGTTATCTTGATGAACACAGACTTCATTCGGTGAAACCCGTTAAAGGGCCTTATTTAATCGCCAAAGTTCAAAACTTGCAGGCCAATATTTCTCGTGCTGCTTATGGCATCAGGGGCAAGACCACGCGGATTGGCTCATCTCCGGAGAAGTCATCGAACCGAAAAGCGTGGTTCATCATTCCACCCTTATCAATTGAAATTGCTGCAGACACCAACGCTTCTCCGCTCTTTGATGACTTTCAGATAATCCGTCAGACTGTCGTCTACGCCCAGAGCGAAGAACTCGAACTCGCCGAAGAACCAATCGTTCAGCCGGTCTGTGGCACGGCTGATGAACTGATTGAACTAGACGGCTTCTACGAGAGATTGGAAGCTGGACGGTGGGTCGTCGTCTCAGGCGAGCGGGAAATCGAGGGCACGAGTGGTGTCCGGTTCAGCGAGTTGTCGATGTTGTCCACCGTCTCCCAAAGCGTTCGGATGCAATCGACCGCACGTGATGGCAGCGATAGGGCGCCGACACCGCTTCCAGGCGATAAAACCCATACCTTCATCAAACTGGCTGAACAGCTCGCCTACTGCTTCAAGCGCGACACCGTGAACATCTACGGCAACGTGGTGATAGCTACTCACGGCGAGACCCGCACCGAGACGTTAGGCAGTGGCGATGGCAGTAAACCCTTGCAACAGTTCACCTTAAAGCAACCGCCGTTGACGTTTGTGGCCGGCACCCAATCCTTCCGGCGTGGACAGTACGCTAAAGGTTTATGTCAACGACGTGCAATGGCACGAATCCAACACGCTGTTTGGGCTTACAAGGCAGAGATCGGCGCTTTGTCACGCAAGACCGATGACGAAGGCAAAACCTCTGTCATCTTCGGTAATGGCAGAGAAGGGGCGCGGCTGCCCACCGGGATTGAGAATGTCAGGGCCGTCTATCGCAACGGTATCGGCAAGGGCGGGAACGTCAAGGCGGAGCAAATCAGCCTGCTTTCCACTCGACCGCTCGGCGTCAAGGAAGTCATCAACCCCCTGCCGGCATCGGGTGGTGCGGACAAGGAAACCCGCGATCAGGCGCGCAAGAATGCGCCCCTGGCCGTCATGGCGCTGGATCGGCTGGTGTCGGTGCAGGACTATGAAGATTTCGCCCGCGTCTTCGCCGGTATCGGCAAGGCCCGCGCGGCGGAGCTCTCCGATGGCCGACGCCAGATCGTCCACCTCACCATCGCCGGGGCTGACGATATCCCGATCGAGACCCATTCGGATCTCTACCGCAATCTGACGGCGGCTCTGCGGCGTTTCGGCGATCCCTATCAGGCGTTCCGCATCGAACTGCGAGAACTGAAGCTTCTTGTGCTCAGTGCCGGGGTACGCATCCATCCGGACTATCTATGGGAGAAGGTGGAACCCAAGATTCGCGCCGCCCTGCTGGACATCTTCAGTTTCGAGCGGCGTGAACTGGGCCAGGACGCCTTACTCAGCGAAGCTATCAGCGCCATGCACAGCGTCACTGGCGTTGAGTATGTGGATGTCGACATCTTCGGTGGCATTGCAGAGAAGATTGCTGATTCTGATACGGGAGCGCGACGACTACGCACTCCCGCTGAAATTGCCGACGAGGTGCAGGCCATCGTGGAGCTCAGCAGCTCCAAAGGCCCGGCACATCGGGTCAGCGTGAATCTGGCCGATTTTGAGGGTCAGGATTTGCGCCCGGCGCAACTGGCCTACCTCAACCCTCTTGTCCCCGCGACCCTGATCTTGAATGAGGTGCCACGATGAACAACGATCGGCTCTACGAACTGCTGCCCGCTATCTATCGCATCCGCGACGCTGAGCAGGGCGAGCCACTCAGGGCTTTACTCCAGGTCATCGGCGAACAGGTCAATCTGGTCGAAGAGGATATCGCCCGGCTGTACGACAATTGGTTCATCGAGACCTGCGAAGACTGGGTCGTGCCGTACATCGCCGATTTGGTGGGTTATCAGCCCGTACATGAAGCCGGTGAACCCGGCGATGTACGGACCGCAGCAAGGTGCGGCACGCAACAAGATACTGATCCCACGCCGCGAAGTTGCCAACACCATCCGGTACCGCAGACGCAAGGGCACGCTGGCCTTGTTGGAACTACTGGCGAACGATATCGCGGGATGGCCGGCGCGGGCGGTGGAGTTTTACAAATTGCTCGGCTGGACCCAGGCGCTCAATCATTTGCATCTGGAACGGGGGCGCACGGTCGATCTGCGCCACAGCGGTCCGTTGGGCCTGCTAGAGCAGCCCTTTCGACGAACTGGCACACACCGTGGACGTGCGGCGTATCAATTCCCAAGGCTCGGTGGGCCGCTACAACATTCCGAGCGTCGGCGTGTTCGTCTGGCGGCTGAAATCCTACCCGGTCTCGCAAACCCCCGCCTGCTGCGTGGAGGCTGAAGGTCCCCATTGCTTCACGTTCAGTGTCTTAGGCAACGACGCACCGCTTTACCTTAAGCCGGAGCCAGAGACAGACCCTACCCACATCGCCGATGAATTCAACCTGCCGGTGCCGATCCGCCGCATCGCGCTGGCAGAACACAAGGACCGTCTATACGGGCACAGCAAAAGTTTTTTTATCTGGACCGGGGTGCAACGTGGCCAATCCGTTGTCCTGGAGCCCGTGCCACCGGAAAGAATCGTCGCGGCGGATTTAAGCGGGTGGCAGTATCTCCCGCGCCGTGGCACCGTGGCCGTCGATCCGATGCTGGGCCGCATCGCCTTCCCGACTCACCAGACGCCGAGAAACGGCGTGTGGGTGAGTTACCGCTACGGATTCAGCGCGGATATCGGGGGCGGCGAATATGATCGCCCTCTGTCCCAACCGCCTGGTGCTACTCTGTACCGCGTCAGCCAGGACAGGTCCACTGGATACCCTCGCCAAAGCGCTCCACCGCTGGGGAGAAGAGAAAGCTGTCCATGCTGTTATCGAGATCGATGATAGCCGGGTGTATGTCGAACCGATCCATATCGAATTCAGCGACGGCCAGGAAAGCCTCCAGTTACGTGCGGCAAACGGAAAACGGCCGGTGATCCGACTGCTGGATTGGCAGACGAGTCAGCCAGATGCCCTCACCGTCATGGGAAAGGCGGGGGAGCGCTTCGTGCTGGATGGCCTGTTGGTGGCGGGCCGGGGTATGCAGCTAAGCGGCGAGGTGAAGCAGGCGACCATTCGCCACTCCACGCTGGTGCCGGGTTGGAGCTTGGATGGCGACTGCGCACCGCAGCGCCCGACGGAACCCAGCCTTGAAGTCTTCAGCCCGAACGTTTGCGTGATCATCGAGCACAGCATCATGGGTTCGATCCAGCTCAACCCGATTCCGCCGACGCCCGTCGAGGCGCCGGAGCCGCCCGCCAACATACCGGAATACGAAGTACAGCAGGCCCATTGTGAAGGCATCGGACCAGGATTTCCGTCTTGACCCGATCAGGCTATGCATCAGCGACAGCATTCTGGATGCGACGAGCGCCGATCAGGAGGCTATCGGCGCGCCGGGTTGTCCAGTCGGGCATGCGGTATTGACCATTGCGCGCTGCACGGTGTTCGGTCAGATACAGGTGCATGCCATCGAATTGGGTGAAAACTGCATCTTCGAGGGCCGCATCACGGTCGCCCGGCGTCAGCGCGGTTGTTTACGTTTCTCTTATGTCGTGCCCGGATCGCGCACGCCGCCACGTTTCCAGTGTCAGCCGGATCAGGTGGAAAGCGCGATCGCACAGAAACTTCGCGACGAGGCGAAGGCAAACACCCTCCCTGCACCCACTGCGATCGAAGTCGAGGCGGCAAAGCAATGTGAGCGGATCCGCGTCAAACCGCAATTCAACAGCACACACTATGGCACGCCCACCTACTGTCAGCTGGCGGTGACCTGTGCCGAGGAAATCACACGCGGGGCCGATGACGAATCGGAAATGGGTGTTTTCCATGATCTGTTCCAACCGCAGCGCGAGGCCAATCTGCGTGTCCGTTTGGATGAATACGTCCCCGCCGGGTCGGATGTGGGCATTATTCTGGCCAGTTAAGTCATGACGAGGAGAACCATCATGAAAGGCGATTTTTCCAGGGATAGCTTCGACCCGGTCAAGCATTTCAGCCGAGTATTGCAACAGCAAGGGCGCGTACAACTGGATGCCGACTGGAACGAACAAGCGGCGATCTTGCTTCATTACTTGCGGACGTTAGCGGCGGATTTGATTGGGCCATTCGCTGGACCCGCCGGGGAAGACTATGGTTTCAAGATAGGGGCGAGCGAGAAAGACGATTTCAGCATCGGCAAGGGACGCTACTACGTCGATGGGATATTGTGCGAGAACGAAAGAAGACGTGACGTACATGACCCAAAAGGACTTTCCGACTCCACCTAACCTGGCAACAGGAACACGCTATTTGGTGTACCTCGACGTCTGGGAGCGCCACATCACGGCGTTGGAAGATGACTACATTCGGGAAAAAGCCCTGGGTGGACCTGACACTGCAACCCGCACCCAGGTGGTCTGGCAGGTCAAGATAGACGACGGGAAGGAAGCTAGACTCCGAGAAGGACCGCTAGACTCTTCACAACTGGACGAGCGTAGCGTCGAAGAATTGGGCAGACCTGGATCGAACGCTGGCAGCCCCCACATCTCGGCTGCCTCAGGGCGCGTGTCGATCGCCCGGAAGACTCGCAGGATCCCTGCCTGACCGCCCCGGATGCCAAATATCGCGGTCAGGAGAACCAGCTTTACCGGGTCGAAATTCATCAAGGGGGTCCCGCTAGGAGGGATGCCACATTCAAATGGTCAAGGGACAATGGTGCGGTGGTGAGCCGGGTGAAATGGTCCGGCGCCGAATTGGTTGCGGAGAATCCATTGGGTTTCGCGGCTGGAATCTGGGTGGAACTCAGCAATGACGGTCAGGAACTTCGGGGTCAACCCGGCACGCTGGTCAAGCTGCTCAAAGTAGAAGGCGATCGCTTAACGCTGGAGTCACGCGGTATCCAACCTGCTGACGTACCCCATGGTGAGGACTGGCCAACCAAAGCGCGCCGTTGGGACCAACGGCAAGCCGGCAGTCCACTCAAGGACGGTGCGGTACCCTTGCAAGAAGCTTTGAAGGAAGCCGACTGGATAGAACTGGAGAACGGCATTCAAATCCAGTTTTTGACCAGCTCGACAACGACGAGAATCGCTATCGTACCGGTGATTACTGGCTTATCCCCGCCCGAGTCGCCACGGGCAGCATCGAGTGGCCCGTGAAGTTGGACAAGGAAGGGCAACCCGAGCGCGCTAATAATGAGGTAATTCCCATCCCCCAGGCGCCCCTCGGTATTCGACATCACTATGCGCCATTGGCGATTCTGGGCACCGATGAATCAGGAGGATTGCCGTTGCCAGATCCCTCCGCTGAATGATCGTCACTTGCCCAGCTTCGGAGAAGAAGGCATGGGTGAACATCCCAAATGCGAATTACCAAATCCCCCTTCCTGAAATCGGTGTCAATAAACGCAGGCTGATCACTGTTTGGTCAATCTTGTCTATCATGAACTGTTAATTGTGATTCGACACCATCATGTCTTCACTTCGCTAAACTTGTATATTTAGAAATGGCTTTTCCCTGTCCGTACAATCTTCTTTACGGATCTCGTCCATTGGTCCAGCAGTAAATTACATTCGGAATGCGGGGTTGCATTGTAATAGAGGGAGAAGACCAATTTGTCAGTCGGCTAATAGTGTGTTGGTGGAGGGAGTGGGAATTCGAAGTCGTGCGGGTCTGGCTAGGCCCGCACTCCCACTAGGGGGCCACGCCCCCTCGTGCCTTCGCGAGGCCCCGGTCACCCCATGAAGGGGAAATATCCCCTTCAAACCCCCTGTTCGAATCCCACCCAATTATTGAGTAGATTTTGTGCTAATTGATGATTTTTGGTGGTAGCCTTGAGGTAGGCTGGCGGTGTGCGAGTCAGCAGCGAAATTCCCTACTCTATCTAATTTAGCCATTCTATCCACCGTTTGTCCCTGACTTACCTTAATCGGGTAGTCACTGCCCTCCAATTTCCAATTCCGTCTTTACCAGGGAAAATACAGGGAATTTATTCTCTTGTGAAAGGGAGGATTTTGGATCAAAATTGCCATACACTTTAGGCTGCAGAGGGAGACACGGATTATCTTGAGTCAGATACTATTACGGATCCCGTAAGTGCAAAGGAAAAAATAATCAATGATTAAAAAGGATTCTGTCGTAAACAAGAGCTGGAGGCGAAAAGAAACACGTCGACCAACACGACTTGTCGGTGAGAAAAGCCACGATCCTACTGCAGATTGCCTTCTACCCACCATTGTAGAGTTGCACTTACGAGTTGAATTCACCTTCCATTAATTTTTAGAAGGTGCTTGTGGGGGGTCAACGAACTTCAATGTATGGCGAAGGATAAGATCTTTCTTTGAAGTATCTTCAAAGATTAATTTTGCTTTTAAATTAAAAGTTCCCCATCCCTTCATTGTCAGTGGGAAACCTCCATACTTTAATTTGACCCGTTGGACTGGGTCAGGAAAAGAAGGGTGAAGGAGATATTCGACGTATTGAATTTCAGCCAAAGAATCAGGCTCTGTCGCCACAATATTTGCTTTCCAACTCCACCAATCAGTTTCACCAACCTTTCCTATATATTCGGAAGTATTTTCTAGCCTAAAACCCATGACAATACCTTATGCTTCCTTCAGATGAAGTAAATGAGTTCCTAGAATAAAAGACCCTGTATAATTCGTGGGACCAAGTGAAATTGAAACCAATACGCTATAAGCCTCATCCGGTAATTTTAATGGAATAATCGGACCATTATCATCAATTATAGTGACCTCAAGCGTATCTAGACTCTCTCCATCCATATCAGACGTAGACAGCGTGGCCTTTTTCCCTACAAACTTTTTTGCATCAAATTGTTCACCAGCATGCAACCTTAACCTTTGCGTTGATTGTTGTTTCCTTTCTTTTAAATCAAAAATCGAATAAAAAAGGGCCGCTACAGCTAGACCTATTTCTACCAAAAACATCTTAAATAAAATATCTCTTTCGTTGGATTGGACCTTTCCCCAATTCAAAAAAACAGCCCCTAAAGTTCCCAATACAATTAACACAAATAAAACCACGAATACCCAGAACAAAACCCATTTCATTTTTTGGGTTTGAAGTGTCTCTTTAGACATAGACAATTTTTGCAATATATTTTGCTTCAGTGGCAGTTTTATCTACCAAAATGAACTAAAAAATAAAATTTTTGGTAAAGTTCCATCTCACAATCTCTTCAAATTCATGTCCCAATATATTTCAAAAATTTCCGCCTCCCTGCCTAGTTGAATTCACATTTTGGAGTAGGTTCCATAATACAAAATTTTGTTAATAAAAGAAATTCGGGTAAGAAATTAGTCAGGATCACAGAAAAACTAATATTACAAATGGCAAGAACAAACATGCTTATTTTTATCCTGTGGGTCTCGAATTCCTAATTATTTCCCCCGTGGGAGTTCGGCGAGGCCACGACAATGCTTCTCCCAGCGGAAATGATTTAGCTCCGCTGGCTTCATCGTTGACCCACGGTTGATTTCTCCCGGTGTTTGGCCTCCGAGGGAACCATGCACGCGGTGGTGATTATAGTAGTGCTGAAAGTCTTCCAACTTTCTCTCCAGATCGCGGACATTCCAGAACATGAGGTGATCAAGGAATTCCCTGCGTATGGTGCCGGCCAACGCGAAAGAGATTCTGAGTCATTCCGTGGAGGGTCAGGAATTGTTGCGCCTGAGCGGGTGTTTTGAATCCTCGCATCGCTCGCTCTCGCTGGCGCGTCGGTTCGTGTTGAATGGTGACAAAGACTTCGTCGATGTGCCAGATATCCCCTAAGCGCCTTTGTTGTTTCTTGAGTTTGTAGGCATAGTCAGGGTCAAACTTCTGACACCATCGGCGGACCGTTTCATAAGTAACGGTGATGCCACGTTCCGCGAGTATTTCTTCAACTTCGCGGAACCTCAGGCAGAATCGATGATACAGCCAGACGGCGTGGCTGATAATTTCAGAGGGGAAACGGTGACGTTGGTAGCTCGGTGTTGGCTTTTTCATGCTGCCCAGTCTGCCAAACGCCAGTTAAATTGACAATACCTACAGGCGAGGAACACTTGGGCAGTGGCAACCATGAATAGATTTTTCATGGCTGGAGAGCGTAAGCATATTTGAAGAGAAGATCAAGTTTCGCGGAAGAGCCCTCTGGCAGTGGCGATTAGGAATTCGCCATGCACAGGTTGGCGGAGGGGGTGGGATTCGAACCCACGGTGGCTTTCACCACGCCGGTTTTCAAGACCGGAGGATTAAACCGCTTTCCTACCCCTCCCAAAATAGATTGCGACGGAAATGAATTGGAGGCTATAAAAATGAACGCTCTACAAAGTCATTTCGACAAATAGTCCATTAGTTGTTTTTATATGGTAGCCGACTGAGAAAGGAATGTGAACAGGTGATTGTCGATTAAACCACTTATGTAAAACTTAAGCTGAGTAAAAAATTAGAATTAGGGTTTTCCGACATTCGCATGGATAAAAATTGTTTCTGCTCGGTTGTGGGTTCCCCTTCCTTTAAATCTTTCATTTCTTTTCGGAATGAAATCACTTACAAAGAGGAGAAAGATGGATGCCCGATTAAACATGTCGGGCATGACCCTTTCTTTTCCCTCATCCCTGCCAGTCGTCAGCAGGGATCCATCTTGTCCTGTTGTTTTTCACCCAGTGGCTCAAATGGCAAAACCTCAGTGGTATAGGATGGACCCACGGAAAATTCGGAAGAATCATCAATTACAGGCGACGAATGACGCTGGCACCATGCATATAGGGTCGCAAGACATCAGGAATAATCACTGATCCATCGGCTTGTTGATAGTTTTCCAAAATGGCGACTACGGTTCGTCCAATGGCCAGACCCGAACCGTTTAGGGTATGGAGGAATTGAGGCTTGTCCTTTTTGGAGCGGAATCGGATATTGGCTCGACGGGCTTGAAACGCTTCAAAGTTACTGCAGGACGAGATCTCTCGATACCGCTGTTGTGACGGCAGCCAGACTTCAAGGTCATACGTTTTGGCCGCAGAAAACCCCAGGTCGCCTGAGCACAAGGCGACAACCCGGTAGGGGAGTGCCAATTTCTGAAGAATGGATTCGGCGGCTTGGGTCAACTGTTCTAATTGACCATAGGAATCCTCCGGATGGACAAAATTCACCAGTTCCACTTTTTGGAATTGGTGGACGCGAATCATGCCTTGGGTGTCTTTGCCATACGATCCGGCCTCTCGTCGGAAACAGGAGGTTGACGCCACATAGCGAAGAGGGAGTTGATCTGCATCGAGGATTTCTTCTCGAAACAGGTTGGTGACGGGCACTTCAGCCGTGGGAATCAGAAATAAATCTTCCTCGGGCAGATGAAAAAGATCTTCCGCAAATTTCGGTAATTGGCCGGTTCCTGTCATGGTGGACCGATTGACCAGGACGGGGGGAAGCACTTCGGTGTAGCCGTGTTCTCGAATATGGGTATCAACCATGAAATTGGCTAGGGCGCGTTCCAACTGCGCGCCAAGGCCCAAAGACACGCAAAATCTGGCTCCGGCAATTTTGGTGGCCCGTTTGAAATCGAGAATACCCAGCGATTCTCCCAGGTCGTGATGCGCTTTGGCTTCAAAGGGAAATTTCGGAGGGGTGCCCCACTGTCGCATTTCGATGTTGTCGTGTTCGTCCTTCCCCGGAGGAACCGATTCGTGGGGAATATTTGGGATTCTGAGGGCCTGGTCTTGTAATTGTTCCTCCGTCGTGCGCAATTCCACTTCCATGGTCTGGATGCGGTCGCGAATTTCGCGAAGCGCGGCCATCGCCTCCTCGCTAGGTTGTTTGGTACGTTTCAGTTCGGCAATGCGATCCGATCCTTTTTTTAACTGATGGCGGAGTTCCTCTGTTTGAGTGATGAGGGTGCGACGTTGAGAGGCTAAGGCTTGGACGGTTTCCCAGGGAATATCAGCTGCCCGGGGACCTAATCGGGAACGGAGAGAATCAAGTTGATCAGTGAGAATTCGAATATCGTGCATAACTTGGCAGGAGGCCGAATCTATCATGAGCCTCCGTTTCAGTCAATGAATGGAAACCGGAAAAGGACCAATAGCTCCATTTGAAGGATATTATCCATGTCCTATCTCTTTCCCTATGAGGATGTATTTGTCGGTATCATCAGTCTGATGATTGTGGGGCTGTTGCTTTTACGTTGGTATGTCACTCAGAATCGAAAAAAGTGATCAAAGGAGCAATGTGGTGATAAAGGCATTTCCGTTATCGTGACCCAATGCAGTCAATCATCTTCCACATGTAACGAGTTCCATGGATGTCATGCATTTGTGTTTTGCGGGAACCCTCTTTATAATTCAATCCCCCTTTTTTTAATTGTGAGGAATAATGTTGCCAACTTTGGGAGTACCACGTTCAGATAACCGGCGGGCCGATGATATCCGTCCGGTAAAAATTACACGTCCCTTTACCAAATATGCTGAAGGGTCGGTGCTCATTGAAATGGGAGAGACGAAGGTGGTCTGTACAGCCTCGGTCGAGGAAAAAGTCCCTCCGTTTTTACGGGATAAAGGCCAGGGATGGATTACGGCCGAGTATGGCATGTTGCCTCGTTCGACTCACGACCGGATGTCCCGCGAAGCCAGCAAAGGGAAGCAGGGTGGGAGAACGTTGGAAATTCAACGGTTGGTGGGACGCGCGCTTCGGGCCGTCACGGATATGAATCAAATGGGAGAGCGCTCCATCTGGATCGATTGTGATGTGATCCAGGCGGATGGGGGAACCCGGACCGCCTCCATCACCGGTTCCTTTATTGCTCTGGCTGATGCCTTTGCGACCTTGAAAGAGAAGGGCCTCATTAAACAATGTCCGCTCTTGGATTATCTGGCGGCCATCAGTATCGGAAAAGTTGGTGGTGAAATCCGATTAGACCTGGCGTATGATGAAGATTCCCAAGCCGATGTGGATATGAATCTGGTCATGACCGGGAATGGACGGCTGGTCGAGGTGCAAGGAACAGCCGAAAAGTCCCCTTTTTCCAAAAAAGATCTGGATGATTTTCTGGCGTTGGGGTGGAGCGGGATTCAAAGTTTGATTAAACTGCAAAAAGAACTCGTCGGCCCCATTAGCTGACACGGAATCGGTGATGACCTCATTAGTCCTGGCGACAGCCAATCGCCATAAAGTGGAGGAGATTCAGGCGATACTTTCTGATGTGGGAATCTCCATTCTCACCTTGGAGGAATTCAAGGATTTTCCCGGTGTGGAAGAAGACGGGGCAACCTGTCAGGACAATGCCGTCAAAAAGGCCAAAGCCACAGCGGAATATACAGGGCACTGGGCCTTGGCGGATGATACCGGATTGGAAGTCGATGCGTTACAGGGGCGCCCCGGTGTGTATGCAGCCCGCTATGCCGGGGAGCATGCCACTTACGAAGATAATTGCAAAAAGTTGTTGCAGGAATTACAGGGTGTGCCTTCGGGTCGGCGAACGGCCAGATTTATCACCGTGGTGGCCTTATCCGATCCGGACGGACATACGGAAATTGTTGAGGGAGTCTTAGAGGGTACGATCACTCAGAAGTTTCAGGGGGCCGGTGGATTCGGGTATGATCCAGTATTCTATGTTCCTCAAGCAGGAAAAACCTTGGCCGAGATGACCTTCGCAGAAAAGAATCAAGTGAGCCATCGAGCCAAGGCTGTTACGAATGCCAAAAGTCTTCTGGTCAAACATCGGCATCAACAACACGAGTCGGGGCGTAGCGCAGCCCGGTAGCGCGCCTGCTTTGGGAGCAGGATGTCGGAGGTTCAAATCCTCTCGCCCCGACCAAATCCCTTTCAATTACTTAGACCATTTCCTTCTCCGTAGGAACTGCGCAATTTCCAGTTTCTGCCACGGTTCTGTTTTGGATTACCTCCATAACGGATTCAATTCATTCATTGGACCTGATCCCATTTCTCCGGTTCTTTTCTAAAATTAAGATTCCATCACGCTTTTCTGGTTTGGTCGTCGGTATCCTGCCCGAAGAAATCTCATAATCTCCCTACCGACCGTTTAAACTCTGGTCAACCCTCAGATCTGTAGCGGTCAGGGTAATGTTTGCGCCTTTGGGAATGCCCACATCAAAATCCTTCAGTCTTCTCTTGATCGCTGAACAGAATAACCATTGCTCAGTGGGTGTCAGGGAATCCGTAGATTTCTTCGAGGGGGTGGCGCAGGCGGAAAACACACAAAGGATCAGCCCACAGGTCATTAGGAAGCGCTCGGTATGTGCCAGAATTTCGATGGTCCTTGGAGGGTGAGGATAACAAAACCGACCAAACTCTTTCATCAAAAATGACAGGTATCCTTAATTTTTATGACTTTTAGCCTAAAACTTTTGTGCCTTACTCTCATCTTCCACTCTTCACTTTTTCCATCAAATTTTGTACAGTGAACTGTGGTCACGGACATGAATCTCGTCTCGCCTAGGGTCCAAAAGTTTTAGGACTGATATCTTATTCAACTGCGGCAACCCTGATAGACATCCCCCAAATTTTGTTCTTTCCACAATTGACCTTCCTTTAAACTGGGGACAAAGAAATGGGGAAATATCTTGTTTTCTATATAGTTTTATTGCTCCCTTCGTTAACCCTTGCTCTGGAAGTCACTCCAACTTCAGAACAGATAGAGCAAGCAAAAAATGAAGGGAAGAAAATGGCAGAAGAATTTGGGGAGAGCGGAGAGACTGGGATCAAAGCATTGACGGCCTTTGTCAGCCGCTATGAATTTGGCACGGGGGGTAACTGCGGAGCGGGTAATATTACCACCAAACTCAAAAATATTGTTTTATCTTCGTATTTGAAAGCAAAGGAAGGGCGAGAACTGGGAGAAGACGCCGTAAAAGGAATTTTAAATGATGAGAATTTAGAAGTTGAAGTCAGTTCATGTTATCGCATGCCTTCTCATTTGGAAAGAGATCGCTTGGTTCTCAAGCAAAATGGAAAAGACATTCCCCCTCAAAAAATTCAACAAACCTCGAAATTGGCACAATCAGGAGTTCACCTCAACACGGTTACAGCGGAATTTAGTCTGAAGTCATTTAACCCAAAAGGGTCTTGCACGTTTGTGCTCATTCCAGCTATTGGCGAAGCATTAGAATATGAAGTCAACCTCGCTTCCATGCCATAAGACTTCCTCTATGAGTGTTGGTATTCGTATTTTATGCTGCCCCGACACCCTTGAGATGAGGAAGATTGGATTGTGTATCTCCCTTAGGACCAGCTCTGCTGGTCTTCCTCTGCTTCTACGGAGCAACCTATACTAGAGCCACAATAGGTCAAGCTCCATTTGGATAGGAGGACCCGGTATACGAAACAGGAGTTTCGAGCGTTCCGACCTTTCACGGGAATATGAGACGTTTTAGCGGGATCTGACCATGGGGGGTTGAACTGATAACGGAACCCTCGTTTACGCAAAAGATCGCTCAAGTGATATTTTCGAAAGATGGTAAATGAGCCTTCTTTTGAAAGACCGTAAAAATGGGGGATGACCAAACGGACGGCTGACTGAGGGAGAGGTCGGGCCAAAAATGCGAAAAGTTCTTGGGGTGATCTTCGCTGATGGTAATGAAATGCCATTATCTCTCGGGGAACAAATTGCGAGTCTAAGGGAAGCGGTAAAAATTATTAAGGCGTGGCCCGATATCGAACCTTGCTCACCGTGTTTGTTTTTTCTTGGACTGCCCAATTCTTCGCAATATGATGCAAATGCCTGCTTGGTCGATCTGATTTTTATGGCTAAAAATCTAAACCAATGGAGGTAAAAATGGGATATCGATTCGATCCTGGCTATGCTGAGGAGCCGTTCAAGAGTCTGTGCGAAGACTTTCCAGACTCCACCGTCTATCCAGCCGATGATTTTCGCGTCGAATGGGGGCCCATTTTCCATCGAGGCAGGCTGGATGGATCAGCCCGTGTTCTTGTGATCGGACAGGACCCTGCACAGAACGAATCTATAGTCCGTCGCATTCTTGTCGGCGAGGCGGGACAGCGGACCCAAGGATTTCTGGCAAAGCTGGGCATCGAGCGAAGCTACGTCATGATCAACACGTTTTTGTACAGTGTCTATGGGAATGTGAGTGCGAAGAACAAGAAAGCGCCCGGACTTATCGATTATCGGCACCGTTGGCTGAACGCATTGCTTGTCGGTCAGCAGATTGAAGCTGTCGTTGCATTGGGAATGCTTGCCGATGGAGCCTGGAAGTTGTGGGCGGCGACACCGGAGGGTCAAAATACGACGGTCACCTATGCGCCCATTCCTCATCCGACGCAGCCGGAAAGCTCATCAAAGGGTGATAAAGAGAAGCTACGCACCGCCACAAAGGCCATGTTGAACAAGTGGAACGCCGCTCTTCAGGCTCTCCGTCCCGCTATCCAGCATCCTGATCTCGTGCCATCGTTAACACTTTACGGTGAATCGTGGCAGCCGGGGGACAAAATCCCTATTCCCGAAATTGATTTTCCGCCTGGACTTCCCTCGTGGATGCGTGACCAGGATAATTGGGCTCGGCGTGTGGGAGCCAACGTGAACGCAAAACGGCGCAACATTACACTCACCGTGCCTAAGGGAGTGGCACCTGAGATATGAGTGCTCCAGCCCAGGAGGGACATCGTTCACACAATGATCCCGTCCGCAAAGGGAGTGGGAACCCAATTGATCCGCTCACTGGACCCAAACTCGCTGTGAGTGGCCGCTTGGTCCTCATGGATAGCGCCTTCACAGTCATCCCTCGTGGTGTGATTTACATTGAGCGAGGTAACATCGCTGCCGTCACTGATGCCGAAGCTCCTGTTCCAACAGGGTTCGAGGATATTCCCATTGTACGAAGCGGTGGCACTATTTTCCCCGGCCTCATCGAGCTTCACAATCACCTCGCGTACAACGCCTTACGACTTTGGGATGTGCCGAAGACATACAATAATCGCAATCAATGGTCAGGAATTCCAGCCTATCGGAAGCTTATCAGTGGTCCCATGCAGATCATCGGGAAAACCCCGGAGTTGGTTCCAGCCTTGATTCGTTACGTTGAATGCAAAAGTTTGCTCGGCGGTGTGACGACCAGCCAAGGGATACAGTTATTTAGCAACGCCGGAATTCGACGCTTCTACCGTGGAGTTGTTCGAAACGTGGAACAGACTGATGAACAAGAGTTGCCCGAGGCGGATACCAGAATCGCTGACATAGACGCCAGAGAGGCAGCACGGTTTTGGGAGCGTCTTCAGAAGGCCACATGTTTTCTGCTGCATTTAAGTGAAGGTGTGGATGAGGCGGCGCGTAAGCATTTTCGTGCCCTCCAGATCTCAAATAATAAATGGGCCATTGGTAAGCAGTTGGCTGGTATTCACTGCGCGGGGCTGACCGAAGACGATTTCACAATCTACGGAGAACACCAAGGGGCCATGATTTGGTCTCCAATGAGCAATCTGCTTCTCTATGGGAATACTGCCAAGATACAAGCGGCAAAAAACGCTGCTGTCCGGATAGGCATCGGTTCAGATTGGTCACCTTCTGGAAGCAAGAATCTCTTAGGGGAACTCAAGGTCGCCAGATTAGTGAGCCAAGAGTTTGGTTCTGTCTTCAGCGATCGTGAAATTGTTTCAATGGCCACCAGCAATGCGGCAGCGATTCTCCAATGGGACACGGCTCTCGGATCAGTCGAAGTGGGGAAGCGCGCGGACCTTCTGATCTTGTCTGGGGTCACCGGCGATCCCTATCAAGGACTCTTACATGCAAAGGAAACAGACATCCGGCTAGTGATGATCAACGGAGTCTCCCGATACGGGCTGCCAGGACTCATGCGCCGGATGGGAGCCTCGGGTGAAAGTCTTAGGATTGGTGGTCTTGAACGGAGGATCTTTCTGCAGCAGGAGACTACTGACCCCACTGTGGGGGCACTCTCTCTCAAGTCTTCATGCGAGACGCTTCGAAAGGCGCTCGGCCATTTGCCGGAATTAGCCCGCGAGTTGGAACACCCTTCAACTGGTCTGCGTGCTGCACTGTCTGAAGTTATAGGAGGGACGCCATCCACCCAGGAGTGGACTCTTGCTCTCGATGAACTGGAAGATTCCGGAGTAGATCTCCGTCCGCGATTACCGCTACGTGGGGAAAGGGAGCTCACGGGAGCCCTACGCGCGTTGGATCGAACGGCGAGGCCCCTTTCGGAAATCGTTGAGCCCCTTGAGCTAGACCCGTTGACGGTTGTTGACGACAAGACATTTCTTGATCGGATTAATAGCCAGCCCAATCTTCCCGGCTATGTGAAAGCTGGCCTCAAGACCATGTATTGAAGAGTCCATTGGGGCGGATTATGTATTGGTCCGAACTAAGTCCGATTAGGCAAGGTGTGGCCATCTGTTCTCCCGTCGATACCCCACAGCGGAGTGTTTGTAGACTTTTCCCTTGAAAGCATGTATCGAAATAAGACACTCTGTAGAGCAATGATAGCTCTACTCAAAAATTGTGGTTTTTGGGGCTTGATATTCAGGGCAGAATTGACAGACACAACAGCGGGCACATCAGCTTCCCACGTCGTTGACTCAAACTCACTAACTATGCGATTTTCCTAGCATGCGCTCGTAGCTCAGTTGGATAGAGCACCGGCCTTCTAAGCCGGGGGTCGCAGGTTCGATTCCTGCCGGGCGCACCAACCAGCAACATGTGGCTCTTTCTCGGTTAGTTTACAAAAGCCACTCCCATTTTTTAATTCCAATTGCCAAATTCGCCACACCTCCCTTTCCCTCCCAGCCTGGAGGTTGGCTAGGAGCCAAGTTCACATGTCGTAAAGTCGAATTTTTTGAGGGCCGAGAACTTCCTTGACCGCGGAAGGGAAACACCTGCCATAACCTAGGAACTGACGGGAGTGTTTCGGAGGAAAGGCCAAGATGCTTCTTTGATCCCTTCCTTCGCAAGGCTGTGTCAAAACGGATGACACCTCTGGAGATTAGGAAGGATTGAAGGCGCTTCAGACAAACCTCAAGCACCCTCGCCGATTGGCACGTGTATCCGAAAACCGCCAGTGTATCCCACCATGGTCCTATGACGTTGTCAGAGATCGGACGTACGATGCCCGGCTTCTCAAGTTGTTGGTGGTGCTGGTTAATACACCCGAGAGTGTCTCGGCATGGCGGTACAGCGCCATTTTACCTCGCAGACTGTGAAGGAGGTTTTGAAATTGTATTTCTTTAGTACGACTGTCTAGTGAAGATTCGTTCGGATTATTTGGCCAGAGTTTATCGCCCACTCGTTGCGCCAAAGATATGGTCATTTGACGTTTTCCCGTTATTCTTTGAATCGGGGAGTCCATGGGAGAATGGTTATGTGGAAAACCTTCTACGGGAAACTCCGAGATGATTGCTGAACGGAGAACCGTTTTGCGGCATATAGGAGGCACAAATGATCATTGAACGGCGGCAGAGGTAAAACATCACGTGTCAGTTGTGAAGGAGTGATGCCAATGAATGATCGTGGAGACCAATTTCTAACTCTGTCCGGAAAAGTTCGGAGGACTCAATGATCTCAAAACTATGGTTATGTAGAAGGAAAGCCCGGAGTTTTTGGGCATTCATTTCATTGGATCGATCGCAACATGGTAGGTACTGGTCGGGGGGAAATGAGTTTACTTCGTGGGTTTCATTTTTTGCCCAATTACGTTCTTCAAAATGTCTGAAATAAATGAACTGGCAATAGCTTGGGCGATCATGCGGTGTCCATGAGCAGTGGGGTGGCGGTCCTTGGGGCTCAGTACCTCCTCGACTAAAGTTGATAAATCTAAAAACTGAAGATGTGCGTCATAAATGGTATGGATGACTTGTAACGGATATTGTTCGGAATGTGGAAGGAAAATGACAAAAAATGGAATATTTTTTTCTGCGCACATTCTATTCATTCCCAAAAGGAGTGCACTGGTAAGTGCATATTCTTTCTTGCGGAGTTCCAAGCTATCTTCTAGCTCAGAAGGAACTCTGACAGCGCCGTGGAAGATAAGCTCGCCGTTCACCAACTCAAAATGAGGAATTTTTTTCAAGCTTGCTGTCAGCACCTGCAGGTGGGATTGGCGCAGATAATTTCTTTGGACATGAGGGCTGATCATGCCATAGATCACCATGGATGGCGGAGCGTCGCTGTTGATGGCATCGACTAATTTTAGGTACGCTTGAGTAGTGCCCCACCCACTGGACGACATATTTCGGACTTCCCAATTTTTCCAAAATTCAGTCGCGAGAATATATGGATACGTTTCATGATCATTGACACAATGTCCGAAGGTGAAGGAACCGCCAAGAAAGAGAATTCGTCCGATCGGATTTGCAGGAGAGGGGATGAAACGTTCTTCATGGTGCCCAATGGTATAGGTAACGCTCGAACCACAGTAGTCAGGAAAATATTGTGTATCCTTTTTGTTGGTCCAACCGACTCGGTCGTCACCAATTTTATAGCTCAGTGGAGGAGGCGCTAAAAATCCACTTTTAATTAGCCTTGCTTTTAATGCCTGTGTCATTTGTACTAGGGCAAATGGTGCGTCGTAATTTGCCCTTTGAAAATAGTAGAAAGAGGCAAGACATTCCATGGAAAACAGAACACAGGTAATTAGAATTAGCCAAAAAACTGATTTTTGGTATTTCATCTTTTTGCATAATAGCATTTTTTGGGAGATTTGACGAAGGGCTTTTCGTGCATTTTGAAAATGTGTGCGAAGATTCTGGTTTTATCCGTGACCTCTCAACAAAAAATAGGTCCCACCACTCTTCCCCATGGGCCACTTTCGGCCAAAGGGGTTTTCTCTAAGCCATGGAGTTCTGTGTTGACCCAGTTGATTATTCCGTGTGCTAGAGGACTGATTCTGAAACGAATCTAGGTGTCCGGTGGTTGTTTCCCGTCCCTTCGAGGTTTTTTTTTTAAACGGGCTGCTTACAGGTACATTTTTCTTCTTGTTATGCCGAATAGACAGCCAAAGGCAGAAACCCAGATGCTCACGGTTAGAGAACATAGACTCAAAAATACGAAGGTTCTGGAATTATCCGGCCGATTTGATTGTCAATCGAAACTTGGGATTGAAGTCGCTATTTTGGGAGCTCAGGAGATAGGGTGCCAGCATATTGTCCTCAATTTCTCAAACATCACATGGATCGATTCGGTGGGGTTGGGGCAGATGTTTCTCTGGTACCATCGGCTGAGACCGGAACGTATTCGTTTGAGTATCGTGAGTCCCCAAGCCCATGTACGGGAGCTGCTTGAATTTGCCAATTTGCCGCAAGTGATTTCTGTGTATCAATCGGAAGAAGAGGCTGTCGCTGCTCAAGGGCCGTGGCCTCATTCACGGTACTCCTGAAGTTTTCCCATGTTTACGGCCTTGAAGGCTCTAGTGACTTGTTGGGCTTCTTAGACCTACTCTTTGATAGTTCACTCTTTCCAGTCCGTATCACAAAACATTGTTCTGTTGCTCCATAGACAAAAAGTTCTGGACAAGACCACCCGGGATCCTACCGAAAGGCGTTAGGAATTGACGAAGAGAATCGACATATTGTGAAATAATCCAACGGCTCAAAAAATGAATCCCATAGAAGTTTGGTTGCCTGCCTCATCGAAAAATTCGGTGCTTGCTCCATACAAGTTAGCCAGGTAACGAGCTTACGCGATCTTTGATTCAAAAATTTTGTGATGAGGAAGACGAACCTGATGAAACACAATCCAGCGTTTATCCGTTTGGTGGAGGAAGCCCGTCGACATGTTCAAGAATGTAGTGCGGAGGCTGTGAAGCAACAACTTGAAGCAGGAGTGCACTTCCATCTGGTGGATGTGCGGGAAGATCATGAGGTAGCAACAGGCATGGTGCCTGGAGCTATCCATCTCGGCAAGGGTATTCTGGAGCGGGATATTGAGATAACCATCCCGGATAAACTCGCGAAAATCATCTTTTATTGTGGAGGAGGCTATCGCTCGGTGTTAGCTGCGGAGAATGCACAAAAGATGGGCTATAAACATGTATGGTCCATGGAAGGTGGCATCAAAGCTTGGAAAGAATCGGGATATGCTTTAGTCGCGAACAGCGTCGAGCCTTCGAAATAACAGGTATTGCAGGTTAAAAAAAGATCTCCTGTGAGTCATGGCCCGCAGGAGATCTTTTTAGAAAATTTGGTATCGGCAGAACGCTATTTAAAGCGACGATCAAATTCTTTCACCACTTCATTGGTGAGATCCAAGCCATCTCTGCTGAATAACACAATCTTTAAGGTATTCTCACTGCCTTTATCAATCACGATGTCGAAGCCATGCCGGGAAGCCACCGCACTCGTCGCTTCTTCAATTTTCTTCATATATTCCTGAACGAGATCTTTTTGTTTTTGTCCTAGTTCATTTTGAAAATCCTGTCCTTGTTTTTGCCAGGCTTGAAACTTTTGGGTAAACCGTTCTTGTTTGCGCTTTTGATCGTCCTCGCTGAGCTTCTTGGTCTCCGAATCTTTCAGTTCTTCCTGGAGTTTCTCTAATTCTTTTTGGTCGTTTTTCATTACCGTTTCCCTGGCCTGGGCATGCTCTTTTAAGGCAGCCAGGGCACGGCTTCCGGCTTTCGATTTTTCAATAACCGTTTGCGGATCAATGACACCCACCCGGAAGGAATCTTTTCCTGCGGCCATGGCCTGCTGTTGCCATGAAAATCCCGCCACGCACATGCTTGCGATGAATACGGTACACACAATTTTTGTCAAACCATGCACAAACATCTTCTTCATGCTGTTCCCTCTAACGTTTAAAGGATGATCCTCAATCCGGCCAGGACGGCCGAATAGGCCGGATAACGGGTAAACCTTATGAGAGTAACGACGGTGGCCGGAGCTGTCAAGGGAGAGCAATCCAGGACCTCTTCCTGCGTGTCCGTGGCTCACAATGACAGCAATCAGACGGGTGAAAGACGCTATCATCACATGCGTTGATCGTGTTGAGAAACCTGTGAGGCTTGAATGCTGCCTCACCATGCATGATTTCAATGACAGGTGGAAAAGGTTAGGGCAGTAACTTCGTGTGGTATTCCTCACATACCCATTTTCGTTGAACCTTAGGAACTGCTGCTTGTAGACGAGGAGGAACCGGACCCGGAGGATGAACTTGCCCCAGAAGAGGAACTGGATCCTGATGAAGAATTCGATCCCGAAGAACCCGTCGAAGTTGTAGCGGGTGCAGGGGTGGTTGAACTGCTTCCGCTTTTCCCGTTTTCGGAGTTGGTCGAACTGGCATTACTATCTGTTTTTGATTCTGATTTTGATTCAGATTTGTTGGCTTCAGAGGGTGTCCCTTTGTTTTCGGATTTGCTGCCGGGCTCTTTCATTTTGTCCGAATAATCAGTCACATACCATCCCGTTCCCTTAAACATGATTGCCGGGGCTGAGATTACTTTGGTGACGGGGAGAGCTTTGCCACAGGGACAGGACAATTGGTCGCAGGTTTGAATGGGAGGATCGGACATTTTTTGTTGGATTTCAAATCGCTCTCCGCTACTCACACACTGATATTCATAGATGGGCACGGGATACCTCCAGAGAGTAAATGTCAGTCAAACTCATATTGACTATATGTTCTTAAGAATAAGACCAATTCTCTTCAGGTCAAGGGTGTCAGTGAAAGGGACCAAGAGGAATAGAATGTCTTCGATGGGCGGTAGATCTCCTACTCGAGCCTGGCTATTGCCTTAGCCAGGTGCTGTACGCCTTCTTCAATCACTTCCATTGTCCCGGTGTAGGAGAATCGCAGATGGGTGGGGCTCCCAAATGGCTCACCCGGGACGCAGGCGACTTTGGCTTCTTTGAGAAAGAAGTCCGCCAACGCGAACGCGGTCTCGAGGGGTTGTCCCTGAAAGCGTCGGCCCAATAACCGGGAAATGTCGGGAAAGGCATAGAAGGCACCTGAAGGCATTGAGCAATGAATGCCTGTGATCCCATTTAATCCACTTACAATAGCCTTCCGTCGAATATCCAACTCCTTCACCATATGTTGAATAAATGCATCTCCCCCTCGGAGGGCACCGACGGCTGCCTTTTGAGCAATGGAGGTGGGGTTTGAGGTGCTTTGGCTTTGGATATCTCCCATGGCTTTAATCAGCGAATCCGGGCCAGCCGCATAGCCTATACGCCACCCTGTCATAGAATAGGTTTTTGATACCCCGTTGACAATGATGGTGTTCCGGGCCATGTCCGGACCCAGGGAGGCAATACTATAATGTTGGTGCTGATCGTAAATCATTTTTTCATAAATCTCATCGGAAATAATGAGCAGATTGTGTTGCAGGGCCAATTTGGCAATGCCCTCCAGGGTCTTCCGGTCATACATACTGCCGGTTGGGTTGCACGGGGAATTCAGAATGATGGCTTTTGTGCGATTGGTCAGTATGGCTTCCAACGCCTTCAGGTCAATGGTATAGCCAGAGGATTCGGAGGTGGGAAGAAAGACAGGTTTGGCGTCGGCCATGAGGATTTGTTCGGGATAGGAAACCCAATACGGAGTGGGGATGATCACCTCATCTCCGGCTTCCAAAAGGGCCAGAGCGAGATTGAATAAGGTATGTTTGGCTCCACAAGACACAAGGATTTGTGTCCGGGAGTAGGTCAGGCCCTGATCACGCTGGAATTTTTCAATAATGGCGTCTTTGAGATCATCAATGCCGGTTACGGCCGTATATTTGGTAAATCCGGATCGAATGGCTTCATAGGCCGCATCTTTGGCTACGTCAGGAGAATCGAACGAGGGTTCCCCCGCTGTAAAATCAAAGACGCGCTGTCCTTGCGCCACCAGTGCCTTGACCGTTGCCGAAAGTTGCAGGGTGGGGGAAGGGGTAATGCGGGTGGTTCGGGAAGCCAGTTTCATCGGGCATTCCTCCGTAGACGGGCCTGGAGGCATTCGGCCACCTCGGGGTGAAGAAAATGATGAAGGGGGCCACCGACCGAGGCGACCTCCTTCACCATACTGGAGGTCAAATATGAATATTCTTCACTAGACATCAGAAAAACGGTTTCCAGATTGGAGTCCAGTTTTCGGTTCAACAGGGCCATTTGAAATTCATGTTCGAAATCTGACACGGCTCTTAGTCCACGAATAATGGCCAGGGCCCCACTTTCACGGACGTAGTTCACCAGTAAGCCATCAAATGCCTCGACAGCCACTCCCTCAAGGCCTTTTGTTGCGATTTTAGCCAGTTCCACCCGTTCTTTTAAGTCGAATAAGGGGGTTTTGCGAGGGTTGGGGGCCACAGCCACGATAACCTGTTCGACCAGACGGAGGCTACGGGCAATGACATCGGTATGCCCACGGGTAATGGGATCAAATGTGCCAGGGTAGATGCCAATGGTCATGGTTCAGACCCTTCATCTGTCGGAGACAATGGTTGATAAAATGTAAATGCCGTATTCCCATATCGAGCGGTTCGACGGAGTGTCCATTCTCCTATGGCCAAGGGGGGCGTCATTTTATGGAAATGTTCATAAACTATTCGGCCAGTCGGAGCAACCAGGTTCGCTTTCTCCATTTGACGTAGAAGTTCCTGAATAGTCGGGAGCCGATAGGGAGGGTCCATAAAGATCACGTCAAACGGGCGCCATCCTAACAAAATTGAATTTTGTATGGCGAGTGAGACATCTCCAGTAAAAACACGGCTGGTTGACGAAACGTTGAATCGGGAGAGCAGGTGTTGAATGCTGGCCCCGGCTTGAGGGTTTTGTTCAACAAACAATACTTTGGCGGCTCCCCGGCTTAAGGCTTCCAGGCCGACCGCTCCTGTCCCTGCGAATAGATCCAGCATGGTCGCCTTTTGAATCTGATCACCCAGGATTGAGAACAGGGCTTCACGGGCCCGTTGGGAGGTCGGACGAACGGCTCGACCGGGAAAGGTGGGGATTTTTCGACCTTTATATTGCCCGGCAATGATCCTGATGGAAGAGCTGTCCATGTTCGGGGGGAAGATATCATAGTTTCAGAAACCCCAACAATCCTGAGTACAGGGGAGCTTGGGGAGCTTTTTGACGGAGCGAAAAATGGCTGCGTATAGTGCAGGCAGGCTCTTAATGAATAATGAACGGCGACGTGGCTGTTTAAACATGAAATACCCCCAAATGAAAAAAGGGATTCAATCCTGGCCGGAAAATGAACGCCCTCGAGAGTTACTTCTGAGCAACGGGCCACAGGGTTTATCGGATGCACAACTGTTGGCCATCCTCTTACGCATTGGGAGACCGGATTTGTCGGCAGTGGGGGTTGCCATGGATTTACTAGGCCGGTTGGAGGGATTGCGAGGGTTGGCCAATCGTAGTTTGCAGGAACTGTGTGTGGTCCCGGGCATTGGTCCGGCCAAAGCGGCCCAAATTCTCGCGGCGGTTGAGTTGGGGAAACGGGCCTTGGCGACCCCGTTAACCGCTGGATTACGGATTCGTCAAAGTCAGGACATATTCCAACATTACTATCCTCTCTTGCGAGATCTTCGGCATGAGGTGTTTAAGGCGCTGTTACTGGATGCCAAACATGGACTCATCCGGGATATGACCATCTCCGAGGGAAGCTTGACGGTCAGTATTGTCCATCCCCGTGAAGTCTTTAATCTGGCTGTAAGAGAATCTGCGGCGGCGGTGATCTTTGTCCATAATCATCCAAGTGGCGATCCGCATCCCAGTGAAGAGGATCATGCCTTGACCCGACGACTGATGGCGGCAGGTGAAATTCTGGGTATTCGAGTGTTGGATCATATCGTCATAGGAGATGGGCGCTATGTGAGTTTTGCGGACGAGGGTTTCCTTGCATCAGCCACCTAGCTCATTGTGGATCATGCGAGGATCGTCGTCGGCTTTTATGGTGGAAATTCTTTGATTTTCCGTATTCCCGCTGAAGTTTGTTGCCGGTGCATGAGTAGCTTTTGAAGAGAAATTCATGGTAGAAATATGGTTTGAAATGCGTGGTTTCCGCTTTTAGCGTCCCTCTCATTTTTATTTGTCTGAATCCAAAGAATAAAAATGGCCTCAATTTCTCAAAAAGAAGTCGAACATGTTGCCCAATTGGCAAGATTGGAATTGACCGACGCGGAGAAATCCAGGTTTGCCGAACAATTGAGTCATATTTTGACCTATGTGGATCAATTACAAGAGGTGTCGACCGAAGGAGTGAGTCTCTCGGCTTCTGAAGCTAACGAGGGCATGGTATTACGTGAAGATATTCCACGACAGGGCTTATCCCTGGAACAGGCATTAGCCAATGCTCCAGAATCAGGTGAAGGGTTTTTTGTAGTTCCCAAAATTTTGGGAAAATAGAGAATAAGCTAATAATCGGCAATGATCATTCTGAGGAGGAAGATTAGGAATAGATATGTATCGACAACTCTTACGCTGTAAAATTCATCGAGCGACAGTGACAGGGTCCAGTCTGGAATACGAGGGCAGTTTAACCATTGATGAAGAGCTGATGGATAGTGCGGGAATTTTGCCCTATGAAGCCGTGATGGTGTCCAATTTGAATAACGGGGAACGGTTTTCCACCTATGCGCTTCCCGGTACGCGTGGCGAAGGTGAAATCATCTTGAATGGTCCCACGGCCAGACTAGGGGTGATCGGGGATAAAGTCATAATTTTTTGTTATGAATTGTTTAATGATGAAGAATCCAAACGGCATGTTCCCACAATTATCCAAGTCGATCATCAGAATAGAATCAAAGTGACAAGTTCCGTGTGAAACCGGTTCCTCGGTATTCACAGCCTCAGTTATCAATCGCCGTATTTATCCACTCACCGCACTAACCGGTTTTTCATGTCTCTATTTAAACTCACATTAAAAGAGCTTCAGGAAAAATTCACTGCCGGGGAGGTCAGTGCTGTGGAAATCGCCCAGTCGTATTTGCTCAGGATCAATCACGTGGAACCGAAAATCAAGGCGTATATCACCCTGACTCCGAAGGACGCGCTTCTCCAACAAGCCCACGCGATTGATGATGGGTTAAAGGCTTGGCGTAAAACCCAACCGTTAATGGGCATGCCTTTGGGGATTAAAGATAATATTTGTACGGAAGGCATCCGGACGACCTGCGGATCCAGAATGTTACAACACTTTGTCCCACCCTACGACGCCTCAGTGATGGGAGGTCTCCGAACCCATCAGCCCTTGATCCTGGGCAAGACCAACCTGGATGAGTTCGCCATGGGTTCTTCCACGGAACATTCAGCGTTCGGGCCGTCCCGAAATCCATGGAATCAAAAATACATTCCCGGAGGGTCCAGTGGGGGATCAGCGGCAGCAGTGGCCGCAGATGAATGTGTGGCGGCCTTGGGATCTGATACCGGGGGGTCCATTCGACAGCCTGCCGCTTGTTGCGGAGTTGTGGGCTTAAAGCCGACGTATGGGCGAGTGTCCCGGTACGGGTTGATTGCCTTCGCCTCGTCCTTGGATCAGATCGGCCCCATTACTAAAACAGTGACGGATGCCGCTATCCTGCTGAATGCTATTGCGGGATTTGACCCTCTGGATTCGACCTCAGCCAATCGGGAGGTTCCGGATTTCACGAAAGCGGTCAAAAAGAAAGATGTGAAGAAGCTGATTATCGGAGTGCCTCAGGAGTATTTTGCTGAAGGTCTTGATCCTGAAGTCTCCGAGACCGTTCAGGCTGCCATAGAAGTGTTGCAGGAACTGGGCGGGACCATTCAAGAAGTGACTTTGCCTTCTACCGAACGAGCCATCGCGACCTATTACCTTCTGGCTACGGCAGAGGCCAGTTCAAATTTGGCTCGCTATGACGGTGTCAAATATGGGTTTCGAGCCAAGGAATCGAGAGAGCTGGCCGAGATGTATCGGACGACACGGTCACAAGGGTTCGGGCCTGAAGTCAAGCGGCGCATTATGTTGGGAACCTATGCGCTGAGTGCCGGATATTACGAGGCATATTATGGCAAAGCCCAAGCAGTTCGAAGGTTGATTCAGGCCGACTTTGATGCGGTGTTCAAGAAAGTCGATCTCCTGGTGAGTCCTGTCATGCCGACGCCGGCCTTTCAATTGGGTGAACGGTTGGAAGATCCCTTGCAGATGTATTTGTCGGATATTTATACCATTCCAGCGAGTTTGTCCGGGCTTCCCGCTATTTCTGTCCCTTGTGGATTTAGTACAATAGGATTGCCTATCGGGTTACAATTGGCGGGACGTCCATTTGAGGAATCCACGATTTTGCGCGCGGCCTATGCCTATGAACAAGCCACGCAGTGGCGAACGAAACGCCCTGTGATTCGCTCATGAAAGGATTGGGAGATATGGTGGATCTGGCAGCAATCATTATCGCCGTGGCCTTCGTGGTGTTAGTGGGTTATCTGGTTCCGATGATTCTTCAAGTGAAGCGCACCGTCGGGCAATCTGAACGCTTGCTCATTCGACTGAACCATGAATTGCCGGGATTATTAAAGGACGTCAAAGGGACGAACGAAAATATCCTGGGCCTGACGGATCAAGTCCGGCTGGGCATTGATCGGGCGACAATTTTTTTGAATGCCGTAGGAGATGTGGGGCAAACGGTCAATCATGTCCATCAGGCTATTCGGGGAAAAGGGGAAGCAATGATGGTGGGATTTTCCAGTTTGCTCGCCGGTCTCAAAGCCGTAACGTCAACAGTAAAAAAACGTGTGCATAAAGAACAAGAAGGAGGACCATCGTATGGCGACTAATCATTCTGGTGCATCAGCTGGGTCGGTCGCATTGGCATTTTTAAGCGGGGCATTGTTGGGCGCCGTCACGGCGATCATGCTTGCCCCTCAACCGGGTCGAGAATCACGAGACCGGATCACGGGATATGCCAGGCGAACGGGTGAAGATTTGCGAGATTTAAAAGAACGGGCAACGGATGCCGTGGAAGATGTGGTCGGTCGCGGCCGTGAACTGGTGGATGAGATCTCTTGTGCGGTGCGAGAGGCCTTGGAGGCCGGTCGGGACGCGATGCGCCGTGAGCGGGAAATGAAATCACTGGACTAGTCTCAGATAAAGACTGAAGGGAGAGGAGTGCACCTTGGCGGCCATGGCTTATGAACCTGTAATTGGAGTTGAAGTGCATGCACAACTCCAGACCAAGACCAAATTGTTTTGTGGCTGTCCCACCTCCTTCGGGCTTCCTCCGAATACGCAAGTGTGTCCAACCTGTCTGGGCTTACCTGGAAGTCTGCCCGCGCTCAATCAACGTGCGGTGGAAATGGCTGTTCGCACGGGGTTAGCCCTCCATTGCGACATTACTCTCACGAATCAATTTTCCCGGAAAAACTACTTTTACCCCGATCTGCCGAAGGGCTATCAAATTTCGCAGTTTGATTTGCCGATCTGTGGACCGGGGTGGGTGGATATTGCGGTCAATGGAAAATCTAAGCGGGTTCGCATTCGTCGGGCGCATTTGGAAGAAGATGCCGGAAAAAATGTTCATGATGCGCACGTTGAAGGCAGTGGGGTGGATCTCAATCGGGCGGGAACCCCCTTGTTGGAAATTGTGACGGAACCCGACCTGCATTCATCTGATGAGGTGGACGCCTATCTCAAAACCCTGCATGATCTCTTGGTATATCTGGAGGTTTGCGATGGGAACATGGAACAGGGAAGTTTTCGTTGCGAGCCCAATGTGTCGCTTCGCCCGCGGGGACAAGAGATTCTCGGGACTAAGGTGGAATTAAAAAATATTAACTCCTTCCGTTTTGCCAAAGACGCGCTGGATTTTGAAATCTCCAGGCAGGCCGACGTGTTGACGGAAGGTGGAGCGATTCGTCAAGAGACCCGGTTGTGGGATGTGGAAAATGGCCAAACGGTGGTCATGCGAAGTAAGGAAGAAGCGCATGACTACCGATATTTTCCCGACCCCGACCTGCTTCCCGTCCATGTAGAAGCTGAGTGGATCGAATCGTTGCGTCAGACGATTCCCGAATTACCTTCGACTCGCTTGCAACGGTTTGTGAAGGAGTATCATCTCCCCGAGTACGATGCCAAAATTCTGACCGATTCGAAAAGCTTGGCCGATTATTTTGAATCGTGCGTCACACTCTTTCCTCATCCCAAAACAGTCAGTAACTGGGTGATGGGCGAATTACTTCGAGAGCTTCATACGACTGGAGCCTCTCCCGAATCTTCCTCTGTGCGCCCTGAACAGCTTGTCCAACTCCTCCAACTCGTGGAAAGCGGGACCGTCAGTTTAAAAGTTGCGCGTGATCTCTTTCCAGAATTCTATGCAAGCGGAAAAGATCCTGATCAACTCGTGAAGGAGAAGGGACTGGTTCAGGTTTCCGATGAAGGCCTCTTGAAGAAGATGATTGGGGAGGTGCTGGCTCAACATCCCGCGCAAGTGGAGCAATATCGGGCCGGAAAGGAAACGGTCTTAGGATTTTTGGTTGGACAGGTGATGAAGGCCTCACAGGGAAAAGCCAATCCTGGTAAGGTCAATGTGCTGCTGAAACGTCACCTCACGTCTTGATCTAAGGTTCATCTCAGGGTACAAGGTAGAGGAGAGGGTTATTACTCACGATCACAAGGGATTGTTTCTACTATGAGCCTCATTCAGGACATCACCTCACGTATGATTCTGGATTCTCGCGGGAATCCAACTGTCGAAGTGGACGTGCGTTTAGCCAGCGGCATGGTAGGACGTGCCGCTGTCCCTTCCGGAGCTTCCACGGGGACGCGAGAAGCCTTGGAGTTGCGGGATGGCAATAAAAAACAATGGATGGGCAAGGGTGTTTCCAAAGCGTTAGCAGGGATTCAAAAACGGATGTTCCCGGTTCTCCTGGGCATGGAGGCCCAGGACCAGGTGAGCGTTGATTCCCGGTTGATTCAATTGGATGGAACTAAGGGCAAGACGCGGTTGGGAGCCAATGCCACGCTTGGGGTGTCTTTAGCCGTTGCGCGGGCTGCGGCACAGGAACTCGGGGTTCCCCTATTTCGATACTTGGGTGGGATTGCTGCGCGGGAATTACCGGTTCCCATGATGAATATCATCAATGGTGGCGCGCATGCTGATAATGGACTGGACCTGCAGGAATTCATGATCATGCCGGTTGGGGCGACAAGGTTCAGTGAAGCGCTCAGGATGGGGACGGAGATTTTTCATCATCTCAAGATCATCTTGAAATCAAATAACATGAGTACCGCGGTCGGGGATGAAGGCGGATTTGCCCCTGCAGTTCGATCCAATGAAGAAGCCCTGGACTTCATTTTACAAGCGGTTGACCAAGCCGGGTACCGGCCGGGGAAAGATGTGGTCTTGGCGCTTGATGCAGCGGCAAGTGAGTTTTTCGAGAAAAAGGTGTATCATTTGCGTAATGCGACCAAACCCAAAATGTCGTCAGGCGAATTGGTGGAGTATTATGCCAAGTTGGTCAAACAATACCCGATCGTCTCGATTGAAGACGGACTTGATGAAAGTGATTGGACCGGGTGGAAGCAGTTGACAGATCAAATTGGTGACCGGGTCCAGCTCGTGGGAGATGATTTATTTGTCACCAATGTTGAATTTTTGAAACGGGGGATTCGTGAAGGTATCGGAAATGCCATCTTGATCAAAGTCAACCAAATCGGCACGTTGACCGAAACCATGGAGGCCATGCGTATGGCCCAACGGGCGGGGTATGGCGTTGTTGTGTCTCATCGATCCGGGGAGACGGAGGATACGACGATTGCCGATCTGGCTGTGGCGCTCAATGCGGGTCAAATCAAAACGGGGTCGTTGTCTCGAACGGATCGTTTGGCCAAATACAATCAATTACTCAGAATTGAGGAGACCTTAGGTTCCGCCGCATTGTATCGCGGCAAAGCCGTCCTTCCCGTACACTCGTAATCTTCAGTCATGCGTCCCAATAATAAAAAACGGGCGTCCACCGGGTTTTGGGGTGATTTTTTCGATCGCCTTCCATTGGTCGGGGCGTTTTTGATGATGAGTGTGCTGGCTGGGACCATGTTTTTTAATTCCGATGGTCTGCCCTTATACTTTCAAATGCGAGAAACCCGTCAGCATCTGACCGAGCAGATTCATCAATTGGAAGACATCAATGCCTCCATTCAAGAAGACATTACCCGGATTCAGCGGGATCCGCAACGGTTAGAAGAGTTGGCCCGTAATCGCTTGGGCATGGTCCGGCAGGGAGAGGTGGTCTATCAATTTGTGGAGCCTGCCCCTTCTTCATTTACGGCCAGACCCTAGCGGCGCGGTGTTTGCACCTCACCCCCTTTAACTTCTCATATTTTTTCATTCACGTTTTATCAACTTTTTCCGTCTCGTGAGAAATATTTCATGAAATCAGGCCAACTCACGATTCTTGGTCGTCCCAATGTCGGCAAGTCGACTCTGCTAAATGCGTTGGTGCGTGAAAAAATTGCCATTGTCTCTGATAAACCCCAGACGACGCGAAATCTCATTTTAGGGGTTGGTCATTATCCAGACGGGCAGCTTATTCTGGTCGATACGCCTGGCCTGCATACGCCTCATCATCGCCTCAATACCCAAATGGTGCAATCGACCTTAGGGACGCTGACGCAATCTGATGTTGTCTATATGATGGTAGACTGCCAGGTCTTGCCCGGTCCTGGGGATCGTTATGTTATGGAGCAAGTGACGCTGGCGCATGGGGAACGGCCCTTTCAGGGAGTATTTCTGTTATTGAATAAAGCTGATGCGGTGGCCAAATCCCGGTTGCTGCCCCTCATTGATCAGTACCGCACATGGTTTCCCTGGACAGAGATTGTGCCTATCTCGGCCAAGAGCGGGTTGAATATCCCGCGATTAGTCGAGCTGACCTTTACGTGTCTTCCCTCCTGTCCCGTTTTGATGTATGACGAGGACTTTTTGACGAACCAGTCCATGCGTCAGATGGCTGGGGAGATCATTCGTGAAAAGGTTCTTGAACAGACTTACGACGAATTGCCCTATGCCGTGGGTGTGTTCATTGAACAATTTGAAGAGGAAAAGGGGCTTACCACCATTCGGGCGGTTATTCTAGTAGATAAAACCAGTCAAAAAGGGATTGTCATCGGGAAAAAAGGCCTTCGCCTCAAAGAAATTGGCCAAAGTGCGCGGATAGAAATGGAGCAACTGTTCGGCATGAAAATTTATCTGCGTATGTGGGTCAAAGTGCAGGAAGGATGGCGTGATAACGTGCAGGTGTTAAGCGAATTGGGGTATGGATGATGAGCATCCAAAAACCTGGATCTCCAGTCTGACGTGCGGATATTCCTCAAGGAATTCCCATGCCGCTTTTAAGAACGCGCGCGGTTATTCTTCGAAGCCAACGATGGGGTGATGCTGACCGGATTATCACCATGTATTCTCCTGATCTAGGAAAAATACGCGGTGCGGCTCGTGGAGCCCGCCGGATGAAATCACGATTCGGCGGCGTGCTTGAGCCTTTTGGCATTATTGATGTCACCCTGTTTCAAAAAACGCCGGATGCCTTGGGGCAAATTAGTCAAATAGATCTTGTCAGAAGTTTTCGGGCCGTACGAGAAGATTTGGGTGTGATGGCGGCAGCCGCCAAGATGGTCCGTATGGTTGAGATGATCACCGCGGATCGTGATCCCAATCCGGAGATGTATTCAGCCCTGGTGTATAGTTTGGAAGCATTGCTTCCTGACCAGGATCTGGGGCTTTGCACGTTATTATTTCAAATTCATGTATTGGGCTATACAGGCTTTCGGCCACAAATTGACCGATGCACGGAATGTGGGAAGAGTGCTCCCCAACACACCCCTCAGTGGTTTTCCCCTCGATTAGGGGGAATGGTGTGTGATTGGTGTGGGCAACGGGGGGTGGGGCGGGTCTTGCCTATCTCCAAAGGAAGTTTGGCATTTATTGATCAGGCCCGACGCCTTCCTATGGCCAGTCTTTCTCGCTTAAAAGCGATCGGGACGGTCAGGATGGAAGTGGAAGAAGCCATTGAGGCCTATTTCCAAGCAGTTGTGGGAAAAGCACTGCCAACATTTGAACAATGGGTTTCTTAGGATGCCCACTCATAAGGACATGAAATATGAGTTCTCAATCAACTCTTGAACCGACAGATTTGGAATGGCTGGCTAAGGGTGTGTTGGGTATCACCTGGAGTGATGGTCATAAGGGAATCTATCCCGTTCGGTATTTGCGACAACATTGTCCCTGTGCGGCCTGTACCGATGAGTGGACCGGTGAATTGCGCATAAAGCCTGACTCCATTCCGCTTCTTATCTTATTGCAGGATGTGGAGCCGGTCGGGCGATATGCCTTTCGATTTAAATGGAGCGATGGACATGATACCGGTCTGTATTCGTACACCGCCCTGCGTCGCATGTGTCAGTGCGATGAATGCCAGCCCAATAAACCAAAAAGCAAGCAACTCCTTTAGTTCCTTCTCCCTTCTTCGTCTCATTAACTTTCAACGCAGGCTATCTGATTTGTTGGGGAGCCGGCCAACGATCCGCTTGGCCAATGGATCATTCTGCCATAGTAAAAGGCGGAAGAAGGAAACGTGGAGAATAGAAGGGCTGACCGAACCTTAACGAACCAAGGCGTTTTGTGAGGAAAGAGAGGCGGGCCGAACGGAAGAAAACTGCTCGATCGCCTGATTGGCTTTTGTCACATAAAAGGCATATTGGGGTTCCGGATAATTCTTGATGATTGATTGCAAAGTGAGCAGAGCCGTGTAGGAGTCGGCTGACTGTTGGGCCACTTCAGCGAGATGGATGGAACATGAGGCGGCCATGGCTCGTGGATCGACTGCGAGACGAGAACTTCTGGCTGAGGATAGTTTTTTTAAAAACAAGGGAATGGGAATGGGAGAGTCGTCAAGTGAAATAGGTTTGGGGGCAGAATCTAATAGTTGAAGGTTGGCAAGCATTTGCTGGATGTCGGATCCCTCCATGCAATAGTTATAGGCATCCCAGGTATCTAGGAAATGCTGATCCTCCATAGCCAATTCTCCTGAAGCCGTGGGCTGAAAAGCCTGGCAGCCCACGAAGGCAAAGGAAACCAGCGTTGCCAGCAGAAAGTTCATTATGGTTGGTTGTGAAAACATCGTGTTCAATCTGCTGGAATTGCGTTGTGTTCTCTTCATCATGACCTTAAGGTATAAGGCAAACCCTTAAGGTATAAAGCAAATTTTATACTTAATAATAATTGGTAAGAATATGAATTTTTATCAGTAAATCATAGGCAAATAACATGGCACGACCACCATCTCGTATAATTTTCCCCACAATCTGTGTTGTTTATGAGACAGGCGCTCTCGTTCTTAAATTAAAGTATTACATGAGTATTTTAGGGATAGGATGACTTTGATATGAAATTAATTAGTGAAAGGGTTTAATCTCATACTCGGCAAACAGGCGTTTGGTCTCAGGATGAAAATGATACCCTTTGCCCTGGTGAATATCCTGGTTTCTGAAAAGCGGGAATAGTTCTCCTGTGGGATGGAGATAGAGAGCACGAAGCGGAACGGATCGTTTGGCATGCCGGACCAGATGGCAGGGAATGGGCCTAATCGCCTGCAACCACTCGGCCAGATCCTGAGGGTTCCCGATGGAGGCAGAGAGGAGAAGCAGTCGGGCCTGAGCGGGACACAGGATAATGGTCTCTTCCCACACCACTCCCCGTTCTGGGTCAGCCAAATACTGTGATTCGTCGAGAATGACTAACCCCAATGTATGCAGTCGCAGATCAATCTCTCCACTGGCGGCATCATAGAGTAAATTTCTGATAATTTCCGTGGTCATCACCAGCAATGGGGCCTGAGCATTGTCTCGCCGGTCTCCGGTTAATATTCCGACCTGATCGGATCCAAAAAGCTGGGAAAATTCCATAAATTTGGTATTAGATAGCGCCTTAAGGGGAGAGGTGTATATCACCGTTTGGTTCAGAGCCATGGCCTGCTTGATGGCTTGAATGGCCACATAGGTTTTCCCGCTTCCCGTTGGGGCACTGACGATGACATCTGAATGAGCTAAATATTCCACCGCTTCGGTTTGCCAGGGGTCAGGGACAAAGGGTTTGGGCTCAGGAACTCCAATCCCTTCCAGGATTTGTTGGAGATTGACCGAGGGCTGAGAAGAACCGAAGTTTGGTTTTCCCTTAAACGCGGGGATCTTTGCTTGCGGAGAGGAAGATGGAACATGGTGTAGTGCAGCAGAGCGGGCTTCCTGTAATGCCAGACGTTCCCGCCGAGTCGCCTGTATTTGTTGGAGTTCGGATTCAATGGCCAGTATCTGGTCTTCCGGAAAGGCCACAATCAATTCGATTAACCGATGTTTCCCAAGACGGAAATGTCGATGAATACGCCCTCTGGCCATTTGGTGTAAATATTTGACGGGTAACGTTTGGAGTTCAAGATTCAGATCATCACGATTCATGGCGTCGTATTCCAAATTCTGGCTAAGGGAGTTCCTGCAGGACCTCACGGCGCATAGCGACCATTGCGGAGTGGGCGATATCGGCCAATCCCGGATGTGTGACCTTGAGGCCATATAATTGAGAGAGAAATTCCAAGGTTCTGGCTAATAAACGATACACGTCGCCTTCAGCCATGGAGGTGGAGCGAACCAATGATGCCCAGCTGAGTTGAGGGTTACTGATCCATCCTTCCGCCAGCGCGGCGACATCTGAGCGTAGCAAGGGTGGAGGTTCATATGGACTCAACGAATCGGCTACCGCCCGGACTTGAGTCAACATGGATGCCAGCCCGGAGGGAAGGCGCATGTAAGAGCCTGGACGATCGTCGTCATGGGAAATACTGGCCATCACGCCGGCTAACAATCCCGGAGCAATGCCTGAAAATGCCTCCATTCGGATTAATTCCGTAATAAGAAGGGAGTGATTTATGCGAATGAGCCTCGCCCATTCCCCGTCAGCGGTGAGTTGGGAGCTTGCTGTTAAATACCCGAATTTATGTAGGACTTCCGCCTTTTGTTGAAACCGGTGCCATAACCCGTCGCGCAGGGCTTGAATGGTCTTGGACAATTGTTGAGACTTGAGGCGAAGTTTTGACGCCAGCGGAAAGTCCTTTTTGCAGGCCGAATGTGATGGGCAGGTAGGACAGGGAAATTCGTCCGTTAAGATTTCTGCCAGGAGAGGATCGTCCTCTTCCTGTGTTTCCGTCAAAATGGGAACAATGGGAAGACGAGCGGGTAACTGGGATAGCTCTTTCTTTAGTTGATAGAGGACATGTGGAGGACACCAGGGAAGCGTCCGTGACGGCTGAAATTCAAAGACCCGGTCATACACCTTGGTGATGGAATGAGCGGGACATTCGCCAATGGTGCCTTTGGCCCGAACCACGGATAACATGGGTGTATTGGTTCCCCTGCTTCGATACTGACGGAGCACAATAGCCGGACCTTTCGGCAGTCCGATGAGTCGCCCTGGAGTTAAAAATGGCAGACAGGCAGTCATAAACGGCGTGTCGTTGTTGACCAGGGGTTGCCGCTGAGATTTGCGTCGTCGGGCGAGGTCAAACACTTTCCATTGGTTGACCCAATCCGCGCATTCCCTGGGGCCATAGGGTTGTAATTGTTCCTGGATTCGCTCCAGGTGGTCCTGATGAATGGCCGATCGTTGATTCAGTTGAAATTGCGCGAAGCTTTTTGCGAGGAGCCCCTCAATCTGATCCAGTGAATGAGCTTTTAACAGATTTAGGATCATGGGATAGGACACCACAAATTGGCTATCAATCGGTTCCGGATAGCCCGTGAGTCCTTTGGCCAGAATGTGGATATCAATGTACGGAGAAGGGGTAATGACCACGACCCCCACTAAATCTTTTCCCCGGCGACCCCCACGTCCGGCTAATTGTTGAATTTCACTGATCGTCAGATCGGTGAAATCCTGTGATTTACGAACACTGGATTGGGTAATGACGACTGTTCTCGCCGGGAAATCCACTCCGGCGGCCAGAGTCGTGGTTGCAAATACGGCATCCAACAAGCCCTGGCGCATGAGTTCTTCGATCGCGATTTTCCAGGAAGGCAGATGGCCTGCGTGATGAGCGGCAACCCCGTATTCTTGAACAACCGGGATTAACGGATGATGCTCAATACTCGGGAAGTCTTTGGCAAATTTCTCGAAAAACGCGCAGATGGTTTCCGACCGTTTCGGGGACACTCTGGCTGAGCTGCGGGTAAAGGTGTCAATAGCTTCGTCGCAGGCCCGTCGTGATGTTAAAAAGACAATGGCCGGAGTCAAGCGATGCTGGCGGAGAATTTCTATGAGATCAACCGGATGAATCGCAGGTGGCATGGATAATGAGATTGTAACAGGAGTGCGGGGGTGAAAACACTAAGATGATACAGGTAAGTCGAAAGAAAAAGAACCGCTCGGAGTGGTGGCAAAATGACTTGAGTGACCGCTGGCAGGAACGAGATCGAATCTCAAGGACACAAATATTTTTAAGCTCTTGGGTAATGGACCGATAAGGCTTCCTAAAGATTATGGCAATTGAAGTAATTGTACGAGGAAGTCGGGGGGCCACGGTCGTGGATTTTCATGGCCGTTTGGATTTACATTCCCGATGGCATGTCAAAGCGATTATCAATCAATGTTATTACACAGAACCTGAACATCTGATTCTCAATCTGCAACACTTAACGTTCGTGGATAGCGCTGGCTTGGGGTTTCTGGTGTTGTGCTCTCATAAATTCAAAGAATTACACCGTCGCATTACCTGGATTCAACCGCAAGGATGTGTTGCAGACTTGCTTGAAAACTTGCAAATTCATGAACTCATTACAATTTGTCAGACGGAACATGATGCCTTGTCGGTTTCCTGTTAATGTAATACCTGTGGTCCAGCATGGCTATCCATCGGATGGATTCCTCCCTGTTCTGAGAATTAATGTTTTTTATTTAGGCGACGAGCCTGTTAGTCAGGTGTTATCCCTCCCATCGCTGCTTTTCTTAAGCTTCTTAAAACACAACTGAGTGTCCTTCTTCTCAGGCGTGGCGTTCTCACACGTGAGCATTGAGAGAGACGCGAACTTATTTGCCAATTGACGATCCTTTCTCGCAACCATTAGTGGGTGTCCGGCCCTTGCCAGACCGGCATCCAACACGGCAAGATCACTGTTTGGCGTGCATTCCTCATTTGGGTAAGCAGGTGTATGGTACATGGGGTTGTTGTGAAACCGCCCCACAATAGGACTGTTGTAAAATGAGGGGTTTGGGAAATAGTAATTGTCAAGTCAGTCTAACCTGCAATACGGAAAACGTGTCCGGAGTTCACGTGCGGTAGTCTTTGTTCCACTAACGTCCGCCTACTACTTTCAGGATGATATTGAACTGTCACGCCTGAGCAGGTTGTCATGTTGGTAGGGTGTGACACCTCCCGAATCCGAAAGTCTCTTTCCCACGACTCCATTAGGTGTTTCGTTTTCCAGGTAAGCCATTTCTTGAAGTGTCGAGGGTCGGCGTTTGAACAAGAGGATATACTGAGGGAAGAGGGGATGCGTGTGAGGATTGTCTATCGGGTGAAGAACCGCGAGAGGAAATTTGGATCGCGATTGTTGGGTATGGTGTGCTTGATGTTGTGGTCCACGCTGATCGGAGGAACGTCCTCTGCCTATCAGGAAGAGAAAATTTCTCATGGCGGGTCGATCACCGGTGTAGTGAAATTCACCGGGTTGGTTCCGTCGCCTGATACATATAAAGTCACCATGGGGAGCAATCCTGAATTCTGCCGGACGCTGGCTGACGAAAAAGGGATCATCGCCATTCCCCAAGTTCGTGTGTCCTCGAAACAGGAGGTGGCCGATGTCGTCATATTTCTTCAAGAGGTTGAGCGAGGCAAATCTGTACTGAAAGAAGGCCCGGTTGTGACGGTGGATCGATGCCAGTTTGGGCCACACGTTATAGGTGCTATGGCCGAGCAAAACCTCCGTGTGGCCATGGGCGACCCGATTACGCACCAGCTTCGCGGGTGGGAGATATTGGATAAGGGGCGTCTTCCGCTTTTTCAATTGCCAAATTTGAAAGAGGGAGAAGAGGCGACCATTCCGCTCAAAGCACGGCGTAGCAGTATTATTAAGCTGGAATGTGACCAACACCGGTTCATGCAAGGCTGGCTGCTGCTATCAGCTAATCCATATGTGGCCGTGACTGATGAGCACGGCGTATTTCAATTGACGGATGTCCCGGCTGGCACTCAGGCGGTCGGTGGCTGGCATCCAGTCTTGGGCTATCAGGAAGCCAAGGTAACACTTATTCCTGGTCAGCAAGCCATCATTGAGTTCAGGTTCACGTCAACACCATAACGAACCGAAGGTGTCCTGAATACATGTGCAACTGATCGGACGTAAAAGCTACCCACAAAACAAAGTGATTTTCAACTTTTGAGAAGGAGGTTCAGGAAGGGCGTTTTCATCTCGTTTACAAAGTCAGAACATGGCAAGTTTCTGATTTTCTCAACACTCGTCCCATTTATTCAATGACGGTTTCCTCCTATTGGCAATCGTATTCGTTCGCTCTCACACATGAAAGATTCAAAAGCGTTTATCTCTCTTTGTCTCGTCGGCCTGTGCTGTTTCATCAGTTACGACATGGTGCGAAGGCCAGCCCTGGCCTTATTTGTTGAAAGCCTGGGGGCGGGTCCGTTCATGGTCGGCTTGATTGTGGCGGTTTCGACTGTGACCGGTGTGGTGTTAAAGCTTCCCATGGGATTGTTATCCGACGTCGTCAATCGACAACGGTTAATGCTTGGAGGAGTGTTGGCCTTCGCCTTACCGCCATTTATCTATCCCTTCGTTTCGGACTTGTCGTCCCTAGCAATCTTACGATTAGTTCACGGATTAGCGACCGCAATGTTTACTCCCCTGGCCTTAGCGATGGTTGCTGAGCTCTTTATGGAACGGCGGGGCGAGGCCTTTGGGTGGTATACCTCAGCGGCCCAAGGAGGCGGGCTAGTAGGACCGATGATCGGCGGGATCATTGTGTATCAATATGGGTTTACTCCCACGTTTTCCTTAGCCGGAATATTCGGGGTGTTGGCTTTGGTCTTCTTTACTTTGATTCCTCAGACTCCAACACCACCACGAGTCCATCAACATTCTCGTTCAAACTTATGGAAGGAGATGCGGGAGGGGCTCCGTCGGGTCTGTCAGATTCCTCCAATTCTCATTACGAGTGGAGTGGAAGCCGCCAAGATGGCCGGAAACGGGACGCTTATGGCGTTTTTGCCCTTGTATGGGTTGTCCATCGGATTAAACGCTGCTGAAATTGGAATATTATTCGGAGCGCAGGCGTTCACCTCGTTTACCGCCAAACCTTTTATGGGACGACTATCTGATCGTGGGGCAAGGCCTCCGCTCATCTTCGGGGGATTATGCCTCTGCGGACTCATGGTCATGCTCATTCCACACATTCAAGAGTATGCCCCCTTATTGATTGTCGCAGGAGCCTTTGGATTCGGCGAAGCGGTGGTGACCTCCTCGACGACTGCCCTGGTTGCAGACTACTCCGAAGGGAAAAGCCTGGGAGCTGGGATGGGATTGCGAGGGACAATTATGGACATGGGACATGCGGGAGGACCACTCCTGGCTGGGATCCTCATTCATTCCTTCGGCTATGGAGGCGGGTTTCTCTGTGTCGGGTTCATTTTATTGCTGACGGCCGGATTTTTTGGTTTCACAATGATAGGGATCAAAAAACCGGCTATGCTATAATGGCCTTTTTTGATGGGAAGATAAAGGAGTTCGGAAACCATGAAGGAAGCAATGGGAACCGGTGATATTATAATCGGGATAGTGGCGGCTTTCGGAGTGGTAGTCTTACTTGTGGTCTTTGTTCTGGTGGTGAAGAAAGTTATCCTTAGTAAAGATAGCGATATAGAATAAAAACGGGGGAATATGTTTAGCGGAATTGTTGAAGAAATAGGTGCGATCCAGGCTATAGAAAAAGGCCTGGCAGGAGCCAAAATATCCATTGTCGCTTCTCTGGTACTGGAAGACCTCAAGGTGGGAGAGAGTATCAGTGTGTCCGGTGCGTGCTTGACGGCGAGCTATGTGGGCGATACCGGCTTTTCGGTGGATGTGTCGACGGAAACATTGAACTGCACCACTTTAGGAACCATCTCAGTAGGCAGTCCGGTCAATCTTGAACGCGCCATGAAACTCAATGCCCGAATGGGAGGACATTTGGTAACGGGCCATGTCGATGGAATTGGTATCCTCCGTGCCCGGCAACAAGATGGGAATGCGATTCGACTGACGGTTGAAGCGCCAGAGGAAATTATCCGGTACTGTGTGCCCAAAGGTTCCATTACCATAGATGGGATAAGTTTGACGATCAACGCCGTTTCAGATCGATCTATCGCAGTCGCCATTATCCCCCATACGGCGAAAGTCACCACCATGGGGCTCAAGCAAATTGGCAATGCCGTCAATTTGGAATCTGACCTGATTGGGAAATATGTTGAACGCTTACTGCAAGGAAGTGCGGTTCTCACGACGAAGTCCGCTCCCATGATTGATCGGGAATATCTACAAAAACGCGGGCTCCTATAATCCTCCCATCCATCCCCCATGTCTGAAGAACTTTTCTCCAAAACTAAACACCCTCTTTGGCGTCTTTTTGCCATCGTCACATTTTTTGTCATTGTGATTCCCGCCACGCTGTGGGGAATTGTTCAGATCTATGAAATCCTCTGTGCCTGGTGCGGCTGCTGCAGTGCAATCGACCGCCCACGATCCCGATAGATAGCCACTGATATTCTTCGCATAGTTCAGTCACATCGTCAATATTTGTTTTTTGTTGGAATTAAACCGGGAGTGCTTAACGTTCTTGACGGGTTGGGGGTTTTGAAATACATTTCTCCCCAGCAGCGATACGATTTCCGATTGGATGCGTTACGTCATGCCGATCAAGGCGGCAAACATTCTCCCACTGCTGGATACTCGGAAACGCATTAGGCGTCAACATGATCTCCGCATTCCTGAATGTCTTGAGCCGGCTCGGGCGAGGATATCGGAGACGACGTTTGTTGTCATTCAGGCAGAGGATGAGTCCCTAGAATAACCAGTGAGCATGTACCCGTCTGTTGAGCAATGCAGCATGGTTTTAGCAAATGGAAATTTTTGATTGCGGGAGTCGGTACAGTTTTCTTTCCTTTTCCTGAAACGATCCGAGTCCGACGAGCAACGGACCAAAACGTCCGATGAACATGCAGAAAATGATGACGAGTTTGCCAAAGTTCGTCATGGATGCAGAGAGACTTAACACGTCTCCGTTGCCCACCGAATACCCGGTTGTTCCCAAAGCCGACGCGACCTCAAACATAATTGAGAGAAATGGATGATGTTCAATTATGGATAGGAGATGGGTAAATACCGTCAACAAAAACATGGCGAGAATCGCTAATGCCAGGGCCCGATGAACAACAGTAATGGGCACCCGGCGCCAAAAAAATTCGACGTCTCCAGGCTGACGCAAGGTGGTCCATACAAAAACCCCTATAATCCCGAATGTGGTCGTCTTAATTCCACCGGCAGTCCCTCCCGGAGAGCCACCGATGAACATGAGAATGACAATGAGGTAGAGGGAGGCATTACCCAATTGACTGAAGTCAATTGTATTAAATCCTGCCGTCCTGGCAGAAACCGCGTGAAAGGCTCCCACCAAGATTTTATCGATCACGGGTAAATCTCCCAGGGTCTTTGGATTAGTCCATTCAAGAAACAGAAGGCCCACGGTTCCCCCGACAAGGAGGAGGCCGGTGACGACCAGCACAAGTTTGGAGTGGGTCTGAAGGCGATACCGTTCCCCCCGAAAAAATTGGGACACATCGAGCAGGACAAAAAATCCCAATCCTCCAAAAATAATTAAAATTGCCACGATGAAATTCACCATGAGATCGGTTCGATATGCGATTAAATTTGTGGAAAATGAAGAAAATCCAGCATTATTAAAGGCGGAAATCGCTTGAAACGTTCCATGATAGATGGCCTGGTCAAGGGGGTAGTCCTGCAGAAAACGGACACTTAACAGCAGGGCACCGACCAGTTCGAGAATCACGGTCCACATCACAATGGCCTTCACAAATGGAATCAATCCTTGCAAGTTGAGAGTGCTTAAGGCTTCCGCCATCATCATCCGGTTCCTCAGTCCTATTTGACGCCTCATCGTCAGAAGCAGCAGGGTGACAAGCGTCGCATAACCAAGCCCGCCGATCTGAATCAGCACGAGGACAACCGTCTGGCCGAACCCAGTAAAGTCCGTGGCGGTATCGGCCACGATGAGGCCTGTGACGCAAACGGCTGACGTTGCGGTAAACAGGGCATCAATGATCGATAAAGGCTTGGAAGGAACCGTCGCCCAGGGAAGCAGTAATAAAATGGTTCCCAGGACAATAGCGGAGGCTCCCCCCAATACGATGATCCTTCCGGGAGTGATGCGCTGGAATTGGAGAAACCATGGAGGAGAATATCTTGCCATTGAGGATGGAAGAGAAGAATGAAAATGGCCGAAAATCTTCACGTGAAAAAGACTAAACTCACAGATCGGAGCATCTATTTTAGCGAAGAGAATATGACCGCGATGAGTAGAAGGTATTATACGCTAAATTGGCAAAGAAATAAATTTAAAAAATTCTATGTTTCAATCCTGCGGTCTAGAACACCTAGTCATGTTCAGACGAAAGACAGGGTGCTTTGTGGGATTTTGTGACTCGTATTCGCAGACAGTGGGAATCCGGAAACAGTGAGCTCGGAAATTTTGAAGTATATGGTGTCAATGATCCAATGAAATTGATTGGAATCGTTCCGGTCTGTGCCTTATTGGAGATCGGTGAATCGACGCGGTATGTGACCTGTACTTTTTTTCAGGTGTTGGGTACGATGCTCATTTAGATCATCCATCCTTTCCCCAAACTAGGTGTATGGCAGATAGGTGGTTCCTTTTTTTTGCCATCCTCATGAATCGTTTCCCAAGCGTTTGGTGACGAGGATGAAAGGCGTGTGGAATCGGCCTTGATCGAGAGAATTGCTTCGATATGAAAAATTTTTCGGGTGAAAAACTTGTCCAGTTCGGGTATCGATATGTCACGAACTCTCAGGGACGGTTTTATTTGTATCTCGCCGTTTTTTGCAGCATCCTCGTGATATTGGATGCCGGTTCCTTTGAACTGATCAGGGGCATGAAGCTCAAAACTTTTGATACGATCATGAAGCATCGAGTGTTGTTTGAGAAGGCTGATCCCCACATCGTGATTGTCGATATTGATGAAGCCAGTTTGGAGGCCATGGCGAAAGAGTATGGCCGGTGGCCTTGGCCTCGTCAGGTCTTCGCGGAATTTCTGGAAATGCTACAGGAACAACATCCCTCGGCCGTGGTGTTTGATATTGTGTTTAGTGATCCGGATGTGTTCAACAAGGAATCGGATTCATATTTCAATGAAGTCGTTGGTGATATGGGAAATACCTTTTTCCCCATGCTTCGCTTGTCGCCGGTTAATGATGAACTAAGCCAAATCACCCCCTCCATGATCCCTGGTATAAATCCCGTGCCCGGAGAACCACAAGAGGATAAAGGCATTGCTCTGCTTCTGCCCTCCTTCACCGGAATTCTTGAAAGTGGAAGAATGGGCACCAATAATGTGTACCCGGACCGAGACGGGATTGTTCGACAGTATCCTGTTTATCGGGATCACTTTGGATGGCGTATTCCATCCCTTCCCGCCAAACTGGGTGAAACATTGGGTTGGAACCTACCGACAGACTCAGATGTGTATTTAAACTGGCGGGGAAAATTCGGGGCCTTCCGGTCTGTTCGCTTTAGTAACGTGTTCGACGATTTTTTGCGGAGAGACAGGCAACGGGCCACGGATGAATTCACGGGAAAAATTGTGATTGTCGGATCTACGGCTTCGGCATTGTTCGATAGCAAGCCCACACCTATGGAAAAGATTCATCCCGGCGTGGAAATTCTGGCCACGGCCATTGGAAATATCAAGAACGGGGATTGGATTACCCAGGCTAAAAACCCCTGGCTCTTTACGGCTCTGGCGCTTGCCCTCATCTGGGTCACGGCGTTGGCCTTTTTGACCGGAGTGAAACGCAAAGCGATTGATATGGTGTTTGCCGGGTCGCAAGTTGGTTTGATGGCCTTTACCTTCGCGAGCTTGAATCTTACGACCTATTACCTTGATTTAACGGCACCCATCACCGCAGGGTTGATCTATTTTTCCCTGGCCCGGGTGTATGCCTATGCCGAAGCCACGATCATGGAAAAATATGTCTGGCTCAACGTGGAAGAAGGGGAAGCCGGTTGGCAATATGCCGTAGTGGCGATCGTCCAACCGGAGAGTTTGGAGGAGATCTCGGACGGAAGATTCCTGACCCTGCTGAAGCGTGGTCTTTATGGCAAAAAGGTTGGGTTTACCATTGAAGCCTTTTCACGCAAGCCTGCCGGCATTGAAAAAGCCTTCCAGAATATGTTTTTAATTTATTGGATAGGCAATCATGTGGAAACAAAGCCATGGCAGGTGGAAAAGTCCGGCGAACAAACGGTCTCTCTCATTCGGGAAGTTGCTCGCAGCATCTGTGGAAACGATACAATAGGATGCAAGCTCGGATGGTGCCAGGGAGGATTACCCTATGGAGATGAGAAATTGAGACTGGAGGCTTGGCAAAATTTAGTGGCCAAGGCCATGATGAATCTCAAAGAGGAACCGCTTGAGGTTGCACCATGATCATTCAATCAAAGCCCCATGCCTCAATCCGGGCTTCACCAGAAACTGCCATGTTGGTTCAACCGGAGAAGGAGGACTTTGATGATGAAATGGTTAACCTTCCTGGCAATGTTCCTTATTTGGGTGTTTCCAGGAGAGGGGAAAGCTTCGGATCCTGGTGTCGTTGTCAGACCATGTCCAGTCATGAGTGAACCGTTTAAAGATGCTCGAGAAGTGACGTCCTTAAAGGAAGGGGATACCGTAGAGATTTTGAAAAGAAAGGGTGGATGGTTACAGGTGTCCGGGAAAGGCAAAACCGGGTGGGTCAGAATGTTATATATTCGGCGAGGGGCCGCCGGCGAAAAGGTATCGGCAGCGACAGAGGCCTCAGGAGTGCTGGGTCTGGCCACGGGGAGGGCTGGAAGTGGAAATGTGGTGGCCGCTACAGGCGTTCGTGGACTAGATGAAGAGGAGTTAAAGGAAGCCGAGTTTAATGGAAAAGAATTGCAGACACTGAAAACCTACGGAACCTCAAAAAAAGAAGCCCAAGAATTCGCCAATGCAGGCAGGGTTAAAAATACAAAAAGTTCCGTTCATGCAGCCAACAGACGGAAATTAGAAAATGAGACATCAAAAAAATGATAAGGGAGGTTGGGCACCTGAATCTTTACAGATTGGGTCTCTGGTGTTCCACATGCAGGAGGCAATTCGTGGCTTGAAAGGATTTCTTATGCGGGCATTCATTCTGGCTTTTGTTATTTCCAGGTGTGACAACCGTGGCTTATGCCTTTGACCTGAGTGATGCCCTTAAACAATTGGGGCAGCCGGAAGATACCACCACAGGAACATCGAAAAAAGGCACAGCGTGAGAAAAAGACTAACAAGAAGACCCCTTCGCTGACAGACCTGACCGACCTGGTCAAAGGGACTTCCACCGAAGAGGAAATAGCCATAGGTCAGGAGATTGCAGGACGACTGCTTGGAGCTGCGCCACTGGTGAAGGATGAACAACTTCAACGGTATCGTCAATCAGGTTGGAAGATGGTTAAGTCTGCACAGTGGGAGAAACGACCTGGATTGGTATTTTGGGGTATTGGATTCAGAGGATATCAATGCCTTTGCCGCGCCGGGTGGATTTATTTTTATTACGAAAGGCTTGTATAAACAGCTTCATTCTGAAGCGGAATTGGCTGGAGTCCTGGGACATGAGATTGGTCATGTCGTCAAACAGCATCATCTGACCATCATTAAAAAAAGCCAAGCGATCGATATGGGAAGCAGATTGTTCTCCCAAAAACTCGGCAAAATGAAAAATGCACAAGCGAAGCAGGCCGTGAATACTCTTATTGGGAGTGGAGCGGAGGTGATGGCTCGTGGTTTGGATAAAGATGCTGAATATCCAGGCCGACAGAATCGGCGTGGTGCTGGCCACACGGGCCGGCTATGATTCCTATGGCCTGGCAATGGTGTTACAGGAAATTGGTCATGCGGGTCTCAATGACAGCAGCGTGGCCTTATTGTTTAAGACCCACCCTCATCCCGATACGCGATTAATGGAATTGGGTAATTCCATGGGAGAGACATTTGATAAATATTCTGAAGGAAAAATTGTAAAGGACCGGTTCTATGCTCTGAAGAATTAATCGACTCTCTCCTGATCTAGACGTGCAATCAACCATCCGGTAAGAAATTCGGTATCCGAACGCGTCGGTGAGGCAGTAGCGGTAAGGTGGGGGATCTTTCGGGATGGTTATTGTACTTCAATTCCATATTCCTTGATTTTATACTGAAGAGATCTTACGCTGATTCCCAGGAGCTTTGCCGCCTGTTCCCGATGATGGGTGACTTCCACGAGGGTTCGGCGGATAACCTCCCGCTCGATATCTTCGAGAGGGGTTCCCAGGGAGACCATCATGGTTTTCCCGGGGCTGACACTCGTTCGTATTTCCTCAGGAAGTTGGTCGGGCTGAATCGAGTGTTCTTTCACGGTCACCACAAGACGTTCAATGACGTTCCGGAGTTGACGGATATTTCCCGGCCAGTGGTATTGAATCAGAAATCGTAAAGAGGGAAGAGAAAGTGTCTTAAGTGGTATCCGGTGCTTTCGGGCAAACTCCTGGAGGAAAAAGTCGATGAGGACAGGAATGTCCTCACGCCGCTCTCGTAAGGGTGGCAGGTGGATCGGTACGACATTAATGCGATAGTAGAGATCTTCGCGGAATTGCCCGGTTTCGACCAGATGAGCCAGGTTGCGATTGGTGGCGGTAATGATCCTGGTATTGACGGTGATGACGTTTTTCCCTCCCAGCCGACGGAATTCTCCACTCTCCAGGACACGCAGAAAGTCCACCTGCGCTTTTAAAGGAAGTTCCCCTATCTCATCCAGAAAGAGTGTTCCCTCATCGGCCAATTCAAACCGTCCGGGTTTGGTTCCAACCGCACCGGAAAACGCGCCTTTTTCGTATCCAAACAATTCGCTTTCGAACAATGACTCCGGAAGGGCACCACAATTCATGGTGATAAACGGGCCATTCGTCCGAAGGCTTTGTTGATGAATGCCGCGCGCCACTAACTCTTTGCCTGTTCCGCTTTCCCCGCCAATTAAGATCGTGACGTCATTCTTGGCCACCATGGCAATGACCTTGTGAATCCGGCGCATAGCCTCACTCTCGCCGATCATCTCCTCGACGCGTTTTTGAATTTCAAGCTGGTGACGCAAATCCTGGTTTTCTGCTGCAAGCCGGTGGCGATCCAGGGCTTTTTCGACCACAATTGAGAATCGGTCGCGGTCGATGGGTTTGGTGAGAAAATCGTAAGCCCCGAATCGAATGGCTTCCACCGCTGTCTCAATGGACCCATAGGCGGTAATGACGATAATTTCTGTGGAAGGCCAGAGGGATTTTACTTGGCGGACCAAGGCGATTCCCCCGATGCCCGGCATTCTGACATCCGTGATGAGGAGATCACTTGGTGATTCTTTCATCAACGCCAGAGCGGACTCTGCCGAGTCCGCCCCCTGGGCGTGGTACCCTGCCTTCTCCAATATCGTCACTAAGGCGTTCCGAATATTGACTTCGTCGTCAACGACAAGGACGCGGGTTTCTTGTTTCACATATGCTCCACTGGGATGATCGGCGAATGCACCGAGACGGGAAAACTCAATACAACCGAGGTGCCCTCGCCGGGAAGAGCTGTCACGTCTATTCTGCCTCCGTGATTTTGTAAAATTCTGTGAGCGATAGCGAGGCCGAGGCCCGTGCCGGTTTCCTTCGTGGAATAAAAGGGATCAAAAATATGGACAAGTGCTTGAGGATCAATTCCTTGACCAGTATCTTGAACGGCAATCTCTACCCAGCGACGCTCCTGTCGTTCACGTTCCTGAACGAGAATACGACAGACCCCGCCGGGCGACATGGCCTGAAATGCATTGATGACGACATTAATTAGAGCCTGTGTGATCTGGGTTTCGTCGCCATGAACATCCGGCAGATCTTTTGGTACCGAAAGCTGAAGTTGTTGCTGTCTGTCTTCGGCCTCATGTTGTAACAGTTGGGTGACGTGAGACACGAGCGAGGGAATGTGTACAGGGTGAAATTGACCGGGTCGTGATTGGGCATATCGCAGAATATTGTCCAGAATGGCGGACAGGCGGCTTAATTCGGTGTTGAGAACTCGGAAATAGTCATTGGCCTGAGGAGAAAGTACAGTGGTCTCCCTGAGCTCTTCTTTCAGCAAATGGAGGTTGAGGTCCAGGGCACTGAGGGGATTGCGAAGTTCATGGGCGACACCGGCTGACAAGGTATGCAACGCCGCAAGTCTTTGGGCCTCATTCACCTGCTTCTCCAGAGCCAGCCACTCTGTGACATCGTGCAGTTGAAAAATCATTCCCGCCGGTTTTCCATCGTCTCCGGTTAAATCAACACTGCTAATACGAATGGTCCGGACCTCACCCTTTTGCGTGTCGAAGGTGATTTCTTTTGAGCGGACGGATTTGCCATGGGCCAGGATTTGGGCAAGTATCACCTGAATGGGATGTCCTTCCCCAAAGACCACATCGCAATGCTTGCCAACGAGAGAAGCGGCGGGGCGTTCAAGGATGGTTTCGGCTGTGGGATTGGCCGCGGTAATCAGGCCTTCTTCGCTGACCGTCAACACACCAGTAGTAATGCTTTCCAGAATGTGCCGGGCCAAGCCTTTGACTTCTTCGAGATTTTCTTTGGTGTTGGCGTAATACAAATAGGTCACGACTGCGGTAATGCCCACTCCACCAACTAAGAAGAGCAGCAGGGTAATTGCGATCAAATCCCGACGGGATTGTCCGACCGCTGCATTCAATTCCGAGGAAGCGGCCTTGCCCTCTGTCAGCCCCACCACCATGCTTTGATGTTCAAGACTGAAGACCAACAACACGCTGACCACTACGGCCACAATGAGAAGGATGGCCACGATTTGGCGAATAAGCACGTTTTGGAAAAGTGGTGTTTTAGGGCGAGGCTGGAACATTGTTGGTGTGTAGATTAACTGTGTTCTTCGGGAGCACTCAGGGAAATTCCCTCATAATTACAATATATTAACATAGGCTAAGGACGAGGAAGGGGGCAATGTCGGGTAATTTGGTCAAGGAACATGCATTCGATTCGGTGACGGTACAACCTTTTACGGATAGATGTCTTATGCTTACAGGGCGGTTGTCACGTCCCGGGAAACATTGTAGAGGTGCCTCCTCTCACCTTGTCCTTGGTTTCACGGTCCAACGCCTCTGACTCACACGTGAAGACTCAATCTATTCAGCTCCGGCAACGCCGTGAAGTCAGTGACCGTTTCCCGATGTATTTCTTTTGGGGTTAATCGGGCGCTAATGGAAAGATTCTGTTGGACATTTTGCTCACATCCCCTTCAGTCAATTGGGAACGATGCGTGGTCAACAATTCCAATCCCGATTTTTTCCTGGTCATGATGATGCTGATCCTTGGCGTTCTCGTGAATCGGTTGGATGGATATGACCATTCCCAACGCAATGGATATGCCAAATCTTGCATAAGCCGTAAAGTTCCTTTTTCTCCGCAAAAAATGAGGGTTTCTTGAATTTTGGTCCTCCAAGTTTTGTATGGACGGCCCTTCAATCAGATTTGGCCTGCAAAATTTGCATGGTTTCCTGAGGCTTGGGAGAAGCCGATTCCTTTTAGGCATTTGTCATACCTAACGAAATCTCTCGTCAAGAATTATCAGTTGGGGATGCAAAATTTGCATGCTCATTAAATGGCTTCTTCTAAGAGCCGACTCTGGATATTTTCCAGGACCCTCGGGTTTAACAGGAAACCTTTTTTGGGAAATGTCTGTTCATGGCTGTGAACGATCAACGTAATTGAGAATTGGATGCTGAGAAGGACAAATCTTACTGAGAACATACTTATCAGAACATGTTGTATTACGGGAACACGCTGGAATAGTTCCCAACCCGGCTCAGGTCATCATCTCGAAAAGCGGTCTGCAAGCTTTGCAGATCGGGTAACGCAATTGTCGGTCTCTTTGGAAATCGGAATTGAAAAATATTGAAAAATTCATGATGTTTTTGTCTGAGATGGTACAGGAATGAGGACAGAGGGGAAAAATGTTTGAGGTATGGCTTTTGCTTTTCTTAATTCCTGAATTCGATGATGGATTTATGGCCCCAATTTCTCCAAATTGATTTCGAGCACGCCTATTCATCCTCATTTCTGAAATTTTTTCCCGTTCCCTTTGGTATCTGTCCAGTCGGTTCTCTGTCGGCTGCGTTTCTTGGAATGTGGTGGAAGAAAGTGAAGTGCTAATCAAGGAATGACAATACTCCTGCTATTTGCCCTGCTTCTGGCCTATGGCTGTGGGATGTTTCTCCCTCTCTGTTTTCCCAAATCGGCCGCATATTCAGAATGTGATTGCCCATGGATCGGCCGCCGTGGCCGGCGGCCTGGGAATAGTCACTTGGTCTGATTGGGCTCTTGGCCTCTGAGCCGCTTGTATTGTCCCTGCCTTCTTCTATTCCCCTTCTGACGTTTTCTCTCCGGCTCGATTCCCTGAGCCGGGTTTTTTGTTCTTCACGATTTCCCTTGTGGGATTGGCGGTATCCGTCTTTGCGAGTGGCTACGTCCGGGAATTTTACGAACGAATTCCTGTCAGTCTTCTCGGCCTCCTCTATAACGGGTTTCTGCTGTCCATGGTGCTGGTCGTCATGGCGGATAATGCCTTCTTCTTTTTAATCGTGTGGGAATTGATGTCCCTCCTTTCGTATTTTCTCGTGGTGTCCGAACATGAAAAATCTGATGTCCGTTTTGCCGGATTGTTTTATCTCATTATGACCCATGTGGGCACGGCATTTATTTTGGTGACCTTTCTTATGTTTTACCAGGAGACGGGGTCGTTTGCGTTTGAGACATTTCGAAACGGAGAACAATCCCTGCCGGAAGGGTTGCGGACGCTGGTCTTTTGGACTGCCTTAATCGGATTTGGAACCAAAGCGGGAATTGTCCCTCTGCATGTGTGGTTGCCCTATGCCCATCCGGCCGCACCGTCTCATGTCTCCGCATTGATGTCGGGCGTCATGATTAAAACGGCGATTTATGGCCTCATACGGGTGTATTTTGATTTTCTTGGAGGGCCGTTCCCCTGGTGGTGGGGATTTATGGTCTTGTTGGTGGGCACGGTGTCGGCGTTGCTCGGGGTGATGTATGCGTTGATGGAACATGACCTGAAGAGTCTTTTAGCCTTTCACAGTGTCGAAAACATCGGCATTATTTTAATGGGAATAGGAACAGGCATGGTGTTCTATGCCTATGACATGCCCCATCTGGCGGCGTTGGGAATCATCGCCGGGCTGTACCATACCATCAATCACGCGGTGTTCAAGGCCCTACTGTTTATGGGGGCTGGTTCTCTTCTGTATGCCACTCACACCCGGAACATGGAAGAATATGGAGGGCTGCTTCGACGGATGCCATGGACCGGGTTATTTTTCTTGATTGGCGCGGTTTCCATTTCCGCCCTTCCACCGACAAATGGATTTGTTAGTGAATGGCTTGTCTTCCAGGGGCTTTTTTTGAGTCTGAAACTCCCTTCCCTTTTTTTGAAATTGATGCTTCCCATCGCCGCCGCCATGCTTGCGCTTACCGGAGCGTTGGCCTTGGCCTGCTTTGTCAAGGCGTTCGGCATTTCATTCCTGGCTCTTCCGCGAAGCTCCCACGCACGAAAAGCGGAAGAGGTGCCGGTCCCGATGCGCATTGGGATGGGAATCCTGGCATGTCTTTGTCTGTTTTTAGGGTTAGGTCCCACGGTCGTGGTGCCCCTCCTTGATCGGGTGAGTGAATCGTTTGTGGGCATATCAATTGCCGGGCAGATGTTTGAAATGGGCGGATGGACACTGGCACCGGTCAGCGGAGAATTTTCAAGTCTCTCCACTCCGGTTTTGGCCATTGTCCTGGTGGGCCTCACAGGATTGGGGCTGGGCATCGCGTATGTTCTGGGAGGAAAAGGGAAAAAGCGATTCTATAAAACGTGGGGGTGTGGTTTGAATCTGACAGCACGGATGGAATACACCACGACCGGTTTTGTTCAGCCCATTAAGCGGGTGTTTAGCACCATTTATCAGCCGACGGTCAAACTCGAGACGGAATTTCTTGAAGAATCTCATTATTTTGCCAAGCGGAGACACTTCGAATTTTCCATCGAGCCAATTTTTCTCAAGTATTTGTACCATCCGATCGTGAATTTTTTTTCAACCCTGGCGGATCGATCTCGTGTCATTCAAGCGGGAAGTTTGTCAACGTACCTGGCCTATATTTTTGTCACCTTGGTGCTCTTACTGGTGATCATGGGATAGAGCGTACTTATGACGGCATTCGATTTCTTAGTCATTTTTCTGCAAGTGGTTCTTGTGTTGGGGCTTTCTCCATTGATCGTAGGCGTCATCCGGCGAGTCAAAGCCCATCTGCAATGCCGGCATGGGGCTAACGTGTTCCAGCCCTACGCGGATCTTGCCAAACTGTTTCGCAAAGAGCCGGTTATCTCGACGACAGCCTCGTGGATCTTTCCAGCCACTCCGTACATCCTGTTTTCCTCGACGTTGGCGGCCAGCCTGCTTGTTCCGACTATTATCGCGCCCATGCCGCTCAATTTCGCGGGAAACATTATCGCACTGGTCTATCTTCTGGCCTTAGGGACTTTTTTCCTGATGCTGGCGGGCCTGGATGCCGGATCCGCCTTTGGTGGAATGGGCAGTAGTCGTGAAGCGATCGTCGCCTCGCTGACCGAACCGGCCCTGATTCTTTCCTTGTTTGCCGTGGCCCTCACGGCCGGATCGGCCAATATCAGCGCCATCGTCTACAAGACAGCGATCTTGCAGGGCATCGTGCTCGATCCTCCGCCTCATTTAATGGCCTTGGTGGCGCTGTTTATCATTACGTTGGCCGAAACCGGTCGTGTGCCGGTGGATAACCCGGCGACGCATTTGGAATTGACCATGATTCATGAAGCCATGATTTTGGAATACTCCGGGCGATATCTGGCCTTGGTTGAATGGGCAGCCGGAATGAAACTCATGATTTTTTTGACCTTGCTGGCCAACATTTTTGCGCCTTGGGGCATCGCCACCATCATGTCCCCGTCAGCTCTGGGCTTGGGGTTGTTGGTCTATGTGGGGAAAGTTGTGGGATTGGCCGTGTTGATTGGTGTGTTTGAATGTATGTTTGCCAAATTGCGGTTGTTTCGCGTGACGGAATTACTAGGGGCAGCCTTTATTCTTTCACTATTAGCCTTGGTGTTCTTTTATATCTTGCGAGTGTGACATGCCAATGATCCCGGTCAATATGGGTTCCCATCTGGTCAATCTGTGCTCGGCCCTCCTGTTGCTGACGTGCTTTGCCATCGTCGCACAACGGAGGCTCATGGCCTGTGTGGATTTATTCGCATTGCAGTCGGTGTTTTTGGCGGTGACCGCCATCCTGGTCGCATATTTGACGGGCATTCACCATATTTACGTGGCGGCGGTTCTCACGATTGTGATTAAGGTCATAATCCTGCCACGGATTTTAAAGAAGATTGTGCGGCAGTTAAATGTGCAACGTGAGGTCATCATGTATGTCAACATTCCAGCCGGCTTGCTCGTCTGTGGAGGGTTGGTGATTCTCGCGTTCTTTATTACGGAACCTGTTGTACATCTCGGATTCCTCCTGACTCAAGATTCCCTGGCTATCGCTCTGGGCATCGTGTTGATCGGGTTTTTTATCATGGTTTCTAGGTTGAAAGCCGTCACTCAAGTGATTGGCTTTCTCGTGATGGAAAACGGGTTGTTTCTGGCGGCAACCGCTGCAGCCTATGGGATGCCGCTCATCGTGGAGCTGGGAATTTTTTTCGATGTGCTGGTCGCCGGCCTGATCGTCGGGATTTATACCCATCAAATTCAAGAGGCCTTTGGTAGTGTGGATACCAGCCGGATGAAAGCGCTCAAAGAGTAAGCCGTATGATTTGGCCGATTGTCCTGCTTATTGCGACCCCGTTGCTGATTGGTATCAGCGGGTTTGTCATTCGTAATCGGCAGACGTTGGACGTTTTTCATTGCGTACAAGCCGGCATCATGGTTGTTTCGTCAATGTTATTGGTCGATGAAGTGTCAGTGAGCGGACCCGTATCGTTTCTCCTGTTCCTTCGTGCGGATTCTCTGAGTGCATGGTTTGATTTGGTGATCGGGATCGTGGCAGGGACCGGAACCTTGTATGCCGTGGGATATGTCGGTGAGGAGTACGATCGTGGACATCTGTCCCTCAAGCGGTTTCGTCAATTTTTCATTTTATTCGATCTGTATTTGGCCGTCATGTTATTGGCCGTCAACGTTGAAAATCTCGGGATCATGTGGATTGCCATTGAAGGGGCCACCTTATCGGCTGCCTTGCTGATCGGGTTTGAGCGGAGCAAGGGAGCCCTTGAGGCGGGATGGAAATTTGTGATTCTCAGTTCAGTCGGTATTGCCTTGGCACTTTTTGGCACAATTCTCGTGTATTACTCTTCGGAGCAGTTACTTGGGATTACCGAAGAAGCTCTGCACTGGGCGAAATTGTACGAGGTCGGCGATAAACTCGATCCTTCGGTGATGAAGATTGCCTTTATTTTCATTTTGGTCGGGTACGGGACCAAGGCGGGACTTGCACCCATGCATACCTGGTTACCCGATGCGCATGGAGAAGCTCCCACTCCGGTCAGTGCGATGCTGTCCGCGAATATGTTGACCATGGCGATCTATGCCATTCTCCGGTTCAAGGTCCTGACCGATCAGTCTGTGGGGCCTGAATTTACAGGAACCTTGCTCATTGGATTTGGATTTTTTTGCGTCGCCCTCTCTTCAATTTTCTTGTTGCTTCAAGAGGATTTTAAACGGCTGTTAGCGTATTCCAGTATCGAGCATATCGGTATTGCATTAATTGGGTTTGGTCTTGGCGGCCTGGGGGTATTTGGAGGCTTGTGGCACCTGCTCAATCACGCCCTGGCTAAATCAGCGGCGTTCTATGGAGCCGGTCTCGTTCTTTTAAAGCATGAGCATAAGTTCTTGGCTCGTGTTCCAGGGGTGTTACGAGAACATCCGACAGCGGGGGTAGCCTTGTTAGTCGCTGGACTCGTTCTTGCCGGCATGCCCCCCTTCGGGCTTTTTGTGAGCGAAATCACCATAGCCGCGGATGCAATGATCACTGCCCCTGCCATTGCCTATGGGTTCGTCGGTGTGCTGGCCCTGG
>CAVTGT010000010.1:0-828794 GCA_963734345.1 uncultured Nitrospiraceae bacterium
ATGGATGCGCCGCTCCCATCGTCGGTGAGGTACAGCCAGAGAGCGATCGCGAACCCGAGGAACGCCGCGGCGGGCCGGGCCCACTGTGCCGCTCCCGCCGCGCGCGCCCCCCCTTCGATGAGCAGGAACAGCCCGGGGTTCACCCGCGCAGTGGCCAGGTACTCGCGCAGTCCCGTCACCAACTCCCGCCCCGCCCCGATGAAGGGGAGGGCCACCACCCCCAGCACCAGGAAGAAGAGGAGGATGCGATAGGGAGGGACCCGGCGAAGATAGAGCGGGAAGAGCGCGATGGGGTACACGCGCACCAGGGTGGACAGAGCCAGGAAACCGGTCGGGGAGAGCTGGTGTCGGCGCACGAGAAGCGCAAGGCTCGCCAGCAGCAGGAAGATGCCGAGAGGCTCGATGTGTCCATTCACGCCCGCCTCCAAGAGCAGGAGGGGATTCCACAAGAGCACGGTCACTCGAGTGAACGGCACTCCCATGGTTCGACACAGCGGAAGAAAGGCGAGCCCGGAAAGGAGCGTGAAGACGGACGCGAGCAGTCGATAGTGGAATACCGAGTCCCTGCCGATCCGGGCCGCGCCGTAGAACACGAGCTCGGCAAGGGGAGGATGGAGCCCCTTCAGATCCGCGTCGGGTATCGGGGCATCCATTCCCGCGCGGAGATCCGCCAGTTCGGGATCGTTCGGGGCGACCTCGTAGGGGTTCCATCCCGCCTCGGCCACGCGCCCCTCCCAGCGGTAGCGATGCACCTCGGAGGAGATGAGAAACGGCGCCGGGAGGTACATGCCTAGGCTGCCCGCGCTCACCGCGAAGGTCCACACCAGGGACAGTCGGCGGCCGGCCTCTCCCAATTTGCGCGCAGCGCGCAGCGCGGCGACATAGATGCAGAACGCGGCGCCGAAGTGGGAGAGAAGCGAAGTGGCGGAGAGGAAGGCCCCGCTCTCCGCGAGCCAGGTGGCCATGCACCAGGAGACCGGCCCCTCCCAGGAGGAAGTAGGCCGCCCACCAGCGTTTCACGGCCGGTAGCGAACCTTGATCGATCCCCAGGTCGTCGGCAAGGCCGGCGTTCCGCACGCGGGGAGCGGGCACGGGGTATCGGCGTACCCAACCGGTCCGCAGGCGCCCGGGGAAGGCACCGTACACAGCAGCGCGGAATCGCTTGGGCACGCCTCCAGGGCCACTCGGGCGACGAACGTCAGGCAACCCCCGGTGGTTTGGCCCCCCACCGTGCAAGAGGACGTGGACGCAGCCCCCCCGAAGCACCCGGTCGCGTTGGTGGGCACGTCGCCCACGATGGAAGCGGTGACGTTGAGGCTTCCCCCCAGCACAAAAACCGAGGCCCCGTTGGGGGCGCTGTTCTCGAACCACGTCGTGCGGTCGAAGCGCGCCGACGGCACCTGTTCGAGGTACACAGCCCCCCCTCGCTCCACCGCCGAATTGTCCCGGAAGAGGACCCGCCCGGCCAGCACCGGGGTCTGGGCCAGGAACAGGGCTCCTCCCCGATCCGCCCAGTTTCCAAAGAAGCGGGTGCGTTCGAGCACCAGGCCGCTTCCATTCACGATCCAAACCCCCCCACCGTAATTGTTGGAGATGTTCCTTCGAAAATCCACGTCGCTCAAGCTCACGACACCTTGCCCGGTCATGGCGACTCCCGCGCCGAGGAACCCCGAGTTCCCCTCGAATCGGCAGCGCTCGATCCGGTGATCGGCGTCGAGGAAGTCCACTCCTCCCCCCGGCCCTCCGGCATGATTTCCGGTGAAATACGAATCCTGAATCAGGCTCGAGACCTGGTCGCAGTGGATTCCTCCGCCGGCGCCTCCGCAGAGATTGTCCACGAACGTGGTGTTCAATACGGTGAGCCCCGAAGCCTCCGCGGGGCCGGCGGCAAGCGCAAATTCCTCGGCGGGGATGAAGGTCCCGATCACCAGGCCGGCCCCGCGGGAAGAGGCCACGTTCTCCCGGAAAACGCAATTCTCCACTTGCAAGGCGGAAACGAATGCGGCCACCCCGCCTCCTTGATCGAAGGATTCCACCCCGCCCATCACTCCGTGCTGGAACGTCAATCCCCGCAGGATCACCGGATTGGGCGCGGAGAGGATGGTCAGGATCCGACCGGTGTTCTGTCCGTCCAATACGGTGACCTCGGGCCCCTCGATGCTCTCGAAAAGCAGATCCTTGCCTTCGAGGCGAAGGTGCTCCGCGTAGAAGCCGGGCGCGATGCGAAGGGTGTCCCCGCTCGCCGCGGCGTCGATTCCGGATTGCACAGTGAGGTGATCCCCGGTGCCGTCGGCGGCGACTACCCGGATCGACCCCCCGGTCGACCGGGGCAGCAAGCACGCTCCCAGGGCGAGCGCGAGCATCATCTTCCGGTGTGCGGAACGGGGAGCCGAGGCGGGGGACACAGGGTGAAGCATGATGGAGGGAATTCTAACCGAAGCCGCGCGTCACTGCCGCCGTGACCGAAAGCGGCGGTGCGCCTTGACACCCGAGGGGGGGCTACCTACCGTACGCGCATGATTCCCAAGTTGTTCCAGGTGGGTCCCATCACGATCCATTCCTTCGGATTCATGCTTGCCCTGGCGTTCTTGATCATCGCCTGGGTCGGGGCCAAGGAGTTCCTCCGTCGCGGGTACACCGCGGACGATGCGTGGACGGTGACCCTGGCGGCGATGATCGGAGGCGTGGTGGGGGCGAAACTCTATTTCGCCCTCGACAATTGGAGCGACACCACGCGCGACCCGGCGGGGGTGCTCTTTTCCGGCTCCGGTCTCACCTATTACGGCGGCCTTCTCGGGGGAGCGGTGGCGGTCATCCTTGCCGCGAAATCCCGCAAGATCCCGATCGCGGTGATGGCGGATATGGGAGCGCCCCTCATCGCCCTCGGATACGGGGTGGGCCGGTTGGGGTGCTTTCTGAACGGCGACGACTACGGCCGGCCGACGGATCTTCCCTGGGGCATGGCATTTCCCAAGGGGAGTCCCCCCACGGAAGTGCCCGTGCATCCCACGCAGCTCTATGAAGCCGCGGCATCCCTCGGGTTCTTCGCGTTCCTGTGGAATCGACGGGTGGCCTGGGAGTCCCGTTCCACCGCCGTCATGGGGGTGTACTTGGTCCTCGCGGGCAGCGAACGGTTCCTGGTGGAATTCCTGCGACTCAATGCACCCATCGCCGCCGGTCTCACCATGGCCCAATGGCTGAGCGGGATGCTGGTGGTCTTGGGGGCTTTCCTGCTCCTCCGTCCCCCTCGCGCCGCCTAGGCGGAAGGGAAATCAAGGCCGCGCCCCTTCACCGGGCCTGGTAGACTAGGGCGGAATCCTGTCCGCGAGGATGGGTACCTTTGAGTGAGGACACCACCATGGCACTGCAGGATCCCTTCGGCCGATCCATCACCTACCTCCGGATCTCGGTCACCGACCGGTGCAATCTCCGGTGTACCTACTGCATGCCGGATCATCCCCACCATGCCGAGCGGGAGGATGTGCTCACCTTCGAGGAAATAGACCGTTTGGTCGGAGCCGCAGTCTCCCTCGGCTGGCGCAAGGTGAGACTGACCGGCGGGGAACCTCTGGTGCGCAAGGATTGCGTCCAGCTGGTGAGCCTCTTGGCTCGTCATAAACGGGGTTCGAACGGGGGACCCCGACTCCACGAATTGGTGATGACCACCAACGGCGTACTGCTCTCCCGGTACGCCCCGGCGCTCAAGGAGGCGGGCCTCGATCGCCTGAACGTCAGTCTGGACACGCTGGATCGCGAGCGATTCCGGCGCATCACCGGCTACGATCGCCTGGCCGAGGTCCGGGCCGGGATCGACGCCGCCGAGGCCGCGGGCATACTGCCGGTCAAGATCAACACGGTGCTGGTGCGCGGGGAAACCGAGCACGAATTCTTCGAATTCACGGAGTTGGCGCGGACCCGCGCCTGGGATCTCCGGTTCATCGAGTACATGCCCTTCGCGGGGAACGGCTGGAGTCGGGACAAGGTGCTGCCGAGCGGCGAGCTGCGGGAACGGCTGGCCACTCGGGTGGCCCTGACCGCGGTGGACGCTCCGGAACATGCCGGTCCGGCCCAGACCTTCACCGCTCCGGAGTGGCGCGGCACGGTGTCCTTCATCTCTCCCATGTCCGATCGTTCCTTCTGCACGCGCTGCAATCGGGTCCGGCTGACCTCGGAAGGCCGCCTGCGCGGTTGCCTCCTCAACGAGAACGAGGTCGATTTCCGGGCGGCGATGCGAGCCGGCGCCAAGGACGGGGAAATCCTCGATCTATTCCGCCGCGCGATCGCCCTCAAACCGGAGGAACATCCCTATCACCAGGCCCTCGCCGAGGGCACGGCGGTGGGGCCGGTGGAGGGCCGGGGCATGCATCGCATCGGCGGATGAAGTCCTCGGCTCCGAAACTTCGGCACCCTCGCCGGCGGCGTGGGGCTCCTGGCCGCCTTGGTCGCCGCTCGACCCCTCCCTCTGGCGGTGGAATCGGCCGGGTTCCCGGGGACGGCAGGTCACGCGGTTCTAGAAGTCCATGTCCTCATCCCCTCACCCGCAAACGCGGGCAGCCAGGATTCCGATCCCAGACAGGTACGGGTCACCCTGAGGGGACCCGGGGGGGAACGCCTCGGCGAGTCCAGCCGGGTGGTCCCCGGGTCGGATCCCAGGGCGCCGCACCTCGAGGCGTGGCGATTTCCCGTCAACCCCGGCAAGATCCGGGTCCAAGTGCAGTTGGAGGATCTGGATCGGCGAGCCCTCGGGACTTCCGACCGGGAGCTTCTGATTCCTGATTTCTCCGCCGAGAGGTTCGGGGTGGCCACTCCGGTGCTTCGGGGTGTTTCCCGGGCGGGGTTCGGGATCGCCCCGCGGGAATCCCCGATCGCGGAGGCATCGTTCCCGTTCCCGGTCGACGGATCACCGAGGAAGCGGGACACCATGGCCGCGTATCTCGGCCTGGAGTGGCCCCCGCTCCACCCCCGCCGCTTCCGAGATGGAATCCCAAGCGCTCTCCGCGGCGGAGGTGATGGAGGTTCGCGCCGAACTGCGTCGCGGGGCCACGGTTGAGTACCGGGACACGGTTCGCGTCTCCGTGGAGACGACCGGCGACTACGTTTTCCGGAAACCGGTCCTCGAGATGGTGAACGGGGAGTACCAGCTGGAACTGCGCGTCCGGCAAGGGGAAGTGGAGGTGGTTCGAGGGCTCACGTTTCGGTTGCGGTGGGGGGACGAGAGCTGCTCTCGGATCCCCTGAGTTGACGCGAACGGTCCTGGGGTACGTAGCCACCCGCGAGGAACGGCTGGAGTGGGAAACCGCAGCGGACGATTCCTTGCCCGCGCTCTGGGTGCGATTTTGGGCCCGGCGGGATCCCAGCCATGGCACCGACCGGAACGAGGCGCGAGACCTGTTCGTGGAGCGGGTTCAGGAAGCCGGTCGGCGCTTCGGGGGGATCGTCCCGGGCTGGCGGACCGACCGGGGCCGCATCTACATTCGCCATGGAGAGCCGGAGCGAGTGGACCGAATGCTCGCTCATGGGTCGTCCCCGGCGACGGAAACCTGGTTTACGGGGGGGATAGCCCGAGCTACGTGTTCCAGGATGTCGAGGGGTTCGGCAATTTCAATTGACCGGGGGCGCCAGGGACTAGGAGGGACGATGCCGCCGCGCTCGATCGTGCTCGTCAATGAGGGAGTGGGGGAGTTGCGTCGGGAACCCGGCCATGCCTCCGAGCAGGTCTCGCAGGTCATCCTGGGAACCCCTCTCGTCGTCTCTCGTTATGCCGACTCGCGGCGATGGCTCTGGGGGACGGGCCCCGACGGGTATTCCGGCTGGATCCGGAGCTGGGGAGTCCATCCGATCGGGGTCGCCGCCTTGCGCGAGTACCAGTCGGGTCCCCTGGTCGAGGTTGAGGCCTTGGTTGCTCGGGTTCGAGCCCGTCCCAGCGCCCGAAGCGAGGGGATACGGGAGGCCACTTGGGGGTTCGCCTCCCCCGCCTGGGCGGGACGGGCTGTGGATCCGAGTTCTCCTGCCGGATGGCGAAAAGGGGTACCTACACACCCGGGATCTCCTTCTCGACCGGACGGCTCTCACCGTCCGCGCCCCCGCCCCCGAGACCTGTACTCGGTCGGTCCGCTGCGCCCTCCGATTTCTGGGTGCCCCGTACCAGTGGGGGGGGGTCACCGCCAAGGGGCTCGATTGTTCGGGTCTGGTACAGACGGCCTTCCGGGTCCATGGGGTCATGCTCCCGAGGGACGCCCAGGAACAGTTCGATTGGGCGGCCCGGGAAACCTACGTCTACCGGGAGCCGGGGGAGGTCCAGTTCGGGCATTTGGTCTTCTTCGGGGCCTCGGACGCCAAGGTGGGTCATATCGGTATCTCATTGGGAGACGGCAAGTTCCTTCATTCGCGGGGCCGGGTGAGGATGAACTCCCTCCTCCCCGGTAGCCCCGGTTCGACCGGGACCTACGGGGTCAATTTCGGGGGGCCTCCCCGGTGCTTCTCCAGTAACCCCCCCCGTTGACAAGGGTTCGGGCGTGTCGTAGCGTGCCCCCGTTTGACGGTCGGGTGATCGCCCGTCATCGCGGTCTTGGGACCGCGCCCGGTCAGGTCAACTGCTTGACCGTTCGGTTCTTACAAAGGGGGGAGTTCACATGAAAGCGACCCGTTGGGTACTTCTGGGCGTGGTGGCGGCGACGGCGCTGCTGCCGGTAGCCCAGGCGGTGGCGTCGGACGCTCGTCTGGAGTCGTTGGCGCTACAGCGGGAGTCGTAGAGGATTATTTCAACTTCCGCACCTTCCCGACCGTGGCGGCCCGGTTCTCGAACCTGGCTACCGTGGCTCTGGGGAGCTACGACGGCGGCTCCTTTGGCAACGACCGCTCCGTGGGGGTGATCGGGGCCGGGGACAACACCAGCTATGGGGTGTTCGCCATCTACCTGAACCAAGTGGCGACCGACATTCCCCGGGGTAGATGATGCCCAATTCGACATCACGTGGGCGAAGGACTTCGACAACATGACGCTCGGCTTGGGTCTCCTCTACCAGACCTCCAGCATCGAGACGGGAGCCTCCAAGGTCTCCCCCATCGATGGGTTCAACAACGACCTGGATGACCTCAACACGAACATCACCGCATTCAACGGCGGCGTGAAGCTCGGGATAGGGGAAGACACCGATCTCGAGCTGGCCGGTCAACTGGCGTGGTTGTCCTGGGCGGACAGCACCCTGAGTAGCGAGGACGCCGGGAACATCTCCTACATGCTGGCGGGGCGCATCATGACGGAAGTTTCCGACCGCACGACCTTGGTGCCGCTCTTGAAGTACACCAAGGCGGACGTCACCGAAGAGGCGGCGACCGAGCTGGAGATCTCCAGGACCAGCCTAAACGCCGGCGTCGCCATGAACTACGAGGTGAACGGCTCGGACCTCCTCATCCTGGGAGTTTCCGCGGACTACATCGCGGAAACGGATGACGTGGCCGGTGTCGATGCGTCGACCTGGAGCCTCCCGACCCTGTTCCTGGCCACCGAGTTCGACGTGTATTCCTGGCTGACCATGCGGGCGGGTGCCCGCAAGACGTTCGACAACGCGAGCGACGATGTCAGCGATGTCGACGTCACCGCCTCGAGCTTCACGTTCGGGTTGGGCATGGGCCTTCATTTCGATCACTTCGACGTGGATGCCAGCATCAACCCCGACTGGATGTTCACCGGCGGGTACTTCCTGAGCGGCGATTCCACCACCCAGCCGCTCACTCGGGTCACGGCGAGCTACTACTTCTAAGCCGCCGGGCTTCGAAAACAAGGTCGGCGCCGGGCCCTGGGAGCCCGATGTCGGCGGGCAATCGAGGCCGCGCGGGTCCCCATACCCGCGCGGCCCGCTTTTATAGCTTGCTGGACTCCGACCCCTTTGCTAGCGTCGGCGCGCCCGAACGACGGGGGGAAAGGGAGGGTTCTCCCCCGGACCTCGGGCCCCCCGGGGTATTCCCCGGGGCCCACCCCGTGCGTCTCGCCCTCCGCGAGGTACTCTGGCCTCCATGTTCGACCGGATGATGGGATTCTTCTCCACCGACGTCGCCATCGACCTCGGCACGGCGAACACGCTCGTGTTCGTGAAGGGCAGGGGCATCGTGCTCAACGAGCCCTCGGTGGTGGCGGTCGACGCACGACCGGCAAGGTGCTCGCGGTCGGCACCGAGGCCAAGCTGATGCTCGGCCGCACGCCCGACGAGATCATCGCGGTCCGCCCGCTCAAGGACGGCGTGATCGCCGACTTCGAGGTCACCGAGGACCTGCTCCGCGAGTTCATCCAGAAGGTCGCAGAAGCACAAGTTCCTGGTGCGGCCCGCGCATCATCATCTGCGTGCCCTCGGGCATCACCGAGGTCGAGAAGCGCGCGGTGCTCGACTCGGCGGAGCGCGCCGGCGCGCGCGAGGTGCTGCTCGTCGCCGAGCCGATCGCCGCCGCGATCGGCGTCGGCCTCCCGGTCGACAAGCCCGACCGGCAACATGGTCGTCGACATCGGCGGCGGCACCACCGAGATCGCGGTGATCGCGCTCAACGGCATCGTGACCAAGACACGTCGATCCGCGTCGGCGGCGACGAGATGGACGAGGCGATCGTCCAACTACGCCAAGAAGGCCTACAACATGCTCATCGGCGAGCAGACCGCCGAGCGCATCAAGATCGAGATCGGCTCGGCGTTCCCGCTCGCCCGAGGAGCTGGACATGGAGATCAAGGGGCGCGACCTGGTGCGCGGCATCCCGCGCACGCTGCGCGATCTCCTCGCGTCGAGATCCGCGAGGCGCTGCAGGAGCCGATCGGCAGATCGTCGAACGCGCTGCGCGAGTCGCTCGAGCAGACGCCGCCCGAGCTGGCGGCGGACATCGTCGATCGCGGCATCTTCATGACCGGCGGCGGCGCGCTGCTGCGCGGGCTCGACCTGCTGCTCCGCGAGGTGACGAACCTCACCATCACGCGTCGCCGAGGATCCGCTGCTCGTGCGTCGTGCTCGGCGCGGGCAAGATCCTCGAGAATCCGGAGCAGTACGAAAAGGTGCTGATGAAGTCGTTCCGCGACTAGAATCGGCGGCCCGATGTCCGTCCCCAATCTGCTACTCGGTCCCTTGGGACGGCTTCTGGCGGCTCTCGAGCGCCGCCGGGGTCTGGCCGTGCTCTTCTTCGCCGGTCTGCTGCTCATTTTGGGACTCACCACGGCCTTGGTCAGTCGCCCCCCCCTCCTCGCCCCCGCGGTGGAGGGCCTGACCGGGGTCCTTCTCTCCGCGTTCTCCCAACCGATTCGCCTGGCTCGCTATCTGGCCGGTCCGCCCCCCAGCAGCTCCCGGCTCATGCAGCTCGAGCTGGAGCTGGCTTCGCTGCGGCGGGCGGAGGCGGAGAACCGCCGGCTCCGCCGCGCTTTGGGATATCCCCCTCCGATGGGGTTTTCTTTCATCCCCGCCCGCATCATCGGCATGGATCTCGACCCGCTACGAGGGTTCGCCTGGATCAACGCGGGGCGGAGTTCGGGAGTGGTGGAGGGAGCCGCGGTGCTCAGCGTGGATGGCCTGGTGGGAATCGTGGATCAAGCGGGGGGGCAGCGATCCCGAGTGAGTCTCCTGCTTTCTGAGGCGATTGCGGTCAGCGTACGAAACACCCGGAGTCGGGCGCTGGGGGTGGTGGAGTGGGATCCCGGCCAGGGCCGCCTTCGGGTGAACCAAGTACCGTTCCAGGCGGACTTTGCTCTGGGGGACACCCTGGTTTCGAGTGGGCTGGGGGGGGTATTTCCCCCCGATTTGCCGGTGGGCACGGTAGGGAGGGTCGCAGAGCCGCCGGAACGATTGCTCAAGGACGTCACTCTCGAGTCCTTCGCCGCCTTTCATCAACTCGAGGACATCTTCGTGCTCGCCTCGGCCCGGCGGACGCGCGATTCCGCCGCTCCCTGGGATACCGTGGGAGCCCACCTGGACGGCATCCATCGATGAGAACCCTGGGCCTTCTCGCCCTTCTCGCCCTCCTCGCCGAGCCGGCTCGCTATGTTTTTTTCGGCCGGTTGCCCGTGCAGCCCGATCTAGTCTTGGGGATTGTGGTGGTGGCGTCCTTGCGGCTACCTCCGCCGCGCGGAGCCTGGGCGGGGCTCATGTTGGGGGTCCTGCGGGATTTGATCCAGGGGACCCCCGTCGGTTCGGAGGCGTTGCCGCTCGCTCTGGTGGGGTGGGGGGTGGGCATCCTGGGACGATCGGTCTATCGGGAGGCGTTCGTCACCCATGTCCTGGTGACCCTGGGAGCGGGGCTGGTGAAGTCGGTGCTCTCCTACTGCATCTTGCGGGGAGGGGAGTTGGGGGGCCTGCCGGTCTATCTCTTGCGCGCGGCCTTGCCGAGCGCGGCCCTGACCGCGCTCCTGGTTCCGCTCGGAGACCGAAGTCTTTTGGGCGCGCGCCGACGCCGAGCCACGTGGACTCGCAGTACCCTGCGCACCTTGAGGGAGCATGAAGGCAAGACGTTCCACAAACGGTAGCGACCGCCGCGAACGCGGACTGGTCCTGCTGGCGGCCGGTCTGGTGGTGTTCGTGGTGCTCCTGGGCCGTTTGTTCTATCTCCAGGTCGTCACCTCCGACCGCAGCCGGGAACTGGCGGAGCGCAACTGGCTGCGCCCGGAGTTCGTGCCCGGACCCCGGGGCCGCATCCTGGACCGGAACGGAGTGGTGCTCGCGGAGATGACTCCGTCTTTCGTGATCGGGCTCGATCCTCAGCACGAGGTGTTCCTCAAGCACCGCGAGCGGTTGAACCAGACCTTGGAGCGACTAGCCGTCCTGGTGGGTAGGGATACCCAGACCTTCCACGAGCTCCTGGAGCGGGAGCGCGGGACGTCGTACAAACCGGTCCGGCTGGTTCGAAACGCGGACAGCCTCATGGTGGCGCGAGTGGAAGAGCATCGCTTGGACCTCCCCGGAGTCTCCGTTTCGGTGGAGCCCACGCGGCGGTATCCCGCGGACTCCTTGGCTTCCCACGTCTTGGGCTACATCGGTGAAGTGGGTGAGAAGGAGCTCGAGAGCCTGGCCGAGCGGGGGTATCGCCCGGGGTCGCTCATGGGCAAGACGGGAGTGGAGCTCCAGTACGAGGACCTTCTCCGGGGGGAGGACGGTCAGCGGTACGTGGAAGTGAATGCGCTGGGGAGACGAAGTGAGGCTTTCAATCGCCGACAGCCGGTCCCGCCCCGTCCGGGCCGCGACCTCGAGCTCACCCTGGATGCGGAGGTGCAGCGTGCGACCGAGGCCGCATTGGCTCGAGCGGGTTACGACGGTCCGGGGCCGGCTCCGGAAATTCGGGGAACCGCGATCTTGATGGATGTCTGGACGGGGGAAGTGCTCGCCATGGCCAGCCGCCCGACGTTCGACGTCAATGTCTTCTCGGGCTCCCTCACCCAGGCGGAATGGCAGGATCTCACCCGAGAGAGCCTGCCTCTGCTCAACCGGGCCATCCAGGCCGCCTATCCTCCCGGCTCGGTCATGAAACCCTTCACCGAATACGGCGCCCTCACCGCGGGGATCGTGGCTCCGGGCCAGTATTTGGCTCCGTGTTTTGGGGGCCATCGATTCGGGAATCGCGTCTTCCACTGCTGGAAGCGCGGCGGCCACGGGAGCCTGGACGACATCGGAGCGATGGCAAACTCCTGCGACGTCTATTTCTATCAGCTCGCGGTGGAGCTGGGGGTGGATGGGATCGCGGAGACGGCCAAGCTATTCGGTCTTGCCGAACGAACGGGGGTAGATCTCCCCCAGGAGCGGGTGGGTCTCGTTCCCACCAGCGCGTACTACGACGAGCGCTTTGGAAAGCGAAAGTGGAGTCCCGGAGTGACCCTGAACTTGATCATCGGACAGGGCGAGATCCAGCTCACTCCGGTGGAGATCCTGCGGGGGGTCGGCATGCTCGCCACCGGAGGCCGTCGGGTCACGCCGCGACTGCTCAAGGGAGTCGGGGTGGATGAGCGCCGCCTGCGGTATCCCGATCCGCCTCCCGCCGCCGACGTCCGGGAGGTGACCCTGGACGCGCGCGCCCTCGAACGAGTCCGCCGAGGGATGCGGGAGGCGGTGGAAGAAGGCACCGCCCGCAGCGCCAGGGTGCACGGGATCCCGGTGGCGGGGAAGACGGGCACCGCCGAGAATCCCGGCTTCGATCACGCCCTGTTCGTGGCCTATGCTCCCGCCGATCATCCTCAGGTAGCTACCATCGTCGTCCTCGAGAATCGGGGACATGGTGGATCGGTGGCCGCGCCGGTGGCCCAGCGTATCCTGGCTTCCTATTTCGGAGTGCCTGATTCGCTCATAACCCAAGTGGTGGAGACGGATTGACCCGGCGCGCGCTGCGCAATGTCGATTGGGTCATGGTGACCGCCGTTTTTTTCCTCTTATCCTTGGGGCTGGTCCTGGTGTACTCCGCGAGTCAGGTTCCCGCGTTTCCCGGGCGAAGTTCGCTCTTCTCCCGGCAATTCATGTGGATGGGGCTCGGCCTGGGCGTGATGATGATCTGCACGGTGGTACCGTACCGTGTGTGGGAGGAGTACGCCCATGTGCTCTACGTGGCGTCACTCCTACTCCTCGTGCTGGTGCCGATCATCGGGGTGGAGCGGCTGGGGGCCAAGCGCTGGATCGCCCTGGGGGGATTCCAGTTCCAGCCCTCGGAACTGGCGAAACTGGCCACGTTGCTCCTGATATCCCGCATGCTCGCCCGGCCCCGCCTCGATCTGCGGCGATTCTCTGTGCTCTTCCCGATCCTCGGGGTGGCGCTACTTCCCTTCGCGCTCATCCTGATCGAGCCGGATCTGGGCACGTCCTTGAGCATCCCCGCGTCTCTGGTCCCCATGCTGTTCTGGTGCGGGATGCCCCTGGCGGTGATCCTCCTCGTCCTGGCGCCGGTGGTCAGCATGATCCTGGCGGTGAAACTCTGGGTATGGATCGTCTTTCTCCTCGCCCTGGGCGGAGTCCTCATCTACATGAAACTGCCCCGCACGCTCATTCTCACCCTCGTCCTGGTCAATCTCGCGGCGGGAGCGGCGACCCCGATCATCTGGAACGGCCTCAAGCCCTATCAGCAGACAGCGAGTCCGCACGTTTCTCGATCCCGAGGAGGACATGGCAGGGGCGGGCTACCAGGTCATCCAGTCCCGCATTTCCATCGGGTCCGGAGGGGTGCTGGGTCGCGGATACTTGAAGGGAACCCAGAAGGGGTTGGCGTTTCTCCCCCAGCAGCACACGGACTTCGTGTTTTCGGTGCTCGGAGAAGAGGGTGGATTCGTGGGGTGCGCCTTGGTCCTCACCGCGTTTACCGTCTTGGTTGCCCGGGGAATCCGGCTTGCCGTGCGCGCCCGAAGTCGATTCGCCAGCGTGCTCGTGGTGGGCATCTGCTCCGGGATCGTCTTTCACGTGGCAGTGAACGTGAGCATGACCTTGGGCCTTGCCCCGGTTACCGGGATTCCGCTGCCGTTTCTTTCCTACGGCGGTACGTTCCTTCTGGCCACCTTGGCCCAGATGGGCCTCTTATTCAACGTCTCCCTCCGGCGCAACGAGGTCTGAGTCGTCGCCTCGACGCGGACTCAGTGCGCGCGCTACCCTCTAGGCCCCGGCAGATCCCGCCTGTACCCGCCTCCCGTTTCGGCTCGTCCTCGAGAGGTTGGGGATGATCAGTTCATGCCGACGCGCGGGGCGAGTGCTCCTGGATACGCTCCTTCCCCGGACTTGTCCGGGATGCGGGGAGGACCTGGTCGGCGGGAGATGGATTTGTCTCGCGTGTCGCCGCGCACTCCGTCCGGTGCCGGCCCGACCCCTGTGTCCGGTCTGCCGTGCCGAGCGCGAGTCCTCCGGAGCCGGGAGGCGGACTCGGCTGCGGCAATCCCGAACACGCCCACTGGGGCCGGGGCTGCCGCCTGGTGGATGGAACCTCCCCTCGACGCGGTGATCCATCGACTCAAGTACGGGGGAGTGCCCGCCCTGGCGGTGCCGCTCGGGGACTCTGATCGCGAGACGAGTACCGCCCCCCGCCGCGGAGGGGGTGCTCTCGGTGCCCCTTCACCCCACCCGGCGGCGGGAGCGGGGCTACGATCAGGCGGAGCTCCTGGCCCGGGAGCTCGCGGGCCGTTGGGGACTCCCCTATGTCCCGGGGATGGTGGCGCGGTGCCGGGCAACCCGTGCCCAGGCCCGCCTCCCCTTGGAGGACCGCCCCCGCAACGTGGCAGCGGCGTTCACCGTCCTCCAGCCGGGTTGGGCCGCCGGACGCCGTTGGGTGCTCGTGGACGATGTCCTGACTTCCGGATCCACCCTGGTCGCGGTATCCCAGAGGCTGCGAGAGGCCGGGGCGAGGGGCGCGGTTCCGGTGGTTCTGGCCCTCGCATGAGGAGGATGGCAACGCCAGTTGAGAAGGCTAGGGGGTCGTGTTAGGTTCTTGGGCTCGCGCCCCCATGATCGGGGGGCGACCCGCGGGGGCCCCCGAGGCCGCCGGCCGCTCCGCCTCGGGGCGATCATTCCTAACCCTTTGGAACCCATCGACATGAAAACGGGCCTCGACGGCCTGGAGGATTCCGTCCTCCCCCTGGTGGCAAAACCGGGGCGCTACCTGGCGCCTCCGGGATTTCGTTGCCAGGGGGACTTCGAACGGGCGGGCCTGACCCTCTGCCTCGTCATTCCGGAGCCGCTCGATGGGGCGGTGGCGGATGCGGGCTTCCACACGCTGCTTATGGAATTGCAGCGGGAGGAAGGGCTGCGGGGAGGGTCCGTGGTCGTCGATTTTACCGCCGGTGCGGAACGAGACATGATCGCGGCCCTTCGAGAGATGGGATTGCCGATGTTCTCGTTCGGGCTCCGGCGCCCCCTCACGGACTTCGATCTCCTCCTCGTGCGGGCGGGGAGCGTTCTGTCGGTCTCCCGAGCCCTGGGCCTGCTGAGCCTGGCCGGAATTCCCCTCCGAGCCGAAGAACGGGGTGCGGAACATCCCTTGGTGGTGATCACCGGCAATGCGGCCTGGTATCCGGAGTCGCTCTCCGCCTTCGCCGAAGCGTGTTTCTTGGGAGATCCCGAAGTGCTGGTCCCGGGGATCTTGAACCTCTCCGGAAGCCAAGGCGACGCGGGACATCGCCGCGAGACCCTCTTCCGGTTATCCGAGATCGACGGGATGGTGGTTCCGGCCTTCGGGTCCCGGGAGGGTTCCAGAGTCCCGGAGGGTCGGTGGCTGAGCGCACTCCCGCCAGCCCCCGGTGCGCCGTTTATTCCCTTGATCGGGACCGAGCTCGAAGGGGGGCATGCTGGAAATCGCCCGGACGATCGGGCCCGACTGCCCGGTGTCCCCTCCGAGGCCGCTTCGGTGGCGACCGGTGGAAGATGCCCTGCGGGGGGCCGAATGGCTCCAGGACCAGGGGGGGGATTCGGTCGTGGTGCTCTCGGGGGAGAGCGCAGGAAGGCATCCCGAACTCGCCCGGGTTCTGGAGTTGCTGAACCAGGATCTCGGTCCATACGGAGCCAGGGTGCGACTCCGGGAGGTAGATCCTTCCTGCTTCGGTCCGGCGGTAGCCCGGGAGCTGCAAAAGTGTCGCGACACGGAACTGCACTTTGCTCCCATTGCTCCCTCGGAGCGGCTTCGCCAGCTCGCCGGCCGGACCCTTTCCGCGATCGGATCTGAGCGCTGCGGTGGAGATCGCCCTGCGGGGAGAGTGGCCGGGACTTCGACTCCGTTTTCTCTTGGGGATGCCGGGGGAGACTCCGGCGGACCGGGAGGAGGCCTTGGTCCTCCTGGAGCGTTGGTCGCAGGCGCGCGATCGATCCGGCCGTAGGCCGCGTTTGGGGGTGGAACTCTGTCCTTTTGTTCCGGTGCGACTTACCCCGTGGGAAGTTTCCGAGGGAGTCGATCCCTCCCACTGGAACGAGACGGTGGCGGTTGGCGCCGCCGCCTGCATCGAGCCAAGGTTCGTGTTCATGCCTCGTCGCCGGTGCCGGCGGCACTGGAGGCCTCCCTCCGACGAGGGCGGAGATGCTCGAGCTTCCGTACTCCCGGAATTGGCTGCATTCTGGGAACATCTTCCTCCCCGATCCCGACGGCGCGGCCCGCGCCTGGGAGGAGTTCTGGGCACAGGTCGCCACGCGTCTCGACGACCCCGAGACAGGACCCTCCTCGCCTGCCCCTGGGGCTGGCCTCCTGTAGCTTCTTCGCCATACATCTTCTCCTTTTCTTCCTTTGAAGAGAAAAATACCAACTTTTCAACTTGTAATAAGTTCGGGGTGGTCAATTTTATTTTGGAAGACCTTGTTCAACTCTAAGAGAAATTTATTTTAGGTGACGTTACCCATTGCGTCACTCTGGCATGCCACTTTGAGGCAACGAGAAAGTAAGACCTTTCTTAAATCACCCACGGATCACTTAACATCCACAAAGTTCAATAGCCTCGTTTTCTCTGGTTTTGATGTCCGGTTCAATCACACTCCCTACCAACATGCTAACTGGTTTCGGAAAAATTGAGGCTATCTTAGTCCATTTATCGCTAGTCGTCCCTGAAAAATCAGTTTTTCAGGGACGAAGAATTACAGAATTTCTGAAGAAGTGGCCTCTGGTGGCTGTTTCCAAGAGTTGATCCACGTTTTCTTATATATTGGTGCAAGCCAATTGTATCAGCCCTTCGGATTCGATTCTTAGGTCGAACGATTAATGTGGTGAGCTATCTTTCAAAAGACGACTGGGTCGCCTGACGAATTGGGCTCCAACGGAGTATCGCCAGACTCCTCACTAGAAAGCCCGGGCTGGGGCTCTGCCTCTCTTGAAGCGTACCTTGGAAGACGCGAAGCCAACCAGCCACAAGGAGTCTTACCAAAGGGGTCCATAAGACGTTGACTCTGCATCGGTTGGGCATATTTCCAATCCTGGGGGAGTCCTTTTGCCTTAAATCCTCAATGAAGCTGTGGAGGTGCGTTGTGCCAATATCAATAACTAGACACATTCCCGGCACCAGCATTAGACGACAACCCAGTTGGATATGGAGCTTCACCTGACGGAGGGTCGTAGCCATCGCCATTTGCCCAATTTGCGGGATACCCTCCAATCGGAATTGCACGTCAAGCCGTTATGTGCAAAGGAAAGTTTCCTAACATATACTCAGGAGCCATGGAAAATTTCAACTACCTTTGGGCTTGACTCCATTTCCGGAACAAAAGGATGAAAGGCATCATCAATTTAGTTTCTGAACAAACGAGAAAATTCCAAGGAATCCGGGATTTCCGAAAACCCTATTAGGTGACTATTAAAAAATATTCCCCTGCGTGTCTGGCTATCACGTGTTGGGTTTCAATATACCTCATTCGGTATTATCTCCACATTTTGGACTTCTCTATGAAATCACTTCTTTCAATAAATCATGACACACCAATAACTCTGCCGCTTTTACAATGGTCCAAAAATCCAAACCGGATCGTCTGGTTATATCCAATAATGAGTGAGTCCCATCAGACAAATTCAAAACCCACAACAATGCCATAATGGGGATATTTGAATCCGTTTGTCCTCCAATGGATGCGTAAAGACCCCTTTTTCCTAATTGGGGTTCACATTTCGGATTCTGATTGAGAAATCGCCCATTTCCTTCTAACATGGCCAAAATCTTCATCACCAATACAAAAGATTCTCCAAGAGCACCCGGTTGGCAAAATTCCAAATTGTCCGCAGAAGTATGATATTCGGGATAACGTCCGTGGGGTGTGCGCATAAAGTTCCCAACTGGCAAATTGAACCCAGGGGAACAAAATTGACGCTCGTCATACCCATATGGAGAAAATTTTTCTTGATCTCGGCTGGGGAACTAACGAATCTTTCAAGGCTCCAGCAAGCCAAAGATCAATTTCCGCGTCACCCCGGCGAGATTGTTTATAGGTTACACAACCTGCGTCACCGACATTTGCCACAACCAGACCATTTTTCACGCTCAACACTTTGGACTCATTCAAAGCCAGCCATGTAATCGCTCCAATTGTTGCCGGAAGAAAAAGAAATCTGTAGGAATAACGTAAGCGAAAGCCACTTATCTTTTGAGCTACATGCGCTAACAGTGAAATTCCTGATAAATTGTCATTAAATAGAGATGGATGACAAATATGACAACACAGAAGAACTTCATCTGAGCTCTCACCTCGATGGTAATATTCACCATAAGTCAAATGCCCTGGTTCTAATGTGGAATCAATGCACACTTCATACCGGTCATCGCTTAGCGAAAGTAATTGTCGGTGCGACAAACAAAAACCCCAATCTTCTTTGTAATAGGTCGTTCGATATGGAATCCAATCAGGACGATCTGGAAGGGTATGGAGATGAGGGAACAATTCCTCTAAACTCATAGCCGCACGAATGGGCGTACTATAACTCACCACATGTAAATTGGATTTTTGAAAATCAACAATCCGTGCTCCTTTGGAGTTTTTGATATACGCATCATGAATATTCCATTCTTTCGGCACCTCCCAATCAAACACTTTGGTGCCAGTCGGGACTTCGCAAATTTGAAGAGGGATAAAGCGCTCTACTGTCTTCAGGGTTTGGCGAACCCCATTACCAGTAATGCTCCAACATATCGGAAATAACTCAGAAGCGAATTGATGGATCTCCCGCCCCAGTTCTGCAGGTTGAAGACTTCCAATACTATTCAATAAAGAAGCGTTCACGTTCTTATCTGCTTCGAACGACCCAGAAAACAAGCACTAAGAAAAGATCTTGACCTCTGGAAGAGGTACCACAAATTGCCCACCCCACTTCTGAATAAAGGCCATTTGATTCATAATTTCGTCTTTCAAGTTCCAGGCTAACAAGAGAACATATTTAGGCTTCGTTTCTTTTATTTTTTCCGGCAAAAAGATTGGAATATGAGTTCCGGGCAAATAGCATCCTGCTTTGTGAGGACTTCGATCGACGGTATAAGCCATCAAATCCGTACGGACACCACAAAAATTCAATAATGTGTTCCCCTTTGCAGGAGCACCATATCCCACCACTTCCTCCCCTTTTCTTTTCGCATCAATAAGAAATTCCAAGAGGCTTAACTTCACTTCCACAACTTTTTTTTCAAAGGAGAGGTAAGTATCTAAACGAGTGAATCCGGATTTTTCTTCTCGTTCTTTCAATTCGATCACTCGGGGAGAAAGGGAATGGCCACGATTTTCCATGTGTGTTGCATAAATTCGTAATGACCCTCCATGAGTGGCAATTTCCTCCACATCAAAAAGCCGCAAGCCGTGTTTTTGAAACACTTTTTCTACCGTTACAGCACAAAAATAGGAAAAATGTTCATGGTAAATTGTGTCGAATTGAACTTGATCAAACAACCGTTGGAGATGAGGGAATTCCATGGTTATAATGCCATTCGGCTTGAGCAAGATCTTCATGCCGGCAACAAAATCATTGAGGTCTGGGACATGGGCCAAGACATTATTCCCCAGTAAAAGATCTGCTGATTGGTCCTGGCTTACCATGGCTTCAGCGGTCTTTACGCCAAAAAATTTGACTAGTGTGGGAATCCCCTTTTCAACAGCCACCTTGGCCACATTGGCAGCAGGCTCTACCCCTAAAACAGGAATCCCTTTTCTCTGAAAGTATTGCAATAAATATCCGTCATTGCTGGCGATTTCCACGATGTGATTCTGTGGTCCTAAATCAAACCGCTTAACTATGGCATCGGTATAAGCCTTTGCGTGTTCCAAAAAACTTTGCGAATAAGACGAAAAGTAGGCATAGTCACTAAAAATATGATCAGGGCTTTCGAATTCTTCCAATTGAACTAACAGGCACTGGTGACAAACATATACTCGAAGAGGATAAAATGGCTCCATCTTGTGGATTTGCCCCGGCTTGATATACGAGTTCGCCAATGGGGACATACCCAAGTCGACCACAATATGGCATAACGACTCTCGACAAAATCGACATGCTCTTCCCATCTGATTGCTCACAATCCGATCCCTTCATATTGTCGAATTGAATGTTTATCTAACATCCTACGACCGTCGATTAAGACCGGTTGAATATCACATCGTTGGAAAATTTCCGGAACTTTATCAAACTCTGGCCAACGCGTAAGAATTATGACTGCTTGTACATTTTGTAGAGTTTCTTCTAAATTCTCGCAGTATGTCATTCCTTCCTTTCCAAACAGTTTTTCTGCCTCATACCGGGCAATCGGATCGTATGCTTTCAATACCGCCCCCTTATCTTGTAAGCTCTGAACAATGGGAATAGCTGGCGATTCCCGCATATCATCGGTTCCAGGCTTAAACGCTAAACCTAGTACAGCCACCTTAATACCCGCAAAAGAAGGAAAGTGTTTCTTTAAAAGAGCTAACACTTCATAAGGCTGAGCAACATTGACTTCCATGACGGCATCCAAAAGTTTCATATGTCTTCCGTACTTCGCGCCATGAGCAATAATGGCTTTCACATCCTTCGGAAAACAACTCCCTCCAAATCCACAACCTGCTTCGATATAGGTGGTCAAGGCAGGAATAATTCGCTGCCCATCAGGGAGGATGGGGCTGAGCCGCTTGTCGAGATGGACGCCTCTCATCACCTCCATGACATCTACATTCCCCATTGAACTACAAAGATTTCCTATTTCATTGGAAAAGGAAATTAATGTTGCCAGGAGGGAATTTGACGTATACTTGATCATCTCTGCTGTTGAATTGCTCGTTAGGATCTTAGGCACTCCAGGGAAAACCTCATACACCTTGCTCAATAACTCCCGGCTTTGAACATCCATTCCCCCAATAACAATGCGGTCGGGATACAGAAAATCTTCAAGTGCTTCTCCTTCTCGCAAAAATTCAGGATTCATTCCCACTCCAAAATCAACTCCGGCTTTTTTTCCTGAAGCCTCTTCAAGCCTTGGCAGCACCACCGAATCGGTGGTACCTGGGACAACCGTACTTTTGACGACAACCAAATGGTAGCCATTCTTTTCTTTGAGTCCCAAACCGATCTCCCAACTCACTTGGCGAATGAATCGCAGATCGATCTCAGATCCATTGAAAGGTGTCCCCACTGAAATAAACGAGACATCTGAATTTAAGACTGCTTCAGTAAGATCGGTTGAGGCAGCCATATTCACATTGATCTGTTGCCGAAGCATTTCCTCCAAGCCCTTTTCGTAAATTGGGGACACCCCTTGATTTATTTTGGTGATTTTCACAGGATCGATATCAACACAAACTACTTTGTGACCTTTTTGGGCTAAACAGGCCGCCGTCACCAGGCCTACATACCCTGTTCCGACAATTGAAATGTTCACAAGGAATTCCTCCACTGAAAAAATGTTTAATGGATTACTTTAATTCTTCCAATGCCACATAATTTCGGTACCACGCCAACATTCTTTCCAGTCCCTCTTCTAATGGAACCAGAGGAGCATACCCTAACAACTTTTTGGCTTTTTCAAGATCCGGGCACCTCCGAACGGGGTTGTCCGTCAAATAATGTTCCTCTTTATTGCCTTCTTGAACAACTTTTCGCGAACTTTTTCCCACCGTTAAAAGTTTTTGAGCAAGATCTTTCATGGAAATCTCACATTCATCAGACCCAATATTGAAAGGCTCCCCTTGATGAGGAGATAACAACACTAGCAGGTACCCTGTTAAAGCATCTGCGGCATAGCAAAAGGTTCGGGTTGGGGAACCATCTGAATACAACACGATATCGGTCCCATTTAATACGTTCTGGCTAAAATCTGGCAGTACTCGTCCGTCTGCCAGCCGTAATCCCGGTCCATAATTATTAAAAGGACGAACAATCTTCACGGGAACCTTATGTTCCTGTGCATATATATAACAAAGTGTTTCTCCGAGCCGTTTTGATTCGTCATAACAGGCACGGGGTCCAATGCAGGCCACATAGCCTCGAAAAGATTCCTTGGTAGGAATATCATCAGGAGGGGGATCTCCATAAATCTCGCTTGAACTGAAAAACAACATGCTGTCACTTTTCCATTTCTTGGCCATTTCCAACATTGATCTCACACCAAGAATATTCGCGTCAATCGTTTCCAGTGGGTACATTCGATAAAATTTCGGACTTGCCACCGTAGCCGCGTGAATAATAAAGTCAAACTTACCTTCTCCATCCGGCCAGGGTTTTGTAATATCAAACTGCCTTAATTCGATATGGGAATCAGCTTGGGTCAATTCCGTAATCCAACGAGGGTGTCCTCTTAAAAAATTGTCCACCGCTACGACCTCGACAGGAAGTGCATCACCCTTCTGGCTATTAAGAAAAGAGAAAAAGTGTAGAAAATTAAATCCGAGAAATCCTGCTGCACCAGTTAACAACACACGTTTTCCTCGAAAGGCATTTTCCTTCCCATTAAGTGTTTTCTGCACCCTCCGCCAATCACTCGCCAACCATTCCCAAGCATCTCGATACAGAGGTGAAGCCAAATTCAACTGAATCATCTTTTTATCTCCTGGTTAAAAGAAATCTAGTCAATTTTCCACAGCGATATACTTACTCGTCGTAGGAATGTATTTTTTGCATCCATATATCATGTCATTAATAGACCGTCTATTTGTAAGTGAGAAGTCAAAAAGGTAGGAAAGGTGGAATACAGATTGAACGTAGGTCAGAATATAATTATCCAAAATGACACAACGGCCCCTCTCTCAATTCATGGTTTGGAGTAAGCGAAGAACCCGTCTAAGATCTTCAGGAGTTCCAATGTCAATATAGGGTTTATCTGAAACTAGCACGGCGTCCACCTTCAATCCCTTTCGGAACGCTGCACGGATAACATCACCGACAAAAATTTCTGGAGATGTTTCGGCAGACTGTTGTGCCGTCAGGACAAATTCATGCAAAAATTACTAAATGCCGGCGTCCATATCGCCATTCCCCAGGTATAGACGCAGCCTCGTCTTTTTAGGTTTGATCACAATTTCCTTCACTCGCCCACGATCGTCCAATTCCACCATATCCACCTTTTCCGGGCGATCAGCGGGGAAAAGCCCCAGCACAACATCGGCATTTGTGACATTCTGACAATCTACTAATTGTTGATATTCGTTTTCTCCTTGAAGAATGATGTCTGGCCATCCAAGTGCAACCATTTTGTCTTCAAGAAAAGGATACGCTTGATCCAAGGTAAATGGCACTCCATAAGGTAAATTCCGCATGAGATAAGCGATATGCATTCCACTATTTTGTCCATCCCCCAAAAACGAAGGAATGTCCCACTTCCCTTCTCGCAAAACAAAAAAAACTTTTCGGATTCCAGCAAGTCGCATCTTATCCAGTACATATTGGCAAGAGGCTTTGGGCCACATACCCTGCTTACCGGGAAAGGAACCAAATCCCACCGGGTAGAGTTCTTTGCTACAAGGAAGTGGACCAATGCGAGATCCCTGACCAGCTGCGGGAATGAGCCCAACAATTTCCATATCTATTGATTTAATCGTTACATTGATGATGGTTTTACAGGTTTTTATTCGTTCCAAACTTTCCATGGAGCCTTTCTTGTACTCCATAGCTCTTCTAACATATTTTTTTCTTTCAACGTATCCATGCAGGACCAAAAGCCAAAATGCCGATATCCCATCATCTGAGCCGTCTTTGGCTAGACCTTCCAAAGGCTCTTTCTCCCAAGATATATTATCATCGCTAATGTAATCAATTGCCTTGGCATTTAGCACAAAAAACCCCCCGTTTATCCCATCCTTCTCCTGATTCAGGTTTTTCATGAAAGTTACAAATCCTATCTCCTTCAAACCCGATTCGTCCAAAACGGGCTGGGGTACGAACAGTCGTCACTGTTGCCAGCTTGCCATGCGGGTCCACCGAGGAACGTCTCATCAGCTTCGATCAATCCGGCAAGCTGCGATCTGGCATCATGAACCATTCCCTTGCGAAGACGGTGAAGCAGGAACCAGGCCGTGTCATGACTCCGAAGACCCAGCTGTCGTTGAAGTTGAAGCGCGCTGATGCCCGGCGTAAACGTGGCGACGTGGTAGCCTGCCGCGAACCAGTCTTGGATCGAAACCTTTGAACGATGCATGGTGGTCCCAACCATTGCGGACGCCTGATAGCGGCAGCTCCGACACTGGAACAGCGGACGAGTGGCCATTCGGGTCCCTGCTTTACCCGAGCATTTCGGACACACGAACCCATCGGGCCACCGACATTGAATCAGGTACTCGACGCATGCCGCTTCGGTGGCAAATTGCCAGCGAAACTCCCGCATGTTCTTCGCATATCCCGGTCGGCCCATTCCTGAACAGTGGCAAATTCACGTTGCTGAGTCAACCGGGGAAGCATTTACCTTCAATTTAATCCTCTGACATGAAAAATCCTCACGGCCGCTAACCGCCCGCCGCATAGATTTTTTCAGGAAGAACTGAATTTTCATTTTGGAATTTTCTCCTTATCCCACTTTCTCAAAAAACCATCACTTGGTAAACCGCCTCTTTCATTGGATATAGGGCCAATCGCAAGATCGACATAGGTAGGCTCTCACGGGCTTTCCCTGTCACACCACCGTGCGTACGGGTCCGTACACGGCGGTTCGGCTGGTTAAATGCGTCCCATCGCTGCCAATCGAGGCAATCCAAGCGTGTTGAAGTAGGCATTGGGCAATGCGATTTGAACGGCCTTGCTGTGGCTGATTCGCCAAGGACCATGACTGCTCAGCGCCGTCGGCACGGCTTGGTTGCGGCGTTGAAGCCCCATGCACCCACATTACCGAATTTTTGCTGCCGGTGGCAGCACGCATTTTTCATCCCCGCCCTCCCAGGCGGGGCGTTCAAACGCGATTTCTCGTAAAAAACCGGCAAAGCATTTTGATTGGATTTGTCGTTGAAGGGACGCTGGAGTGCCCCCCGAAAATTGGACCAGCGCTCTGTTAGGTTTTCCTCAACCTGAGGAGGACCGACATGAAGAAGAAGCGATTCACAGAAGAACAGATCGTGCGGATTTTGCGGGCCGCGGAGACGACCACTATCGAAGCGGCCGCTCGACAACATGGAGTCTCGGAACAATCCCTTTATCGCTGGAAACGGCAGTTTGGGCAGATGGAGGTGGCGGATGTGCGAGCACTCCGGCGGCTCCGGCAGGAAAACGCCCGGCTCAAGAAGGTCTTGGCCGAACGGGATTTGGAAGTGGAAGTGATGAAGGAACTCCAGGCAAAAAAGTGGTAAGCCCACGGGTACGCCGCCAGGCAGCTCAAGCCGCCTGTGCGCGTGGGCTCAGGACTCGTCGGGCGGCCTGGCTCTGCACCACCGCTCGACCCGGCATAGGGTATGCGGGCAAGAGGCCGAAGCGCGATGCGCGTTTGGCGAAGGCGTTTCGGGGAGTGGCCAAACGGTATCCGCAGTGGGGATATCGGTTAGCCGGGCGCTTTCTCCGGCAACGCGGGTGGCAGGTGAATCTCAAACGGATTCACCGGATCTGGCGCCAGTGTGGCTTCCAGGTGCCGATTCGGAAGCCACGGAAGAAAGTGAGGACCGGGGCGACCCTCCAGCCCCTCGCCAAGGTGCAGAATGATGTCTTGGAGCTGGGATTTGTCGACGATGTCACCCGCACAGGCGAACCCTTGCGGTGTTTGACGGTGAAGGATGAGGCCACACGAGGGTGTTTGGCCATTGAAGTCGATCGTTCGTTGTCCCATCAGCGGGTCATCGCGGTACTCAAACGGCTCGCGGTGCTTACGGCTCTCCCCGGTACGTCCGGAGTGCTCATGGACCGGAGCTGATGGCGCAGCCGCTGCTCACGTTTTTCAAGGACCAGGACATCACGGCCAGTCGGATTACCCCTGGCAAGCCCTGGCAGAATGGGAGTCACGAAAGTTTCAATGGGACCTTTCGCCAGGAATGTTCTCGATGCCGAGCGCTTTCACAGCTTGGTCGAAGCCCGTGTGGTGATTGAACCCGGATTTTGCATTAGACAGTTGAGCCCGGTGTGGGCCACGGAGGGTGAAAACCCTTCAAGCTGGGCAAAAAGCCCCTCGAACCATGGCTGACGTTGAGGAGGCACACTGATCCGAAGGACCTGGGCGCCGTCCTTGGCGCCCGACCCACGCGGCTCATGCAAAGCATTGGACTCGCATGGTTGCCAGCTTCACGGCTCGGGGCGCGCGTAGCAAGGCTTGGCGGAACAAACTCATCGAGGTTATAGGCCAACAACACGGCGTGAAACGCCGCCTCCGTGCCCCAAAAGGAGTCCAGGCAAAAGCCCGTCAGGCCAAAGTCCTGTTTGAGTTCGGCGATCCGATTTTCAGAATCGGCGCGGTGTCGGTACAGCCGCCAGATCTCGACTGGGGGGAGCGTCAGATTGGTCACAAACAGTTGATACCGATACCCGGGAACATCCTTCAACAATTTCCCCTGCGCCTGGGGCCGCTCGACGGCTTCTTGCCGGACCACCACGATCCGTCGCGCCTGGGGCCACCCCTGCGCCTGATAGGGGAGATCCGTGACGGCCAACCCCCGGTCGACGCCGGTCCAGGCCGTCAAGCCCGGCAGCACCAAGCGCAACCCTGGGAGGAGGCGTCCCGCTACGATGCAGTTGAGGGCGTGCGCTTGGAAGTGGGCCAAGACAGCCTGGCGCAAGAACACGGAGCGGCTCGGACGAGCCTGATCTCAATGGCAAGGGGTCAGGGGCGCCACGGGCTCGTCACAAGAGGTGAGCAGGACGCACTGCTATCCGCCGAATGGCCTGGCCGCAACCAGGCGTGCAACACCATCCGCAGATCCGCGACGAACGCGAAGAGGGGATGATGACTCGGGCGCCCTTTCTTCTGCGGGTTGTAGCCACGGGCCGCGCCCTCTTGGGTCCCATAGCGCCTCAGGACGGAAGAATCCAGATCCAGGGGCAGCGTGGTCGGAGCCACCTGCTGCCACAACCAGTGCTCCCAATGAGCCGAGACGGCCTGATTGGTGCTCTGGCGAAACCGCCTGAAGAATCGCGTGAAGGTGGCCACGGAGGCCACCCGTGTCCAGCCAAAGATCTCGCACAGGGCGGTATCAAAGCGCACCAAAGCGGTATGCGCAACGTGCACGCCGCCAACCCACACGGCCACCAGAAAACTCTCCAGCATGAGTCCCGGCGAATAGCCGCGATTCGACAAGGGGTGGGGCAACGGACTAGTGGCCAACATCTCCCGAAAGTGCAGCCGCGTGAGAAACTCTTGCATCAACCCAGCCCACCCCAAGCCGTGACCGCCTTGTCCGTAAAGACCCACGGCAATCCGGAGGACGGCCGGACAGTTGTGTTCCGTTGAGTGAGCCGCTGTCGTCGTCGCTTCATGTGCAGTCTCTCAGATAATGTGAGCCCAATTGGTGACGTCTAAGGTCAGACGATACAAAAGGGTAGCGGGCTAATGCAAAATTTGGGTTGAAGCATGGCGTCGGCACTATCATCATGATCGGCCCCATCGTGCTAGGCTACCAAACTCCCGCGACCGCCTATTGGGGCAGGTCGAGTTCCGAGTCGGACGCAGGAGGTCCTGCAGCTGTGTGCGACAATTTTTCAGACTCTCGGGTTGCTCAGAGATCGGGGCAGGGGGAGTCAGCGAAAGTGTTCGCAGGAAAATAATCGCTGGAAAAACCTAACATGCCAAGTGGGACGGGCTGACAGTGAAAACCGGATCAAGGAACTCAAAGAGGACCTCTCCCTGGATACCTTTGGTCTGCAGTCCTTTGATGCCACCGATGCCGCATTTCGCTTGGGCTGTTTCGCCTACAATCTCCTGGCTGGGTTTCGTGAGACGGTGTTGCCGCGCTGTTGGTTTGAACGGCGGCTTCGGGCTGTGCGGGACGTCGTCTTTCTGGTCGGAGCCGATCTGATGCCCCAAGGGCGACGACTTCAAATTCGGTTGGCCGTGCCACGAGAGGAACGGCCAGAATTTTTGAGCCGCCTCCGGACACTTTCTGAAGGCCTGCCAATTGCGGCGCAGTTGGACTGGACGTTGACTGACGAAGAACCCTCGTCTGACGCCTCGCAGCCAAGACCGTCGGGAGCTCATCCATCCGGCATCCCGGTCGCTCAACCTCCACCTTAGCAATGTTCTACTGCGGAATTCGGGATCAAACCACGACCCAATCTTAAAGTTGCGGTCTGAATGTTGGAGTCCACTATAGCTCTGTCTTCCCCACCTCTGGCTTCATGACCCCGACGTTTACGATGATTGTTCTGGATTTCCGATGCAGCGATCACCTAAAGCAATAGATAGAGGAAAGTGGATTTTTAAACTATCATTCTCTTTGAGGAAGATCCGTTAGATGCCAACTTGTTTCACGAGAAACGTGAAAACTTTAAGGCCTTTTTTGGTGGGATTATAGGAGACTTTACGCCATTATCTGGAAAGATGCCTAAGAAGGGCAAAGTGAATTTCTATGGCGGATTGCGTGAGTTTTCACTTTCATCTCACAAAGAGAGACCAAAAACCTCAATTTAATACGTTTCGATCCTGGCCCTTTACCATTCCATCCTGGTAGCTCATATCATTCCTTAACATTCCGGATACTCTTGGCTATTGAATTTGCCAATCCATCGATGTGCCACCGGGAAACCCAGTGGAGCTTATATTCAACCCATTCATCAACCATACGGCCACTACTCCACTCGTGTTACGCCAGACCAGGTCCACCTTTCCATCTCCATTGAGATCCTCCACCAGCTGAATCACCCAATCCAGCGAGACACTGGCTGGAAACCCCGACGACGTGATCGTCGCCCCATTCATGAACCACACCGACACTGCGCCAGAACTGGCATGCCGCCACACAATGTCAGCTGTGCCATTACCATCCACATCCCCCACGCCCGAGATCTGCCACGCTAACGGCACACCGGGAGGATATCCACTTGAAACAATGGTTGATCCGTTCATCAGCCACACCGCCACCCCCCCAGTGCTTGTATTGCGCCAGACCAGGTCCGACTTCCCATCTCCATTGAGATCGCCTACCTGTTGAATCTGCCAATCCAACGAAACGCCTGCTGGATAGGCTGTCGATGTAATCGTCGCACCATTCATGAACCACACCGCCACTAGGCCTGAGTTATCCCGCCACACAATGTCTTCTGTGCCATTACCATCCACATCCCCCACGCCCGAGATCTGCCACGATAACGGCACTCCGGCGGGATATCCGCTTGATACGATGGTTGACCCGTTCATCAGCCACACCGCCACCTCCCCAGTGCTTGTATTGCGCCAAACCAGGTCCGCAGTCCCATTTCCATTGAGATCGCCTACTCCGTGTATTTGCCACGCTAACGGCACTCCACCAGGAAACCCGTTTGAAGCTATATTAATACCGTTCATAATCCACACGGCAGTAGCTCCGCTACTGGTATTCCGCCAAACGATGTCCGCTTTGCCGTCGCTATTGACATCATGACGGGCAATTCCACCAATAGGAGGTTTGACGATCGCCATGGTGTCGGTAATTGCGCCACCCGATCGTAAGTTCCGTAACGTGAGACTGCTGCCATTGATGTCCAGCAATACCGAGCCAAACGCCAGGTCAAACACGGCCATGACGGGATGGTCCCCGGTGGCGTCCGCATCAAGCACATTCCCGCCGTGGCCGGCCACCACATAGACCGTCCCATCGTGAGATGCACCCCCTGTAGCTTTTTGGTAGGCCCCGTTCCCCGTAGGGTCCCCGTCTCCGGCATCCAGAATGTGCCCGTCGGCCTGCAGGGTCGAAAACGACGGGGTCGCGAAGTTGGGAGAGGTGCCATAGCCATAGGCACCGTCAATCAGATAGGACCGCTCATAGACATGCGAGTGCCCGGCAAGGACCACATCGACCCCCCCGGCCTCCAGAAGGGGCAGGATGGTCTCCCGCATGTCCCTCAGTCGTCCACCGGAATCGACGGCATTGTCCGAATCGTGGTGCCCTTTCGAATAGGGTGGATGATGCCAGTAGGCGATGACCCATTCTTGCCCGGTCGCGGCCAGATCATTTTGTAACCAGGTCAACATCGGGGAGCCTGGGGCTCGGCTACTGTCCATGGAATCAAGCACAATAAAATGCGCATTGGCATAATCAAACGAATAGTAGGCTTCGGTTCCGGAGGCCACGCCCCCGGCCTGGCCATTGGTCGGCAAGACATGCGCTTCATAGTACGGCCCAATGCCGAGGGAGGTATTGACCGACGGGGATTCGTGATTGCCCAGGGTCGGCCAGAGGGGCGTATGGCGAAGAATATTTTGGTAGACCGCGAAATGCCTGTTGGTAAATTCCGAGTCGGTGCCGTTATTATAGGCCATATCCCCCATGTGCAGGATAATTGTAGGAGCGGGAGGATTCGCCGCAGTCTCGGTCAGCATCGCATCCCGAACCTGGCTTTGGTTGGCACCGGCAACGCCTGAATCTCCCAGCACCCATACCCGCACAGGGGTGGACGACCCTATCATCGGTGCCGTCACAAAAAAGTGCTGATTCGTCCCACCCCCTTGCACGCCGTCACTCGTTGTCCCCACATTGTAGAAATATTGGGTGGCGCCGTTTAGACCGGCAATCGTGACAATATGATCCTTGACATTGAGTCCGGGTCTGGTGACCGCCGTGCCTGTCGCGCTTTGGTTCAGGGTGCCGAACACCGTGCCGTATTGCACCAGGCTATTGTCCGCCGAGTTCAGGTCGGTGCGCCACACCAGTGTGACGGATGTGGGCGTGACGAGCTGCAAGTAGGGTTGCCGCACGATTGCTGCGGACGCGGGTGCCACCGAGACCAATACCAGAAAAAACATAAACCCCAAGCTTCCCACGCTTAGTTTCTTCTTTGTCAGTTTCGATAGAGGCAGGAAAGAAGGACTATGTCCAGGATGACTAACAAACAACAATAAGAGAAGTTTTCTGATTATTGAATCTCCCAGTTTTGTGAATCTAAATAACATGAAAATACAAGAGATTCATGCTATGAAGTTGAGTGGAAGCTCCACGATGCGATCAGGCTCTATTGAAATTCCCCTGAAAAGGCGATGATTTCCTGTGTGGCAGAAAACAGCCAGAGTCGCCATCGACAATAAGTTATTCGAGTTCATCGATGAGCTTGACGGAACGACCTCCGAGGTAGACCAGAACTGACGAAAGCGTTCGACGATGAACTGGGCGTAACAAACATCACCCCCTCCTCCTTTCACCGACCGACCACGACAGATCAGATTATACACAAGTTCAACCATTTCACACGAATAGTTTGTCACGAATAGCCAAAATTAATAAACTCATGGCTTGCAACCTTATAAGAACTTAGAATGAGAGAAATTTAGCAACCCCACATGCTCATCTGATTCTGGCAGATAGCCTCCTCTTTCTCTTTTCTCTTGACCATTCAAACTCATCTCCTGCGTGATAAACAGAGTGAAAAAGTTTGAAGGATGAGCAGATAAATCCGTCTTCTTGGTTGCCTACCTAAACCCGCATATATTCTACCACACATTTATTGATGCCTACGGAATGTTAATGGGGGGAGGTCGTCGAGGGATTAATTTACATGACCAAGTCCATATGGTTCGAATATACCATTTGCCGATGCCATCGGGAGCCAATATGAGCTATCAATTCCGGTATTTTTCGAATAGCCACATCGATAAAAAATTGTGTGATTTAAGCTGACCCCCCTTTCTGTAAATAACATCTTTATATTGAGAATGAAAATTACTCAACCACCGCCTTCATTCCGCAGCACAAACCGTCGCTCAATGATATTATCAGTTCATCTACAATTTCGCCATTTTTTTAAAAAAGTCCAAATTTGAACTAGCCCAATCCCCTTCCCTTGTTGCCTCCATACCAAAACAAGAACCTGACATTCAATATTTCATGGGCCCGAGATGAGATCCTGAGCCGTTATGACTAGCCAAGTCACAATGCGAATCAGCAGTACCATTTAGGAAATGATCAATATGGTAACTGTCTCCCGTCTGTATCCTTTTCCCAGCTTAGGTTCTAACTCCAAGTGCAACACTTTAGGCCATAGTCGGCTAAGGTGTTGCCATGCCAAAGAAATCGTATACGCACTTGAGTTTCGAAGAACGTGAGACCTTAGGCTTGGGCCTGTCCCAGGGGCAGTCGCTGAGAACGATGGCCGCAGTCTTGGGGCGATCGCCTAGCAGACGTGAGCCGCGAGCACGCCCGCAACACCACTAGGGGGCAACCGTATGCGGGCCTGTATGGCGCACAGCTTGGCCGCCGTCCGGAGTGTACCCCCGGCGGCCGCGCAAACTGTTGGATCCCTAGTTGTGGCGGCATGTGCCGAACGAGTGCTTGACCTCGTGGGTGTGTAGTGGTCTAGTTGAAATGGACACCTCGAAACGAGCGATAATCGCCAAGGGAGGTGTGTCATGGGAAGTCATGGACGAAAACAGTATGCGGCCGACTTTAAACGGGACGCCGTCGCCCACGTCACCCAACAGGGCTATTCTGTGGAGGCGGCCCAGAATCTCGGGGTGAACGCGGGGTTGCTACCGTCGCTGGAAAACCGAGATGGAGCGGACGGGGACGGGCGCCTTATCCGGGGCATCAAACGCCCGATCAGGCGGAACGGCATCATCTGCGGGAAGAGAACCGGCGGCTCCGGATGGAACGGGATATTTTAAAAAAAGCCACGGCCTTCTTCGCGAGCGAACCGCGATGAGGTCCGCGTTTTTTCACCGAGAACGGCGGCAGTATCCGCTGACCGTGCTCTGCCAGGTCTTGCAAGTGAGTCGCAGTGGGTATTATGCCTGTCTGAACGGGCGCCCGACTCCAGAACACACGATGTGTGCTCGGGTGCGCCGGCTGCGATGCCGCCTCTGTGCGCACCTACGGACAACGGCGCTTGTGCCAGGCGTTGCGAGCTGAAGGGGTGCTCGTGGGCCGGTGGCGCACCCGCACCCTGTGCGACAGGCCGGGGTGAGCGTGAAGGCGAAGCGTCCCTGGGGCCCCGCACCACGAACGAGCCGCCATGGGGACCCAATGGCCCCACAATCGTTTAGATCGGCAATTTACGATCGAGATGCCGAACCGGGTGTGGGGCAGTGACATCACGTATTTGCCCACCCAAGAGGGTGGCATCTATCGCTCGCGGTGGTGGTGGATCTGTTTTCCCGGAAGATGTGGGCCGGGTGCCATGGCGTCCATCATGGAGACCTCGTTAGTGGCAACGGCCTTGACCATGGCCATTGGACGACGGCGCCCGCCGCCAGGACTGCTGCATCACTCGGATCGCGGGAGTAGTATGCCGGACAGACCTCGCAAGCGCTGCTCCAACGGCATCAAATGGTCGGCAGCATGAGTCGGCGGGGCAATGCGTGGAACGAGCCGAGTCGTCAGAGCTGCGGTGTTCCGCGTGTGAAATCTTTCAGTAGCCCGAGTACGGCCAAGGAACAGCCGGCTGGAAGCCGATCAAAGCCACAGTCGATCGACTACATGGAGATGTTTTATAAGTCGGTTTCACTCCACGTTGGGCAACGTCAGCCCGAATGGTCCGAGGCGCGAGGCGCCGGCCTGACACCACGAGCCGGAAGCGTAGCCTGGGACCGTATGGCTGGTGCGCTCCAGGAGATCGTTCAATCAGAGGGCAATTATGAAAGTCCGTATTCAGAAGGATGCAGAGAAAACCCTGATGCTGAGAAATTATTCACGGGCATTGCCTTTTCCATATTTTACGAATACTCTTCAAATAATTCGAGAGGAGAACTGGACTTTCGGATCGCAAAGTCTGTTTTCAACAGGATACAACCTGAAACAGCTAGTTATTACTTCAAGATTACAGCAATACGGCGCGAGCGGTTAATCTATCGGGCTTGTGTCGTAATTTTTTTTCAAATGCGGGCGAAAAGCGCGAACAGGTGTTCGTTTGGCAGCCGGCCTGACGGCTGAACACGGTAAAAGGCGTTGACATGCAGCGTTGAAGTCTTTCCAATCTGAAGAAGCAGTAAAAACTCGCGACAGTTGGCGAAAAAGTGCATCCAAGAAAAGGATTTGGACGTAGCTTGCGCAACCCGACTTTTTGTGCCGAGCCAAGTTACTTATTTTCCTCGGCTCTATCTAAGTTCGGCGTCTTGCCGGAATCCGCAATGCTTGCGGATGACATTGCCGATTCTGTCCGTGATTTTGGGGCCGAAGACGGTGAAGGTCACCAATCGGGGAAAGGTTGTGATGTCAGGAAGCGTCTCTCGCATCGCAGTGTGTCTGTTAGTGAATAATCTGAGGAGACGCTCCATTCGCAAGCTCCAACTTCATAGCAAAATTGAGGGGAACTCCCTGAATGGCTAAAACCTCAACACCAATTACTTATTCTGTGCGATGAGTACAGATCTGCCCTATTCCGCCCACATATAAAACCGTTTTTCTCCCACGCTCGTTTGTCGGAATTGTTGTCACTGGCGTGGGGACTGGCGGGGAAATGTTTCTCCCGCGGGATGAGAACGCGCTGTGTACGTTGATCGCATGAAATATACGAGAAAGGAAGTACTCAGGAAGGAGTAGCTCAAAAAACAAAGCGAAGCTCGTGATCTGATGCTAGCGATCTTTTAGGAGAGGCCATAAAACCCTACTGTAGCCAGACATCCGACGACTGAGGACCACGTTGGTGTCTCCGAGCAACGCAGTAGTCGCGTGTTGGGGGGGTAGAACGCACTGGATGCACCGAGTCCGAACAGGGAGCAAGAGTCAAACCGGTGTGGATCGAGGCATTGCGGCAGTTGATTCAACAGCATCGACCTTTGGAATCGGCACCTCTAGCGCTCCTGCGGGGGCAGATGGACGTTGTGCACAACAAGGCCGTCTATCGGATACTCAAGCAGAAGCGGTGGTTCGTGCATCAGCGGTCGCGGACACCTCGATCTCGCGTCCGTGGCTGTGTCAGTCGCGCGAGTGGGAGCATGAACAGTGGGCGATGGATGCGCCATAGCATGTGGCCAGGAGGGTGAGCGCACCGGTCTTAGCGAAGTGATAACAGGCTGATATTTTAGAAAGTCGCCGGTTTGGCCATGCGGGTCGGGACTATCGGTTGCAGCAGGAGTTCATTACGCCCTCTTCGCCGAGAAAACGGGATATTGAGCGATTCTTTCGAAGTCTCAGGCGTGTCCGGCAGCATCATCGCCAAACCATTGAGGAGGCGCACGATTATCCAACGGGGTGCATTGGTACAACCATAGGCCGCATGCGCTCTGGGCTACCGAGCCTAGTCAGTACCGGGCTCATCCGACCCGGATAGCTGATTTATCGGAAGGACTCCGAAAGTACTAAATTGACGAGAAAACGCAAAACTACCGAAGATGCCGTACTAGAGTTCGGAATACGACAACTGTCTGAAGCGGATACACACCTAAAGAGGTCAATCCCAGAAAATTTTCAACCCCTGTCTTTTCTCCGAAGTGTCCTTATTATCAGAGGCTCCGTTTCTCTCCTCTTGGGCGTTCTAAGGAGAGAAACTCCTCAGAACGCCCAAGTGCAGGTAGTGAGTATTTAGGCTGGAGCCTTCCAGGTTCATCCCCTCAGACCCGAACAGCCAACCATCAGGGTGAACTCACGTTTCAATAGTGACAAGCCTATTTTTGAATTTCCCATTCTGTCCCAGCCCCACTTGGAAAGCCAGAAGACACAATAGTGCCTCCATCCATCAACCACACCGCGACAACCCCGTTACTCGTATTGCGCCACACGATGTCAGATTTGCCATCGCCATTTGTATCGTTAACCTGGTCGATCTCCCAATCTAACGATACACCACCCGGGAAAACAGCAGACACCAGGGTCACCCCATCAATCTGCCACACAGCAGTAGCCCCGTTACTAGTATTGCGGAAAACAATGTCCGATTTGCCATCGCCATCTACATCCCCAAGCCCGGCGATCTGCCATACCAAGGAAACACTTCCTGGACTGCCAGTGGAAAGAATGGTAGACCCATCCATGAGCCACACCGCTACCTGACCGGTGTTAGTATTGCGAAAAACAATGTCTCCTTTGCCATCTCCATTAAAATCATACGTACTCCCACCCCCGCCCGTACTTGTTTCAATCAGACGAATCGCACTGCCATACTTGCCGGTGAATTCATTGCCTGTGGTTCCATCATACTCAATGGTCAGCACGACCATGCCATCGCTGCCGGGATTAATATTGCTAAACCGTGCGACGTAGCCGTTATCATTGTCAGACGGCAGCCGGGTCGTAGTCATCATTCCATGTCCGCAAATATAGCACACCGCCAGCTTCACTTGGATTATCCAATGCAAAGGAACTCGTGTTCGCAAACGCATCCGCACCACTGATTCTCACTTTGGACGCCCGATCCCAACCAAGACCGTTGCGGTGGCCAAAGAAGGTTATATCATAGAACTTGTTTGGATCCATGTTCGTAAAGGTCAGCACTAGGTGACTGCCCGCTGAATTGATGTAAGAAATGACGCCCTGACCGCTGACAATCCCATTAAAAATATTAAAGGCATCTCCTTTGGTCGGGTTGGCACCCTGAGCGGCGTTGGTAGCGCCATTAAAATCCCCGCCCGTCACGGTCAAGGTCACCGCAGTTGGATTCCCGGTGCTGGAATCAACCAATTGGCCGGTGCTAGGAAGGCCTGACCCCCCGTTTGGTGAGGTTATTTTGGTGATGTTCGTTTCGAGCTGTCCGGTGCCCCACGCAAGATCGTTGTAAGAAGTAACGACCTGTGATGCTGCCATCGACTCTGTAATCATGACCAACAGAGCCGCTAGAGTACCCGGTATCCACCATAATAATTTGATTGTTTCCCTTTTCATGAATCTGCCTTTCTTTGCTCTCCAGGAATCAGACATTTTTTAATGAGGGCGTTCACTTTCTCCACACTTTCACAAAAATGCCCAATCCCGGATATGGTTAATAACACTTGAAAATATGCATATGCATAAGTATTCATTGCATATATTCCCTCTCGAACGTATTTAATTGTGCGGAACGTAAACAAATTACCCTATTTCTGAAAACTCTTCAAGTAGTCATCATGTAACAATCTCCTTTACGTCTCGACAGACGATTCAACGGTTTTTATGATCGGACAATCCCGAAACAGCCATCAGATTCATAAAAAAATCTAATGATGGTCATTGGGAACCGATTTCTTTATTAGTTCAAGATTACAGCAAAACATCTGCCAGGTTTAACTTACCTGGTGTTTTAGCCGTAAGAGCTTGATTCCAAAACGAGTTGAGTGAAGTCAGGGAGTATGTCTTTCGATTGATAGACACTCTGCTGAATGGTAAACGGTAAAAGGCTTCGACGTGAAGCTTGCAGAGTTTCTCCTGCGCTGAAGAAATAAAATGAATCTTTCAACACATGATGTAGAACGCTCATAACATAGAAAAATTTTTCGACAAGCTTCACAACCGGCTCATTATTATTCCAAGTCGAATTGCTAGTTTTTGCTGATTTCTAGACTTTTGAGTTTTTCCAAATGTTTTTCCTAGATCCTTTCGGATAGCCACATTTCCTGTTTATTTTTTTATATATTCCACTCATTTTCGTAGGCGAAGAGACTATTTTTTCTGATTTAGAGACCTATTGTGTTGAATAATAAATAATAGACATTAAAAATCAAGATGGATTCCCGGCCTTCCAATCCATTCGAGAGATTAAGTAATTTCTCGTGGCTGTGGCCCAATTTCAGCGTTTTAGGTCGGATCCAGGGAGTTTTGGGAAAATGAAACTGGGGTCGATGACATCGACCGTAATGGGCTATTGCATTCCGATCGTCACAGCCTGATTGCGGAAACGGACTAACATCGACTTTATAAGCTCAGGGCTGGACCCGTTTATATTAAATATTTGAAATTTTTAGAACGCGACTATCGAGAGACTTTTCTCGGAACAACTTATACCACAAGCCTCGCACTTTCTGCCCTCCGCTTCGAAAGAATAGTACTCACCCCGACAAGTATCCAAAATAGGTATGAATGGCTACCCCCGAAGCTGTCATCAAAAAAGATGCGAATCGAGAATCCAACAACCATGAGAAAGATCCCCATCTGCATCCACCGCCCACTTGAAGTGATGGATTTGGTAAATTCTTCAAAGACGGATAGTCCCACTTTAGTTAACAACCAAAGAAAGAATGCCAATCCTGGGATGCCTGTTCCCGTCGCGACCATAAGATACCAATTATGCGGTTTTTCCGGAATATCGGGAATTCCGAGATTCACTGCTTCCAATTCAGCAATATGTTGACCATGACGTTTTTCTAAAATAGGCACGCCATAACCGACTCCAACGATTGGATGATCGAGGAGATCTGAAGCACTGAGACTCCATACCGCTAACCGAGCTTTGATGGTCCAGGAATTGAAAGTCTCACTATGTAAGCCTAATTGACCTAAGACGATTCCCAAAGCAAGGATGGCCGCTATGGCTATCACCAACAACTGGAACGCATGCCGTTTATTGACAAGAAAGCTTCCAATAAGGATTTGAATCCAAAACGCCAGCCACACCCCACGACTATAGGAAAGAATTAGGGCCAATAAAGATAGGACAATTCCACAGACCAACGCCAATCGTTTCCCCACACTGGTAATTGCTAATAACCCCGTGATCAACACCGGAAGAACCATTAACACATTGGTGCTCAGCCATGTGAAATCTGCGCGGCCAGGAATAGGAAAACCCGCTCGAATCGTGCGATCCCAAAGATTCCCTCCTCGTTCCCAAAAATCAAGAAGAGAATAGGTGTAACAGGCAATGCTTCCTAAAAGAAGAACGGGGAGAATCCTTCTTAGAAAATAATCTTCACGCTGTTCTTGTACTATCAGGCATGTGCCATAGATCACCGCAAGTTGTGCCACAACTTTTTGCCACTCCTTCAGACTAATCCATGGATCAATTGAAAATGGAATCGTTAATGTAATCCACCCCACAAAGCAGAGAAATGGGGTATAAAGCGGGGCACTCAACCATAGAGGTTTCCGCTCCAATATACAGCGTAAGATTGCTAACCCGAGAAGAGAGAAAAAGACATATTCCTGGATATGAAACAGTCGGGGAGAAAAGCCCAATAGTACTACCGCACAAAGACCCCACCCCAGGGCAATCCAAATCTTGGCACTGGGGAAAAGCCCTGCAGTTGAAATATTGCCAGGCTGTCCCACGTGCCTGTGGATGCTCATTGGATCAATTCATTCTAGAAAAGAGGGTCTGACCCATTGAACTTTTCATAAAAGATGCAGTCATGATTTACGACTAACGACCATGACTTCTTATCCTTCCTCAAACCAAAATTCCCCCATGAGATAGCGAATGAATGCCCGACACATGACAATATCCGAAGAGTCTGAATTACAATCCACGGGAGATTAGATCATGAATATGAATCATGCCGACGACTTTTTCTTGTCGATCGAGTACTGGAAGCACTGAGATGGGTTTTTCCCGTTCTTCCATGAGTTGAAGGGCTTTAACCGCTTTTTCATCTTGATACACCCAACTGGGCTTCGGATTCATCACCTCCCCGACCGTGAGAGTAAATAGGTCCTGCCCACCTTCCAAAATTCGTCGAATGTCAAAATCGGTGATTAGCCCCAATAAACGACCTTCCTCATCAATCACGGAAACCGCACCTGCACGTTTACTCGTCATTTCACACAGCATAATCTGAATGGTATGTGAGAGACGAACAACAGGGTTCCCTTCACCCATTCGCATCAAATCTCCAACGGTCAGGAGCAGGCGTTTTCCCAACTGGCCCCCAGGGTGAAACAAGGCGAAATCTGCCGGTTGAAAATTCCGAAGTTTCATCAGCGCCATGGCAAGGGCATCTCCCAAGACCAAGGCTGTAGTAGTGCTACAAGTGGGAGCCATATTCAATGGACAGGCTTCTTCCTGAATGGGTGTCAGCAACACGACATCACTACCCCGTGCAAGAGTAGATTGCCGTTGAGTAGTAATTGTCATTATTCTTGCACCTATTTTCCGAATAAACGGAAGTAATGCAAGCAATTCTTCGCTTTCCCCGGACTTCCCCACCGCAATCACGATGTCCTCTTTCGCCACGATCCCAATATCCCCATGCATCCCTTCGGAGCCGTGTAAAAATACCGCCGGGGTGCCGGTGGATACCATCGTGGCCGAAATTTTGTTAGCAATGAGGCCAGATTTTCCTACTCCCGTAAGAATCACTTTTCCCTTACATGCTAACAACATCCTTACAGCCTCTTCGAAAGGAGGGCCTATACTCTCTTCCAGGTGAGCAATGGCTTGAGCTTCTAATCGGATGACACGACGAAGTTCGTTAAGAATATCCATAAGGGTATCTTCTACTCATCTTTTTAAAAATGCGATGGATGAAAAGTCATTGACCGATGAGTGATATGACTGGTTTTCTCTAGGTACTTATGATCAAACCATGAAATGAAATTTCCGTTTCCCACCAGTAATACGTTCCTCATAATGGGAAACCAGTACACATCCCCTCTGTCCGAACAAAAATTGAAAGAGGTATGAAAATGAGGATAGGAAGAATTCATGCCCTCTTTCGGGAAAAGATACATTTCCCTGAAAGTCAGCCAATGAACACGTTGACCTATCAATACACAAAATCGTAATTTTGGTCAAGTTGTATCAGAATTCAATGACTAACTATCATAACTCAAACAAGCTCATTTGAAGACTTTTGCCTCCTACTGTCAACCTGGTAAAAAGAAATGGTTACATCACTTTTTGAAAGGTATCCGCAGATTATGAAGCCATCAAGGTTATTAGCTACCACCACTCAAGAAATTGCCAGAATGTATAATTCCTTGGATTATGTGGGGCTCGGACCGATTTATTGCGACGAAGGAGGAGAAGCTTTTTGGAAAGATCGCCGAGGGCCATGCCAGAAACTGGGTATTACAATTGCGAAAGTGCTCCGAGCCCGTTTATCACCATTGGGTCGGAGTTTATACGTGGGAGCGGGAGTTCCGGAAATTCCCGTTTTACTCATGGAGCGCCTGGAATTAAATCGCACGGTATGTCCCTATAATCTTCGGCAGGGGGAAGTCGATATTTTGAATCAAGCCGGTGGAGAAAGCGGAATACCGTTCTGCTTCGGTTCAGCGGAGTCCGCAACAGGCAGCTTTGATCACCTTTGGATCGTCAGCGTTTTAAATGATCCGGAAGAATTCCCCAATCTGTCGGTCCTGTTTTCGTATGGCCGTGCGGACCCTCTGGCATTTGACACCTCGGCCTTTTCACACGAGCGGGAAACGGGAATTCGATTATTCGCCAATTGCATGGCCAAATTGACCAGGCCAGGATTGCTTACAACCTCGGTAGAAGAAATGCCATGGGTCGAACACTGGTGCCACTCCCATAATATTCCTTACCAAGTGGACCATCGGACATATCCAACGGCTCTGGTCGGCGATCCTGTGTGTTTGGTACTGATTGGATAGAAAACATCTTCAACTTCTTCCAATTACTCACGCTAAGGAGGGGGAACTAACACGGTGATGGAACCTATTCCTATCGGATTGATTGGGGTAGGACGGCACGGTTCCCGTTATCTTCATCATTTGCTCACCGTAGAGACTGGGGGGAAATTGGTCGCCTTCAGCCGAGAAAATCGGGAAAAAGGTCTTCGGCTTGCAGCAGAATACTCACTCCACTTTTACCCGGACTACCGCGACCTTATAGCTGATTCGGCTATTCAGGCCGTGGTGGTTGTGACCCCTCCCTCACTCAATCTCCCCATTGCCTTAGAAGCCATTCAACACGGCAAAGCTATTCTCCTGGAAAAACCCCTCGCCCTCAACCATGTGCAAGGTCGCCAAATCGTTGAAGCTGCCACCCAAGCTGAAATCCCCTTTATGACTGCGCACACACTGCGTTACGAACCAGCGATCCGGCAGTTGCAGAACATTGTATCGTATTTAGGCCACTGGAAATATCTCTCTTGCGCCATGCGATTCGAAACTCGTCCGGCGTCGCCTGAAAAAAATACCTTGTGGAATAATCATGGAATTCTCATGGAATTTGGGATTCACTTGCTGGATCTGGTCCGGGTTCTCACACAGGATGAGATCCATTCGGTATCCGCTGAAATCGATCGGGCTGCCTTCCAGCAACCTGAATATCGGGCAACGCTTAAACTGATCACCCGCAGAGGACTTCCCTGTTATCTCGATATTTCACGCGTCAGCCAGGGACGAGTCACCCGAGCGGAAATTATTGGTGCAGAAGGACAAGCTCTGGCTGACTGGACAACCGGCATCGTCCGCCGAATATCGCAGGGCAATGAGACTACCGACTATGCCTGCCCTCCCAGGGCAACGCTGGTTGACTTGCTGCGGGATTTTTGCCAAGCCCTACAAACAGAAAGTCCGATGCCCATTACGGCAGATGATGGATTACGAGCGGTGCAAATTGCCGATGCCTGTTATCAATCGGCACAAAACGGAAAACCCGTTGTTCTCGATTAATTCCTGGATTCCATTATCTGCTTTCCGCCAATTGCGATTGCCATTGCTCATAGACTTCATGGATGGAAGACCCTTTAGTACGATAGCTTAGGTTGGCGTGGGTGAAGATTTGTTCTATTAATAGCCAATCTGATCGAGAAACATTATAGCGGTGAAAGATTTGGACAATAGCCGGCTGATCCCACATTGGCAGTTGTTGGTCATAAATCAGGAGGGCCTCTAATATCTTTGATGAGAGCCCGCTCCGGTGAATCGCCTGAATAAGCGACGCACTTTCCCTTTCAAAACTGTGGTCAACTGCCCGTGCAACATATTCATTTAACTCTGAATTTTGGGATTTAACCAAAACCGACTGCAATTGAATTAGGCCATGAATCAATTGGTTGGCCGGAGAGGTCCCCTCCGGAGGAAGAACATTGGCTGCTTCAAACGTTGCTAATAGTGCCATGATGGAACCCACCAGGGCCAAATCCGCTTTTCTTTGAGGAAATGCCTGGCAAAGGCTGGAGAGTGAAATCATCATGATTAACAAGCAAGAAATGACCAATCGAACACCATGTATTCATAACGGAAAATCGAGCGCTGACCTTCTCCTTCTGAATCCGTTCAAAGTCGTTCACCCTTACGAGGGACCGATCCCCCAGATCGTCTAATCTACCACTCACATTGGAAAAACTTACCGACGGAAGAGCCAATCCCAATCCTAGCAGCAGGCAAATCCTGACAATCTTCCCCTGGTAGCACCGAATCATCTGCGACCCATCCTCTTCACCTTAACTCTCAGTGGTATGAATTATTGGGTGTCCTCTTTTCCTAATCAGATACTTTTGGAGAAACTGGACACATCATGTCGATTGGTAACCGGCAGATTTTTCCCTTTTTAGAATTTTATTACAAGTTGGGAAAAGTTACTTCCCTATTCTTAAGCTCCATTTTCATGAAAACTTATAGCTTTCTTTCCATCTCAGTTAAAACATATGACCGGTACCATATTTGCGTGGAGTGATTCGCGAAGAGATTTTTCCTTTCGCTTCTTAACAGGAGTCACGCCATGATCACCTCTCAAACATCTTCCTCCAAACATCGAGTTCACTCGAATCTGGCCCGGTCTCTTCGGTATTATCAAAAGGGCGTATTAAATCACGAGGCATGGTTGTCAATTGTGGAACGCGATTACAAAAAGCTAGTGGATGCCGTGAATTGGGATTCACTTTTCTCTGAGCATGAATCAGATTATCAGATACTAGATATTGGGTGTGGAACAGGCCGATTTCCAAGGACGTTGCAAAATCTTCTTCCGCCAACGGTACGCCTTCATTACGATTACTTAGATCCTTCTCAGTATTGTCTTTCCACCTGTCACCAATCACTTCATCAGCCATTTTATTCCAGAAATGCCTGGCAAACCACATTGGAGCATGCTGAAAAACTCCTGGTACCAGGCTTCTATGATGTAGCCTGGGCTATCCAATCACTTTATGGCCTGCATCATGATACCCTTCATAAATCCTTGACCCGCCTCATTGAAGCCTTGCATCCCATCCGGGGAACCGCGTGTATTGTGCTTGCCAAGCAGGAAGCCTTTTTTTCACGTGTGCACCACACCTTTTTTCAAGACTCTGCCGCCTATACTCCCGCACCCCATCTCTCGGGGGAATCGGTGGCCACCAGTTTAGAAAAATTGGGTGTCTTCACGGTTATTCGAGAAATTCCCTGCATCCATTCCATATCTATCCGCCAAGATCGACTTTTGGAACAATACCTCCAACAATCCGTCATGGATTCCACCCCCCTGCCGATTTGGATGCAACGACCCCGATTACGGCAGTTATTAGAGTCTTACCGTCATGATGACACGTATCATTTTACCAATCCTTTTTGGCTCATTTTGTGTGTCCCCGCATCCGCAGGTACAGGAGGAAAGCTTCGGTTGCAGAGCTACCTCAGATCGGTAACATCACACAAACTGTCCTAGCAAACTTTTCAGGCAAACCATACCCTTCCACTCATTAGAGTTGACTCACCAGGGGTTTTTCTCACAAGCCTGCATTTTTATCTTTCATGGCTTCCCCATTTCCCTCCCCATGCTAATCGGATGGGAATCATGATCCCCATGGCCAGACTGCATTCCAATCTTTTGCCCATCTAGCATTGACCCTTTTCCTAGAGTTATGAGACATTCAGGCATCGAATCCTTGACGATGCTATATTAAATTCCTAACCGGTTGTGATCGAAGGAGCGCTCTTTCATGTCAAAGACGTTGAAGAACAATAGCTTGGCCCTGACTGAGGGACCGGACCGTGCCCCTGCCCGCGCAATGTTACGGGCTGTCGGTCTATCCGACGACGACTTTACTCGACCCCTTATCGCGGTCGCCAATACCTGGTCTGAGGTCACACCTTGTAATTATCATCTTCGCGATCTCGCGGCGAGCGTAAAGCAAGGCATCCGTGAGGCTGGTGGCACCCCGATCGAATTCAACACGATCGTGGTTTCAGACGGTATCAGCATGGGGACGGAGGGGATGAAAGCCTCCCTGATTAGCCGAGAGGTAGTGGCTGATTCTATTGAATTAGTTGTTCGAGGACATTTGTTTGACGGCGTCATTGCCTTGTCAGGTTGCGACAAAACTATTCCGGGATGTGTGATGGCCCTGGCCCGTCTCAATCTTCCATCCCTCATGCTCTATGGTGGCTCCATCATGCCTGGAGAATTCCAGGGAAAATCGGTGTCAATCCAAGATGTCTTTGAGGCCGTGGGATCGCACGCCCGTGGGAAAATCACGACGGAGGACCTGATCGAGTTAGAACGACGGGCCTGTCCAGGGGCTGGAGCCTGTGGTGGTCAATTTACTGCGAATACGATGTCTATCGCCTTTGAATTTTTAGGAATTTCCCCCATGGGGTTCAATGGGGTACCAGCCCTCGACCCTAAGAAGCACCAAGTGGCCAAAGACTGTGGGAGAATCCTGATCAATCTCTTGAAAAACAATCTCCGCCCGCGGGATATCATCACTCGCCCCGCATTGGAAAATGCCATCGCAGCAATTGCTACCACCGGAGGGTCAACCAATGGTGTCCTCCACCTTTTAGCCCTCGCCCATGAAATGTCCCTCCCTTTAACCATTGACGATTTTGATACCATTAACCGGAAAGTCCCACTCCTGGCTGACCTGAAACCGGGAGGGCATTTTATGGCCGTTGATTTGTATAAGGCAGGCGGTACCCCGCTGGTGGCAAAATGGCTATTGGATGCCGGCCATCTTCATGGGAACCAGGTCACCGTCACCGGACGGACTTTAGCCGAAGAAGCCGCCACGGCCAAGGAAACGCATGGGCAAAAAGTTCTCTTTCCCGCTTCCCACCCTATTAAACCAACTGGCGGACTTGTCATTCTAAAAGGCAATCTCGCCCCGGAAGGCTGTGTCGTCAAGGTAGCCGGTCAAGCCAAATTGGCACACCATGGTCCGGCAAAAGTCTTTGATTGTGAAGAAGAAGCTTTTCAGGCAGTTCAAGGGGGAAGAATTGTGGCTGGAGATGTCGTCGTCATCCGCTATGAAGGCCCACAAGGCGGACCCGGGATGCGGGAAATGTTAGGAGTGACAAGTGCCATTGTTGGCGCTGGGCTTGGCGAATCAGTTGCCCTTTTGACGGACGGACGTTTTTCAGGAGCCACTCATGGCTTTATGGCTGGACATGTCGCCCCTGAAGCCGCCAAAGGTGGGCCAATAGCAGCAATTCAAAACGGGGATCTCATTCATTTAGATATTATTGCCAGGCGATTGGATGTTGAACTTTCAGAACAGGAAATTCGATCCCGTTTGGACAATTGGACCCCACCAGCACCACGGTATTCGACGGGCGTTATGGCGAAATACGCGAAGCTCGTTTCATCTGCATCGAAGGGAGCCGTAACTTCCTAATGGGCTATTTCCCCCAAGAACAGTTATTTTTTGAGAAGAACATTTGTCTTTTTTTGAGCAATTTGCACGGATTGAAAGGCTTTGTCCTTTTGCCCAAGGGCAGCCTCCTGTTCAACCTTTTCGAGAAAATCCTGAGGACCATGGACAGGGGCATAGGTAAGGCTCACAACCACATCCATAGAAGGCGCATCTTTTGGCGTAGGAAAAGTAAAGACCTCCATCCGCGTTTCTTCGGGTTTGAGGAGGGTATCTTTTAAAATTTTTTTTGCCTCAAAATCAAAAATCGTTTCTTTCCCCTCCGCATTACCAAACACACGCTCATAAAAGCGTTGTTCGTTGTAGACTTTTTTGAGATTTTTTCCAAAAATGGAAAGATCAACGACAACACGAGACCACCCGGGATGCGGAAGAGGCAAATTATGAGGTACCAGACTATGAATACTGACCTGGACTTCTGAAAGCTCACCCTTTACCTCGGTGGAAAAGTCCATGGTAACCGCTTCCGCACGGACCTTTCCAAATCTCCCGGGGAAACTATGATTGGCGACCTTCCGAACCTTTTCCCCATTGGCGGATTCATCCATCGCTTCCGGCATATGGCAAGTTTGACAAGGCTTTCCGCTACTTTCGGCTTTGGTCTTTTCCCATGGGCCCAGCCAACCTGGCAATCCTTTAGAAGTCTGCGCGGTCTCTGGGAGTGAATCATGACAGGTGACACAAAATTTTGACTCTCGATACAGATCAAGCTTTTGCGATTGGTGGGCCAGGTTCTGAGCGGCCTTATCATATCCTCCAAAAATAATCGTTCCTAATTGAAATGTTGGCATTGGCGGATGCAAGTTCATATCCACATCCTGAATGAGATGGCATTGAGGGCATCCGACTCCATCCATCAGGGGATTCTTGGATTGAACTTCCTTTATAAAACGCGGTAAGTGGTCTCCATATTCCAGAATGTGGGGAGCGTGACAACGAAAACACATCGCATGATCTTTTTCATCGGTCGAACTTAGAAATCTGTTCAATGTGACTCGGAAGGGAGCAGTCACAATAGAACGGGATTGAGCCGAAGCTTCCCACTCTTCAAAGACCCGTAGATGACAGCGTTTACATTTTTCAGAATTGGGAAAGGATTTTTCTAATGGTTTCTTGCTTGCGGACGGTTCTCCTGCAACCGATCTAAGAGGGGACGCCACAAACAAAAGACATATCAGCAGGCTAAAGAACCCCAACCATTTTACATTTTTAAGAATATTAGAAGTTGAATCTTCCACTTTGATCATCAGCCTGTCCTCTAGTTTGCCCTATAAGAACTGAAAACCCGTCCGGCTATAAATTCATCGTGCGAAAAGTCAGGAGTCGCTGGGAAGAATAATCTTTGATGATGCTTTCTGCGAGTTCTCGCTCTTTATCGGTTGCTAGGGTTTCAAGGAACTTCATGGTTAATTCTTTCGAAGGCTCTGGAATAAGGGAGTAACTGACAGAGGCTTCGATCAGAAAACCTTCCACATTATGGGGAGCTTTCAATGTAAACGGGATATGTCTCGTGGTGCCTCCATTGACAAATGGTCGAGGGATCGGACCACGAAGAAGTTCCTCAAATGGGCTCCCAAACCGTTCCCGGGATTGATCTATGACCTGTCCATTTTTATCTTTCAAAGTAATGGTGACATTGAATTGCTTTAAGACCGGGTCCCCACCGGGAAAGGTATGTGGCAAGGCACCATTGCGAAGAAGCACTTCTCCCTCAATCTGACCGTTAGACATTTTTTACTTCAATATCGACCCTCGAAAACCATTCGGCCTGTAAGTTCCTATTACTTAGCATAATGCCAGGGATCACAATACCCTGAAACCAATGCCGCCCGATCGGCCGAGTCAGGGCCCCACGTTGTGAGGTTGAACTCCCCGTAGACCGTTCCATATGACAATCCTGACAAATGGTGCCCTTCAAAATTTCTCCAGGGATATCTGGGCGGGTCACATCCTTCACTTTCCCGAAATGACATGAGGCGCAGTAATTGGCCCCTCGATAAATATCCGCTTGTCCTGAAGAATGGACAAGATTTTCATCCGGTTCGGCATAGGGTCCATACATGGTTGCCCCGGCTTCAATCTTGAAGGTCGGATGGGCATTGGGATTTTCCTGTATCCCTGTAATAAGGTGACAGGCACTACAACTAATGCCCTCCACTTTAACCTGTTTCCCCCCTTTCATCACCTGACCTATGATCCGATCGGTATGTTGTGGAAATACGGTTACCGCAGGGGCATGGCAAGACAGGCATCGAGTGCGTTGCGCCTGATCCGGTTTTGTTTGGAGCCACAAGCCTAAAACGGTTTTGAACACCGGAGAGGTGAGAGCGGTTCCATGAAGCAGAGCGCCGTCCACACGTCCAAAGGTTTTCAAATCCATGGTCTGCTCGCGCATGCCTTTCCATTCTTCATAATGTCGGTCATGACACTGCTTGCATTGTTCTGATGGAATAAAGATTTTCTCTATTTCTTCAATCCAGCTTTCTTCTCCTTCACCTACCGCATTTTGCGGTTGTCCAAAAGCTACTCCCGAAAGGCAAAAAATTCCAACAACAGCAACGATGATTAATCTGTCCCGCCTATCACCCATTCCTAGCCATCGCCAAATATTTCGAAACGGATTCTTCATGCTCTGAAAATTAATCCTGTAATATTCGCACAAAATGGAAATTAAGCCCGCCCGTTACCCCCTGATTGTCCGGGTCGGCCGGTTCATACGTGGCGACTGTAAAATTCTTAGTGGGGAGTGATTGTTCCAAGGCAATTCCCAAATCCACGAGTGTTTTAATCTCATGCTTATCAACTTCCTTGATAATCGCCTTTACCTTGATCCCTGATAACTCGGCAGGAGAATTCCCAAAAACAGCATAGACCACCACGCCTTCAGCTTTAGTCAATCCCAGAATCTTCTGAACCTCCTCGTCTACTGGCCCCACATCAATTCCAAATTTTTCGGCCAGGCTCAGCGCTTTTTCATTGGTCATCGTTCCCTTGTTCTGTTCACCAACCGCTTCCGGTTGAAGAACGACCAATCCCAGCCACATGCATAAGAAGCTTAGCAAAAGCGTGAGGCTGCCTCTTGAAAAATCTCTTTCCATTTTTGAGGTCTTCATGATGAAGGAGGAGTGAGTTCAGCCGCTCCTGATCCATTCTTGAGCCGGCGCCTGGACAGGATCAATGAGTAATTGCATCCAGGAGGCTACAGCTTTTTGCCCATTTCGTTCTTTGTTTTCTCCATTCCAAACCGCAAACGCGACCGCTTGCAATCGGCCGGGAACGAGCATCGCTTCATTGTCCAAATCATCTCCAGTTAAAGTCAGAGGCCTTTTCATCACTACTCGCCACAAACCATTTTTCCACTCGGCTTGCCCTTGGATCCGCCCCTGCTCTTCCTTGCTGGTTAAGGTACTAAACCCTCCTCCAATCAAATCCTCGACCGATGAGGGCCGACGCGGGATGACTTCAAAGCGACGAGGACCTGATTGATCCCGTTTAGATTCTTTGGCTCGCTCCGCACGCCGATCCACGTCGCTTTGCCAATCCGCTTTCCAGTGCCAAATATTCACATAGTGATCGAGTTGCCCCATACAAAAAAAAGCAGGGGCGTTCCCCAGAGGAAGGGCCACAGCAACCCCATCCCTGAAAACCCCAGGGGTCAAAGATTCGTTAATAGTGGCATCCTGCCATTCCAGCAAAAACGCGATTTCTTGTCCGTTATGGATTGAGCGGATGGATAGGGCTCGTGCACTGGGTTCTGGCCAGACAGGCCTGGTAATGATTTGGCCACTTAGTGGAACAGGTAAAGGAGCGACCGTTTCCCAGGCTTGATCGGAAGGAAAAGAGGGCACCTCTCCTCCTGAAAAATGAGACCGAACGACCATGCCCTGAGAACTCACAAGTGGGACTTGAATCCATGTCAACCCGAATAACAAAGCAAAGAGCACCAGCCCAAAAATCACAATCCTTTTCCGAACCTGTATTCCTCTCAATGCTTTCATCCTTTATGAATTCACAGAATTTAACTGAATCTTTTTCGAGGACGACACATAAATAAGGAACAATGTTTATAGGACGATTCGATCATCTCCATGTATTATATTCTACTCTTGTGAGTGGAAGGAATAACTTGAACAGGACAAGTGAGAAACTGTATGAAATAAAAGAGCCCCACCCGTTGTGACGGTGAAGAGCCCGAAAGAAAAAACGTATTCCAACATTTCAGTGACGGATGCGGCGTGAGTGTGACAGGATGAATTGAATACGAGGTTACCAAACCTAATTGACCATCACTCCCAGAATGTCAAAAAATGGTAAATTATTCTGACATTCATCATCTCTGACTATAGGTTATCGTAATTTCACTCGACGAATTTTATTTTCATTCCGTTCGCAAATGTATAAATTCCCCTGAGAGTCAAGAGCCAATCCCGCTGGAGTGTTCACGATAGCCTCGACGGCGAGGAGACCATCTCCATGCTTCAACATGCCAGCGTCTTCTTTCGCGACAAAGCGAGCGGCACCGCAACCACCCATATTTTTATCATCATAACCACTATCCCCATTTCCGGCGATGGTCGTAATCACACCGGTTTGGCTATCGACTTTTCGCACCCGGTGATTCATCGAATCGGAGATATAGACATTATCATCTGAATCCACCACAGCACCTTCTGGGACATTGAGCATGGATTTCACCGCCAATTTTCCATCACCGTCAAACCCATAGCGACAGACCCCGGCCAGCGTAGACATTCTCCCTGTTTTCATATCGATTTTTCGAATTCGATTAGTCCCCTTATCCGTAATATACAGATCCCCGTGTCGATCCACATCAATATCGACTACATCGTACAATCTGCACTCTACAGCCAATTTCCCATCGTCAAGATATAACTCCAAATCGAGCCCGTCAGAACACTTCGGACGCAGCAAACCTTCATCGTTGCTAAAATCAATACCGATGGCATCACCGGAAAGGACAATGAGATTTTGTGCCGTGAGAGGACTCACGCGCTCATCATCTTCTGCGGTCCAAAACCCAGCGATCGTTCTCAGCAACCCTGACTTAGGGTCATAATGCCGGATGCGATGGGCTTGGGTATCTGCAATATAGAGATTATCTTGATCATCTAAGGCAATGGCCGCAGGATATGTCAAATTGCACTCTAGGGCCGGTCCATCCCCATTAAATCCCCACTGCCCCGTCCCGACGATGGTTGTAATAATTCCTGTTTCAGCGTCAATTCTTCGAATACGATTACTACCGGAATCACAGACAAATATATTATTTTGTGAATCACACAAGACATCTAGGGGAAGGTAGAGCCCGGCTTCCCCACAGGGACCGTAATCGCCGCTGTAACAGGTTTCACCTGTACCCGCAAAGTTCTGCAAGATGCCGGTCTCCATATCCACACGTCTGATTCGATCAGATCCAGATTCCGCTATATAGAAAAAACGCTCATTCCGATCAACGGTAATATGATTAGGCAAGGGAATTCCGGATTTCACGGCTCGCTTGCCATCACCCGTACTACGAGATTTACCGTTCCCAGCAAAGGTGTCGATGATCCCAATCTCTACTGCTGTCTCTGTACTCATAGGAAATTCATCCTTTAGCATTTATCCAGACGTAACAATGTGCGAATATCCGCCAACCTCTCAGACCTCGAATCCCTCGCTTTTCAGGCAGGATTACGCCTTAGAGGACGTAGCGACATGTTCCTGAACGGCATGGACCGTTTCCGCCTGATTTTGCGAAACCGTTCCGACTGAAGCGGTATCCATGGGTGGCGAAATTTGCGGGGGAGCGTTGACCGGCGAAGTTGACGCGGTATTTTCTGCTTGGGCTTGAGGATCCACATCATAGGCCTCTGCTTCTTGGACGGACTTTTTGAATCCTTTTATAGCTTTTCCCACCCCTTCGCCCAATTGTGGCAATTTTCCCGCGCCAAAGATAATCAGCACAATCATCAGGATCAGAATTAATTCTGTAAAACCTAAACTTCCAAACATGGTACCTCTCCTTGTTGAGATATCACTTTTTTACCGTTTCCCGTGAACGCTTGCTAAACCTATCTTTGAGACGGTTTCTGGTCTCTTCTGCCTGTTCAAACATCTTACATTTTTCATATGTATTAATCAGATTATAATAGGCCAAGGGCTCATCAGGATTATTTTCAACAGCATCTTCCATAACCTTGACTGCCATATCCGGTTTCTTGAGGTTCAAGGCAATTTCCATAAGCTTAAAACTCGACTCCAGATGCTTGGCATCAAACTGCAAAACCTTCATATAGGCCTGCATGGCCATATCCAAGGTATTAAAATCGGATACTTTTGGATCATCCAATTTTTCATACACTCCTGCCAAATTATACCAAGCTATCGGATCCTCAGGGGAAATTTCGATCAAACGTTCGAAATATGCTCTAGCCTCCAGAAAGTCGTTTTTGTCATTGTAGAGTCGTCCGACATTAAAAAGGGCGAGTACATCATAGGGATTTAATTCCAGAGCCCGTTTAAATTGGGCCGTAGCCTCATCCAACATCCCCTTGGTTCCATAGATCGTTCCCAGGTTCGAGTAATACATAGCAAGAGAACGATCCATTTCCACCCGGATACCTTCTGCCATCTCGATCGACTTTTTCACCTCGGCCAGGGCTTCATCCATCCGACCCTTGTTGAAGTAGAGCTCTCCTAATCGACAGCGCGCTTGAAAGTCGTCCGGCTCTTCACTTAACAACTTTTCAAGTTCAGATATTTCTTCATCAACAGTTAATGGCCGTTCTGCTGTGGTCCCTTCACCGGTCAGGGCTTCCATTGTTTGACTTCCAGCACCTTGTTCTTCCATAGCGTGTATCCTACCCTACTGTGTTGACCCGTATACGGGACGAATTGGTTGATAGACTAACCCGTCATGACTTTTTTTCCGTAGCTTTCCTAAAGTACCTCGTTTATCAATGTTTAACAACATTAACCCAAGCACTACCATCAAGGTCAAATGCGATAATTGAAGGGCATAGCCTGCCATAAACATGAGACCAAGCCCGTATCCTGCCAGCCGACCAATCAACACCAATTTAATCACGGTATACGCCCAACAGGTAAAACCCAACACATAAAATGCAAAGGGGAGATAAAATGTGTAGCCCATCCCCATTTGGAAAATCCAGCCTATGCCCTCGCCAGCCTTTCTTACCTCCTTGGCTATCTCGGGGCTCCAGAGAGAAAGGAAAAAATCCATAAAAAGAAGCGCGAGAAAGATCACACCCCCGCTGAATAACAAGGTTAAACCCCACCGGCGTTGATACTTGTTTTTGGTAATGATGGAGGTAGTCCCGTAAGCCCAGAATACCAAAATACTCGAAAGAACCATTAAGGCCTCCCCTAATCGGTTGGCCTCATGCACCATCGGGGGTGAATCAAGAATATTGAGATATCCATAGGTCGTGGACATCGTTTGATAATACAGCCACCCGCTAATCCCTAAGAAAAAACAACCCACCATAAGGCGTTGACTGAACAACCGATGACTGCTCCAATATTCCAACAAAAGGATAACGAGAAGCCCAAATGCCAAGATGTTATAGATAATCGTTCCCAACATAACCGGTGGAAAAAATAAATAGCCCACCGTACAAGCCACTAACAAGGCTGCTAAAGGAATCACCACCTTATCCCAAGAGCCAACCCATAGTTTGGTTCGTAATTTTTGAATGAGTAAAATACCTAATATAAGAAAAACCAGAATGGCGGTCATGTTCAACAGCACAAACCCTAATGATGAAAGTGTCCGAAATCCAATTCTTACCGCTTCATATTTCTCCGCTAACTTTCCAAGATGCATTCCCAATCGTGATACCAACCGATATAACACTAACTCAAAAAATGCTGCAAAGAGCAAACTCTTGAGACCCCATTCAAAGAGGAGCCCAGGGCTGTCTATCCTTTCGACATTTTTTTCAGTAGTAGCAATCATGGTTCAAATCTTCAGATAAGGAGCAACACGCGATAGAGGAGCAGTTGGCTGCCTAGTTTTCCATTTCCTATACACCAGAGGGTTGCGCTTCCAATTGCTTATTGTGGCGGGTAATATATAACAGCCCATCCGCCATAGAATAATTAAATGGCAATTCACACACGACTTCACTAATCTTTTCATACACATGTTGATACACTTTTTCAGCCTGCTCTGGGGTCATTCCTGATTTCACTTCATAAAAAAATCCTAAACTCAAATCTTCCGAGGCAGGTCGCATAATTCGTTGAATCCCATACCCCCCTGGGTCACTCATAATTGGAGCTTCCTTTTCTAGATCAAACAGACAGGGTTGGCAGGAAAAACCATAGGAAGAATGAAGCTTGGTATTTTTAACAATAAAATTCATTGTTTCCAAAGCTTCTTCTTCCGTTTCAGTAGGAAATCCCACGATTACGTAGCAGTGCACCGCAATTCCGATGTCCACACAATCGGAACAGATCCGATCGACACTTTCCTGAGTGATCCCTTTTACCATGAAATCCATTAACCTGGCATTATAGGTTTCCAAACCGAACACAATTTTTTGGCATCCTGCTTCCCGCATCGATGCTAACAATTCACGAGATAAATTCTTTTCAAACCGTAATTCCGCCGTCCACTGTAAATCCAACCCCCGATGAATCAATTCTTTGCAAAGCCGCTTGGTTGGCGAAAGGGCCAGGCATTCGTCGGTAAAGAAAAAGTAAGGTGTCTCATATTTTCGGGACAACGCTTCTAATTCATCCACGACTTTCATGGGATCTTTTTGCCGGAAATTCTGATGGTCCAGGGTCAAGGCGCAAAAGGCGCAATCCTTGTAATAACACCCCCTGGAAAATTGGACCGGCAACACTGTATGCGGTGCTAAATATTGACCTAAAGGAAACCCATTATAATTGGGGGCAGGGTGTTCCGTTAAATTTTCAGAATAAAAAGGTTGATTCACCACAATCTTCCCATCTTGCCGCCAGATGAGATTCGGCACTTTACTGAAGTCCTTTTTCCCTTCTAACTGATGAATCATTTCCAATAGGGCCGTCTCCCCTTCGAACACAATAAAGTCATCCGTCAATTGAAAGAGCCGGTCACATCGCCTGAGATTATCCACTAACCGCGTAAAAATACTGCCACCGACCGTCACATGAATTTCGGGATGAATTTCTTTAATTAATTTACAAAGGGTTAAACCGGGAATAATCTGTGAGGTAGCGGTGATGGATACCCCTACAAAATCCGGTGTATCTTGGGTTAAGTCGGGAAGGAAAAATTTTCGGTAAAGGTCAAGATACGGGTTTTGAGTTTCATCATGGATGGCTTGGATAATTTCCCGCGAAGAATAAATAGAATACGTGAATTGATTGTCCACCACAGTCATCCTGGTTGGAAAATATAAAGAGGAAACGACTTCCAACCATCGATCAATCAGAAAGAGACATTCCCGGTACCGATCTAAATCATAAAATTCTTCCCCCCGCAACGAAGCTTTAACCGGCTCGATTTCGTCAATCAAATAAGGAAATCGGTCAAGGGATTCGACGGCCCGAGCGTAATGCTCCTTACTCCCTGGACCAGTCTCTCCATTAACCGAATGCTCTAACCTTTTCACCAAATCAACTAACTGTTGATGAATATCCAAACCAAAATTTTTTGTCAAAATTCTATCGAGTAGTTCAATATTTAAATCACGTTGCTGGTGGACGGCTACCCCTGATTTTTCAAGAAACGCTGAGAGACAGGGAATACTCAGATAGGGCTGAGAGGGATGCCAACTTGGAGGAAATAAAAGAGAAATTTTCACAACGCGGCTCCCAGGTAATGGGGATGATAAAAAAGGTGGATAATACCTATTTTAAATTTATACACGTCACATTCTTCTCAATGCAACAATGTACCTTATTCTTTATTAATGAATCTTTAAATCTTTTGATAAATAGAATATTAAAAAACAATTTCACCTTTGGGATTCCCTTTTATTATTTTATGCCAATAAAAAAACCCCCGGCAACTTTCCCCATTGCTGGAGTTAATTGCCGGAGGCTTTTTGGCTTACTCAGAGCCCTACAAATAGGAACGGCTCTGCACAGTAAAGGACATATCCTATTTAGGCATTTGAGCCGTGAACCAGGTCGAGATGCCCTTCATCCCGTTCCGTTCTACGTTGGATCCATCCCAGACAGCAAAAGCAATTGGGAAACTTGCGCCAGCCGCGAATTGAACATCGTTGGGATCCTGTGTCTTGAGACTCCGCTTCATTACTACACGCCAAGTTGGTCCGCTGCAGCAACCACCCTTCAATGAACCATATGGCTCCCATAATCCGTTGCCCACCACATCTTGCGAGGCCTGTGTGGTCAACGTACTAAATCCATTCGCATTTAAATCTTCAACTGAGCCCAGCCGCATGTTTGGATCTGACATAATGTTGCCTGACCAAATACCAGGGTTAAATGGCCCTAAGCTCCGTCCAATTCGGTCCGGATAGGTAACACCGCCAGCTGGCTCTTCATAGTAGAAGTCCCAGGCTATCGAAGGATATTGATTGTCAACATCCCACATGCCTGCTACCCCAGTCCCAAGATCCTTTTGCCATTCAGCATTCCACCGCCAAATGTTGACCGTACCGCCAGACTGGCCCATACATTGAAACGGAGGAGCCCCTGCAGTTTGCACTGGGAATTGAACAGCCACTTGGTCTCTGAAATCTTGCGGACCAATGGTGGTGTTGTTTAGGGTCTGATCACCCCAGTTGGCCCACACGCCGATCTCCTGACCATTGGTGGCCATTTTGACCATCACGGTTTTCACCGAGATGTTCGGGTGCATTGGGGTAGTTATCGTCTGCCCACTTAATGGAGCAACGATACCTGGTACGGATTCCCATACGGGATTTGCCGCATCCATTGGGATTGGGCCAGTAATTTTGCCAACCGGAATCGTTACCGGTTGCGAGACGGCCAGCGGAATCTGCCCAATGGTCAAACCAACGCAGACCATCAGAACAGACAGAAGAACGCCAAACACCAGTCGTTTGTTACGCGTCTGCACCAATCTCATAATGACGCATCCTCCTTTAATAAAAGATTAAAACCGAAAAACTGCTAACTACCTGTTTCCTCAAACCCGTGAGCTTCAAACACATATTCTCAAAACCATCCACTTCTAAGCATTCCCCGACTGCCCAGGTGTTCCGCTTTCCTTATCTAAAAAAGCATCAGCCCCCACTTCACTCATAAGGAGACTCAATTCATTCCCCTGGTCCTGCGCCCCACATTCAAAGCTTTGACCCTCAGGATTGCTATATGTCGCCGGGCGGTAATCGGTTTCTGAATATGGCTGAGGGGTTACTCCCAAAAATGCGATATCGAATGCCATCCACTGTGACGTAAAGTCAGCTAAGATTTTATAAAATCCATAATCGGCTTTTCGCTTCAACATTCCAGAAAACAAAGGCACCCATCGACCAATATGCTCTTTAACAAATTTCTTCTCTGCCTCAATGACCGTTTTCAGCTTTTCGGCTCCGTCATGGAGAATAGCATATGATTCTTTGTAGGCAAGATAATGCATGAATTCTAATTCCACGCTCAGATGATCAAGTCGCTCGTGGATATCAGGAGAGAGCTGAAGCCCAAAGGCGCTATAAAAACCAGCTATGTCCCCCATTACGTATGACTGGCCGAAGACATGATCATTTCCAAACAAGGTTTCGTAAGGAGGACAATCCAATGCAATGACATTACTAAAAACTCGTCGATGCTCATCACGCAAATCTTGAATATTCCAATTTTCTCCTTCAGAAGAGATCCACTCTTCTATTGAATCAAAATTTGCCACCAAGGCATCAAGACGCTCTTGAGCTTCGGAACCTCCAATATTTTGCAATTCCTTTTTTAGGCCTTCTATTGCTATCTTGCCATCTTCAACAAATTCACCACTCTGCAGGTAGTCCAGGAACTCCTCATCTTCAGGATAGAGGTACCCCCAGGACACCAACAGATAGAGTTTACTTCTACAGAGCGCACGATCAACAGCAGGTGCATCTTTGGGAGAAATTTTTACTGGCTTAACTTCCCCTGGATTGGACATCCCATTCGTTGTCACCTTTTTCCCTTCTTTCACTCCTGATGCCATATTTCACCTAACTTCTTTGAAGTACATTTTAAACCATTTTCTTCCACTTCTTCCAGCAATAACCAGGACCATGAGGAATTCTTGGAAAGGGGACCAGATAATAGGACAACAGCCCTATGAAGTCAAGACTTCAATATCCCTAATGGGCCTTTGTTTACCATAATTCTCCAACCACTGATTAGTACCCTCTCAATGACCAAAAAATCTTATTTTCGCACCAATTTATGACTCATCTACAATTTATTTTTCAGTATTGTGGGCAAAGACTTCACTCACAAAGAGCCCTTCCCTATTCCTGATCTTCTAAATGGCAGAATAGCCCCTCATTACCTGGGAACAACCCGGATGGCTGTCCGGTCATTTACCGTTCGACAAATATACTGACAGACCCCACAACCAACACAGAGCCTGTCATCTACACTGATCCTAAATAATCCAAAGTCCATAGAAATAGCTCCCGTAGGGCATTTTGATACACACGCATTACAGCCATTCCCAGCCGTACACATTTTTGGCAATACTCTCGCCACTCCCATATTTACCTGGAATCGATCTACTAAAGGTAAAAGGGCATCAGTCTCACATGCCACAATACAAGGAAGATCCTCGCACAACAGACAAGGAGATTCTTCTGGAAATATCACAGGAGTGTCGTTACTTGATAATTTTTGGATCGCATCGTGGGGACAAACCTCCACGCAATCACCACACGAGGTACAACGCTCTAAAAACCTCTCCTCCTCAACTGCTCCTGGTGGACGAAGCCAGCCCGTTTTTTCGGGAATAAGATGCTCCTTCTTAACTGGTGTTGGGGCATCACGATGTTTGACAAATTCATGAACAGTCGCCCCAATTGAAATTACCGAATGTCGAAGAAAGGTTCTTCGCCCCAAAGAAGGATTTGAAGATGGCTGATCAGAGAGATTGGAATCTGACATGGAAATATTTTCCAATGCTATGTTTAGACAATGAAAGTTCTGGATGTTGGAGAACGAAACCTTTTCATACTACTCCTGAAGCCCGGAGCTTATACACTTCCACGCATCTGTCGCAGGCACCATATTCGACATCCCAGCCAGGGTGATTTTCCCTAATAAAATCCAAAACAAACCCTTCCAGCGTCTCATCCATGTTTTCAACCCAGGTGTAAGTGGGGAATCGACAAAGTGGGCAAGGAAACCCTGGAAGCAGCATGGGCTTAGTGGGTACGTCAGGGACTTCACTGTCTTCCACCTCCACAGCTCTCTCAATGACTCGTATCGTATCCGACGCCATTTCAATCAATTCGGCGTGGGTAAGATAATCAGCCTGCCAGATACCCTCAAACACTGATTCTACCTGTCCAGGAGGAATCTTCCGATACCAGGAACGGAATTCACGAAACCGATATTCCCTTGAAAACATGGGCTCCATGCCGGATCGAGCAATTCGGCTATCAACATGAAGACTCCACAGCACACGATATCGATTCAAAATCAAATGCTCTTCCCCTGGATTCAACCCTACTTTCGTATCCGGATCGTATCCAAATGCTTCATCTAACATGTCAGAAATATGTGTTAACTCATGCCGCAAATACCGGGTTATGGCTGGATCATAAAAACGACGAGGGATCAATTTAATCCCCACCCCCTTTTTCCCGGCCTCTTCAAACTGGCGAGCCAGCTTTTCCTCCACCACGCCCCATTTCCGAAGTACATCAACCCCTTCCTGATCTTCCTTCAACACACCGCGCACTAACACAATGCCGGTTTTATCACGTAAAGCAGGGAAGTCATCGAAAGCATTTCGGAGAATATCGGCAAATCCCCATTTCGCAAATAAATGTTGATAGAGCCGTTTAAATTCAGGATCCCGGTCATCAAGGGAATATTTCTCATAAATGGGATCAGCAAACTCATGAAACTCATTGAAGTAGGTCGGATCACCCTCGCGTTCAGTCTTCTCGGCAAATGAATCAATAACCTCCTGAAGAAGAGCAGGTTGAAAACGAATTTCCATGAGCAAACCTCCGTGTACCGCAATATCACCACAAGACTGAGATTCATTTCTCGGGAGATGATCGCCGCACTATTAAATTCGCATTTATTGGGAGGAAAGAACCTTGACTCCCTCGAAAAGCGACGATTAGTATCCTAATTGGTTGAATTATAGGAATGGGTTTTCCCTTTTGGCAAGAGAATCCATTAGTAGATGTCGTTAAGCAGGCTTTCTAACGACTATGTGTGGTTAATCTGTTTCTCAAGCGAGGAATTTCATGACACAACCGACCAGTCCTGACACACTGAGCTCCAATTCTGGCATTGTCCAAAACCATGAGTTACAACCGACCCCCATTATTGATTCATTGAACTACTGGAAAGGCGGGGCCAGAGAAATTAAATCCTTCCGTGGCCACACACAGGAAATTTGGTCTGTGGCCTTTTCCCCGGATGGATTCACACTGGCTAGCGGGGGCAACGATCGCTATATTCGGATTTGGGATATTGAAACCGGTCGCCTTCTTCGTTCTCTACGAGGGCATACACAGCTTGTTCGAGACATCAAGTATAGTCCAGATGGGCAAATGATAGCCTCCGCGAGTGAAGACCGGACCATTCGGTTGTGGAATCCTCAAACGGGCGAATCTCTTCGATTACTCTTTACGCGCTATGACCATGCCGTTTGCAGTATTTCCTTTTCTCCAGATGGTCTCATGCTCGCCAGGGCAGGACAGAACAAAGATATTAAAATTTGGGAAGTCACCACAGGGACCGAGCTTATGACACTCCTTGGCAAAGACCAATACGACCACAATTGGAGTGTCTGCACTGCATTTTCCCCTGACGGCGTTCATCTGGTTGCTGGAAGTGACATTGGCAAAATCAAACTCTATGAGGTATTGCCAAGCGGGGAAGAAAAAATTGTGCACAACGGTCATTGGAGAGACGATGCCGATGACGAATCGACTGAAAATCGTGGATTCTACGTAGATGACCAAGGAGGCTTTCAGAAACCCATGGAATATTGGATTGGGGCTCTAACCTTTACTCCAGATGGATCTACCATGATTTCAGGAAGCCGGGACTGTACGATTAAATTTTGGGACATGCCCTTGCTGGAAGAACGTCGAACACTGAAGGGACATTCAGAATGGGTGAGGAATCTTCTTGTGACCCAGGACGGCCAGGTTCTCATCAGCGCAAGCGACGATGGAACTGTCAAAATGTGGGATATTCAAAACGGGCGACAATTTCGAACACTCCGTTCACACAAAGGACCGGTGCGAGGAATTGCCCTTTCCTCGGATGGGAAATACCTCGCCACCGCCGGAAATGATCGAATCATTACCCTTTGGGCAGGAGGGGAATAGCCCGCTTTTACCTATTTTAAGCTTTAACGTCAATGCATCTTTGGCAGCCTCTTTGATGTAGGTGAGGAGCTGCCTTTATCCATTGCCCTGATCGCTGTTCGAATCCATGTCCTCACCTTCACGGACAATTCCGTAGCGTTTACATTTTTCCCAAAGACCTTTCCTCGATAATCCTAAAACTTTCGAGGCGGTCATCCGACTCCACCCGGTTCGATTGAGTATTTCAAGGATATGACTACGCTCAAAGTGCTCTCGGGCTTCGGCTAATGTCTCCATGGCTCCATTTTTAATTCCTCTCCTCCCTTCAAAATCACCACAAAACCCACATCCTTTTTGCGGTTCGCCCCCGGCATAGGGGCATCGACTCTGACCACAGAGATCCCAGACCTGTATCTCATGGGTGTGTTGGGCCAAGGCCAACGCACGCTCAATGGCATTTTCTAATTCCCGAACATTCCCAGGAAAAGCATATTGCAATAACACCTCACGAGCTTGTCGCGATAAGGCCTTGGATTCTTGGTGATTTCGGGCCGCCATGGTCTGCAAAAAATGCTGGGCGATCATAAAAATATCTTCTCGACGCTCTCGTAGGGGTGGAAGTTGCACCGGCACGACATTCAAGCGGTAATACAGATCTTCACGGAATCGTCCTTGTTCGACTTCTTTCCGTAAGTCTTTCTGCGTCGCACACACCAATCGCACATCAACTTCGATCGTGTCATTACCCCCGACACGTTCAAATTGCCGTTCCTGTAACACACGAAGCAACTTAATCTGAACTAACGGAGAAATTTCGCCGATTTCATCTAAAAAGAGAGTACCCTGATGAGCAAGTTCGAATCGACCACGCCGTTGCCGAAGAGCCCCCGTAAACGCTCCTTTCTCGTGTCCAAACAACTCGGCCTCTAAGAGAGTTTCTGGAAGCGCCGCACAACTAACTTTTACCAATGCATGATTTCGACGGGCGCTATTTGCATGGATTGCATTGGCGATCAACTCTTTCCCCGTTCCACTTTCACCAACCACTAAGACTGTCGCGTCAGTTGCAGATACTAATTTAATTTTCTCAAGTACTTGCCGCATCCGCTCATTTTTTCCTACGATCCCTTGAAAACTAAATTTATTTTCCAACTCATCCCGTAACATGCGATTCTCTTCTCGAAGGGCCACAACCGCGCACACCCGCTCCACACTCAACAATAATTCATCCATGGAAAAGGGTTTGGTGATGTAGTCATAGGCTCCGCTTTTCATCGCATCTACGGCTGTATCAACAGATCCATGGGCAGTGATGACAATCACTTCGGTGCTCGACCACTGTTCCTTGCACTGCTTCACAATCTGAAGTCCGTCCACGCCTGGTAATCGCAAGTCTGTAATCACAAGATTGAAGCGGGAAGTCTGTAACCGTTCCAATCCTTCCAATCCTGTGCTTGCTTCCTGTACGCCATACCCGACAGCCTTCAACGCATCTACCATAGAGACCCGCATCAATGGCTCGTCATCAATAATCAGCACGGAACCGTGAGTCATGTTCCCACCTTCACCGGAGTGGTCGCCCGAGATCGAATCAACGGCAAGCGAACCGTAAACCGGGTGCCTATTCCTTCTTCACTGTCTACCAACATTTCACCTCCATGCCGCTGCACAATCCCTAAACTCACAGACAGACCCAATCCGGTCCCTTCACCAGTACCTTTGGTGGTGAAAAAAGGGTCGAAAATATGAGGACGAATATCTAAAGATATTCCTGATCCGGTGTCCTCAACATCAATTTCACAACCATCTTCCTGTTTTCGAGTACGCAAAATGACCTGCCCGCCCTCTTTGAGTGCCTGAACCCCGTTCAGAATTAAGTTCATGATTACTTGTTCAATCATGTGCGCATCGACCAAGACCGGGGGAAGCGTCTTATCATAGTCCTTCCTCAACGTAGCACGTTTTGCCAGAAATACATGTTCGGTCAAGACCACAACTCGGTCTAATATGGGATGAAGATCCGTCAAGGCTAATTCCGGTTCGCGTTGCTGAGAGAAATCCAACAATTGACGCACAATTCGTTGTACTCGTCGAAGCCCATCCTCCATAAAATGTAAATATTCTTGAGAACGCTCAGGCGTCAGAGTCCCTTTTCGAATATTGTACAAACAATTCAAAATGCCTCCCAAAGGATTATTAATCTCATGGGCAACGCCGGCGGCCAATTTACCGATGGACGCTAATCGTTCCGAATTTTGTACTTGGCGTTCCAAGTGTTTGCGCTCAGTGATATCACGGGCAATGCCCAATACGCCGTTATGCACCCCTTCATCTGTGAGAAGTGGAGCCACGCTCACCAACACCGATCGCAATTCTCCGTGTCGACTGACTACCTCCACCTCGTAGACTTGCTTTGTCCCAAAATCCAACGTCTCTTTTAAATACCGTCCACGAAACCGTTTGGACAACAAGGATAGGTACGGTTTACCAATTAAATCTTCTTTTCGATACCCCCACGCTTCGACTTTTTCATTCACATAGGTAAACCGTAAATCGATGTCCAAGGTATAAATCACGTCATTCGCATTCTCCAGTAAACTTTCAATGTACAGCTTGGCTTGTTCAATTTCTCGAGTACGTTCAGAGACCTTCTCTTCCAGGGCTTCATTATATCGTTGGAGTTTGGCTTCAAGGTTTTTATGTTCAGAAATATCTCTCAATTGGACCATAATTGCAGGCATTTGCCCTATATCAATTCTTGCCAGATCCATCTCCATAGACTTCATCACGCCTTGTCGGTCATATACCTCTATCTCTGTCGTGGGCACCTTAGATTCCTCGCCACTGATTCGTTCCAACAGATTTTGGCTGATGACCTGGAAGTCCGGTGGAACGAGCTTCACGAAGGAATGACCTTCCAAATCTGAAGGGACGTATCCCAAAATATCCCGTTCCCGGGCATTGACATCCAATATCCGACCTTCCCGATCCACGACAAAGATCGAATCCGCAGCCAAATTAAATAATGCCTTATACCCGGCCTCGGAGTCGGACAATTGTTGGGTCCGTTCCGCCACAATCCCTTCCAGTTGAGTGGTGTATCGTTCCACTTCATGCTCCAGGGCCTTTCGCTCAGTCATATCCCTCACAAATCCTCTGGAATACACCACCGATTGGGTTCCTGGATCTATCAGAGTCGTCGAATGAATTTCCACATCCATGACCTCTTGAGATTTTGTCCGAAAGACGGTCTCAATGGAACGAGCCCCACCCAACGCCAAACCCTGGACGTAACTTTTCACCCCCTCCCGTTGCTCCTCTGGAACAATGTCCCATAGCGACATTTCAAGCATTTCCTCAAGAGAATACCCGAGCTTTTGCAATTCGGTCCTATTGACATGGACAAATCGTCCAGAGGGATCCAATTGATGAATCATTTCAGGGGCATTTTCGATCAGGTCCCGATATTTCTTTTCCAATCGTCCAATTTCATCGACCTTCTGGTTCAATTCAGAAAACGAATGCTGAAGATTCTCCGCCATGGCATTGAACGTCTCAGCCAATCGTTCAATTTCATCCCCGGTGCGGATAGAAATATTTTCTGCAAGATATCCTCCACCAAATTGCTCAACCCCCTTGGACAACACCTGAATAGGTTTCACGATACGACCTGCGACTACCACTCCCGCCCCCCACAAGATGACAAAGACGGCCACTCCATAAGAGACGACCTTGGTTAGCAATTGGTCCAGTGGAGCATAGGTTTCAGCAGAATTTTGGCTGGCCAACATATACCAGGACTTGCCTCCAAAACTTTCTGGAGCGAGCGGGACCCCCAAATGCAGAGGGGCAAAACCCACAATGGAATTCTGTGCGCCATGCGAGTCTGGATCTGCGACCATCCACCCAACATCACCCTTTTGAAACGCGTTCACCACACTGACCGGCATCACATGTTCTTCTAAAGAAAAGACGGGACACAGGATCGGCATTCCATCAGAGCCCGCTAACATGGCATGGCCTGTTTTGCCCGCGACCACTTCAGATATTGAACGAAATAACGAGTCTCTCCGCAGGAGAATACTAATTGCTCCCACTACATGCTGCCGGCGATCATCCCAAATCGGCACACCAACATTCAGGACATGCGTCCCAAACCCTGGATCAAATGACAAATCGCTCACGAATGCCTGAGCCTCATGGTGCTGGACGACTGCCTCCCACCATAGACTGTTTCCATGGAAGAAACTCACTTGAGGAAAAGAACTCAGCACCAATGCTCCTTGGGTATCTACCACGACAATCGCGAGATAATCCGATTTCCGAATGGCATGCCATTGAATCAGATAGTCAGTGGCATATTTATTTATAAAAACAGGGAACTGGTCCTGACTGGACTGGGCACGCCAGTTTTCCTGCCATTCCTGAATTAGGGACTGGATTTCGTCTGCATTTTTATTCGCATAGCTCCGGTTAGAATTGAGAACGGCACTCCGAATAAACGGAATGGTGGCCAGCTGTTGGGCTTCATTGATACCCCGAGTAATTTGGGTCTCCACTTTACGGGCCACTTCAACCGCAATCCCCTTCATGGTGATACCGGCAGCATCCCTAAGGGCCCGTTTTTCTTCGAAATAGGTGAGGAGGAGAGATAGGACAAGGGGCAAGAGACCAACCAGCACCATAGCCAGAATTGTCTTGCCCTTCAGTTGGAGGGGAAAACCAAAGCGTTTCACTTTGGTAACATCACAAAAACCATAAAAAATTTATAACTCCAATAATTAGTTACATTTTGGTACTCCTTTTTCCTTGATGTCAAGAAATGGTAACGAGGCGATCTATTTGCCCCGGCTCAATAACTTACCCTCTGCACCAGGCCACAAGAAAGAGGAGCGGACTCGCCACAAAAATGGAAGAATAGGTTCCAACGATCACCCCCACCAGTAAGGCCAAGGAAAAATCGTGCAAGACTTCTCCTCCCCAAATCGTCAAGGGCACCAATACCAGGACAACGGTCAGCGTCGTAATCAATCGTTCGACTTAATACTTGATTAATCGCGTTATTGATAATCGTCGTACCCGATTCACGCCTCCTCTGACGGAGATTTTCCCGAATCCGATCAAATATAATTACCGTATCGGTCAAAGAATACCCGGCTAAGGTCAGGAGCGCTGTGACCACCAACAAGGTAATTTCCTTATCCAACAAAAAATAAATCCCCAACACCGCGAGGACGTCATGAAACGTGGCAATGGCCGCAGCCACGCCAAAGCGAAACTCAAACCGAACGGCCACATAGAGTATAATGCCTGCAAGGGAAAGGACGACCGCAATAAGAGCATCTTCCTGAAGTTTTTTCCCGATCGTGGGACCAATGGAAGTACTGGAGTCCACAACAAACCCATGATCAGGAAATTCGGTTTGAAAGGCCTGAATAATATTTTTACTGACTTCCTCTTCAATCGTGGTTTCTGTTTTCAAGCGAATCAAGAGCTTCCGATCCTGGGGAAACTCCTGAAGTTCCGCAGCACCCAATCCGTGGGCATCCAAGGCCTTCCTGGCATCGGCAATCATGAGTGGCTTATCAAACTTAAGTTGAACGGCCGTCCCTCCGGCAAAATCGATCCCCAAATTGGCCCATCCTACCAGGATCCCGACAATGGCCAATAACCCCAGAGAAACCAGAATGCCCGATACCGTAAAGGCGATGTTCCGTTTTCCCATAAAATCAATATCCGTTTTCCCAAGAATTTCCATCATAGCCAAACAGTGCTCCTCCCCAAAAGATATCTCATGCCCATGAGCGTATACTGCCTTCCTGAAAGAAATTTCCGTATTCAAAAAGGACCGCATGTCAATCATCAACTACTTAATAAGGAGGCTATTTCCGCAAGCGATCATGCAACCCAACCATCTCATTAGATACTGAGCGTGTCCAATTTTCGGCGGTTCAGAAAATCAAACACCACCTTGGTCCCGACCAACGCGGTAAACAAATTAATGGCAATCCCCAAGCACAAGGTCACCGCAAACCCCTTTATGGGTCCCGTTCCAAATAAAAACAGGGCCAACCCAGTGATCAAGGTCGTGACATGAGAATCTACAATCGTTAAAAAGGCCTTGTCATAGCCGCTATCCACGGCCAAACGAACGGGACGACCCTGGCGAAGTTCTTCCCTAATCCGTTCAAAAATTAACACATTGGAATCGACTCCCATTCCAATGGTCAAAATAATTCCGGCAATACCCGGTAAAGTTAAGGTGGCATTGAGCCCTGATAAGGCTCCCAATAAACAGATTAAATTAAGAAAAACCGCCATATTGGCAATGAGACCGGAGAGCCGGTAATAGACAATCATGAAGATCAGGACCAGCGACCCGGCAATAATGGTTGTTCGTAAACCCTTGTCAATCGAATCCTGGCCCAAAGAAGGGCCAACGGTTAAATCCTGCAGGGTTTTTAAGGGTGCGGGCAGCGCACCGGCTCGGAGCACCACGGCCAGATCATTTGCCTCTGCTGTCGAAAAGGTACCTTCAATGATCGCGCGGCCACCGCTAATGCGATCTCGAATAACCGGGGCGGAATACACCTTCCCATCCAATACCACAGCCATCCGTTTGCCGATATTGGCAGCAGTCAGCACATCAAATTCTCGTGCCCCTTTACTGTCAAAAGTAATACTGACAATCGGCTCATTAAAATCACCAATCGTCACGCGCGCATCCTGCAACACATCGCCAATGAGGGCTGCATCTTTTTTCACCAGATAAGGAATGCTATATGCCCGACCATCAGGTTCAGAGACCGCTGATTCAAATAAAATTTCTGATCCTTCAGGAATTTTTCCTTCCAAATTTTTCCGGACGGTTTCCTCTTGACCTTTTTCCACTTGAGGCGGTAGATCCAAGGCCACCTTGGACTCCTCCAACAATTTAAATTCCAAGAGGGCCGTTTCTTGAATAAGATCTTTAGCCCGTTGAGGGTCTTTGACCCCAGGCAATTGAATCGCAATTTGATTAGTTCCCAATCGCTGAATCAGGGGTTCCGCCACACCAAATTGATCTATACGGTTTCTGAGGGTCTCAAGTGCCTGGTTGATGGCTGAGGTTTTGATTCGTTCTACCTCCGAGGAACGGAGTTCGTATACCAATCGAGTTCCCGAAGGACTTTGCGACACAAAATTCGGAAAAGCGTCATCAAGAAGCTCCCGAACTTCTTTGCCGTTTTCTTCTTTTTGAAGAGTGACGACAATCGTGTTTGAGCCCTCACGACTGACATTCTCAACCGCCAGGGCCTTTTCCTTTACCAGATCATCTACGGCCTTCCGGAAACGATCAACGGCGATCTCCACCGCTCGTTCCTCTTCAACTTCCATCACCAGATGGATCCCACCCTGAAGGTCCAGTCCTAAGGAAAGGCCACGGTGGCTCAACACTCGCTTCACCCCATCGGGTAACGGCTGGTACAACCACGGAAACGAAGGAAGGGCCAGGATGACAGACACCACCGTGACCACGAGAAGGAGAAGCAACCTTCCTCGAAGCTTTTTCATTTATCTACCCCTTGATCCATCATGATTCATTTGACGTGCGGATGCTCGAGATATGATCACGTTGCAACCGAATTTTTGTATTGTCCGCAACTTGTAGCGTGGCCGTCTCCTTATCCAAATTGGTGACCGTCCCCCAAATCCCCGAGGAGGTAATCACTTTATCGCCCTTTTTCAGGCCATCCAATAATTCCCGTTGTTTTTTTTGCCGACGTTGCTGCGGCAAAATGAGTAAAAAATAAAACACCACAAAAATCAGCAGAAAAGGAACAAGCGACAATAACCCGGCCGAAGAATCGGGACTGCCGCCTCCGGCTTGAGCCCAAGCATAGGAATCTAGATTCATAATTACCTCAGTTTTACAGGTATCCGTCCAATTGGATTAATCAGGTCGCCACTTCCTGAGTGAGCGTCCCACTCATATCACACTGACGGCGACGGTGGAAATCTTTCCGGTAGGCTTCAAACGTATTCTCTCTGACCGCGCGGCGTAACTCCTTCATGAGCGAGCCATAATACCAGAGATTATGTATGGTATTCAGGCGGACGCCCAACATTTCATGAGACAAGAATAAATGTCGTAAATAAGCCCGGGAAAACCGTTCACACACCGGACATCTGCACTCGGTATCAATGGGATTGGGATCCCGGGCATAGCGGGCCTGTTTGATCAACACCCTCCCCGTCGTGGTAAACAGCCATCCGGTTCGTCCGTGCCTGGTTGGAATCACGCAGTCAAATAAATCCAGTCCGCGAGCCACCCCTTCCACAATATCTTCCGGAAGACCAACTCCCATTAAATAGCGCGGATGGCTGGAGGGAAGTTGCTCAACCACCGTCTCGATCATATCCAACATTGCAGGTTTTTCTTCTCCCAGAGATAATCCACCTAAGGCATAGCCATCCATATTCAGGTTGATCAATTCATGAGTGGATTCTTGTCTTAACTGAGCAAACACCCCGCCCTGGACAATCCCAAACAGCCATTGATGCTCTTTTCTTGGCACCACGGCACACCTCTTGGCCCACCGCGTCGTTCGCTGAACAGCCTCACGGGCTTGCTGCTCCGTATATGGAAAGGTCGGACAATGATCGAGAACCATCATGATATCCGATCCCAGAGCGACCTGAATGGCGATACTTTTTTCAGGTGAGAGCAAATGCCACTCACCATCGATATGTGACCGGAATCCAACTCCCTCCTCCGTGACCTTGCAGAGATCGGCCAGGCTCACCATCTGATAACCGCCACTATCGGTCAAAATGGCTCCCGGCCATTGCATAAAGGCATGAAGCCCTCCAAGAGATTCAATCAACTCATGGCCAGGTCGTAAAAACAAATGATAGGCATTTGCCAAAATCATATGAAATCCGCATTCGCGGACATCGTTCGGATCCAAGCCCTTGACGGTCCCCTGCGAGCCAACGGGCATGAAAGCCGGAGTGTCAATCTCCCCATGGGAGGTAGACACCTGGCCTACCCGCGCGCGTCCTGATGGGAGGGTATAATGGACGCTAAAACGGTTCGGACCCGACTGTGGCATGCATTGATCTTCAGACATTCTCACTCGTACTTATTTGGCTGTGAGATTGATTACATTTTCTCCGGTGCGGAAATCCCCAGGAGAGTCAGGCCATTGCCAATGACCGTTTGAACCTGTCGAAGCAGCGCCAAACGAGCTGCGGTCAGAGCAGGTGGAATATATTCGTAAGAAGGTTCCAGACCTAATTCAGAACCTTTCCCATTCGACGCCAATTTCCCGTTATGGCCGGTATCCCTAGTTTTCTCTCCAGATTCCACGGATGGGAGGACCCGATTTTTGTTGTAGTAGGCATGCAATTGGGCAGCAAGCTCCTGGAGGTAAAACGTGACCCGATGGGGTTCTAAGGCCGTTGCACTTCCTTCGACAACGGACGGGTACTGGGACAGGGTTTTGATTAACCCTAGTTCTTCATCGTGCACTAACAAGGTATGATCAACATCCTGAACAGCCGGAAGGCTGACCTGCCGTTCATGAGCCACTCGAAACAGACTGGCTAACCGGGCGTGTGCATACTGAACATAATAGACCGGGTTATCTGAGGACCGTTGTTTGGCCAGTTCCAAATCAAAATCCAATTGCGAATCAGCCCGTCTCATCAAGAAAAAGAACTTTGCGGCATCGGAACCGACCTCCTCTAGCACTTCCCGTAAAGTCACAAACTCGCCGGCACGTTTCGACATCTCCACCTTTTCCTCGCCACGAAGCAGATTCACCATTTGCACCAGGACAATCCGCAAAGTCTCCTTGGCATATCCAAACGCTTGAACCGTAGCCTCCATCCGTGGAATATACCCGTGATGATCGGCGCCCCAAATATTAACTAACGTATCAAAGCCTCGTTCCAATTTTTGTCGATGGTAGGCAATATCGGCAGCTAAATACGTGTAGTTCCCATCCTGCTTTCGAACCACGCGATCCTTTTCATCCCCAAATTGAGAGGAGCGAAACCACCAGGCTCCTTCCTCCTGTATGACAAGCCCCTTTTGCTGAAGTTCATCCAACGCCTGTTGAATGAGCCCGTTAGTATGAAGGGATGCTTCACTAAACCACGTTTCAAAATCCACTCCAAATGTGGCCAGGTCTTCTTTAATACCATCCAAGAGAATCTGACTAGCCAATTGGGCGCACAACGTTTCCGCCACATCGGATGGGCTATCCAGTAATGCTCGCCGATGTGTCCCCGCCACCGTTTGAGCCACAGCTTTAATATAGTCTCCATGATACCCATCTTCGGGAAACGCCGAGAGTTCTCCCCAATGCTCACGATAGCGGGCATAGACGGAACGACCCAATAACTGCAATTGACGACCGGCATCATTAATATAATATTCACGTGAAACCGTGAATCCGACAGCTTCCAAGAGGGTTGCAATGGCCTGTCCCAGCGCAGCCCCTCGTCCGTGCCCCACATGCAACGGCCCGGTAGGATTGGCACTCACGAATTCCAGTAAAATCCGTTTCCCTTTTCCAATATGACTGGCCCCATACGAAGATCCGCTGTCCTGGATAGTTTGTAAGACCTGCATCCACCGAATGGGATGGAGAGTCATGTTCAAAAATCCTGGTGGGGCGACATCCACCCTGGCAAATAATTCTGGAAACCGAGTACGAAGCCCTGTTGCCAAAACTCCGGCCACTTGCAAAGGCGATTGCCGAACTTGCGAGGCCAATGCCATTGCGACATTGGAAGAAAAGTCTCCCCATTCCGGACGTTTAGGAGGCTCCACAATTAGGGATGGAATCGTGGCAATACTCAGTTCTCCCGATTCCTTCGCCTTGGCTAAGGCGACGGTTATGGCTTCAATGACCTGATTCTGGAGAAGGTCATCCATCAAAATTCATCCTATCTATGCAGAATATATGGGTTTTTTAAGCAGCGGCGAATGTAGCACAGCATTCTACCCAAGGCAAGACACATGGGGAGATTCATCAACAAACCCAAAATGAGCCGGAGACATGGAGGTTTGCGTATCCCACAATTGTTCCTCCGCTTTAGCCATGATCTCGGTCGTGGATATGGATAAACATGGTTTGTCTATACATTGATCCATAAACTCCTTTCCCACGCAATGACAGGCATTTCGCATTATCGCGACATGTTTTCCCCGTGGAGCCCACGTATCAGGATCGGTAGGACCAAACAGCAATACAGAAGGAACCCCCAAGCTGGCGGCCAAGTGGGAAAGTCCGGAATCATGCCCGATAAATAATCTGGCATATTGCAAATAACATCCTACCGAAAGTAGATCCATGTCAGTAAGAATTTTTGGTTTAAGATGAGCCACCAGTTCTTGTACATTTCGAAGGGAATCTGTGTCTGCGGGCCCTCCTATAAGGCAAACTTTCCGATGTGGTCGAGCCATCAGGTCATTGACAATACTGGCCCATAAGGCCGGAGAGGCGCATTTATGCGTGCCTCCACTTCCTGGATGAAGAACAATGAGCGGCTCTTTGAAAGACCAAGGTTGATCCAGTAATCCCGATTGGCGGCATACAAGGGGACACTCCTCATGTACAGTCTTTTCTGATTGTTTGAAAGTCTGTCGGGACGTGACCCAAGGTTGGAGTATCTCAACATAACGATCGGCCATATGAACATTCCGTAGGACCGGATCATGAGGCGATCGAAGAATGAAGTTTCGAATTCCAACTGATGTCAGCCAACTTCCCCATATTCCATCTGGGTCATCCATCCATCCTATAGCTCTTTTACAACGATCGAATAACGATGAAAACGGTCCTTGCCCGAAACCCTTAGCCCCGCCATACGCTAGCAAATTCAGTTTATCGAAAGAATAGGACTGATGAACCTCATGAGCATTCACCAACACGTCACCTAATTCTTTATGGCCGAACCAGATCATGCGATGATCAGGAAATTTATGTTTCATTATTCGTAGAGCGGCCAGGGCCAGCAATCCATCGCCCAAGGCTCCAGGATGGAAAATCAATAGGGTGGGGGCGAAAGAAGACATAGATTTCATTTCAAACGGATAGCGGCTTTTCGTGCAAATTCTAAATCAGAGGGGGTATTAATATTCAAAAAAGATAAAAAAAATTGTTCGATGTCTCTGAACATCGACTCCTGAATTATTTGAACGGAAAGGGCTGACTGATGCACCACGCTTTGAATCCGAAGGTTTCCTTCGAGAATCATCTGCTCAAAAATTGGGAGGCAGACTTTGGCGTACCGCCCATGCAGGGGTTGAAAACCGGTTGAAAGCTTGGACCATCACCACATCACTTGCTGGAAGAGAACAAAGCCTTGAAATAACTAAAGAATTTAAAAATGGCATATCGCACGCCACGACAAATACATAAGGGCGTGAAGCCTCCTTAATTCCGGTATACAACCCACCCAAAGATCCCTTTTGTGAAATGGCATCCGTTACTAATCGCACAGGGAGATGGGCACAGGAGTAATCTTCCTTGGCAGTTACCAATAAAACCTCATCGAACAACTCGCCCATAGTCAGACAGACTTTATCCAGGAATTTCATCCCCTCCCATTCCAAAATTCGTTTATCCTGTCCCATGCGCCGGCTTTGGCCGCCCCCTAATACAACACCGGTAATATTCTCGATTTTTTTGAATTTAGGCATATAAAAAAAAAGGGGGTGGTTGCCCACCCCCTTCCATTTTTCAATTCGGAAGATTCCGATTGTTAGATTTTGATTAGACCTTATTTTTCCGCCGATTCGCACGACGGGTCAAAATCCAGCCTTCCACAAGGACCAGCCCAATGGCCGCCACGGTAGGATAGATATAGGTTTCTTTCTCAATCGGTGGCTCTAACACCAGGTAATAAAAGGCGGAGACCGCCATCTTTCGCCCTACATCACCGTTATGGCCATCCCAGACAAAGAAATTAATGGGAATGTATTTCCCCAATTCAATATAGGCATCCTCTTCGTAATCTCCCTTGAGCGGACGAGTCACAATAACCGTCCAGCGACCATTTTGCCACTCGGCTTTCACCACTTTGAGTTGCTCGGTGAAATCATCACGGTCCTCAAAGTCCACATCCCAGCCTGTGCCTTGATACGCTTTCAGATTCCCATCAGCCGTCCACTTCGTGATATCCACTGGAAACGTTTCATCTCCCCAGAAATATCGTGGCTTTCGAGGGGCTGGTAATTCCTGCCATTTAATCGGAAATTGGAAAGCCACCCCATCATTAAACACTTGATAAGCAGTTTGTTTGGCAGCAATGGATTCAGGGTGATCCAGGATCATCAGCAAATTTCGAACCTCCTGGTGCCTGCTCTTCTATCCCATAGTCACCGAGATTCACTTCATAGGGTTCCCAGTCTACACTATCTTTTTGGACGCTCTTGGTTCGATCATCCCAGCGGAACATGAACGAAATATGCGTTTCATTGTAAAGGGATTGGACCCACACGTCATCAATCCTGGTAACGAAGTTTCTGGGCTTATGGGTGATTTGTCCACCCAATGGCGACAATCCTTCGGTCAACAAGCATTCCATCGTTCATCATGCTCATCAGCCGGTAACTCTCCTTCAACGAACTTTGAAGGAACAACGAAGTTAACCTTCGGTTTATCCGTTAGAGGATCAATTCCCCTTGGCTTGCCTTCAGATAAGGATTTGGCGATCTCATCCGTCACATTTCCACCGGCAATATCTACATCCTTATCACGTTCACACAAACTGGCCACATAATTGGCAGCATGCCACCGATTTTCCACCGTCATATTGTCGGCAAAAGATGGCATTGGAGTTCCACTCACCCCAGTGGAAAATGTCCTAAAAATATTCTTGACATTATAGGCATCCTGGCGGCTGCCCCTAAAATTCCAGCATTTGTGCCAGTCAGCAGGTTGAATGGAAAAACCCCAGTCATCCTTCAGGTTAAACGCATTACCATCTCCACGCCCTTCGAGGCCATGACACTCGATACATTTCATTTCTTTTACAATTTCTGATCCACGTTTAATTGATTCCGCCGAAGGGGGAACCGGTTGGATTGTATCAAGTTGCAAGACATGAAATTCTTCAAACTCCTTATCCTGCCAACTACGATCCTTGACTAATTCAGTCGTCACAAAGGCCAGGACATCCCTCCGTTGGTCTTCCGTCAAGATACCTTCCCAAGACGGCATAGCCGAACCAGGCAATCCATGGGTGACGGTTTGGAACAAGTCCACGTCAATCAGTGGCAATTCGCCGCTGGCCGTATGACGGATTTTAAATGTCCCTGAATTGAAATTTCGTGGCCGTGGCCATAGACGGTCTGCTCCAGGTCCGTCACCGGAACCGTTAACGCCATGACACCATACGCATTTTGTAAAATATACTCTCTTCCCTGCTTCAATTTGGTTGGCAGAGGGCGGAGCCGGGCGACTCCCTTCGGCAAACCCTTCCGCCATCTCGGCATGGGTTGCGGTGGCCAAACCCAATCCCCCGACTATGAGACTAAGAACAAGGAGCCAGGCGCCGAAGCCCCGCCTTCCGTATTCGGCCGGTTTCTTTTCGTTCATGACCATCCTCTTTTCAAATTGTCCAGTATCGGAATGAATTTCGTGCATTTCCGCGTCCTCCCCCTATTCCCAGGTTCGCGGGTAATACCCGGTGTGCCAATATTCAAACATAACGACTTTCCAGATTTCATCGACGGTTAAATGCTGTTCCCACGGTGGCATGACGGATGCCCAGGGGAAAGCCTCACCAGGTAGTCCGATTCCCCCTTTGGACACCCGCCAGAACACGAATGTTTCCTGTAACTGTGCGATCGTTCCCGCATCAGTAAAGTTGGCAGGAATTGGATTGAAGGCAAAGGCCCAAAGACCACGACCGTTCAAATTATCACCATGACAGAAATGACAATTTTGAAAGAAAATCTCTCCACCTTCCCGCACATGCTTGATATACCCCTTGGCATTCGGATCCCATGGATTTTCTTCCGCACTGTTCACATCCTTCATCAAGCGACCCATGGACTGGTCAACTACGTGGGCATTGCTGTAAGCCTGATCGTATTTCCCATCGGGATTAATACGGTAAGGATTAGAGGCGGTTTGCAAAACATATGTTTTCCCATGGACTTTTGTTGTCGCCGGAGGGGCGGGATGCACCGTGCGCAATTCAATGGGTTCGTCAAAACTTGGGAGGAAGGAATTATACGCAAAACCCCACAGACCGATAGGCAGTAGGATCAAGAAGGCCAACCTCAAGGCTTTAGTGAACCCAGTTTTGGCATCCAGAACGTTGATGATGGGGCGCTTGAATTCTTCCCATTCCGGTTGTGAACCCGAGACCCACATAAAGATACCGCAGGCCGAGACGGTTCCATAAATTGCCCGCACACTAAAGGGAATGGGTGGGTAGATACGGTACTTGAGATAGAACAAGTTCACAAAAGCCCATACAAATACACCAGCCCAGAATTTCGGCAAACCCATCCCAGCCCGTTTGAGCAGGTAGTTAATAATGGAAAACGCCAAGATACAGATGGCCAATTCCGTAATCATCTGCATCGGCATGTAGCCTTCGACTAATTTAAGCCACGTCATGCTTCCTTACTCCTTATAAAGGGTTAACCCTTAAATTAATATGCCTTATTCTTTTGCAGGTAACGGCTGGCCTTCTTTTAATTGCGCTAAATAATCGACGATTTTATTGAGAGCTCCTCCAGTCAATCTTATCCCGAAATCTTTTGGCATTTGATTGTCAGGAAAATCCTTCACCACATACACACTCGGATTCAGAATCGATTCGGTGACGTATTCCTTGGGCGATTTGGCCTTGCCTTTATAAGTAGGATCTTTTATACGGTTAGGAGCATTTGACCCTTCCATGAGGAGAGGGCCGACTTTGCCAACGGCTCCTTCGATCCCAGGAATGGTATGGCAGGCAGGACAACCAGCCTTCATAAAGAGCTTGTCAGTTGGCTCGCTCCCGTCCGCCAAAATTTTACCCCCCCCAGCACCTTTCTCTTCTTCGCCACCTGCCACCGGGCGATCCGCTTCCGGAATAAACTTTTCATAGGAAGCCACGATTGTTTCATATGCTGGCGCCTCTTTTCCTTCCCTGGTATACATCCAAGTATCCACAGCAGCCAATTCCCCTAATGTGAGGGATATCGGTGGCTTATGAATTTTTGGCATGGGGCTTTCTTTATCGTTTGATCCTTTAACACCGAATCCAGTCACGACAAAACAACTTGGACATGCATGAGACTCCGCAATATATTCTTGTGCATTTGTGGCAGTACCGGATCCTGCAAATGCTTCCTTTTCTGCGGTCGAACGAGCAGCCGCATCATTCATGTGGTAATTGGGCTCCTTCAATCTCTCGGTTGCCCTCTCGGGAATACCGAAGAGATTGGGCGCCCGTTCACTTAAAAATCCCTGCTGGAACCCATGGCATAATGGGCATTGTCCCTTTCCAATAGCTCCCTGAGTTTTACTCTGGCCAATCCCCCCGAAAATAATTTTTTCCCCCTCATCACCTAACTGCTGCGCCGACATACTTTGGAAGTCAAGTTTCACGTCTGGAGGCGGAAATCCTCCTTCTACCTGCGGCAACCAATTTCCGTATCCGGAAAGTGCGGCTGCCACAAAAAACATAAACCCTCCTATTTTCATAAGTGCGCTGATGTTCGGAAAATAGAGGCCCATAATAAAAGCCATGACCGTGATCATCACCAGCGAAACCGGCAGCAATCGACTTTCCCCATGAAAATTATGGGTATAATTTGAAATAGCGATAAACGCCAAAAATGCACAAATGATTCCAATGATTGTCTGAAAACTCGCCCGTTTCTTTTTAATCGGGTCCGAAATAGATGCCTGAAAATATACTAAAAGTCCAACCAGCATGAGCAGTACTGGCCATCCCATTCCTATTGCCCGTTCTATTAACTCAACCACAGTTCAATCCTCCACCTGTGGGGCTGCCTCTCGCAGCCCCTGATTGTTTGTAATTGCATTCGAAGTTCAATGACCAGGAACGGGCTGAGGAGACGGAACCGGTTGCCCTGCTGGTGCAGTAACCGGTGCTTTTTTCGCACCAAGAGTTCCCAACCAAAACACGAACATAATGGTAATCCAGAAAAACAACACATTAAAGGAAATTACATTGGCCGCAAATCCAATGGTATGGGTATATGCCCACGGAGAATTATCACGCATGACCTCGTTTACATGCCAGAACAATCTCACCGAGGACCTGATATATCCCATTAATCCCATCATCCACGTAAATGCCGTTGCCAACATTATTAAGGCATATTGTGAACGGGGAGCAATTTTCCCCCATTGGATCGGTCCTAACGGCCTTGCTCCTTTTAACATCGCCAAGTTTAGCGGCGTCATGAGAAGAAGACATGACAATGTGCCTGCCACTTGCGGTACCGACAAACCAATTCGAACATTGGCAGGGATGAAATACCCATAACAGGCCAACCAAATATTATTTAACTGGGCAATGACGAAGAAGCATCCCATGAATATATTGCCGAATTTTGCCCAGCTAACAGTCGGCACCCGATTCCCACGCTGGTACCAAATAAAACTTAAAATCGTCGTCATAATAATGGCGTTAATTCCCCCATTTTTGGCGGACATTACACCATAATTTCCGAGAACAGGATGCTGCTGACCACCCATGGCTTTCAATTCAGCCGGGCTCATCACGATGGTATGAGGTGTGATGAATACCAGAAGGCCGACTACCAAGATAAATACAAGATACTTAATGTACTTTTGAAATCTTTCGCCCCCCGTCATTCGACCAAGGGCCTGCCACAAGTAATAATTTGTGGTCAGAAAGAGAATTCCGATCATCGTGGCTTGAATAATAAACAACCAAGCCAACAATCCCCCCATCAGCGTAATACCCATTTGCTGTCGATACGCATACACTTCCCGCATCAACCAATAGCCAGCAAAGGGCAATGGAATCAGGAACGCTACCCCTAAACTCATGGCGATATAACCCATCCAGTCATAGTGGGCTCGCTCTTCATCTGTCTTTGATGAAAGGAATCGGTAAGCTGCGTAAGCGGCTACCACACCTCCACCGAAGGCCATGTTTCCTAAAATTCTGTGCACATTCAATGGGTTCCAAAGTGCGGTATGCACCACATGCCATATGTTCCCAAGGTATCGGCCTTGCTCGTCTACTCCTGCTGGCGACATCATGAATCCGATCCATGAATTAGCGAGGAACATCAATACAGTCCCGATAACATTTAAAACTACTGACATGCTAAGGTGTAACCACTTCATGACCCCTTCTCTCATCTTGTCCCAACCGTAATAGTAGATGTAGAGGGTGCCACTCTCCGCCACAAACATGAGGGCATAGATATGCATGACAGGGCGGAAGATACCCGACAGATAGCCAAAGAAGGCAGGGTACAATGTCAGGAAGGTAAAAATAAGAATCCCGCCTAAAATGGCCGTAAGAGAGTAGGCCGTCAAACTAATCTTGATAAAGTCGTAGGCCAACTGGTCATATTTCTTGGCCATCGCCTTATCCTTACTCACCATTCCTGCAAACTCAATACACATGCAAAAGATCGGCACCGCCAATACAAAACTTCCGTAATAGAGATGCTGCTGATTCGCCACCCAAAGGAGGACACGGCTTTCGAAGTTGTACCGAGGATAAAAAGTTTCGTTGTCTTCCGTCTTAGGAGCAGGCATTCCTATGGCCGGACCTTCCGTCTTGTAATAGACATCCCGGCCCATTTCCACCTTTTTCTCCTCTCCCTCCGCACCCGACTTTTGTGCGGCAACGACATCCGCAGGAGGACCACCAGCTGGAGCCCCTCCCCCGCCAGCCACGGCCGACACCGACAGAAAAATAGGCAGCAAAAGCAACCCACTCATCATGATTAAGGCCGTCAAGGCAAACAACTTTTTCTTCCCTCGGGTCATTTGAATGATCAGGCGACCCATTGACCTACCTCCTTTGAAAACGTGTTGTGTTTATACCCATAAATTTTCCATCTACATCGTTGAACCAAAATTCTCCGAATGATAATTCTTTAGCGTTTTCCTTAACGGAACATATAGAAATAATCGAGCCCCTGTGAATCCATTAGGATCCAATCCAAAAATTGAAAATACCCAAAACAGATAACCAATGAGACTATGACATACAGAATTGTCTGCATGCGCTCCTCCTTAATTCTAATAAAATTAAATAAAAATTAGACTTTTGAGATTTCATCGTTATTAGCAGGGGCATTGAATGCCAGCAAACCAATAAAAAAACCATAGGCTCACCGCGCAGGTCAGATAGAAAATCGCTTTGCCGATTTTGGTCTCTAATTCCGTTGACTCCCTCACAACGGTTGTCGTATCACCCATTTTCAATCCTCCTCTGCTTGATGCGATAATTTGGCTTAGATATTTTTCCTTAATTAACTTTATTGACAGACTCTATTTTTTCGTGGTATTCAAACACTCATTGTTCATGTAAAAAGAGGGATTACTCATGCGTACAAATGCAAAAGTGTTCGACATTATAGTTTTGGCCGGAATGGTTGTCAATATTCTCCTGGCGGTCTTCCTCATCCTCTACTATTTTGATTTTCTTTAATTTTTTCCTATGCACATTCCACACAAAAACTCTGGTCATTCACCCCTAATTTGAACGTGCGCACCTAAATCCAATTGTCTCATCTCGAAAGTCCGGCACCATAAAACTTCTATTGGTGATCCGGAGATCGACACCTTGGCTGGTGTAACCGCTTCCCCTCATCGTTTTGTACGTTGAGGGAGGTTGATCACCCCCATTCGAAACTCTCTTTTCCTGGCTGTAGAGATCCTCAACATACCAATCATCTGTCCATTCCATGACATTCCCTGCCCCGTCATAGACTCCAAACACGCTTTGGTCAAGTGGAAACGACCCAATGGGAGCTGACACCAAATATCCGTCTGATTCCCCCCCGAAATTCGCTGGATAGCCCGCTATCTGTTCCCCCCATGGCCATGTTCGCCCATCCGTGCCTCTCATGGCTTTTTCCCACTCTTTTTCGGTAGGAAGACGCTTGCCTTTCCATAGACAATAATTATTTGCATCATCCCAGGATACATAGGTGACCGGCTGATGTTCCCCTCGCAACGCCTCTAGCTTTCTGGCATATCGAGACGGCGGGCCGGGTTGACGATATCCAGCAGCCTCCACAAATTCCATATACTGCTGGTAAGTGACTTCATACTGATCAATCCAATAGGTCCCTAGATTTTCCACATGGGCAGGCTTTTCATTGAAACCACCTTGGTTGCTTCCAAGAATAAATTCCCCTGCAGGAATTTCAACCATCTGATCCTCAACCACAGGCACCTGAGATTCAATCGTCACTTGATTGTTCCAAGACGGAGGAGGGAGATAACTGAGGATCATTCCCCGGAAGAGATGGAGGTTGGTCCGTTCCTCTTAATATCCCCAATACCGGCAGGCCAGTCATGAACAACACCGCAATTAGAAAAATGAGTTTAAAGCGACCTTCCATGTTGCCCTATTTCTGAATCGTCCATTATCTAAACGGAGAAGGATGGGCGCTTCTTCCCGGCTGGTAAGGCACCAGGTTATCGCCTAGGAGGAGGAAAGAGTCTCTGTCGGAGGATCTTTTGCGCACCGGAACCCGACACTTGCATCAGTCCTCCACATCTTTGCTGAAAAACGCTTCGTAACCCTGGCGCCTAAACGGGATTCCCGCCACGATCCTCCACGAATGACTTTAAACACCTCTTCGTCTTTCGGACCAGGGGGATCACGATAAGACGCTTGCTGATAATATTCAGCCGAATAATTATCCATGACCCACTCAGCCACATTGCCAGTGGCATCATATAACCCGAAAGGACTTCTCCCAACTTCAAAGGATCCTACGGGAGCCAAATACTGAAAGCCATCTTCTTCCCCGTCCACATTAGCAAACTGATATTCAAACTTATCGCCCCAAGGATAGCGCCGTTTCCCTTCTCCACGTGCAGCTTTTTCCCATTCCGCTTCGGTAGGTAACCGTTTGTCTGCCCACCGACAATATCCAAACGCATCATTCCAGGTCACGGCTATCACTGGGTAATCCTGACCGACCAATTTGGCAACATCATCTTCAAAAACCGGCACCTTGGGCCTATCCCGTTTCGTCATGGCTACATACCGCTCATAGTCCGCTTGCGTCACTTCTTTGAGATCAATATAAAACGTTTTGAGATACACTGGATGCGGAGGTCCTTCATCGGGATCACCATCCCCAATCCCCATGGTAAAAGGCCCTTCAGGAATTTCCACCATTTCACGATTATCATCACCGACGAGTGTTTTATACATCGAAAAATCTTGCGTGGGCATGGGCTGCAACACTCTGACCTTTGCAGTTTGCCCGGCAGATAACGCTTCCAGATCTTTCTTGCCTTTATAGGTTTCATACACCAGCATCACCATCATCATAATGAATGAGCCGAAAACAAACACAATGGCTCCTATAAGGACTCCTCGATTTTCCATTCCTACCTTGTCCTTCGCGTTGACATTCTTGTGACTGGGATCAAGATTAATTACGGGTGAGAATTCCCAGGAGGTTCCACCTCCGGTTCGGATATGGGCTGTTTCCGTTGTTGCCACATTTCCAAGAGCATCGAAATCCAAATACCCAAAAATCCACCCATTGCCGCTCCTGAAGCTGCCCCCACTGTCACAGCCTCAGTTCCACTCAACCCTAACGCCAACAATCCGCCTAAAACTGTGCCGATAAAAATACTCAAAAAAAACCCACGCCCTCCTAAAAAACCCACCCCGGCGCCCAAAAGCGTTCCCAAAAGTAAGGTGACGGGAAGCCACCCATCTCCCATAAACACCCCGAGCAGCATACCCACGGTCCCTAATCCCAGCATGCCCAATATGACATCAAACACTTTCGAGGCAGTCACAATGGCTCCTCATTATCATAAGCCCGAATCAACTGGTGATTATTCAGTCTGAACCTGGATGGAGCCAAAATCGACTTCAACACCTGGTCCCCCTAACAAAGAAATACCCCAGGCTTGGCCCGCAGGCTCATGGTTATGAATCTTCAGAAAGTCATGGTAGACATTCACCCGCTCCTCTATCCACTCACCAAGAGGTTGAGTCCCACTGCGAATGACAATTTCCGTCGAGCTAAACATGCCTCCCTCTTTGACTGAACCCACCGGTAGCGTCGCACTCCATACGTATTTGGTATTCACTGGAATAAACATCAAGTCGACATCCAGAGATGGATAAATTGCGGCAATAAAATCGGTATTCTCTGGGACACTCTTTATCCGCCAACGCCAGGTCAGGATAGGGTGTTTTTTCGGGTCCCACGTAATCTGCTTGGTATAGACACGTTGATTGGCGTTGTTCGCGGATAAGAAAGAATGCCCTTCCTCTTTCTGAATCGTGTAGGTCTCATGGGCTGTGATCGTACTCCGTTGCCCCTCCCACCTTTGAGGAAACCCTTTGTCATCAGGTTGCTGAAAATCCTCCAGGACCATCAGGTCTTCTGATGAATCAGGGCTGTGTGTATCTTGAGCGCAAATGACACTGGGCCCAATCACGACGAGAACAAGTAACAAGCCTGTCCAATATGTTGCCAACCTGTTTCGCCTGGCAACTGCTCCTCCTTGGTGTGGTCCACAATAGATTGCCATTACACTGATTCCTCTTCTGAAAGCACCTTAACTACCGGAGAAGGCCGTGCTAATTCAGCCGTTCGCCGCGCTACTACTTGTTGATCCCATCGGCTAAGCCAGAACACGAAAAAGACGGATGACCAGAATACGATCATATTGACTGTAACCATTTTCGCAGCAAACCCCAATGATGGGGTAAATGCCCAGGAGGAACGATCCGGCATTAACTCAGAGATATGCCACTCCAATCGGCCAACAGACCGGATATACCCCATCAACCCCATGACCCATGTAAACGCAGCAGCCACGACAAACAATGACACAATGCCACGCGGCGTAATTCGTCCCCAATGAACAGGTCCGTTACTGTGAGCGCCTCGCAACAACAACCGATTCAGCAATAACCCACCAACAACCACAGTAGCAGTCGTCAACCCTTGAGGTGAAGAAAGGCCCACCCGAACATTCGCCGGAATATAAAATCCGTAAATGGCCAACCAAACAATATTGGCAATCCCCATGAAAAACAACAACATGAGGAAAACATTGCCCTTTGATGCCCATGATACCGTCATCACGCAATTGGCGCGCCGATACAGAATGTAACTCAGGGCGGTCAAACAGATCATGACGTTAATTGCACCGTTCTTGGCGGACATCACGCCGAATTGACCAATCACGGGATGTTGTGCCGCGCCCATCGCTTTCATCTCACTGGCACTCATCGCAATCGTGTGCGGCGTAAACCACACAAGAAAACAGACCATCAAAGCAAAGAGGATCGCCTTAAAATGAGGATGAAAGCGTTCACCGCCTTGAAGGCGAGCTAACGATTGCCAGATGTAATAGTTGATTCCTAGAAATAAAACCCCAACCATAATGGCTTGGAGTACAAACAGCCACGATAACATGCCTCCCATCATCGCCATGCCCATAGTTTGCCTGAACTCAAACACGGACCGCATCAACCAGTAGCCTGCAAGTGGCATGGGGAGAAGCGCGCAGACCACAACCACAAGAAACACATGTCCAACCCAATCGTAATACGCCCGGTCCTCAGAAGTTTTCGACATGAAAAACCGGTAGGTGGCATAGGCGACAACTACGGCTCCACCCGACATGATATCCGCCAAAAAGCGATGAGCATTCAATGGATTCCATAAAGGAGAGTGCAGGAGATGCCACACATTACCTAAAAAATGTCCTTCGGTATCAACACCGGCCGGGGCCATCATAAACGAAGCCCATGAATTGGCTAACAACAGCAAAATCACTCCGGTCCCATTGGAAAGAACGCCCAGAGTCATATGCGTCCACTTCCTTGACGGGGTTTTCATGAAATCCCAGGAGTAATAATAGAGGGCTAAGAGGAGGGCTTCACTCACAAACACCGTCGCATACACCGGCATCACCGGTTTAAACGTTGCTCCCATATAGCTCATAAATCCCGGGTACAGGGACAAAAAGGTCACGAGCATGAGAGAGCCTAATAAGGCAGTAATGGACATCGACAATAAGGCCACCCGTAAAATATCACGGGCCAGCCCATCGAATTTTCGTCGGGATGCTTGATGTTTGCATCCCATGCCCAAAAACTCCAATAAAAGACTAAATAGGGGAATCGCTAAGACAAAACCGCCAAAATAGGTGTGCTGCTGAGTGACAAACCAGACGACCAACCGGTTATCCACCAGAGGGTAGCTGGAGTAGTGCTGAAGACTGTCTGCAGCAGCTGGGCCCTTAATGGACCCGGGAGTTTGGTAAAAAATATCCTGGCTTGTCTGACCGTCATTCGGGGGGAAAGTCTTGGTATCCGCACCCAACGCAACTCCGGCCTGAAGCAGAAAGACAATCAACAGGACCAATATCGGCTTTACAATTTTTATCAAGTTAGTTCACCAAATCGCCATGCCCGATTTTGGCGTCAGCGAGGGAAGGAAGAGGCTGAGGGGTTTTAGAATTCTGAAGGATCCCCATCACGAATGGACAACGTTGAATCGATTCAGGGATAGTTACGAGCTGTTCTTCATAAGATTTGCGCCATCCCAGAAAGAGTGTATACAACACCATCAACATCGCCGTACACGCTGCCATCGCGATAAATCCTCCCTGAGATACCTGCTCCACGCGAAACACAAAGGCGGTCATCCCCATGAGTACAAGAAAATAGGTAGCAGAAAAGGTCAAACTTGGCCAAACCCAAAACCAAAGAGATGAAAGCCAGGCTCTGCGTTTAGACTCTTGTTTATTCTGAGCATATAACGCTTGCCCCCCAAAAAACGATATCAATCCGATGGAAGCGACAATAACGGGAACAAGTAATGATTGAATAATGGGCTGCAGTTCGATGGGCCCAATACGGAACAAGAGCCAAGAACCGGCTATCCCCATGATGGTGGCCAATGCTCCCCATTTCACAATGACAACCATCTCTTGGGGAATCCATTTTCGTAACGCCTCTCCGTTAGGAAAGGTGGGGACCACCACACCTTGATGCGTCAATCGTTGAACATAACCGATTTCAAACGCATCACGAGTCACGGACGTACAGGAAATAATGATCGCCATCATGGCGGGACCTTCAGGGTGAAGCAAAAAATCGTACCCCACAAACACTTGAAGAATGGCCAGAACCAACAGTGATAATTGCATGCTATAGACCAGACCGATCCACCCCACCAACCACACCCATCGCTGAGCCCCATCCTGGCGAAAGGAATCCCGAAGAGTCCCCCCACGGCCTTGCCGATAAGCCCATATTGCCGCGAGCATAGAGATACATCCACTGAATCCCAGCAACACCAGTGGTTCTGAAAGTGGCAAAACCGGCTTGAGAAGGTGGTAAATCCCAAAAGCCACCAGACCGGGAGCCAGCATCACTATACGCTTTCGCTTACGAACTGGTGGATCCGTCACCAAGGCATTCAACTGTGGAAGAACACGCAGGGAAAGTCGATGCAACATATCGTGACTCGTTTTAAAGAGATTTCCAGAGATTGATTGTTTGCGCCAATTCGCTCACAAGGAGTTTCATGTTCGCCCTGTCGCCATACCAAAATAGCGGGCTTTAACCTCTTCCATGAGGGCAACCGTTACCGCAGACATCCCGCGATCCAGAGCCGTCCGTTCCAACTCAACCCTAGCCATAGCCCGAATTCCGGACGGTACATTGTCAATACGACGCTCTGCGTCCGGAGTCCACTCCACCATCCCCTTATTCCGCGCCGACCCAACTCGTGCTCCCGTCACAATCATTTGGTTCCTGGTAGAGACAAACTCCTCCACCTCTTCACATACGAGAGGAACTAAATAGGGAGGAAGCCGGCTCATGTGATACAAGGCCTCGCCTGTCCATATGGTGCGAAGAACCAACGGATCCAATTCTTTGGCACTCCCCTCTACCCCAAGGGAAAATCCGCACCGATCGCAATGAAAAGTCGCAAAGACAGAATCGGACGGCAACTCTTCAACATCCGCAATCCGAAAAGAATAGTGACAACCGCATTGCATGAACAGCCTACCCAATTTTTCCGGGATAGAGAATGTAGAGCATCGTATAGGTAAACGTTCCCGTCACAAACAGCACACAATAGATCACCATGGTGAATCTTCCGAGCACGCGATGCCGTCTGGCCCCATTGGGCCAAATCCGCTGAATAGATATTTCAATGCCAAACACTACCGCGATGAGAAGAATAAGACCAAGGTACACACTGAATTTTCCCATGGAAAATCCAGACGTCATCCCCCGTGACAAAAAAAACAAGAGGACAACAGTGGAAACCCCTCCCAGGATCATCACAATGCGTCGTCCAGAAGTCTTTAAAATGGCATCCTTCAAGACCCGCTTCCCTTCCACGAAGGTCTGTGACCGGAATCCCAACACCATCATATAAATGGCCATAACGAGGCCGATCACGACCAGGAGAATGTGAAGGGTTAAGACAGGGACAAACACTTGATCATATAACCAGTGAGGTCCGCCAAAGCCTTCCTTTCCCTCGAAAGCCAGGACCCCAAGACTACGAAACAAATAATAACTGATAAAGAAGGCGAGCATGGCAATCATCCCACCGAACATCAGCCAATGATGCCGATCGGTTTTATGCTTTCTCGCCTGGATCCACCCGACAATAAACAATGTCGTAAAAAACGTCGCCATGAGTTGGCTCACATCTGCTCCAACCGTGGCATGGGTCCCGAAAAATCCTGGTTCTCTCAGCCATACGGCCATTTCATCCATAGGTTCGTGCCATGCCCTTCTGTTATTTCGTGCCTTGAATCACGGCACGCGGTTCTAATTCTTCCACGATTCGAAACCCGGCTTGATCCATCCATTGGCGACTTTCTTGAATCGTAAAGCATTCGCCACATTCTGTGTTCACCAGGATATGAACGGCAAAGGCTGTCGTCCAAGCAGGACTCGTTTTAGCAGGATCCAAAAACCGGTCTTTAATGATCAGGCGTCCTCCCTCATTCAAACACGCATATACTTTCTTCACCAGGGCCGCATTGGTTCTGCCATCCTGATAATGCAGAATATCCGACATGAGGGCAAGGTCATATGGCCCTTGAAACGCATCGATATGAAAGTTGCCACCTTGCAAGTGGATACGATCCTCTAGTCCCGCGCGTTCTACATGTTGCCTGGTCACCTTCAGGGTTTGTGGAAGATCAAAAACAGTGGCGGACAATCCCGGATATTCCAGGCAAAAGGCAATGGCATTTGTTCCCGCCCCACCACCAACATCTAACATCCGCACAGGTCCATGAATGGAAACACTCTTCGCCAATCCCTGTCCACTTCCCTGCCCGATCCGATCCAAGACGGTAAGCACATGGGCCCCCAGCTCCGGATTCGTTTCAAAAACATGTTGGCTCACAGGTGACCGCCCGGTTCTTACTGTCTGTTCCAACTGCCCCCAATGACTCCACTCAGCATCATGCAACAGTAATAAATGGCCCACATACTCGGAGCCTGATTGCACCAAATGTCGTTCAGCCACGGTAGTATTCGTATAGAGCTTTTCTTCTTTCGTCAACACGCGCATCGCAACTAAGGCGTTCATTACCAACTCCAAGGCCCGTGGATTGACCTTCAGGGCATCGGCGACCTCATTGACCGTGAGAGACTGTCCCTTGAGTGCGGTAAAGAGATCAAGCTTAACAGCGGTGAGGAGAATCTTAGTTTCCCAGTAATATCCTATTTGAAAAATATCTGCGAGAGATGATTCACGAGTCACACGGGGCCTCAAACTCAACATGCAGCCTGAAAAATCTTTTTCGATGTCGATCTTAACGGGGTCATTTTGCGAGGTCAAATGCTGACAAACTCAAAAAAATCGTCGAAGTTTCTCGACAAAAAACAAGGGCAACTAGCTCGCGGCTAGTTGCCCTTGACAGAAGAGCTATGCCTCAATCAAAAGACTTATTTAATCACAAAATTCGCTTCGACGGATCCCCCGTCCTTCACATCCACATCGGCTTCCACTTGGCCGGCAATGGGATGCCAGGCCATCACTTTGTGCTTACCAGCAGGCACATCCTTGATTTCAAAGGTTCCATCTGCGCCGGCCACACCATAGTGGGCATTGGTCACCGGCAGATACCAGCCTTGCATAAATTCATGCTGGTCACATTGTAACCGCAACACAGAACCCTTTTTAGACATTTTCAGCTTGACACTTTTATCCAACGAATCGCCTTTTTTGGCCAAACCGATATTGAATTCCGTGCTGGACTTGGCACCTAACTGATCGAAGCTATGCGGATTGTGCAACACGCCTTCCACCGACTTAGGATCGTCTGGATCAGCGTCGTTATTCACCACCTTAAATTGGCCCTTACTCACGGAAATTCCCGTATACGGCTTAAACTCGCACAATTCGGCCTCCACCAATTGGGCGGCCTCTTTTTCAGCCTTGTCTGTAAAGGCCTTGTCTTCAATATCACGAACCGAAACGACAGCATTTTTCAAACCCTTACTTCCATCCACTTCAACTTCCTTCAAGATCCGGGTTGCGCCATCAGCACTTTGGCTTGGATTTTTTTTGCAAAAAGCCGGATTGGGAAATTTTGAAAACGCAAATTCTTTCGGCGGTGGTACTGTCCCGGCAAACGTGACTTTTCCTTTAATCGTTCCTCCCCCGGCCTGGGCGACTAATGGTGCGGCAATCAGAATGCCGCCGACCAACAGAGACATAATAAGAGACTGACGATTCCTCATGATGCTTCCTCCTAGTTAAGAAAATAATTGAATTGACGAGGGTAATGACCAACCTGAAAAGGGGTTACATTCAATCCCCCTTCCTTGACCTCGAGTAGATAAAGAAAGTTGGTCTTGGAATATTTGTTCGACGGCACCCACTTCCGTATATATCAGGAATAAAAAAAACGTGTCAAGGAAACTACCCTAAACTAGGCCCTTTGGATCATGTCTTAGGTCTTTTAGTTCGCGAGTTTATGAAAAATTACGGAAAGAGTGACTTTCTCAATAAATATTTCGAAGCGGGACCGATCAAGAGAACAATGCTCATCTTTGAGGGTCAGAGACTTTGAGTACCGCCAACATTTCATCAATACTTTCTTTCACTCCCTCTGCATGAAAAACTGGAGCCGAACACATCCGATCAGTGCAAACAAAGGCCACCGGCCGCCCCTCATAGGGAAAAACAATTTCACCCCATTGCGGTTGCCCCTCGAGGGGGTCAAACCCCCTCACAATTTTCCCAGGACAATACAGTCGACGACCTTCCAATAACAAGCCGTTAGTCCTTGGGTCATCGGGTGTTCCCACTACAGCTATATGAACAGGAATTCGAAACCATTGATCGACCGCTAACCCGGCCAAGGCGATCGGGAGAGGTTGACGGGAAGTCACCATGGATAGCAATGTCGTCTCGGCAATGGAGCGATACTCTTGCTTCCCTGTGACATGAAAAAGATTCAGATACCACATCGCGGCTTGAAAGTTTTCCGTCACTGGTTTCGTGGGTACCTTCAGCAGACCCAATGTGGTTGAGATGCGTGGATGATCGAAAAATCCCCCGTTCACAGGATCCTGCAATAATTGCCGACTGACTTCGGCAAGCGTTTCGGCGTTTTGCAAAAATCTCGGCTGTCCTGTCGCGCTAAACGCCTCAAGCAACGCTTGACCAAAGAGAATGTGATCCGACAACACCCCGTATAGACTGAGGTCGCCCTCCGTCTCGGCGTGGGCGAAGCCCCTTTTCACGTCAAAGCGTTGTTCAAATAATTTGATAAGCGCCTGAAGCGCCGGTTCCCCTAACTCCGGTTTTCCCAACACTGGGGCGGCATGTAGATAGGCCCGTGCCATCAATGCATTACTTCCTGTGAAAATTCGTTGATCCACACGAGGAAGACCGATAGCCAAGCGCTGGGTCTCGTTTAGGGAATAGTATTCCTCACCAGATACGAAACCTCCGCCGCCAGCCTTTCGGACATCGGCGTCTTGGCTTTCATAAAACAGCCCCGTGTGGGCATCCGTTAAGAACCGAGAGACATACTCAATGAGAGCGAAGGCAATGCGTTTGAACTGAAGATCTCCAGTGAGTTGGAAGGCTTCCACATAATTTTGAAGATTCTGGGCTTGAATGGTTAACATTTTTTCAAAGTGTGGTTGGCTCCAATCCGCTTGTTCAGCATAGCGGTAAAAGCCCCCCCAAACTGGATCAAATAGAGACACTTGTTTTTCCAAGGTGATCAATCCCATCTTGATCAATGCGGTCTCATTTTCAAGAAAGCCCTGCCCCAAGGCCAACTGGATCGCTTCGGGTTCAAAAAATTTCGGGGCATCCCGAAACCCTCCATTGACGACGTCAAATTGCTTTTTCATGATCTCAATACTTTGCCCAACCATAGAGGGCTGCAGAACATTTCCCCGAGAAGGACTGGATTCGACCTTCTCCTTCACTCGGCTCCAAAACTGAGAGGCCTGTCGGAGTAAGTCCACCTTGTCGGTTGCATAGACCGCCTGTATCTCAAGAAGCATGGCTTCCATTTCTTCAGATTCCAATGCATTTGCTTGAAAGAGAATCTCACCGGTCGGCAATAGCAAATTGGTCGTTGGCCACCCGCCCGCTCGATAACGCCCCTCTAAATCAGGACGCTGATCGGTATCCACCCGAACAGGAATGAAGTGGGCATTCAGTAACTGAATGATACGAGGATTAGAATACGTCGTCTGATCCATCACATGACACGCATGACACCACACTGCTGTAAGATCCAACACAATCAATTTTTCTTCATCTTGCGCCCGGAGGAAGGCTTCAGGCCCCCAGTCATGCCAATGGATAGTCGGCCTGCCGTCCGCTGTCTCAAACGATGATATTATTTCAGCTTGAAGAGGACTGAAGAGAAAAAACATGCTGAGCCCACTCTGCATCAACGTACGGTATATTTTCTGAATAGAATGGGATTCATACATGGCAGAAACACCTGGCAAAGGGGACCCGTTCAACATAATAGGCCAGGGTCGAGAGAAAATCTCATAGAAATCTCACTTTCAGGAAACGGACATCATGATTCGCGTGTCTTTTCCTGACTGGGATGTCTAAGGGCGCAACCGACGCCGGATAACGATTTGATCAATCAAATGCCGATCTCCTTATCCAGAATAATCACTATGGCTGCTGCAGCGGTTACTCGCACCGCTTCATCTGAATCCACAAGCGTACGTTTTAACACGGGCAGCAAGGTGCGATCTCCCATACGGCCAAGAGCGCGGGTAGCTACAATTCGAGGACGAGGCAGCGGATCATTGAGAGCCAACAGCAGTTTCCCAATGACCTCCTTTCCTTTTCCATTTCCAAGCGCCTTGACCGCACCAGACCGAATGGCGGGATTTTGATCATTGAGAATCTGTTGTACAGTATCTTTGACCACGGCATAGGGCGCTCCCACGCGTAACAATGATGCCACTGCCGCCGCCTGCACACCAGGATTTGGATCAATCAACGCCCTGGTTAATGGGGTTAACACTTGATGTTGCTCAAAATATCCCATGCTAAACGCCGCCACACTCCGCACCGCAGGATTACGATCAATCAAGGCGGCCTTCAGGGTCGGTAGGGATTCGGGAGCTTTGAGTTTCCCTAACGAGGCAATGGCCGCAGCACGGATAGAAGGTTGATCATCCTCAATAGTTTTTTCCAATATGGGTATTGCACGGGGATCGTCCAGTTCACCTAATGCACGGATGGCTGCTCCCCGCTCATAGCTCTCCGCGCTTTTCGCCCCTTGCTCTAAACGGGTCCAGTATTGTTTCTGCCCCAACTCATAAAGGGCTCTTGCCGCTGCTATTTGGACTAGGTGCTGTTCATCGTTCAATGACGGTTCAATGATGGATACCAGGCTCTCGTCACCAGACTGTCCCAGTCCAATCAGAACTGTAGCTCGAACCAAACCCGCCTCGTCTTTCAAAGACTCACGAAACCGCGTAGAACGCTGTCCGGCCCTTCGTTTCCCCAATGCTTCCGCCACCAGGGCTCGAACCATGCCGGATCCATCTGTCAGGCCCACTTCCAAATATTCCACGACATTATCTGAATCGATTTCCTTCAATGCGGTATAAGTAGCTCCTCGAATCTGGTCCCGCATATCAGAACGGAGAGGCAACATACTGGCAATGGCGATCTGTCGCAATAGGCTCTCATCTTCCCGCTTCGAAATTTTTACCAATTGTTCATAAGCCTCAATGGCCTCGGTAGTTTTCCCCAAGCTCGCTAAAGCGAGGATGTGCAACCGGGAAGCCTGAGATGGCGTGGAAGCCTTTTTAATCAAGGGTGCGACAAGATCAACCACCTGTTGAAATTGCCCCTGTTCATAGGCTCGTTGCGCTTGAAAAATCGCTGAATCACGATCCTCTTCAGCCCAACCTGATCCTGCAATCAGCCAAATGATTCCCAGGACAAGCATCAAAAAAATCTTCATCTTTTTTTGTCCGACCCGATCATTTATTCTCATCTTACTCCTAATTTTAGGGGAGTTTGAGCTTTCTGGTTCCTACCCAACTGCCCTTCCATCACTCTTTCCTTCAACTGAACAGAATATATCTTCAAATAATTATAAAATCCAAGCAGTTGGGAATTGCATCCATTCATCCGTTTGCCATATCCGATCTTGCTGAATATTCAATGAGGCTGTAGTTGAAGATGTGTCAATGTCGGCAAAGCCTGGTCTGGTAGCCCCTATTACTCCATTCCGAATTTTCCCAAATCAGATTGCGTCCACAATTTCCTGAACAACATGGAGAGTAAAGAGGGTGAACCATTCTGCTCATTTCATGGCGTTTGGTGTTCAACCAGGGGCTCAATCAGGACAGGGCGTCCCAACGCAGCGGAGGTAAATCTAGGCGGCACCTGCATGGTATGCGCAGTCCAACGTCCCACAGGAGATTCCAAAGCAAAATCCATCCGAACGGTCTGATTGGGTTTCACCGTAAAAGTATTAACCATTTCCTGTTTGACGCTCGGATGCCACGCGCGGATGCGATAGGTTCCTGGTGGAAGGGAGGAAATCTCATACTCTCCCCTTTCATTAGAAAAAGCGAAATAGGGATTATCCACCACGATAGCCCAACTCTCCATGTAAGCGTGGAATCCACATTGCATCACAAAGTTTTTGCGTCCCTTGCTCAGCTGAAATTGATGTACCAGCGATTTTCCAGGCAAATGCTCATGCGTGGCGTGAATATTCTCCCGTTGATGCCGAGGATTAAAGGACAGAGGTGAATTAAATAACACTCGGGTCCCTTGCGCCAAAGAGGTCTCATAGGCCTGAATATCATGCATGACTGGATCCATATTCACCACCTCGATCCCATGCTCATTACGAACGACCGACGTAAACGGTAGAAATTGGCAGTCCCGGGCTTCCACTCGCGGAATGGAAAGAGCAAATGGTTTCCCGGCCTCGACGCCTTCGACCACCATGACCACCCCCTGAATCTGACTTTGATTATTCACCACGAAATCTTTGAGCAGTCGCCAGCCTTGCCCATCTGAAATGCGCCCGCAATACTCGGGATCAGGGAATGTAACGAGGTTATAGGCTTTGGGGGAGGGCGGCGGCCCACTGAGAGTCACGATGCCTAGAATGGTTGCCCCTTCTCGTACTTCAACAACTTCATAAGCTAACGCGGTCGAACTAATGGACAAGAGAAGACCCATCAGTACGATTTCCACCATCCCACTTTTTTTCATAATCACCTCAATACCTCACGGAATTTGTCGTCGTAACGACGGAACGATTTCAACGCCTTCTCCAAGTATTTCGAGTCCAAAATGGGGATTTTCCTGCATTTCATGCACGCTTCGACGCCCCTGGGGGGCCTCATATTGGAAATCCAATGTGGCCGTTTTACCTGCTTCCACCAGCACTTTTTTCTCCAAATAGGCTTTCATCCCAGGATGCCAAACCGCTATCTCATATTCTCCTGCTGGAATATCCTTAATTTCGTAAGCTCCATCTTCTTGAGTAATCGAATAATAAGGATTCTCCACTACCAACCCCCATGAAAACATATATGGATGAAATCCGCATTGCATGACAAACACATTTCTTCCTTTTCTTAAATGGATTTTTTCAACCATCGGTTCACCAGGAAGATGAGTGTGGACATTTTTCCCAAACATTCCAACCACGTGATGAAAAGGGTTCATGGGCAACGGACGATTAAACAACACCCTGGCCCCTCGTTCTCTGGCCGTTTCATATCCTTGAATATCATGTTCTACCGGATCCATATTGATGACGGTTATTTCATCCTGGTCACGTAACACATTGACAAATGGCAAAAAATCACAATCGATGGCTTCGACTTTCACCTTTGGCAAAGAAAAGGGTTTGCCTTTTTCTATCCCTTTCAGCATCACCACAGCATCCTTTAACGACCCCTGAGGACCAATAATAAAATCCTCAACAATGCGCCACCCTGTTCCAGTTGATATCCTTCCACAGTATACGGCATCCGGAATCGTGACCAGATTAAATGCCATAGGTCTGGGGGTGTCACCAATAATACTGACATGCCCTTGGATCGCCCCACCATTGCTTATCGGAGTTTCTTGATAGGCCATCCCTCTGGAGGCAAACATCATCAAGAAAATCACGACCAACATGACTCTCATTCCCATTCCTACTCCCTCCTTCTCATGACTGCAAACTAATTAAGTAGAATAACTTCCTCTCTGTTGCATAAAAAATGACATTAGGGGCGGGACCCATTTCTCATTCTGAACATCCATAATAGTAATCTATTACGCATAGAGACTCTTTTTTTTGTAAACCACCCCTTCCTACTCACCCTACCATATTTGAAGAACCCTGAAGATAAATGGGAGTCTCAGACATTTTAATCTCATAAGGTCATGAGGCTCCTGATTTCAAGGAAACCTGATGTGAACACACAAAATTCATAGGTGGAGGAGAAACGGGGCCAGCGAAGCGACAAGAGATCATTCACCTCTCCCCCTTTACGGAAGAGGGATAGAGTGAGCCAGGTCTTTTTTCACATCGGCCGCACACCTGAAGCCAAGCCAGTTAGCCTCCGTTTCAGGAGATGTCCCATTGCGTTGAGCCGTCCGAACTGTCGGAGTGCTATCCATCCACCCCCCTCCACGAAATACTCGATGCGTCCCTATGGAAGGCCCACTAGGGTTCCGGTCTGGGGCCGTGTGATAATAGTCAGGATCATACCAATCGTTCACCCATTCCGCGACGTTTCCGGCCATTTGCCAAACCTGATAGGGGCTTTTTCCGTTTTCATATTTATCAACGGAAATAATAGGCGGATAGAGGAGCAATCGCTCAGGTCGATCCCGCACCGGACCGGATATGCCCGTCCGCCCGAAATTGGCTCGCGTAAGACCCGCCGGCGTATTTCCCCAGGGATAAATCCGTCCATCTGTCCCTCTGGCGGCTTTTTCCCATTCCGCTTCCGTAGGTAGCCGCTTGCCCGCCCACCGGCAATAGGCATCCGCCTCATACCATGAGACATGCATCACCGGATGGTGCGCCATGGTCTCTTGAAAATTGCCACCGTCGTATTTCCAGTCCGGTAATGGCGGACGGTCCGTAGCCACCACAAAGCGCAAATATTCCAAGGCTGTCACTTCATATTTATCGATTTCAAACGTATCAAGATATACCTGACGTTGTGGCATTTCAGGCCGGTAAGCCATCCGGTCGGTTTTCTTATTACTCCCCATCGTAAACCAGCCGGCTGGAATAACTACCCGCTCCTCTTTGATCGGCCCTTGGGCCCGCTGCACTGCCAGGAGCTTGCCTTCCTCGGTCCATTCAGGCCGGACATCGGATACGTCCAGGGCCATTGCTGTGGCTCCGTACAGCACAATTAGACCCATTACCCACAAGCTTATGCCAATAAGGCTATTCCGTCGTTTGATTTGGCCCATGAAGTCCTCCGCGATTATTCTCAATCATAGTCTCTATTGACCAATTGAAGTTATTCACAATCCTAAGGATGAACTCTGAATTTTATCTGTCTTCTTTAGCATCAGCACCCAAAGAATCAAATCGTAGCCTTGGCTCTGTGCGAGGTCAAGAGATCCCACGCAAAGGCGAGATAAGACTTCCCCCCAAAGCCCTTATGAACCGCATAAAAAACGACAAAGATACGAGTTTTGGAATTGGTATGGGTGAAACCAGTTTACTTCGCTGACCTCTTTCCTCTATCGAGATATTGCAGGCAATGTGGGGAATGAAGTCACCGAATACGGCATTAATGAGAGACACTCCTTATGGGTGAGTATAAAAAAACAGCCGCAAAACGTGAGTGGATTAAATACCGTGGCAGGACTGATATCAGTTTATCAAAGAACAACAGCGTTCAGGCAATGAGCCGTCATAGGTGTTCTGTGATTATCTGGATTTCATAAGAAATAGTTGAATTTTTTTTGAAGATTCGAGAGAAGAAAAAATTAGGGGGATTCTTAATGAATCCCCCTAATTAAAAATTACCTGTTGAGAGTGGATTATTTCACTGCCACAGGCACCACCCTACCACTATCCGCTGAATCAACTGAAGCCTGCTTGACCTCTCTTGCTCCTCCTTCAAGAGGCAAAATCCGTTGATCATTTTTCGGAAGAACCCTCAGATAGCCCCACTGACCTGATTGAGAATAAGGCAAACGCTGATTATTCCAGACATAATCTGCAGGAAGCATATTACGCCCTCCAGCGGAAGGAATTAATACATCGATCGTTTCCGATCCGGCGAATTCGACCACACTGATTTGGTCGGCTCCCGGCATAAAGGGTTCAATCGGCCATTCATGCTTTTCGACACTAAACATGCCGTTTTGTTCGCTATTGGCACCGAACACATGAATCCTGACAGGATCCCCTGCATGTGCCTGGATCAGCGGAGTGACAGGATCTTGGGGATTATCCACTTCACATGGCTGGAACATGCGTCCAAGCGTACAACCTGTCTCCGCACGGTGCAGATAGGGTTCTGATCGATAATTTACCCCGGTGAGACCGGCAACATTCTGTACATACGGCATAAAACTGGTACCAATGATGTTGTCCTCATCTTGAAAGAGCAGGGCCACATCACGGTAATTTCGGCGATGTTCATGACCGGGAATGGTCCGATCAATGATCACATCCGCTTCCCAGCTGTTTTTCAAGGATATGTCTGCACCAGTTTTAGGATCACGATATTGAGATCCTTTGGGTCCGATGACGACTGCCCCGAATAGCCCGTTTCGTGGATTGAGCATCACGTTTCCCCAGTCCCACACCAAGGAAGAAATTTCACCGATTAAACGGATCAGCATAATAGGTATACGTCTTCGACTCCCCTGGGGCAATCGGTTTGATCCCCTGAGTTATTCCCGACGTTGGCTCCCAGTGAATCCTGCGGATTAAAGGCCAAGGAAATGGCTGAGAACGAGGCCCGGCTTTCCTGCATTTTATTTTTGAGATTCACTTTAATGCAATCTCCCTACGTTTGCTCGAATGGTCAATGGCATGGGATGGTAATCACCTGCCACTTTCGTGACCTCATCTTCAAGAACGTAGATCTTCGCATCGGGATTTCTCAGTTCGATGGTTCTCTCAAAATCGATCTCAATGGATTCCGGAGCAGAAGGATTAAAACTCATTCCTGGAAAGTCCATGGCCACCACATTAAATGACTTCATCGGTGCCTCTTCAGGACAAACAGGAAGGGGCTTCGGAATTTCATTTCGACCTGAATACCCAGCTGGAAGCGGTTTCAGATCAGATACCTTCTTATCCAATACCCTGAGGATTCCCCAGCCTCCCTCGGAGAATTTTGAAGATCGGCCATTGAAATGAATGTAGTCTCCCGGTTGCAGACCGTGGACCACCAGCGGCCGGAACAACTAAATCATACCGCTCGGCAATACCAATGTGAATGGAATTCTTTCTATTGGCATCCCCGGCATATCGCTCGGTCAGAAACGTATGCCCCGATAATGTCCAGGTCATCGTTTCATTCATGAGAGTATGTAAAAGACGGAACACAACGGTATCACCAAGGTACGCTCGCAACAATGGCGTATCCGGATCACCGTGTTCGGCACTACTGAATATTTTGGAAGCATCGGGATTGACGGCCAAACGTTGGGCAATGGGTTCCGCCCTGAAATTTAGGCCGCTTCCTGTTGTATGCGTTCCTCCGTTGAGGAATGGCATCGGGGTCATGAGTATTTTGTCCGGCATCATGAAGGACACCGTTTTCCCGGCTTCCAGCGCCACCTCTATAGGCTGCCCAGGAGGATTTCCGGCCGTCACAATATTGACCGTATGAGGCACTGTGTCATGAACCTGGACCACCATTTCCCGGAAACTATTATCCACACCGTAGCCAACCGGTTCTACGGTGTGGATATCTGCGATGGGGCCGCTTCTGACTGTTTCCCGGTCTTAGGATCATGATAGGTGGATCCCACCGGTTCTACAACCAGCGTGCCGAAGCCGCCATGAGGCCAAGTGGTGGCTCCAAAGGCATGGTCGTGCCAGAACACCGTTCCCACGTCAGCATCCGCCCAGAGGCGCGACCGTACAAATTCCACAGTCACGATATCCCCGGCCGGATGATCATGTTGTAGCGGTCGAACAAAAGTAATGGTATCCCCTTTAATGGATTTAATTCGACGGATCTCGTTGCCTTTGACATTATCGGCACCGACCAGCAATTCGGTATTGACATGATATTGCGCGGCATTTTTGACTGTAATGCTGGATTCGCCTTTTTTAGCCTTACCCTTCATGACGGTATTCATCGGCACGGGCAGACCTTTTTTGGTTTTTTTCTCCAGCATGGTAAACGGACGGACAGACTGTTCGTAGGAAAAACCGGTAATCACTCCGTCCGATGCCTGGTTGTCGAATTGGAGGAAATGAGGATGAATGTTTATTTTGGATGATTGGAAATTCGTGAAGTCGTCATCCAACCATTCACTGGTCAAGCGTATAGTCGACACAGTCGTAAATATTGGCACGAAACACCAACGGTAGTTTTTTGTCATTATTTTTTCGCGTTTCCTCTTCTTCCTCATGGAGAACATAAATCAACCCATAGGGATCAATAACGGGATTTTCTTTACCCTGGGCACCGGCCATCTCAATGGGAGTATTAATAAAATGAATATTGTAATATTTCCGTCCGGCATTCTTCGGACATAAACTCCACCGACCATTTTCTCCTGGTTGAGCCGGCTCGGAAGTTCGCAAACCATTCTCATCCTGATGAATCATTTCCAACCACGGGGCTGGATTATGATTTGGTGAGAACATGACCCGTTTTCCGAAATGTGGGGTCAAATGAGGCCATGATACCTTTCCCAGTCCTTGGCTCAAACAGATATCGGCCGACGCTTTCCTGGGGTTGGCGAATGGTACTTGGGGTTCTCGATTGTGCTTTCTTTCTCAGACATGGCTTTATTACCATCCCATGCCCAATCCAATACCGTGGCATCATAAGAAATAATTTGGCCTTTTTCGTCATCCTTGTGACCAGGTTTTCCTTGAGCAGGTAACTGGATTTCCACCCATTCCTTGATATTCACCACAGCCGGATCGGATTTCCAGTTGGATTTTCCTTTTTCCACGATGCTGAATGTTTTCCCAAACCAATCGACGGTCTTACCAATCAATTGATCGGAAGTGACACCCACTTTCATCCGACCTTTTCTATCCGGCAATTCCCTGAGGTTCGGCATCACATCTGTACGGTTATCGTCCGTCTGCAGGGTGTTATATACTCGCCAGTACCCCCACATTCCTGCAACATAATGATGGGCGACATGGCAGTGAAACAAGAAGTCACCGGCCAGTTGTTGGCATAAACCGGACCCACATTCCGTTTCCAAATCTAACGCTTCTGAAGGCCCAATCACTTCCACATCGACCCGGTCAGTTTTCATTCTGATGACCGGATATTTGACCGGACCATTTTTTGCTGCATGCCAGAGAGGCATTTCATCAATCGCTCGTGGACTCCTTGGCCATCGAATCGTCCCTCCGTGCGGATGGTGGGAATGGAAAACTTCCGACCCTCCATGAACCAACCTGAATTTGGCTGGATCCCCCAAGTACGATCGAGGAATGGTCGTTGGGGCATCACCAAAAGTATAGGAACTATAGCCCATAGACTCATCTTCAAAACCGAAATATTCGTGCTGCACATGCATCTTATTGATACCGAATGGCTCACTCCGATAATTGAGAGCTCGAGCCCCTGGGCGATAGGCATCGGTAAGAGGATCGCGTTGCGGCAGGAAATCACCATGTTTGTTAACTGGACGAAATGCTTCGTCACCCACTTCATGGTAAATCAACACGAATTCCCGAAAATCCGGTCCAGCTCCATTTTTAATAATGGCTTGCCAACCGCTGGCCATAGGAGTGGGGTCTCCATTTCCCAATGGATTCAAATATTCCGACCCATGCGGTTCGACAACAAATGTCCCCATAAGCCCCATAACCGTCAGCTCCTGTCATTACTAAAGGTATGAAATTGCCGGCCACCCTCCTGGGTTTTCGGATCGATATACCACTCCATTTCTACTGTCCCGCCTTCTTCGGCAACTGTGTCACGATTCGTTGTTGTGGCAGGCTGCCCGGTCTTGCTGATAATCATATTCGAACCGTGAATGTGAAAACTGACCTCCTCACCAAACTCCAATTGATTCCGAAGGGTAAATTTCACGCAATCCCCCTGGTTGCCTCTGATCACCAAGGGTTGAATCCATTGATCTTGAAGACCGTTAGCCACCGCGCCGGGATCACCGTGGCCCTCCACCTCTCTCGCTTCAGCATTTTTAGCTTCCTCTTCCCGAACCTTCTCGATGTTTTCTGTGAGGACATACATATATCCTGGATAGTAATCAAGCCATTGATTGAGAGTAATCTCGGCATTGATAGCCGAAATATCATATTCCCTGACAGGAGCGTTGGCAGGACAACGTCCGCCATCAGCGGCAACAGGTTCCACACGAGGATCAGAGGCCAAAAGGAGATCCTGACCTCCTGCTCCATACTGGTGCATATTGGACATTGTGTTGTAGAAGCCTGAAGAATGTTGGGTATGTGATTGACCATCCGACTCACTGTTCATGTTGAGCATGATTCGCTCATGCTGACGCTCGACCATCGCGGCCCGTTCCGGACGGCCTTCCAGGGCGTCCTCCATAATGGTCTGCCCTTTTAACTGTCTCCGCCCATCCGGGAGATTCCTGATGAACCATTCCCATATTCATATTGTGGATGACTTTGTCCTGAACCTCTTCAGCCAGGAGCATTCCCCCGGAGAAAAGACTGGACCCTCCTACAAATAATCCAATGGAAAGTAAGGTGATAGCTTTCCTAGATTTAACATGAAACATGGACCGGCCTCCTTAAGATGAAATAGACTGACAAATGACCGACATATTTTTATAATTCCAGCAGTCGTTAACATTCCATGATATGGTGGGAAGAGAAAAAGTAATCCAATCGATTCTGTCTGTCAAGTCCGAAAGACATGGCATTGATTTCATTCTCATTACACCATCCGTTTTCAATGGAAACATCTGATTCAATGGCAGAATTGGGAATGTTTATTTCACAATCCAGAATCAGCATGATCATTGATATTAGAAATGCATAATCCTCCAGGCATCACAATCTAAAATCGTCAAAAAAAATCTGATTCGAACCGTTCGAAGCGATTAAGACAGGGTGAGGCCGGAAACATACGCGGTAAATTGCTGTTGCAGAACAGTGGTAATGGGGCCAGGTTTTCCATCCCGGATAGGTTGCCCATTAACTTGGATGACTGGCAAAACCTCAATTGTGGTGCCCACAAGAAAGACTTCGTCGGACTGAAGCAGGTCTAAAATAGGAACTGGTCGAAATTGGACTTCATGGCCTTGTACTTGACTCAGCGCCGCCACTTGTTGTTGGGTTACTCCCGCAAGAACGAAATGAGTGCGTTCTGGAGTGAAGAGCACCCCATCTTTTACCAAAAGGACATTACTGGTAGCCCCTTCGGCCACCCATCCATCTCTCACAAAAAGTGCCTCAAAGGCTTTGGCCTCCTGAGCCTTTTGCTTGGCCAATACGTTGGGAAGCAAATTGAGGCTTTTAATATCACAGCGGCTCCACCGAATATCAGGGAGAGTGATAACTTTCACACCACCTTGGCTGACCTCAATAGGTAAGGCAACCATTTTCCGAAATGATAGAAAAACCGTGGGTTCTCGCTTGGAAGGGAAAACATGCTCACGCGGGGCAACCCCTCTGGTGACCTGAATATAGATTTTAGCTTCCTGATATCCACTGAGCTGCAGTCCGGAGAGCAAAAGATGTTGGAAGTCGGTTTGTTCCATAGAAAAAGGAAGCTGGACTTCTCTGACGCTCCTGACCAGCCTCGCGAAATGTTCCTCCCAGAAGGCAGGAACCCCATGATAGGACCGAATAACTTCATACACGCCATCGCCAAACAAAAATCCCCGATCATCCGGCGAGATCTTAATCTCATCCAAGGGAGCAAAATGGCCATTGAGATACCCAATATCCGGCATGCCGTCTCTTTGTTCAAGAAGAAGTTGGGAGAACAATAATCTGAAAGATCCGTCGATCTTCCGAGGTAAACTTCCAAGCCATCCTTTTACTAAACTCCAACCGATGTTTCCCTGACTCCAACGCCTGAAATTCAAAAGATCGCTGCCCGGAATCTACCGCATTATTACTGACCGTGCGAAGAAACTCATCTCCCACTAATCCCAATACCTTGGGGTCATACATTGGCACCCATTGTTCCCCACGGGTCCGATCCTCCCACAAATGAATGGCAAATGTCGTGAATTGAGAGACCTGAATCTCCTTTGTCTCAACTTGATCTGTATTCATTCTCTCGCCTTGGTTAAACCACCATTGTTGACTTGATAGTACATTCTCTCACTCTCCTGTCAGCCAATCACGCTTCTTCAGACAGACAAAGACGTTTCCACTATCTATCATCACATCATAATTGACCACACAATACCCTCCTCCATCCGGACCAAATCCTGAACGAATGTCAAATTGTTGATGATGCCAAGGGCAGGAAACGACAAAGCCCTTTAACCTTCCCTTACCCAACGAAGCTCCTTGGTGCGGACAGATATCATTGATCGCAAAGCAGCGATCATCAATGCGAAAGACTGCCAGATTTTTGCCTTCGACCTTGAAGACGCGCCCCTTCCCCTTAGGGATATCCTCAAGTTTCGAAACAAAAATGAACCCCTCCTTGGGACTAACCGGTTTAGGTTTCGTGATGTCCATACAATTTCGGTTAAATATAGAAATATTCAATCCAGGTTTCATCTCTAGGAAACAAATAACGTGAATTTCAGTTTCGCTCCTATCGTGACATTTGCTCGTTCCACAAACCCCGCATTCGCCTCAATGATATAACGCGCATCTTGAGGGGGGGGACCATACCATGTACATTTGCTTTCCAAGCATGGGGGAACCTTTTCCACAACATGCACCACAACCTTACTCTCATCTACCCAAATCACATCAACGGGAAATTGAAATTCCTTTGTCCAAACCCGATGGGGACCTGATTCTTCAAAAATATAGACCATCCCTTCGTCAGGAGGGAGTACATTTCTAAACGCCAATCCAAATAGCAGTTTTTCCGGAGTATCGGCGACCTCCGCTTTCAAAACAGCACCGCTGGGAAAGTTTACACTGATGACCTGTGTTTGTTCCGGGGCATTAAAGAGCAGAGCCCCAGACATCAAGAGTAATGCCATCACCAAGAGAAAAAATATTCGTTTTTTTCCGGACACACCGTTAAATCGAAGAAACGACAGCATCGTATTTGGTATTTTCCTTAATTATTCTAATAACCATTCCAGGATCACGGCCTGAACCGTTACCCTGCCAATTCTATTTCCCATTATTGTCATATTTGCTCAAATGGTTATCCAGAGGTAAGATATCATGTAGATTCTGTTGATTTCAGCCAACCTCCCACATGAATGAAGAGGGTAAGCCACACGTTCTTTTCTAGCTGAAACTCACTCTTACCATGGAGGGCTTCTATGCACTACCTCCCCACTCTCATTTTATTGACTTTTCTTGTTTTTTTCCCATCTGGCAGTGAATCTGCACCGACTTCAATTACGACCACCATTGACAGGTTTGTCTCTACCCTTTACCCAAAGGGAAGCCATTACTTCTGGGTGATCAATAACACCTCAACCGAATCTGAAGAGGAAATGATTATCGACATCAACACCAGCCTCAGAAATTTACCAGAGGAAAATCTGACGGAAAGTCGTTTTTTGTTATTGGTAATTGAAGGGGAACTCTTCGCTGCTCAGAAGATTCCGTTGAATGCTTCCGTGGATTGCAGCAGTGAAGAGGAAGTGTAGATAATAAATTTATTCTAGTGCTAAAAAGCCCCATCCTTTTTGCAAGGATGGGGCTTTTTCATACACACACGATTGAGAAATGTCTTACTTGGTCAGGATCAACAATTGCCCACCGAGATGGGGAGCATGTAATTGACACTTGTAGTTCAATAAATTGTTGGAAGTCACGTATGTGAGATCACTCATGGGAATCCCGATATATTTGGTTTCCCCAGGGGCTAAAACAATTTTAATGTGCATGGAGGTCGGAGCGGCAAAGGCCGAATCCGCGGAGAGATCAAAACCATGTTCCTTGTCCATATTATTGGTAACTTTGAGCAAAATCGGTCTTCCTGCTCTCCCACCTGTGGCACCGGCCACAAGGTTCAAAATGGACGTCGGGGGATACCAGACTTTCTTCCCGCCAATTTCTATCGCATTCAACTCAAGATCAACGTCCAGTTCTTTAAATGACTGACCTACGACAGACCCTGTTTCAAGGTCCCCAATTTCCACGCCTCCTGACTGCAACGCAAACGCAATTGAACTCCCAGCCACAACGAATACCGCACTTAAAAGGACAGATAGAAGCACTTTGTGCATCGCCTACCTCCTCATGAGAAGCTTGTTGATAATGAAATTGTTACCTAAGAATGCAAACCAATTTTCTAAAGTATCTATTTTCGGTTTTGATAATCGATAAGAGATGTTGGTTATAGCATATGACATTCTCCGACGCAAGAAGGTTTTTATCATGGGGATTCCTTGGGATTCATGATTGCAATAAATAAACTCTTGCAGACATTCAGGATGGTGTTTCAGGGATGTTTTTCTGCCTAATACTAGTAGAGATTTTACCCATTCACAAACCTATTATGTTCCCGTTCCCATCCAATCGACGATTCAGAACCATGCCCGGGTATTATAAGGGTGTCTTCTTTGAGGATGTACAATCGTTCCCGAATCGATCGACCAATGGATTGCCCATCTCCACCCCACAAATCTGTTCTGCCGATTCCGCCTCGGAATAAGGTGTCTCCAGAGAGCAAAAATCTCTGGCTCTCAAAGAAAAAACAGACCGACCCTGGAGTGTGGCCAGGAGTATGAATTACGGCCCCGGAATACTGACCGACTCTCACCTCTGACCCATCGTCAATCCAGCGGTCTGGCGGAGGAGCGGGCACAAAAGGGATGCTGAACATTCGGCACTGAATTTCTAACATGTCCCAGAGTTCCCGATCTTGAGGATGCAGATACAGAGGAGCTCCGGTCGCAAGCTTAAGATAACCGGAGGCTAAAAAATGGTCAAAATGGGCATGCGTATGCAAAATGGCGGAGATCGTAAATCCCATGGCAGCAATCTCTCCTAGGATGCGCTGAGGATTTCCTCCTGGATCGACAACAATTGCTTGTTTTGTCTCCATGTCGCCGATAATCGAACAATTACACGAGAGTGGAGGAACAGGGAAGGTTTTTCGAAAAAGCTGATTCATCGAAATCTCCTCGAGAAAAAAATTAAGCAAGGGTTCACCCCTTGGACTCTATTATGGCGACGATTTCCATTCCCTAGATGATTTGCACTCAGATCCGATTGTTACCATTTTGGTTTCCATGCAGGTATGTTGAACATGAAATGAAATTCAAAAATTATTCTTCACTGAGAATCAATTAAGGGAGGAAATTTGATATAAGCATCATTTGAGCATAAAATACCTAATAAAAGGTACCCATTTGCTTAACTTACAACAGAATATCCCATTAACGGATGCGCTTAGCCGGTGAAAATCTCTGGATTACAGCGCCTCCAATTACTCCAGCAGACTCCCGGCATTTCATCGCGGCCAATAGGCACGGTCTTTTCAATTTTGGTGACCATGCTCATGCTTTTCCTAAGCGGTTGTCCTCAGGATAACTCCGGCCTTCAAGAAGAAAATATTCATCTCAAAAAACAGCTGGCAAAACTGGAGTCAGTCATTCAATCCCTCCAGGAAGGAAATAAAGTCATACAACAACAAATCAGACCGTCTGAATCAAGACGCCAGAAACACGGAAGCATCGTATGAAAAGAAACTACGGGATGCTGAGGCGACACACCAGGAACAACTTCGAGACGCACAGACTAAAATGGCCGAACTGGAGGATGGTCCGAAAAAGGATATAGCCAAAATTAAAATATTAGAACAAGAAAATCGAAAATTGGAAGGAGAAACCAAATGGCTCAGGAAGCCAAAGGGACCAAATGAGAAAAACCCTCACCATTCAACAGATTGGCGGGCAAACCCAAGAATTACCCTTTTCTTTTTCCTCGGTTTCAAACATCATTGAAGATGCTCTCACGCAAAATGGCTATTCGATTCTTTCCAGCATGCAAACAGACCAAAAAGCTGTCTATATCACTGATCGGAAAACGTCACTTCCTCCCTCATTGGAATTATCAGGATTTCGCAACCAATATTTCCTCTCGATTGAGAAAGGCCCATCAGATCATGCCATCGTATGGGTCCGTGCCGAATTCGAAAAACTTTCCAAAAACGGCCAAATGTTCTCAGCTCCCCAATCCGATATCACCGATATTGAATTGCGCCTCATTCAGGAAATTCATCAAGCTCTTATCTAAGGGAGCAGCCGCTCAGGCCAAGAATTCTTAGTTCCCTCCATTCGAAGTAAGTCTCCTCATTGACCGACAACAGGCTGATTCTGTCTCCTGTCATTTACCTGTATTATCCCAGAGTTAGAACTAATCATGAATTTTCATCAAACAGTTATTAAATCTGGGCGTTGAGACACGCTACCGTATAGCCTTGAGAAAGAAGCTCGGCTTCCTCTTTAACCGTGGGACCAGCAAATGGAAGCACCTGACCGAGAAATTCTACAAACAGATGAATTTTGAGAAGAAAAAAATCATATTCAGAGGCTGATGATCGAGAATGGGCAAACCAAAATTCGACAAATTGGTCTAAAGAAAAACCGTGTTGTTCATAGCATTTGGCAGGTTTGAGGAAACATTTCTCTCACGTCTCCACCCCAGGAAATAATTTCATAGGGTAAATAACGGGTGGCATATATCATGAAGTTCGTCGCCCATTTCCGCGTCCCTTTCTTTGGGTAGATCGTAAGGGCTTCGAACTTGTCTCGTCACCAGTTCAACATAGTCCTGATATTGTCTGATTAAGCTATCCCGGGTTTCCCAAGAAGGTTCGATGCCACATACTTGAGACCCTTTTTCATAATGCTCTGAATCAGGCACAGACACTGATGTCCGCATATTCATAAGAGGTTCCACAATCTCCATCACCGTTTTCACTTCCTGACAAATGAGCGGAATCTGCTTATTATCTACTTCTAAAGCAACCCCTTTAAGATTGAGTCAGCCGAACGCTCTTGTAAAACTCGACCCAATAGGACAAATAATTCTTTCGGGATGGAAGTTTCATGGGCATCTATCCAAGCTGGAGGGTTCTTATGCTCTCCTGACGCCAGCTTGTTAAGTATTTGAGGATGGCAATCCAGCCCTGCAATATGAATTTGGACTACTCTCTCCAAGGGAAAAACTTTAAGAAATGATTCAAAAAATGACTCCAGACTCTGACTTCGACAAGCTCCCGTATACCGATAAACCGTCCATACATGGCCTAAATCGAGCACCAAACCACAGGGAGCCATGGCCGTCACTCTCGCTAAAAAACTCCGCATAAGAAATATCACCAATCGAAAAATAAGCTTAAGGGAGGTCCTTCCAAAAGCAGCAAAGGCGCCTCTGCCTGCTCTCCCCCAGTCACATTGATCAAATTTCAGTTGAGCCTTCCACGCATGATAGGCGGTAACTTCAGCAGAGGTTTCGGTAAATAAGGGAGGCAGATACGTCCCAAAGGCAAAGCCCGCTATCTCTTTGGCGGCGCATTCTTGATTGCCCAATGGGCCTGTAATATTCGGAGATCGCGGGCAGCGGCTTGTAGTCGCTCTTGAGAGGCATAGGCTGTCTCCCAATCAGGCTGAGTGACCCACAATCCCTCTGCATGATAGGCCATAGGAATGCCTGGAAGTCGCGCACGAACGATTTCCAATGCCTCCGACGCCGCATGAAATATCTCGAGATAGGCCATCGGAAGTTGTCGATTTTGAAGTTCCTCACATAATTCAAAGACATCGGGAGAATATACATCCACCGACAATCCAAGACCCAGAAATGGAATTCGGTTGCTCGGCGAACAAATTCTTGATAAATGCCTGACATAGGTGATAATCGTTTACGGAAATCTTGAATATATCCGCTTCGGTTTAGAAATGAAGAAGAGGATTATGGAAAAATGAGGGCAGAAATGGCCCGAGAGAGAAAAGAATTAGGCTCAGCCGGAATGATTTTCCGGCTTGCAGATAGTGGTGAACGCCAGCCGCAGCTTTTCGTCCTTCTGCGATAGCCCAAACAATCAGGGAAGCTCCGCGCTTGGTATCCCCTGTTGCAAATACCCCATCCTTATTAGTCATGAAGTATTCGTCAACTGTCACATTCCCCCGGTGATCGTAATGAAGCCCCAGAGAATCCAGTAGGCCGCTTTTCACCGGCCCCGACAAACCCCATGGCCAGTAGCACCAAATCAACATCCATTTCTATCTCGGACCCAGTCACAGGAATTACCTTACCCATGTTCAAATTTTACCCTGGTCGCATGCAGTTTGGTGACTTGACCATTCTGGCCGGAAAATTTTGTGGTGGAAATACTCCAGTCGCGATCACACCCTTCTTCGTGGGCATGAGACGTTCGTAATTGCATCGGCCATACGGGCCAGGGAGTCGATTCAGCCCGCGTCGGTGGCGGTTCAGGTAACAACTCAAATTGATGAGCCTCCACACACCCTTGACGATGAGCTGTACCTAGACAATCTGAACCGGTATCACCACCCCCTATAATCACCACGCGCTTACCTTTAGCCGATATTGGCTCTCCAGGAACAGTATCCCCGGACACACGCTTATTCTGTTGGATGAGATAGTCCATGGCGAGATGAACACCTTTGAGATCTCGCCCTGGAATCGGCAGTTCCCGCGGTTGTTCTGCCCCCATAGCAAGTAATACCGCATCATAGTCACGACGAAGTGCGTGGAGGTCGATATCAACTCCAACACAAACACCGGGCTCGAACAACACACCCTCTTTTCGCATCTGCTCCAAACGCCGGTCCAACACCCACTTCTCCATTTTAAAGTCGGGAATGCCATAGCGGAGCAAGTCCACCAATCCGATCAGCTTTTTCAAATACCGTCACAGCATGACCAGTGCGAACCAATTGTTGGGCTGCTGCCAAGCCAGCGGGACCAGAGCCCGACAATCGCAATGTGTTTCCCGGATGGAAACAACTGGCATCACGGGTTCAACCCAACCTTCTTCGAACCCTTTATCAATGATATTCCACTCAATGACGCGGATAGAGACCGGATCGCTATTAATGCCTAACACACAAGCCGACTCACAGGGAGCCGGACACAACCGTCCGGTGAATTCTGGAAAGTTATTGGTCGCATGGAGCGCCTTGAGGGCATCTTTCCATCGGCCTCGATGTACCAGATCATTCCATTCTGGGATCAAATTGACCACAGGACAGCCTGTAAGACCTTGGCAAAATGGCACCCCACAATCCATACAGCGGGCCCCTTGGATCTTTAATTTTTCATCGGGGAAGGGTTCGTAAAATTCCTTCCAATCCATGACACGAAGCTCAACAGGTCGCCGTTGGGGTCCTTCACGTTTATATTTCAAAAAACCCTCGAGGATCAGCCACGGCCCACCGCCTCCCGTTCCCGTTGAGCATGCTCTTTAGCCAAGGCCGTTTTCCGTTCCTGCAGCACACGCTTATAATCGCTCGGCATGACTTTGACAAATTTCGGCAACATCGTATCCCACGATTCAAGAACCCGGCTTGCATTGCACACTTTGCGTATATCGAAAATGAGCTTCTATCATTCCACGAAGCGTCTGCTTATCCTCAGATGACACAACAGACTCTAATTCCACCATGCCCATATTACAGCGCGCAGGGAATTGTCCATCCTCATCCAAGACGTAGGCATCTCCTCCGGACATCCCAGCCGCAAAATTGCGTCCCGTTTTTCCCAGAACGACCACCACACCTCCAGTCATATATTCACACCCATGATCACCGGTTCCATCAATGACGGCTCGTGCGCCGCTATTCCGAACGGCAAACCGTTCTCCCGCGATCCCATAAAAATACCCTTCTCCTCCCGTCGCTCCATACAAAGACGTGTTTCCAATGAGAATCGTGTCTTCCGGTAAATACGTCACGCCCTTCGGCGGCACGACAATGATTTTACCGCCGGAGAGACCTTTCCCTAAATAGTCATTCGACTCGCCTTCCAAAATTAACGTAATACCCTTCGATAAAAATGCTCCAAAGGATTGTCCTGCAGAGCCGGTAAATCTGATTTGAATCGTATCGGGAGGGAGCCCATCCGGCCCGTACTTGCGTGCAATGTAGCTGGACAGAACAGTCCCCGTGGTCCGGTTCACATTTCGTATAGGCAGATCCAAGGAAACGGGTTCACCCCGCTCAATGGCAGATTGACACAATTCCACCAGTTGATTATCTAAAATTCCTTTCAGACCGTGATCTTGGTTTTGCACGCATGAGGTGGCCACTTCAGGCCCGACATCAGGCTTCACCAATAACCGTGACAAATCCAGTCCTTTGGCTTTCCAATGATCAACAGCTTTTTGCACTTTGAGCTTATCCACACGGCCGATCATCTCACGAATAGTCCTAAATCCCAGTTTAGCCATTATGGAACGAATTTCTTCAGCCACAAACATAAAGTAGTTTACGACATGTTCCGGTTTTCCCGTAAATTGTTTTCGTAACTCCCCGTCTTGCGTGGCCACTCCTACCGGACAAGTATTAAGGTGGCATTTTCTCATCATAATGCATCCCTCGACAATTAAAGGAGCTGTGGAAAACCCAAATTCTTCCGCCCCCAACAGCGTGGCAATGACAACATCACGGCCAGTTTTCAGTTGTCCGTCGGTTTCCACTCGAATACGCCCACGCAGATCATTGAGCACAAGTGTCTGGTGCGTTTCGGCCAAACCCAATTCCCAGGGAATTCCAGCATACTTAATGGACGATAAGGGAGACGCTCCCGTCCCGCCCGAATCACCGCTAATAAGCACCTTGTCGGCGTGGGCCTTTGAGACTCCTGCCGCCACGGTGCCAACGCCGACTTCGGACACAAGTTTAACGGAAACCGCGGCTTCTGGATTTGAATTTTTGAGATCAAAAATTAATTGTGCCAAATCTTCAATAGAATAAATATCATGGTGAGGAGGCGGAGAGATCAGTTGAACCCCTGGCGTGGAATATCGAAGCCTGGCAATAAATTCATCCACCTTGTGTCCCGGCAATTGGCCCCCTTCGCCAGGCTTGGCCCCTTGAGCCATTTTGATCTGCAATTCCTTGGCATTCACCAGATAATGCGCCGTTACCCCAAATCGACCGGACGCCACCTGCTTGATATAAGAGTTTTTTGAATCCCCGTTTGGCAAAGGTTTAAATCGTTCTGGATCTTCACCGCCCTCGCCCGTATTACTTTTGGCACCTATGCGATTCATGGCAATAGCCAATGTCTCGTGCGCTTCTTTACTGATGGCCCCAAACGACATGGCTCCTGTGGTAAAGCGTTTCATAATTTCGCTGGCGGGTTCTACTTCTTCCAGAGGGATCGGATCAGCGGCCCATTTAAACTCAAATAATCCTCGCAGCGTCGACCGCTGTGTGATCCTCTTTATTGACTAACGCTGCAAAATCCGCATAGGTTTTGGCATCATTCGCACGGGCAGCATGCTGCAGTTTGTAGATAGTTTCAGGATTCCAATTATGGTGTTCCCCCTGAATCCGATAATGAATTTCTCCGCCAAAATCCAATTGCCGCACGGGAACCGGACGGTAGGCAAGCGCATGCCGTCGCAAGGTCTCTTCTCCCACCTCGCGAAGACCGATTCCCTCGATCCGTGAAGATGTTCCTGTGAAGAACCGGTCAATCAGTTTGCAATTGAGGCCAATCGCCTCAAAAATTTGAGCTCCGCAATAGGATTGGACTGTGGAGATGCCCATCTTCGAGAAGATTTTCAGCAATCCTTTGTTCACGGCCTTGATAAATTTCGATTCGGCCGTAGCGGCATCGACGCCTTCAGGGAAAAACCCTTCCCGCTCCATATCCACGAGAGACTCAAACACCAAATAAGGATTGATGGCCCCGACTCCGTATCCAATGAGGCAAGCGAAATGATGTACATCACGGGGTTCCCCCGTCTCCAGAATCAATCCAACCTCCGTTCGGGTTTCTTCCCGAACCAGATGATGATGAACTGCCGATACCCCTAATAAACTTGGTATGGGAGCCCATTCGGCGTTGACTGCCCCGATCGCTCAAAATCAGAAATTTTTCACCCTCTTTAATAGCTTTCGACGCTTGATGACATAGCCGGTCAAGAGCCGAAGCCAGCCCATCAGGTCCTTCCGCGACTTTAAAGAGTAAGGAAAGCGTTTTACTTTTAAAGTGAGGATCCCCAATCATGCGAATCTTTTGCAGGTCCACATTGCTGAGAATCGGCTGCTGCAATTTGATCCGTCGACAGGCCTCTGGAATCTCCGCAATGACATTCGGCTTAGGACCGATATTCGTGACCAGAGACATCACTAGATGCTCCCGGATCGGATCGATAGGGGGATTTGTCACTTGAGCAAACAATTGCTTAAAGTATTTAAAGAGGAGTTGCGGCCGTTCGGACAAGATCGCTAAGGGGGTATCTGTTCCCATGGAAGATACAGGCTCTTCCCCATTCACGGCCATGGGAAACAAGACCATTTTCAATTCTTCCACGGTGTACCCGAAGGCTTGTTGGCGTTGGCGCAGGGTCGGATGATCCGGTTGTGGCACATTAAGTGGTTCTGGCAATTCGTCCAAAGATACCCGATATTGCGTTAACCATTGTCGGTAGGGCTTACGCTTGGTGATTTCTGCTTTTATTTCTTCGTCGTCCAGAATACGTCCCTGGACGGTGTCCACGACAAACATACGACCCGGTTGCAGACGACCTTTCATTCGAATAGTGTGAGGATCAGCGGGAAGCACCCCGGCTTCTGAAGCCAGCACGACCACATCATCCTTCGTAATTTGGTATCGACAAGGCCGCAGTCCGTTTCGATCCAACGTCGCCCCGACCAGTTTCCCATCGGTAAAACACACTGCCGCCGGTCCGTCCCATGGCTCCATGACCGCCGCGTGATATTCATAAAATCCTCGCCGGTCAAAATCCATTTGTGGATTTCCCACCCAGGGTTCGGGAATCAGCATCATCATGGCGTGGGGCAACGACCGGCCGGCCATGACCAAAAATTCAATCGCATTATCCAAACAGGCAGAATCGCTTTGGGTGGAATCATCTATAATCGGAAACAATTTTTTGAGGTCATCTCCAAACAGGTCCGAAGCAAGCCTCCCTTGCCGGGCCCGCATCCAATTGACATTGCCCTTCAGCGTATTAATTTCTCCGTTATGTACGGAATAGCGGTAGGGATGCGCTAAAGACCAGGTAGGAAAGGTGTTTGTACTAAAGCGAGAATGCACGACGGCTAAAGCCGATGTAAAAGTGGGATCCGCAAGATCAGGATAAAACAGGGAAACTTGTTCGGGTAACAGCATCCCTTTATAGACAATGGTGTTACCAGAGAGACTGGACAGATAGACCCATTCTTTGCCGGGTAGAGCAGATTCTCGAACTGCCCGGGTAATTCGTTTACTTATGACATAAAGTTTTCGTTCGAACTGCGTCGGATTCAGTAACTCACGTGCCACAAAAAACTGCCGGATGGCGGGCATGGTTTTTCGAGCTTGAATCCCGATTTGATCTTCCTTGGCTGGCACATCCCGCCACCCCAAAAATTCCTGTCCCTCTTCTCGAATGATGGCTTCAAAGAGGGCTTCGCACTGTTTACGGGCCTTGGGGTCCTGCGGCAGAAACACCATACCAACCCCATAGGCCCCGGCAATGGGCAGATCGATACCAAGCTCGGCAGCAACCCGATGAAAAAAATCATGAGGAATTTGAGAGAGAACACCTGCCCCGTCTCCGGTGCAGGGATCACACCCCTGTGCCCCCCGATGAGTCAGATTTGCAAGTACCTGAAGTCCTTTTTCAACAATATCGTGGGATTTCTGTCCTTTGATGTTGGCAACAAATCCAATCCCGCAGCCATCATGCTCATTCTCGGGGCTGGTAGAGACCCTGGGCTGACAGGAAATCCTGGAAGGGACACCTCTGATCGATTATCCAATCGTTCCACTTTTCACCTAGTCATCTTGCCGGTCATCCGTTAAAAAAAAACACGCTTCCCCAACTCATTTTCTCAAAGGGCCATATGTGCCGTTGTGTGGTCCCGAAGCGTAATGGAAGAAAAGGGGAAGAACGAATAAAAAATTGTAACCGATAACATTACTGGATGGTCAAAAAATCTGTCAAGGCAATCTGTTTTCTTCTACAGAACATTTCACTAATTTTCCCTGCTTTTTTTCGAGTATTTTCAATCGGCTTCTGGGCTTCGGTTCAGCTTGACAATCCACAGGCGACCACCTAGTATCGCCGCCATGCCAAATGAACCAGCCGTTAAAAACCTGGATTCAATGGAAGATGTGTGGGAGGCCTTTCGGCCTGACCTCAACGAGGTTGAAGCTCAGATTCATAAACATCTGGATTCCCATGCCCCACTCATTAATACCGTCGCCGGTCACATTCTTAATAGCGGAGGCAAACGCATTCGACCGCTCCTACTCATCCTTGGTGCGCGAATAAACGGGTATATTGAAAAAGACTTTCTCCTGCTTGGCAGCCTCATTGAGTTTATTCACACTGCCACCCTACTCCATGACGACGTCCTGGATGAAGCAGATATTCGCCGCGGACAAAAAACTGCCAGATGTGTCTGGGGGAATCAAGCCAGCATTCTGGTCGGAGACTATCTCTACTCGCAAGCGATGGCGCTGATCGCCACCTTTCACAACCATGGCATCAACGAAGTCTTAGCTGACGCATGCCGCAAAATGGCTGAGGGAGAAGTGCTTCAACTCTGTGCCAATAGCCAGCCCGACCTCACCGAATCAGCCTATCTCAAGATCGTTGAATATAAAACCGCAACCCTAGTCGCCGCTTCCTGTAAAGTCGGCGGAATCATTGGTGGAGCCACTTTGGAAGACCAAGCAGCATTATATCGGTTTGGGCTTCACCTCGGGATGGCATTTCAACTTGCGGATGATCGCCTCGATTATGCAGCAGATCGAAGTCGGCTTGGGAAATCCTTGGGACAGGACATTCGCCAAGGAATGATTACTCTTCCCCTGTTACATCTGCTGCAAACATGCTCTTCATCGGAACACACTTGGCTAAAAGAAAAAATTCTCTCCCATTCGGTGGACGATCAAGATTTGCAAACCATCCTCACCCTCATGAAAAAACTAGGTTCTTTAGCGTATGCTACTGCACGCGCAAGAGAATATGTCGAGGCAGCCGCGTTGGATTTAGAAGGATTCCCCGATAGCACGGCCAAACGATCGTTAGCGATTGTGTCGTGTTATATGGTCAATCGGGATCAGTAGAATTCTTGCAAGCTCTACACTTCAATATTTTCCAATTCTGTATCGGCCTCATCTGAAGGCCCCTTGACGATAGAGACGCCAAAAGGTGGTGAGCCCGGCCCAAATGGGATGTCGTCGTTGCGCTGGAGTTAATTCGATTTTAACTCCGGAATGCCGCTCGATTTTCCAGATGAGGTAGTCCGCGCCCCCTTGAAAGGTAAAGGCCGCTTTCATCAATCGGAGAATCGATAAAATTTTCCCCTGGATCTTCCGGGCCACCCACCCAAAACGGTTTAATAGACGTTCTCGAGTGCCGTAAGTCACCGTATATTGAAATTGACCCTCTCCCTGGTCGGTCTGGAGACAAGACGGCCAACTCAAGAGCAGGGACTGTGTTACCTGTTCATAATACTCCCGATCATGTGCCCATAGGGTTTGCACCCTTCCCTGGGGTTCAGACCTGAGTTCCGCACCGTAGGTCAGCATAAGGCCCGTATGCCACAATTGTTCGGCCGTAAATGCCTGTGTCATGCGCGGAAGCGTATTTCCTACAAAAGTCCTGACGGCCTTGGCTAACCCGTGGAATACTCGTCGTTCAACTTCAGGAGTTGCAGCCAGAAGCAATACGGTTGGCTGTGCAAATCTTGCCCAAAAATAGGAATGAAACCAGTGAGAAGACACGCTTCGCTCAAAATCCTTCAGAGACAGTATGGCATATTTCACTCGTACGACCCGTTCCTCTACTAACACTTCCGAATAAAACACATTCGGAGGAAGCCAATGATTGAGCAGCGACAGCCAAGCCTTCTGATACACGGAAGCATAGTGGTCCACCAACACATAACAATCCACCAAACTATCGTTGTCGGTTCCCGTGCGTAAGCATGATCCATACAACAATACTCCCAAGGCCGATGAGCCATACTTCTTCCACAAGGCATCTCCAACAGCACGAATGGCTATGGGAATAGGCCGGCCACTCGGTTGAGCCACGACCTCAAAGACTTGGGCTGATACGTTCATTTGACTCCGTAAGAAAGACGAATAAATGAAAGTTTTCCGGCCACATCAAGAACAATTGGTTCATCCGTTTGAGACGGCATATGCACCTCACCATCCAATACAAAGCCACTATTTAAAATGAGTCGAATTTCTGAGAGATTCTCACTCGCATATCCATGATCTTTTGTGGCCAATGGATGGAATTTTCCACGAAGGAGAGTCGGTAACACACGCCATAAATACCGATAGGGTACCTTCAAACTGGTAAATCGTAGTGGACCAGAAGTCGAACTCCAAAATGGCTTCATCCCTAAAAACAACCGTTCTAAGGTCGTGACCAACAATACCAGATATTCATGATGGGTGATGGTTGATTGGCCTGTTGACACACCCACGTTTACTGGCTGGAGACCCTTTCGCGATCCCGTGGCCAACCCCAATAAAAATTTGGCAAGAATGAGCCCCGCTCCCCACTCCCCCAATCGGCCAATCGTTTGCTTCGTCTCTCGACCCATTTGCGTACCATAATAAATAGCTCCTGCGCCAAAAAACATCCCATGGATCGGCCACTGACAGGAAGAGAGCCGGATGCGAAGAATCGACCTGTTAACAACGTCAAGAGGCGGTAACGAAGATTTCATACATGCCAATAGATTTTCCAGTGTGGCCTCTTCATATTTCCCTAATCCCACATCTCCGGCAATCATATTTGTAGTTCCTGCTGGGATAACCGCCAGGAGCGGCATCTCCCCAAAAAATCCATGGTTGAACAACCCATCTACCGTCGCCTGGATGGTACCGTCTCCTCCATTGACCACCACCAAATTCACATGGTCCCTGGCAAATATCTCAAGGGCTTTCATTATATCCGCAGGAGTGATGACTTCAGCCAGATGCACATCGGGATGACGGGCGTACACCGGATGAAAAAGAAGAGGCTGCCGTTTATTCCGACCACTAAGCGGATTATGGAGGATACCAATAGGCATCTCAGACCTGCATCGGTTTGGAATCTAGAAAGACGGCAAGTAGCCAAACAACCGAGTCTAATATTTCGGTCAATAAGGGAAATCACCCTGAACGACTGTTATCTTATTTTAAATTCGCAGGAGGATTCGTAAACATACTGACTGCTAAGGAATTTCGGTTCACCGGATCGACCTCAGCCAGCCAGGAAGTGAGGGAACCCATAGTGACTTTTATCCAAACTGCCATGAGCAATCTGGCTAGAAGAATCATGGTGGAACCAATCGTCCAAATCGCCACAGCCTCCAGACCCAAATCCGGGCGTCCAAGTAGAAAACTGCCGGTTAATAGAATGAGATTAGGATTACGTCGAGCCGTGATAAGTCTGAAATAAGAGTCCAGAGGTCTCCAGCAAAAAATGACAAACCCTCCTAACCACCATTGAAAAATACCCTTCAACCATTCGTCCCACAATATATCCGATTAAAATGATTCCAAACGTTATGTCCACCGTCAACCAAGAGAGAAATGGTGAAAATTCGGAGAGACCTATTCCCCAAGCGAAATACCAAAGAGGAGGGTGGATTAAATCAATGCCATGATCAAAAATATTACCCCATTTACTTGAAGTCACCGTCACTCGCGCTAATTTTCCGTCAACCGTATCGAGGAACGTCATGGCCCATCCCAACACCAGCCCCCAGAACAATTGGCCATTGCCAAATAAACCTCCCACTGCAATGACAAGTAATAAACTCAGCGTTGTCACCTGATTTGGTGAGATTCCCCAATGCGCACATAACCGGGTGGCCCATTTGGCTGGAACCGGCCAAAGAAACTTTGTCACCAAATCAGTGACCCCTTTATATGATCCCGTGAATAAATGCTCTTCCAGGCCCACCCGGTTATCTTCGCGAATGGGAAACACAAAGGGATGATCCGATTTTCGCAATTCATTTGAAAAAGAAATCGAAAGATCTCGAAGGGTGACGGATTGTAGATTTACAATTTTTCGAGTGCGTTCCTGTTGGATGTCATAACACATTGCTGAAGCCAGAGCAGATTCAACATGAGCCACCACCGGCAGAAGACCAACGCCGGTTCCCGTTTCAATTTCCAGCACAACATTTGTTTGCTTCAAGAGGAAGGAGAGCACCCTTTCATCATATAAATAATCCCCTCTGAGAATGAGAAGGGAATTATTGGACGGAAGTTCGTTGACGTTATCCAGAAAATTCTTGACCCCCATCCGATTTAAAATCCGTTGATATCGAGTACGAGACGTGAGATTCCACAATCGGACATTTGGATCATTGACAATATAGGCATATACACTCATTAGAACATAAAACCTTATCTATCTAACGCATTTAAGGAACTAAATCCGATCAAGTTTTTGAATAGGAACCAACTGACATAAATTCGCCCAGGACCTCCAATGGTTTATCTATCTTTCGAAGTTCTTCAGCCAGGCCACAATCCTGATTATCAAGGACAATACGGTTAATTCCATATCAAAAGGAATTCGCATTACTCCACTCTGTAAGAATATATCCTTCGGCGGGAAGATTTCCCCACATTATGATTGATCTCTTCAGGCACCTTTCAACTCGTTTTAAAAAACATACCGCCGCCAAAAAACAAAGGTGACAACTGACACAATCATGAAGGGAGCGGCAGTCGTCAAAAGAGGAGATGCTCCGAACAGGATTCCAACATGTTTAAAAATTTCAGTCATTAAATAATAACCCAAGCCAACCAAAGAACCAATGAAAACTCGCTTACCCGTCGCGGCCATTCGCAACGGACCAAAGACAAACGGTATCGCCACTAAAATCATGAGTCCGGTATTCAAGGGCATAAAAAGTTTGTCCAAAAAACTTAGCTCATATCTGAGAGAATGTTGTTTTTTCCGTTTTAGAACCTCAATGTACTGATAGAGTTCAGAAGGAGCCAATGTGGAGGCGGGGAGAGTCAACAACCGCACTTCCTTTTGCTTGAGAGGAGAATCCCATTCCAGACTCACCAGATGCTCTGGCGAAATATTCAACCCTTGGACAACTTGTTTTTTAATATTTTTCAGCGTCCACTTCCGAGGATTCACTATATCCGCCTCCTGAGCATGCATATAGGTGGTCATTTGTCCCTCATCATTGAATTCAAAGATATCGATGCCCTGTGGAATCTCTCCATAGCGTATCTCTTGAATTCTGACAAATCGCCTCCCCTCCCGAAACCAGAATCCCTCTTTTCCCTTATAGGCTCCTGAATCTGACAAAGCCATTGATCGCATAAAATAGGCTTCTTGATCCAACGGAGGCGTGACAACTTCTTCAAAGAACCCCACTATGATGATAAAACATGTCCCTACCTTCATGACCGACCAGGCAATCTGATAGGGAGAAATTCCACCGGCTTGCATCGCGATGAGTTCCCGGCCATTGGCGAGACCACCTAAGGCCATAATACTCCCTAATAGCGCCACGAACGGGGCCAAAAACACAAATCGACTTGGCAGGGTCAGAAGCAAAAACTCACTGGCGGCCCCAAAGGTATACCGCCCCTTACCCACTTCATCAAGTTCCTCAACAAATACGATTAAACTGAACACTGCCAAAAAAATCGCCAGCACTGGAAGGTACCCTTTCAGTAAACTACTCGCTAGATAACGATTGAGAATTTTCATAAAGGTATCAAGGAACTCTATAGATTTACGTAAGTTTTTTAGGTGCTCCCACCGGCTTCAGAAAATTTGAGAATCTGCAAGTTGAATACATTTCCTCTCTTAGGACAAGACTTTTGTGAAACGGGATGGTGCCAATAAAAAAACCAGTAAGATTCCTAAGGCAAAAACAACCAACCAGAGGCCGGGAAAAAGAGGGATGGTTCCTTGTTCTACAAGCGTTTTCACCATCAACCCAGTAAAGTAATAGACGGAAAAGATAATCGTCGCTGTGAATATTTTGGCGTATTTTCCCTGTCTTGGAGAAGCCCGACTCAATGGCACACCTAAGAGCCCCATAAGAATAGCGGAAATAGGGGTGGAAAACCTCCATTGAAGTTCTGCGATATCCTTAGGAGACTCAGATTTAAATAAATTTTGTGTGGATTCAGCTTTTCGTTTATAATCCGCCTCAAGTTCCTGCGGATAGATGGCTAAGCGTGAAAAGCTAGATATGTGGTTGATCTCCCCCTCCCTCGTCAGTTTATATTCAAACCCATTGACAAGCACCGGAATCGAGATACCGCTTTGGGGATCCAATTGCTCCTGAGCTTCCTTGGCCGAAAAGACCTGTAAATCATCCCCGTGTTCACTTTGAACAAACACTCCACCTAATTTTTGACGGGATTGATCGATATTGTCCGCAAAAAACACAAGAGATCCATTACGTCGTTCATAAAAATGTCCGGCATCCAAATTACTGATACGAAATCCAGCTTCGCCTTCAGCTCTCAAGCGATAACTTTCCTTATAAGCCAATGGACGAAGATACAAAGCAAAAATACTCACTAATACAGCCACCAAACAGGAAAGAGCCAAAACGGCAAGAAGGATCCGATACGGATTGACACCACATGCCATCAACGCTTTCATTTCTGAATCAGTATGCAAACGACCAAACCCTAATATCACCCCGAAATACAATGAAATAGGAAGCAGGACTTCTAGGGCAATTCCCACTTTCAATGCAATTAAGGTTAGAATCATATCCACTGGTAACAACGCATTGACAGCTTTGGATAAAAACGTGACCCAACTGTATGCAGCAAATAACACCACCAAGAGCCCGCAAATCACAGCAGATGGCTTAAGCACTTCTCGGACTAGATATCTGACTAACATCCTACGAACCTCAAGACAATGTAATCCATTGAGCATCTCAATAGGAGATTTCAAACGATGAAAGCTGTAATCTTAAGTGCAGGGCAAGGGAAACGGTTACTCCCGCATACAGCCGACAAACCCAAATGTATCGTTCCGGTTAATGGGCAATCTATTGTGGAATGGCAAATTCAGGAACTCCTTCGCGTGGGAATCGACTCCATTCACATTGTGGTGGGTTTTGGGGCAGAGAAGGTTGAAGCCCTTCTCACCAATGCCCCCGGCTCCATCCATACCATCTATAATCCATTTTTTGCCATGGCGGATAATTTGATGAGTTGTTGGGTTGCTCGGAATGACATGACCCAAGATTTCGTATTAATTAATGGCGACACCATGTTTGAATCAGCCGTGCTAGAAGGTCTGTTGCACGCTCCCCCTGCTCCTATTACCTTAGTAACGGATGAAAAACCCCGCTACGATGCGGATGACATGAAAGTCATTGTCCGTGGCACACGATTGGACCGCATCGGCAAAACCTTGCCCATCGAACAAGTCAATGGGGAATCAATCGGCATGATTCGGTTTCAAGGTCAGGGATCACAGAAATTCCTTTCAACCATGGACAAACGCATTCGAAAACCTGAGGCACTCAAGCAATGGTACTTATCACTCATTGACGAATTAGCCCAACAGGGACTTGTGTCGACCTTTTGCATCAAAGGGTTAATTTGGGCCGAAATCGATAATCCCTCAGACTTAGAACATGCCGAGCGATTGTTCAAAAACCATGACTCGTTAAAGGCGGCTCCATCGATTCCTCACCGTGCCTGAATCTGGAAGAACATGCTGGAGCCAATCCCTTGATGACCAGGCTACAATCAACTGCGTCTACCTAATCTTATTTTCTTTTTGGTCGTTCCGCCAAGATTGTTTCCGCTAAGGCAAGATCTTCAGGAGTATCCACATCAATCGCGGCCTCAGGAAACGGAAGCAGAACCTCTTGCACGTGAAGATCGAGCCTCCGCCCGAGCCGACCCAATGCATCTGCAAGGGATAACCAGCCAAGCACATAGCGGACGATGGCCAACCCGCCAAGAGTTCGAATCAGGCGAAGGGGATGCTTGCGCTCACGCTCAACCTGACTCCAAAACTCCACCATTCGTTTAGCCTTTGGGGTACAGAGAACAAATAAATTGCACCCACAATACCCTCCGCCCGTGAGCCGGGTGACCGTTCGTTTGGATTGAGGGTACGACGCAAGGACCAAGGAATACGACACTAGTCCCACCACCACATCCGCCTGCTTTTCTTGCGCATTACGCAGAAAGTAATCAACCATTTCTGCTGTCAACAAGGCATGATCGGCAGTTGTAATTAGGACAGGAAATTCCTCAGGATGGTCGGCTAAAAATTTCAAGACACTCCGACTCGGGCCTCCTTCAGGCTCAACCCATTGAACCTTTCCTGACGATATCAACAATCCAAGAAACGGATTGGCTTGAACCGTGTTCCATGAAGGCCCGCATAAGATTCTCTTTCCCACCGTGTGGGCCTTGTCTAACGTCTGCAATACACGGGATATCATGGGTTCACCACCCACCTGAGCCAACACCTTATTCGATACCCCTGCGAACTGGGCTACCGGATCTCGACCAGTTCGGGACCCGGCTAACACCAGAGCCGTGACGGGTTGGTTGTCAGGCGCCATACGGACTCATGAAGATCCCACCGGTAATCTTTGGAGAATTTTCTGATAGATTCGATACGTCTTATATGGTTCGGCTCCAAGGGATTCAAGAATGTGACGCATGCGTTTATTTTCTTCCAATATCCAGGACATTTCGACCTGTCGAATATTTTTTCGAAGTACTGCCTCCCTCACGGCTTCAATCAAGCCATAGGCCATCGCCGCACCCATTGGACTGGATTGGAATCGTTTACGGACTCCCATTAGGGCAACCCGACACGATTGGGGATAGGATACTTTTAATCGATATAAGATTTTAAGCCATCCCCAGGGGAAAAGACGTCCATTCAGATCTTGGATGACTTCATGAATATTGGGAAATGCGACTAACATCGCCGTTGGTTTTCCATCGATTTCAGCGATCTGCACAAAATCATCTTCGACCAATAGCTTGAGCTGTTGTCCGATCTCGGAAAATTCTGCGTCGGTAAACGGAAGAAATCCCCAATTGTCTGACCATGCCTCTTCATAAATATCTTTTATAATCGCCAAATCCTCTGTCAGATGTTGACGTCTCAACGGACGGATTCGCATAGAGGTTTTCGCCCTTTTAAGAAACTGGGAAACCCCAGGCGGAAAAGCAATATCAATTCCAATACGATAGGCAAGAAGATCTTGGACCTTTTGATAGTCATTCCGTTCAACACACTCTGCGTAGTAAGGCCTGGCGTGCCCCATCATAATCATGGGCGGAGAATCAAATCCATCAACCAACAATCCACATTCCTGATTAATTGACAAATTAAACGGGCCGCGAATGTACCTCATCCCTTGAGTCTGAAGCCATCTTTCTGCAGTCTGGAACAGTGCGTGAAAAACATCAGCCTCTTCTTCGGCTTCAAGCAACCCAAAAAACCCAGTCTGATCCTGATACCGGCTCAGGTGTAAATCATCAATTTGGGCGCAAATTCGACCAACGGGTTCCTGCCCGCAATAAGCCAACCAACATTGCCAACGGGCATGCTGAAAATAGGGATTTTTCTCGGAAAAGGTATGGAGCCGTTCGACTAATAAAGGTGGAATCCAATGAGGATCCGAGTGGTATAACTTCCAGGGAAGGCGAATAAACTGTTTGAGGGCGGCACGGTCGGTGACCGGTTCAACCCGAATCAACATGCCTTTCCCCAAGTAACTTGGTTCCTCCCCCGAATAGAGGGAGTGCGAACTCGTAAGGCGAATTGAAAGTCACTAAGCTGGATGGGCATGCGTCACTTATGGCTTCTGTTCGGATAGTTGGGCCACCCAAGGATAGTGGGATCGTTCCTCATCCGCATAGCCCAAGTTGGAAACAGTCCGACTAAACGGCACGTCTTCAGCACTCCCATATTCAGTGTCCAAAATCTGATCACAGAACAGACTCGTGATGCCAAAATTTCCCTGTTCATTATGAAAATGATGTAGTAAATGGTGTCGCTTGACTCGCCGTAAAATTTTGTTCTTAGGATTCACGCGTAAGTGCTGCCGTGTAGCAATTAATTATAGGAACCTTCTGATAAAGCCACAAGAATAGACGTTCGTACTCCGATACCTTTAAAGACGGAGAATCACAATGACCTTATGCATAATTTAATAGTTCCCATCGCCATCACAAGGAATAATGGCCCACTCATAAATGACCTACAACCTTGCCACAGAATACTGTTGAAGCCAGATTCTGACTCAAAACCCGTGATATATACTGACGTGTCTGGCATGACATCACATTCACTGGGAGGACAGGCTGCGCAGCTTATCTTATAGACACCACAATAGCTCTTTCGGTATATACCCATGCTTATGAATGCCACAATGAAAAAATTTGGGTATCCCGAGACCTGCCTCAAAGAATTTTCCCAATGGGTTGTGCTCTTGCGTTCCCAACAGGTGACTCTTGGCTCACTGATATTAATTTGTCGAGAAGAGGCCAAGGCCTTTTCCCTAGTCAGCGGAGAAGCATTTGGAGAATTTCCCGGAATCATACGCGAGATTGAGATGAATATCTCGCGCACATTTGGCTATAACAAAATAAATTATCTTATGTTAATGATGGTTGACCCCGAGGTACATTTTCATGTCATTCCCCGATATGACGGTCCTCGAACATTTTCTCAACAGCAATTTTTTGACCATGAATGGCCTGGGCCACCCCTCTTTAAAAATTCTAATGACACTACTCAAGAGATGAACCAAAAAATATTAACCCATCTAAAAAAAAGTTGGGTTCACCAAAATAATACCTAGCTATATTAACTAGTAAATCATGAAATAGTCTGTTGCTAAATAGACTCAATTCGCTGTTTTTTTGCTACAGGTCATATTTTATTTTTAAAAATATTTGATATTTCCTTTAGTTATCTGATGTTTATGGAATAAATACAATGGCACTGTAATTGCTTACTAGTTAAGTGCTTTTTAGCGACTTTTTATTGAACAACTTGGCATAAATACCTAGGTAATAATGAACAGTACACCTACTCATCACCAGCTCAAACTCCAACATGGGAATTTCTCTACGCTTTCAGAAGCCCTTGATTATGCGGCTTCAGGAGAAACAGGTTGTAATTTTTATTCCGGGAGAGGCAAATTGGCTCATGTGCTGCCATATGCTGATCTTCAAAGACAGGCTCAAAATTTAGCAAGAAGATTCAATGGACTAGGTCTGCCACGTGGAGCTCGAGTTGCCTTAATCGCAGATACTACCCCAGATTTCATTAGATTTTTTTTCGCCTGTCAGTATGCAGGCCTGATTCCTGTTCCACTTCCAATTTCACTGCATTTAGGTGGGCATCAAGCATATGTCACCCAACTTAGACGCCTGATCCAGAACTGTCAGGCCTCCATTGCAATGGCCCCTGAAGGCTTTTTGCCATTTTTAGAGGAAGCATCTGCTGGATTGGGTCTTTCCCTCATTGGAGGTCCGGAAACATTTGCTTCCTTAAAAGAAACTGATGGCCCCCTCATCCCACTGAAACCACAAGAATTAGCCTATATTCAATACACCTCTGGCAGCACCCGTTGGCCTAGAGGTGTCGAAGTCACACAATTGGCTGTAATGACCAATCTATCAGGAATCATTCGGCATGGTTTACAGGTTCGACCAGGTGACCGATGCGTCTCATGGCTTCCTTTCTATCATGATATGGGACTAGTCGGGTTCGTCCTTGGCCCCATAGCTTCACAACTCTCCGTTGATTATTTGAGCACACGCGATTTTGCCATGCGACCACGCCAGTGGCTGAGTTTGATGACAAAGAGTAAGGCCACAATTTCATTCAGCCCTTCATTTGGTTACGAACTCTGTGTGCGACGACTTGGGGAAGATTCCAACGAACGCTATGACCTTAGCTCCTGGCGTATAGCTGGGGCTGGGGCAGAAACAATTCGTGCCGATAGCCTTGCCCGGTTTGCCCAAACCCTAAAGACAAGTGGATTTAAGTCTGAAGCGTTTCTGGCCTGCTATGGGATGGCCGAATGTTCCTTAGCTATTAGTTTTGCTCCTCTGGACAAAGGCCTCGAGGTAGATCGAGTTGACGGAGATCAGCTCTCCAACAACAGACAGGCGATGCCTTTTGTACCTTCCTTGACCGATGACGATCAGACTCGATGCAGCAAATTTGTGAACTGCGGAGTTCCTCTCCCGGGATATGAAGTTCAAATACGTAATGTCAGTGGAGATGTCGTTGAAGAACGGGAAAGTGGAACGATTTTTGTTCGTGGCGCAAGCATTATGTCGGGTTATTTTGAAGACCCTGCCTTGACCAGTGAGGTGCTTTCAGCCGATGGGTGGCTCAATACAGGCGACATTGGCTATTGGATTAAAGACAGCCTGGTTATTATCGGCCGGTCCAAAGATATGATTATCATCAATGGACGAAATATCTGGCCTCAGGACTTGGAATTCATGGCAGAACAACAGTCGGAAGTCCGACCAGGCGATTCATCCGCTTTTTCCGTTTCAGGGCCAGACGGCCATGAAATCGCCATTATGGTCGTTCAATGTCGGGAAATGGATGCACAAAAGCGGGAAGACCTGGTCGATCGCTTACGATCCCTGGTCCACAAGGAATTATCGATTCCTTGCTATATTGAACTTATTCCGCCCAGAACACTTCCTCGTACGTCATCAGGAAAATTATCACGTTCTCGTGCCAAAGCCGACTTCCTAGCCCGTATCCAGTGGGAAGAGTTAGAGCCAATGGTTGTCCAGTACAACTAGGTCTGCCTAAGACCGGGTACCTTTCCTTAAATCTTCTCCACTGCCTATGCCTACTACCGTTGCCCTGACCGGGGCTTCCGGTTTCATTGGTGGGGTCATTGCTCGGCATTTACGCGAAGCTGGATGGCAGGTACGTGGTCTTGTTCGTTCCCCACACCAAGCTCAAGAGCTAGAATCCCTTGGGATTGAACCGGTCCAAGGCAACCTGGAAAACCCGGAAAGTCTTTTTGCGCTGGTAAAAAACTGCGGTGGAGTTATTCACTGCGCCGCCGCCATTCGAGGGATACGCCGAGAGGATTTTTATCAGACCAATGTGATGGGCGTGTCCAATATAATTCAAGCCTGTCTCGCACAATCTTCTTTACCACGATTCGTTCTTCTGTCTTCTCTGGCTGCTCGCGAGCCATCTCTCTCACCTTATGCGTGGAGTAAATATGAGGGTGAATTGGTCTTACCCCGTGAGGCTGGCGAACTCACATGGAGTATTTTTCGTCCACCCGCCGTATATGGGCCACACGATCGTGCGCTTCTTCCCCTTTTTAAATTGTTACGTAAGGGGATTGGCATACAACTGGGCCCTTCTCACGCCAGATTTTCCTTAATTCATGTCGAAGATCTCGCAAACGCAGTCCTGCATTGGCTGCAAAACGGAAATCCGCCCTTTCAGACTTTTGAGATTGACGATGGATTCCCAGGGGGATATTCCTGGAACGATGTCTTTCGTCTCGCCAATCCTCGCCTCCGCCTATGCTTACGCATTCCACCCGTATTCCTAAAAATACTTGGGAAAGGCAATGAAAGGTTTTCGCGCCTCTTTGGATACGCTCCTCTTTTCACCAGCGGGAAGGTTGCTGAACTCCTACACCGCAATTGGGTCTGTGACAGTTCTCACGCCACACAGACACTAAGATGGACCCCTCAAATCTCCCTCAAAGAAGGCTTGCGTCGCTTGCTCACATCGGATAGGCTCATGGCATCACATAGTGAGGAGTAGAGGTTTGCTCTCTTAAAGAAGGCTATTTCTAATTACATATGATGAGTTATTCCGACATTCTTCCCCAGTTGTTCGACACCCTCAAGCCTTTTACCAAAGAGGGCTATCGGTTAAAAGAACAAACCGAACTGGTCGCCGAGCTGGGATTGGACTCCTTGCAAGTCATGCAAGTCCTCCTAAAAATCGAGGATCACTTTGATATTTCCATCCCTCTGAACAATCTTCCCAATATCCGAACCATCAAGGACCTGGGTGAAGAGATTGAGAAGTTGCTGAAAGGGTAATCATGTCACTGTTTGACAAATTTCTTCCTATTCAGGAAGCCAGAAACGAGTTACTGAAAAGTGGGGTGAACCCATTTCACGTCACCGTCGAAAAGATTATTTCTCCAACAGAGGCCATCATCGACGGCCGCACGACCATCCTGGTTGGCACCAATAACTACTTAGGATTAACCTTTCACCCAGACTCTATCCTGGCCGGCCAACGGGCGCTTGCCCAGGAAGGAACCGGCACCACGGGATCGAGGATGGCGAATGGGTCCTTTGCGAGCCATAGGGAGCTTGAGCAAGCCATCGCAGACTTCTATGGCGTGTCCCATGCCATCGTCTTTTCCACAGGCTACCAGGCCAATCTTGGAGTTCTCTCGGCTCTTGCAGGATCTGGCGATACGATTTTAATGGATGGGGACTCCCACGCCAGCATTTATGATGGATGCCGGCTGGGAGGGGCAGATATCATCCGGTTTAAGCATAATGACGTGGCCGATTTGGAAAAGCGGCTCCGTCGATTGGGGGACCGAAGTCATCGGACGTTAATTGTCGTCGAAGGCATTTATAGCATGTTGGGCGATCGCGCACCGCTGGCTGAGATTGTGGATGTGAAGAAAAAATATGGGGCCACCCTGGTCGTCGACGAAGCGCATTCCTTGGGCGTGCTAGGACAACATGGCCGTGGTTTGGCCGAGGAGACAGGCGTCGAACAAGACGTCGATTGTATCGTCGGAACATTCAGCAAAAGCTTGGGCTCGACTGGAGGGTTCGCCATAAGCTTCCATCCCGAATTCGAATTCATCCGGTACACCAGTCGTCCATATATTTTTACAGCTTCCCCATGTCCCTCGGTTGTGGCATCGACAAGAGCGACCATTCGAATCATCCAGGCTCACCCAGAACTTCGTCGCCAGCTTTGGTCCAATTCGCATATATTGTATGATGGATTAACGAAGTGTGGATATTCGCTTGGGGCGGAGGTAGGCCCTATTATTGCCGCAATGATTCCCACCAAAGAATTGGCACTTGCGATGTGGCAACAACTTTTGGAAAATGGAATTTATGTCAACCTCATGATTCCCCCTGCCACTCCAAACGGCGAATGTCTCCTTCGCTGCAGTGTCAGCGCAGCTCATACCGAGAAACAAATTGAACAAATTATTTCTGCATTCTCAAATTTGTCTTATTCAACTCCAAACAACGCGAATCTCTCTCACGACCAACCAGATGCAATCCTCAGTTAAAAAATGCTAGCGTTTCGATTGGGTGTTAAAACAAACATCAAAACATCTTCTCAACAGTCCAATGCCACGTCACCGCTCTAGACCCAACGGCATCCGAGCAATTCCCGAAAAAATAGTTTTGGAGGTCAGAGGAGGAATAGCCTCCTCCATAAAACCTCCTGTCAGAATTTTTGTTGGAAGTGAATCAGCCCAATACCGGGCTGAACGCATTCTGGTCTGGTCGATTGAACAGGTTCGTGATCCAAGCCGAGTGTACGAAATTTATCTCATGAAGGAATTAAAGGGATTTAACCGACGCAAATGGCTCACCGGGTTTACAAATTATCGTTTTGCAATTCCAACTTTTGCAGGCCAGGTCGGACGAGCGATCTATAACGATGTGGACCAAGTCTATCTCACCGACCCGGGAGAATTATTTGACCATGATTTCCAAGGGCACGGCTTCCTCACCATTGCCCAGAATGATACTTCCGTGATGGTCATGGACTGCAAAAAAATGGCTACGATCTGGTCCCTCGAGGCGGCCAAATTCGAGAAAAAAAACGCGCTGGTGCAGCGCGCCTTGGAGGTACCCAACCTCTGGGGTACATTGGAACCCGAATGGAATGCCCGTGATGAAGAATATCGGGCAGGACAATCCAAAGTCCTCCATTATACGGCTCTCCATACGCAACCTTGGCAGCCCTTCCCTGAGGAATTTGTGTACCAGAAAAGCCCCGAAGGCGATGTTTGGTTTAATTTGGAACACACTGCCAATCAACGAGGATTCCTTTTATTTTCTCGGGAACATCCCTCCTCACTATTTTCAGAATTTGCCAAAAAGACGAGAGATCTCCAGAACATTTCCCCTATCAAACTGTTTCCTTTCCAAGATATCGAGACCGTACATGAACTTCAAGAAGCGATGCGCACTCTCCAGGCCAAGACTCTTCTGTATTGTCATTTTGGAAATCGTTTCGAAGGTGTTCCAGAACATGTTTCGTCTACAGGCCTTTCCTCATTAACCATGACCGCGTTGGATCTTTGTCAGGAACACTCTGGTTCCCTGCCTTCCCGACAATTCGACATTGTCCTGTCACCCCGAGGGCTTCATGTCATCCCGGAGGAAGATATTCCATGGGTTATCGAAGAAATGTTTAACGGTTCAAAGGGCATGGTCTATATGACGATAGACAGCACCAATCCCGACCAATCCCTTTCTGCTGAAGCTCCTCACCCCCGCTTGAAACGAAATTTTGACTGGTGGATGAATCACCTTGAATCAATTAGCGCCCGTTATCCGGCTATTCACTGGAAGCTTGTGTTCCACACAAAAACCCCTAAGGGAATTCAACAGAGACTTATTCGTTGGGGTGGCCATTGGATCGGTTCTCCCCCACGAATCTGGATACTCTCAGATTGCAAAGTGGGACATACCACTCAATCAGAAGCTCTCGCGAAGTCGTTGGGGTGGCCTTATGAAATTAAACAATTGCGATTCTACGGGTGGCACAAACTCCAAAAAATTCTGTGGGGATTGTTACCACCAAATATTCTAGGTCTCAATCGAGCTCACTCTTCCTCTATCTGTCCCCCCTGGCCGGATATCGTCATATCTACCGGATGGCGACCGGCACCAATTGCCAGATGGATTCGTGAAAAAAGCCAGGGGAAAACACGTACCATTCAATTAGGGCGAAAAGGAGGATGCTCGGCTGATTTATTTGATGTTGTCATTACTCCGTCCTATTACGGCTTCCCTCCACATCCCCATCGAATCGAGACGGTGGCCCCTTTGAACGAATTAACTCAGGAAAGTTTGGATGGGGTTAGGAAACGATGGCCAAATCTTTTCGATAACGCTCCATATCCTCGCATCGTCTTTGTCGTGGGAGGTTCTACTGCACGGTTCAAATTTACCCCGGATATGGCTCGCACGATTGGAAACCAACTCAAAGATTTAGCCGAAAAATGTCATGGAAAAATTTTTGTCGTCACGTCCCCCAGAACGGGCACAGACCTGAGTCACGCTCTTGAGTCAACGTTGCTTCCTAATCATTTTGTGCATAAATGGGAGCCAAACCAGTCTGACAATCCTTATTTCGCCTATCTGGCCGGTGCCGATGTCATTATCGTCACAGGAGAAAGCGAATCCATGTTGGCTGAGGCTGCTTCCCTAGGAAAGCCGGTGTACATTATTCCTCTTGCTGAAAACCCTCCAACATGGAAAATTCGGCTGAGTCAAGGGATCGTGGAACGGGCACAGTCTCAGCCCTTAAATAAACGCGGGACTGCCCGTCCTCAACAAGGTCTGGAGCGCTTTTGTGCTCACCTCCTTCGTTCGGGATTGATTCAACCTCGACGGGATCTCGGTAAGCTCCACGATTCACTCATCAAAAAAGGCATTGCCCGTCCATTTGTGGAACCGATTGAAAATGGACAACGCCCAAAACTAAACGAAATCGAGACAGTCGCCAAAAAAGTCAAAGAAACCCTGGGAATTTTCGATCAACAATGAAAATCTGCAGCAATTTTTAACCAGTTACTCATGCCCAAACCTCGACGCCGTCTGACTATTCCGGTCGAAATTTTCAATCGGGAATTCGATGCAAAAATCCTGCTTTCCTGTTTCGCCACGGAACGTGACTTTTCTGTCATCATCGGAGAAAAACGGCAAATTCAGCTGAATTTGGCCTCCTTGCCACAATCCATCTACCTCCCAACGAATCTCCACAACCGGAATCGCATCACCACGCACCTTCTCGCTCAATTAGGACATGTCCTGACAGGATGGGACGAGGAGGCAATCGTCTATTGTTCCCCTGAAGTGTATGTGAAAGAAAAACTTGGCTCCGTGGTATTTCCCCAGCCGAATCTCTTCTTAACTTGGGGACCTGAACATGCGCGCATCTGGAAATCGCAACCCGATTATAACGGAATGCCCATCCATATAACAGGAAATCCCCGTGTGGACCTGCTACGTCCTGAACTTCGTCCCTATTGGACCAAACAGGTCGAAACCATCCATGAAAAATTCGGGAAAATCATTCTGATCAATACGAACTTCGGCAAACTCAATAATTTTCGACCCAATAAAGGTGATGAAAAAAAAGCTCTGGAGCAGGCCGCCGTCACACCATCGGAAGTGGACGAATTCGATCTTGGAATGGCCAGGCACCGTCTAGCGTTATTCCAGTATTTTCAACAAATGGTAGGCCAAATGGCCGCAGCCTTTCCCGCCCATACCGTCCTGATCCGCCCTCATCCCTCTGAAAACCACGAGACATGGAGGCATGCTGCAAAGGGTCATGCGAATGTCCAGGTGCATATTGAAGGGCATGTCATTCCCTGGCTTTTGGCGGCCGATGCCATCATTCATAATAGCTGCACTACCGGCTTGGAAGGTTATTTATTGGGACGACCCATCTTTTCCTATCAGCCGATCATCTCAGAACGTTTCGACAAGCAACTTCCCAATGCCGTGAGCCGCCGAGCAACATCCTCCCCGGAATTAATTGAACTCGTCAAAGCAGCTCTTTCATCCGGCCAGTCTGCGAAGGAAAATGGCTCTGAAGCCAATACCCGGTTAATTGAACAATATCTCGCCGCACTCCACGGGCCTTTTGCCTCAGAACACATCGTGAAGACTCTGGAGACATTCGACGACGCCTTTTTACCATCGACCCCAAATTGGGGAACGTTTTTAGCCGCAAAATCTTATGCCCTAGCGAGAAAATTACGACGGAGATTCAATGCTCAATTTCGCATGGGGAATCAAAACCGGGCGCAGCGTTACGATTACCTGAGCCACATTTTCCCTGAAATCACCCTGAGACATATCGAAGAACGCATCAAGCGATTCCAACATGTTTTAGCAAGATTTCAACACACACGAGTCAGGGCCCTGCACGAAAATATTTTTGAAATATCTCCGAACTAATCACCCAAAAACGAAGAACACGCATCCATAATTGGATCTGGTGAACACTCTTAAGGAGGATACATGTATAAGGTAAAAATTTTTGGAGCCGGGTCCATCGGAAACCATTTGGCTCATGCCTCCCGTACCCTGGATTGGAACGTCACCATATGCGATGTGGACCAAGCGGCGTTGGATCGAACAAAACAGACCATTTATCCAAATCGTTATGGAAAATGGGACGAGGCTATCAAGCTTTCCCTGGTCAAAAACACTCCGCGAGGAGGGTTTGATCTCATTGTCGTTGGAACTCCTCCTGACTCCCACCTCCCCCTAGCCCTGGCGGCTCTTGAGGAAAAACCAAAAGCTATTCTTGTGGAAAAACCTCTCTGCCCGCCGAACTTGGAACAGGCCCAAAAACTACAAGACATGGTAACCGAGTCTGGCACACTGGCGTTCGTCGGATATGACCACATCGTGGGAGGGGCAGCGCAGGAAACACTCCAAGCCGCCAGCCGGTTATCGACCATTGAAACCATCGACGTGGAATTTCGTGAACATTGGGGCGGCATCTTCGCGGCCCACCCATGGTTACAGGGTCCACAGGACAGTTATTTGGGGTTTTGGAAACGGGGAGGAGGGGCCAGCGGGGAACATTCTCACGCCATCAATCTCTGGCAATTTTTAAGTGGGGGCCTGGGAAAAGGCCGGATCACCGAAGTGTCCGCGACACTGGATTATGTCCAGACAAATATGGTGGAGTATGACAAACTCTGCCTGCTCAGTCTGAAGACTGAGGCGGGGTTAATCGGACGGGTGGTTCAAGACGTCATCACTTCCCCTTCCAGAAAATGGGCACGGATTCAAGGAAATGACGGCTTCGTGGAACTCACGATCGGACATCAGCCCGGCATCGACAGGGTCGATTGGAAAACCAGTGGGGAGGACAGCAAATTTCGAACCATTCAAAAGACACGACCAGATGATTTTATCTGGGAATTGCAGCATATCGAGACTGTGATGTCAGGCAAGACAGAAGATTCCGTCCTGTCATTGGAGCGAGGCCTGGAAACCATGCTGGTGGTCGCCGCCGCGCATCTCTCCTCCGCCAAAAAACGAACCGTGCGCATCGATTATGGGAAGGGGTATACACCACAGGCGCTGGAAGTCCTGTAGATCTTCAGAGGAAAGGGAAAACCATGATAGACCAAGATTTCAATTTCAATGATTTATTCATATTGGATCTCGCCAACAACCACCAGGGAAGTGTAGAACACGGCCTGCGAATCATCCAATCCATGGCTGAGGTGGTCCATCGACACCAAATCCGGGCAGCGATCAAATTCCAATTCCGCCAACTCGACACCTTCATTCATCCCAGTCATCAGTCTGCCAGCGAACTCAAATACATCCAACGATTTCAATCCACCCGCTTGGACCAGGCTCAATTTCAAACATTACTCAATGAAGTATGGGCCAAAGGGCTCTTAGCGATGTGCACCCCTTTCGATGAAGAGTCTGTCAATATTGCCGTGGACATGGGTTTTAATGTGTTGAAGGTCGCCAGTTGCTCAGCCAAGGATTGGCCGCTTCTGGAGGAAATTGCCGGAGCCGGGCCGCCTGTGGTGTGCTCAACCGGAGGTCTGACACTGGAAGACATCGACAATGTGGTGAGTTTCTTCCAACATCGCGCCGTGCAATTCGCGCTCATGCATTGCGTGTCAGTTTACCCGACTCCTGACCCGTTGATGATCTTGAATCAAATACAAGTGTTGCGCAATCGGTATCCCAATATTCCCATCGGCTGGTCCACGCATGAAAACCCCGGAGATACGGTTCCCGTTCAACTTGCCGTGGCCCTTGGAGCCAGGCTTTTCGAACGGCACATTGGACTGGAAACCGAATCCATCAAATTGAATGCCTACTCCTCCACAGCACAGCAAGTGGACACCTGGCTGGCAGCCTATAGCCGGGCAAAAGTCTTGTGTGGCCCCAAAACTCGTCCACCGGCCTCGGAAGTGGAACAAGCCTCCCTGGATGGCCTTCGACGGGGTGTCTATGCCAAACGGCTCATTAAAAAAGGCCGGGAACTCACACGGGACCTTGTGTATTTTGCCATGCCCTACGTCGAAGGGCAGATGGAAAGCGGTGCATGGAAAGAGGGCTATACGCCCGTCCAGGACATGACGCCGGATCAACCGGTCATGCGGGACGCTGTCGAGATCACGGTCAATCAAGGTCTCGTGACCCTTAAACAAGCGATTCACGAAGTCAAAGCCTTGCTCAATGAAGCCAACATTCAATTAGGCAGTGAGTTTAAAGTCGAATATTCGCACCATTACGGACTCGAAAATTTTCGACAAACCGGGGCGGTCCTTATCGAATGCATCAATCGGGAGTATTGCAAGAAACTCGTTATTCAATTGCCGGGACAGCGGCATCCTTCGCATTATCACGCGAGGAAGGAGGAAACGTTTCAAATACTCTATGGCATTCTCCACGTCAACATCGACGGCTACCCCCGCATTTTACATCCCGGCGAAACCATTCTTATCCTGCCCGGTGTGTGGCATTCCTTTTGGACCGAAACCGGCGTCGTCTTTGAAGAAGTTTCCACCACACACTATAACAACGACTCCTTTTATGCCGACAAACGAATCAATAAGCTGCAACGAACGGAACGAAAAACGATGGTCGATCATTGGGGACGTTTTCAAATCGTTCAACAGCCATCACCGGAGAAAGCTCCCGAAGTGCCTTTACCCGATTCTCATGCGCAATGATCACTTGTGTGGCCTTCGATTTTGACGGGACCCTGGTCGATTCCAACCAAGTGAAGGTTCAAGCCTTTTACAAGATTGTCGAGGATTATGATCCCAGCGGCTTCACCGTCACGGAAGTCCTTCAACGATGCACTAATGAGGATCGATACGGCATCACCCGTGCACTGGCCCGCGAGTTCATAGCCAAAGGGTTGACGTCCCCACAACCCGGTGCCGAGATTCTTGGGGCACAATGGGCCGAGACCTATACAGCCGCCTGCGAAAAAGCTATTGTCGGATGCCCGGAAGTACCTGGAACTTCTGGGATCCTATCTTGGCTGTTGAATGAAGGGATCCCCCTATACCTCAACTCCAGAACGCCGACCAAAGCCCTCAATCGCCTTGTAACCCTACGACATCTCGCCCAATATTTCTCGGGAATATACGGAGCCCCAGCAAGTAAACTGGAAAATTTATGCCACATCCAAGAGCTGACTCAGACAAATCCTGATGAGATGCTCTTTGTCGGAGACAGTGAGGATGACCGGGAGGCTGCCGCTGAATTTGGCTGCCACTTTGCCGGAGTCATACTGGGTGAGAACAGCCGATTTAGGCAAATCCCCTCACTCCATGTTACCAATCTGGAGGAACTCAGAGAGATCGTGGAAAATCTTCAGGAGAAGCGAAATGTCCATTTCACAGACCGTAGAACACCTTCACGCACCGTTCATCGGGAATCGTTCACCCTCTCGCAACAGGACATGGACAATTCCAACGAAAATGATGTCTGTATCAATAATGCGGCGGACCGCTAAAAGGGCCCAATGATAGGAACGCAACGAATCCTGGCTGTGTGTCCGGCACGGGGAGGCAGCAAAGGGATTCCCCTCAAGAACCTGGCTCCGTTCCTTGGTGTTCCACTCGTAACCAGGGTCGGACAGTTGGTTGGAGAGATACCCATCATCGACCGTGCTGTGGTCTCAACCGATCATCCTGAAATTGCCGAGATCGCAAAAAACTCCGGCCTGGATGCACCGTTCTTCAGGCCTCCTGACCTCTCAGGGGACCGAATATCAGACGCCCCGGTATTGATCCATGCGTTAGAAGAAATGGAGTATTTGGACCATGTACGGTACGACATCGTGGTCATGCTCCAGCCGACATCCCCTCTTCGCCGGCCGGAGCACGTCATCCGGGCCATCGAGATGCTCGTGACCGGGCAGTGGGACGCCATATGGACCGTGTCCGAAACGGATTCCAAGTCACACCCTCTCAAACAACTGACTCTTGACTCAGGTAAAATCGACTATTATGACCCTAACGGGAGCCAAATCATTGCGAGGCAACAACTCACCCCGGTCTATCACCGGAACGGAGTTGCTTACGTAATGACACGAGACTGTCTTCTACACGGAAGGAGCATCATGGGTAAACGAACTGGAGGACTCCTTCTCGATGAACACCTGGTCAGTATCGACACCATGTGGGACCTCAAGCTGGCGGAATTTACTTTTTCATCCCAACAACCTTCTTCCACCACCCCTTCACAAGGAACATAGAACCAAGTTCAGCCGTTGAGCCGCGCATGGAAAAGAAAGGACATGGGAACCCCGCAAATAGAGGGACTACAAGAAAGAAATGGTAAAGGTTGTAATATTCCGAACAAATTTGACCCAACCTGCCACCGCATCACCCAAAAGATTTCTTCCGTTGGAGGAAATGACAATAAGGGGAGATTTCATCACTTTCTACCGTTGAATTCGGTTTGAATGAGAAACCAATCGTCATGTTTTAAGAGCGATTCTCCATGAAGGAAACCCTGACAGCCTCCCGATCTCAACAACAGGCCAAACCGATCCGCACGGACGGATGCGACCTGTGTCATTCCGAGGAAGCCTTGCTCTTAGCTGAAGGGTCGGCGGGAAGATGCCCCCTCGCTATCTGCACACAATGCCGCCTCATCTATGCCTGGCCCCAACTTTCTGCAGCAGCGTTAGACAACTTTTATGAGGACACTTTTGCCAACGACCCCGGCTCCATTCAAAGAGCAGGCTCTGCTTTTCCACCGGATGAAGATCGCGGGAAAGAGGAAGCCCTCGCGGAACACTGGGGCATCAAGATCATCAAACGTTTCATTGAACCCCGTGGGAGAAAAATTCTTGACTTGCGAGCTCGCACGGGTGCGATGACCTCCATCCTCCAGACAGCCGGGGCGGAAGTCCTGGGTGTCGAACCCTTTCAGGCCAATGCCAATTACGCCAGACAGGTCAGGGGACTTTCCATTGTGCTGGATTTGCCATTCTCACGTTTCCATCAATTTCCTCTGCCACCGGATGACCAGGTGGATGTCGTCAATGTCCTCAACCACCATGTCTTGGCCCATGTCCTGTCACCCCGAAGACTCCTGGAACATATCTTTGCCGTCCTCAAGCCGGGGGGTTACCTTTTCCTGGACGAAAAAGATGTTCTTCATCCGGTTCGGCACAAGAAACGTTCGGCACTCGATTCAGGGCCTGCCCATCAATTTCAACTGACCGTACATACGACCGCACGGTATATTCGCGCCACGGGGTTCGAATTACTGGAGTGCGAACTGGATCCACACCGCAGCAGCGACTTTCGCCATATCAGAATTGTCGCACGCAAACCTCAGCAAGGAGAACTCTCGCCCGGCTTCTCTCCGAAGATGGATGTAGGGGAAGGACCAAGCCTTCAGGTTATTTACCGTCGCCTGTGGTGGCTTGAGCGAACATGGCAGGTCCGGCTTGCCCGGATACGGTTGAAAAAAAAATCTCAGCGATGGCTGCAACGGTTAGGCTTGTAATGTCCGTCACAAAATCAATGCATGCCAGCATCCCTTTACCAGGAGGCGCCCCCTTAACCAATCGGCGTTTTTCCTCGCATTCTCTGTTTAGAAAACCAGGTCCAACCTCAGTTATTTCCAACCCTGTTCCGGGTCTTTCGGTGGAGGCTCGGAGAAATCCGTATTTCGAGCAAGGCGAGAAATCTTCCTCACAAGTTCCGTCAGGCAAAATTTCTCCTTTCGGTCGAAATAAAACAATGGAAATCCTGGTCAGTTGGGTAATTCTTTTGATGAAGTACGGGCCTGCGCCAGAATTTCAATATGCAGGCCGGTACCCTTCCGAGTGACCTGGGGAACTACTTAGAATAAGGAACCTATTGAATGTGTGGAATTACCGGCTTTTTTAATCGACACAAACAGGAATCCGACAGTTGGCTTCGCGGGGTCCTGCGTCAAATGACCGCATCATTACATCACCGGGGACCTGACGGGACGGACATCTGGTATGACCGTCAAACCCAAATCGGCCTGGGTCACACTCGATTGGCGATTCAGGATTTGTCTCCAGCCGGCTCGCAACCCATGCACTCGCCCAGTGGACGCTTTGTCCTGACCTATAATGGAGAAATTTATAATTTTCCGGAATTACGAACGGAATTGGAACACGCAGGCTTGAATTTTCGCGGCCATTCCGATACCGAAGTCCTACTTGCCGCGATCGAAACCTGGGGAGTCCGGACCACGCTACACCGCATCAATGGCATGTTCGCCTTTGGCGTGTGGGATACGGTACAACGCACGTTAACCCTGGCCCGCGATCGCGTCGGCAAGAAACCCCTCTATTACGGCTGGGCGGGTCAGGCATTTCTGTTCGCCTCCGAACTGAAAGCCTTCCACCACCATCCTGACTTCGACACAGAACTGGACTCAGGTGCTATAGCCCAATTCATTCAATATTCCTGGATTCCCGCACCCCTCTCCATTTATCGGGCCATCCGCAAATTACCACCAGGCTGTGTCCTGTCCCTCACTCCCGAGACTCCCCCCTGGACTCTGGAACCTTGCCCATATTGGGATGCCCCTCACATCGCCCTCGAGGCCGAACGGAAGGGATTTGCCGGCACATTCGAAGAAGCCATCGAAGAACTTGACACCATCCTTCGAGACGCCGTGCGATGTCGGATGATCGCGGATGTCGAATTAGGCGCCTTGTTATCGGGGGGAATCGACTCAACCACGGTGGTGGCCTTGATGCAAAGGGCCAGTACCAGACCCGTCAAAACATTTTCCATTGGATTTTGGGATGAAAAATATAATGAGGCCCCCTTTGCAAAAGCCATTGCGGCGCATTTGGGAACGGATCATACGGAGTGGTATCTAACCCCCAAAGACGCACAAGACTGCATTCCGGATCTCTCCGGGATCTACGATGAGCCGTTCGCCGACTATTCGCAAATTCCCACGCTGGCAGTCTCTCGCCTGGCGCGCCAGCACGTGAAGGTAGCCTTATCCGGAGATGGGGGGGATGAACTGTTCGGGGGATACACGCGATACCAGAAATGCCTGCGCTATTGGGATACCTGGAAACATATCCCCATCCCAGCACGGCAGATATACGCCAAAGGGCTGAAGCACGCTTCGAACCTGGCATGGCTAGCCAGGGATTTGTTCAGAACGGCCCACTCGAGCACCCTCACCCCTCACAATTCGCCGTGGGCCACATTAGAAAAAAAATCCAGATGGCTTCCAGCCTCCTCTCCCGTGGACATGATGGCTAGGCGGTACATCCGCTATTCCAACATTCAGGACCTACTCCCGAATATCACGCCCACTGGCACCTATCTGAACACACCCAGCGTATGGCCCGCATTCAGGGATCCTATTCATGGCATGTGGTTTTTTAACTTCGCCACTTCCTTGCCGGACGATATTCTGGTTAAGGTGGAGCGGGCCAGTATGTCGGTTGCCCTTGAAATTCGTTGCCCCTTGCTGGACTACCGGTTAGTGGAATTTGCCTGGAGCCTTCCGGTTTCCATGCATGTGTCTCCCCAGAAAAGTGGGAAACATATTCTAAAAAAAGTCCTGCAACAATACCTGCCCCTCCACTATGTTGAACGCCCGAAGCAAGGATTCAGCTTGCCGATTGCCGAATGGTTGCGCGATGACTTGCGCGATTGGGCCGAAGATCTTCTCAATGAACACCGCTTAACCCAACAAGGCATGTTTGACCCGAAAGCCGTCCGCCTGATTTGGCAACAACACCTCACCGGGTGGAATGACAATAAAGTCCTGTTGTGGAGCTTGTTGATGTTTCAAGCCTGGCTCTCACATAAGTCTGAGCCTCTATGGAAACAAGAAGTCCCATGAAAATGAATTGAAGGAAAGACAAAAAGGGAGTAAAGTTCCCCGCCCAAAGGGCGGGGCTTTCCAAAACCCTTAAAACAACTTCAGTGGCTTTGCCTCGTGTTCGTCATGCCGATGATAGCGAATGTATCGTTGCACCACAGCCGCCGTTACCGCATCTCCCACTGTCCGAACCAAATACCCCTCTTCCCAAAACGCTTGCTTCCTCAAATGCTTCTTCAACTCCGGATATTCCCTAAACACCTGACTGGCTGAAATGCTCTTTAAGATCCCTACCACTTTGGCAATCGAATACCGGGGAGGAAAATTCAGAAAGACATGCACGTGCTCCTTCGCCACTTCTAATTCGACCAGCTCAAAGCCACAGTCCTCCGCAATTTCGCGAACCACCTGCTCAAGGCGTCGTCGGATATCCTCCCGAACGATCCACCTCCGATATTTCGGTGCCCAGACCAGAGGATATTTCGTGTCGTAAACCGCATGGCTCGTTCGTTTCAGTGGCATGCGCCCATGGTATCACAAGCTGGACCGGCCTCCGGTCGGCTGAACGTTTCCTCCCCGCTCAAAGAGCGGGGCTTCCACGTTCGTTTTAGTGAAAATGGATTGTATGCTTCCAATGCCGCAGGCGTCCGGGTTGCAAAAGTAGGACAGGAAATTACCTCAGAAGCTCCTCCGGGAATTTTTCGAATTGCCATTTTAGGAGATTCCTTCACCCACAGCGATGATGTACCTTTTGAAGTATCTTGGGGAGCTATTCTTGAAAGTCATTTAAATCGAAATGGGATCAAAGCCGAGGTTCTCAATCTCGGAGGGCAGGGATACGGAATGGACCAGGCGTTTCTTCGATGGAAGAAAAATGGGAAGCCTCTGAAGCCTCATTTGGTTCTGTTTGGTCTTCAACATTCAAACATTAAACGAAACATGAATATCATCAGAATGTTTTATAGTCCGAATACCGACGTTATTTTTTCGAAACCTCGTTTTATTCTTGTACCTGGAAATAACCTTAGCCTTCTCAACACCCCCACGGTAAGACCAGAAGACATTCTTAATATTTTTTCAGACTTTGACCTGTGGCCGCTTAAACCATATGAATTATTCTACCAGGAAGACGATTACAAAATGAGTCCATTGTATGCAAGCCGATTGGCGGCCTTTATTATATCCGGTCTGACCAATAATTTTTCATCAAGGCGAAAAGATTATGATTTTTTTCCGAAGCATCCTCCTCACGGCAATTAACAGAGCGTATCATTGAGGAATTTGAACGTGAAGTTCTTGAGGCACAATCCAACTTTATCATCGTGCATCTACCAACAAAGAGCCCACTTCAAAATCTTCTTAACGGAGAACCACTTGAGTACCAAGAATTTCTTGATGACCTGAGTTCGAGATATAACCTCATCGACCCAGCCTTTAGCCTTATCTCTCAATCCAAAGAAGATTCATTTGAAGATCTCTTTGCCAGGAATACCAACCACTATTCCCCTATCGCCAATCGTGTGGTTGGTGAATGGATTGCCACCACCTTATTGAATAAAAACTTATTGAGGTTGTTTTGCTGTGAGAATGCGTCCCAGGCTTTCCCTAGCAGTGAGGTCTTGCCAGTTATCTCTGGGCATAATATGGAAACATCCGGCACCCCTTGAAGTAAATATTTTTAGAGCTTTCTTTGGACCGGAACTAGTTGACATACCATAGATCGTGCAAATGCCCAAAGAAATTCCAGCGGTGCCTTTATGGTCAACCTCATTCACTTTATTGGAAGCACCCTAATCAATGACTTCATCACTGAAAAGATGGAAAAGAATATTTCTTACGGTAATAACCTCATTTGTTTCCCTGGGACTCATTTTAGTTCTTGGTGAAATTGGTGTTCGTCTGTTCGTGGAAGGTTCCGACATATCCCCGGATGTGCTTCGTCAGCAATCCCTACAGTATGAACCTGCCCTCTTTGCTCGACATATTTTTCAGGCCAAGGCTCATTCAGTTTCTCATGCCCTCGGTAACAAGAAGGGCCTTCAATGGGAAATCAATGAAAAAGGATACCGTGGACCGAATTTTGAAACGATTAAACCTCCAAACACCATTCGAGTGATTGTGTATGGCGGATCAGCCACGTTCGATACCCGAACGGACAAAAATTCAGATTGGCCGCACCTTGTGGAGAAAAAACTTCGCGAGGCCGGATTTCCTCATGTTGAGGTCATTAACGCTGGAATTCCCGGACATACTGCAGTGGAATCGGTAGGCAGATTCTTCACAGAAGGATTCATGTTCTCCCCTGATTATGCTCTTTTATATAATGCCTGGAACGACATGAAATATTTTGGTGCTAACCAATCTTTTCTACGAACAGTCAAATCTACCCTTCATCAATTTGATTATAGAATTCATAATATAAACTTTCTGGATCAGTGGTTATGCAATTCCTCACACCTTTATAATGTTTTACGGCGGGTCTACTTTAAGAAAAAAATCAAACTGGGGCGCGAAGGGATCATCACGTCTCAGGATACACGTTCTTCTATTACATCTCTTAATCCTTTACAATTCCGCCAATATCAACTTGCCGTCGAAATGTTTGTGGATCTAGCGCGTAACATTGGAGCCAAACCCATCCTTATCACTCAGGCCCGGCTGGTTCATCCTGAAAACACCGAGGAACAAAAGAAGCGAATAGACTACCATCATATTGGACTCAGTCATCATGCCATCCTGGAAACGTTCTCTCGTCAGGACGCCATTATGAAAAATGTTGCACTAAGTAAAAACATTCCTGTCTTCGATGCCGCACAGGAGTTCTCGGGTATGGATTGGGCTTTTTTCGATCATGTCCATTTTTTGCCGGCAGGTTCAGAAGCCATGGCTGAATTTATCAGTTCAAAATTAAAAGAAATTCTCATTGACTCATCACGGTTAAAACAAGCTGAGGCCAAAAACTTTTCGTCCCCACCCTAAGGATGCACAATTCTTGTTAAAAAGTTTTGTGGTAATACTCATTCTATTTGCTATAATGCACGTTGATTGACTCTTCTTTTCACACAAGAGATTTTTTTAAAACATTCACATACCAACCTCGGCTACCGGATTTTGACTTTAAAACCCATTTCGTGAAATTACGTCCTAATTACCTTATTCTCTTACGGCACGGTCAGAGTCTCTGGAACCGCGAAAAGCGGTTTACCGGTTGGACAGATATCGCGTTAAGTCAAAAAGGTATCACTGAGGCTCAAAGAGCGGCCAGAATTCTGCAAGATAAAAGAATCGCTTTCGATTTGTGCTTCACATCCGTATTACGCCGAGCTCATGAAACCGCTGCTATTGTGCTTAAAGCCATGGATTTAACATCTGTTCCGGTTCGGATGAGTTGGAGGCTCAATGAACGTCATTATGGAGATCTCCAAGGCATGACGTGGTGGGAGGCCTCATCACGGTTTGGGGCGAAACAGGTCCTTATCTGGCAACGACACTTTTCCGCAGTCCCACCTTCCCTCTCTCCTCAGGACCCTCGATTTCCCGGCTTTGATCCCTTATATTCAAATTTGGATTCTCAAGACCTTCCTTTGACAGAAAGCCTAAAGGACACTCAACACCGGCTCATCCCTTGCTGGCAGGAAGAAATTGCTCCCGCGCTAAAAGAGGGAAAACGGATCCTGTTGGTTACACATAACAATACTATCCGGAGTTTGTTACAATTCCTTCTCCATCTCGATGAAGCCGGCATTCAACACGTCACCATTAGAACCGGTGAACCTTTAATTTGTAAATTCAATGCAAAGGGAAATCTCGCCAGCTACTCCTATATGAGGTGGAAACCTAAATTGAAGGATTGTACCCAAAAGTTATTGAATTACTGCCTCCCCTAATCATTTCGTTCACCATGTTATGACATATCTAAATTTTTCAGCCCTGGAAGCTATTTCAACCCCATCCTTTCAGAAAGCCAAACCCTACCCGTGGATGAATCCGTCAGGTCTCCTGACGGATTGGGGTTATCAACGCCTGGTGGAGACCCTTCCGGATGTCTCCATGTTTGAAAAGCGTTTTGGAGTTAAACGGGCTCATGGGCAACAAAGTCACGATCGTTACACCTTGGAGTATCGCGAAGGCTTACCTCTCTCTCCTCACTGGAACCAATTTCTGGCTGAACTGCAAGGGGAAGCTTACTCCAAATTTTTAAAACGATTGTTTGGGCTCAAGTCCCTTGAATTGAATTTTCATTGGCACTATACCCCCAATGGATGTTCTGTTTCTCCGCATTGTGATGCCAAACATAAACTCGGATCTCATATTTTCTACTTCAATACGAAAGAGGATTGGGATCCGGCTTGGGGTGGGGAAACCGTGATTTTAGACGATCAAGGGCGCCTCAGCCGAAAAAGCGCCCCTCGCTTTGAAGATTTCTCACAGTCCTTGGCTTCAACAGCCATCGGGAATTTTAGCCTGTTATTTCAACGATTGGATAAATCCTGGCATGGGGTCCGTCCCGTTCAATGCCCAGAGGGTCACATGCGAAAGGTATTTATTGTGGTAATCAATCGGTTTTCTCTGCTCGACCGGCTACAGCGCCTTTTCGGGAAAAACCAAAAGGGATACTAAGTTTCTCAATACGTACCAAATCTCATTTCCTGCATTCCCTACAGCCTCCGATACCCTTCAAAATAGCCTGGCTTGATCGCTTTCCAATCTCTTTCAAAAAATGCCCGTTTCATCCACTGGGCGAGAAAACATAATTCGACAAATCCATAATAAGCTTGAAAATCCGGGCCGTCATTGATGGCCATTAATCTGAGAAATTCGTCCTTGAAGGGATTCAGCCACCGTACCAAAGCTTTGGCGGCGCCCATGCCGATGAGATACTCACTCACAAGGCCTTCCACATCGACGGCACAAAGCAACTGGGTCTTGGGGTTGAGGACGAAATTCTTCCGGACAGGGTCGGTATAATCAAATCCGATCCAACAGTGGTTGGGTCGTAAAATATCTGTGGATTTTCTGAGTTCCCCCAACAACCCATCCGAAAGAATGCCTACCTGATTGAGAAAATGCAGATCCCGATCCAGTCGATCGGGGAAAATCGTTTTGTCCGTTTCCACGAACCGGGGCGATTCAGCGTACAACCGACTATAAAAATCGGCCATTTTCCGCACAAGTGGTTCATCGATCTTTTTGATAGGGTGCCCTTCAACAAATTCCACCCAGATTTCCCGCTCATAACGGATCACAATATTGGGGAAAATTCCGCTTCCCCGAAAGTACTCAAGATTCCGCTCAATTTCAAAAGCCAGGTAGGAATCACAAAGGATCATCCGCTTATATTGCTGGCCATTGATTGTCACGAAATGAAGGCTTTTGGCCTTTTGGAGTCTCGTTCCGCCAAGCCGGGAGATCCAATAGCCAAGGCGTTTCCAAAAAAATGGAGAGCGTTGTCTGGTGGAAAATCGAAACGGGTTGATCATGCCCATGGCTTCACCGCGAGAAATGCGCTGTGATTCCACAACTGGCTGTCAATTCGCTTACCCCTCATCGTCTTTTCCCTTTCTCTTGGAACAAGGCAACCGTCATGAATCTGGGGAATGTTCAGGAATGTTCTCCTAGCAAGCCAGAACAAAGGCTGGGAAGAAAATGCCAAAACATCAAGAGAGGACCTGGCTTCTCGTTTTCGTGGAGATTCATCGACTTTTTTTGAAGTCCTTCCCTCTCTGGTGGAATGATCCAGTCTCGACTGTTATTCCGCAGGATTGTGAGCCGGGAACTATCTGTGGAATCTCTCAGATAGATTCGCAATTAAAAATATTCGAATGGTACAAGAGGGACGCCTGCCAGATGTGTGGACCTCATCCCGATCGTTTCCCTTTGCATTGCCATGGTATTATAATGATCGGACTCCGCAGAAGAAAATTGTTCTTTTGAATTTCCCCAGATCAAAAAAATCGAGGTTACAACAAATTTCCAATACTGTTCCGGAATAAAGCAAAAGGGAGCTACCCTGACCTTTAGAACCCGTTCCTCCCCATGCGGGAAGGGATGGGCATAATATCTAGGAGTGCCCCATGTTCCTTCGATAGCTCACTCCACCCCCAATTCATGTCATTTCCTCAAAATCCCAGAGTCACAGTATTCATTCCTGTTCATAACCGGGAACGGTATATTGAAGATGCCTTACAAAGTATTTTAGCCCAAGATTTTCAGGATTTTGACATTTTACTCATTGATGACGGATCGACCGACCGAAGCGTCGAAGTCATGCGGTCCTTTCATGATCCACGCCTCACCATTGTTCTCAATGAAACAAATTTAGGAATACCTCGAACACGGAATCGCGGCCTCGAACTGGCACGAGGCGAATACATTGCCCTCCTGGATAGTGATGACCGGGCCAGCCCGGACAGACTGCAAAAGCAGGTTGCATATTTGGATGCGCACTCCGATTATGTGCAGGTAGGCAGTTGGTGCCGCATGATGGATGAACAGGGCGCCCCGCTGAAACGAATCAAACGACAACCCGCTCACCCTGATGAAATCAAAGCGGAACTGTTGTTTCGCTGCTGCATGAGCAATCGTACCATCATGGGCAGAACTGAAATCCTTCGCAAGTTCGGCTATCGCAATGACTTTCCCCGATGCCAGGATTACGATTTACATGTGCGCCTTTCTTCCCAATTCAAAATGGCAAATATCCCGGAATGTCTTGTGCTGGGAAGAATCCATCCTCAACAGATCACGGCACTCACAACAGATTTAGGAGACGCAAAAAAACGCGAGATTATCAGCACCCAACTCCACCATTTGGATGCTTCTTTCTCTCCAGAAGATCTTGATCCGCATTTAATGCTCTCCCGAATGCGAAAAATGCATTTCACCCCGGATGCCGCCTATATGCGATGGGCAGAAGAATGGCTGCTTCGACTATTCCGAGCGAATCAATCAGCCAGGTATTATGACCCTCACGTCTTTTCAAAAATTCTATTGAATAAATGGGCTCATACCTGCTGGAGGGGTAAAAAAGGCTTGAGAACAGGCTGGATAAAATATTTGCTTCTTTCTTCCTTAACAAGAAAACTACTTTCAAAAAACCATTAATTCTCAGACAGGGTCATGAGAATCCCACATAACTTGTAACAGATTTTGCCCATCCGCAATGAATGCCCATGTCATTTGATTCCCTTCCTCCACTCGCTCCACGGAAAAAAATAGCCATTTTCCTTCCTTCTCTAACCGCAGGAGGAGTAGCGCGTGTCATGTTACAACTTGCTCATGCATTTGTGGATAGCGGGCATAACGTCGACCTTGTTCTTTGCAGAAGGCAGGGAGAATTTATGGCCCAACTCCCACCCCAGATAAGGATTCTGGAACTTAAAGCCCGCCCCATTTGGGTATCCAGACTTTTATTAACTCTCAGAAATTTTTCGGCATTCCGTGTCCTATTTTTACCCATTCTTTTTTCGCTCAAACCGCCAAAATCACTGGCCTTTCTACCTGACTTGATTCAATATCTGCAGCAAGAAAAACCCAACATTCTTCTTGCCGCAAAAACTCATACCAATTTAGTCGCACTTTGGGCCACCCAACTGGCCAAGGGCTCTAATCGGGTCGTCATTAGTGAACGCACGACCCTTGGCGATATTACCAAGACCTCCAAAAAGTGGCGCTGGCGTTTCATCCTGCCTGTCCTGGCGCATGAATACCCTAAGGCCGGAGGAATCATTACGGTATCCAATGGCGTTAAAGAGGAACTGGCCATCCATACAGGTCTCCCACCTCAAAAGATTACCACTATATACAACCCCCTCTTGACCCAAAAAATTAGAAGAAAAAGCTTAGAATCCATCAACCATCCCTGGTTCCAAAAGGAAGACTCTACTCCTATTATTTTAGGAGTCGGTCGCCTGGTACCACAGAAGGATTTCTCAACATTAATTAAGGCATTTTCCCGTGTTCGCCAGAGCCGGCCGGCTCACCTGGCGATCATTGGAGAAGGAAGGCAAAGGTCGGAACTGGAGACATTGGCTCACAGCTTAGGCATAGACAAGGATGTCTGGATGCCTGGGTTTTCCGACAATCCCTATGCGTTCATGAGCAAGGCCTCCATGCTCGTGCTTTCGTCAATCTATGAGGGACTGCCAAATGTTCTGATTGAAGCCCTCGCCTGTGGTTGCCCCATCGTGAGCACGGACTGTCCTAGCGGACCCTCAGAAATTTTAGAAAAGGGGAAATATGGAACTCTGGTTGCCATGGGGGATGTTCATGCCTTGACTCAAGCCATTCACCACACTCTGAATAATCCACCGAATCGAAATGACTTACTTTTACGAGCAGCAGATTTCGATATCGAAAAAGTTTCCCGCCAATATTTAGGGATACTTTTTGGATAAATACGAAAAGACTTTAGTGAAATGGTAAAATTTTATGAATCTCGAAACCTTGGGGTTATCGCCTTCTTTGATTCTCAGGACTTTCGAAGTTGCATAGCGTAGGAGTTAGCCGGACAGTCCAAGGCAGATACGTGAGGAGGGATAAGTATTGTCGATCCGGTCGGCCGCTCACACCAAATGATTATGATTGCCGGATATGCATATCTTGCTATACCTCACTTGAATGTTCCCAGGTCGGCAGACGGAACAGGCAAAAAACCCTTTCGTAGGAGTATCAAGATCCTAAGTGGTCTTCGGTTGGAGAACATCACCATGGCCAGAGAATATATTCACATGGGGTTGCACGTTGATCTATGCAAAATCCTGTGGTCAGACAAGCCAATAACTTTACAGGTTCCATGACCCCACCTTCTTCCTCAACCAGCACATCTCTCTTCGACGACGCTGGAAAGCCGCGTCTGAGCGTCATCGCCGCAATTGGATTGAGCCTGCTGATCTCGTTTACGGGTATTTTCGATCATGAGCTGATTGCCTCGGACGAGATTCGAGTCGGCGAGATTGGGCGGGAAATGCTCATCAATGGCAACCTGCTGGTCCTTACGCTTGGAGGGGAAGCCTTTATGGAGCACCCGCCATTGTATTACTGGTTGATTTCAGTCGCGTTCCGTGTTTTTGGGGTTTCCGACGGTGTCGCACGGCTTCCAAGCGCCATCGCCGGTTTTTTGACCCTCCTACTCGCCTTCGACCTCACCCGTCGGCTGGCCGGCCCGGGCAGCGGCCTGTTGACGGTGCTAATTTTGCCCACCATGTGGGGATTCTTTCGACATGCTCACCGGTGCATGGTAGACCCGTTGCTCTCGTTCTTCGTGATGTTGGGATATTGGGCGTTTGTGCTCGCCATGTTCGGAGAAAAATCCCGGAACGGTACTCATTCGTATTTACCCGGCTGGGCGCTGATCCTAATCCTCTATCTCGCAGGGGCGCTGGCATTTCTGACTAAGGGACCCGTGGGAGTCATCTTGCTCGGAAGCCCATTGGCCCTGGCAATCATTTTTTTGCATCGCTGGGACTTTTTGCGGTCCTGGGCACATCTTCCCGGCATTCTCATTCTGATCACAGGGTGCCTAATCTGGCCCTTTCTCCTGTACGTTTACGAAGGAGAAGCCTTGTTCAAAGAGTTTGTCGTCGACAATATTCTGTATCGTATTGCTCCAGATCCTGACCAGTATGCAGGCGGGCATGAGAAACCATTTTGGTTCTACTTTCCCAAGCTATTCAATCAAATAGGGCCCTGGCTCATTACCCTTCCTGCAGCCTATGCCTGGGTATTTCGTGACAAGATGCCACAGAATTGGAATTGTTCGGGTCTGCGCTTCGTTTCTATCATTTTCCCACTCGGGCTCGTACTGCTCAGCCTTCCAGGTACCAAGCGGGAAGTGTATCTGATGCCGCTTCTTGCTCCTCTGGCTGTGCACATCGCGACCTGGGCTACCGCGATAAGCCGACAAGAGTCGCCCTCCCGTATCTCACGCGTAACCACCAACCTCGTTGGTACAGTGTCAGCTATTCTTCCTGCCCTTATCGCACTAATCATTCGCGTGCTTGCTCTCCTATTGGCACCTCTTGGTCTCCTGAGACCCCCCCGTTTGGCGAGTCTTCCCGTGCTTCTGCGAAACTGGTCGACTGCCGTTTTCTCTATCGCCAACTCATGGCGCACAAAGACGCGGGCCATCCCGGTCTTTGCCGGATTGCTGTTTACGATCATGCTGATGATCAATCTGTTCGCTTGGCAGGTTCTGGGGAGTGGACGATTCCTGCGTCCTATCACGGTCGATCTTGCAGCCCTGGATGCTCTACCCCCACGACTGGTTGGCTATAAGCTACATGAATCGATGCGGGGTGCACTGCCATTTTACACGGGCACTATTGTAAGAAATCTGCAATCACCGGCAGAAATCAGTCATTATGTGAAGGAGAATCCGGGAGGACTTTTACTTATCGGCAAATACCCCCCCTCTACCCATTTCGATGATCTTTCCGACACGCTCAGAGAGATCAAGGTTTGGGAGATGGCGGAAGGACGCTACGTGCTCTACGATTTTTTGCCCGAACCGCGCCCCCCATTGGAGGTGCCCACGCCCTAGAAATTCATCTGAGGCTACGGGGTGGGGGAAGATTTCCTAGGCGCCCTGTGATTTCTGTGGTCCGGGAGATCTCAAACATGGGGAACTGACTTCCTCTCCTTGGACCGCCAACCTCCCGGTTCGTCCTTTTATCTGAGTACAGATCACATGATGTACAGGTAAATGAGGAAACATCGAGACTGCGAGAGAGCTCTTTCAGGGAGGTGGATCTGATACCCACGTTCACTCCAACCAGAAAGCAGCGCTTCGAACACCGGTAGAAATCGCATACCCTCCAGCTCTGCATGCAGCGTGTACACGTGCCCGTGGAGACCTGATTGTTCACTCCGTCTCAGAATTTCATCAACCACATTGTCTTCGGTAATCCCATCAACTCCGATCAGCTCATCGAGTGTGGGCAAGGTCGTCGGTAGCTGTGGACAGGCGACGGGTTTGCCGGCTACGAAAGGAAGAAACGGGTGCGTGCCCCGGGTATCACTGCAATAGGCAAATTGAAACTCTTCCTCCATGCGAAAGGCATGATCGTTCATTTGCCAGCCGGCCGCACCGTGTGCACGCGCAGAGACGCCAAAAATCTCCATGAACCGTTCGGCCGCCCTGGCCATCTCACGCCGGGTCCATTCCTCTCCCTTGGTGGCCACATGATCCTGCCAGCGAACGTGATCATAACAATGAATGCCGACGTCAAAGCCGCCGTCGCGTGCCGCACGCATGATATGGGAGGCCTTTCGGCCAATGTCCGGACCAGGCAACAGCGTGCCATAACACAAGGTCTTGAGTCCGTAATTGGCCCCAACCGATGTACGCATAACCTTTTTCAGGAATCCACGCCGAAAAATTCTTCGCAGGGCACGGCCTGTATGATCAGGCCCAAGGCTGAACAGAAAAGTCGCGTTCAGCGCCGTGATGCGTCTAACATACGCAACAGGTTAGGCACGCCTTCTAATGTGCCACGAAGGGTGTCAACATCGACTTTGAGGGCAAGACGCATGAGGCGTTATTCCAACAACGCCCTCGCCTGCGCAATTTCGCTGCGGTAGGAATTGAAAATGAGCCGCAACATCTGGTGCCATCGTCGTCCTGGGGTGACCAATTCAGGTCACGGCATGTATTGACAATGGCAGGTACACGGTGTTGAACGTCCTGGTAGCCCTCCCCGTAGTACGTACTTGAACTGACATCCATGAATTGTACCATTGAAGCGGTTTCGGCATATTCCGGATACTCTAAGGCGAGGGCCACCATCATCTCTCCGAGCTCACGCACGGAGTACTGGTTGGCCGGATTACCGATGTTATAAATTTGACCGCTGGTTATGCGGTTTGGGTTTTCGATGATCGCCATCAGCGCATCAATGCCGTCGTCCACATACGTGAAGGTCCTCCTTTGCCTGCCCCCATCAACAAGACTAATATTCTCACCCCGCACAATGTGCCCCAAGAATTGCGTCATCACCCGCGAACTGCCTTCCTTGGCTGTGTACAGGCTATCAAGCCCCGGCCCAATCCAGTTGAAAGGACGGATCAGCGTGAAATCCAAGGCACATTCCACACCGTAGGCCCAGATGACCCGGTCCAGCATTTGTTTTGAGCAAGCATAGATCCAGCGTTGTTTGTGGATAGGACCGAGCACCAGGTTCGACATCTCGGGATCAAATTCCTTATCCTGACACATCCCATAGACTTCGGAGGTTGAGGGAAAGATAAGCCGTTTTTTGTGTTGGACACACTGCCGAACAATCGCGAGATTGGCTTCGAAATCCAGCGAAAACACCCGGAGCGGTTCCTTCACATAAGTCGCAGGTGTGGCGATGGCCACCAACGGGAGCACTACATCGCATTTGCGTATGTGGTATTCCACCCACTCCTTATTGATCGTGATGTCCCCTTCAAAAAAATGAAACTTTGGATTTGGCAGCAGGTTGGCTAGGCGGTCAGTTTGCATATCCATTCCATAGAGTTCCCAATCAGTGGTCTCCAGGATACGCTTACTCAGATGGTGCCCAATAAACCCGTTGACCCCGAGAATTAAGACTTTCTTCATCATGTTTGACCCAAATCCTTTATCTGTTCCCCATAACGGGCATGGAAGGCCTCAGGGGAGAGGCTTTGACCCTCCAGCTCAAATTTGCCAATGTAGAGACGACGTCCGTCGCTGCAATCCGCGTAGCAGCGGCCCGCTTCCCAGTAGAAGCATGGCGCACGATGAGGATGGCGTGCCGGTTCGGCATCAAGATGACTTCTCAAGATCCGCATGCGTAAAGAATCCAGTAGGCAGAACGCCCCCGGATAGGGAGGGGCGACCGACCGGATCAGGTTATGGACCGTCTGCGCACTTCCCCGCCAGTCGATGGCCCCATCCTCCGGCCGTCGTCCCCCATAATAGGATCCCTCCTTCAGGTTCAGCGGCTGACCTGGGGCCCGCCCCGCGATCAACAAAGGCAGGCTGCGGTACAGAACAATCTCAGCGGCACAGGTCACCTTGTTGAACACGTCGAGCGCGGTGTCATTCGGCAGTATGGGAACGGCTTGCTGATCAACCAGCGCTCCGGCATCCGGTTTGACTTCCATGTAATGAAGACTTGCGCCTGTTTGCGTTTCCCCTTTGAGCACCGCCCAGTTCACCGGTGCGCGGCCACGATACTTCGGCAGCAACGACCCGTGCATATTCAGGGCACCCCTGGACGCACAGGCGAGTAACTCGGCTCCCAGCATTCGCCGGTAATAAAAAGAAAAGATGAATTCGGGAGCAAGGCCGCGTATCCGTTCGATGATGTCCGGCCGATTAGGATCAATCGGAGTAATGGAGGGGATGTTATGCTCTTCAGCCAGTGCCGCCACGCTATCGAACCAGATGTTCTCGTCGGCAGAATCGTCGTGGGTGACCACCAACGGGACTTCGACGTGACCGGCCAGGAGAACGGACAAGCAGCGCACACCCACATTATGGTAGGCGAAAACAACAACCCTGGTCATTTCCTCATCTCAACACCTGGAGAAGAATCTTCCAGTATGGCATGAACAATATAGCGCGGGCGGTTCTGCACCTGCTGATAGATGCGTCCAACATACTCCCCTAACATCCCGATGCCGAACAGCACGACCCCGATGAAGAAAAACATTATCCCAAATAGAGTAAAAACCCCTTCAACCTCCGGTCCGACGAACAACCGCCGCACCACGAGGACCACCACAAGCAAACCGGATAACATGGCGATTACCATGCCGACGGTTGAAAATATCTGCAACGGAGCCAGCGAAAAGCCTGTCAACAAATCGAAGTTGATGCGAATGAGCTTGTACAGGGAATACTTCGACTCGCCCGCTTGACGTTCCCTATGGGCGACTTCGATTTCCGTGGGATTCCTGGCATAGAGGTAGGCAAGCGCCGGAATAAAGGTGTTGATCTCCTGAGACCGTTTGATGGCTTGGACGATGGAACGATCATAGGCCCGTAACATGCAACCTTGATCCGTCATGCGGATCTTAGTCGTACTCTCTCGCAGTTTGTTGATGCAGCGCGACGCGACGCGACGCCACCAGCTGTCCCGGCGCTTGATGCGAATGGTTCCGACATAATCATAGCCTTCATCCATTTTATCCAGAAGCTTGCCAATCTCTTCTGGTGGGTTTTGCAGATCGGCATCGATCGTGACGGCCCGCCGGCCACGCATATAATCCAAACCGGCCAGAATAGCTGCATGTTGCCCGAAATTGCCGTTGAGCAATATGACACGCGTGTGGCCCGGACGTTTGCTGAATTGCTCACGCAACAAGGCCGCAGAGCGGTCCGTGCTGCCATCGTCGATGAATAGACATTCGTAACTTCGTCCAAGTTTATCTACTGCGGCATAAAGACTGGAAAACAACGCCGGCAAAATGGCCTCTTCGTTATACACCGGAATGATCACGGTAAGTTCCGGGACATCCCCATTTGCGGCAGGAACTGCTTGCTCATTGGCGACTTGACTCATGATCTGGCGTCTAACACTTCTATAAGATCCGAACACACTCGTTTCACATCCGCGGGAGTCATAGCAGGGAACAGCGGCAGGGTCACGGTCTCACGACCGATGCGCTGGGCGTTGGGGAACTCGGTCTCGCGGTAACCGAGGTTTTGGTACAGACTGAATCCTGGAATGGCGGGGTAGTGAACGCCCGTGCTGATGCCACGGGCCGCCATCGCGTGCTGGAGGGCACTCCGCTCTATGCCGAGGTCTACAAACGGGATCAACACGGCGAACATATTCCAGCTATGGCCCTCGTCCCCGCGTGCCGGGAGTACGAGATCCGAACGATCGCCGAGCAACTTAAAATATTGGCCGGCCAGCTCCGCCCGCCGCAACACAAATTCGTCCAGGCGCCGAAGTTGGTGTAAGCCGATGCAGGCAGACACGTCTGATAAATTGAGCTTTCCCCCTGCGACGACCACATCAATGGAGCCTTGAGCATCGCGTGAGATGCCGTGAAATCGAAGCTTCTCAATCTGCGGGACAAGCTCAGGATCACCGACAGAGAGCGCGCCACCCTCTATCGTGGTGATGTTTTTGTTGGGATGAAAGCTAAAACACACAAGGTCACCAAACCCGCCAATCTTGCGACCTCCCCACCCACTCCCAATAGCATGAGCCGCATCCTCGATGACGCGTATGTGGTGTTGCTTGGCCAAACGATAGAGCTCCTCCATATCAACAGGTAACCCGGCAAAATGCACCGGCATGATGGCTCTGGTACGTTCCGTGATCACCGTCGCAACCTGATCGAGTTTGAGATTCCGGCTGGTCAAGTCGACATCCACAAACACCGGGCGTGCACCGGCACGCAGAACGACATTCGCGGTGCAGGCAAAGCTTATCGCCGGCACGATCACCTCATCACCGGGGCCGATATGACAGAGAGAAAGTGCCAGTTCCAGGGCGCTGGTGCCGGAATTCAACACCCGCACCATCCGGTTGCCACCGAGGTAGGTACTGAGCGCCTCCTCAAAGGCAAGCACCTTCGGGCCACTCGTGATCCAGCCGGAGTGAAGCACCTCGCTTACCGCCTGGAAGGTTTCCTCATCAAGGGAGGGACGGGTAAATGGCAGATGTAGTTCCCATCGTCAATTCCTGGCGAGAACGAACACACCGAAACAAATGATGCCGATTCCGACGAGCTTTGTCGGTGTCAGCTGCTCACCAAACAGGACGGAGGCTGCAAGTGCATTGACGATATAACCCAACGACAGCATCGGATAAGCAACGCTCACGTCCACCCGAGAGAGCGCGAGTATCCATACCACGACACTGAGGACATAACATGTGAGGCCGCCTAGGATGAAGGGATGCAGACCCAGGCGCGAACCGGCCGAAAAAATGCTGCCAAAATCCAACGCGATCACTCCGATGCCACCAACTCCCGCTTTCAAAAGAAGCTGGGCTGCAGCATTAAGCAGTACCCCAAAAACAACTAAAGAAAAACTTGTTGAATTCATCATGCCATGAGTATGAAAACTCGTTTCCCGATCCTACTCCTTTAGCTGAAAAAATATAGCGCAGAAGATTTCACTGATCATCCGAGATTTTCTGTCCAATGATTAGGGTCCACCTCTACTCATGCTGGTCCATTCGGCGGTAAGGACCTTAGAAAGGACAGGAACGAGGTTGCAGCAACAAAAAAACGTCTTAAGGCAACATGGAAACCAAATAGAATTTGCATACTTTGAGAAAGTGAAGGCCGGTTTCTACCCCACGCGAATATCACGGAAAATCGCCTTTTCAAATGGCCCACTCAGTTTATCTTAGACAATCCCATCTGGTGAATAAAGGAGGAATCCTGCGAGAACTGGAAAATCAGCGCCCTCGATCATTCAAGTTGCTTCAGCATATCACTCAGTCTTCTTGCAATAATCTGGTTTCCCCGACTATTCGCATGGCAACCATCGATGTAGAGATACTCTTTCACATCAAACGCATCGGTGAAATCATGAACCCAATCAAGATGCTCTCTCTCCTTAATTTCCTGGACAAGCGGGTAGATAACATGCCAATTAGTTTTGCCGTCCGTTTTCTTCAAATATTCAATACTGGGTTGGCCTAACGCAGCCACGGGTTGCAGGATAGCATGAAATTCTGCTCCCCCCATAGTAGCCACCAATCGAGCAATTTTCCAATTATTCACCATGGTGGATGCCACTAGTTTTGCATAAGCCGGATCTTGGAGACATTTGCTGGGCGGTTCTTTTCCTTTTTTGACGACCTTTTGGATTACCGTTCGGATGGACCCGCTTAAGGCATCTGCGACCTGCCAGCGATGCTCTAACTTATCTGCCATTTTGGCTGCCTCACGGTGGCTATTGATAGGGCCAATCCCCTCGCAGACACTATGCGAATCATTGCAGCCATCATAAAAAATCACCACATCCATCGGGACTTTTTGGTTAACCAGGTTTATCAAGCGTGCCAGCTCCTGTCTGCTCACAAACCCCGACTCACCATGATTGTACACCCGGTAGTCCTGATGAAGTTCATTAAAATGCGCGGGGATAGTATTCTGATCATCGACCCCTGTTCCCCATGTCGTCGATCCTCCGAAAAAGCGAACATGTTTAACGGGTTGATCCGTCGTCAAATGATGCGCGCGGTCCCCCTCACTGTTGATCGTGATGGTTTTTCCAGAAAACGGCTTGCGACCCCAGGCCACATAGGGAATATATTGAGTTTCGAGTTGTTCTTTCTCTCGATAAATCAAATGGGCATAGTCTTGGTCAGGAAGACTTGCGACATAGGCCTTCTCATCGAAGGGGACAAATATTTTTTTCCAGAGATACCGCCCATCCAAATAGATTGAAGCAAGGAGGTTTACAGAGAGGGCGACAATCAAAAAGACCAGGACATTGATCATGGCTAACCTGACCAAACTCCCCTGTCTTTTTATCACGTTCAACCCCATTTAATCTCTTCAATGATTTTCACGAGGTAAAAAGAAATGTGTTTTGAGAAATACTGACCTTCATGCCACAGTTCCTCTAACCCTTCAGTATCCCACTAATATTTCATTTCGACATCCACATGTGTCACCTCTCCCGTGACTTCAAAAGAAGATTCTTCAAACTTCGGAGCCGCTAAGAATAACGAGGGGTTATTCGACACACCAAATCCCTCGGTAGGCAAGCCGATCCAATTACGGTCGAATGTATGGTTGTCGTTTTCATCATGATAGACCACCACTGCATACTTGCCTACATCGGGTGCCGCCACACAGAGCGTCATATTTCCCGCTTGGGCGGGTTCCCGTTCTTTATCAGCCTTTTCTCCCTTGACCAAAAAACTCTTCGGGTCCGGTCCGTAAAGGACCGCTTTGACTGTACCTGAAGCACTACGGATTCCATGCACATGTACGTGAATTGATTTCCCTCCAGCCGGGCATGTATTAACCGGTACCTGCGAAACACCACCAATACTCGCTGCGGCACTCATTAAGACCACAACAAAAAGATTCATGCCAACCTCCTTGGGTCGCTAACAGACTTTCCTGGGGAAAATTCCAGCTCCATGCTCATTATGATACACCTGGACGGAGAACAAAAGGAGAGAGAGCGCTTGGCTCATGACTTAGCAGACTCTGGAAAATTTACAGAGGAGGATCTTCTTGGGGGGTAAAATTGGGTTTCCGTTTTTCAAAGGCAAAAAGGACAAGAAGAGAGCAGACGCCCACGCTAATCGCAGAATCGGCCACGTTGAAGGCCGGCCAATGGTAGCCGTTGATATAGAAATCTAAAAAATCAATCACTTCTCCATATTGAAGGCGATCGATAAAATTCCCGATCGCTCCCCCAAAAATAGACGCAATGGTCATTTGCCCCCACCAATCGTGGGAATCCAGTCGTAGGAAAATGGTGATCAATAATCCCATCGCAAACAGGGACGTCAGGAAAAAGAAGATGAGCCTGAACCCGCTACTGGTCGTAGCCCATGATCCCAAACGCGGCCCCCGGGTTTCTGATGTAGGTCAAATTAAAATACCCTGGAATGATCGGGATCGATTCATGGAGATACATCGAACTCGCAATGTAGGTTTTGGTGATCTGATCAAGGCTCACAATGGAAGCCACGACGAGACTTAACAACACAAACCGATGAAGACCTTTGCTCACCCAAGCGCCTCCACGCATCGCCCGCAAAGCGTAGGATGCTCGGCCTGTGAACCCACATCCTGGCGAATATTCCAACATCGATCGCACTTGGTGCCTTCGGCCTTGATCGACCTCAATCTCCAAACCAAGGCGTCGCATCGGCCAATCCGGCTCCGGTCAGTGAAATGGAGGAAACAGCTTCCACATTCACGCAGGACACAATAAACAGCGCAGGCAAATCGGCTGCGATATCGCTTAAGCAACGTACAATTGGGTTCAGTCGCATGCAAGATGACTGTTGCTTCCAGGGAAGAACCAATCACCTTGTCCCGTCGCGTTTTCTCTAACGCAAACTGCACCTTATTCCGAACTTGGAATAAATAATTCCACGTTGTATGGCAGGATAGGGTCTTGAAACACAGTAGGAGGTTCTGGAAATTCGGCCAAATGCACACTCATCGGCTTAGAGTCCCTGCATCGTGGATTCCGGCAATACCTGCCAAATTTCTTCAGCCGTAAAACTCAGAATAGGCGCCATGAGCTTGGCTAAGGCTGTCACAATCTCAGACAAGACCGTCTGAGAACCACGCCGAAGTGCCGAGTTCGCTGGAAAGGTATACAACCGGTCCTTCAAGATATCTAAATAGGTCGCGCTCATATCGGTGGAGCAAAAATAGTCAATCTCATGAACCACCTGTCGGAATTGAAACTGCTCATACCCCTTTCGCACATTCTGAATGAGCTGCCCTAACCGCCAAAGGGCCCATTGATCGAGTTCCGGCTAATTCGGCAGTAGGAACACCGTATGAACCTCGGCCTGAAAGTCAAAGAGATTACTTAAGAGAAACCGGCAGGTATTCCGAATCTTCCGATACGCCTCCACCAATTGTTTCAAAATATCCTTGGAGATCCGTAAATCTTCTTGATAATCCTGAGATGCCACCCACAATCGGAGCACCTCAGCTCCCGATTCGTTGATAATTTCTTGTGGAGTGATAACATTCCCGGCAGACTTGGACATTTTCTTGCCTTCCCCATCCACCACAAATCCATGAGTCAGCACAGCCCGATACGGGGCCTGACCGTCCGTCGTCACCGCAGTGAGGAGTGAACTATGGAACCAGCCACGATGTTGGTCAGACCCTTCCAAATATAAATCGGCGGGCCACCAGCCTGCACCTTGAGGCTTTAACACGGCGGCATGGCTCACTCCTGATTCAAACCAGACATCCAAAATGTCATGTTCCTTTTTGAACGTATTTCCTCCACATTGGGGACAATGAATGCCGGTAGGCAACAACTCCGAAGCCGATCGAGTAAACCAGACATCGGCCCCTCCCTGCTGGACCTGAATCGCCACATGCTCGATAACCTTGGGATCTGCCAAAGGCGTCGAACAGCCTTGGCAGGAAAATACAGGAATCGGCGTTCCCCACATCCGTTGCCGGGACAGGCACCAATCCGGACGGTTCAAAATCATTCCATAAATTCGATCTCGCCCTCGTTCAGGAATCCATTCCACTCGATCAATTTCATTGAGGGCTGTATGTCGAAGTTCCCCTTCCTCCATGGAGACAAACCATTGTTGCGTGGCTCGAAAGATCACCGGTTGTTTACACCGCCAGCAATGCGGATAGGAATGTTCGAGCTTCCTTTCACCAACTAATAAGCCCTTGGTTTTTAAGACTTCAACAATCCCCGGATTCGCCTCCAGGACGGATTGGCCGGCAAACTCTGGAAATTCATTGGTAAATCTTCCTGCATCATCCACCGGTACCAAGATCTCTAATGGCTTCCGATTCGGAAGCACTTCTACATGAGGCGATTTGTTGTATTTGAGAGCCAAGAGATAGTCGTCCATGCCATGGCCGGGGGCAATATGGACACAGCCCGTCCCCTGCTCCAAGGTGACAAAATCTCCATAAAGAATAGGCGAACAGTCTTGGGTCAGAGGCCGCCGACAATTCAATAATTCGAAAGGACAGACAGGGTCTCTCCCCTTCTTGGTCCCAACGATTGAATGGTCAGACCAAGCGCAAGCCTTCGCCACCGACTCCACGAGGTTTTCCGCGACCACAAAGATTTCCTCGCCCACTCTGACAAAGGCATAAGAAATCGCAGGATGAATCGCGATCGCTTGATTCGCTGGGAGAGTCCATGGGGTGGTCGTCCAAATAACCATAGATACTTGGACGGCTTTTGAAAGCTCAGGAATTCCTAAAACCCTGGCCAAAGAGGGTGGATCGTTTTCAAACGGAAATTTCACGTAGACCGAGGGAGAGGTATGATTCTCATACTCCACTTCCGCCTCTGCCAGAGCGGTCTGATCAACTGTGCACCACAACACGGGCTTGAGCCCCTTATAGACACGTCCCTTTTCCACAAACTTGCCAAATTCGCGAATAATCGCGGCCTCATAGGCGGTATCCATTGTAAGATAGGGATGCTCCCAATCCCCAAACACCCCAAGCCTGCGAAACTCATCTCCTTGAATATGGACGAATTTTTCCGCATATTCCCGACAAAGTTTCCGGAGCTCCACCGAACTCAAATCTTTTTTCTTAGGGCCCAGTTGCTTGGTAACCTGATGCTCAATCGGTAGCCCATGGCAATCCCATCCCGGGATATACGGGGCCTGAAACCCGGCCATGGTTTTCGATTTAATAATGATGTCTTTTAGAATTTTATTCAGCCCATGTCCGATATGAATATGCCCATTCGCATAAGGAGGGCCATCATGAAGAATATACAGTGGAGATCCCTTCCTGGACTCCTGAATCCGGTGGTAAATACGCTCCTGGTCCCACCATGCTAAGCGCTCAGGTTCTTTAAGGGGTAAGTTGGCCTTCATCGGAAACTCAGTCCGAGGAAGATTCAATGTAGATTTGTAATCCATTGGAAATTCTCAGGAAAATCGCGAAAAACGCACGGGCATTCTAGCCATGCTCTTGAAACCCGTCAAATACAAACCTTCGGCAACCTCATGCCAGTAAAACCCTAAATCTGTCAATGGAAACGCCACAAAATTGAAGGGAATCCACACCGGGAAGTTAATCAGCTCAAAGCCATCATGCGGTCCAACGCTAGCTTGGCAAAAGCTTTTTCCTCGTCCGGAACTTGTATGTGATTCACCACATGGCCCTGAACGAGGTTTTCCATGGCCCAACATAAATGTGGACCATCAATTCTGAACATGGTTGAACACCGGCATACCATCGGAGAGAGAAAGAAGACCTGTTTATCGGGTTGGTCGTGTTTCAGTCGATTCACCAAATTTAATTCGGTACCCACCGCCCAAATTGTTCCCGGCTTAGCCTGAGTCACCGTCCGGATAATGAATTCCGTGGAACCCACCTGGTCTGCCTGATTCACCACATCCTCATGACATTCGGGATGGACGATAACCTGAATACCGGGATACTGCTTTCGGAAATAGGCCACATGTGCGGATTGAAACATCTGGTGGACGCTACAATGCCCTTTCCAAAGAATTAGACGGGCCTTATGGATTCTTTCCGGGGTATGTCCGCCATTAAGTTGGAAGGGATCCCACACAATCATCTCTTCACGAGGAAATCCCATCGCATTCGCGGTGTTCCGCCCCAAATGCTCATCGGGGAAAAAGAGAATTTTTTCTCTTCTCTTCCAAGCCCAGTTCATAATCGCTTTGGCATTGGATGAGGTACAGGTCACCCCCCCATGTTCTCCGCAAAAGGCTTTGAGAGCAGCAGCCGAATTCACATACACGATTGGGGTCACGGTCTCCTCAACGGGTAACACCCGTGCGAGCCGCTCCCAACAATCATCCACCTGTTCCATGGACGCCATATCCGCCATGGAGCAGCCAGCAGCCATATCAGGCAGGATGACCGTTTGATTGGAACGACTCAAGATATCCGCCGTTTCCGCCATAAAATGTACACCGCAAAACACTACATGAGGAAATTCAGGGTGCTCAGCAGCATACTTGGCCAAGAGAAGGGAATCGCCTCGAAAATCAGCATGGATAATCACATCATCCCGCTGATAATTATGCCCCAATACCAACACTTTCTGACCTAATTTAGCCTTAGTTTCCACAATTCGATCCAACAATTCCTGATCCGGAAGAGTTTGATAGTCAGTAATAGGGAATTCGGTAATTGTAGACATAATTATTTCCAACGGCGTTTTCGAAATTTATTCAGTTCTAAAGATGGCTATGCTTTTGATGATAACTACCATTTTAAAGGAATCAAGGAATAAAAGTTTAGCTTAACAAATCTGTAGGTACCTAAGAAAGGAATTCTCTTTGGTAGCTACTATTGAGGCGCTTCACAGCCATCCACCAGCTGACGGTCGGTTCTCTGCACCTGCGGGGACCATTCCAGGCTCCACTTTCTATGTGTTGTTCCAGATACATTCCCCCTTCTTGTGGTCTGCTTCTTCCTGAGATTGCCTCATCCTTAAGGCTTGGTGATCTTCGGTGGATGTAGACTCCCGAAAGGCCATTAAACCGTTGCGAGGTGATGGAGAAAAATTGGGAATTCCCAGTTAGTATGCCATTCAGCTAAACTTCAGGAAATTAGCATGTTCCTTCCTCTTTCGGTGCCCAAGGAACATTGGGCCATTACATTTGCATATATCGTAGAGGATTTACTTGTAATGGGTATGAAAATGTGATCGCCAGGGATGCATGCTTTCCCTGGAAAAAACCGATCCCCCTGTCTTCAATTATACAGTCACAAGCTTAAACTTTTTTGACAATGAGAATAGCCAGGATTCCCGATGGTCTACAGTGTTCAGCCCTAGGAGATAAGAAATCACTGACGTGAACCAAGACTATTGAAACCGGAGACAACTATACGCAGAAATTTTTGGTCGTCGGTTGTCCTGATTGGCTACAGGTACCGAAAATTCCCGTCCCATCCACCAAACGTTGTCGAAGTGATGCGATTCCGTCATGGTATGCGGATTGCGGGTTTCGAAGAGTCGTCCCAGCAAAAGAGTGATATTCCAAAAAAGCATTGGGAGCTGCCCCCTTCAAGAGTGATTACGACCAGTATTTACAGGACCTCGTGAGACACGAAATTCAAAACTCAATTAAGAAATCTCAAACGCGGACGGATAGAAAGACATTTTCCGACAAATGGAGAAAGAAAGATGGGAAAAATAATACCCTTCAATAAACCGTTCATTGCCGGAAAAGAACTTTATTATATTGCGCAGGCGGTGACATTAGGAAATCTGGCTGGTGACGGGTATTTCACTAAAAAATGTTCTGAACTGTTTGAGAAACAATTCGGCATTCACAAAGTGCTCATGACACCTTCCTGCACGGCAGCGCTGGAAATGGCCGCAATGCTTTGTAAGCTGGGGCCCGGTGATGAGGTCATTCTCCCGTCCTATACCTTCGTCTCGACTGCCAATGCGATTGTTCGTTTGGGCGCCAAACCGGTGTTTGTGGATATCAGGCCTGACACGCTGAATCTGGATGAAAATCGGATAGAGGAAGCGATTACGCCAAATACAAAGGTCCTTCTGCCGGTTCATTATGCCGGAATCGGGTGCGCAATGGACCGCATTATGGCGATTGCAAACAAACATGACCTCTTAGTCATCGAAGATGCGGCGCAAGGCGTGGGAGCCTATTATAACAATCGGGCACTTGGAACTATTGGGCATCTCGGTACCTATAGTTTCCATGAGACTAAAAATTACATTTGCGGTGAGGGAGGAGCACTTTGTATCAACGACCCGGGAATGATAAAGCAGGCCGAGATCATTCGAGACAAGGGAACCAACCGGAGCGATTTTTTTCGCGGAGAAGTTGATAAGTACACATGGGTCGATATTGGATCGTCCTATGTGCCAAGTGAAATCGTTTGTGCCTTTCTGTATGCCCAATTGGAGATGTTAGACTCGATTGCGGAGCGAAGAAAAGCCATTTACAAACAGTACCAGCTGCCCTTGAGACCCCTTGAAATACAAGGACTCCTAAGTCTTCCTAACATACCCGAAGATTGCAAGGGTAATTCCCATATGTTTTATATTCTTCTTCCGGATCTAGAAACTAGAGATGCCCTCATGGCGTACTTAAAACAACAGAACATTTTGGCGGTTTTCCATTTTGTTCCACTGCATAGTTCGCCCATGGGGAAAAAGTTTGGATATGCCGAGGGCGATCTTCCAATCACAGAGCAATTGAGCGGTCGACTGCTGCGTTTGCCATTTTATTACGAAATGACTGAAGAGGAGCAGGAATACATCATAAAATGTATCTCCGAAGGGCTAGAAACCGTGAATCGAAAGATCAAGCCACAACGAGAAGAACCACCAGCACTCCGAATCGTCAACTAGTAACGGCGAGGGATAAAATAGAAACCCAGTTGCACGAAGCGAGAATAGGCAATCAAGGATAATCTTTTCACGTTTCTTAGTCCTCTACCCTGGGACTCTCAACATTTTGAGATTTCCGTTGGGCAGATTATTTCTCCGGAATTAACAGACTCTGAACTTGAGAACATTCTGTCTTATGCCAGAGAGAAGGGCTATGACTTGATTTATTGGGCCACTCGCCCGGAGCGGATTGTCCCTTCGCCTCTCCTTCGAAGTTTTTCAGGTTCCCTGGTAGATAGAAAGGTCGCCTATCAACGGAAGCTGCGTTCTGAATACACCTTCCACGAGATTAAGAAATCGACCAATACTGTTCAAGTAATTGAATACCCTCAAATGCCAGCCGATCAGCAGTTATTGACTCTGGCGTTGATCGGAGGTAGCCATTCCAGGTTCCACCTAGATCCATGTATTTCGAGGGAAAAATTTGAAAGCATGTACCATATTTGGATTAACCGAAGCACGTTACATGAAATTGCCGATGTGGTGTTTATCGTGCCGGATTCCTTAAACATTAAGGAATATCTCGGTATGGTTACCGTGTCCGCAAAAAATGGCATTGGAAAAGTTGGCTTGATGGGGGTTCAAAAAAAAGTCCAAGGCCAAGGAATCGGGTCCTTGTTGATGAAAACTCTCCATGAATGGCTGTTATCACATGGTATAAATATTTCAGAGGTGGTTACCCAGAAAGATAATGTGCAAGCATGTAAATTTTATGAAAGGTTAGGGTACCTACCGGCCTCTCTTCAGCATTATTATCATTTTTGGGTCCAATATTAGGTCTCATGAACAAAAAAATAATTACAAAATTACTTAAATCACTCGGGTTTAAAACAAAGAACTTAAACAAAAAGTCTATGGATAAGGGCTATCAAAAAACACGGAAATTTGACTATAGCAAGGAGATATTTGAGCAAATAAAAATTATTAGGCCCTACTCGATGATGCCATATATAAATTTAGCCATGTTATATGAACAAGCAGTGTTCTTCGAAAAAAACAAGATTGAAGGAGATTTTGTTGAATGTGGTGTTTGGAAGGGAGGAGGTGTGGGTTTCATGGCTCTAGCAAATTTGAAACACAGTCACACCAGGAGACATATTCATTTATTTGATATTTTTGATAACATCTGTGAACCAGATCCCGAGATAGATGGCGAGCGGGCAATTAATACAATTAAGGAATTGGTGGGAAAAAATGATCTTGAAGTAAAAGGAAGATTAATACCCCTTGAAGGAGTTTATGATAGCCTTGGAGGAAAAGGAACTCTTGATGAAAACCGCCATTTACTAGAAATTCTTATAGGATACGACAGAAATAAAATTCATTATCATAAAGGTTGGTTTCAAGATACTGTTCCCAAAGACGCAGATGAAATTGAAAAAATTGCAATTTTAAGACTAGACGGAGATTTTTACGCCTCTACAAAAGTGTGTCTAGAATACCTTTATGATAAAGTTGTACCTAATGGTCTCATTATTATTGATGATTACGGAACATATGATGGTTGCAAAAAAGCCGTTGATGAATTTAGGACGAAAAAAAATATTCATTCCTTTCTACACTATTCAAATCCAGATTGTAGGTACTGGTTTAAAAATTCAATGTAATCCTGCTCTATAAAAACAGCTCCCGTGAACGTTCCGTTGACTTCTGATTAGTTAGATCCAATTGCATTTCCTCTTGAAACTGGGAGTATTGCATATTCAACGCCCTGTTCGATGATCATGGCTACCACTTCTCTTTCAAACTCTGCCATAAACTAACTACGCGTCGTGTCTCTTGAACACCTCCTTCTAAAGATAAATGCTGTTTTTTTTGAGGGGCCATTTCAAGCAACTCACTTCAGAAGCAGACCGAAATGGGAAAAGTGAATGAAGTGATCAAGAATGATTCGCCGATACGGGTGCTCCATCTAATTGATAGAATAACCGGCTATGGCACAACAAAATTGCTCTGGGATATTGTGCGCTTAACCCCATCGGATAAGGTCAAACACTTGGTCATTACCTTTTCACCTAATAAAGGGAAATGGCTCTATGCAGATCTTCTGCGAGAGAAAGGTGCCTATGGCCAAGTTCCTAAGCGGCGTATTTTGAAAATATTAGATCGCTGGCCTATGACATGGTTTCTTGTGCGTTACATGGCAACGTTGTGGCATGTGTGTAAAGCATTAATCTGGTTTCGGCCGGATATTATCAATGTGCATTCGAATTATGTCTTAACCATTGGTCTACCTTTAAAAATAATGGTGCGGCGCCCGGTGGTGCATCTGGTTCCGTCCCTCTTTGCCCAAATGGTGGATGAAGGAAAGGCCTGGGTACCAAAACTTTACGCCAGATTTCATGTCTTATTCGATTGTTTCTTCACTGCTGCCTCCCGCTGTCGGGATGAGTTACTTTCAGTCGGCATTCCCGATTCCAAAATTGTTCCTCTTCGTGGACTTCTCGATCTTGAAGACATCAATACGGTGCGGCATAGACGACAACAATTCCATAAGACAATCAGGGAACAATATCATTTACCTTCAGATGCGTTCATTGCTCTTTCTGTCGGGCGACTGGACTCATCCAAAGGTCACGCCTATGCTTTGGAAGCCCTTCCTGGCCTTTTACCGCAATTTCCCGAACTCTATTGGCTTTTGGTTGGTGATGGAAACCAATTATCAGAATTAGAAGACCGAGCAAGGAAGTTAGATATTTATAATCATGTACGTCTCGTTGGCTATCAGAATGATCTCCTACCCTATTACGCAGCCGCTACCATGTATCTTCGTACCATGATTTTTGAGGAGACGAATCTTTCAACCTATAAAGCCATGGCTATGGGGTTACCCATCGTAGGGTTTGATACGGGCTGTGAAACCGAGCTTTTAAAAAAGGTCGGTCATGGAATATTAGTGCCCAATAAAAGTGTGACAGGTTTATCAGCGGCAGTAGCTCAGATCCTGACTCTGCCTGACCATGGCAGAGAACTTGGCTCTCGTGGCATAGATTTTTGTCAAGCCAATTTGGACATCCGATTGGGAATTGAGGATATCACTGCAGTATATAAGAATCTTAGTGATGGGATTGACCTGCACACCAGATCAAGAGGATGGCTTTGGCCAACGATCCGTTAAAAAACTGAAAAAATTGGTGCTGGGCACTGGTTTGACAAACAAACTGAATGAGACTTACCATGAATTTGCTAGGGGTGCGACACGCTGAGAGTCCCAAAGCCGGGGACGACCCTCACGACCTGACCTGGATAATACCAGCGTAGGGAAGCAGGAGCCGCCGAAACCCGCATAATCAGCCGCACTCTTTAGCAAAAAAAGGGGCGGCTTTTCTATTTTTGGGATTAGGCTCCCCGAACAAAATTTTCCTATATCCAGAAAGAGAGGGTTTGCATGACACCAACCCAAACCACCGCGTCGAGCACATCAACACCTTCGTTACACGTCATTTCAGAGGAATCTCGAATACCGCTTTCCTCCCTTACGATCCAACCCTTTCCCGGTTCTCAAAAAATATATCGAACGGGCTCGAGACCGGATGTGCGGGTGCCGATGCGGGAAATTCACCAAACATCAAGTCAACGCCATCACGATCACGCAGAAGTTCAGAACCCGTCAGTTATTGTCTATGACACCTCGGGTCCCTATACGGACCCGACCAATCAGATCGATGTGCGAAAAGGACTCTTTCCGGTAAGAAAAAATTGGATCGCTGAACGGCAAGACGTCGAACCCCTTTCAGAGGTCTCTTCGCTTTATGGACGAGCTCGGGCCAAAGATCCCGCCTTACAGTCCATCCGGTTCCACTTGCGACGCCCACCCCTTCGCGCGAAATCGGGGTTTAACGTCACGCAACTGCACTATGCCCGGAAGGGGATCGTCACACCGGAAATGGAATTCATCGCTATCAGGGAAAATCAAGCTCGTGAGGAACAAAAACCTACCAGAAACGATAGAGGTCAAGACTACGGGGTGGCACAGCATCCCGGTCAAAACTGGGGGGCGACGACTCCTTCTTACATTACGCCGGAATTTGTTCGGGATGAAGTCGCGCGGGGCCGGGCCATTATCCCGGCCAATATCAATCATCCAGAAATCGAGCCAATGATTATCGGCCGCAATTTTCTTGTAAAAATCAATGCCAACATTGGAAACTCTGCCGTCACCTCATCTATTGAGGAAGAAGTCGAAAAACTGATTTGGTCGATCAGGTGGGGAGGAGACACCGTGATGGATCTCTCGACAGGGAAAAACATCCACGAAACCCGAGAATGGATCATTCGAAATTCTCCTGTACCTATAGGGACAGTGCCTATCTACCAAGCCTTAGAAAAGGTGGGAGGAAAACCTGAGGAACTGACGTGGGAGATTTTTCGTGATACCCTCGTGGAGCAAGCTGAACAAGGCGTGGATTATTTCACCATCCACGCCGGGGTTCGCCTGGCCTATGTCCCGATGACAGCCTCCCGCATGACGGGTATTGTCTCACGAGGTGGCTCCATCCATGCCAAATGGTGTCTTGCTCATCACCAGGAAAATTTCACGTATACGCATTTTGAAGAAATTTGCGAGATCATGAAAAGTTATGATGTGTCATTTAGCTTAGGAGACGGATTGCGACCGGGATCCTTGGCGGACGCCAACGATGTGGCTCAATTTGCCGAACTGGAAACGCTGGGAGAACTCACCAAAATCGCCTGGAAACATGACGTCCAAGTCATGATTGAGGGCCCGGGGCACGTCCCCATGCAACTCATCAAAGAAAACATGGACAAGCAATTGGCCGCCTGTGACGAAGCCCCATTCTATACCCTTGGCCCGCTTACCACTGATATTGCGCCAGGCTACGACCACATCACATCCGCGATTGGCGCAGCCATGATCGGATGGTACGGGTGCGCGATGCTGTGTTACGTCACGCCCAAAGAACATCTGGGACTGCCGGACAAAGAAGATGTGAAAGCCGGAGTCATGGCCTACAAAATAGCGGCACATGCCGCGGATTTGGCAAAAGGCCATCCGGGGGCTCAACACCGGGACAATGCCCTATCCCAGGCACGGTTTGAATTTCGATGGCAGGATCAATTCAATTTATCCCTTGATCCGGAAACCGCTAAAGATTTCCATGATGCCACGCTTCCTGCGCAGGGAGCCAAGCTGGCACATTTTTGCTCCATGTGTGGCCCGCATTTTTGCTCCATGAAAATTACCCAGGACGTTCGAGAGTATGCTGCTGAAAAACAATTGGCAGAGGATGCTGCCCTCCAGCAAGGCATGCAGGAAAAATCAAAAGAATTTCTAAAAACCGGTGGAGACCTGTATCTGTAATGCTATATAGACTGATGAAGGAAACAGCCGGGTGGGGGGTCCAACGGGATCTTCTGCCTGGACAATAGCCACACCCTGATTGGCATGTATGTTGATTAAAAAAGAAATATTATTTGGAGCTCCCCTATGAATCCTATTAACATCGCTCCTTTACGAGAACGGGACATTACCCGTCACATTGCCCGTGAGTATTACAAAGAATTCGATTCTCTTATTGAAAGCGATATCATCATCGTAGGAGGTGGTCCATCCGGACTTCTCTGTGCCCGCGATCTCGCCATCACCGGCTTCAAGACTCTGCTCATCGAACAATCTCTGGCTCTTGGGGGAGGTTTCTGGTCCGGCGGATTTCTCATGAATAAGGCTACGATTTGCGAACCGGCAGATCGGATTCTTGAAGAATTAGGCATTCCCTTTAAACCCATCAAAGATTGCCCGGGAATGACTATGGTTGATCCACCTCATGTGACCAGCCGACTCATTTCCGCCGCCTATGAAGCCGGCGTGAAGATTATGAATCTCACAAAAGTCGTGGATTTAATTCTTCGACACGACCATCGAATAGAAGGCGTGGTGGTGAATAATTCCACTGTAGAAATGGCCGGCCATGATGTGATTCACGTCGATCCCATTGCCCTTGAAAGCCAAATCGTGATCGATGCCACCGGTCATGATGCCGTGGTCATTGAGCTCCTACACAAACGGAACCTCTACCAAAAAGTTCCCGGAAACGGAGCGATGTGGGTCGCGCGTTCCGAAGCGTTGGTGGTAGAGAATACCCGTGAGATTTATCCCAACTGCTTTGTCACCGGCCTGGCCGTTGCAGCAGTTGATGGCAGTCCCCGTATGGGACCGGCCTTTGGAGCAATGCTCCTTTCCGGTCGACGTGCCGCTGAATTGGTCCGACAAAAGCTCAAAGGCGAATAACCTTTTATTCCTAAAATTCTCAAGAAGGATTTACACAATACGATCTTCTATGGATATTCAAGATTTTCTAGACCAAGGTGACGGCAAAGAAGAAGATAAGGTTGCAGCCTGGAATCTTTTTCAGCAGGGCTATGAACTTCAAATGAAGGGAAAACTGGAAGAAGCCGTGGATCTATATAAACAATCCATCGACTCATTTCCGACCGCAGAAGCGCACACATTCCTAGGATGGGCCTATAGTTTCATGGGACAGTTACACGAAGCCATTGAAGAGTGCCACCGGGCTATCCGCCAGGATCCCGAATTCGGAAATCCCTACAACGATATCGGAGCCTACCTCATTGAGTTAAACCAGCTGGAAGATGCCATTCCCTGGCTTGAAAAAGCCATGAAAGCCAAACGGTATGAAAACCCGGCTTTTCCTCATATGAACCTAGGCCGGGTACACGAACGGAAAGGGGAATGGGACCAAGCGGTTGAATCCTATAAAAAATCTCTGGCCCTCAATCCGGAATACAAGACAGCCAAACAAGCCCTCATGCGCATTCTGACACTCATGAATTAGAAAGAGACAAAGGCCTTCATTATGCCAGACACCAAAACTATCCTAGTAGTCGTCAGTGATATTTTTTTCTACACCAAAATCCGTGATGCCTTTTTACCTCATGGCTATAAGCTGGAACGTCTCCGCACCGGGGATGACTGGCAAGCCAAAGTTCTTCAGAGCCAACCCATGGGCATCATTATCAACATGAACGATGACCGTTTCAATGCCACCGATATTTTGAAAGCCTTAAAAGCCCTGCCCCAAACACAATCATTGCCGATTTTGGCTTTCGCCAATCATGAAGAAGTCGGCACGTGGAAACTGGCAAAAGACCTTGGGATTCACAAGATCGTCTCCCGCAATGAGTTCTCTGCACGGACACTGGCATTGTTTGAGGAAATCACTGCTCAAGCCGCTTCATGAAACCCCTTACTCTCCACAAGCAGCATTTATCTCTGGGAGCCACGTTTCAGCCTTGTGGCGAGTGGGAAGTTCCCTTCCATTATGGCGATCCTCGCTCGGAGTATGAGGCCATTCATCAACGGGCTGGACTGGCAGACCTGTCCCTACGAGGAAAAGCCCTGGTTACTGGCGACGACCGGGTCACCTGGCTTCAAAGCATCATCAGCAATGATATTCTTCCTCTCAAAGCCGGACAGGGACGATACACCGCCTTTATGAATCATAAAGGGAAAATGCTCTCCTATTTCCGTGTTTTCCTGCAACCGGATACCCTCATCATCGAAGACGTCGGAGAGGTCGGGGATCTCACCTATCAAACTCTTCGAAAATTTCTGCTCTATGGGACAAAAGCCAAACTCCACAATGGCTTGGAGAGTTGGGGACTTCTCCTGGTTACTGGGCCGAAAGGTCCGGATATTCTCAAACAAGCCCTCGGAGTAGAAGTGGGTCCCCTCCAGGTCTTAGATACTATCTCGTTCACATTTGGTGACAGCCAAGTCATTATTGCTCGAACGGAAGAAACGGGTGGGCAAGACTTCGAATTATTTGTCCCGGTCGAAGGTCTTCCTGCGCTCTGGTCTCATCTTTTGAAGATAGGGAAGGAGGCCGGCCTTCAGCCTGTTGGAAGGGAGGCACTCGAAACGTCCAGGATTGAAGGGGGATTGGCTCGCCTTGGGCCAGATTTGAATGAAAAAATCGTTCCGCCAGAAGGGAACCTTGAGGGAATTGCCTTTAGTTTATCGAAGGGATGTTATCCCGGGCAGGAAGTCGTCGCGAGAATGGATACTTATGGATCGGTGAAACGGCGAATGGTCGGCTTAGTTCTTGAAGCAGAAACCCCACATCTACCGGAACCTGGGGCGAAACTTTTCAGTGGAACGCGGGAAGTGGGATGGGTGTCAAGTTCAACCCACTCCCCTCTTGTCAAAAAACCGATTGCCCTTGGATTTTCATTACGAGATTTTACCCAACCCCAGACAAAACTGGAAATCGAGATCAGAGACCAACGCTTCCCGGCCTCTGTCTGCGCCTTGCCGTTTACCGCCTCTTAATCGGGTGCGAGATTCCAGAATAATCTTCCACCCTCTGAAAGCGATCAGGCTTTTTCTGGGTGTCGGCCATGAGAGATTTTTTCCGCGAAAGACAATACCCCTGGACGTTGTCCGTCGTTAAGCGCGAGAAGAATATGTGCCTCATCCCCATGCATTAATCGTAGACTGAGAAATGATTCTTCCGTTCGCTTTTCCTTATTATCCCACGTCCCGTCAATCAGCTGAATTTTATCTAAATCGCAACAGGAAAAAATGTCATACCGAAAATACGAGTCTCCAATGACCATATCGAAGAGAACGTTACCTGACGTCATGGCCACGACGTTAAAACGCCCTTGATCCTCATATCCTTCCGGCAGAAACTCATTTACATGCAGAAGGTGAATCTTCCGACCTGCCAATGCGAGTTCAATCTTTTTTTCCAATGCAGAATAATCAATTTGAAGAGCCCGTTCATCCGGGCCCGTTGCCCGCAATGCCACCTCTCTCGTCTGTTCAAAAACATCTTTAGCAGTCAACACAGAACACTCTCCTTTCTTCAACGACCCTGAAGATACATGCCTATTGGATTACCTTGAATTGGGTGCCTACGATACCGGCCATCTGACAGAGAAAGCAAGGGAATGTCGTCACTCTACTAATGGGATTCACGTACAGTGCACATTTGTCGTCGTGGGGGTTGATTGCCTTCTCACCTTGCAGTTCGGCATACTTTGATTCCAGAATATTGTTCTAAAAAAAATCAACGGAGGACTACGACATGCATACTGATTCGTGTTTAATAGGGGGGTGCACCGAACCCTTATATGCCCCTGCGGGCACTCAGTCATTGTGCAAAGAGCATTTTCTGCATTTTGTCACGTGGCGCAAAAAAAAAGGTGGGCTGGGCATGTTTAAAAAATACAGCGCCATGAGCATGGAGGAACGGGATACGATTGTCGATGAATGGGCACAAAAAGTATTAAGTACCTCAGCTTCTTGACCTCATCCATCCGCATAGATTTTCCATCCCAACCTTTTTAAAATGAGAATCCTGCTCTGACAAAGGCCCTGTTGATACCGAGAGAAGTAGACATATGATCCTCAGGATGGGATCAAGAGACTGGATGCCACTTTGCCTTTTTGTACTAGAAAGTTGTATGGGCTTATTCCATTAACGGTGATCCATGATGATGGATCACTTTCCATTCGTCTCCGATCCGCTCGAATATATTGGTCGAGACCACTCGGCTATTTTGGGGATTTTCCCCAACCCGACTGGTAATGTTTTCCGTACAAATTACCCACGCAACATCCGCGGCAACTTGTACCTGTAATTCGGTCAGTTCGAATTCCATAGAAAAGGTATTATTGAAAATAACCACCCAGGAGTCTCTGACGGCCGGCCATCCGACCCGTATACTCCAGCCTGGATGGATACAGGTCACATACTCTTGATGAGCCCATATAGAATCCATAAGAGCAACATCAAGTTGCTCAAACGCCCGATAAAATAACTCATTCATTTGCGTGACTTCTTCAATCCGTTCCTTCAACATAGTGTGCCCTCTTTCTCTGCGTTCCCCAGGTGCCCGTTTATTTGGATCTCAAGATTACTGCACGAGATTGGCGGTCAACCAACCAGACCCCAAGCAGAATCAATCCTATCCCACTTATTTCTCTCATGCCAACCGGTTCACCCAAAATCACCATGGAAAAGAACAACGCGGAAACCGGGATAAGGTTTGCAAAAATCCCCGCTCTGGAAGGACCAACCCCCTTGACACCCTGCAGCCAGGCCTGTTGCCCTAAAGCCGTGGCAAATACCATGACATACAGGAGCGCCATCCAACCAGAAACAGGAATCGTCCCCACTCCTGAAACCAACACTTTGTTATTGATGGTCAACAAGGGAATTTCAAGCATCAGAGAGACCATAAGAGTCGTCCACGTCACGGTCATCGGAGAAAACCGTTCCATGGTTTTTCGACAGCCAATCGTATATAAGGCCCAACTGACTAAGGCGGATACTATCAGGATCCCCCCGAATAGTGGATGAGAACCCACCCCATCCACTGCACTACGTCCTGTAATGCTCAATACCCCCAAAAACGATACAAAACACCCAAGCCAAATAACACGCAGGGAAACATCCTTCAGGATTAAAGAGGACAGGAACGCCGTAATTGCCGGGCTCGCACCGATAAGAATGCCCGCTGCCCCTGCTCCAATGAATTGCAGCCCAAATAGCACGAAAAGGTGGTTTCCTAAGACTCCCAATCCCAATAAAAAAAAATTCCGCCAATCTTTTCCCGTAAATGGGAGAACCCCTTCTTTCCATCTCCATAGTGGAATAAGGATCATCAATGCCCCTATCCCTCGAAAAACCGAAGTCTCTACAGGAGAAAATGGCCCTAGGGCGACTTTCTGCGCCACCACCGACCCTCCCCACACCACTGCGGCAGTCGTCAGAGCTGCGTATGCAGAGAAATCCGAGGATCTGGAAGTAGCCGTTTTCATCGGGATTTAAGAGAGAGAAGCGAAGAATGAACAAGACCCAAGAAGACGATCAGAAAATTCTTTATAACCAAGGTTTCTTGATACCCATCATGCCTATTCCTCAAGACACAAGCAGAGAACAATCCGCTTTTGTTCGTCCTTAGATGGCAAGTATCCAGTTATATTGAAGCTGCCCATAAATCATCGCCAGAATTTTCCCCGGTGCTATAACAATCACTCATACGTTCGTCAAGGTCAGATTAACAATGCCGCTATCCACTAGAAATGGCCCAAATATTTATCATCCCTAGCACCCTCAAATCTTTCTGAGAAGATTCGAATGAATCCTGATCATAAAACCGGTCCGAATGGCTTATCTGATTAGGTCTTCTGTACGGTTGACGCCTAGAAAATTCTACCGTTAAAATCAGCGAACGTATATATTGTTTTGTAAGTCCTAACTACCCAAGGAAACTTCGTAAATTTCGTCAAAGACCGTGAGCCTGGTGCTTACATGACTGACGGATTATCTGTCCCCTAAGGAGGAATTATGTCTTTGTTAATCACTGAAGAATGCATTAATTGTGGTGCCTGTCTCCCGGAATGCCCCAATGAGGCAATTTTTGAAACACGGAGCGCCGCTGAGGAAAAAGGCAATAAGGTTGGTGAAGGTCAAGGAGATGGGGATACCGTCTATGTGATTACCTATGAGCGGTGCACAGAGTGCGTCGGTCATTTTGATGAGCCCCAATGTGCCGCCGTCTGTCCTGTTGACGATTGCTGCATCCCTGATCCAGAAATCCCTGAGGCAACGGAAACCTTATTGGATAAGGCCAAACGATTGAACCCGGACAAAGAAATTGACCCGGCAAAAATTTGGAGCGGCGTTCGAAACTAACCAATCCTAAAAATCTGTTTCTTAAAAAAAGCCCCTTCCTATTTTTCAGGAAGGGGCTTTTTCTTTGAGCCTTGAATAGCGAATAGCGTCAATTTAGTCCTGCTTCACCCATTGTTTGTCAGCCAACTGCTTCTAACTCATGCAGGCGAACAGCGATTAACTTGGAAACCCCCGGATCCTCCATTGTCACACCAAATAAGGAATTGGCGGTTTCCATCGTTCGTTTATTGTGAGTAATGACAATAAACTGAGACCGGTCCGCCATTTTTTGCAAAAATTGACCAAATCTGACCACATTGATTTCATCCAAGGGTGCGTCCACCTCATCCAACACACAAAACGGAGAGGGCCTGATCAGAAAGCTCGCAAATAGCAGAGCCATCACGGTCATCGTCTTTTCACCTCCTGAGAGCATGCTAAGATTCTTCAAGCGCTTTCCTGGAGGTTGGGCGACAATTTCCACACCTGGCTCAAGATTGGGTGTTTCGGATTCCTCCCCATCCTGAATATGCTCCACAAGAATCAACTCAGCCCGTCCTCCAGCGAATAATGCGGAAAATACTTCAGTGAATTTCACTTGTAGCTCTTTAAAGGTTTCGGCAAAGAGTTTATTCGTTGTCTGATTCAGTCGCTGAATGATCTCCTGAAGAGAGTGAATAGAACCGGCAAGATCTTCCTCCTGCGCTAACAGAAATTGATACCGTTCTTCTAATTGAGCATGTTCCTCGATCGCGGCCAAATTAATCGGACCGATACGTTCCAATCTTTTCCGGATACCTAGCAAGCGCTCCCTCCACTGATCCGGTCCTTCATCAGGAGAAGCTTGTTCGCCATCTTTTACTGCATCAGAGGGATATTCTCTATCCTGAGAGATTATTAAGTCATCCATCGAAATTTCATAGGTCATGGTCAGGGTTTCCTGCACCGCTTGGAGTTTCGTACGAACTTCCGCTAAACGACCCTCAATCGGCACCCGGGCCTTGTAGATATGGCTCAATGCTTCACGAGCCCGTCCCATCAGACCATCCAGTCGTTTGACCTCCTCCATACATTCTGTATGCTGATTTTGAAGCTCCACCAATATTCCCGCTATTGACTCTTTCTGTAGATCCAACTCTTCGACCATACCCTCATTTTTGAGTCGTTCCTCCTGACTCTTTCGACTTTGGAGAAAGAGGTGTTCCAATTGTCGGTCAATCTGCTGGATGCGGGATTTTCGATTCTCCTCTTCCCGCTCAATCCTCTCGACATTACTCTGTTCATGGTCCCATTTGGTCTTCAGAGTCTGATAATTCATTCGTGTGTCATTCAGGCTTTGAGACAAGTCCTGTCGCTCACGATCCAATTCATTCAGGGCATCCAACAATTGACGAAGAGACCCATCTTCCTGATTCCGTGCTTGATTGAGATGGTCGAGCCGGGTCCGAACCTCCACTTCCTCAATTTGCAATTGCTCCCATTCCGCCTCTTCCGCCAATCGATCCTGTTGAAGAATATCTAACCGGCGCCGAAGATCGGGAAGAGCTTGTTCCTTTGAGAAGGCTTCCTTTTTGATCGTCAACATCTGGAATTCCATTTCGCGTATGGACAAGATGGCTTCCTCCAGCTGCCTCGACACCTGCTCAATTTCTTGAATAAGCGTTATTCTGTTCGCTTTAGCCTCCTCCAAGCCCACCAGTGAGAGTTTTTAGCGTTTCTTCCAATGTGAGAATCTCACGTCGACGATGTAATAATCCCCCGGCTTCTCCACCAGATCCACCACTGATAACCCCGGAAGAAGACACCAAATCCCCGCCCAGGGTGACCAACAGCGGTCCATTCCCTCGAAACCATGAATGTGTGTCCATGATAGTCAAGGCTCCCGGTAAGGACGTAACGATGACCGTATTTCCCAATAAGGCATCCACCACCCGTCTCAAATCATCTGGAACCTGAACAAAGTCAACGGCTAAGCCCCGTCACCTCTTCGTCGTGCTGTAATACGCTCCCACCCCTCGACCGGAACAGCTTGACCCTCGCGGGGAATATCTAAGGGAATAAAATTCCCTTTTCCCCACTCCTGGCGTTTGAATTGCTCAATCGCCGTTTCCGCTTCTTGTGCCGACTGGACAATCCACGCCTGCAATCGCTCCCCCAACACCGCCTCTATAGCTTTTTCAACTTCTTCAGGCACTTCCATCCGCTCTGCCAGAGCCTCCTGGATGGATGCACAGGCAACGCGAATGGAGGCTTCATCGCCCTCTCCGCGATGACCATACCCGAGTTCTTCGCGGAACATACTTTGAATAGTCCGTAATTCAGATTCAGAACCGGCTACCTGCGTTTGGAGTTCAAGAATTTTCTCGTCGAGCTCTTCACGTGTTTCTCGTTGACTTTGCAGGCTCACCTCCAACCCTTCCTGATTATCCCGGAATCCTTCAAGTTGGGTCTCGAGCGTGGAGCATTGTTGTCGAAGAATTTCGCCATCGGCTTGAAGCTTGTTTTGATCCGTCTGAGAAAGAGTAAATTCTGACGCCAAACGCTCTATCCTGCGGGCCATCGAACTCTGGCCTTCTGCAATGCTTTGCAAGCGATTCTCCATGTTCGTTTTTTCAACCGCCAAAGCCAACACGGCTTCTCGCCCCTTGTCAACCTTCTCTGCGGTTTCTCGACGGCGAACCTCCAGATCGGCCATCTTCTCGTCACCTTCTTCCAATGTGACAGAAAGAATCTCCATCTCACATCGAATTTGTGACAAACGGTCTCTCAGCACTTCCAACGAACCTGTAGCTTCCTGACCCTCCTCATTCAGCCGCGTTCGCTCTCCCATGATCTGTTCATGCTGTTGCTCATATTGATCCAACCGGTTGCGTTCAATCTGAATCGTGGTAAAAGCTTGAGCCATTCGTTGCTCGATCTCCCGAAACCGATCCTGGGTGTCTTTGAGAGTTTCGCCGGCAGAGGTCAAATCTAACTGGGCCTGTTGTTGTTCGGCCACTAATCGAGCCTCTTCGGCCAGGCAGGAGATTTCCTGGCTTTCCGATTCGTGCAACTCCTGTTCAAACCGACTCTGTTCCTGAAAAAACCGGCGAAAATCGTAGGTTAATAACTGCACCTCAAGCTCTCGAGCGTCTCGAAGAAGCGATTGATACTCCTCTGCCTGTTTTGCCTGACGGTTGAGTGTCCGAAGTTGGGAATGGACTTCTCCAAGAATATCACGCACCCGTAAAAGATTATTTTCGGTGCTTTGTAATTTCCGTAACGCCTCCGCCTTTTGTTTTTTATAACGAATAATACCTGCCGTGCCCTCAATAAACTCACGCCGTTCCTGTGGCGATGCATTGAGCAACTGTTCAATATTGCCCTGTTCAATCACGGACTGGCCTCGGGCTCCCGCTCGGGCATTCCAGAGAAATCCTCGAATATCCTTGAGTCGACATGGAATCTTATTGAAATAATATTCACTGTCCCCTTCGCGGTAGAGTCGCCGGGTGATCATGACATCCGAAACCTGATCAAGCCCTTCCAGGAGAGCCGAAACAGGCTCCAGCTCTTGAGGGGTGACTTCTGAAAAAATGAGCGAGGCTTCGACCATTCCCATCGGTTTGCGTTGCTCAGTCCCATTAAAAATGACATCTTCCATTCGCTCGCTTCGTAAACTCTTGACACTTTGTTCACCCATTGCCCACAAAATGGCATCAACAATATTACTCTTGCCTGTGCCGTTGGGACCGACGACGGCCGTGATGCCGTTAGGAAAATCTATTTTGGCTTCAGCAAAAGATTTAAACCCGTTAACGACTAGGGTACGAAGATACATATTCCCTCCCAGAATCGGGTGGATGACCGGACATCAAATTGAATCAAATCTGTACCATAAGGAGTAGGAAAAATCAAAGAATTCCACAAAATACTGTGGTCAGCTCTCTCTTCTTATCCCATATCTTGACGTCGGACAGAAACAAAGGCTAAGGCCAGCCTTGCAAAATCTGGCCGCGTTCCCACTTCACCGCCGTCTAAAAGACGGATTCCTGCAAGCAGACAGTTGGCTGTTATTTCAGTATGTTGGGAAATAAATGAGGAAAGAAATAAGAAAAAACACTCAACACTAATTTGACCGGAGAAAATGTATGAGGACTTACCGCTTACCTTTGGCCATCAACAGTTCCTTGGGAAGAAGGAATTCAACATTCTCTTCCACAACGGTCAACTCTTCCACCGATTTCAGCCCCTTGTTCTTTTAAAAACTTAATGACCTGAGTCACCAACACTTCCGGAGCCGAAGCACCTGCCGCAATACCGATAGCTTGAACACCTTCCAACCATTGCGTTTGAATATCCTGATAGGAATCAATTAAGTAGGAAGGGATTCCACACCGCTCGCCCAATTCTCTCAAACGATTGGAATTGGAGCTATTGGGAGATCCGATCACCAGAATCACATCAACAAAGCGAGACAGCTCTTTGACAGCATTTTGGCGATTTTGTGTGGCATAGCAAATATCTTCCTGGTGGGGTCCTTTAATACCGGGAAACCGACGATGTAAGGCCTCCACAATATCCCGACATTCATCAACACTCAGCGTCGTTTGCGTGACATACGATAAGTGAAGGGGATTTTCCACTTCCAAGGATGTCGACATCTTCTACCGACGAGACTAAATGGAATTTATCCGGCACCTGTCCGAGAGTTCCGACAACCTCAGGATGCCCCGCGTGACCAATCAGGATCAATTCGTATTCGTTGGAATAGTCCCGGTTCACTTCGTTATGTACTTTTATGACCAATGGACATGTGGCATCAATCACCTTCAAATTTCTTCTGGTGGATTCTTCCCAAACCTCTTTTGCCACACCATGCGCGCTGAAAATGACGATGGCGCCATCGGGAACCTCATTCAGTTCTTCCACAAAAATGGCGCCCTTTCCACGAAGGGATTCGACCACATGGCGGCTATGCACGATTTCATGACGAACATAAATTGGCGCGCCGTAGGTTTTCAAAGATAAATCGACGATTTCAATCGCCCGATCGACCCCGGCACAAAACCCTCTAGGATTGGCTAGGAAGATTTTCAATGCACCCTCCTTCTATTATCTCTTCAAGTTATCTCACTGCTCGCCTTTTCCGCGCACGATAGGTCAAATCGCAAGCTATCGTCAACAAAATTCACCCAGTGTTGTCCAAGCCAAGTATGAGAAAATTTCAGACCCTAATCAACCCCATCGAACCAATGCGGAGCCCCACGTCAGACCGCCACCAAACGCCCCCAGCATGATCAGATTGCCTATCTTTAGCCGACCATCGCGATTCGCTCGATCCAATGCCATGGGCAATGACGCGGAGGAAGTATTCCCGACCTGCTCAATCATCGTCAGACATCGATCAGCCGGTACGCCAAGTTTTTTACAAAACTGGGCAAGCATACGCCCATTGGCTTGATGAAAAATGACTTGGTCGAGCTGTGAAACCACTAACTTTTCCTGTTCCAAATGATCATGAACAGCCTGTCCTAGACGCCTGATGGCAATTCGAAACAACTGTGAACCCCGTATCCTTAAGGTATGCCCTCTAGATTCGAGTACCGCCTGAGACAGGGGTTGACGAGAACCACCTCCGGAAATCTTAACCAAATCATGATAATTCCCGTCGGCATGTATTCGAATACTGACGATCCCAACGTCGGAATTTGACGATTTCTCTACAATAGCTGCACCGGCGCCATCGCCAAATAGAATGGCGGTGCTCAGATCATCGAAGTCCAAGGTACGCGATTTAATTTCTGAAGCCACGACAAGACATCGCCGAAACTGCCCGGCTCGAATAAAACAATCCGCCATCGAAAGGCCATAGATAAACCCCGAACAGGAGGCGGAAAGATCAAACGCCGGGAATACCCTTGATGCCCAAACGAGCTTGAAGAAGACAGGCTGTGGAAGGAAAAATCATATCCGGAGAGGTAGATGAGACAAGAATGGCATCAAGATTTTCCGGTACCAACCCGGCTTGATCTAGTGCCCTTCTCGTTGCCTGCTCCGCCAGGAAGGAACATTCATCCTGTGATTCAGCCCAGAATCGGGTCCGGATACCGGATACTCGAAAAATATATGAAGGCTCAATTCCCAAAAGATCGGCCACCTCCTGGTTCTCAACGCGACGACCGGGGAGATAGGATCCGGTTCCCACAATTCTGGATAAGTTGCCATTCATAACAGATGTCTATTCGTTGGAATCAGAACCAATGTTGGAATCAGAACCAAAATACTGTAACAAATATCTCATGCCTCCCCCACAAAGTGGTAAAAGTGAGACAGTTTATAGATGGCATTTTTTAACACAAACGCAATATTCAAGACTTTTCTTTCACTGGTCCGAATCTTGTATAAACATCAGGCTCATTAATGCCTTAGAAGAGATCCACGCCATACTTCCCTCAATGCCGGAGTGACTTGCCTGTGAAAGTTTCCGTCAGAAGCCGATTGATCTGGGTCCTTATCCCTATCGTGCTGATATTCCTCACTGCTTGTTCTTCAACACCCAAACCTGCCGATACCGCATCAAATTCTTCAACATCCAACCCTGCCGATACCGCATCGAAAAAAGAAGTCTCAACAACGGACGAACAAATTTTCGTCGGCGATTCCGTGGAAATGAGTTACGACCCGAACGTCATCATGAAACGGGCCGAATCTTTTTTCGATAAGGAATCCTATGCGGAAGCCATTGTGGAATACAAACATTTTCTCGACCTTCATCGAAATCACATATTGGCTCCCTATGCCCAGTACAAAATTGGGGTCAGCCATTACAAACAATATCGGACCGTCGATCGGGACCCGGAGCCCCTCAATCAATCTATTCAGAGTTTCGACAAACTCCTTGAGGAATTTCCCGCAAGCCGGTATGAAACAGAAGCGAAGCAAACCATCCTGACTTGCAAAGAACAATTAGCGCAACGACACCTGATGGTAGGGCAGTTCTACCTCAAACGGGATTCCTACCTGGCGGCCGCGCATCGATTCGAAAAGATCATTAAAGAGTACCCTGAATTGGAAACCGCCGGGGATGCCATGTTCCATCTGGCCAAGACCTATCAGGTCCTGGGTCTCGAAGAATGGACGCAGGAGTGGTTAATTGCGCTGGTTCAGGAACATCCCAACAACCCCTTCCACAAAGACGGGAAAAAACTCCTGGCAAAGCTCCAAAAGGACAACCCTACCCTTCTGGCTTCTCTTCCCAACAACCCGTCGGTAAATGGACAGACTACCATGGATCAATCATCTGGAGAGACAAAACTCTCCATTCCCAATTCCCCGTTGGGGAACTCTGCCGACACCCTGCAAATAGCATCAATACCCCCCCAACTGAACGCCCAAACAGTATTGGTGAGTTCTGCCGGACTCCCTCCAGCAGCATCGAAGCCAGCCCACCTGAACGCCCAAACAGTTTCAGAGCCCACGCCATCCTCCACATCCTGTACAATCGGCACCTGGTGCGACTCCCGATCCGCCTCAGTCACAGCACCTCCCGCTCAATTATCGGGTAGCGCCAAATCCTGCAAAACCGGCGAATGGTGTTAACCCGCCATCCTCATTAATCGTTCTCCAACAATTTATCTCCAAAAGAAACGCCAAACCCGCCCTATTCCTTACTATTCAGGATTGGGATCTTAATGTCGAACAGTCTAATTGAATGGGAAAGATGAAAATACGATAGAACCTGGATTGGTGTCGTAAGCAGATTCGAAGGAGGAATGTCTCTAAACTGGCATCATCAGGCCGGCCAATTCGACTTATTGGCCGATGTACCACCCGATGCCGTTGCGCTCCAAGAAACTGGTAATGAGGGTAAGAGAATCCGCATAAATCATCACGCCGACCACGACTAACAACCCACCACTGACAAAGGATACCCCGCCTAAGTAGGTCCGCAGGCTTTTAAAATAGCCTAAAAACGTATCCATGCCACACGCGGTAAGAAAAAACGGGAGCCCCAACCCCAATGAATAAGCCGACAGCAGCATCACCCCACTGGACATGGATTCCGTCGTACTGGCATAGGCCAGGATGGCTCCCAATACCGGCCCTACACATGGGGTCCAACCCGCCGCAAATGCCGTCCCGATCAGAAAGGAACCCAGATAGCCGACAGGACGTGTCTCGAAATGCATCAAGCGCCGTTCAGTCATAAAAAATTTCATTTTCAGGATTCCAAGCAAATACAGCCCAAAAATAATAATCAGGACACCTCCGACTTTCCGGATAACATCTTGATAGTCATATAACAATTGGCCCATCAAACTGGCTGACGCCCCGAAGGCAATAAACACTGTGGAAAACCCTGCAATAAATAACAGGGCATTGATAATAATAGCCGATTTAAACCGCTCTCGTTCTTCCACCTTCGCCAGATTTTCCACTGAGAGCCCGGTAATATAGGAAAGATATGAAGGCACGAGCGGTAAGACGCATGGAGAAACAAAGGACAACAGTCCGGCACTAAAGGCGGCAAATAAGGAAACCTGGCTTATTGAATCAAGCATGAGACCTTACATTCGTTGAGAAGACTCTGGAATCGACTCTTGAAGGACCTCGACGATTCCTCTCAGAGCTTCGGGGCTATTCCAATCACGCGCCCCGTATACGAGCTGTCTGATCACTCCCTGACGATCGATCGCGAAGGTCATGGGAAGGGTGCGTGCGCCATAGGTGAGCCCTACTTCATAATCCAGATCATGCAGGATAGGAAAGCTCAAGCCCAGGGCTTCTTGAAAAGGCCTGGTCACTGCCGTACCTTGTTGGTCAACTGAGACCGCGAGAATTTCCAGCCCCTTCGAGTGCAAGTTGCGATACATGGCTTCCATTCCCGGCATTTCAATTTTGCACGGACCGCACCAGGTCGCCCAAAAATTGAGAAGCACCACTTTCCCTCGATAATCGGAAAGCGAAACGGCTTTGCCGTGTAAATCCATCAGACGAAAATCCGGGGCGAGAGATCCCTTCGTGGGACGTCCTTGATAGGCCACGGAACGAGAAGAAGGGGTTTCAGCCTGAGGACTTTCAGAATAACCGGTATCACAACCCAGGACAGCACAAAGAACACCCAATACCCCAAGTAGGAATCCTGGTTTCGAAAGATTGTTAAAAGTGGCCATCAATATAGACATCTTTAGGGTTCCTAAGGACACATCCAAACCCTCTACCTAAACACTATACCGACAAAAGCGTCACACGTGCATCATAAGATTGTATGAATTTTATCGTCAACGAGACTTCCCCAATTAAGCCCAACCACACTCGCATCGAACCGCTTTCAATTCAGCACGTTAGGGCAAATCTCCTTTCACTGGAGGCCCAGGAATATTGCATAGTCCGCATTCTTCTCAATGACGGAACCGTGAGATGGGTATGTTCAACAAATCCCTTCAGAAGGAGCACAGCTTGAGAAGGGATTCAAGGATCTTTGCGCGATAGCTAATGACTCTGAGGGTGGGGAGATCATAACCAGCGGATCCTTCGGCATGATTCATCGCTTGTTTTTTCCTCATTCTGCTAGACAACCTAAAAACCATTCCGTAGACTACGCGGCCAACCTTGCCAAGTTTCTTGCCGTGATATGATCGCCATTCAGGTCAACAGCCTTTCCAAAGCCTACGGCTTCTATCGTATTTTTGAGGATCTGTCGTTTGAGATTCATCCGGGAGAATGCTTTGCCTTATTTGGACCCAACGGAGCAGGAAAAACCACGTTGCTCCGGATCTTAGCCACCCTCCAAGCACCGTCGAGCGGACAGTTTATAATTTTCGGGCAAGACGGAGTGGCACAAAAAGACGCGGTTCGAGAAAATATCATGCTCATCGCCCATGGCTCTCATTTATACGATGAACTCAGTGCCACCGAAAATCTCCAATTTGCGTTAGGCCTCCGTGGTCAATCTCCTGACTGGACCTCAGATCAAACGCGCGTTGGATCGAACCGGAATCGGGGCCTTTGCCGACCTGAAAATTCGTCAATTTTCGGCCGGGATGAAAAAGCGATTGGATCTCACGAAAGTGATCCTGGCCCAGCCACAGCTTCTGCTGCTCGACGAGCCCTACAACGCATTGGACCAATCAGGGGTCGCCATCACCAACCAGCTCATTCAAGAAACGCTAAACCGTGGCGGAACGGTATTCATGACCACTCATGACAGAGACAAGGCGACTCAGATCGCGAGCCGGGGGGGCATTCTCCAAGGTGGGCATCTTCAACTTCTTTCCCCGGAACAATTGACCACCGATGCCATTTTTTAAAACGATCCGCTGGATTGTGTGGAAAGACCTGATCAGCGAATGGCGAACGCGGGAAACCATGTCGTCCATGCTGTTCTTTGCCCTCATTGTGATTCTGGTGTTTAGCTTCAGCTTTTCCATGGACCAGGATGCGGCACGTCAACTGATTGCCGGGATTATTTGGGTGGCCTTTACCTTTACCGGGATTATCGGATTAGGGAAATCCTTTACCTCGGAATTGCAAAACGATTGTCTGGAGTCTCTGCAAATGAGCCCGGTTCCGAAGGGGGCCATTTATCTCGGAAAAGTCACCGCTAATTTCCTCTTCATGCTCACAGTCGAAATCCTTTTATTTCCCTTATTCGTCTTATTCTTTAATCTGGATGTCATTGAAGCGGTTGGAACCCTTTTGATAATATTTTTTCTGGCGACATTGGGATTGTCTGCAGTCGGAACCCTCTTTTCGGCCTTAACCGTACAAATTCGAGCCAGGGAAGTCATGCTCCCGGTCCTGTTGCTCCCACTGGCCGTTCCAGTCATGATCGCGGCCGTGGAAGCGACGCGAGGAGCCTTAAACGGAGATCCTTTTTCCTTCTATTCCCAATGGATCCACCTTCTGGTCATCTTTGACATTATTTTCACCGTCGTCTCATTCTGGTTATTTGAATTCATTCTCGACTCGTAAATCTTGAAAACGGGCGGCCCTTTCCCCCTGGGTCATCTCCCTTTACAATACAAAAACATGATCAATCGCATTATTCGACAGATCCAACGCTATAAAGGATGGTTTGGCGGAGGAGCCGCTCTCTGCATCTTTTTAGGCCTGTACACCGGCTTACTCGCCTCGCCTCCTGATTATTATCAAGGCGAGCTGGTCAGGATCATGTACGTCCATGTTCCCCTGGCTCACACAAGCACCCTGGCCTATTCGGTCTTATTTGGGGGCAGCATCTGGTATTTGTGGAAACGTGATCCATTGGTCGATAACATGTGCCAGGCCTCGGCCAGCATTTGTGCCCTCTTTACGGCCCTTGCCCTCATCACGGGATCGATCTGGGCTAAACCCACATGGAATACCTGGTGGACCTGGGATCCCCGACTGGTCTCGTTTACGGTGCTCCTCCTGATTTTAGGAGGATACATCATGCTTCGACGGCTCGTGGATGACCCGGTACGAGGCGGCCGCTATGCCGCTATTCTGGCTATTGTGGGAGGCATCGATCTGCCGATTATTAAATTTTCAGTGGAATGGTGGAGGACGCTTCACCAACCGATGTCATTCTCCACCAGAGGGGTGAGTATTTCCGACGATATTCTGATCCCCCTGACATTGATGAGCATCGGATGTTGGTTATTGTTTGCGTATATGGTGATGGTCCGGACCCAAATTTTATATTTGACTGATTTATTACATGCCAAAAAAGGGCGATTTCTCAGTCAGACCCATTTTTCCCAGACGACTCCATGACCGGGTTATATACACGCTGGGGGCTGATTGTAGGGACAACCCTCCTTCTCGCAATCCTGACTTATCAGCACTATCAACAGCACCTCTCCACCCTCTCGATGGAAGCTTTGCTCGGCAGTCCTCCAACCAGTCAACCGGTGCGGATACAAGGTATGGTCAAAAGTGGTACGTTGAAGGGTGAGGTTGAACAGGGTCAGGCGACATTTGAATTCGTAGATGGCCCAACCAGTCTTTCCGTGGCATACCAGGGACCTCCACTGGAAAATATTCGTGAACTGAAAACGATGGTTCTTATCGGCCTCTGGGACGGCCAAGCCCAAATTTTTAGGGCACAAGACACGGCGTTGATCAATAATTTCGGATTTGTGGCCGCCGCCTATCTAATCTCCGTCCTGGGTCTAGGCTGGATGGTATTTGCCATGAGCCAAAGAGTCATGGTTTTATTTAAAGAAATCAAGGAATCTAAATTGTACGAACCGGAGGCCGACTCTCTTGGGCACAAAGAATAAAAAAATCGCGATTATTGTCAGCATCCTGCTGGTGGCGGGTTCGCTCGGCTATCTCGCGTTTGGGAATTTCGGGGAAAATATCGTGTATTTCGTCACCCCCTCCGAGGTCAAAGCCTTTACCGCTGAAGCCTATACCAAAAAAGTTCGTGTGGGCGGCATGGTGGTCAAAGGCAGCCTCAAAACCCAACCAGAGCCTGTTGGCCTCACCTTTGAACTTACGGATGGCGCTGCCACTATTCCCGTCGCGTTTCAGGGCATTCCTCCTGACCTCTTTAAAGAGGGACAGGGGGCTGTGGTGGAAGGCCAATGGCGGGACGGCCAGACCTTTCATTCCACGATGATCATGGCCAAGCACTCCGAGGACTACATGCCCATGGAACTCAAACGAGCGGGCGTGGAACTCCCCAAAAAAGATTTCATGAAAACCCTCTCCCCGTAACTCGCTTTGCCATTTCTCCATGATTATTGAAATAGGACATTTTTCGACCATTGTGGCCCTGGTGCTGTCAGTCTTTGGCATGGCCAGCGCCGCCTTAGCCCTCAAAACCCGCAACCCCGATTGGGCCCGGTCCGGACGCATGGCCGTCACCCTCATCTTCGTCCTGCTCGGTGTGGGCATGCTCTCATTGATCTATTCGTTTATCACACGGGACTTTTCCGTCCTGTACGTGGCCAATAATTCAAATTCAAAACTCCCGTTTTTCTATACCGTTGCGGCTGTGTGGGGCGGCCATGAAGGCTCTCTCCTTCTCTGGGTTTTCATTCTATCCGTCTTTAGTACCCTGGCCGTCTGGCTGCATTGGCGTACCCAACCCACCATCATGCCGTATTTGATTGCGGTGGAATCGGCCATCATCTTCGGATTTTTATGTTTAATTGTCTTTCTCTCCAGCCCATTTGAACGACTCCTGCCCGTTCCCCTCGATGGCAAGGATTTGAATCCGTTGCTGCAAGACCCGGCAATGGTCATGCACCCTCCCATGCTGTATATGGGCTATGTGGGATTTTCCATTCCCTTTTCCTTTGCCATGGCTGCCTTATTCTCCGGGCGATTGGGAGAAGAATGGATCAAGGTCACTCAGCGATGGAGCATATTTGCCTGGATGTGCCTGACGACCGGCATCCTGCTTGGCGGCTATTGGGCCTATTACGAACTGGGCTGGGGCGGTTATTGGGGCTGGGATCCCGTCGAAAACGCCTCGTTTATGCCCTGGCTTGTGGGCACAGCCTACCTGCATTCGGTTCTGGTGCAGGAAAAGCGGAAGATGTTCAAAGTCTGGAACTTGTTCCTCATCATCGTCACGTTTTCCCTGTCCCTGATTGGCACCTTTCTCGTGCGAAGCGGCGTGCTCACTTCCGTCCATTCCTTTGCCACGGATCCTGAGCGCGGCTTGTATATTCTTCTGTTCGTCGGCACCGTCATCGGGATTGCCTTCGGAGCATTAATCCTCAGATCCAATAAATTGAAATCGCAAGTCGAGATGGATTCGCTGGTATCCCGGGAATCGATCTTCCTCTTTAATAATTTATTCTTTCTGGTGGCTGCCGCCACGGTTTTTTTGGGGACACTCTATCCCTTAATCCTCGAAACACTGCAGGACGCCAAAGTGACCGTCGGTCCGCCTTATTACAATGCGGTGTTTATGCCCATCGCCCTTGGTCTGTTGTTTCTCATGGGCATCGGACCCTATATCCCATGGCGAAAAGCCTCGGTCGCGAGTCTGAAAAAAAGTTTTTCCACGCCACTCTTAGCGGGAGCGGTCATCGTCATCCTGCTGTTTGTGACCGGCATTCATAACCTCTATGCCCTGGCGGGTAGCTATGTCGTGGCGTTCGCGGGAATGGCGATTGTCCTGGACTTTGGCAAAATCTCCCAACTCTATGCCCAACGGAACGGAAGTAATATTTTTCAGGGAGGTCTGGCGGCGTTTACCGCCAACCAACGACGCTATGCCAGCATGCTGACGCATATCGGGGTTCTCGTCTTAGTCGTCGGCATCATTGCCTCAACCGTGTATCAAACGGAAAAAGTGGTGTCGATGCGCGTGGGAGACGAATTCGCTATCGGGGACTATCGGATGAAACTGACAAAGATTCACGAGGTGGCCGGGGGGAATTGGACCGCACAAGAAGGGATCTTTCAGGTATTCGAAGGTGAAAATCTGATTACCGAGCTTCGACCACAAAAACGAATCTATGCGGCCACCCAAACGCCCACCACTGAATCGGCCATCTATGCCATCAATATGGGACACATTTTTCTGACCATGCCGGAGGTCTCCGAAGACGGTGTGGCCGTTGCGCGCGGGGTACTCAATCCACTGGTTCTTTGGGTCTGGGGCGGGGGAATCATCATGGGCCTGGGCGTGATTTTGAATATTCTCCGCCCGCGAAAGAAGGAAGAATGAGCAAAGGCTGGCAACTGACCCTCATCCTCATCCTGTTGGGACTATTCGCGTTGTTTTACCAGGGGCTCTGGGGAGATCCACGACACATTCCCACGGTCCTGATTGAGACCGATGCTCCCAACTTTGAAGGACCGGATGTTGAAACGGGAAAAACGATCTCTCTGTCTCAATTCAAGGGAAAAGTGGTCCTGCTCAATTTCTGGGCTTCCTGGTGTTATGAATGCAAGGTGGAGCATGAAAGCATCTTACAACTTCACCAACACTTCAAGGATAATCCCGACTTTGTGATGCTGGGAGTGAACTACCAGGACAAACTGCCGGATGCGCAGCAATATTTACAGCAATACGGGACAACCTTTCCCCATGTCCGGGACCTCAAAGGGCAATTGGCCATTGATTATGGGGTCTATGGGGTACCCGAAACATTCGTGATCGATCAACAAGGGAAAATCCGCCATAAATGGGTCGGACCGATCACCGGCCAGGTGTATACCAACATTACCCAAAACGTCATTGCCCCGTTGCTCGATTCTCAACCCAACCCCCACAACATCCTGATGCGCATGCGATTCACAGTATGGCTGGCCGTTCTGTTGGTCATTCCCTTCCCCTTTTTGCTGCCGTGCAGGATGAGACGGACGTCGACATTCAGGTCAGGGAAATCGCCAAGACGCTTCGCTGTACGGTCTGCCAAACGGAAAATATCTGGGAATCAGGCGCACCACTGGCCCAACAGATGCGGGGAGTGATTCGTGATCGCATCGCCCTGGGACACAGCACGGAAGAGATTCGAGCCTATTTTCTCAGCCGCTATGGCGACTATATTCTCATGGAACCACCCAAAGCATGGGGTCAATTGGCTGATCTGGGTGGCTCCGTTTCTCCTCCTGCTCATCGGCGGGTTCTTTCTCTACAAGGAAGTCACTCATTGGGTCCGGGACACGCCAACACCACCCACCCACACTGAACCGCCCTTGGACGATCAGGCTCGAAAACGCATCGAGCGCGAACTCGAGTCCTGAATAGCCTCAACCTCGTATGTCGACTTTCGCATTCTTCGTGGTTCCCTTTGTGGTCATCCTGGGAATCGTGCTCTTTTCCCTCACCCTGCCATTTTGGCGCCGGGATCCTTCACCCGTTTCGTTTGGTCTGCATGATGATCGAGCCCAGGAAATCGCCGATCTTCAGGTTGAACGGGAAACCATTATCCGCTCCCTCCAGGATCTCGAGATGGAGTTGGCGCAAGGGCGGATGGACCACGCCGATTACGAACGATTGAAAGCCACGGACGAACGCCGCCTGCTCAACCTCTTGGACAAGCTGGACACGTTCGATGACGCGGCACACCAGGAAACGAGCGAACAGCAAAAGACCGCCTCGAAGCGAAAAAATTGGGTTCCGGCCATTGCCTCGGGAGTGATCGTGTTATTCGCCTCCGTGGGCATTTACGGTGCACTGCAGTTCAAAGCCGCACAAAAACTGATGGCCGTCGAAGCCCAAATGGGCGGTGGACCGAATCCGATGGAGATGGTCGCAAAACTGGAAAAACGACTCAAAGACAATCCCGATGATCTTCAAGGCCAAATTATGGCCGGACGATCCTATCAGGCCTTAAATCGTATCCCTGAGGCCAAAAAGGCCTGGGAAAAAGTCTTAGAGCTGGATCCGAAGCAGCATGAAGCTCACTTCAATTTAGGAGTGATTCAGATCGAAACACGTCAAATTGACGACCCGAACATCTTCAAGCAGGCGCTCGCACATTTTGATACTGTCCTGGCCGACCTTCCCAATCAACCCGCAGTCAACTGGTATCGGGGCTTAGCCTTGTGGTACTTGAATCGCCGTCAGGAAACCGATGCCGCGTGGACCCTCGCCGCCCAAAATATGGAACCCGGCAGTAAGGACATAGAATTCGTAAAAAACGCCCTTGTTAAACTCCGCGCCGGCCAAGAACCGTTTTAACTTCTAGAATTAAATTGCCGTTACGATTCGTTGTGTTTCAATGAATCTATAGGCTAAAGCCCATTCCTTCGGACTCATTGAACGAAGACCATTTTTCCTTATTCTACGCATTTCACTGCATTGACTTAGTTCAAATTTTAGTTTAAGTTTAACTTAATGATTAAGTTAAATATTCACGAAGCCAAAACCCATCTTTCTCGCTATTTGGACAAACTCAAAAAGGGAGAAACTATTATTCTTTGCAAACACAATGAACCTGTGGCCGAGATTCAGAGGATTATCCTCTCCTTCCTTGCGCAAACGGTCCATTGGCTTAGCCAAGGGCCAATTCTCCATTCCCGATAGCTTTTGAACCCCTCCCTGACGACCTGCTCACGGCCTTTCTTCACGGCAGGCCAGCCGTGCGACAGGGCTGGATACCTGCTATTTCTCGTCGACGCACAAGACCAAACTCCTGTCCGGGATCATTTCTGACGACCAGGCGCTCTCGCCGCTAAGTCGGGAGATTGTTTGCAGACCGCACACATGAAATAGTGTTACAGTGCGATTTACCGTCTGGCGAAATTCTCGTGAAATACTCTCTTGGCAGGATTCCCCTCCCTACACCGGCGGGCCATATCCTTATACTCCAGAGCGTGGCAGCGGGCAGTCTCGTGAGCAGGGTCGCATCGATTACCGCACGGACTTTCTGTTCCGGCTCCTAAGAACCCATTTGACCGCATGCTCATTTGCCAGGCCATTCAACACGAATGAGCCAGATCCGTTCACACCAAGATCCACGTTGGCCGATTACCCAATATGCCGTCCGCAGCCGCTTGGTAGATTCATTGGCGCACAAACGAACGTAGTCCTGACAAGCAGGACAATAGTGCAAAGGAGTTTTAACCTACAGAGGCTTTTTCGGAGATGAAACGCCAGTTGTGAGATTTTCAGTAGACTTTAAGAACATCGTCTATTCAGTCCTACCGCCTTTATGTGGAGGGTATGCCATTCTAACTCGCTGGTAGAGTTGCTTCAAAAGATGGATTCCTGCTAAAAACATGCAGGAATGACGCAAAAAAGGCGGCTCGGACTGAAATACCCGAGCCGCCTGACTGTAACCACCTCGATTTTACGTTCCTGCACGTTGCAACGTGATATACCGCACCACGGATAAGTCCGTTAGCGCTTTCAACTGTTCAACGGACAGCTTCCCGATTACTAAGCGTCCTGTCTTGGGTTGAGCGACCATTTCGAAGCCCAAAGCTTTCAACTTCCTCAAGGTCTCAGGCTTGGTATCGATCAACCAGACTTGAAGCAACACTTTCCCATCGGTCACATGTTTGGCCACATTCTCGGACAACGTGGTCTTCTTCTCCACATGGGCCACCAACAATTCGAGAGTAGAATCCAATTTGGTGGATGAATCCCCCCGACGAGAAGCATCCCTTTCCGGTTCAACCCGATCCAACATGGCCGGTGGGCTGGATGCCACGGACTCCTGGGCAACCATTCCTCCAAGAAACGATCGACTCATTTTCGCAGCCGGCTGCATCAGTTGTTGCCGAAAACTCCCTGCGTTCTCGTCCCCGCTGCCAAATATGCCTTCGTAACTTACGCCTTCCGGCAGTTCCACCGGCACCTCAACACGCCGTGGTTGTCCGCCTTCCGTGATGATCAATTCTTCTACCGCAACAAAGGACGTGAACTGCGTCAGCAATCGATACTCCAAGCCCAATTGCGTAATGGCTTCCCGCACATCCGTCCGGGGACTTCCTTGTTGAATTCCGGTGTAATCCTGCGCCATCAGATCGGAAATTTTGGTCCGGGCCCATAAGGTCGCCAGCACACCATGCTCGGGAGCGAAACCGGGTAAATCGACGGGAATATTCCGCACCACTGAACGTCCTGCCACTTTGCCACGCAACCGTATCGTCCCCTTGCCCGGTGTCGTATACCGCCCGGTCAGTATCACAGGCTTCGCGCTAAACAGATCGGGCAGTCGCTTCGGATACACATCGGACACATCAAGCCCCGCCCAATCCACGGACAGATCCGTGAGCAAAGGATGTTGGACCCGCTCATGGAAACGCCGGGCGGCTGCCGAGCCGTCATCATTCAAGCCCACATACTCCACTTCGCCACGACCCTAGTTCGGCCATCTTGTCCAACAAAAATCGATTGACACTGCTGCCAACCCCGAAAGAAAAGACGCGGGCGTGGGGATGTTTCTGCACTTCTCCGAGAATGGCCATGTCGTTGCCGATATACCCATCTGTCATAAAGCACACAATCCGAATATGTTCTTGCGAATCTGAAGGCTCCAACGCGGCCAGTATGGCCTTCATCATTTCAGTTCCACCCCCGCCAGACCGGGAAGCCAAAAACGCTTGAGCCTTCCGGACATTCGCCGGAGTCGCCGGAACCGGTTCGGGAAACAGAATATGCGTATCACCTGCAAAGGTAATGAGATTAAATGTATCGCGGGGGTTCAGCCCGTCGATGGCCAGGCGCATGGTTTCCTTGGCCTTTTCAATGGGAAATCCCGACATCGACCCGGATGTATCCAGGACAAACACCAGTTCTTTGGGCGTGACCTCCTCGGTCTTCACCCGATCCGGCGGCTGGAGGAGTAGGGTAAAAAAGCCATGCTCTCCGTTTCGATGCGTCAGGACAGCGTCGTGAATATCCTCCCCCGCCACGGCAAAAGTGAGAATAAAATCTTTATTGGGGATAGTTGCTTGTTGTTTGAGGTGGACTTCCGTATGAGAAACCTCCGGGTGGGTGACAACAATATCGTGCGTGGTTGAGTGGACTTGGTGAATCGGAACCCCGGCATCGATCTTCACAGCCAACGAAAGATCATGACCGGAACGAGTGTCCGGCCTCAGGACTGGAGGTGTCATGCGGGAGGCATCCGGCACCTGATCGGTGTCATACGCCCAACCCCCGCCGAGCGGCGGAGCCTGGGGTATGGGTTGACCTGGAATGTAACGGGGACCAACCACCATTGGAAACACCACGGAATAGACTCCGCCGTCATATGACAGCGTCTCTACATAACTGATCGTCACCGTAATCTGCTCACCCGGCAGGATGTTGGCCACAGCCTGCGTAAAAATATTCGGCCGCTCCTGATCCAATAGTCCCGCCACATGGCCTCGGCGTTTCGCCGCTTCATAAATGGCTCTCGCCTCTTCCCGTTTTTTAATCGTCCCCTTCACCACACGCTCTCCAACCGTCAAGGTCATTGAATCCACTGCAGCATGCTGTGGAAGGGGAAACGTGTAGACGGCTTCAATTTTGTCGGAATAGGGATTTTCGAACTGCTGGGTCACCTGAGCCCGCGCAAGAGGCCCGCTGATCTGGATGGACACATCGGTATGTTTAAGGGGAAAGGCCTGCGTCGGCCTCCCTTCCGGATCTAGCCCGGTCAAGCTACCGGATTGATCTCCACTCACCCAACCTTCATTGGGAGGGGCACTGGCATGGGCTACCGGCCCAGGGGAAGTTTTCGCACTGAGCCCCCCTCCCACGAGAGCCAACAGCCCCACCAACCCGCCTCCAACCACCAATCCCCACCATCGTTTCCTGCCATGTACAGCCTTCATGTTTTCCCTCCTTATGTGTCGCGGCCCCATGCCGCTTCACAGGAGGGTATGGCAGGACTTTCTAAATCCTTTCAGGTCACCCAGAAGAAAAAAGAGGCTTTTGTAAATTATATTGAAATTTTAATTTACAAAGACGATAATAAACTCTGAGGCAGGAATAGGGGTCAGCAAAAAAAGGAGAAGAGAATTATGGCATCAGAAAACGTCAACGTCAGAGTGACTGGAGATCTCCGCAATCATCTCCAACAACAGATAGGTCAATATGGGCTGTATGAAAATGCGAGCGAATATATCCGTGATCTCATCCGACGGGACCTTAAAGACCGTAAAACCGCCTGGGAATGGCTACGTCAGGAGTTAGAGCCAGGCCTCAGAGCTGATGACAGTCAATTTATTCGAGTGACTGCCGCCGATGTGATTAGACGAAATACCAAATCCAAGAGGGCTAAGCCCTAATGGCTGGCTATCGATTTTTCTCCTCGGCAGATAAACGGCAGGATGAAATTTGGGAATATACTTACGAACAGTGGGGCGAGACCCAGGCTAAGAAATACCTTCAGGGTTTGCACGATCACCTTCAAAGACTTGCCAACAAAGAAATCCCATGGCAACTGCTTCCCACAAGTATGTTAGTACCACCAGATTTAAGTCTGACAATCTTTTTTAGCCGTTACGAAAAACATCACATTTTTTTCCGAGAACTCTCCAACAAAGACATTGGCGTGATCAGCATTCTCCATGGAGCGATGCAGGTCCCCGTTCGCTTGAATGAGGATTTGGAGAGAATATTGAAAAAAGAAGAGGAATAGAATCTTGTTTGGCAGATCTAGGAACTACGAGGATTTTGTGGATCGAAAGCGATAGGGCGGTATTGTCGACAAATTTCAGATGTCGAAGTACCAAAGCTCCATTCTTATCATTAATTTTCCATTAAAGGAATCACCACATGCAGAGGATTCCCTTTTACAAGTATCGGTTGAACCACAAACATCGCGCCTTCTGCCCGTTCAAATTGAAACTCCGACATATCAACTTCGCGTCCAAGCCATTTGCCCAGATTCTCCAGCGGTGCAGGTGAGAGCAATACGGTTAGGGAAGGGACAAAGGATTGACCTGGGATAGGCGTCAATTGATCAAGTGAATATTCCACCCGTTGAAATGATTTCACTTTAATCCCGCCTTCAGTTTTTTTCGTCTGTTCAGGGTCTATCGGCATCAGATTCTGCCACTTACCATTGTCCACCGGAGCCAGCACATAGAGAAAGCCGGACACGTTCGATTCAATGGCCAATCGGATTTCCGACCAATTTCCGGCGATCTTCCGGCTTTCCACCTCCTCATCTTTGCCCTCTTTTGTGCGCTGAACAAAGCTGTATCGGATTCCCCTGGCAGGTGGAATGGCTGAACCCCCTCCAACCTCCCGCTCCAAAGGAAAGGACAAGGCCTTCTTCTTGGAGGAAGATTTCAATTCATTCGAGAGTGCCCCGCGAAGAGACTGGTCAGATCCCTGATCCATCCTTTCTTTATCCTTTTTTTCTGTCATGACTTCATCGGCCAAGAATCCGCTTGAGGCATAAAACAGTTCCTGGGCGCCTGGGGGTGTTTGAGGTAATTCTTCCACCGCTCGATCGGCAAATCTTCCAGGGGTCTTAGCCTGTGGGGCTATGTCCGGCAGGGCCACTTCCGGGGACTGAGGGACCGCTAAGGGCTGAACCGACGGTTCAAACTTGGACCGACTTGAGGGTGAAGATGATGGCGGGGCTTGAGCCACTTGTTCATTTCCTCTTCGGCGCCTATTTGCTTGCCCTATTTCTCTCGGGTCACTTTCCTGTTTGGTCATAGCCGGAACTTCCCTGTGCCGGTCAACCTTGTTGGTCCCTTCTCGTGGAGCGCTTTCATGCATAGATGGAGGCTCTACCTTCTTATTCTCCGTCTGATTTAACTTTTCCTCCAAGGCCTCCTTCGGTACAGCCGCAGTCGATTCCTCAGAAGGTTTCTCCGAGCGAAATACGCCTTCCTCCCCTGAAGAGGATTTCGCCGCTTCCTGCTCCTGACTGACCACCGGGCCCCATTCTTTTTCCATTTGCCAGCCAAAGATCAGAGCCAGACCCACGGCAGCAATGCTCCCCGCCCAGGCGAGTGAGGACTGCCGGCGAAACCAGTCCCACCATTTCCCGTCCTTCTTGGCAGCCTCGGAATGTTCTGTTGTCTGCAAGCTGGCCAGGATTCGTTGACGGGTCTCAGGATCGGCGAGCATGGCTTTTAGGGCTTCTTCATCGGCCAGAGCGTCAAAGAGGGACTGATCCTGAAGAGCCGCTTCAAATAATTGCCGCTTTTCTTCATCGGTCAGCGTATTGGTGGCATAGCCACCCAGCAGATTGTTCCCAGGATGTCGCCATTATGACCCTCTCTCCCCGGTTTTCTTTTTGCCTGCTGCAGTCTGAGGAATGGTGGTTTCCCAGCATCCTCCCATGAGAACGAGCAGTTGTTTTCGACAACGGGAATCCCAGGTATAAATGGTATTGATGGAGCGCTCACCGAATATCCGTTGAATTTCCGGAAAGCTGTGGCCCTGAAGTTTTAACCGGAACAATTCCCGGCAACGCTCACCCAGTTGCTGAAGCGCCTCAATCAATTGACCCACACGCTCTTTCTGTTCCACTTGGACAGACGGATCCGATTGACAATCGGCTACAGGCCGATCATCAATGGATTCCTGATTATATTCCCCGCGCCTCAGGATTTTTCGGTGAAGATCCAGCATTTTATACCTGAGAATTTGAAAGGACAGCGGAACTAATTCCGTCATCTCAGTGACCTGGGGATATTTTTCGTGCAAGACCATGAGAACCTCCTGGGCCAAATCTTCGGCCACCTCCCTTGATCCACGAGATGTCGCAAACGCCACAATCCTTTCACGGAGCTGGGCAATGATCTGATCCCGGGTCATGGTCGGGTTACGACCATTTCCGGGTGTTCATGAGGAGATGTCCCCATCTCTGAACTTACTTTCCACAGCGATTCCGGACGAAATGAGACAATTCAGAAAAGACAAGATGATTATGGAATGTCGCACTTTTATAGATTCCGGAAGCTGATCCTATTGTATCAGTCAATTCAAATTAGGGTGGGAAACCGGCAGAAGTTTCAACAGATGGGCCAACCGGAAGGCTCGACAGTGTATTTGCACTTCGAAGTCTAAGAGCGCGTGATGGGAATATGACTTGATCCAATATCTAGAAAGTTGTCAGATACACCGCAATAAACAGGACGGCCAGGCTCAGAGCTAAAATGGTTCGTTGCATCCATACAACTTTTCCGGAAAACATGAGTGGCCGCGCTTCCTGCTTATGGCCTTTGGCCGGAAATCCATAGGGATCGATAATAAGATCATGAACAAAGATCAGTCCTCCCACGATCGCGAAGACAAACAGCTTGAGCATCATGATCAAGCCCCAACTGGTTTCGATACGGGCAGATCCGCTTTCATCCAACAATTGAGATGCTCCGGTAAAGACCAGCACCATCAGACTCACCCACCCCACCGTTTTAAAACGTTGCCCGAATTTTTTGACGATCTCCATGGCCTCTATGGAAAGTGTCTTGGCCTTGCCTTCCGTCAAACTCGGCCGGACGACAAGCTGAACAAACATCCATCCTCCGATGAAAGTGATGGCAGCCAACAAATGAATCCATGTCACGATATAGGCGGGCATAGTTCTCTCCTACAATATTTATCCATACCCCAAACCCTGCATGATACCCACTGGGCCGGGGAAAGACCACTGAAGATATTGCTGTATTCTTTTGTCTCATGATCAGAATAGGATAGGTTGTCACAACAGCCTTAGAGGGTATGCGATGAAGATTCAATTTTCCACAATCCCAATCCCCTTTAAAAAAATTAGCCTGGTGTTTCTTAGTCTGTTCAGCCTTGTGGGATTTCTATCCCTTGACTTCCTTTTGGCGGCGGAAGGAGATAAAGAGCGATGGAATCACAAATATGGGACCGAGACATATCTGTTCGGCCGTGACCCCATCCCGTTTTTAAAGGACCATGTCGACCTGCTCCCCCAAGGGGCCGCCTTAGAGCTGGCCATGGGTGAAGGACGCAACGGGGTCTTCCTGGCCACCAAAGGCTTTCAGGTGACCGGAGTGGATATTTCAGAAGCGGGATTCAAAAAAGCGCACGCCCTCGCTGCTGAAAAAAAGGTGACACTCACGACCGTGGTCGCAGATCTTGAACAGTATACGATTCCCCCCGATACCTTTGATGTCATAATCTGCACCTATTATTTACAGCGGGATCTGTTCCCCAAAATCGCTGCGGCTCTGAAACCGGGCGGAATGGTGGTGATCGAAACCTACACGGTGGATCATTTGCGGTATCGCCCGACATTTAACAAAGCATTCCTTTTGGAGCGGAATGAATTATTACGATTGCTCCCGGGCCTGCGGGTGTTGCGGTATCAAGAGGTCGATACCGGGGATGCCGCCTATGCCAGTATCCTGGCACAAAAACCTGCACAAGACTCAAAATAATTCCTCGGACTTTTATTTCTCTTTTCTGGCTATTTCCCACCAGGTTGCAGCCATTTGGATCATTCGGGTACCCTTGCAGCTTCGTTTTGCCGCTTTGATTTCACAGGTAGCGAATAGAAACCCATGACTGAAACCGCCGCCTCTCAACCCACTATCGATACCGAGGCAGGAGTCAGCCCTCAGGTTCTGGAGGGGGACATCCTCAATCAGCGGGCCTGGCGCATGCCGGATATTGTGATTTATCACCATGCCACTGAGGAATGGTGGGTCGCCCCGCTGGATGAAGATTTACCCCTGATTCGCCTCAACCGTATGGGCGCAGCCTTGCTCGGCGCAATGGACGGCCGCATGACTATTGGCGCGCTGCTTAATCAATTTGGGAAATGGGTCTGCAGCCCTAACCAACACAATGGCCGCTGGCATTTAGAACGATGGGCCCAACCGCGATTTTCTCTGGCCTATTATGGTACCGAACCGCCCAGCGGACACAGCGCGGAAGCCAAATGGGATCTGTTGCTTCAAAAGGTGCGGGAAGGCTGGCATCAAAACGTCGCCGCCGAAACGGAAGATCATCTTTCTAAATTTCACGTCCAGGGCATTCAAGGGCCTCACGGCCATTTTGAACTAATCGAAACCACGGTCTCTCATCTCTTTCGCGAACCCTGCGAAGCCATGAACGGCCTCACCTATGGGCGCCTGCTAGGCAAGACGCTTCGTCAAATGGGGTGGCTCACACCAAAACCCAGACAAATCGTGGAAGTCGGCGCCGGCCTGGGCTATGTCTCGAAGGAACTGGCCGGAGAACTCTCGGCAGAGGAACGGAAAGATATCCAGTACACCTTTCTCGATCTAACCGGCCCGTTTCTCGACTCCCAAACGTCCCTGGCTCGAAAAGCCGGCTGGACAGCGACGGCCATTCAAGCCAACGCCGAACGGATGCCCTTGGCCGACCATTCCGTTGACTTGTTAATCGATAATGAAAATCTCGCCGACATGACACCGATCCAATTCACCGGCGACGAACTTCTTTTGTTTAAAGGTGAGAATCCACTCCATGAAGAAGCCTTAGATCTCATCCGGCGCATGCGCCTGCCCCTTATGCCGCCTTTTCCCGACGAAGTCATTTTCAATTACGGCGCTCTTCAATTTTTACAGGAAGTCTGGCGCGTGCTGAAGCCGGGCGGGCGGGCCATTCTGGTCGAATTCGGCATCGAACAGGATTGGCCATCACCCGTCAGACTGCCAGGTCACACCGAATATGAAGTGCAATTCAGTCATCTCCGTCATGCCGCCAAATGGCTGGGCTTCCGCGAGCAGTATTGCACCCTGCCGCAATTGCTCGGCATGAAACGGGACATTAACGTCTTATGTACGGGGGCAGCCTATACGCTGCGGCGATTTTGCCGTGAATTGCAGAAACCCTTTTCCGTCCGCGCCTACACGGAAAAAGAATTGGGCACCGCGCTCGGCGCCCTTCTTCCTAAACTCACCGGTTTGCATTACCACAATGTGTTGGACCCTGCCTGGTTCGGTCTGTGGGATTTCAAAGTCCTCCTGGTTGAAAAGCCAGGAGGCATGAGCATCGGCCAACAACCGGCCTTCAAAGAATCCGGCGGCTTCCGCTGGTACACCCAGCGATAACAGCAGGATCCAGTTCGTCCCTACCCTTCTCATTTCAGATTTTTCATTTTTTCGGCTTTATCAACCAGCACCCCTTCGCGAAGGCCAAAGTCGCTGACCAGGCATGTGTCAAAATCAAAATATTCCATCATGCGCCGCAGAATCACGGTGCCTGCCACAATGACATATTCCCTCCCGGGTTCGAGGCCTGGCAGGACCGATCGCTGCGGACCGGTTTTAGTCAGGAGTTCCTGCTCCAGTCGTTTGATGGTCGACATCGTCAACGTATAATTGTGAACAAGTGCAGACTCATACCGAGGGAGTTTCTGGGCCATGGCGGCAAGGGTTGTGACAGTACCGGCTGTGCCTACCAGTGGAATGCCGTGAAAGAGTCCGATGGCTTTCGACACCTTGGCCAATTCATCATCAATCACCACTTCCGCCTTGTGAATCTCCTGGACTGAAGGTGGATCCTGGTGAAACACCCGCTCCATTAATCGTACGACTCCCAGCTCAAGCGAAATGACAGACGGAGCCTTACCAGATTGAGCCAGGATACACTCGGTACTCCCGCCGCCAATATCCAATCCCACAAATTCAGTGATGGAGGGAGGCAACCCGAATCGAAGGCCTAATAAGGTTCGACGGGCTTCTTCCTCACCCGATAACAGCTCCACGCCCCAGCCGGTCTCTTGTGCCACTCGAGTAAGGAAGTCCTGCCGATTGGCCGAATCACGCACGGCGCTGGTGGCCACCACCACTACCGCCTGAAGCGGATATTTTGCCGTCCGGTCTTTCCACTCCTTCAGAGTGGTCACAACCCGATCCATCGCGGCCTGTGATAACCGTTTGTGCTGATCCACTCCTTCCCCAAGCCGCAAAATCCGGCGGTCGCCATCCACAACCTTAAATTCGGATGGATTCACGTCCGCCACCAACAAGCGACAGGTCAATGTCCCAATGTCAATTCCTGCGAGTAACATATTGTTCTCTGCTCCAATGTTGACGTGTGACTAACACATTCCCACCTACTTTCATTCTTCGCCCTGGATTGGAGAAGCTTGAACTGTCATACTGCTGTATTGACCGGCCCTCTCCTGAATTCGGGCATTGAAATTCTTTCTGGCTTCTTTTCCCACCAAAGATTTCTGTGTTAGGATTTTAATTCGTTTTGGCATTTCTTCACTGATGACCTGTGGGCGTGTAACTTACAAAAGGAGAGAAGGATGGCGCAAATTCATTGCCGCAAATGCGATAAAGACGCGGAAGCGATCACGGACAACCTGTTTATGGGAAAACTGGAACAAGAGATCAAGGAAAAAGTCTGTCAGACCTGCTGGAATGAGTGGGCGGGACCAGGTGGAACTAAGACGATGGTAATTAATGAATACCAGTTAAATTTAGGGGATGAAAATGCCCGGCAAACACTCAAGACGCAGATGCGGACATTTTTGAAACTGGATGATAGCACCGGTGAATTTAAAGATTACCGCCATTAATCGATCTATGCCCTCTTCCAATCCTCAAGGGATGTTGATTAATGCCACCTTCACACGGCAGAGCGATTCGCTTTTGTGGTTGAGGTGGATGGGTCATGGTCAGGCATGAATAAAAGGGAAGACTTGAGCCTGGTACCTTTTTTGGTATTTTTCACGGAAAGCGAATTACCCATTTTTCCCCAGAGGTTTCCCCTTGAAGGAATAGGAATTGAAGAGTAGGATCTAGATATGAACACACCTCTCGGTAAAGGAGTCTTCCTGATTGCCAAGCCGGCTTTGCGCGATCCGAATTTTCGCCAAACGGTCGTGCTCCTGTGTGAACATGGGCCGGAAGGGGCGTTAGGGGTTGTCGTCAATCGTCCGACGGAGATGAATATTGCTGAGGTCCTTCCCCAGGTACCGGTGCTGGAAGGTCAGGGACATCGCGTGTATGCCGGAGGTCCTGTCCAAAAAAACAGCCTACTCGTGTTGTACCGTCTGAATGAGGAGATCGAAGATGCGCATGCCGTGCTGGATGGAGTCTATCTCGGCGGGAATATGGATACACTGGAACGCATTCTTGAGGTTCCCGGTGAAGAAGAATCATTTCGGGCCTATATGGGCTATTCGGGATGGGGCCCGGGCCAATTGGAAACGGAAATGGAAAGTGGATCCTGGTTTACCATGCCTGCTCGATCCAATCTTGTTTTCGACGAAGATTCCTTCCAATTATGGGGAGAGGTGATTCGAACCTTCGGAGATGAATACAAAGCATATGTCCATATGCCCTTGGATCCCAATTTAAACTAATAGTTTTTTCGCCTGCCCCCCTGTCCATCGCCGCCTCGTGCTCAACAACCAACCGGTTATCATTGACTTCCTGAAAGATTTCAACAGCCGGAAATGACCAAAATCGGTTAAATCCGCCTCTCTCCTCAACAAGACCTAAGCACATTTCTTTGATAAGGTCTGGTGTATGACCACACGGACGGAGCCAGGGCATTGGCTCAGAAATTTCTTCATCCTCCTTGTCAGTCCCAAAATGCTGGTCATGCTATTGACCGGTTTTTCTTCCGGCCTTCCTCTCCTGCTCACCGGATCTACCCTTAAATTTTGGATGCGGGAGGAAGGTCTCGACTTAACTACCATCGGATTCTTCGGATTAGTCGGTCTCCCCTACACCCTGAAATTTCTTTGGGCTCCGGTCATGGATCGCCTCGTGCCTTCTTCTCTGGGAAGACGCCGGGGGTGGATGCTCGGCACGCAAATTTCCTTGATGATGGCCATTGGATCCATTGCCTTCACCCAGCCGGGCATTCATCTACCCACCATCGCCCTCCTGTGTCTCCTGGTCGCCTTTTTGAGTGCCAGCCAGGACATTGTCCTGGACGCCTATCGCCGGGAATCTCTCTCGGACGCAGAGCTCGGGATCGGATCGTCCATGTTTATTTATGGCTATCGCATGGGCATGCTGGCCGCTGGAGCATTGGCCTTATTCCTTGCCGATCAGGAAAGTCTTTCCTGGAATGCGGTGTACTTCATCATGGGTTCCTTGATGGTCATTGGCATTCTCACGACATGGTTTGCACCGGAACCCTCCATTCCTGCCCCTCCACCGGCTTCCTGGCAGGAAGCAATCATGGGTCCGTTTATGGACTTTTTTACCCGACAGGGGTCTTTCACCATTCTCCTTTTTATCCTGTTGTATAAAGTGGGCGATAGCATGGCCTCAGAAATGCTCTCCCCCTTTATGGTGGACCTTGGGGTCTCGAAAACCGACTATGCGGTGATTGTCAAAGCCTTCGGCATGGTTGCATTGATTGCAGGAGGACTGATCGGGGGTCTCGTGGTCTATCGCCTTGGGATCGTGCCCTCCCTGTTGATATTGGGTTTCTTGCAAATGATTTCGACAGCAGGATTTGTGATTCTCGCCTTTACCGGCAATCACCTCCCCACCCTCACTGCCGTCATTGCGTTTGAAACCATTTCGAGTGGACTTGGACAAACCGCGTTTGTGGCATTTATGGCCAGCCTCACCAATAAGCGGTTTACGGCCACACAATATGCCTTGTTGACTAGCTTCATGGGAATTCCACGCGTGTTTGCAGGTTCCGTCACAGGATTCTTAGCCACCTGGCTGGGATGGGAAGGATTTTTTATCCTCTGCACCCTGCTTGCCCTTCCAGGATTACTTCTGATCGGAAACCTTCGTCGGCTGACATACAACCCCACAACTCAGCCCGTCTCAACAAGAACCTGAGTATGTTGAAAGACCGTCATCGAAAGCGAGTCCTTCAAGAATACATTACTACGGTTTCCTGGGAAACCAGGGAATCAACGCGCTGGTGCGCCGTTGATAGTTGCGATACTCATCTCCCCGGCTCGCGACGGCCTGTGCCTCGGCCCAGGGAATTCCCGTGACCCATACCAAAAAACTCATCATCAGGAGAGGCCAGATGATGGCCATCCATGCCCAAGGCAGGCCGATCGCCATCGGAACATACGCCCACCAATGCAGAGTTTCAAAAAAATAATTCGGATGTCTGGAATAACGCCAGAGCCCGGTTTGTAATGTTTTGCCTTTATTGATTGCCTTGGATCTGAAGACTTCCAACTGATGATCCGCCAGGGCCTCTCCGCTGACCGCCAGAATAAAAATCGCCAGCCCCACTCCATCCCACCATCGCAGCCCGACTTGAGGATGACTCATGATCCAGCATAAGAGCCCCGCGAAAAACATAGAGGCAGGAACCTGCAATTGAAAATAAAGAAATATGCCGACCTCCTCCCAGCGTCCCAGAAGCTGCCGGATTTTTAGATAGCGAGCATCCTCAGAATGATTCCAGACTCGATGAGCCCATACATGCCAACCAAGTCGAAGGGCATACATACTGCCCATTCCCATAACCATTATTCGTCGAGTGAGATCCCCGTCACTCGATAGGCCACAGGCAAGAACCAGAATGAACACTCCTCCACAAAATCCCACATCGGCCAGGGAAGCGTTTTCGAATCGAAGATGAAGAAGCCACAGTGCCCCCATCAGGCACATCAGCCCGGGAAGCCAGATCCAGAAATTCAAAAGAGAAAGAATTTCCCAGGGCATAATTCCTCTGGAAGAATCTCGCTATCGAACAGCATTGAAGAGGATGCGAGGGCTTCAGGTCAGTTAGCCGTCAAGGATAAAGGGCTCCGGACTGTCCCCTCTCCCGTCACCGGACTTAAATTTGGTTCGACTAAAAATACATGGTCTCCGGGCACCTTCCCCTCTTGGATAAGATACTCCTGAATGCCTTGAGCCCGAAGGGTGAGCGCCCCGCTTCCGACACTAAATTGAACAAATGGGACGGTATAGGGTTGAAACGGCTGAAGAGCGATATCGATCAACGACAGGTCCAGCTCAACGGTCAGGGGATCAATCTGGAAAGTTCCCTGTAATTGTGCCTTTCCGGTTTGGTTGATTTGAAAAGAAAGATCGACGGGAAGTGCCCGATCCAAATCCAAGGACACATTCGCGGTGTGGAAATGAAGCATTTCCAAAAGTAGTGTCACAGGATCCTCGGGTTGACGATCCTCAAAATCAATGGTGAAGTTGTCGAGTGCAAGATCCTCAATCGCCACTTTCCAGGAATTGGTTGACGTGGCAGAAGGCTCTGGCTCCTTATCACCCTGACCTTCGGTTTCCACCGGAGAAAACAGTGTTTGATAATTGACTGCACCATCTTTCCCGATCCATCCGGTGAAATGAGCATCGCGAGATGTTATTGAAGGAATGCGGACGTCTTTCCTAGCCACATCAACCGAGACACCGTTGACTTCAAAGAGGGGAATTGTGATCACAGGGGACACTGAGCCTTTTTCCCGGATCTGTAAATCGTGAACCGTCAGGGTCCCTCTATCGACCAACACACCCACCCCCTGATCGGTCGTGGACAATCGATAATGTCCTTTCACGTTCAACCGTCCTTGAGGAATCTGAAATCGAACCCGATCCTCTACATAGGTCCACAGTCTGGGTAATTGGTAATCTTCAAAAACCAAGCGACCCTCTGACTGAAACGGCTCCAGTACCACCATTCCTTCCCAGGTAATTTTCTCACCTGCGCTCCGCTCAGCCGTCAGAGTATAGGAATTCCCCTGACCGTGTTGCGTACTAAAATGTTCCAATGTGAAATTAATTGGGACAAGATGTGCCACAAATGGGGTGGGATGTGAATGATCTTGAAATTCCACAATTCCCTGTTGAATTGAGATCTTTTCAATCCTGACCGGAGGCAACGCTTCTGACCCTTTCGATGGGTGTTCACCAGATTGGGAATCGGAAGGGGCATTTTGAGATTCGGAGGAAGAGCCCAATTCCGCAAGATTCAACGACCCGTCGGGGCGCACCACTGCCAATCCGTACGGAAGCCCCAATCGAATTTCTGCAAAGCTATAGGCTCGGCTCGCCAGCGAAGCGCCAGGATCGAAATTAATGAACAAATCCTCAAACCCCGCTATAGGTGAGCCATCCTGTTCCTGAATAGCAAACCCCTTCAGTTGCAGGGTAAACAGAAATGGATTGAACCGGGCTTCCTGGATAGCCACCGGCCGACCAAGTTTTTCCGAAAGTCTGGGAGGAACCTTCGTGATAATCGCCCAGGGGATCACCCAAAATCCGACTACGGTGTAGAGGACTAACAGGCCGAGAACCGTGACGAGAATTATTTTAACCTGTTTTTTCATAAAATGGCCTGTTAAAAGGAAATTTACTTCTTCGGATTCATAAAAATACGATCTCGACAACTCAGATAAAGTATGTAGTCTATGGATGGAGGTGTCATCCCATGTTAACGGCCTGAATCGGTCAGAGCCAGTTTCTTAAGACTTAAGAAAGAGAAGAATTATGCTTCACCGTTTCCACAGATCATCAATTAATTCACCGAGCTATCGAAGCTATTAATGCTGAATTGTCCACCGGTGAGTGTCACAGAAATTAGGCCTCTAATCCCAATTACGCCAAGTGTTGGCATTGTCATTCTTTTGCTCATCTTGACAGGCCTGTAGCCTGTTCACTATTGTCTTGAGTTTGTTTAAAATGGCGTATTTCCCATTGAGCCGATTTTCATGTTTACCACGCTAACAGAAAAAATCGAAAAAGTTTTCAAGCAGTTACGCGGCCAGGCTGTTCTGACGGAACAGAACATCACCGACGCGTTGAAAGAGGTTCGTCTCGCGCTGTTAGAGGCAGACGTCAATTTTAAGATAGTTAAAGATTTTATAGAGAAAGTTCGGGTGAAAGCGGTTGGGCAGGAAGTCCTGAAAAGTCTGACCCCCGCTCATCAAGTAGTGAAAGTCGTCTGGGAGGAGTTACGAGACCTCCTGGGTCATGAACAAAGCTCCCTGCATCTCTCCTCACAACCGCCCACCGTCATCATGATGGTCGGTCTGCAAGGCTCTGGAAAAACCACCACCAGTGGAAAACTCGCCAATTATTTCAAAACTGAAGGCAAGCGGGTCTTGTTAGTCGCTGCCGATCCTCGTCGCCCTGCCGCAGGAGACCAACTCGCCTCCATAGGGAGTGACCTGGACATCCCCGTTCATCGCGGAACCAATGAGGGACAACCCGGCGCCCAGGCCGTGCAAACCTGCCGTGATGGAGCCGCCCGTGGACGTGAACACGGATACGACGTGGTGCTGTTAGATACCGGTGGACGACTGCATATTGACGAAGAATTGATGCAGGAATTAGTCGATATCCAAAGAGGGGTCCAGCCACAGGAAGTTTTATTGATCGCAGATTCGATGACCGGCCAGGAAGCCGTCTCCGTGGCTGAACGGTTTAATCAGACACTGGGCCTCACCGGGGTCATTTTGACCAAAGTCGAGGGTGATGCCCGCGGGGGAGCCGTACTGTCAATCCGGGCGGCGACCGGCAAACCCATTAAATTTTTAGGCATCGGGGAAAAGCTGGATGCCTTAGAACCTTTTTACCCCGATCGGATGGCCTCCCGTATTTTGGGCATGGGCGATGTGTTGACCTTGATTGAGAAAGCCCAGGAGAACTTTTCGCAAGAACAAGCGATGGCATTGCAAAAAAAGGTATCGAGTAATACCCTGACGTTGGAGGATTTTCGTGATCAGATCAAACAGGTCAATAAATTAGGGTCGTTCGATCAGATTTTGGACATGCTCCCGGGCGGACAAAAAATCAAAACGATGATGGGCTCAGCTCCTGCCGAAAATACCGCTGCGCCCGAAAAAGAAATGAAACGGGTCGTGGCCATTATCGATTCGATGACCCCGCGCGAACGACGGGATCATACGATTTTAAATGGGAATCGAAAAAAGAGGGTAGCAAAAGGAAGCGGAACGTCAGTTCCGGAGGTCAATCGGTTGATCAAGCAATTTTTGGATGCCCGACGGATGATGAAATCACTCGTCGGAGGGCAAATGGGGATGGGAAAAGGGAAAAAGCGACGGAAGCTGATCCGGGCCATTCATGCCCGGTAAGGATTGAAGCCTCCAAGAGTTTTTTTCATTCGTTCATTTATTTTCACGATAGAGGAGATTGCCAGTGGCAGTACATTTACGACTTACACGTGTGGGCCGGCATAAACGGCCGTTTTATCGAGTTGTGGCATCGGATGCCCGCATGCCGCGGGACGGTCGGTTCCTTGAGGTGATTGGGACCTATGACCCCCTTAAGGAAAGTGACAAGGCGTCGTTTAAGGAAGATCGAGTGTTGGATTGGCTTCAAAAAGGGGCTCAACCCACCGATTCGGTTAGAGGATTATTACGACATACTGGTATCCTGAAAGCCTTTCGCGAATCCAAACAGTCCTCAGGAAACTAATCTTCTGCTGTCAGGGAAAATGAGTGGTTTAGATCTGGGTTCTATCCTGCTGACCCTGGTATCCGGATACCGCAGGGTTTTTGACCATCATGGGAACTCCTGACCAATCATGTTCATCCATGGTAATCATAGGCCGAATTCTCAAACCATTTGGAGTTCGGGGAGAAGTCCGCGTTGAGTCGTTGACAGATGTGCCTGGACGGTTTGAAGGATTGGAATCTGTGACGCTAACACTGTCCGATGGAACGAACGTGGAAACCAAGGTAACGTCGGTTCGGCAGATCAATCAAGGAGTGATTCTGGGGCTTTCTGCGTTTTCGACGCCAGAAACCGCTGCCCCCTATCGAGGAGCATGGCTCAAGGTTCCGGTCACCCACAATCTCCCCCGTGAAAATGATACGTTTTATCAGTTTGAATTAATCGGCCTCAGGGTTGAGGATTCAGATGGTCAAGCCATAGGAAGCGTCGAAGAAGTGCTGGAGTATCCACAACATCATGTCCTCGTCATTCGAAACGGGGAACGGGAAGTCCTCATCCCGGCCAGTCGACGGACCATTGATATGGTGGACTTAAAGCAGAAGGTTGTGCGGTTAACCTCACGTGAATGGTGGGATGTCACGTATGCGCTGTGAAATCGTTACACTATTTCCGGAGCTGATTCACGCTGTCGGCTCCCAAAGCATCATGAAGCGCGCCCAGGATAAAGGCCTGCTGACTCTTCATATCCACAACCTACGGGACTACACCGATGATCCGCATCGGACTGCGGATGATACTCCCTATGGCGGCGGCGGGGGGATGGTCATGAAGGCCGAGCCGATTTTTCGAGCCATTGACAGGATTGGACAAGATTTAGGTGGAATACGTATCATCATCCCTTCTCCACAGGGCATTCGATTTTCTCACGGCTTAGCTCGTGATCTCAGTCAGGATTCGCGACCCGTCATGTTTATTTGCGGGCATTATGAAGGAATCGATGAGCGAGTCAGAACCCATTTGCCGGTTGAAGAAATTTCCCTCGGGGATTACGTGCTCACTGGTGGTGAATTGCCCGCACTCGTGATGATTGATGCGGCCATGCGTCTCATCCCTGGCGTATTGGGTGATCTACATTCCGCTCAACAGGAATCGTTCGTGGAATCGTTATTGGATTTTCCTCATTTTACGAAACCATTCGAAATTCGCGGGATGCCCGTTCCCGAAATTTTACTATCCGGCAATCATGAGGCGGTTCGCCGCTGGCGTCGAAAAGAATCGTTGCGCCAGACGCTGTTGAAACGCCCTGACCTGTTAGAGGGCCATACCTGGAGCAGTGAAGATCGTCAGTTATTGGAAGAAATTGAACACAACTATACCTCGACGTCCAGTAGTAGTACGACGAGACCTTGAAGGAGGAAGACTCTCATGAATCAGTTGGAGCGTTTAGAACAATCGTTGGCAGAAGGCACCGTACCGTTTTTTGAAATTGGGGACACGGTGAGAGTCAAGGTTCGCGTCGTCGAAGAGCGACAATACGGGAAGAAGAAAGAGGAAGCGAAAGAACGGATTCAGGTGTTTGAAGGCCTGGTGATCGCACGCAAGGGCCGCAAAGTGGCCGAAAACTTTACGGTTCGTAAAATTTCTTTCGGGGTTGGAGTCGAACGGATTTTCCCGCTGCACTCACCAAACCTGGCTGGCATTGAAGTCGTAAGAAAAGGGCAGGTCCGGCGCGCAAAGCTTTATTACCTTCGAGACAAAAAGGGCAAAGCCGCCAAAATTTCAGAACGGGAATTTTCGCGAGTGGCTAAAACCGGCAAAAAGGCAGCTACTGCTGTTGAGGTTCCCTCATCCGGTGAATCGGAAAGCACTGAAGAATCCGAATAAGCCAGAAGAAGGGGCTCTCCCTTCCCTGCAGACCGACTCTCCCTCATGGAAGGGTATGGGTCCCACAGACTTTTTTGAACAAGCGGCACGAGCCCGCGGATTTCGGCGAATTGCAGGATTGGATGAAGCCGGCCGAGGCCCGTTGGCGGGGCCTGTGGTCGCAGCCATTGTGATCCTTCCCCGTCGTTGGTTCCCGGATCTTCTCGACGATTCAAAACTCCTGTCTGCACCACAACGCCAGTCGTTGTATGACGTGATTACTGCCAGGGCCTTCGCCTGGGCCATCGGCATGGCGTCAGAGCAGGAAATTGACGAAATGAATATCCTGTGTGCCACCCGACTAGCCTGTTGCCGGGCCTTTGAACACCTGTCCATCAGACCGGATTACCTTCTTCTTGATGCCCTTCACCTCCCTAGCCTATCGATTCCTCAACGGCCGGTCATAAAGGGGGACCAACTTTCCCTCTCTATTGCTGCCGCGTCCATTTTGGCAAAAGTGTCCCGTGATCGCATGATGCACACCTATCACGAACGCTTTCCTCAATATCAGTTCCATCTCCACAAGGGCTACGCCACACAGGAACATCTCAAGCGGCTACACCAGTTTGGCCCGTGTCCAGGCCATCGACGCAGTTTTCAGCCTGTGCAGGCCTGCCTGGACGCCGACTCGGTTTTATGACCTCCTCGTCTCAACATTTTGGTCGATCGGCAGAAGTGTTGGCTGAAGAATGGCTTCAAAAAAAAGGCTATCGGATTCTTGAGCGAAACCACCGTGTGGGTGGCGGGGAATTGGACCTTATTGCGCAACACCAGGACACACTGGTGTTTATCGAAGTCAAAGGACGGCGAACCAATCAATTCGGCGGAGCCCCCTATGCCATTGACACCCGCAAAAAACGCCAAATCATTAAGTTAGCGTCGTATTATCTTTCTCAACACGGTCTCAGCAACCAACTTTGCCGGTTTGATGTTATCTTGATCACTGGATCGGAGACGGATTCTCCAAAAATAACTCACCTGGAACAGGCTTTTGAGGTTTCCAGCTCAGACTGTCAATGGTAAATTACAAGGGTCGGCCTCGAAAGGAAGCCCAATTATTAAATTTGACGATTAAGGAACTCTTCGCATTCCGCTGCACCAAGAGAGGTGATCGGTCCTTTTTCTCTTACGATGAGGCATTTCAAGTTCCAGGCAACCCGATAGCATGATTCAACTCTTTCACGTCACGAAATATTACGATGGCTGCCTTGCGCTCTCAGATATTTCCCTGCGAATTGAAAAAGGCGAATGTGTCTTACTCACAGGCCCCAGCGGAGCCGGCAAGACCACGTTGCTCAAACTTATTTTTGGAGCGGAACACCCTGATGAGGGCCAAATTCTCGTCCAGAATCGAAACATCGCCCGCCTTCGTGGATCCGATGTTCCCTATCATCGACGAACCATGGGGTATGTTCTTCAGGATTTCAAGCTGCTTCAACATCGGACAGTCTTCGAAAATGTGGCCCTTCCCCTGATTATTCGCGGCTTCTCATCATTCGAATCGCGGCGAAAAGTCACGGAAGCTCTTCGAGCGGTTGGCATGGAACATAAACAAACCACCACCGCCTCTGTGCTTTCCGCCGGAGAACAACAACGGGCCTGCATCGCTCGGGCTATTGTGAATAGTCCCATCATCCTTCTGGCAGACGAACCGACTGGAAACCTCGATCCACAGCTCACCACCGAAATCGCTGCATTATTTAAAGCTATCAATACTCGGGGGACGACCGTCATGATGGCCACACACAACCGACAGGTGGTCGAGCAATTAAATGGGAGGATTCTTCGACTGGATTGCGGACATCTCCTGACCGATCAAGGAGTTTATACGTGAAACGGTTCTGGTATTTTATCCGTGAAGCCTACACCAGCCTCCGCACCCATCGAGGAAGTACCGTGATTGGCATTGTCACGACCGCATTCACCCTGACGAGCTTTGGAGTGTTTCTCCTCCTGTATCATAATGTGCATAATTTACTGGGACGCGTACAGCACAATATTGAAATCATCGTGTACCCCAAAAATGATATTGACCCCGCCAAGCTTCAAGATCTGCAACTGGCCATCAAAACCGAGCCAGCAGTGGATTCTCTGGTTTTTATTTCCAAGCAAGATGCGTTAACGGAATTCAAACGTCAATTTCCCGAGGAAGTATATCTCTTGGAAGGCCTTCGGGAGAGCCCGTTTCCCGCATCATTGGTGTTAACTATGGCCGGGAAGACTCCAACCCCGGACATGATTTCAAACCTGGTCAATCGCTTGCAACATAATCCCGAGATCGAACGAGTGCGGTATAATCGGGATTGGATCGACCGCCTGACTATCCTCATCGCCTATATGGAGTTAGGAGCGCTGGTCGTTGGAGGCATTTTGGCCTTAGCATCTATCACAATTATTGCGAATACCGTGCAGCTTGCCTTTCATACCAGACAGCAAGAAATTGAAATCCTACGGTTAATCGGGGCAACCAGTATGTTTGTCAGTACGCCCTATCTTATTGAAGGAGCCCTATTAGGGGCCACGGGAGGTGGCATCGCCTTAGGATTCTTACGCGGGGGCTTTGAACTCTTCACACACAAAACCCAAGGTTTGAGTGTGCTTGGAGGATTTTCCACGGTTTTTGAGTTTTTTCCTCTTCCCCTTTCGCTTCTGTTGGTAGCCGGCGGCATCGTGTTGGGGTGCCTGGGAACGCTGACTACCATCTATAGTTCCATGAGAATTCGCCTATGACCCTCTTCAAGCCAGCATTGAACAAAGGCGTGGTGGTATTCGGACTGCTCGTTCTCTTGATCCAGGATGGTTGGGGTGCTGATCCCTCAAGCATCAAAAAGGAAATCACGCAGGAACGCCTCCGGTTGGAACAACTTAATCAGGAAATTGCGGAAAACAAGGAAAAAGCACAGCAGATCGAAAAAAAGCATGGGTCGGTATTGAAAACGGTCGAAAAATTAGACAGACAACTCTACGATCAGAAGAAAGCACACAACCGTATTAATCAGCAGATTAAAGAGAAAGATCAGGAATTGGCCAACCTGAGTACGAAGATTACGGAAACAGGGAAAGACGTTCAAACCCGTCAATCCTCCATTTCCGCCCGACTTCGGTTATTATATATGGAAGGGCGCGCTGGATATCTGAAAACGCTCTTTACAGCAGAATCATTCACCGATGTGGCTCATCGGATGGATTATATTTCATGGGTGGCTCAACGGGAGCATCAACTTGTCCGACAATTTCAGGAAGATCTCTTGAATCTCCAACTTCTGATTGAACAACAAACCACAGCTCGCGAGGAACTCCTCGCCCTGCAGGGAGAAACCCAACAAACCATCCAGAAAGTTAAAGGGCTCAAACGTCAAAAACGCACAGTCTTGGTCAGCCTCTCGAAGGAAAAGAGTTCCCATGAACGCATGGTTGAAGACCTCCGGCGATCCGCTGAACAAGTGGATAGCCTTCTCAAAGAATTGGACCAACGATTTCAGTTGGCCCAATCCCGGATGCGCCAAACGCCGGGGCGCCTCCCCGCTCTTGGATCTCTGGTTTGGCCGGTAGAAGGAAAGGTGGTTTCATATTTTGGTCGGCAAAAACATCCCACCTTTGATACTTTTGTGAATAAAAAGGGGATAGAAATTCAAGCCAAGGAAGGTAGCCCCATTCAGTCCGTTTCAGCTGGAAACGTCGTCTATGCCGATTGGCTTAAAGGATACGGCCTTGTGGTGATCGTGGACCATACGAATGGTTTTTATTCCCTTTACGCCCATGCTTCAAAACTCTTAGTGGCCGAAGGAAACTCCGTGACGAATGGTCAAGTCATTGGCGAAACAGGCGAAACGGGGGTGACGGAAGAAGACACCCTCTATTTTGAATTGAGAAAGGGTACCACCCCCATCGATCCTCTAAAATGGCTGGCAAAACGGCCTTAATTGATTATCTGAATAAAGGAACGCCACATGTCACATGAACGATTGTCGACCGTAGTGATTTCTGGTCTGACCTTGACCGCCATCCTCTTTGTGGGCATTTTAATCGGGAAAGGTGGAGATCGGGCAGGGTATGCCAGCGAACCATACGAAGAACTGCAAGTCTTCGCCGAAGTCCTCTCGCAAGTCAAAAAGCATTACGTGGAAGAAACCAAAACGAAAGATCTTGTACAGGGCGCTCTGCGAGGCATGCTGGCCGGACTGGATCCGCATTCGTCATTTATGACGCCGGACATGTTCAAAGAAATGCAGGTTGAAACCAAAGGAGAGTTTGGTGGACTCGGCATCCAAATCGGCATAAAAAACAATCGGCTGACCGTAATCTCCCCCATTGAAGATACCCCGGCCTTCGAAGCTGGTATCCAACCCGGGGACACCATCATCAAAGTTGACGACAAACCGACCAAAGATCTCACGCTGATGGAAGCCGTGCAGCAAATGCGAGGCGTGCGAGGCACATCGGTGCAATTGACCATCGAGCGTGAGGGCGTGGAAAATCCGCTGATCTTCACCATCAAACGGGATATTATTAAAATTCAAAGTGTTCGCTCCAAACTATTGGAAGGCAATCTCGGTTACGTGCGATTGAGCCAATTCCAAGAAGCGACGGTCGACGATCTGACTACGGAATTGGAAAAATTGATATCCAAGGACATTCAAGGCCTAATCCTCGATCTCCGGAATAATCCCGGCGGCCTCTTGACCGCTGCGGTGGGAGTCTCCGAACAATTTCTAGAATCCGGGCGCTTGGTCGTCTCCATACAAGGTCGAAACAGCAAGAAGGATGAATACCGTGCTAAGGCGAATAGTAAAAATTATCAATATCCGATGATTGTGTTGGTCAATCATGGCTCTGCCAGTGCCTCAGAAATCGTGGCCGCGGCCATGCAGGATTGGGGAAAAGCCGTGGTCATCGGCACCACCACCTTTGGTAAGGGGTCGGTTCAAACAATTCTTCCTCTTTCCGATGGATCAGGTCTGCGACTCACCACGGCGAAATACTATACGCCAAAAGGAAAGTCTATTCATTCCATCGGCGTTCAACCCGACATTGTGATTGACCCGAAGCCGGTCCAAGTAGCGAAACAGGAAACTCCTGAAGGGAAAAAAGACGGGAACTCCGATAGCTCCCAGCCATCTCCTGTTGCTAAAGCACCGGTCAGTCCGCCTCCGGCCAGCTCGACTCCTCAGGACAAGGACCAGGCCCAGCCCGTTCCACCCGAAGATCTTCAATTATTAAAAGCTGTGGAAATGTTGAAATCCTGGAAGGTGTTCAAGCAGCTACGACCGGCCGTCTAGCACGGCCGGCAAGACTGGATGAGAAAACGGTTAGAGATTGAGAACAATCGCGGTATTCGTCTTAATGACTCCATCTATACCTCGAAGGCGAGTCATCACGAGATCGTTCAGGACTTCCAACGTTTCAGCTTCCACATGTGCAATGAGGTCAAAAGGACCCGTGACCGGATAGACGGCCTTCACCCCATCAATACGGGTAATGGTTTTATACGCACTTTTCGTATGATTACCTGTTGTGTCAATCAAAACAAATGCAGAAATTGCCATGATCTAACCATCCTGCTGAGGTGAATGCCTGATATGTTTCCATATCTCTTTCATTGCTGCTTTTTGTATCCACTGGAACCGACCAGTGTAAGCGTTCATGGCTTTTTCCATCTTCATGCCTCCTGACAAGCGACTCGCTTACTTCGAATCGCCATCAAGATTTCCTCATCTCGAGCGCCTAACCCCGGTAGCGTTTGCAATAAATGCGATTGGGCCAAGGCTTCCAAATCTCCCCACGTGGTGATTCCCAATCGAAAAAACAGGTCGTGCACAATCGGCTCTGAAAAACCCGGGAGATTCATCCATTCCCGCACAGATTCAGGAAGAGGAGTCTTTAATTCTTCGTAGGCACGGATGCGTCCGCTGGCAAGGAATTCCTGAATTTTCGCGGCTAACTCCTTTCCAATTCCTGAAATGGTCTGCAGTTCACCTCGTTCCGCCAAGGCCATGATATCTTCCTGGAGGCTCTTCAGCGAATCAGCAGCGCGACGATAGGCTTTCACTTTATAGGGATTTTCGCCTTTAGATGCCAACAATCCAGCCATCGAGGAGAAAATGGCTGTCAAATCCTGGTTCACGTTTTCCTTCGTCACAATCGGCTCATTCCCATGTGAGCTTTATTCCAATACGAAAATTCCCAAGGTGTAGTATTCTCATATTATGTCAGATTCAAGTCACATTACCAGTTCATGCGGAAGCCTTCATTACCCTACTGACCAACTCTGACATCACCCCCTTTCCCTTCATTGACAAGAATTTCAAAAGTCCCGTAGGATGATTTGCCGGCATGCTATAGTCCACCGGAAGGTTTCCGCCAGTATTTTTTATGAGAATTGTCGTGAATGGAGAGGAACACGGGGCGGAAGAACCCCTGACGGTTGATCAACTTCTTCAAAAACTCAACCTCCGTTCAGAACAAGTCGCGGTAGAAATTAACCTCAAAATATTGGACCGTGGCGATTTCCCAACATGGAATCTCCGCGATGGGGACAAGGTTGAAATTTTAAGTTTCATCGGGGGCGGCTCTCCCATATGAGTCGACTAAAAGGGCAGCGATGAATCAGGATTCATTAATCATTGCAGGTCGGTCATTCAGCTCACGGCTCTGGGTCGGAACCGGAAAATATCATAACTTTGAGGAAACCCGAAAAGCCATTGAGGCATCCGGGGCTGATGTGGTGACCGTTGCCGTTCGTCGAGTCAACATTACCGACAACAAGTCCGAAAATTTACTGGATTACATCGATCCAAAGAAATATACCATTCTGCCCAATACCGCCGGGTGTTACACCGTCGAAGATGCGGTTCGCTATTCCCGGCTTGCCCGCGCCGCAGGGATTTCAGACCTGGTGAAATTAGAAGTGATCGGGGATGAACGCACGCTGTTTCCTGATACCGCAGGACTCATTGAGGCGGCAAAGATTCTGATCGCAGAAGGGTTCGTGGTGTTACCGTACACCAATGACGACCCCATTGTCGCCAAAAAGTTGGTCGACATCGGATGTCCCGCTGTCATGCCCCTCGCGGCCCCTATTGGTTCGGGATTAGGCATTCGCAATCCCTACAATCTTAAAATCATTATGGAAACCGTGAATGTACCGGTCATCGTGGACGCCGGCGTGGGGACCGCCTCTGATGCCGCATTAGCCATGGAATATGGCGCCGACGCCGTATTAATGAATACGGCGATCGCCGGAGCCAAAGATCCATTGATGATGGCCACGGCCATGAGGTATGCGGTCGAGGCCGGACGGTTGGCCTTTAAGGCCGGAAGAATTCCAAGAAAGTTATACGCCACCGCCAGCAGCCCTATCGAGGGTATGCTGTAGCCACTTTGGGAATGACCTCCCACCCTCTCCCCCGTCTCTACCTTTTAACCGACCGACATCAGACCCTTCACCGGTCCCTGCCTTCCGTGCTAACCCAAGCGGTGGAAGCCGGCGTCCGGATGGTTCAAATACGGGAAAAAGATCTTGATACCCGCGACCTGATTTCTCTCACTCATCGCCTTCTCCCAATCGTGAAGCAACAGCAAGGCACAGTCTTGTTGAATGATCGCATCGATCTGGTCATCGCACTGAGAGTCGACGGAGTCCATCTTCGGGCAGATAGTCTACCCGTTTCCATTGCTCGTCGTCTGTTGGGAGACGAATATCTCGTCGGGATCTCGACTCATTCTGTGGAAGAAGCCAGAATCGCAGAAGCGGAAGGTGCTGATTTCATCGTACTTGGTCCGATTTTTGACACCCCCTCGAAAAGATCATATGGCACACCCTTGGAAATTCACGTCCTTGATAAGGCCTGTCGAGCAATCCGTTTGCCCATCTTTGCTATTGGAGGAATCACCCCTGACCGGATTCCTCACGTTCTCTCATCAGGTGCCTATGGAGTCGCCGTCATCTCCTCAATACTTCAATCGCCCTCGATACCTGACAGCACCAGAGAGTTGCTTGCACGATTATCCTGATTTGTCAATTTTTTTTACTCCCTCACAACACGCGTGTTTGGTTGACCCTAATTTTTTTTGGGTGGTAAGATCTTTCCATAAAGAATAAATATCATGAATGCCGGATAACAATCGAACGCAGGCGAAAGCCATTCCTAGAGAGGATATGCTCTCTTGGTATCTTCGAAATGTAGAACCAGGTAAGATATAACGATGGGAATCCGAAAAACAGACGACCATATCCGTGAGATTGAAAAATTACGGACAGAGATTGAGTCCATGGAACTCGAAATGCGACAGCTTCATGACTCCCGCCATAAGCTGAATCTTTCTCAACGACAAAATGAACAGTTGGTCTCCACCCTCCAGGAAGCCAAAGCCCAAATCGAAGCCCTTCGAAAAGAAGTCGATAAACTGACTGCGCCGCCTTCGACCTTCGCCGTCTTCTATAACACCAATGAGGACGGAACGGTGAATGTGTCCCTCGGCGGAAGAAAATTGCGGGTCAATCTTCATCCGTCCATCCTTCCGGAATCACTCAGGAAAGGACAAGAGGTGATCGTCAATGAAGGCCTGAACGTGATTGAAGCTCGCGGATATGATCCACAAGGCGAAATTGTCCATCTCAAGCAACTCTTAGATGATGGGCGGGCGGTGGTCAGCCTCCATTTAGATGACGAGCGAGTGGTGGAAGTCTCTGATGCTCTCAAACAACAGGACTTGAGTGTTGGCGATCACCTGCTCTTTGAACCCCGTTCAGGGTACCTCATCGAAAAGCTTCCCAAGGGGGAAATGGAAGAACTCGTGATCGAGGAAGTTCCGGATATTAACTATGACCAAATTGGTGGGTTGAAAAAAGAGCTTGAACAGGTGAAAGACGCCGTCGAGTTACCATTTCTCTATCCTGCCCTGTTTGCAGAACATCGGCTGTCTCCGCCAAAAGGACTTCTCCTCTACGGACCACCCGGGTGCGGGAAAACTTTGATTGCCAAGGCAGTGGCCAATTCCATCGCCAAAAAACTCGGCCACCTCAAAGGCAAAGAGGTTCGAAGTTACTTCCTCCACATCAAGGGACCGGAATTACTTAATAAATACGTCGGTGAGTCCGAACGTCAAATTCGCGAAGTGTTTGCAAAAGCGAAAGAGAAGGCTTCTCACGGCAATCCCGTCATTGTATTCTTCGATGAGATGGACGCATTATTCCGGACAAGAGGGACCGGAATTTCTTCAGACATCGAGTCCACCATCGTTCCTCAATTTTTATCCGAAATTGATGGAGTCGAAAGCCTGAGAGACGTCATCGTCATCGGTGCCAGTAACAGACAAGATTTGATCGATCCAGCCGTCTTGAGACCAGGGCGCCTGGATATCAAAATTAAGATCCCCCGTCCGGACAAACAGAGTGCCAAAGATATCCTTGGGAAATATCTTGTCTCAACTCTTCCACTAGCAGAATCTGAAATGGTTCAGCATGGCCATGATCGAGAGGCCTTCATCCAGCACCTCAATGAAACCACCATAGAGTCCATGTATGCGCTGACGGAGGAAAATCAGTTTTTGGAAGTCACCTATGCCAATGGTGAAAAAGAAACGGTGTATTTCAAAGATTTTGCCAGTGGTGCCTTGATCGAAAGTGTCGTCTCGCGGGCGAAAAAACTGGCGATCAAGCGAGCCATATCCGGCGGGGAAAAGGGACTCAAGAGCGAAGATTTTCTTCGGGGCATCCGGGAAGAATTTAAGGAACAGGAAGATTTGCCGAACACCACCCACCCGGATGATTGGGCTAAAATTGCAGGGAAAAAGGGCGAAAAAATCGTTCATGTTCGTACCCTAACCACCGATGAAGACTCAGAACCTCGCGAAATTGAAACCATCAGCGTCGGCCATTATTTTTAATCATGCTCTGCTGTTCTCCATGAGGCCTCCTTGCTACGAATTCTTGGAACTGAAACTGAATTCGGGATTATTGCCCGCTCTCCCGGCAATTCTGATCCCGTCGCGAACTCTCTTCGGTTAATCAGTCACTGTCCTCATCTCCCCGCTCCATCCGCCTTGTGGGATTACGAAAACGAAAATCCGTTTCTAGATGCTCGAGGGATGCTCGTCGAAGGGGAACCAGAACGGCCGAACTCCAGCTATAATCGTCAACTCAATAAAATATTGCCCAATGCCGGCCGCCTGTACGTCGATGGGGCTCACCCGGAGTATTCGACACCCGAATGCAGTAATCCTCGTGAAGTCGTCGCCTATGAGCGAGCAGGAGACCACATCGTCGCTGAATGTTTAGCTCACCTGAACGACAGTTTGGGAGGAGAAGAGTTTCTGGTTTACCGCAACAACTCTGACGGGAAAAGCAACAGCTTCGGATACCACGAAAATTACATTCTGTCCCGCCAAATTCCATTCGAACATGTGGCAGCCGTTCTACTTCCGTTCTTTGTCTCACGGCCAATCTTCTGTGGCGCAGGAAAAGTGGGGTCGGAAAATGGCATGGATCCCATTCCATATCAAATCTCGCAGCGGGCCGATTTTTTCGAATGCCTGCTTGACCTCAATACGATGGTCAACCGTCCCATTATCAACACACGTGATGAACCTCACGCCCATCAATCCTACCGGCGCCTTCACGTCATCGTAGGGGATGCCAATATGTCAGAAGTGTCGACTTTTTTAAAAGTCGGCACCACTGCCATAATCATGGACATGTTGGACCATCACGGATCTCTTCCCCATATTGAATTGGCCGATCCCGTTAAGGCTATCAAAGCGGTCTCTCGGGATCTTACCGTAAAAGCCTCTCTTCCTTTGCGCAATGGGAAACACACCTCTGCCATTGCCATTCAGCGGGCATTCCTTCAATCAACCCACGACTTCTATAGGACCCGAGAACTCTCACCTATCACCAAAGAGGTGCTCGTCCGTTGGGAATCCGTGTTGGATACGTTAGAGCGCGATCCCTTCGAACTTCGACGAGAAGTGGATTGGGTGGCCAAACACGCGTTGATTCAGTCCTACATGGACCGCAAGCAGTGCTCCTGGAAGGACCCAAGGGTTGCAATGATGGACTTCCAATATCATGATGTTCGCCAAACCAAAGGGTTATATTACACATTGGAACGGACCGGCCAAATAGAGCGCCTGACACTCGATCAGGAAATCCAACGGGCTCGACAGTCCGCCCCGGCCCTCACGCGTGCTTTTTTCCGTGGCGAATGCTTAAGACGTCTTCCACGCCAGGTATATGGCATGAGTTGGACCTCTGTTCTCCTTGATTCGGGAAATTCGACCATCAAACGTATTCCACTGATGGATCCATATCGAGGCACCCAACAGCTCACACAAGAATTGTTTCAGGACATTACCTCGGTCGATCAGTTATTATCCCGACTTGCGCATTAACGAATAAGACATTGGGCGCTGATGAATCAGGGAGTTTCAACGTTCGGCATGAATTCTGACAATATCTTCTTCCCAAACTTTTCAGCCGATCCGTGTTCCAGTTTTTATCAATTCCTCGCCTCGCATCGACCGGAATTGCTTCCCATGGCACGCTGGGGAACACAGCTTTCCCCACAAGAGCTTACAGACTCTCCTCTGACTTCCAGACATCTCCCATGGCCCCATGGGACCACCGTTCTCGCTTTTACATATCAAAATGGCGTCATCATCGCCGGAGACCGTCGCGCCACCGAAGGGTTTCAGATTGCCGCGAATCGAATGGAAAAGGTGTTTCAAACGGATGACTATTCCGCCATGGCCATTGCGGGGGCTGCGGGTCCCTGTGTAGAAATGGCTAAACTTTTTCGGATCGAGTTAGAACACTATGAAAAACTTGACGGACAACCACTAACCTGCGAAGGCAAGGCCAACAGGCTCGGGCACATGGTTAAGGCCAATTTCCCCATGGTCTTACAAGGACTCGTGGTCATTCCACTGTTTGTCGGCTACGACCATAAACGAGAAATTGGCCGGCTCTTCAAATATGACATTACGGGTGGACGATACGAAGACACCGAGTTTCATGCGGTCGGCTCAGGCGGGAAAGATGCTCGATCCACCTTAAAAGAGTATTTCCGGAAAAATTTGCCGGAGGGGGAGGCCATTAAAGTGGCCCTCCGAGCATTACTCAATGCCGCAGAAGAAGATGTCGGGACCGGGGGACCAGACCTGCTTAGACGGATCTTCCCGACTGTCAAATTGGTCGATGGCCAAGGTGTGCGAGATGTGGAAGAACCACAGTTAGCTTCAGTATGTGAAACATTATTGAACCGGCAACAGGAGACCTAAACGGTGGCCCTGCCTTATTACGTTTCACCAGAACAAATGATGCAAGACCGGGCGGAGTATGCCAAAAAAGGCATTGCCAAAGGTCGATCCATCATCGCCATGGAGTATTCGGATGGAGTGTTATTTGTGGCCGATAACCCAAGTGGCTCTTTATTTAAAATATCTGAGATCTATGACAGCATCGCCTTTTCCGGTGCCGGAAGATACAATGAATTTGAAAATCTCCGGAAAGCAGGTATTCAACATGCGGACGTCAAAGGCATGATGTATAGCCGAGAGGATGTGACCGCACGATCACTGGCCAATGGCTATTCTCAAATGTTGGGCACCCTCTTTAGCCAGGAAATGAAACCCTACGAAGTGGAATTGCTCCTGGCCCAAGTCGGCGAAACACCAGAACGCAATGAGCTTTACCGCATTTCGTTTGATGGCAGTATTGTGGATGAACGAAAGGTCACCGCCATCGGGGGACGTTCCGAAGCCATTTTGACTGTGCTCCGGAAAGAACTCCCCGAGACGTGTCCGTCTCTGAAAGAGGCCTTAACGCTCTGCCAACATGCCTTTGAACGGGGTGATGATCCTAACTCCAGACTGGACGGTTTGGAAGTGGCGCTCCTGGACCGAACTCGAAAAGGCAGAAAATTCCGCCGGGTCCATACCACCGAAGCCTCCAAAATTCTTGCCTAATTCTTCTCCCCTCCTCCCTCTCGCTCAGTTGAACATAAATTAAAGTGGGTGTATTCTGGGTATAGGTTTCATTGAAGATCTCCCAAAAGCTTCAAGAATGATCAATTCCCAAAAACCCCAATGAAGGAAGAGGACAATTCGAAAGGTGGTCTATCTGGCAAGGCCACACCAAGAAGCAAGATGGAAGAGGCATACGGATTGGTCCAATGAGACCTTCGCGCAAGGGGCAATCCAGAGGTGGACCCTTGGGCAAGGCTCAGTGCATGCTTTTCCATTATTGCCTTGAGGATATCAATGGAGAAGGAGAAAGAGGCCGGGTATGGTGAAACGAATCGTTGGCCTTGAGTGTGAATATGGCCTGACATTTTCGCCAAATGGGCGAGTCTACCTTCCCATTGAAAAAATTCTCGGTTACATATTCGAGGGACTTATCCCAAATAGTTGGCCCTCCAATGCCTTTCTGACCAATGGAGCGCGGTTTTATCAAGACACGGGCTGCCATCCTGAATATTCCACCCCCGAATGTGATGATCTGATTGATTTGATCATGCATGACAAAGCAGGGGAACGCATTCTGGAAAGTTGCCTGCCCATCGCCGAAGAACGGTTGCGCGAAGAAGGGCTTTCCGGCGAAATCTTCATATTCAAGAACAATACGGATTCCCTCGGCAACACCTACGGGTGCCATGAAAATTTCCTCATGCGCCGGGATGTGGACTTTTGGAAAGTCAGCGAACAACTCATTCCCTTCTTCGTGACTCGTCAAATTTATTCGGGAGCTGGAAAAATTCTCAAGGTCTCGGGGAAATCGCAATTTTTCATCTCCCAGCGAGCCCAACATATCCACGAAAAAACATCCTCCTCCACTACCTCTTCCCGAAGCATCATTAACACACGGGACGAACCGCATGCCGATGCCGAGAAATATCGCCGATTGCATATTATCCTGGGCGATTCCAATATGTCCGAATTTTCTACCTACTTGAAGGTGGGAACGGCAATGATCGTGCTCTCGATGATTGAAGAAGGATTCACCATCCCTTATATTGAATTAGAAGAACCTGTGAAAGCCATTCGAGACATCTCCCGCGATCCAACCCTGAAGAAAACCATCAAACTGGAAGATGGGCGAAACCTGACCGCCCTGGAGATTCAACGAATTTTCTGGGAGCGGGCCGGTGAATTTTTAGAATCGCAACCACTCAATAAAGGGATGTCGGAAGTACATTATGAATGGGGGCGAGTCCTGAACCTGCTTGAAGTGTCGCCAATCAAGCTGATCCGTGAAATAGACTGGATTACCAAACAATGGCTCCTGGAAAATTACATGGCCAAAAAATCCTGTGGATGGGATGATCCCCGATTGGGCATGATGGACCTGCAATACCACGACATTAATCGACAACGCAGCCTCTTCCATCTATTAGCTGAACGCAATCACATTAGAAAACTTGTCGATGAGGAGGCGATTGAACAAGCGAAAACGATTCCTCCTCAAACCACGCGCGCTAAAGTGCGGGGGGATTTCATTCGATTTGCCCGTGCAAAAAATCGGTCGTATACTGTTGATTGGACGTATCTCAAATTGAACGGATACTGGGAAGAAACCATCCTTTGCATGGATCCTTTTTGTCCTTTTAACCGACGGGTGGAAGAGTTGCTCAGCCAAGTTCCACACAACCGGCTCTATCCATGAATGGCGTTTCGACTCCATCACCACCCCAGCATCCTGCCTTTTCCTGGAAAATCCTGTTTGTCGTCTGCCTGCTGGTCGCCAGCATTTTCCCTATTCAGATCGTCCCGAGCGCAGAACGACACCGGCCTGGGGCTGATGGCCAATTGAGCGGAAAGCAGGGGCAAGTCCTTTGGGTTGAAGTGCCAATGAGCAATTCCCAGCCAACCGTGAGCGGTCTGTTTTTAAAACGGAAAATTCCATTTTTTCAAAATACCGATACCAGCTTTGCTGGCATCGTGGGAATCGACATGGAAGATCCTCCGGGATTGCATGAGCTCAGTGTCAATGTCCATACCAATGCCGGAACGGATCATCTGAGCTACTCTATATTAATCATAAAAGAAGACTATGCAGTCCAAAACCTGACTCTGCCGAAGGACAAAGTTGACCTTGACCCAAAAACCTTGAAGCGCGTCCAACAAGAGCAGAAGGAATTGACAGAAGCCTTTCACCATATCAGCGCGCTTCCTTTATGGGATGGTCCGTTTCTTGAGCCGGTGAGCGGGAAAGTGACTGGCATGTTTGGCAGCCGTCGAGTCATTAACGGACAGCCACGACGGCCCCATTCCGGAGAAGATATCGCGGCTCCCCAGGGCACTCCGGTGCAAGCCATCAACAAAGGCACCGTCGTGAAAACGATGAACCATTTCTTTTCCGGAAAGGGTGTCGTTCTGGATCATGGAGTAGGCCTGTTTTCCATGTATTTTCATCTCTCGGAAATTGACGTCAAAGCTGGTCAAGTTATACAAAAAGGAGAAGCGCTGGGAAAAGTCGGAGCCAGCGGAAGAGCCACGGGTCCTCACCTTCACTGGGGCATTCACTTAAATGGCTCCCGAATCAATCCCTATGCCTTGACCACTCTCCCCATCCCCAACTAAATTGAGGGAGCATGACGTTCTGTTGTCTTTTCCCAGCCCACGCTGACCAAATGTAAACGATCCCTCCAGTTAAACCTCGTATTCCTCACGGTAACCGGTAAAGAGCACTCAGTTTCATGCGATATCTTTGTGTTTTCTGTGGTTCAAATCTTGGGCATCAACCAGGATTTACCCACATGACTCAGCGATTGGGGCATGCCCTGGTCCAACAGGGAATAGGGTTGGTCTACGGCGGGGGGAATATCGGACTGATGGGGGTATTGGCTTCAACGGTTCTCCAAAAGGGAGGGACCGTCATCGGAGTCATCCCAAACCATCTGGCCGAGAAAGAGCTCTTACACCCCAATCTCACGACCACGCATATCGTGGACACCATGCATGAACGGAAAGCGCTCATGGCGGATCTATCTGCGGGTTTCATCACATTACCTGGGGGCTTTGGGACGCTGGAAGAATGTTGCGAAATGGTGACGTGGGCGCAGTTGAAACTTCACCACAAGCCCTGTGGCCTGCTGAATTGCTTTGGATTTTTTGATGGCCTGTTGGGATTTTTAGACCATCAAGTCCAACAGGGGTTCGTCACCCCGGCCAACCGGGCGTTAATCCTTGAATCCACAAATCCCGAGGCATTGTTGACCCTTATCTTAGCGAGGCTGGAACCTGATCTTCGATAACAGGCTGCGGCCTAATAGGCCGAAGGCCTGGAAAGGGGTCGATTGGTCATCATTTCCATCGCACGAAGATTATCAAACGAAAATCCCCCGTCCCCTATCGCCACCAATCCCAATTTACCCTTTCTGAATGATTGATCGTACACATTACTCAACAGATGGTGATCGAAAGATATTTCCGTGAATTCCTTACTGATGATAGTATTACGTTGAATCCGAAGAAAATGCCAGTCAGAGGGTCGAGGAATAAGAGACTCCCTCGCCAATTCAGTTGGTTGTCCGTCCTTGACGACATAGGCCACCACCTCGTTGGTTTTGGGCTCCACAACGACCGCATAGAAATTTTTGGCATCTTGAATCCCATAAGCCAATCCGGCTTGTCCAGACGGAGTCCCTAAATTGAGTTTAATCCTGACTGAGAGATCCACATATTCAGCCTCCACACCTTCGGCGACAAGTAACTGATAACACCATCCCTCACCGCAGTGTAACCGCTGTTCCAACAGGCGAGGATGACTCGGGGCATCGGCATCTTCTTTCACGGACCATCCCCCTTCTCCTGAAGCCCCACCAGTAGATTGTGTAAAGCCACTCGGCAACCCGTCTGAAGTGGATTGATCAAAATTCCATTCTTGAAAAAGCGGCGGAGTAGTTTTATGAAAAGGTTTGGGTAACTCATGAGGTTGATCATCGGCATACCCATCCGAAACACCGCTGACGACAAAACTCATGACCATCGCGACAAGCAGCCCTCGACCGGTATAATGATATCTTTTCTCTCCAAATGCCTGACCATGAATTAGCTTATTCAAGAAATGTCCTACAAACTGCCTCAACCTCTCGTGTTTCATAACCGTCCCTACCCTAAAAATAAATGAAATTGATAAACGGCTCAACCCATAACGCCTAGGATGATACGCATTCTCACTGGAAGACCACAATCCCTTGGATAGGCCCCACACAGGCCCAAATCATATCAACAATTCCCGCCTGCTGTGGGCCCTGTTTGCCCGGTTTATATCAGAGTAAAACTTTCACCCGCTATTTTCATATGAAAGATCCATCCCGAGTGTCTACGGCCAATGATCGGTGCCTTATCCAGACCTTTCAATGAAAAAATTGCGGAGAACACGTGATTTTGCTAGGTTGAACATGTGTCCTCTCCATAGTTCTTCATGAAGAACAGGTAAGACCAGGATCATGATATTCCATTCTAATCCTCGAATGGTTCTTCTGATATTCCTACCCCTTACCGTCCTCGTTTGGCACGCCGCCAGTCTAAGCAGTGCCTCAAGCCTCTCCGACATCCAAGACCAGGACTTGAAGGAACTCCTGCCTGCCGATTCTGTCGTGACTCTGACGTTACAGGAAGCCGTCATGCAAGCCCTGGAACATAATCTCGACATTCAGGTGAGCCGACACACCAGAGATGTTCGACTCACCGATATTACCTTCCAACAATCACAATTCGACCCCGCGGTCCAGCTAAGTGGACGATACGACAGGACAGTCGACCCTCTCAATAGACCCATCTTCGGCTTGGGAGGCATCACTCTGAGCTCAGAGCCCGACAAGATCGATCAAAATGATAGAAATTTCAAATTGGGGCTCAAGCAAAAGTTGCTAACCGGAGGATCGTACGATCTGACGCTTGAAACAAACCGGAACTCTGTGGCCGGAACAACCAATTTTCTGTTTAACCCATCCTATTCAAGCACGCTCCGCTTCAATCTGACGCAACCGCTTCTTCGCAACTTTGGGCCGACCATCAATAAAGTACAAATCACCCTCGCACGGAATGCGGCGGAGGTGGAACAACTCACACTCGTCAACCAGGTTTTGTCGGTGATCGCTCAAGTTGAGCAAGCATACTGGGAACTGGTCTTTGCCCGTGAAAATTTAAAAGTGGCCCGTGCGACCTTACAGGCCGCAGAAGAATTGCTGGCCAGCAATCGTGCGAAAGTCAAAGCCGGGATGATGGCCGACGTCGAGGTCCTCCAGGCTCAAGCAGGGGTGGCCAACCAGGTTGAGCAAATTTTACTGGCCCAAAAGATAGTTTTGGACCAAGAAGACGAACTCCGACGTCTCCTCAGCAACTCGGAACTCAACCTGACTCAAACCATACCCCTCGTCCCACTCGACCCACCGGTTCAGGTTCTTCAGGAGACTCCGTTTGAAGAAAGCCTTCAATCGGCATTCGAACATCGCCCCGAAATCCTTCAAGCCCAAAAAAACATCGAAACCTCCACTGTCAATACCCGCTTTGCCAAAAACCAGCTCCTGCCGGATCTCTCGTTTCAGGGCAATGTTGGTCTGAGCGGATTGGGCAAAAATCCCGGAGATAATTTTGATCGATTAGACAGCACCGATTTTTACAATATGGGTGGCGGACTCGTGCTCAGCTATCCCTTAGGAAACCGCTCGGCTCAAAGCCAATATCAACGACGGATGTACGAGACTCAACAAAGCCAGGTTTCACTCCTGCGAATTCGCCAACAAATTATTGTGGATGTCAAAGAAGCCATTCGTCAGGTCCAGACCAGCTTCAAACGCACCCGGACGAATCAAACTGCTCGCCAACTATCCGAAAGACAACTCAAGGCGGAACAGGAACGTCTCAATCTTGGACTCAGCACCACCCGGTTTGTCCTGGAATTTCAAAGGGATCTGAGAATCGCCCGAGGGAGAGAATTACGAGCCATTCTCGATTATAACCAATCATTATCCCGTCTCCGCCTCGTCACAGCCTCGACCTTCGATCACTACGATATTGAGATCCAGTGATGGAGATGTTGAAAAAGCCTGGTCTGGGCAAGTCGAAGGGTTTGCCATGGGCTGCTCCCGGCTCATAGAGTAATCCGCATGAGTCGGTACACCTCATTCTCTTCGCTTCAGGCGAAGTTGACAGAATCCGCGGAACGGTTTTCACACACCAAATGGGAGAGGCTTCCAGCAAGGAGCGTTGCAAATCCCTCATTTTGCCTCACGTGTGTCAGAAACTAATGAAGAAGAAGGGATGAGCTCATCCTTGATATGAACAAAATATCCTGGATTTTAACAATCCTGGTCCTCACGGTAGCATCAGTCGTCGTTTTTCAATATTCACGGCCATCAGACCAACGTCCTTCCGATACCACACCCCACAAACTGGTCGAGGTTGTCCGAACCTCGCTACAAACGAAAGTATCCGAAACAGGAACGATCCTACCCTCCCAGACTATTGAAATTAAATCTCAATTTTCCGGGGAAATCGCAAAGTTATTTGTGACGGCCGGACAGGAGGTTCAAAAGGATCAAATCTTAACGATTATTCGACAGGAATCCAGCCAGGCCCGTCAGGTGGCCCAGCTTCGGGCCGGCATTCAGGAAGAACGGTTAAACGTCGACATCGCTCATCGGGAGTGGGTCCGTGCTGAATCCTTGTTCAACAAAGGGTTTATCCCTCAAAAAGAATTGGAACTCTCTCAACGGGATTATCAACGATCCCTGGTTCGCCTGGAGCTGGCGGAACGCCAGCTCTTACTGGCATTAGGCGGAAACAAGGAATTGTTTGAACGGTACCGCGAACGCTCGGCCGCAAATACCCGGCCTGAAGAATTTCAGGTCCGGTCACCCTCTCAAGGCACCATCCTGGAAATTCTCGTCCATAGCGGTGAAATCATCACCTCTGGGACAGCCACATTCGGCGGCGGGACGATCCTCATGCGAATTGCCGACCTGTCCCATATGGTGATTAAAGCGAAAATCAACGAAGTCAATATTCCGAGAGTTTCGGCGGGTCAACCCGTCGACATTCGATTAGATGCCTTACCGGGGAAACCCTTGAAGGGGCGAGTTACGACCATTGCCACCCAAGGAGTGAAGGAAAACAATCTTGTCACCTATGAAGTCTCTATCGATATTGAAAACTCTCATCCCGCCCTCAAACCGATGCTCACGGCGAACATCGATATCGAGACGAAACGGCTTGATGATGTTCTGACAGTTCCGCTTGAGGTGTTGCGGGTTAAAAATGGAGATGACGTGGTAGAAGTGTTGTCAGACGGAGAACCCCAGACCCGCAAGGTTCGTGTGGCATTCCGGACCGATACGCAAGCCGTCATCACCCAAGGGCTTCAAGAGCACGACCAGGTCCTCATCCCTTCATTTAAAACCAAGGAGGTTAGCCGGTAGGGCGATAAAAGGCTTTGAATATGCTGATCCAACTCAAGGACATTTACAAAATTTACAAAGCCGGGCAAGTCGACGTGCCGGCATTGATTGACATCAATCTGCACGTGGCTCGGGGAGAATTTGTCGCCATTATCGGTCAGTCAGGAAGCGGAAAAACGACTCTCCTGGATATTGTCGGTTGTTTGAGCCGTCCCACAAGCGGGGAATACTGGCTGGACGGAGACCATGTCAATACCTGTCCTGATTCCAGTCTGACCGGTATCCGCAACAAAAAGATCGGGTTCATTTTTCAAACGTTTCAATTACTTGCCCGGAAAACAGCCTTGGAAAATGTTCAACTCCCCCTGATGTATGCCGGCGTCTCCCGGACATTTCAACAGAATAGAGCGCGGGAATTATTAACGAAGGTCGGCCTGCAAGAACGCCTGCTCCATTATAGCAATCAATTATCGGGAGGCCAGCAACAACGCGTGGCAATCGCTCGTGCCCTGGCCAACAACCCTGCTCTCTTGCTGGCCGACGAACCGACGGGCAATCTTGATAGTCAATCGGGTAAGGATATTCTTGAACTGTTTGAACACCTTCACCGTCAGGGGCAAACCATCGTATTGATTACACATGATCCGCTCATCGCGCAGCGGGCGGAACGCTGCATCACGTTGTCTGATGGTAGAATCGTAGCCGATGACCCGGTTCATCAGATTTCGACGGTGCTTGGATAGAATCATGTTACGCTCAATTTTTCTCGACGCGCTCAAAAATCTCTCTGCCAATGTGCTTCGCTCGGGACTCACTATGTTGGGGGTCATTATTGGAGTGGCATCCGTCATTGCAATGATCGCCATTGTGGAGGGTGGTCAACTCTGGCTCGTGAATAATATCGAAAAATTAGGAACCAACTTACTATCCGTCTGGAAAAAACGACTGACCGTCGAGGAGCGTCGGTTGTTCGCCGGTCGTAATACTCAACTGCGGTATGACGATGTACTGGCCATCCGAGAGCGGTTTCCGGATCTTGGGGTAGTCCCCATTGTGGATTTTGACGGACAACTCAAAGTGGGAGACCGTGATCATAGCGGACCGGTGACGGGCATCTCACCGGAATATCCCGCTATTCGAAACTTTCATGTAGCCAGTGGACGGTTTTTTACCAAAACGGACCTTGAGGAATGGCGGAGGACCTTGGTCCTGGGAAAGACCGTGAGCCACGTGCTGTTCGGCAGTCAGTCTCCCCTTGGAGAAGAGGTGAAAATCGGCGACCTTCGGTTTACCGTGATTGGGGTTATGGAGCCCAAAGGAGAAATGAACGGGAGGGATTACGATGAAGTCATGTTTATCCCCGTCACGACCCTGCTTCGGTATTTTAAGGGCAACGATAAAATTCAATCTATCACCGTGTATGTTCCGGAACGTGCACGCATGGCTGAAGTCACTGAACAAATTCATCAACTTCTTGTCCAACGTCATGACGGAGTGGACGACATCCAAATCCGGAATCAGGGGGAATTTCTCAGTGCGGTGGACCAAACGATTTCGACCTTACGCATTGTGCTTGGGGGAATTGCCGTTATTGCTCTGCTCGTGGGCGGGCATCGGCATCATGAACATCATGCTCGTCACCGTCACCGAGCGAACCAGGGAAATTGGATTACGGAAGGCCATCGGGGCCAAACGTCAGGATATTCTATTGCAATTTCTCATTGAATCCACGACCATCAGTGTGATTGGGGGATGCATTGGCATTTTCGTGGGTATCCTCGCGGCCTATGGCATTGGGGATTTAGTCGCTCAGTCCATGCCGGGGGGAGGAGATTGGGGTGCAGTGATTCAGCCCACTGCTATTCGTCATTGCGTTTGGTTTTGCCGTCGGGGTAGGGGTTGGATTCGGCATGTTTCCCGCCATAAAAGCCTCAAAATTGGATCCCGCCGAAGCCTTGCGCTATCAGTAAGCGTGCCCCGTTTTGCAGAATTTCCCCCGGAAACGATCGTGTCTTCAATGACTCTTGCATGCATGTGAAACCTCACCAAGAAACAGCCGCCGGATTAGCTCTTGTCCCAGTCTTCGCGACTATTGGATTTTATACGCTTCCTCACGGATGGCAAACTCAACTCATCATACAATTTGCGCCACAACTCCTTGCCTATCTGGCCTTGGGCGTGTGGGCGTCTCGAAATGTGGGCCATCTCGTAAAACTGGGTCTGCCGTTTGCCAATATTCACTCAGGTCTTCTCTGGGGGACTATGACCGGCATCGCGCTGGGAACCGTGAATACGGGGACCATCCTTTTCGTCATGCCCGCCTTGAGGGTAGACATCAGTTTTCTCTCACAGACCCCACATGCCCAGGTACCATTCTGGATCATGGTCCCCTGGTTGATCTTGATGATTGCTATGGCGGTGGAAGTGAATTTCCGGGGATTCCTTCTTGGCCGATTACTGGTGCTATTTGGTGATGTTCTCCATACTCACCACTCTTCAGATGCCCGCACTCGCCTGCAGGTCGGACTTCCGTTGAGCCTTTCGGCTCTTACGTTTTCGTTTGATCCCTTTATGGTATCCACCTTTCGTGATTTACATTGGATTGCCCTATGGGACGGCCTGGTATGGGGATGGATGTGGATACGGATGCACAATCTTTATGCGGTCATGACCGCGCATGCCGTGGAAGTGGCGATTATGTATCTTATCTTACGAGACGTGCTGACATGACACCTTCCTTTTCTCCGCATTTGGTGAATCATCCATTTGGAGATCCGGGCCTCTATGTCGAAATTCGATGGAGCAGGCGGACGCTGCTCTTTGATCTGGGGGATAATGCCTCAATGAGTCCAACCCGGCTTTTACGGGCTCAGGACGTTTTCATTTCTCACACGCACATGGATCACTTTATAGGATTTGACCGGCTCATTCGTATTGCCTTGGGTCGAGGCAAACACCTTCGATTTTATGGTCCACCAGGTCTTATAGAGAATATCCAGGGCAAACTTCGTGGCTATACATGGAATCTTGTTGATGGATATCCACTGACCATCGAAGTCAAAGAATTTCATCCCACCCACATCCAACCGGCTCACTTTCATGCGAAGGACGCATTTATCTGTCAGCGGGAAGAGAAAATCCCTGGCGATCATTCACAGATCTTTACGGTTCTCCAGGAGCCCGCGCTACTCGTCAAGGGCGTGGCTCTCAATCACCGCATTTCCTCCCTTGCCTTCGCCCTGGAAGAGCCCTTCCATATCAATATCAATAAAGTCCGACTCCATGAAGCCGGACTTCCGGTTGGCTCCTGGCTCAAAGAAGTCAAACAATTGATTTGGGATGGTGCACCGGATTCGCATATCTTGTCCGCCACGTTGTATCTTGAGCACCGGAAGGAGGAACGGACATTTGATTTGGGTACCCTCAAACGACGATTTACGACCATCACCAGGGGCCAAAAAATCGCCTATGTCGTCGATTGCCGGTATGATGCAGAAAATGAGCAAAAGATTGTTCAACTATGCCGGGGGGCCGATACCCTATTTTGCGAGGCACCCTTTTTAGATGCAGACCGGGAAAAGGCCGCCAACCGCTACCACCTCACGGCCAATCAAGCAGGAATCCTTGGACGAAAAGCCGGGGTGCAACAATTGGTCGTCTTTCATTTTTCCCCCAGGTATACCGGCCAGGGGGACAGGCTTCAACGGGAAGCCATGCAGGCCTTTTATGAACATTAACAAGACATAACGCGGGGAGGGACAATGCCGGAATGGGTCAGATATGGGTTGTATTTTTTCCTGGGCGGATTATTAGTGAGTGTATCCACCTATCTGGGAAGTCATGGCAAAGGGTTCCTGGCCGCGTTGGCCAGCACGCTTCCGGTCATTAGCGGATTGACTTTTATCTTAGTCTACGTCAATGCGGGGTCGACTCCGACCGTCTCGTTTGCCAAACATTTAATCTGGCTCTCCCCCCCATGGTTTGTGTATGTGGGAACGATGATTGCCGCCATCCCAAAAGTAGGCTTTTGGCCGGCCTATGCGTTGGCTGTCGGCTTATACTTGGCAGGAGTGGGACTGACTCGCCTATTTATTGACTAATCGGGAAGCGATTGAGGGATGATGCCATGGCTGAATTCATCAAACCGATCATCCACGCATTTTTAGTGTGTGACACGATCATCATCGATAGCCTGACCGGGAAAAAGAGCATCATTGGCGCCTTTACGCACCTCTGGGCTAAAACGTTTCCCTGCCAACACCAACAGGTCGGCGTCTATTTTTCTCTCACAGACGCCGAGGGCAAGTATGCATTTGAAATCCAACTCGTGTTCCTTGATAAGGACCAGATCGTCGGCAAAGGCTCCCTCCCGCCAATTGACATACCAAGCCGCTTAGCCTCACACGACTTCGGCGTGAATATTCCCTTTCTCGTATTTCCAGGACCAGGACGGTATGAATTTCGTTTATATGCGAATGGTCATTTCATCACCCAAAAAGACTTCCAGGTTATCCAACAAGTTTCTCCGGCTCCCCCACAGTCCTGAGGCACAATCCGCCTTACGCGCTATAGGTAAGCACCCCTTACATCCTTGACTCATCTTTCCCGTGTAATGAATGAATCCCGTGATTTTCAGGTCATGAGCCGGACAAAAATCTCCATCACGGTTCATCCACGGATTAAGAACATTCCATACCTTCCTGAATCTGATAGGAATCCAAAGCCAATTCCACCAAACTGAAGATCTCCCGTAAGTCTCTAGATTTTACATTTTCTTCGTATTCACCGATGAACTACCAGTTAAGATTCACCCTTTTTCGCCTAACAGGCCTTCATCGGAAAAACCAGGAGGCGAAAGGGATTGCTCACTTCCTATTCTGGATATACCCACATTGTTTATAAAAGAAATCGAAAGGGACTCCATGCACCTACAACATCGAAAGCCACGCACAAGCTGCCTTTTTTTTCTGATTGTTTTTTTGATGTGCCCCGTGATGGTTCACAGTCAGGTGGTGGGAGATGGGTACAACAACAGCCTGATTTACAAAATTCAGTCCGACACGAACACGGTGTATATTTTGGGATCAATTCATGTGTTGGCCGAAGAATATTATCCCCTCACGCGATCCTTCTCATACGCCTATTACAATTCCCAAAAGGTCATCTTTGAGATTGATCCGGAAATTTTGTTTTCCCCCGACTCATTTTCGAAATATGAAAAACAGTACACCTTCCAAAACGGAAAAACCCTGGAAACGGTTCTCTCGCCAAAAACCTATACGCTCGTCAAACAGAAACTCAAATCTATAGGGGGTGATATCCAGGAGGTGAAGAAATACAAACCCTGGGTCCTCTATCTCACGTTAAGCGGACGGTTTGATTCATCCGTAGATTTTCGCCCTGAATTGGGGATCGAGAATCATTTCTATCGCATGGCCAAAGATTCCGGAAAACCGACTGGAGGGTTGGAGTCCATGCAAGATCAATTGGATGTCTTTGATACGCTCCCTCTCAAGATCCAGGATGCGCTCCTACAGGAATCTCTCGCCATCACCGGATCGAAGGAAAGAGAAAAGGCCTTTTTACATATGGTAAAAGCCTGGCATCAGGGAAGGCTGGACGGGTTGGAACAATTGGTAGAGACGTTCAAAACCTACCCGCTGTTCTACAAAAAACTCCTTGTACAACGGAACCAGAACTGGATTCCCCAAATCGAAGCATTTTTAAAGGAAGACAAGAACGTGTTGGTCATCGTAGGTGCAGCCCACTTGGCAGGACAAGACGGGCTGATCGCCCTGCTGACAGACAAGGGTTACCAGCTTGAACGGGTTTCCTATGCGATGCCTTAAGAGGGGTTTTGAAAAATCCCGCATTTCCTGATCCGTCACTTTACCCCATTGCTCCTTCCACATGAATCGATATCCGGATAGACCCTATTGACAGATTTTTCTGTTGAGCGTAGCATGACAACTGCGCTCATGAATGGCGATTATGAAGGAAAGGAGAACATGAGCGGGCCTCTCCTTTCAAACCGTAAAGAGGAAAGGGGGTCTCACATGGACGACCTTACTCCACCGGACTTTGTTGGCCCATCGGCGGCGAAACCCGCCTCAGCCTCCTGACGGGCCTTCTCGTTTTTGCCGAATTATTTCCTCACTCCATTTACAAGCATGCCACGTGGCATATTTACTGGATCCAACCAGTCGGCTTGGATAAGGGAGTCACAAGAGGGAAGTCTCAACCTTCATATCTGAAAGATTCGGCCAAACCATAAACGAGGAACTCGTCATTAGCCTACTGATGGGCCGATTGGCACATGAGGTCAACCTTCCGTGGTGTATGCCACACAATCCGAGGGGCTCCCTGTTACGGGACTAGCCCCTCGGGTTGTTTTTTAGCCAATCGAGAGAACTTTTGAGCCGTTTTCACGTCATCCTGAAACGTCAAACCCGTTAATCATCTGACATGAGTATCCCCTCGACACCCTTTCAACCATTTTGCCTTGATTTACCAATCTGGATTACCGAATATCTTGTACAACAACCAGAAACCTACCCGACCCCTGAGGCTCGCATGGAACTGGTCACAAAGCTGGCACAATTCAATATTCAGTACGGAACAGGGGGACCATTTGGAGCAGGGATATTCCGGTTAGACACTCAACAACTCGTCGCACCCGGCGTGAACCTCGTTTCTTCCTCAAAAAGTTCAATCGCCCATGCGGAAATTGTCGCAATCATCATGGCCCAGCAAGCCGTAGGATCCCATGATTTAGGTGCGACAGGACTTCCTCATCACGAATTGGTGACGAGTTGCGAACCGTGCGGTATGTGTCTGGGGGCGATTACCTGGTCCGGGGTTCGGCAATTGGTGTGTGGCGCCAGGGGAAGCGACGCCGAAGCCGTTGGCTTTGATGAAGGCCCAAAGCCTGCCAATTGGATGAACGAATTGGTGCAGAGAGGGATCGTGGTGACGGTGGACATGGGCCGAACTACTGCCTCTTCGGTATTACAGCGATATGTCCAAAACGGCGGTGAGATGTATAACGGCCGGCAAGGGTAAACGGTGACCATTCTGCCCATTTCCAATTTTTAGGAGACATTCAAATGGCTCCCAGACAAAACAAGACAACGGTTTCACACTCATTAATCACTCTGGCCATTGATATTGGCGGATCCGGAATCAAAGGCATCCTTCTTAATGGATCCGGCCAACCCGTGACTGAACGCCTTCGGTTTGTCACCCCGCAACCTGCCACTCCACTGGCCATCCTACCACTCATTTCTGAAATCGCCGACAGTCTTGGTCCATGTGATCGAGTTTCCGTGGGCTTTCCCGGCGTGATTCATCAGGGCACCGTTAAAACCGCGCCTAACCTGGATGCCTCCTGGCCTGGAACCCGTCTCGTTGGAGAACTGGAACGACAGCTCAACAAGCCGGTTCGGGCAGCGAATGATGCGGATGTGCAAGGCTATGGAGCGATTAAAGGCCAAGGGGTCGAACTCGTCATTACCCTGGGAACCGGGTTTGGAACCGCGTTATTTATTAACGGGCACCTTGTACCTAATTTAGAAATTGCCCACCATCCCTTTCGAAAGGGACAGACATACGAAATACAATTAGGTGCCAACGCCCTGAACACGGTGGGGAAAAAAAGGTGGAATCTACGTCTGGGCAAAGCCATTGAAATATTAGATCGAGTAATTAATTTTGACCATCTATACATAGGCGGAGGTAACGGCAAAAAGGTGACCATTGCCTTGCCACCTCATGCCACGATAGTCTCCAACACGGCCGGTCTCCTCGGAGGAATCGCGCTCTGGGCCGATCCCAATGTCAGTCCTTCAGTTGTCACCAAGGCTCTTGGCGCAGAAACGGCACGAAGGGTTTTGAGGAAAAACCCCTCAAAAACTCTCTAGAAAAAAGACTGTTGTGTCTCACACTGCTCAATGTTCTAATTACTCCACGATGGCGTGCAGCCTACCTTCCTACCTGATGAAAATTAGCCGGGCTGACTCGTCATTATGATTCCCTACGGATTGCCGCAACTGCTTTTGGTTGGGGTGGGTGGCTTTTTAGGCTCGGTAGGCCGATTCGTGGTTTCCGGCTTCTTTAACCGGCTCAGCCCGGCGCTCGCTTTCCCGATTGGTACATTAGCCGTGAACATCCTCGGCTGTTTTCTGATCGGGCTCCTTCATGGTTTGGCCGAGTCCCGAAATCTATTAGGAACGGACACCCGAATTTTTCTTTTTATTGGAGTGCTCGGTGGATTCACGACCTATTCCACATTCGGCTTCGAATCCCTTGCTTTGCTCAAAGACGGGGAATTTTTCAAAACATCTGCCAATATCCTAATCCACGTGGTCGTCGGGCTCTCCGCCGTCTGGATTGGCGACACCCTCGGCCGTCTGTAAGCTCAGGGTTCTTTCCTCTCAATTTACACCATACGATTGATGGTGGCTCTCTTCTTTTGGAGCCACTTGGCGAAGAGCGGCTGAACACGGTACAAACATGATTCGCCGTTTCCATTAAATCAAAATGTCACCAACTCAACATATGTCTCAAAATAAGCCGGTTTCAGCCTCCAATTCCCCCCATGCTGAACTGATCATCGAAGGCGCACGCCAAAATAACCTGAAAAATATCTCTCTCAGCATCCCGCACAACGCGGTCACGGTGATCACCGGGGTGTCGGGATCCGGCAAATCCTCCCTGGCCTTTGACACCCTGTTTGCGGAAGGCCAGTGGCGCTATGTGGAATCGCTCTCGTCCTATACGCGGATGTTCCTGGACCGCGTGAAACGTCCTGATGTGGACCGCCTCACCAATATCCGCCCCTCGATTGCCTTGGAACAAAAAAATCCGATTCGGACCTCCCGCTCCACCGTCGGCACTACCAGCGAAATTTCGGATTATCTCCGGTTGCTGTTCTCAAAAATCGGACGTCTGACCTGTCCAGACTGCAAGGTGGAAGCCATTGCCCACCTCCCCGCAACAGTCGCTCAAGATTTGCTTGATCGTTTTCCAAAGGAACGCGCCCTCGTCTGTTTTCCAAGACCCGCGCCCCATCCGGATGCGCTTGAAGCCATGAAAACAGCACTCCTCAAACAAGGCTTTATCCGTGTCGTCATCAACCATCAATTGATCAACCTCAACACCGACACCCTCCCTTCACCTCTCCCGACGGAACTGTCAGTCGTCGTGGATCGTCTAACCTTGGACACGGAATCGCGCAGCCGGTTGGTCGAAGCCCTGGAAACGGCGTTTCGCGAAAGTGCAGGCCGCGCAAGCGTTGTCATCGGCGATGCCCAACCCCTGGCCTATAGTGCACATCTGTCATGCCCCGGATGCGGCAGAACGTTCCCTACGCCACGACCAGTCTCCTTTTCCTTTAACCATCCACTTGGAGCCTGTCCCGAATGCAAGGGATTCGGCAACATCTTACGCTATGACGAACGATTACTGATTCCCGATCCCGAAAAATCCCTCCTCGACGGCGCGATTGAACCATGGACGAAACCATCCAATGTGTGGTGGCAGAAAGAAATGCTCAAAGCCTTCAGGAAGAAACAGTTCGACCCGACCACTCCCTATAACCAGCTCCCCAGCGCGGAACGTGACCTGATTTGGAAGGGAGAAGGAAAGACCGAGGGCATTAATGATTTTTTTGAATATCTGGAAGGCAAACGTTACAAGATGCATGTCCGGGTCTTTTTAAGTCGATATCGCAGCCCTTCTCTTTGCCCGACCTGCCAGGGAACCCGCTTACGGCCGGAATCGCTCATGGTCAAAATCTCGGAATGCCACATTCACGAGGTATGCGGTTGGCCACTTGCAGATCTTCAACGATGGCTTCAAACCTTGCCGTTGAGTACATTTGAGGATGCCATCGCCAAGGATCTGTTGAATGCCTTGCAATCGAAACTGTCATTTCTCCTGCGCGTTGGGCTGGACTATCTCACGTTGAATCGGGAAATGCGGACGTTATCCGGAGGCGAGGCCCAGCGCATTCATCTGGCAACGCAACTGGGCTGTCAGCTTGTGGGTACACAATATGTCTTAGATGAACCGACGATCGGCCTCCATGCACGCGACACCGAGGCCATGGGCACAATTTTGCGCGAACTGGCTGAACGCGGAAACACGGTCATCGTGGTTGAACACGATCCACAAATCATCCGGCAGGCAGATTACATCGTTGAACTGGGTCCTCAATCAGGCGATCAAGGCGGACAGGTCATCTGCGCCGCACCCTATGCCACCTTTCTCAAACACCCCCGGTCACTCACAGCCCAGTATTTGCGCGGAGAACGAACCATTCCTGTTCCATCCAACCGCCGATCGGGAAACGGAAAATTTATTCAGCTCACGGGGGTGCACGAACAAAATCTCAAAAACCTCACCGTCAACATTCCACTCGGCACGCTGGTTTGTATCACCGGTCCTTCCGGATCAGGGAAAAGCACTCTGGCAGAGGCCACAATCTATGCCGCCCTCGCCCGTTTTTTTAAAGTGGACACTCTTTCGCAACCCAATTTGGGAGGGATGACAGGGATGGAGCATCTCCGAACCGTCTGTCTTATCGACCAGGAACCCATCGGAAAAACCCCGCGCTCCAATCCCATCACCTACATCCGCGTCTATGATGAAATCCGGGCCTTATTTGCCCAGTCCCCAGAAGCGCGCGCGCGCCGACTTACGCCCGCGCATTTTTCCTTTAACACCGGGAAGGGCCGATGCCCTCGCTGCCAGGGCAATGGATATGAAAAACTGGAAATGTACTTTCTCGCGGATCTCTACGTGCCCTGTGCAGACTGTGAAGGGAAACGATTCCAGGATAAAATTTTACAAGTCCAAGTCAAAGGACACTCCATTCATGACGTGCTCAATCTCACCGTCGATCAAGCTATAGTATTCTTCGCCACTTCCTGTCCCACGGTCCTCAAAGGATTGCAGGTGCTTCAACAGCTCGGGCTCGGCTATCTCACACTGGGACAGCCAGCCACGACCCTTTCCGGAGGCGAAACGCAACGGCTCAAAATCGCCCGGGAATTGGCCAACACCCCTAAACGATCAGCCGCCAACTCATCCCCAAAAGGTGCGCTCTACATCTTGGATGAACCGACCCGGGGACTTCATTTGGAAGATATCACTCGCCTGTTAACCGTGTTGAATCAACTGGTCGAGGAAGGCAACACGGTCCTCGTGGTCGAACATCACCTGGACGTCATCAAATGCGCGGATTGGATCATCGACCTAGGCCCCGGCGGCGGAGAATCCGGCGGCCACATCGTCGCCCAAGGCCCGCCGGAAGAAATCGCTAACACCCTCAGTCACTCACCGGACAATATCTAAAGCCTTTACTCTTCCAAATCTAACAACTTCCGCCGATGAACCCCACCAGCAATGTAACTTTGACCGTAGACACACCTCAGTTCCAGTAAACGGTCCGGCTCATCCTTCCCGAGCAATGTCGCAAGATCGACTTCAGCCATCCGGACATCCGCCGTTTTCTTCACGATCATTTTATCGTAGTCGAGTTGAAGACGATGAAAAGATTCCTTTTGCTGGTCTGTCAGCTTTAATTCTTCTTCCATCGAACCGGAAAAATGATGAGGGATGTCGCTCTCCTGCTTGGCATAGCGATACGCTGTGGATTCCTGCTCATAGGTACCATGGGCTTTTTCCCCATGGTGCGCACACCCGCCCAACACTAATATCAGGAAAAGGACGATGATCTTCCCTTTTTTCCGAGGGTAAGCCTGGAATTGGTTTGTCACATCCTGAAAAACCCTCATAATTGTCCCCTTTTGTTAAAACGTTGAAAAGGTTTTTCATTTCAAATCTAACTCCATTATCAAACCCTAGAAAACCTCTCACACCTGGCAGGAACCCTGGTTCGTTAGGCCCCGGTCATATGAGAATAAAAGCCAGGGTTTTTGGGAGTAGGCGTCTGGAAAAAAATCATTAAAATATAAGGAAAAAACAAAAAGGGTCGAATGAAGGGTAAATAAATGAGGAATACATAAAAGGCGTTGAATGTCATACGGAGGACTTCCATGTTAACATTCACCATCATTTTATTAGTTGTTGTCCTCATAGCCGCACTTTGGGAATTTGATTTAATGCATGTGCCGGGGTGGGGACCAGCTGGCATTGCAATGTATTTTATCTTTTTTCTAGCTTTTGTTATATTAGTTATTGGTGTCACCGAACAAATTCAACAGGTCGTGATGAACACCGGAGGACAAGACTGGCGTAGCGCATATTTTTGACCATGGGGTCAACGGAACAAGATATACCGGCAATTGCTATAACAACTTTGTGCCTAGAGGAACTGGTTTGTCCGGGACACACAACGCCACCTCCCGCTCTCATTCTGAAATCCCGTGACCAGGCATTCAGACATCAACGGACCAATTTGTTTGCTTGGAAAATTCACGACCGCGACATCCAGCTTTCCCACTAAATCTTCCGGCTTGTATAGATCCGTGATCTGAGCGCTCGACTTCTTCATGCCGATGTCCTTCCCGAAATCAACTTGCAGAACGTATCCAGGCTTTTTTGCTTCCGGGAAAAACCCCGCACTCACAATGCGCCCGACGCGAAGCTCGACTTTTATGAAATCATCCCATGAAATGGTCTGCACCTCAGCCTCCTTAAATAGCTCACAACAGTTTTTCGTAATAAGAATAGACCCTTCTCCCGGAGCCCCGTTCTCATTTTTATTCTCTACCTTTGCCTTACCTCCTGGAGTTCAAATAAAATAGTTATTTTCCTAATCCTTTCACCCTGGTTGGTCCCCAACTAGGATTTCCAAGCTAGAGGGCCGGTTCATTTCCCCAAGGAAAGACCAAATCTTTTGCTTAAGATTGCAAGAGGTTATCTGACTCACAGGAATGAGATTAAACCGTTTCTTAAGGAGAATAACATGTCCAAAATTTGGCGATTGGGTCTATTACTGATTCTTTCGTTGGTGGGATGCAGTACCACTGGAAATTTGGGAATTGTGACCAAAAGCTCAGCCGATCCAGCTTCGCTTTTAAAAACCAGCCAAGGCTATGAGGAGTTAGGACCAGCTGAAGGGCAAGCTTGCCGTCATTTCATTTTGGCCATTATCCCATTTGGCCAATCGGACATGGCTAAAGCGGTAGATAAGGCCTTAGAAGCCACTGGCGGAGATGCCTTACTCAATGTCTCAGCAGAAAGCAGCCTGTACGGGTTCATTCCCATTTACAACGTCTATACTTTTACCTGTACCACAGTTAAAGGAACCGCGATCAAATTTAAATAGAGTATTGAGTTGAGTGTGAATTTTACGTGACTGAAAACTGGCCGGCCAGTCAATTTGGAAATCTCCAATGTAAACCCTACAGGAGAGGTCGATGGCACCACTTATTAGTCATTAGGTGGCGGCATCCAATATCGGTTTTAGATCTCTCCCCTCTGGATTTTCGGGTTGGGATCTGCCAACGGCGACTGATCACATGGTCAGGCGCCGTTATTTTCAACCAACCCATTCCTAATCTGCTCAAGTGACCTCTTCCTGTAAATCATCTGCGTATTCAGGATATCCCCCTGGTTCCCTTTTTCGAGCTACAGGAAACATGCTCCGTCCATATAAACCAGGAACTGGCTCAAAGCCCCCACCCCTTGTTGGAAGGAAGGGATTTTTCTTTCTTCTGTTCCTTGGGTGCAGTTTCCCACGCCACTTTGTTATCTTTTCACATGTGAATTAGATGTTTACCTGGCAAACAAGATCCCGCCGCCCCAATTAAAAGATCCAGTATCCATGACGCGTTAACGAATGGAGTGGCTGAAAATGTCTGATTTTGAAAAGCTCGGAGTCTTTTATTTAGGGCGACCGTACGACCTTTCCACCAAATCCCCCAAACCCGGCCTACTTCTGTATGACTCGAAAGATCTGGTGACCCATGCGGTCTGTGTGGGTATGACCGGAAGCGGCAAAACCGGCCTGTGCATTGGGCTGTTGGAAGAAGCCGCGATCGACAACATCCCCGCCATTGTCATTGATCCTAAAGGAGATATCGCCAATCTGCTCCTGACATTTCCCGAATTGCGCGGGAGCGACTTTCTTCCTTGGATTAATAAGGAAGACGCGACAAAAAAAGAACTCACCCCTGAAGCATTTGCGGATAAAGAAGCGGCGAAATGGAAAGCCGGCTTGGAGTCCTGGGGCCAGGATGGCGCCCGCATCGCACGGCTCAAAGACGCTGCTGAATGCCTGGTCTATACCCCGGGCAGTAGCGCGGGTCTCCCAATTGCGATTTTGCAATCGTTTGCCGCCCCACCCGCGACGGTCTTTGACGATCCCGAGTTGCTCAGCGAACGGATCAATACCACAACCACCAGTTTGCTGAGCCTGGTGGGTCTTGACGCCGACCCGCTGCAAAGCCAGGAACATATTCTGCTCTCCAATATTTTGGGAACAGCCTGGAAGCAGGGACAGGACCTCTCGTTAGCTCACCTCATTCAACAGATTCAAACTCCTCCGTTTACCAAACTGGGGGTGATGGATATTGAGTCCGTGTTCCCTGCCAAGGAGCGATTTTCCCTGGCGATGCGTTTCAATAATCTCTTGGGGGCACCGGGATTTTCGGTGTGGCTGGAGGGGCAACCGCTGGATATCAACCAAATCCTCTATAACCCTGCAGGAAAACCCCGCGTCGCCATTTTTTCTATTGCTCACTTGAACGATGCCGAACGCATGTTTTTTGTCAGTCTCCTGCTTACTCAAATGGTGAGTTGGATGCGGAGCCAATCCGGCACCACGAGCCTCCGGGCGATGTTGTATATGGACGAGGTGTTCGGGTTTTTCCCTCCGGTGAAAAATCCTCCGTCGAAAGCACCGATGTTGACCTTGCTCAAACAGGCTCGTGCCTTCGGTTTAGGCGTGGTCCTCGCCACGCAAAATCCTGTGGACCTTGATTACAAAGGTCTCGGAAACACCGGGACGTGGTTCATCGGGAGACTGCAAACGGAACGGGATATGGCCCGCGTGCTGGATGGCTTGGAAGGCGCTGCCGCCAACATGCAGGGCGGCTTCGACCGGCAACAGATGGAGCGCATGATTTCCGGGCTGGGCAATCGAGTCTTCCTTCTGAATAATGTGCACGATGAGGGGCCGGAAATTTTTGAGACCCGATGGGCGCTGTCCTATCTTCGGGGTCCTTTAACCCGGACTCAGATCAAGACCCTGATGGACCCCTATAAAACCACGCTCGCCGACCTCCCGGCTTCATCCGCTTCCATCCAGACCGGGGCCACCATCTCTCAATCCCAAGCCGGGGCGTCTTCCCTTGGCGGCGCCACGCATCCACCGGTTCTTCCCCCGGACATCCGTCAATATTTCCTGCCCGTTCGCGGGGGAGGACCACAGGGAGCGAGCGTCGTCTTCTATGAACCTCGACTATTTGGGGCTGCAACCGTCAATTTCCTTGACACCAAAAAGCAGATCGATGAAACACGGGAAATGTCTGTGTTGGTCCCGATCACGAACGGCACGGTTCCACTCGACTGGGATCAAGTGGGGTTCTCTGACATTCCTGCCGATGACCTGGATGCGCATCCTGACGAGCACGCCACGTTCGCCGACCTCCCTGCCCCTGCCAGTCAGGCCAAAAACTACAAAGCGTGGGAGAAGACCTTTGCCGATTGGGTGTATCGAAACCATACGCTGGAAATTTTGAAAAGTCCTTCATTGGAAACAACCTCACGGGCAGGAGAATCGGAACGGGATTTTCGCGTCCGACTGCAACAACTCGCTCATGAGTTCCGTGATACGGAGACCGAAAAACTTCGAAAAAAATATGCGCCGAAAGTGGCCGCAATCGAAGACCGGATTCGCCGGGCTCAGCAAACCGTGGACCGGGAGGAGGAACAAGCCAAACAACAAAAATTCCAAACAGCCATTTCGTTCGGAGCCACCATTCTGTCAGCCTTCTTAGGGCGAAAAACCATTTCAGGCACATCGATGGGAAAGGCCACGACAGCCATCAGAGGCTTAAGTCGGTCGATGAAAGAAAATCAGGATGTGGATCGCGCCAGCGAGAACGTCGAAGCCCTGACGCAACAGCTAGCCCTTCTCGAAACAGAATTCAAGGCAGAGGCCGATGCCTTAGCCGGCCGGTGGAATCCACAAGAAGAGGCATTAGAAACCGTGACGGTTCGTCCCAAAAAATCCGATATTACCATCCGCCTGGTCGGATTAACCTGGGCGCCAATGCGGATGGATGAGGAAGGGAGACAGATCCCGGCCTGGGAATAATAGCTTCAGCGAACCGGACGGGCTATCACATATCTAACTCAGAAAAAAGCTGATAAACCTGCCCATACAATTTTCGCGATTAACCTTCTTCTTTCAGTCTATCAATGTAGCGCCTTTATCCCGTATCCTAAACAGATGGTGATCTGCGTCATACTGAATCTTCGCCATACACTGTAACCCCTCACCAGGCACTCCACGGTGTGCAAAGACGTCGCTCACCGTATTCATTCCATTTTAATAACCTGGAGATCTCCACATGGAACTCATTCAACAACTCATCAGCAATTTGGGAATTAATGAAGGGCAAGCCAAGGGTGGCGCCGGACTTTTGTTCAACATGGCAAAAGAAAAATTAGGCTCAGGCGAATTCCAGAAAATAGCCGATGCGGTTCCGGGCATAAGCAATTTACTGAAAGCCGCGCCGGAACAGGGAGCAGGCGGCGGCCTGATGGGGGCTCTGGGCAGCGCAGCCTCGGCTTTCGGCGGTCTGGGAGGTAAGATGGAAGGCTTAGGCAACCTTGCTCAGCTGGCCGGTGGATTTTCTCAACTCGGATTAAGCACGGACATGATCGGAAAATTCGTCCCCGTGGTGTTATCGTTTCTACAAAATCAAGGCGGCGACTCGGTCAGAGTTCTGTTGGAAAAAGTCTTGAAACCCTCATCAGTCAATTAGGCAATGACACTCCAAAATCCCATTTATTTACCAACCGCGTTCATAAGGAAGCCGTAATGCACTCACAATCTTTCGTTTGGTTTCGCGGACTCTTTCCGCTCCTGACCTGTGGGATGGTCCTCTTCAGTTTCACCACCTTCGGTTGCCAGAGTATCTATTATGATGCGATGGAAAAAGTCGGCTACCACAAGCGCGACCTGATGGTCAGTGATGTGGAAAAAGCCCGTGACGCCCAGCAGGAAGCCAAAGAACAATTCAAATCCGCTCTCGACCGCTTCACCACCGTTCTCAATGTCAAAGGCGGAGAACTGCAAGACAAATACGACACCTTGAATGCCGAATACGAACAGAGCGAAGCCAAAGCGAAAGCGGTTCGGGACCGGATTGCGTCGGTGGAGGATGTGTCCCAAGCCCTGTTTGATGAATGGGAGGCCGAACTCAAAGAATATTCCAATACTGACTTACGTAAAAGCAGCCAACAAAAACTCACTCAGACCCGAACCCAGTATGCTCAACTGATGAAAGCCATGAAGCGGGCAGAAACCAAAATGGACCCGGTGTTGGCGAAATTCAAAGATCAGGTGCTCTTTTTAAAACACAATCTGAACGCAGAAACCATTGCGTCACTCAAGGGCGAATTGGTCTCAGTGGAAGGTAATATCGCCTCACTCATCAAGGAACTCAATGCGTCCATTAAAGAAGCTGATTCATTTATTGCCTCAATGGCCAAAGAACACACATAACTAATTAAATTAAACGTGAGACATAAGGAGAGTCCAATGGGCATCATTTCCTGGATTGTATTCGGCCTTATTGCAGGCATCCTGGCAAAGCTCATCATGCCGGGAAAAGACCCTGGTGGTATGTTTATCACCATCCTGATTGGTATCGCGGGCGCCATGGTGGGTGGATATCTCAGCACCTATTTTGGCTATGGCGACGTCACCGGCTTCGACCTACGCAGTCTTGGCATCGCAATGGGCGGAGCCATAGTCCTGCTCTTTGGCTACCGAATTCTCAAAGGAGCCTAACGATTGTCACTTTTCACAGATTTCTCTCCTCTTCAGGTATCCCCGCCCTTGGTCATTTCCGACGTCTTGCATCCCGAATCCATTGTAAAAATTCAGTCAAGCCTGCCTGCTATGACACCTAACCCTTCATCCTGATTGCCATCATGGCTTATGGGACCTTAAGTGGCGGATCTTTCCCATAATCTCCCGCTGACTGCAGGCATAACGAAGCAGGTGCAATGACATTTCGAAGGGTTCGCCAATTTTCATCTGTTAAAAAACCAGCATGATCCCTGCCTGAGATCCTTCCTTTATTTAAGGAGTGAAGTTTACTAAACTCTTAAGTATTAGCTGTTACGGGGTATTTCTGGATTCACTCCAGCTGGAACATTTAAAAAGCATCTGTGCCTAGTAGAAATAGGGGCTCTTTCCAATCCATGGCTCTTGAATCTGTGCCAAAAGACCTGCCGCCTTCTCCAAAGCCGACGCGAACAAGGAAAGTCTTGAAATGGTTGATGTGGTTGGGAGTGGGCGTGCTGGCCCTTCTTCTCTGTGCAGGTTTGTTGTTGACCTATTGGTTTCCTTCGAACATGGTCCGGCAAGAGTTGGAAATCCGCCTTTCCGAGCTTCTTCAAGGAACGGTCAGAATTCATTCCCTCTCGTTTAATCTGGTCACAGGCCTTCAAGTCAGCCAATTGGAATTGATCAAACCAAGTCAACCGCCTTTCACACTCGAACACCTGACATTGGATTACAGCCTCCTGGGACTGCTGAGAGGCACCTTCACCATCAACGAAATTTCCATCGACCATGCATACCTGGCGATCAATCTGCCTGAACTCATGAAGCCCGCTCAGGAACCACCTCCTCCATCTGAACCAACCACGCTTCCCACCATCCCCGTCTCGATCAATCTTGACACCTTCCAGATCATCGAGAGTGACATTCAGATAGTGGTGTCGCCAGACCTGGCAGTGCACCTCACCGGTCTTAATTTCCAAAGCTCGGGAGGGGTATCTTCGGAGGTCGCGCATCTGGACGGCAGACTGGCGGTTGAACAACTCGCCGTGGCTCTTCAAGGCAAGCACATTCAACTGCCTCTGGTCATGAAGTTCGACACAACCATACATCTTCCTTCAGCATATCTTGATCTAAAACGACTCACCATTGAATCGGATCCAGCCTTTCGATTTACACTCTCCGGGACCATCAACGAATTCTTAACGCAAAAAGCGGTGAATCTCTCCCTTACCGATACGCATCTTGACCTCGGAAGGATCATGGCACTCGCCAAAGATTTTGTGCCACCGGAATTTACCGCGGCCACCCTGGGTGGAACCCTTTCTCCCGCCTTGACCCTCACAGGCTCACCCGTCGAATCAGGATTTCAGGGAATCATCAATGCGAAATTGGACGGGAAGGAGTTGGAGATTCATCTTCCAAGTTTTCCTTTGACAGTGGGACCAACCGATGTCACTCTCACCGCCAACAAGGTGCAGGTCAAGGATGGTCTGCCGTTAATGGGGAATGTCTCAGCGAAACTTTCCACCCAGGATCTGGCATTTCAAACCTATGGCATACAAAATCTGGCCCTCATGCTCGAAAGCGATTACCAGGCTCTAGGTCCCTTTTCCGGCAATCTTCAGGTTTCCGGCACCACGTCCCTGCCCGGCAATCTGATTGGGAAACCACTCCATATTCCTTTTGCGGTTACCGTCGATACCAACGGCAACCATCGCAGCCAGCAAATCCAGGTGAAAAAACTGGACGTAGACCTGAGCCCCTACGGCACCATCCAGATGAAGGGATCCTTGCAGCCTCATGCATCATCCAGTCAAGGGATGGATGCCGCGCTTGAAGTCCGTGTATCGCCGAAAATCAACGCCTTGCTGTCCCTCGTTCCCAAAGACCGGCTTCAAGGACTCGTTCTCCGGAAAGGGTCAGAACCGGATACCCTCCTGCTTCACGCCACAGGGTCGCTTTATCCGGATTTTCGACCGGAATGGGGAAAAGCCACCGTTGCGCTTAAGCTCTCTTCCCTTCAAGCTCAATTAGCCTCCATCGGCGCGGAAGGCGCCCTGAACCAACTCACGTTCCTGCTTTCTTCGGGCTATCAGGAAACACATGGCGCCTTCCAGGGAACGGTGGGATTTTCCTCAAATCTCTCCAACCTTCGTGCCGCTGACGGAGTGACGATTGGAACAAGCCATGTGATCCTGAAGTCTTCCTTTCAAGGCAATCTCTCGCCGACCTATCAACCCACCAGTCTTCGATCACAGGACCAGCTCCAACTCACGCTTGGCAACATGACGTACCAGGATTCCTCCCTGACAGCCACCCTTCCGACGCTGCGACTGTCATCCAAAACCAAAGAAGATGTGTTCAAACAAGATTACTTACTGGAGAATTTGCGACTAACCAGCGACAAGATATTGGATATGACTGTGAAGGGACGGTTTATGCAGACGAATCAACAATTCGATGTGGATTTGCAGATTCCCCTTCTTCACGTCGGCAATCTTCTCCCGCATCTGTCGGGAGCACTGATGAAAGGTATCGAGGAAATCAAGCCAAACGGACGGATCAGTTTGGCCTTGCGAACCAGTGGGAGGGTTCCCCAGGCTGATGATCTCACCCGATTGACCCTCCCGTTGGGTCTACATGGGAAACTGGCGTTGCGGGATCTGGAGGGAGCCGTCGCAGGGTATCGAGTACAGGGAGGCAACGGCACCATGACGGTAGCCTATTCCCCACAAGCGACACCTCAGACTCAACTCACGACAAAAGTGACGCTCGATCGGATGCACTTACCGGATACCCTGCCGATCAGCCTATTATCCGACACTTCTCTCAACGTCAGCCTGGTGTCTCCTGATTTGAATGAAGTCCAGATTGACCCGATCCAAGTGACCTCCAAGGGAGTAGACCTGTCCATCAAGGGGGCACTGGTGGGTGTGCGTGAGTTTCTGACATCCACATCCCCTCGCGGCACCCAATTGTCGAAACTCTTTGCCCAACTTCAGGCCCACCTGGGTCTGGATGTCGAAACCTTTCAAAAAGCCTTGGAACCCTTGGGGGTGAAGGGAACCGGGAAAGCGGTCGTGACGGTATCCATGCTCAAAAAAGAACATGGAAGCCTAGACGCCTCTGTGGAGATCGGAGCCGAAGCACTCTCCCTGACTCGGAATGGCACTGAATTGCGTGACATGAACGGCGGGATACAGCTCAGAAAATCATTAGCCTGGCAACCGGATGGACTCCGGGCTCCCTCGAAAAAGAAATTTCAGCCGTCCGACCGTCTCGCTCAACTCAAATCGTTTTTCCGAAAAGGACAGACCATTACCATTGATCGGCTCCAACTGGGACCCATCACGGTCCGGAACCTCTCAACAAATTTGGCGTTTGAGCAACAGGCTCTCAAAATGCAAAATCTCGCCATGAATCTGTTGGGCGGAGGAATAGGCGGATATGTGGTCATTGCGGCTGAACGACCCCTGCGAATGTCGGCGGGGCTTGAAATCGCGAATCTCGATGTCAACCAACTCATCACCACAACATCCAAAATTATGGGCGATAGCAACATCGCCGCGACCATTGGACTCACGACGATGTTGGAAGAAACCACGGGCGCCGTGGATTTGAGCCGATCGGAATGTACCCTGCACATCACGCATATCGGGAAAGAAGCGCTGGATCGCCTCCTCGTCTTCCTCGACCCGGAAGGAAGCAATCCGACCCTCTCCAATGTTCGTGCCCAATTGAAATTCGCGAATCCCTCGCGCGTGACCGTGGAGGTGTCCAGAGGTCAATTGAATCTGACCATTCACTTCCAGGGGAGCCTCATCCCCACCTTTAGACTCGATCGCATCCCTATCGCCAAAATGAAAAACATCGAAAAACTCACCGCCGCCATCCCGAATTGGGAAGATCTCTCGAAGATGTTGAAACTCGTCGGCGCTGAGACCTACTCGTTTACACCCGAAGGGGAGATCGTGCTTCAGTAACCAGTCACCATCCCAAGAGGCCTTGATGAAAATTCCGGCTTTCTTTTTTAAACATTCCGACAGATTTCTGAGCAAGAATGTATTTTCCTGGTCATTCCCGATTAGTTTTAAGAAGAATCCATCCACTTCGTCATTCCTGCATTTTGTCTGCAGGAGACGGGTTTAATTTCACCGCCCCTAGCCCAACTCATTACCCGCTCACGACTTCGGTGTCAATTTGCATTCCTACGCTTGAGCGCTTGCCTTTCACTTCTTCAACTGCACTTCATGGCTATGCATGGCAGTTCGGCCACAATTACCGCCATCATTCACGGCAAGCACCTTCAGTAAAATCATACACATCCTAAGCACACTAGGAATGTCCAGCCGGCCGTCCTTTGGTGCGCCTGGGAGTCATAAAATTAATGATCTCACTCATAAATTTTATGATCCAGTCTGAGCCTCCCCTTCTCACTATAGAGAGACTATTCCCATATTCTCCCCACCATAATTCTAATGATCCGCCCTTCATTCTATCGTTTCGCAAATCTGTACGAATCGAAGCAATGTTCCTTTAAAAACAACATTTTTAAAAGGGTCTCCAACCCGGCTCAGTTAGTTAGCACAAGGCTTGCGTCGTGTTCTTCTACAAGCAATGAGGAATGATGGTATGGCGATGAACGAATGAATATGCATGGACAGGTCACCCAAGATCGAATTGCAAAAGATTCCGAGCGGATATAGGGGAACGTTAAAAACCCTTGAGCATATCATCGAACTGATTAAAAAGGGAGCAAAGGATTTTCATGTACGCCAGACCGCAATCGATATCCTGTTGCAACGAGGCGTCAAAGGGAAAGATTACCTGGGTGAAATCAAGGCGCTGTTCGAGTGGGTGCAGCAAAACGTTCGCTATACCAAGGACACGTTCCGGGTGGAGGTGCTCCACTCAGCCAGGCGTATGTTGGAACTCCGTGCGGGCGACTGCGATGACATGTCAATCCTGCTGGGAGCGATGTTGGAGTCAATCGGCCACCCGGTGCGCCTGGTGCTCAGCGGACCCGATCCGCTCAAGCAAGACCTTTTCACCCATATTTATCTGGAGGTGTTTCACAAAGGTAGCTGGATTCCGTTGGATGCCACCATGCCCTACCCGATGGGTTGGGCACCAAGGACACTGATAAAAAAAATTATCGCGATCGAGAGGAGGCCAAAAATGATGTCCGAGGATCTGGAGCTACAAGGTATCGGTGCTGATGTGGAGGTGCCCCCGTGGCTGAGAGGACTAATCCGGGCGATAAAAAGCGAGGCCATACAGCCAAAAGATGAACGGGTGAAGTCGCTGTGGAATAAGTTGCGAGAGGAGCGTCAATTAAGCACACACCCATGGCTCAAGGAGGTCTTGCAACGCATCTGGAGCAAGGGACTTGCGGCTCGGCCACGCCCGCTGACAACAGAGAAATTGGTAATGCGTTTGCGGCAGATAGGGATCCTGCCCCCGACAGGAGCAGGCACAGCAGTCCATCGCCCGGGAGCAGGGCGCCCTAGGGCTCCCATGGCTATGAGACCGGTTCGGCCTGTAACAGTCAAGCCGGTCGGGGCAGTTCGACCAGTTGTTGTACGACCGATGCATTCGCCGCCGGGCGCACATCCAAGCAGAGGTATGCGGAAATGAACCGGGAATGCTCAAAGCTCTGCGGCGACGAGAACACTTCGTTGGGTGGGCATACCCTTGGCATTGTCAATTCGGAAGCTCTCCAACAAGGGGTGAGCTTATACGAGGCGTTCAGTCACTTTGGCCCATCCCAAGTTGTGAGGGTTCGCCATCCCCGCGTGATCCCGCCCGTCGTTGTTGAGCTCGGCGAATTGGTGGGCCTGATGTATCGCTCCGACAAAGGACAGCCGGGGCAACCGCGTACCTACATTCACCGGATGGAGGACCCCCCGCGACTGGTCAGCAATATCGAAGGAAGGCAACTCTATATCGTGGGCGGCAGCTATCAGGTGACTCCGCGAGGGATCGAGGGCTAGAGCGACGGTGATTTACGTTGGCAATTTGCGTGCGGGCTGATCCGCCGACACAAGCAGGGGGAATGATATGAGAAAGGACCGACGGCTCGGGCTGGATGAGTTGATGATCGTGAACCCCAGTTCATCCGGGACGGAAGCCATGTATCTAGGCGCGGACGGCGCCTTGTATCAGGTACAAGGCCTGAGCGAGGAAACAGCACCGCAAGAAATGGGGCAATTCTTTCTCGGCGAGGATGGGTCGCTGTATCAAGTGCAAGGCTTTGACGCGGGCGATTCGACTGAGCGTGGTGGGGAGTCAGGCGAAGACCTGGGAGAAGAAGACGGCCGCGAGCTTGGCCGGTACTTCCTCGGGGCCGACGGTGCGCTGTATGAGGTTGTGCGATAGGCAGTGAGTATTACGATGTATTAAGAATAAAAGGAGGTTGCTATGTCAAAGGTTCAAGGTGTGAAAGAAAAACTTCATTCCCCTCTCTACGATGCGTTCTTCGTGAAGGAAGAAAAAAAGGATGGGGCTGGCCCAAAAACGTTCACAGACTTTATGACAGATCCGCGAGTAATTCGTTTCTTTGTGGATATCCAGAGCAAAACCAAGCTGGAAACGAATCTACAAGCCTCCGGCGTCCTGCCCAGCCTAAATACGTTCGAGGCGCGCGCGTTGCGCGTAGTGGTGTCCAATATGCGTCCCACAGAGTTTAAAGGTAGTACGGGTGGTGCTCCGAGAGACGCGAAAAATGAAAGTGCGATCTTGGCGGATCTGATCTACAACTCAGTGACCTCGTTGATTGTGGGGGAAAAGATCATGATTGAGATGCCGACCTTCTGGTTTCCATCCGGCGCTGGTGTCAGTCCGGGTCTCACTGTCTCCAACCATGGTGAACCTGATCCGACCGCAACATTCCGTTTCGCGGAGCCTGTGTATATCGAGCCACAACAGAGCTTCCGTGTAGAGATGGCATTCCCTCAGGGAGTACCAGGAACATCGGGAGTAATTGAAAAGGAGGAGAAGAAGTTGGCTCACGTGACGGGCCCGCTCCGCATCTGGGTCGTGCTGGATGGCTATCTAACCCGCGATGTTCAGTAACCGGTGCAAACCAGGAGGAGGGTGAACAATGAGGTATCTAGGTGACGACGAAGCGACTCAGATGAGAGGTATCGGCTTGTACCAAGGAGCAGACGGCAATCTCTACGAGTGGGTTGAAGGAGTGGACGAATGGGGCGAGCAGGATCTGTCCGAAGCAGAAGGCCCGGTACTGAGCGGTCTGGGCGCGCTGTATGCAGCGCAAGATGGGACCCTGTATCGAATGCAGGGCCTGGAAGAAGGAGAGGAAACCGGCGGGGAGCAACCCGCGGGCGGGGGGCCATCTGCAGGCGAGGAGCAACCCGAGGGTGAAGAACCACCCATGAAGGCAATGGGTCCCAGAGCACAAGGTCGGCAAAGGTTTTTTAGAAGGCGGCCACAACGACCTGGCCCAGGCGTCAGGGGGGGGCGACCTCGGAAGAAAGGCGGGTTTCTCAAGAAGTTATTACCCATCGCGAAGTTTGCTTCGCGGTTCATACCCATACCAGGGGCAGGGGCAATCGTGAGAGGTGGTCTAACGGTAGCTGACAAACTCCTAACCCGGAAGAAGGGAGTCGCGGGCTATGACGGCTTTGGCGCCCTGTACGCGGCGCCCGATGGTTCCTTGTATCAGGTCCAGGGACTCGCAGAGGAGGAGTTACAGGGTTTTGCCGAAGACGAAGAACTCAAAGGCTTCGCCGCGGATGAAGAACTGCGAGGGTTCGACGCGGACGAGGAATTGCGCGGTCTGGATGAAGACCAAGAGCTGCGAGGCTTTGATGCGGACGAGGAACTACGGGGTTTCGCCGCGGAGGACGATCTCCGCGGATTTGCTGACGACCAGGCCATGCAGGGCTATGTGCGGCAGGATGGTATGAGTGGACTGGAAGCCTATGTGCCGCAGGCGCCTCCACAGACGCGTTGGCACGTGACGCCCGTCCAGGTGGCAGAGATATGGAAACCACTGTGGTAAGAATTCCCTGTCCCGCGTCTCAGGTCCTCCGCCTGACGTTCCACTTTAGAACGAGGCGCCTGGAACAAGGGGCAGGGTAGTAGGAGGTACAGACCATGCGATTAGGACTTAGTCAAGTTCAGGAACAGGCGCCCACGCGTTCAGCGTCGAATGGCATCCCCCCGCCGGCTGCCGCACCGACGACCAAGGAAATCCCCTATGACTATGTGGCCAGGTTTGTTCTAACGGGGAAAACAGGCAATCGCGTGCAGGATGTCGTGAACATCAGCATCGAGGGCGCCTTCGTAGCCGTCACGATCGGCTACAGTTTCATCCCGGCTCCGCCAAGGGGAGGGTCTTCGCCCACTCCTGCCAATAACAGGCCAATTGATTTCAAGTACAGCATTGTCGATAGCGGCAGCGGGCGCGAACTGCAGAACCGGCCGATACACAACATTGCGGGGCTGGGAGAGCCGAACGGCGAGCGCCCGTTCCGCTCGCTTGCGAAACCCATGCTGTTCATGCCCCGCTCCACCATCCGGTTCGAAGTTGAAGAAATTTCGGAAGACGGCGAGGGCACGTATGTGGGCGCAGAACTCTTCATCGTGTTGCACGGCTACAAAATGCTTGGGTATGGGGCGGGATGACCATGAACGTGAACCATGCGTGCAATGTCCCTCGGGACACAGAGTATTCCAACGTCTGCCAGGTCTGCGGTGTTCCCTTGGATGCCGGGTACTTTGATGTCGCCGGTATCAAAAAGGCGCCAGTGCGGGAAGGGAAGGAAGTCGAAGTCGCGCGCTACGAGCTGAACCCTCAGTATTGCGGTACGCTGCTGTATTTCATGCAGTACGCAGAAACATTCCGTACAAAGAGGCAAGTGCTCCCGAACACGCCCGGGTATGAATGGGTGATCCTTTGCAACAACCAACCGCGAGCACCCTATTTGCCGACGAGTTTGATCTTGAATCCGTGGGGTGCCAACGCCCTTCTAATCCACTTGCGATTGGAAGAAGGATGCACCGTGAGGTTTGTGGTCAGAAAAGTCACGCCGGCGGCGAATGAGACAGAAGTAAAATTGTCTCAAGTAGGAGGCCGTCTCTTGGGTCGTACCTGGTACAACACCCAGTACGGAGGTGCGCCGAATCGGTTGTAATGAAGGAGAGGATACATGTACATCAGGATACCTGAGGGCTTAGGGCAAACTCCGACACCATTAATCCGTTGCGGAGCCGATATGGACGACGTCGACGTGAAACTCCGCGTCTTTATACCCCCGCCCGCGGTGAGCCTGCCTGTACCAGGCTGGTACGACATCACAGGGGGGGACAATCGGGGGTACTCTTACAATCAAGGAAGCTCTCGTGCTCAAATCCACGCTTGCGTCAGACTACCAAGCGCCGGAAGGCTGGCAGGCCTTACAATTTTAAAACAAGGATGGGAACCTACTACAGCATATCCTTTTAGCGCTGCCGTACCTATCAAAGGCTTGCCAGCCTGGTGCGTGGGCATCAAGCCAGGAATCACCCCCGCACGTATTGACACGTTACAATTGACGAGTAACAACCTAAAAATCGCCATTGGAGGTACTAGCCTTCAGAATAACGCTCTCGCATTAACCTCCAAATCGACCGTCTTTAGTATGCATGTGGATGGTAGCAATCCTCTTATCAAAGTCGCACCGGCCATCAACGCTGACCTCAACCTCTTTCTTAAACGTCAGGGAAGTGTGCTCAGCTGTCTTGTGAGAGGTGATCACGATGGCTTTCCGGCCTATGAGCTCTATGTCAATGGAGTGCAAATCTATTGTTACGATCCCATAGCAAGAGGTTCGCATCCAAAATCGCTATTCCCACCGAGCGATATTGCGGTCAGCACAGGCTGGATCAATATAGACTTGGCGACTGGTCAGACTTCTGGTGGTCAGATCTGTAGGAGCGCCATTCCGATCGCACAGCCCTAACACTTTTGAATGAAGAATTACTAAGCAGGCAGAATATAGGCAACACTTGGATGTCTGAAGAACGAGCGGACGAGGGCGGGTTGGCGCGCCGAATCGGTTGTAGGCGATTGAAACAGAAAGGGGAATAAAACCATGTATATTCGCGTTCCAGCACCTCATGCATTGGGTGAGTCGCTAGAGTCTTTTGAGAGTCCCTTCCTCGGATCACTCGGGCTAACCGGCGCAACTTCCACTCTTGAAGCGATGGCTTGTCGATTGCTTTGCGCAGCCAATCTCACAAACTCGCCTCGCCCTCCGGCGACATCTCGAGATCCATATTACACAGACCCTGCGGGAATTTATTATTTTGCAAAAGCCGATTTCATAGATCGCCCCGATGTAATTGATGGGAAGGGGACAAAGGGAATTGATAATTGCCTGATTGGTACGTTGAAGGGCTCTTCTGCTTCCGAACCGAATAGCGTCGTACTAGCCTTCCGCGGAACTCTACCACCTTCTACTATTAAGCTGCTCCCACCTTCTCTTCGGCCTTTCATTTTTCCACCTATCCCTCTACCTATCCCTATCTCTATTCCACCTATTCCACCTACCCTACTCCGCTTTCTTGAGGACTGGTTGAATGACTTTGAGGCGGTGCTGACCGATTTCACGAAGATGCCAGGCGTCAAGGTGCATAAAGGCTTTCATGATACTGTGACATCCTTCTTTGGCCAGGAAATCGTGAAAAAAATTCAAGCCCGGTTAACCCGTGGCACGCGACTGTATATTACGGGGCATAGCAAAGGTGGTGCCCTAGCGCACGTGGCCGCCTTACTTTTACGCACTATGCATCCTAACATTCCTTTGGCCGGTGTCATCAGCTTTGAAGCGCCACGTGCCGGTGACGCAAGCTTTGCCGCTGCTTATAACGCTCTCAAGATTAACTCTCTGCGCTATGAATTCCAGGATGACATCGTACCGCATCTGCCGCTGACCGGTGATCTCGCCAAGTTCATTGCTAGCATGCCTCTTACACAAGTGGCCCGGAAGATTTTTTATCCTAAATCCGAACGCTCGCTTACCTTCGAGCATGTGGGCGAGTTACGCTTCATCGACTGGCTAGGCAATGTAGTAGTGGATAAACCAGAGTTGCAAGAGGAACGCAATAAAAGATTAAGGAACAAGCTAGTGCCATTCGGGGCTCTCGCGATTCTTCGTTTACTATACACACAACACTCGGTGAGCTGCGATACAAAGGCATGGCCGGCTATCTGTCGAATGGAGCCGTGCAAATTTTAGATTAGCAGTACATTCCATATGTCAGAAAACGGTGTCAGGAATGATTTCAAGCAGGAGGGGCTGCTATCCATGGTCCGGAAACCGGCTTGTGCCAGAAAAATGTCGAGAAATCATTCCTGACACCATTTGGCCGCCCAAGCTGAATTCTGAGATAGGAGTGGTCACGATGTACATTTACGACCAGAGTCGAACCAGTGTCGTATCCCTCGGGATCGGACGGTTAGACGCCTTCGCCAAATCCTCGAAAAAAACGGTACCGGAACCGGCTGAGGCGCTGCGGCATTTGGTTGAAATGTGGAAGCTAAAAGATAGAGATGCTTGGAGCGGTGTGGACAGTCATTTTCTTGAATGGCGTAAGGTGCGCGACAAAGACAACTTGGGCGAAGGCTATAAAAAAGGTTGGGAAATCTACCAATTGGCGGCGCAGGCTGCCATGATGCTGGGCGACGCCGCTTCGCGATATCAGCGATTAATAACCGCGATGATACTCACCGCCCGCGATCGGGAACTAAACGCGATTGGGTCAGGGGCCAAGAAGGACATGGTCTTGCGTGATTTGTTGACGGGTAAGTTGGACTTGGAGAATAACTGGGTGGATGTGGATATTAGCTTGCTGCGAAAGTCGGAGGGACGGCTACAGCGTACGAACGGACCTTTCACAGCGGAGGAGAAGGACCGAAATGCGGCGTTCGAGCTGGCTAAGAAAATACTGCGAAATGAGAAAAAGTTTCAAGGTCTGTTGCCGATTGGAGACTATACCATTGATGGCGAGGCCGTTTCCCTTGGGACAAAATTCAAAATTCCCAGGTGGAAGAAGGCAATCATCTGGCAGAAGAGGAACCGCCCCCTTGATCCACAACTGGAGTCTAGGGAGCCAAGCATGCCACTGGAAGGATTGTCCGCAATAGGGCACTCGTTGCGAAGGCTACCCCGCTAATGCGAGTTCGTTCCCACGAAGATGTGGAGGTCAGAGGAGGAGAGGCCGAAGTTGCTCACTGTGTATGGGGGTTGGACCGGGCGTAACGATCATTTCACCATAACCTTAGCCTCTATTATTCTATTTCTAGCTAGGGAGTGATAACTCATGGCATACATACAAAGCTCACCTTCCTGGAATTTTGAGGCGCGTATACTGGGGCAGCTGGGCCACTACGATCCATACCAGTTACGAGTTGCGTTTGGACAATTGCCGGTGGATGCGATTGCGAAAGCTAAGGAGGACGGGGTTGCCGCCCTCAAGCGGACCGTTGACCGCCTCGAACAAGCCATTCACACGCGGGATAGACGTTTGCCGATCCCCCATGATGTGGACGAGGCATTGGCCCGATTCTTCAAAGGGACGGGGCTTGATAAACTCGAAGAACTGCGTGATCGAATAAAACCCCTAATCGAGTGGCTGCCCAATATACCCATAAGAGTGATTCCCAAGCCCGTTCCCGCAGGTACACCCTATAAGAGGTTCCATGACTTCTTCACCGGCCAGGATGCTCCAGGAGCGGCCTGTCCACCAAATAAATGCGTACCTGGGAATACCTGTCCGCAAGGTGCCTGTCCCGCCGGAGAATGCACTTGCGACAAAGGTTTTATTGCGCTTTACCCCAAATGGTTTACGGCTGCAAATGCTAAATTGCAAGCTACCCAACTCATTCATGAAGCATTTCACTATTCTTATCTTGAGATCCTCCACGGCCCATCACGATGGCATGACGCCTTTGCTTATCAAGGCTTGGTTAGCGTTCTTGGCGGATTGCCTATTGGCAACATACTCAGCAAGCGGTTTCCAAAACCGTGATGGCCGCCAACTTTAGGACTGGAGTTCGCCTAGCTGTGGATCAGGAAGCGATATAGGTCAATGACAAACGTTTGGAGTTTCACCCCAAAGTCATTTGCGTACCCTGCGAATAAAATGATCGCAGACTCGCCTTTTATCCATCTGTCAGATGGTGAGGAGTATTTGTAAGAGTGGAGGATACGAACATGTATATCTTGACCCACAAGAGGTTAGGGCAAGCAACACAATTCCTTGACGAGATGAACACCGGTTTGTATCCAGGTACAAGCCGAGGGATGGGGCAAGCCGTCTTACAGAAGTTCGGGCCTATCGCCGCACAGAGTGGCCAACCGTTCGAGCTAACAGATGAACAGCTCAAAGATGTTCTGGCCGCCGTTCAATACGGCCACCCATCTGGTGAGGAAGTGTACTTTTTCATACATCGCGATAAGCTCGGTCTTCAGACCACCTATGAAATCGGAAAACCACATCTCTATCCAAGTGGTGTAGATGCCGCAATGTTCAATTTCGCCGATGCGGGGACTGAAGCAAGCGATATGACTAACGAGGCTAGACTAACTAAAGGCAGTTCTGCACCACACTATGTACCAAACGGGTATGCTCATTCGCACCCAAGAAATAGAAATGCACCTAACGGCATACCTTCTGATTCCGACCTACGTCGCCTTGCAAAATTTAAAACATATGCTGCTATCGTAACAATGGTAATCGAGGAGGGTTCTATGCCGGAACCTGCAATGATTGACAACCGGATCAGTAAAGGTAAAAGGGTGCCCAAAGAAAGGCACGAACTCGACGCATCGGTAATTTGGAGATCCGCCTATTCTTCTGCCGCACCGACACTCAATTTAGGTTTCTCTGCCTCTGGATCGCACCAAGCCGCAGCAGCAGCGGTGCATGGGATCGCTCCCGACGTTGTCTTTCGCTATTTTAAAGGGAAGATAGTATACGATAACGGTAAATTTTCTTCTGAATTTGTGGAGCTCCCATAGATCATTAAGCTTTTCTTTTGGGATTCCGACTTTAATTGAAGAGTATGCCAAAAACTTAGGTTGATGAAGTCATTCTGTAGCCACACTCATGAGCACATCATCCGCCATTCTCGTCTACGATCGCGATACGTTCTTTCGCGAGGAGTTACAAAACTTCCTCTTCGCGGCAGGATTTTCCAGCTTGGACCTTGCTGCCACGCTACAAGAGGCCTTGGGAAGATTACGCCGCAAATCCTATAACTATGTTTTAATCGGCCTTGGTCTGCACCGGTCATGCGAGCGGCGGTGGGCAGTGGTCATTCAGCGACATCAGCCGTGTGCCAAGATCATATTTCTCGTGAAAGCTGCGGATCAGCCCTTCATCCAAGAAAGTGTATTCGACCATGTGATTAAAGAATGCGTCTTCTCTTCCCTATTGGACTTGATGTAATATTTCATTTTTCGTATCCCCCTGAGAAGACGAAAGGCGGCAAGAGTGAAGAGAAAAACAAACGCTTTGAAGGGGGAAAGTTATCATGAATCATCAATCCAACCTTTATTATGCTTTCTTCAATAGTGTAAGCGATCCCATATTCGTCATCCAGATCACAACAAAAACTGTTGCTGAGGCCAACGCCCAGGCGTTGGAATATTCCGGCTATGAAACCGAGGAGCTTAAAGGACTGGCAATCGATCGCCTCTTTCGATCTCGGAGCGATATGGAGTCCTTGTTAATAGGAGACAAGACCAATTTTGAGGGTTGGGAATTCCTTAAGAAAGACGGCGGGCGCGTTACCGTGAACCTCACGACAACCTGTATCGATTGGAATTCGGTAAGCTATCTTTTTATTATCGTTCGCAAACCCGATGGCAAAATGTCGTCTTGCGACGAAGCTGAGGGAAGACAAAACGGCATTTGGCAAGAAGCCATTAACTTCCCGACAATAATCGGCCACAGCGAGAAAATACACGAAATTTGCCGGCTTATCGGTTCGGTCGCAAAAAGTGACGCGACCGTTTTGATCCAAGGCGAAAGTGGAACGGGCAAAGAGATCGTGGCGAACGCCATTCAGGCCCACAGCCTTCGCTGCCAGAATCCTTTTGTGAAGGTAAATTGTGCAGCGCTTACAGAAACCCTTTTGGAAAGTGAGCTTTTCGGTCACGTGAAGGGTGCCTTCACGGGCGCCATTCGGGACCGACGCGGACGTTTCAAACAAGCCGATCGCGGCACGATTCTTCTAGATGAAATCGGCAGCATGTCTCTCGCCGCGCAATCCAAGTTGCTGCGTGTCCTGCAGGAGCGGGAGTTTGAGCCTGTTGGCAGTTCAATGCCAACCTCTGTGGATGTGCGGGTACTTGCCTCAACCAATACCGATTTGCGCAAAGCAGTCGCGGTAGGCAAATTTCGGGAGGATCTCTATTACCGTCTGAATGTTTTTATGATTTCACTCCCACCGTTGCGGGAGCGGAAAGAAGACATCACGCTTCTTGCCAAGCACTTTCTTAAGCGATACGCCCAGGCGATCGGCAAAAATCTTTCTTCTCTCACCCCGGAAACGCTCACGCTCTTGCTCCAACATGACTGGCCTGGTAATGCCAGGGAACTCGAAAACGCGATCGAACATGCCGTCATCGTTGAGAACGGCTCAGCCATTTCCCCATCCAGTCTACCCATAAACCTGACAAAATCCGGGGTGATGGCCAACGCGCATGAGGCTTCCGTGGAACAGGGCTTAAGAGTAAAACTTACCCTGCTTGAAAAAGAAATCATCCTGGAAGCGCTAGTGCGCGCAAACGGGATCATGCGGCGAGCCGCAACCATGCTGCAGGTCGACCCCAGAAATCTCCCCTATCTCCTTCGCAAGCACCATTTAAGAGAAACCATTTCCCATCACTGACGAAGGATGAGTGAGGTAAGGTACCGGGTCCTGCCAACCGCAGAAAGATTCCCCAGGCCGCTAATCTCAGCCAATTGACCCTCCCTTTGGGATTATAAGGAAAACTCACGGCCCCATCGCAGTTCGGATGACCTTGCAATGGTGTTGGAGAACTGATCGGAGCCGAAACCTTCTCCTTCATCCCTGAAGGAGGCGATCGTGTTTCAGTAAGTAATCATCCTCCTATTTATATGGCATGCTGAACACCGCGAAGCATCTAGCTGAGCCATGGCCCAATTGAGAAGGACACAAATCCTGCGGAACCTGCCCTGAGCATGCCGACAGGCTCAGAATGCCTTTGTGGTAAATATTCTTCATCCGCTTTTGAGGATTTGATAAGATACACAAGACCCTACCTTCATAAGGAGCCGATGAGTCATGTCCTATTTCCCGATACCACCCCACAGGTCTGCGCTTAACGTCATTGTCTATCCAATGAAGCGGACCGTGCTGATCCTTCTTATGACATTCCTCACAGCATGTGGCGGTCCCCTGGTGGGCGTCACAGTCGTAGATGAACGGACCGCCCTGGAAAACCAGGTGCTTGGCACCTATCAAGAACTCAATCAGCAGGTCATGCTGGTCGCATCCGTTCGCTATATCGATCCTAAAGGGAAATTGAAACAAACCCAGGAACTCCCGCCGGGGAAAAAAGACGTGGTGCGTGCTCTCCAACGAGTGTCGTTTAACAAGGACGATCTCAATCGCTATAAATCCTTGGGGATTATCGGAGAAAATAATGAAGGTGGCGTCACCCTTCTCGAGCCGGAAAAAGTCCAAGGGAACGATCGAGCGTTTGTGGAAAATCTGATCAAAGAAGAAAATGAGGATCGTCTCGCGATCATGAGCCGGATCATTGAAACCAACGAGACCCTCACACCCACAGAATTACCACGTGTTCACAAAATGTTTGCCGCGCTCAACCGGGATAAAGCCCTCAAGGGAGAACGCATTCAACTGGATAACGGGAAATGGACTCAAAAAGACACCACCCCCTAACTCAGCCTTCATCAGACGCATCCGTCGCGACCGGTCAGGCATCCCGACTTCCTCAGCATCCATCAGGGAGAACAGCGGGAAGCACAAGAAGGTGGTCAGGTTCTATTCAAGAAGCTATGAGGTGCTTGCTGGCCTTGATAGGCCTGATGGGGGTCTTGTCCAATTCTGTGCCGGCCTTCGCTGCGAAACCTGAACGCCTGACCGCTCATCCGGCTCTGGATTATCAACCGTCCGTCTCCATGGATGGTCAAACGCTCGCGTTTGTGTCCACTCGTTCCGGAAGTCTGGATATCTGGGTCCAACCCCTCAGGAGTTCCGCCCTCACGCTTCCCCGTCAGGTGACGACTCATCCGGCAAGTGACCAGGAACCGGCTTTGAACCGCGACGGCACCCGACTGTTGTATATCTCGCATAAATCCGATCCTCGCGGTGATGTGTACCTTCTGGATTTGATTACACGGGAAGAGCAACAGCTGACAGATTTAACCAGCGGCGATGCCTCTCCTCAGTGGGATCAAGAAGAACGAGGTTTTTTGTATCTCAAAAGCGATCCTCTTCGGGGCACGTCAGCCATCTACCGGAAATCCTTTTCGAACCCATCAGAAGAATTGCTCGTTTCCCAAGCCACCAGCTTTTCCATGAGTAGTGACGGACAACTCCTGTATTCCACCGGCTCGCATCTGACCCTGCTGAATTTTCAGGCCAAGAACTCAACCGCATTCGACCAGGACGGGAAGGTATTGGATCTCTGGCCGTCGTTGGATCGTCGTCCGTCTGAGCCCACCACGACTCGCCCTCTCGTGTTTACCCGATACGAACGGGATACCAACAGCGACGGGCTGGTCGACACCGATGACGAATCGTCCATTTGGATGAGACTCTGGGACCCGCAGGAGCCTGAACACCATAGCCTCTATCGCATCACTCCGGCTCATCAATTTCATATCTACCCTGCCCTGTCTGGAGATTTCCTGTATTTCTCGGATCTGAAAGCCGGCGATATTTTCAGGATCGACATCCCCGCATTCCTCAAGGACTATGCTGATCTGGATCACGCCAAAACATTGGCCACCACGTATCAGGATCATGGCCAACTGGATCAGGCCCTCCTGGTCCTGTCCAACATTTCTCAGAATCTGTTGGCACAACAACCTCTGGAAGTACAAGCGGAATTCGATTTTTCTCTCGCGGAGACGCAGACGCAGGAAGGAAATTTTCTTGCAGCCCGGCAGTCATTGGAACCCTACACGAATCAACCGGGCCGGATCGGGGCGTTGGCCCGGATTTACACCATCGTCCTGCGAATCCAGGAGCAGGCTCAGGGCGTCAGTTCCGCAGCGAGACGCCGGTTAGTTACTGCAGGCACCACTGAACTCCTGAGTATTGGTCAAGAACACCGGGATATGGATGATGTCTACGGTCAAGCCCTGATTGAGGCCGGGCGGCTTTACCTCTTTGCGGAAGATCCCCTTACGGCCTTGGAGTATCTCGTCAAAGTCGATGAGGTGCAGAATAAGGAAATTCGCGCCAAGGGACTGTTCACCAGAGGGGAGGCCTATCGGATTCTGGGGGACGCTCCTAATGTCATCCGCGTATTCGTGGAGGTCATTCATTTATTCGGCGAACGATCCTCCTGGGGTAAACGTGCCATTCAACAAGTTATTGCGCTCTCCCAACAAGGCGAAACAGTCCGTGATCGCCTGGCCGGTTTAAACAGCCTGATCCCCCTCCACCCCGACCTCCCGCTCTTGATCGCCACCACCCGATTAACGATCGCCGATCTCCATTACGAACAAGGAGAGCAACTATCCGCTCTGGAAACCCTGGATGACATTCTCTCGACTCCCGACCTTCCCAAAGAACTCGCCATTCAAGCCTATCGAAAAAAGGCTGCGATTCTTTCAGGATCGGAACGGTACCAGGAAGCGGCGGATACCTATGCCGCGTTAAGTCGATTTACCGGAGAAGATCAGACCGAACTCGAAGGAATCAAAAACCTCCTCATTTTGCAACTGGTCAAAAAAGCCCTCAAGGACCGGAAGGTGGGAGAGACCCGTATTGCCGCCAAATCGCTGAAACAGCTCATCGACCAATATCCTGAATCGGTGGAAACCCACCGGGCTTATATTGAAACGAAAGTCATGCTTAAAGACACTCAGGAAGTCCAGGCCTGGTACACCGACTTAGTCAAGACGCATCCCGATCATGCGGTCTATCAATATGGCCAGGCCCTCGCCATGTCCTATGCCGAGCCACCGGACCTGCCTCTGGTCATCCGCCTTCTCCAACGTGCCATGAAAAAAGATCCTTCCCTGGGCTATGTCCACCAAACCCTGGGATGGGCCTACGAACAAACCGAACGGACTTCCGGCAAGCAAGGGTATCTTGAAAAAGCCGAACAGGAGTATCGCATCGCTCTTGAGCTTAACGATGCCGAGCACTTTCCCGACGTGGAATCCCAACTGCTTCTCAACCTGGGGAACACCTATCTGGCTCTCTCAAACTTCCGCGAAGCCTATCGGCATTATCGCCAGCGTGACGAGCAATTCTCGCCGACCGGCGAGTCCATGACCGAATTGCTCTATCGGAAAAATTATGGAGAGGCCAGCTTTAAAGCCGGACGCACCGAGGAATCGCTGGTGCAGTATGAGTTGGCCTTACGGAAGGTTTCCTCTGAACAAAAAAATTTACAAGCCGAAATCCTGGAGCGCATAGGATTGTCCCATCAGGACATCGGCCAATATGCCAAAGCCATTGAGGCATTCTCCCGGGCCTTAGCGCTCAACCGTGAATTAGGACAGGAACAAAACGTGACCCTTCTTCAGAGAAATATCGGAGTCAACCTGTTTAATTTGAGCCGTGCCAGCGAAACCGGCGGACGCGAGGATCTGAAACAGGCATTGGGGAGTTACTTTACCAGCTTGGACCATCTCACCAGGAGCGGCGTGAAAACACTTCAGAAGGGACCAGGTTTGTTCAATGTCAACGTGTCCCTCAATGAAGGCGGGTCTCAAGCCGCCAGCGGATTCGACCGGATGGGCGAACAAAAGCTCATGTTCAGTTACATCGCAAGCACCTATGAGCAATTAGACGAACCCGGTCCCGCTCAAGATTTTTATCAAAAAAAACTCACTCTGCTCAACCAGATGTCTCCGGACAACCAGGATGCCGCAGCCCTCACAGAAAAAGCCATTGTTCTGAATCGGCTCGGGGTCCTTTCTCACCAATTAGATCATGCTGCGCAGGCCATGGAGTTTTTTCGTCAATCGTTGAAGTACACCCGAATAATGAATATGGCGTTCGGGACCAGTGTGAACATCTATAACCTTTCCACTCTGGCCGTTGAAAATTTCCTACAGGGCCATACCCCCGATCACAGCCTGGTGGCGGCTATCACGTCCGGCATTCAGGATCTTCAACATCGGACCTATGAGGACCGCAATCTGTTTTATACGCTCACCAACACGGCACTGCTTCTTTCCCAGCTCCCCGAACCTTCGCTGGACCCGCATCTCAAGCCGGTGGAAGCCGTTCAACGCATGCATGAGCAGTTTATCTATACGACCCTGCCCTGGTCGTATTACCAGAAAGCCGAATCGCTCCTGCACAAGCCGGCCTTATTCACCGACACCCAACGTCTCCCCGCGCAATTTCTGGTGAAATTGAACCAGGCGGAATTAGCCCGAGCGGCGGATCAGCCTCAGGTCTTTCGTCGCATCCAGGAAGACCTGCTCAAACTGGTGGAGGACCGGCAATCACCCAATAGCTGGTTGTGGTATCTGGCTCAAGCCGAAGGAGCCCCCAATCCCCTTACACAAAAAAAATTCCTCAAACAATCAGTTGAAACTCTCCTGCGGTTTCCGGCGCAAACCGATCCCCGAACCGGACAGACCAACACCTGGCCCGCTTACGAACGTCTGATCCGGCTCTCGGTTGACCAACTGATCGAAGATGGCCGTCCCGATGACGCCTTTACCGTGGCCGAGCAATTGAGCATTCGGCAAATGACCAGTGCCGTCTATGAAGCGCTGGGAGAAGACGTGTTCCTCAAAGGCTTGGGAGACTATGAACCGGAATTAAAAGGGCTTCTCGGGAAACTCCGGCAAGCCAGAAATCAAGGAGATGTCGCGGCCATTGACGAACTGGCATCGGCCCTCCAGGATACGCTCTATGCTCTTTTTGAGGAGTATCCCTGGGCCACCGCTTCATTCTGGACATATCCTCCGACCAGGGATCTGATATTTTTGGGAGTTGATGCGCAACATCCCTATCTCAAAATTGTCAAAGGGATGCAAGGCTATCATGGCTTCGTGCATAACGGGGATACGCTCCATTACAGCCCGCTGATCGTGACTGAGAAAGAAGTCACCGGCGATAATGAATTTCACCGTCGGCTGGGACAATCGGCCTCCGCCTATGTTTCGATGCCTCAGGAATTGGAGACTTCCCTTCCCTCGCTGGCGCTCGACAAGAAACCGCTGACATGGGTCAGCAACTTCTATGATTTCCTGAATGGCTTTTATCAGCGCAGTCTCTTTTTTTCTCACCTCACCACCTCAAGCACCTTTCTCCCTACCACTCCTTCGAGTGCGGGGGAAATTCCATTCGTGCTCCAACAATTTAGCGGGGTTGAGGCCCACGATCATCCCCTGGCGGCCAACACCAACATTGCCGCGTTTCTCCAAGCTCCGGATACATTCGCCTTTGAAGTTCAGCAAGCGCAGGACGTCCGGGAATTTGTTTCCGTGCTCGATTTTGCCGGCAATCAACATCATTCGATCCTGTTGTTCGGGGGAATCCCGTCCTTGTCGCCTTCCCCCCGTGTTCTGATTTCCTCCCTTCTGCGGGCCGGATTTCCCCATGTCATTGTGAGCCGGACACCGCTCGAGCCCCAAACCGCCTCAAAATTTCTGAACCAATACCTGACCCACCTCAACACGCTTCCTCCCGATGAGGCGGTGGTTGCCGCCTCGAAAGATATCTGGGGATCGGACACGGGCAAATATCCGTTCCGCCACTACGGATTTGCCGGCATGGGTCCTGACGAACGACAAGAATATGCCGCCTCCATTTACGATAAAGAAGTGGCGGATGCCATTCACGCATTTGAAACCAAGGAATTTTCCGCCTCCTTACTGCATATCGAACATGCGCTTGCGCTCATCGAATATGCCCAAAAACGGCAGGACTTCAAACAACTCACGACGCTGGCCGTCGAAACCACCTTTGAAGTGAGTGATTACGAGAAGGGGATTTTCTTTCAACAGAAGCTGTTGGATTCGCTTACGCCGGAAACCCCCGCGGGCGAGCGGGCTGAGGCGGAATATCGGCTAGGCATCCTTCATTCCCGTCTCGAGCATTTCGACATTGCCGTGAAACACCTTGAACAGGCCAACCAGATTTGGCAGGAACGTGAAGAACTTGATCGCCTCGCGGAAGGCATGGCCACATTGGGGATCGTACGCGAAAACATGGGTGCCTATACCGCCGCATTGGAACAATTCAACCAGTCGTTCTCTCTGTACCGGGAAATCGGGGAAATGGGCCACACGGCTTTTCAATACCGGCGGATCGGTCGTATTTATTATCTTCGATTGGGACGGTACGAGAAAGCCAGAGAAAACTTCCTGGCCGCACTGGAGCTCTACCGGCAACAAGGAGATCCACAGGGAGAAGCCGAGGTTCTGTATGAAGTCGGATTGACCTTTGAAAAAGTCGGTCTGTTCGACCAGGCTGCCGAACGCTACCAACAGGCCCTGTCGATTGCGAAAGAATTGGATGATCCCATGCTCCTGGCAACCGGCGATCTTTACCTCGCCAATGTGGCCTGGTTTCAGGGTAACTACCAAACGGCCTTTCAATTATTATCCCAAGCCGATAAAAAGGCCGAAGCCGCGAATGACCCGCAATTGCGCATTATGGTGAAAAATACCCGCGGGTTAATTTACTGGACCCTCAATGACACGGACAAAGGGCTTTTACATCTCCACGGCGCAGTCACCCTCAGCCGGTCGTCCAACATCCAAACCGAGTTAGCCTCTTCCCTGAACAATCTGGGCCTGATCTACCGGCAACAGGGCGACCATGCCACCGCATTGGACAATTTCCAACAGGCCAAAACACTTGATGAGTCTCTGAAGAGCCAATGGGGGCTCGGCTATGACCATCGCAATATTGGCATTTCGCTCCTGGCTCTGGGACGGCTGGAAGAAGCCGAAGACCATTTCCTCAAAGCCGAGCAGATCAGTTCCGACATTCACAACGTCATCAATTGGGTCAAAGCCCTATTAGAACTGGGAAATGTCAACAAGGCGCTTGGTCGTCCCGATCAGGCCCTGGGCTATTACGAGCGGGCGCACGAATTATCTCAGCGATACGGCATCAAGGAAGTCGAATGGCGCGCGGCAGCAGGCAAGGCCACGCTGCTCCGGGAACAGGGCAAGCTCCCGGATGCCTTGGCCTGGTTCACGAAAAGCGTCGAGGTGGTGGAAGGCATGCGAGCGGCATTGAAAATCGATGAGCTTCGAAACAGTTTCCAGACCAACAAACTGGACCTGTACCGGGACATCATCACCCTGCTGATTACCATGAACCGGACCGATGACGCCTTTAATTTTTTGGAACGCTCGCGGTCCAGAAGTTTTATCGATCTGCTGGGCAATCAAAAACTCTCGTTTAAAAACGAAGGAGATCAGGAAACCTGGACCCGGATCGACACGCTGTCATCCACGCTGGCGTCGTTAAAATCAGAACTGGGTTCGTATGATAAGCCCCCTGCGGATCTCCAGGAACGCTATCGCACCACCAAAACGCGATATGAAGAAGCCATTTTGGACGTGAAGCAGCAGAATCCCGGCCTCAGCAGTTTTGTCTCGGTGGATCCCTTAGATTTGAAAGGCGTCCAACAACTCCTGTCGCCGAAAGTAGGACTCCTCACCTATTTTCTGACGAAAGACCAACTCTACTTGTGGCTCATCACGAAAGAACGCACCCAGTTTCAAACGGTTCCGGTGAAGGAGGAAGACCTCACGCGATTAGTGACCCGCTATCGGCAACTCGTTCAGCACCTGGAACCGGTGGAGGAGGAGCTGCAAAAACTCTATGCCTCCTTGATCCTCCCGGTGGAACCGGCCATAAAAAATCTGGAGTATTTGGGAATCATTCCCGACGGGCCGCTACACTTTCTCTCCTTCGCCGCACTCAAACACGGTCCAGCCTACCTGGTGGATGATATCCCCCTCTTTTACGCACCTTCCGCATCCGTCTTTCAATTCACTTTTGCCAAACGGCAAGCCGTGAAGAATGACAAAGTCCTCGCGATTGGAAACCCGGATTTGGGAAATTTCAATTACGAGCTTCCGCTGGCTGAATTGGAGGCCAAAAGCATCAAATGGAATTATCCCAATATGGATATTCTGACCGGGAAAAAAGCCACCAAAGAATGGGTGGTGAACAATATCTCCCGATATGGCATCATTCACCTGGCGGCCCATGGGGAATTCGATGAGGGGAATCCGCTGTTATCCTCGCTCTGGCTGGCTTCGGAAAACCCGGAAAACCGGCGGCTGACGGTGAAGGAAATTTTTGGCCTGGAAATCAACGCCGACCTGGTCACCTTAAGCGCCTGTCAAACGGGGCTTGGCAAACTGGAGGCGGGAGAACTCATCGGCCTCAATCGCGCGTTTATTTATGCCGGCACCCATGCTCTGGTATCCGCACTCTGGCGGGTGGATGACCTCTCCACCTCAGTGCTTATGAAACATTTTTACCGGAACTACGTCACCGCCAATAAAGCCAAAAGTTTGCGGCAAGCGCAACTCATCGTCAAAAAAGACTTTCCCCACCCATCCTATTGGGCAGGGTTCAGCTTAATCGGAGACTATCAATAAGGGGAGTGGTGAACTCTCCCTCCTTAGCTTCGCTTGCCACCCATTGATATGAAGATGCTTGAAACGGGTGGAAAATCTGAGTTATTCAACAGTCCCATAACCACGCCCGACTCCAACGCCGAAAGGGGGCCTGCATGCTTGACCGTATCGCTCGTGTAATCTTCGGAGTCGTCCTCCTCACGTTGCTGGGATGGATGCTCCCTTCATCCAATTGGGCGGCCACCCTGTATGCCAAACAGGATGATGTGAAAGTCACTGCCGAAAAATCTCCGACTTCCGACTGTCATCGCCACCCTGGCGCTCGGTGATGCGGTCACCGTCTTGTCTGAAGAAGGTCGCCTCGCCAAGGTGAAAGTCGCCAATGGGAAAACCGGGTGGGTGTTTAAATTCCGACTATCGGAAGAGAAGCCCGCTGTTGAAAGCAGCTCGGGACTTTCAGGTCTGACGGGGAAGCGGACTTTTGCGGCGCGGGAATCACGGGCAGGTGGCAGTATTCGAGGACTCAAAGAATCCACTGAACAATATGCTAAAAACAAACAGATCAAACAGGAACACCGCGATGCGGTGGACCGCATGGAAGCCTTTTCCATTGCCCCGGACGAATTCACGCAATTCAAGAAAACTGGAAACCTAGGCGAATTTTCAGGAGGTGCCCAATGAAAAATTTCAAAATCTTGATGGGCCTGGGAATCCTGTGCCTTGTATTTCCCGGCATGGTGTTGAGTGGATTCCTGGACGACCTGTTCTCTCCGGCGCCCAAAAAGCAACAATCTTCCCCTGCCCAGGAAAAATCTACCGGAGAATCGCCTGATTTGATTCAGGGGCTCGGCGAGGCATTTGGCATCAAAAAAAATAAAATCGATCTGTTCAAAAAAGGGGTCGGCGTCGCCCAGGCCTTGGAGCCTATCGGCCTGGAAGAAGAAATCACGTTAGGAGAGGCCGTGGCGGTCGAAGCATTCAGCCGTTTCGGTGGGGAATATCCCAATCAAGATTGGACCCGCTACATCAATCTGGTGGGAAAGACGGTGGCTGAAGTTTCGGACCGGCCGACACTCAACTATCATTTCGCCATTCTCAACAGTCAGGATCAGAATGCGTTTGCCGCTCCCGGTGGCTTTATCTTCATCACCGTCGGACTTCTGAAGACGTTAAAAAACGAAGCCGAATTAGCCGGCGTGCTGGCTCATGAGGTCGCGCATGTAACCAAACAACATATGCTGGAGACCATTCGCCGGGGAGCACTCATGGGCAGCGTCTCGGAATTGACGCTCACCGCCATGAAAAAAGATCCGGCAATGTTCTCCAGCGTCATCGATGAAATGACCGACCTGTTGTTTACAAAAGGCCTGGACAAAGACAAAGAATTCGAGGCCGACGTCGTGGGCGTGACGTATGCGTATCAGGCGGGCTATCACCCCCGAGGCCTGAGGGATTATTTGCAAACGCTGGAAAGCGAAAAAGGGCATGTGGAATCAAAATTTTTCACCACGCATCCTTCGACAACCTTGCGCATTTCTAAAATCGACTTGCTCTTAAATGATTTTTCCGACATCAAAAATCTGCCGTTCCTCGCGGAGCGCTTTCACCAATATGTGAAAGCGGGATAAGACTTGGGAGGTTTGAAGATTCGCTGGTAGGAGGATAAACCCTGAGGAGCTATTTGAAAGTATGTTCACATACTCAATAGTCAGGAAGAAGCCGGTTCATACAGAATTCATGGAGGGTGTGATATTCGGATCTGCATAAGACGCCATGATAACGGTAACATGAACGGCAACTGGGTGACATTCTAGGGTTTTTCGCGTATCCTTCAAGGGATTTGATGGCGTGTTATACGGCCAGAAATTGGCAGATCCCGCTCTTATGCTGATGCGCCAAATCATTGTTTAGTGGGGCAGCATAATTTGGCGTATCTTCTGGAAGGAGGAAAGCGATGAAATACAAGATCGCCCTACATCGCACAGATGAGGGTTACGCGGTGTCGGTCCCAGGGCTTCCCGGCTGTTGGTCACAAGGGGAAACCGAGGCAGAAGCCTTGGCAAACATACAGGACGCGATCCAAGAGTACCTGGCGGCGCGCGACGAGCTCCTCCATGGTGCGGAAGTCCGAGAGGTTGAGGTCTCGGGCTAGACATGCCCCGCATCCCGGGTGTGAATCACCTTAATGCGATCCGAGCGCTCGAGAAGGCAGGGTTTCGGATCGTACGCCAGGGCAAGCACATCGTGATGTCAGATGACACGCGGATCATCACCATTCCACGCCACAACCCAGTCAATGCGTTTACAATGGGAGGGATCGTCCGTGATGCGGGCCTCACGCCCGAGCAGTTTCGCGATCTCCTGTGAGGCAACCCGCTAATAATTGGGTCAGGCATGAGTATTGATAATTGATCTATGTGTCTTTTACAGGTTTCAGTTATGGCTGGAACATCCATTGAAATTCCACGACGCCCTTTATCACGTCATTGCCTGTGACAACCACCGCATTACCCTCTTTCATGATACGGCGGATGATCACACGCATAATGCATGCCTTTTACATTAAATCAATAGTCATGCCTGACCCCTCATCCGAAATGTTCTGTGTTGCCGAGTCTCGCCCGGCAGGTGAGGCCCTTTTGTTTCGGGAAAAGGCCCAAAAACCATTGACGCCCCGTCTGGCCTCATGGGAGCGGACGGACGCCAACCTGAAGAGGACGGGCCAACTCGCGGAGCCTGTCCTGAGATTAGTCGAAGGGCTCAAACAGGCCCGCCAGATCATAAGAGCGTCCCTCCTTTGGGCCAGACGGTAGTCGTCGAAGCAGGCGCGAAGATCCACAACCCATTTCCAGACCCAGGATTCAAGCCGTGAAGCTCAATTATTTTACCGATACCGCTTCTTTGTACCTTGATCTTTCCGACCATGCAGGCGTTTAATCCGGGAGGTTTCTGAATGCATTGTTCTTGACTACGATGCCGAAGGACCTTTTGTAGGTATCGACATCGACAATGCTAGCAGCAAGGTCGAGCTGACGAAACTTTCCCTCAGTAAATTACCGCTGATTGTGCAGACGATTGCCGCCTAACTCACCCCCCTCGGACCGGGTGCCAACAGCGGCAACTGAACTAAAGCGACATGCGCAGGATTTAATTAAAAAAATAGAGCCAGAATTTTTTGGCGCGCACCAGGAAATGCCCGCACGGCCTTCTTCGTTGCTGTTTTATATCCCGTCCACCGCCTGCGGTCGGCTGAACGCTGGGCATCAGCGGCGCGCACGAACCGCGGCCAGCGACAAGCCTTGCATGAGAGACATGCAAATTGCGCGTCCGCTGCATGCCTTTGTTAGGCGACGGTTGTTTCAAAGAGGGGTGGCAGTGCCGCCGGCGAACGAACTTCACGATGGCTTCGATCTCTTCGAGCGTCGGTTGAACCATTCGGTCCCAGGTGCCTGGCGCTTTGAACCTCGTGCTTCCAGCGTTGAATGGATTGCCTCCTCAACGGCAGCAACCCGCAGAACTTGCCATGTTTTGAGAACGATGGGGTACTCAAAACAGCAAGTCTGTTTGCACTGCTGCGTGATTCTAGCATTGGTATCGCCGGTCGTGGTCAATCCGATCTTTATGGGAAATCTGCCGTCATTCTTCTTTATGGAGGGGAAGGAATAGGCATAGATGATGCCCGAATCGTCCGATTCGACGTCGGTGGCGACGGCATCCGCTTCCGCCAGTTCCTCGTCGATCGAGATGTTCCTGAACTTCCCACGGCGCCGAGGTTTTCGAAAACCCGCAGGTTCTCGGCAAGAAATGGGATGTAGAACCCGAAGATTGCGCTCATCTTGCTCCGTCCGGTCCGACTCGGCCTATCTCGATGCGAATTTCCAATTGTTCCGGTGTGTAAGTCTCGCAGCAACCGCTTGGAAATCTCGCGCAAGGAACGGCTCGTCCCAAGTCGCGGGCACTCCGCACGCGGTAGAGTTGCATGCCGCCTTGTAGACGTAGGAACGTGTAGGTGCGAATGTAATGGTCATGGCTTATTGCGGAATGATTCCCGATACATGTGAAAGCGTCTCAGTCGCCTAACTAAGTCCGCGGCTGAGTAGCGGGCCTAAGGCCCGTCGAGTCGAGCGTTCGGCTGCCGTAGGGGGCGCGGAACGCACGGCCAGACGCGGACTCGGTTTAGCCGACCACTCATCAATTCCCCTCTCTCCCACGTCGAGCAGCCACGGCCCCCTTCAACCCCGTCAGCGCACCGTCCGCCGCCTGCGGTTGGCTGAACGCCAGCTAACCGGCTTTTAAAAAGCGGATGCTTTTTAAAAGTCCGAGCTGAGCGATTTGTTAGCTATTCCTTCTTATCTTAAGTTTAGATATAACCTGATCTTTAATCATCTCTTCAGCTTGCTCAAGCTGAATGACATCGCCAGCAGCTTGACCCGGATATTTTTTATCACAGTGTCTACACCATAGAACACCGTAACTGCATTCTGGAACTTCTGCGTCCTTTCGCCCTAAATAAACGTCATGAACTGGACACACAAAATTAATCCAAACATCCCATCCCCTATGGGGATCATACTCCTTAATATGCGCTATCGAGGTCTTTGAAAGAATGCGGCGTCTTTCCCTCTGCTCCGACTCAGACGTGGTGTTCAGAGACGAGGGATAACGAGCGTGCATGTTCCCGCGCGGCGACCAACTCAGAGTCGAATGGATCGTAAAGTTCGCCGGCCAGCGATTTTTTAGCGCTCAGTGCGCATAGGGGTCGCCTAACAGAGTCCGCGGCTGAGTGGCGGGCGGAGGGCCGTCGAGTTCGAGCCGCGCGTTCGGCTGCCGCAGGCGGCTGGAACGCACGGTCAGACGCGGACTCTGTTCAGCCGACCGCTCATCAATTTCCCTCCATCCCACGTCGAGCAGGCCACGGCCCCCTTCAACCTTGTCAGCACCCCGTCTGCCGCCTGCGGTCGGCTGAACGTCAAGAACCGACCCGCCGCCCACCAAGTTTCACGAGCGGCCGCGAGCCGCCACGCTATATGCGGTCGGCTCCAGTGAAAGGTTAGGCACGGTCTTCTCATGGCCCCGAAGCCAGTCCAGTGTAGAGAACCTTAGATAACACGCCGAAGACTATCCCACCGATGATTAAGGTCCAAACAATTCTACGGGTTTGGAGCATCTTGTTGTATCGCTCAACCTCATCGCTCCACAAAAAGACAGCGTTGGGATAACATCTGAAAAGCAAGATAAGCTGCGCAGACGAGTACAATCAAGAGCGGTCCCGCGACAAATGTTTTTTGGCGAGTCCAACCACTGAAAACTCCTTGCGCAGGCCTCTGATCTTCTAAAACATTGCGGAGTTGCCTGGTTACCATTTCCCTCATTTCCTCGTCCGAGATTGTCCGGTTCTCATCTAAGATTTGCTCAACGCGATCTAGATCAGAACCGCGCAACCACATTACACCTGCGGCATCGATGGCGGGACGTCTAGAATTAGTTGCTGAAATGACCATAAACAGGAGCACAATGATACCTAAAGTAATAAGTACGGCTAGCGCTACACGATGTGGCACATCCTGAAGCGAAGTTCTTTCGACCTGTTCCTCCACCTCCGAGAGTACACGGTCACTCCAACCGGCATCGTCGCTCCGAACACTAACGATGACCTTGGCCTTGTTCTTGCCGCCGAATCTACCATCGAAATCAACCTGTACCTCGTGTTCCGGACGCGTCGCCGCTTCGGTTGATGCGCAGCACGTTATTAAAAGTCGTTGTATCTTGGACTTGCGCGAGTTGTCGAGCTCAAGCACATCTTCGACGCTGGTCATCTCCTCGCGTCGCTGTCCGGACAGGAACACCTCAAAATCGTCACGCTTCGTGGTGTCCGAATGCTCGCCAAGCCGGTCGTGGATAACGTCCAGGAGCCGGTCGAGTTTTGTCTTTTCGAGCAAGAACGGCCGCTCGTAATCTTTATGTATTTGCTTCATCGGATTCCGGTTCGCCTAACAATGTTTAGGCGGATCCGCATAAGAGCCGGATTTGCCTATTTCTGTCCGTATAATACGCCATCGAATTTTCTGAAAATAACGACATGATCGTTGCCATTTCAATGAGTTCACCCGAATGGCATCCGGTCGCATCTTCTTCCCTCAAGTGTTCATGCAGTTCCCTGGCATTTTCGGTCACTCATGTGTGCTCTCGAAACACAAGGGCCACACAATTCAGCCAGCCTCGATGCGACTGATTCTTGTACAATGTTGTAAATATGTCAAGGATTCTGATCTTCATTCATACCGCTTCCGGATTTCTTTCTTCGCCTCCTGCCAGTCAAAAATCTGCTCCAGTCCGAATGGGAAATATCATGAGTGCAAGATCGCGGTTCATCTGGCCGGTATTGTTTGCCCATACGTAACCTCCAATCCTAATAAGCGGATACACTCGACCGGGATTTTAGTCTGGCATTAATGTGAAACCAACATCTTTCGACGTCATGCCCGTGGGTGATTCTGAAAGTCATATCCCGTGGAAATTGGAGAGAAGAGAAAATCCACTGACCGCAGTGCCCACTGTCCGATGAGTTAGCCGGGAAGGGAAACGAGAATTCTTTGGGAAAGTTGGGATTCACTGGGCAGCCACTGTGACCTGAATACTGAACGATCAATAACTACACATGTCCTGGGAGAACATTTCTCCTAAGCCATTTGGCAAACTCAGGAAAGGTTTCAGGAAAAATTACCTTAGACTCTGCTTCTTCACCTGGGCACAGATCCTTCGCCAGTGGCTCAGGATGACGGCCTGGTGATGACTCACACCTCTCCTGTTTTCCAATCTGCGCTAGGATGTTCCGCATTCATTTCCGCAATAGACTTTGGAAGAATGCTGAAAAATGGCATTTATGCCAAGGTTCACGGTCTCTCGCATGCCACCCCTATAGGATGTTCAACAGGAACCGAAAGTAAGAGATCTATTCATTTGACAGGCCACCATAACTTGCTTCCACCCAACCAGCGCAGGCTTGCGGTCCAGCCAGCGTCAGGGGAATTCAGGTTGGTCCGCGGATCAATAGATGATATTCTACATGGTGTCATCGGAATCGGACATCCGCTTCGTTCACACCGTACATCCATCGGCGATGGGCCAGTCAAGACTTTCTGAATGGAGGAAACCATGGAACAGACAATACCGTTTGGTGAAGTATTGGAAGCGATTGATAAATTATCATTGGAAGAACAGGAAACCTTGCTCGACATCCTTCACCGCCGTTTAGCTGAACAGAGCCGCAAAATAGTTGCAACTGAGATTCAGGAAGCACGAAAGGAATTTGCGGAAGGCCGATGCCAATCCGCAACGGCAGAGGAGATCATGAAAGACATTTTGTCGTGAAACGACTGCTCATCCGTTCATCCGTCTTCGTGCGCACGGCCAAACATCTCGTCAAGAAACACCCTCATATTGCTGAAGATCTTCGAGCAGCCCTAGAGTTGCTTTCGGAGGACGCGTTTCATCCCAGACTGAAAACCCACAAACTAAAAGGTGCTCTTCAGGGCTCTTTGGCATGTAGCGCAGGTTATGATCTGAGGATTATTTTCGAATTTGTCCAACATGAAGGTTCTGATGCTATTCTGTTGCAAACGGTTGGAACACACGATGAAGTGTATTGATGAAATTGCCTCTGAACAAGGATAACCTGGTTCCTGGCGTCAGGCCTGTCCATTAATGTTCTTGAGCCTTAATTTGGGGAGACAACAATGTCCAAGGTAGAGGAACTCAAAACAGAAATAGAGAGACTTCCCCAAGAGGAGTTCACTGAACTTGTCCGGTGGCTGTCAGAAAAGGACTGGGAACGGTGGGACAAGGAGATTGAAGCCGACTCTGAGTCGGGAAAGCTGGATTTTCTGATGCGGGAGGCGCTCGAAGAGAAGGCAAAATGGACTCTCAAGGACCTGTGAAACATCGCACACTTCTCGGTTTTGGTCTTACTATGCGCACCTTCCTGAAGCTGTCCAAAGAGTCGCAAGACACAACTTCGACCTCCTGAAAGAGAAAATCCCGGTTCCATTGCAGCAACCGCTAGGCATAAAATTAACCGCATAAAACCCCTCAAGAATTGCCCATGATACAAGCTCATATCAGAAAGATTCTAATCAAAACACCAAATGTAAGCGCCGACCTTGCGCTTTGGGTAGAATGTTGAGAAGTCTATGAATCAATACGACAATCAAAGAGAAATATTCAAGACGGTCAATGGCTGATTGTTGCAATGACAAAGCCTGCGAGATCGAGGCGCTTCGTGATCGCCAAAGCTCGACACTGAAGATCGTGTTCGGTATTAATGCCGTCATGTTCTTCATTGAACTCACAGCAGGACTGCTCGCCGGTTCTGTTTCCTTAATAGCGGATTCGCTGGATATGCTGGGCGATGCCTTGGTGTACGGGTTCAGTATTTACGTGGTGGCGCGTGGCGCAAGAATGAAAGCCAAGGCAGCCCTCCTTAAAGGCGGTATCATGGCCGCCTTCGGTCTGTTCGTGTTTGGGCAGGCGATGTATAAGATTATTGTCCCACACGTTCCCGTGTTTGAAACCATTGGCCTTATTGGCTTGCTTGCGCTTGCCGCGAATAGCCTGTGCCTGGTGTTGCTCTGGCGCCATCGGGCCGATGACATCAATATGAGTTCGGTGTGGTTATGTTCTCGTAATGACATTATTGCCAATGTCTCCGTGCTGTGTGCCGCGGTAGGCGTCTGGGTGACCCATTCAGGCTGGCCGGACATTCTCGTTGGCTTGGCACTTTCGGCTCTCTTTCTACGGTCAGCATTATTTGTCTTGCGCGGGGCTCATACCGAGCTTCGAGCAATAAATGCCTGACATTAGCTTTAACGCCTCTCTGGCTCACAGCTATGCCCGCTATTCGGGACAATCGTTGGAGCAGACCCGTCTCATCACGTTTCAGATTAGGGCAAGGTTGCTCGGTCACTGCCATTAAGAATGGAGCCGTGGTCGACACCTCAATGGGATTCACGCCATTGGAAGGCCTGGTGATGGGGACACGCTGTGGAGATCTCGATCCGGCCATTATTGGCTATCTCGCAGACCATACAGACCTTTCGCTTCAAGAAATCGACCATCAGTTGAATACCCAATCCGGATTGTTAGGCATGTCGGGCCAGACCTCCGACATGCGTCAACTCCTCGAAGCCGTCCGCGAGCACCAGGATCCGCGCGCCACTCTGGCCATTGAGGTGTTCTGTCATCGGGCGCGGAAATACCTGGGAGCGTACCTGGCCATTTTGGGGGGTGCCGATGCGGTCATCTTTGGGGGAGGCATTGGAGAACGGACTCCCGACATTCGCGCTCGAATCTGCCAGGAACTGGACTGGTGTGGCTTCTCCTGGATCACCCTCGAAATTTTAAGGCCTCAGAAGTGATGCCAGGTGAAGTGATTCCCATTCACAGCACGGAATCTATTATTAAATTGCTGGTATCCGGCACAGACGAAGAATCGTGGATTGCCCGTGAGACGATTCAATGCCTGCTGAATGCCTCATGAACACAGGCTATAACCCATTGGCCGGACGAAAAAGCCTCTGGAGCCTGACGAAAAACCATTCTCAATTAGTTGATTATCAACAATGCAACTTCATTTCTGTGGATAAATCAGTTTTTTAAGGATTTTCTATTTTCTTGATTTGACATTCCGAGGATCAATTGAATTAAAAAAGTCAAGACAAAAACTCGAATCTACCTTTACGACTACGCCAAAAATTTCACGCCACTAGATTTGGTATATCAAAATAAATTTCATACAATGCCTAAAATATGTGCATTCCGCTCAATTCTTTATTAATCCTTCATATAAACCCACGACCGCTGCCATTAACCACCAAGTTATCCACAAAATTTGGGGACGGTAATTTTCTGCCATGGTCTACATTTTGCCCGTCCCAACCCTATGACATTTTTTTCGTGACTCCGATCCTTTGCTTATCATGATATGGTTTTTATAGTGATAGCAGATCCCTGATTTACATGGATTTTATCATTCCCTTATGGCGAGGATACCTCCACAGCTTTCCTTAATCCCGACCACTCTCGACATTCGGATCGTGACCTATAACGTCCACCGGTGTTGCGGGATGGATCGCCGGATCATGCCCAGACGGATCGGCGAAGTTCTGTCCTCCCTTCAACCTGATGTCATCGCCCTCCAGGAGGTCATAGGCCCTGGCCCGAGGGGTCGCGGACAGGATGAACTGCTTGGTGCCTTGTTGGGTATGGGATGGGTCATGGCCCCTGCCCGTCTCCGGCGAGGGTATCCCTTCGGGAATATGATTCTGAGCCGATTCCCGATCATGGATGATACGCAACATGACCTGACCTGGAAAACCCGGCGTGGCCGGTGTTGCCAACGAGCCGATCTCCGGTTGGGGAACCAGACCTTACATGTCTACAACGTGCATATGGGCACGGGATTGCGGGAACGTCGGTATCAAGCGGAACGATTGGCCATGATCCTGTGATGAGCATCGGGGAGCAGGTCCAAAAATCATTCTCGGAGATTTCAATGAATGGGGACGCGGCGTGACCACCGACATCCTGACCCCTCGATTTCACAGTCTCGATATTCGTCCCTTCGTCAAACGGCGTCGGACCTATCCCGGATTTCTACCGCTCCTCCATCTCGATCATATTTTTTATGAAGGCCGGATTGAAGTGACCCATGTGCATCTTCCTAAAACTCGAGAATCCCTCGTCGCTTCGGATCATCTTCCGCTCGTCGCCGATCTCCGCATACGCTTTTAACTTTCATCCTTCCTTGAGAGCACTGCGCAATCCGTTCAGGTTGTCGTTCGTGGGCCATCATTCCGTTTTCTTTTCGACCTCGACCAGCCTTTTTTTCACAAGAGAGACACTCCACACAAATTTCCATCGGTATCCGTGTCGGGAAACACCTGCCTCACTTCGTTCTAAACCCTTCAGGAATTGATCGCATTGCTATCGATGTTGCTGAAACAACACAGCCAATTTGAAGATAAGAAAAATTGTCGTGTTTTAGATCAATTTGTCTTTTACCCCAAAATCAAGGCATTCATCTGTCTGGAATCGAAGGAAGCAGGAGATTTTTGAGCCAAAAAAATGTCATGAGATTTGAGGGAAATTTCATTTGAATCAATTCATCCTGTGGCATGACCCACGAGCGCATAAAGTCGTATTTAATTGGCACGCCTTATGCTTTTTGTATCCCAATAGCAGGAAATGGGAAGAATAGGATCCTCGCATAGAACGACCGGATTAATGTGAAAATGACCATGACCGAACCTATTGGCATTCTTTCCATGCAAAAGGCCATTAACGCCGCAACAAAAATACTCGGCGGTTTCTCCAATTCGACTCAATTTTTTCCGGGAAGCCGGGAGAACGATTCATCCTGTCGAATGACTCTCGTCGATCATGCCATTCAAGGCACTGACGTCTGTGTCGAGGCCAAATCTGAGGAGGTGATGCACGTCACTCCTCATCCCGTTTCAGTCACGCTCCCTGCCTCTATTCAGCAATAGAGGACGCAGGACCGGAAGACCTGGGAACTCTACAACCACTCGGTCGACCTCACCATTCATTTTTGCTGAACACCCTCTACTGCCTGCCCATTTATTCTCCCCATATTTTTCCCCTCAATCATTTTCTGCTCGCCATTATTACCTGACTGATAAAATGAGTTGCCGTGCTTTATCAAGACCTTCCCTTTCATGACTTACAGAAGAATGAAATCCTTTTTTTTATATCCACGTGATCTGGAACAGACTTCAAAGCCCTCTCGACTTCCTTCATCATTGGTATTCCCTTCTATTGTTTCAAAAGAATCCTGGTTAAAGGCCGTCGCCAATCCCGTATGCGTCCAATCGGTACTGCTTCTTTTGACCAGGAAAATACTTGCCCTGGATAAGTCTTTTTGAGATGTCTTCCCTCCAGACAGACTCGACTCTTGCATAAAAAGCCCGGCTTCCTTCCCTTGAGCGGCCAGAGAATCACATGAAGTAGAACCTTGAATAGGCATTGACATTCCAAGCGTTTCGGCGGCCTGCTTCAGAATAAATGTGACGAACCCTGCACACCATGGAAATTCAACCCCATCGTGACCTTTCATATACAAACGCACCCACGGCCCACGATTTTGCCCACCGACTTCAAGGGGATGCTGCGCCAAATGTGCTTTGGCATACTCCAGGACCATAGTCGGAAATGTGTGGTTGGCAGAACTAATGGGAGTCAGCACCTGTACAAGTGGTGCAACCAGTTCTTGAAATGTGGCTGCATTCACAATACCATTGGTGCCTAACCCACGATCTTCTTGAAATTCCTGGACCCTCTTTTTGGTAACTCCACCAAAATCTTCATCTATCACCAGGCCGAATCCATGAAATTGCAGCCATTCCTGGACACGCCTGACGGCCAAACCTCGTGCCCCTTTTTTTAAAGGACCGTTCAGTTCAACTTCTTTTTGTATCCACGAAGCGAGTTTTTCTTCTCCAAGCAATACACCCATCTTTACCTCCAATATGTTGAAATTTTAAAAAATGATTTGACGGTACCCCCTCTTCCTCTTTTCCGAATCACCACCGTACGGCCATATCGGGATCGGGACATTTCGGCAACGGTTTACAAATGAACGCCAAAATATACATATTCTTGTCAGGAAGGGGTGGTGAGTCCGATGGCGGCTTCGCAAAGAGTCCCGTATCCGGTTGGATCACCAGGGGTTCCAAGAGAAGTTATGAAATACCTGATGAGCTTCCATCATTGCGCAAATGGAGCCGTTGAACCCAAAAAAGACTTTCGCTTTTTCTAATTGTCACCATGGGTTTTTAATTAGACAGATTATACCGGAATTTGATGGCCCTAAAATTGTCGCCACTTAGTTGACCTCCCTTTCCATTTTTGGTAAACAGTCATCACTGCTTGGCATTTTGTTTTCCGCTTAACTCTTCCCCCACATCAATTTCGGAGGGTTTCAGTATGTCTCAAGAGACAGAAGAACTTTGGTCCAGGCGTTTCTTCCTGAAGTCCTCCCTTGCGGGCATGCTGATTCTTGGCAGCCGATTGATGTTCCCCGAATCCGCATCGGCCAATTCGCTCCCTGAAGGCAGCCTGAGCCTGTACAACGCACACACCGACGAACGACTTCGGGTGACATATCGCAATCAATCCGGCCGGTATGACCAGGAAGCCCTAAAAGACATTAATTATCTCTTGCGATGCCATCATTCTAAACAAGTCTGCCAAATGGACATTCAATTGCTGGAATATATGAACCAGGTGGAAAAGTTAGTCGGACGCGGGAAGGAAATTCATATTTACTCTGCCTATCGGTCGCCCTCGTACAACGAATTGCTGATTCGTCTTGGTCGAGGAGCCGCACCAAACAGTCTGCATACGGTAGGACAGGCCGTGGACTTGGCAATTCCCGGCGTTCGACTTTCCAGAATTCGACACGCTGCGGTGTACCTTCGGTTGGGTGGAGTGGGCTATTACGGTCGGAGAGGATTCGTCCATATTGATACTGGTCCGGTCAGATACTGGTAACACCCCCTTCTCATTTTTGCATTTCAAAAACCTACGGTCATACCGCTTCGGCTGTGCCTTCATAACTCTTCTTCATAAAAAAGACCAGGTTGGATCTTTTTTCATCTAGGGTCCAGAATATCATTCCAGTCTTGTAAAGAATATTAGGAAAAGGATTTTAGCTCGGAAAGCATATCTTTTTTACAAGATGGACAAATCCCATGGGTAAATTCCGCTTCGGATCGGTTGGGTATACAGGATTCTAATTGAATCCACTCACCTTCCTCATTTTGACTCTGGGTAACCCTTGCCGTCCGTCTATCAAATTAGGTTTTTTTTCGGAACCTCATGACTATGTCGGCCTTAAAGGATGTTTCCTTATCTCATGGCAGCCATTGGCCAGACTGATCCACTACGCGGATTTCGCTAATTCCGAAGTACAATGACCACATTTGGTGGCCTGAATGGGAATCGTCATTTGGCAGAATTTGCATTCTTTGGTGGTGAGTTCGGCTGGTGGAGCTTCCTGTTCTCGTTTTAACTTATTCATTCCCTTGACGAGCATAAAAATGGCAAAGGCCACAATGAGGAAACTAATCACGGCATTGAAAAAGAGTCCGAAATTAACAGTGACCGCCCCGGCCTTTTGGGCCTCAGCGAGGGCATGGTACGGACCAGCTGCATCTGTCCCGGACTTCAAGGTGACAAACAAATTCGTAAAATCCACCCCACCCATTAACAGCCCAATGGGCGGCATCAGGATATCTTTGACCATGCTTTGCACGATGGTTCCGAAAGCGCCCCCGATAATAATTCCAACCGCCATGTCGACCACATTCCCTCGCATCGCAAATTCTTTAAATTCTTTGAGCATCATATTCTCCTTTGGTCAAAATGAATGGCCTTTTGGCCCGATCGTCTACCGATTTTTAAATCGCGCCACCAAACAAAAATTGAGAGTTCAATCCAAGCCATAGGATTACGGAGATAGGGTTGAATTATACAGATGGTCTCTATCCTGTCGAAAACGTGATCGTTACGCAAGCGGTGCAGCCTCGCAGCTCCCCGACTATCTGTACATAATCATGACGAACTCAAAGAGAATGTGCTCTCTTAAATATTAAGAAACGCATTTTATTACGGAGGAAAATGTATTTGCGAAACCTGGAAATCCTCCCCCTTAAGTGGGGATCGGATTCTCTTAGAAAAGCACAGAAGGGCAAGAAACGAAAGCGCAACCAACAGTAAAAAGATCTTGTGTGTCAGCCTTCTCACCGCCAGGCAGTGCAAGCCTGACACTGACATCGTTTGATGGACTGTGGGGCAAGGCCAGGCAATCGGCTTGATAGGGTGAGAGACACCGAAACCGGAGTTTCGAAGACACTCGCACCTTCATACGGGTAGGAATCTGGCTATTTCAGTTTGGATCTGCCTCGTCCTTATGCAGGCATACATTTGACAGCAATTTTCTCATGGCAGCTTGGTGAAGTCGCTTTCTCCTGTCCCTTTGTGCAAGAAGATATGACCATGAGGTTATCGCTGTTATCGCATTTGGTTAAGAAATGACATTCTACACATACGCTGAATTCAAGAAAGCAGTACCCTCCTTTATGATCAATTCTGGTATAGATAACCAAGAGTTAAAAAAACGGTGGTATCACCTTTTTTGGAATCGTCAGGCGGTTCATTGTCGTAAAGATATTGGACCTGCGCAGAAACATTGATACCTTCCCAAACATCAAATCGAATGCCCTGTAGAGTATTGAGAATATAATTCGATAAATGACCCATTTCAGGGTATCCCTGTTGCTGATGAAAAACCGTCAATTTTGGTATAACTTCCCATTCCCAGCGCAACGACCAGCGATAGACACCATAATTGTCATCATCACCGATCTTCCTATCCTCATCCAAAAATCCCACACCTAGATCTCCCTGAAGCGTCATCTGGCTAAAATAGGGGCTGGCAAAATCTCCCTTATCAATAAATTGACGGCCAGGCCCAGACGTCACGGCCGTACGGAGGTTCAAATCATCAAAGGTATCTTGTTGCATCAAGATAGCAACGAACCAATACCATCGGGGGGTCATGAAAAAATTCATGTCCATCGTTCCATAGGCATTTCTGTCTGTGACCGTTTTATCTTCCTCCGAATAGAAATACCGGGCATCAAGTATGAGCCGGAGTCTTTCACTTCTGGCAACGAATCCACCTAAGAGATTTACCTGCGCGTCGTCGGTATTTCCAGATGTAATCTTTGAGCCGAAATTCAAATTTACCTTAAATTTCACCGGTACTTCCTTTGGAGGATTGATCCCGGTAATAGATGCTAATGGAACTGGAAGCTTAAAGGTCAACGGGGTGGTTACCAATTGAAGCTCTCCTGGGTCTCCTTTATCTGCAATCCCAGTAAGACTTCCTCCATCCCCTAAGACAAAGACTATCGGCTGACTGGTGGTAAGATTGACAACCTCCCCCCATTTAATGAGAAAAGGCTCTCCGGTCCCAAAAGCCGGTTTAACCTTTAGAGTCCCCTCAACCATTTCAACGATCTCGCCATGAATAATACTGCCATCTTTCAGAATGATCGAGCCTAAGACTTCTGCATAAATTGAAGAAGGCACCAACCAGGACATGATCACGAAAACCAGGAACCACCTATGAATCATGAGGAAACCCCTCCTTATTCGTCCGTAGAATACTGGCAAGAAGATAACATTTATCATTTTCCTGTGGTGAATAGAAAGAGGGTTCGACATAATTTTTCCTTACAGAATTTGGCTTGATCAAGCTGAATACATCCAAAGCAGAAATCAGCATGAATCTTACCGCATTCTCCACGTCTTTATGCCCTCGTACTTCTTTTTCACGGGCAGGTCACGCACGATTACACCATTTCCTAAATCGGGAACAGGCTCAGTCAGAATAAATTCGTTGACGCCAAGTACTCTTGAGTTCTGCATAAGAGGTGAACCCGACCAAATAGTCCATTTAAATATAACTGGCTGCCATAGGGAACAGGATTTAGCAAGAGGGACAATACCAAAATAGCCTCACGGAGAGAGGAAGCGAACGAAGAAGGTATGGTTTAGATTGCAGTCACACAGATAATGTACAAAAGCACCCAACCCGTTTTAGCATTAATCTTTTTCTGGTTCGGCATTCCCATGTTGATGGGTAACGCGATCCTCGTCAAATAAATCGGCCATTTCCTGAGCCATGACATCGTTGTCATGAGGGAGAGACACGACAGACAATTCTTTCTTAATTTTTGGAGCTGGGACCTTGGGATCTTTGGTTCCGGCTTTGGAATCTGTTGATTCTTCAGATTTTTTCTCGTGATCCATGACAATAATCTCCTTTATCATTACTCTGTCATTCAAACGATTCCAAATGTGACTGCTCAGGAAATTTGAGTTGACAACTTGGACAGGTCACAAAATAAACCGATTCCCGAACGGAGAGCACCGCTCTAAAATCGAGGGACACTCCGCGATGTCGACAGGAATGACAATGAATTTCCTTGAGATGATACGGAATATCCGGCTGGGTTTGTACATAGAACTCCATATCGGTATGGACAGGAAACATATAATGACACCCCAGACAAATCGCTTTCCATTCCCCATCTGCTGTTGCCGTCCTGGAGTCGATTCCAAAACGGTTGGCCTTGCAAATCGGACACTTCACTTCTCCCAATCGTTCCTCAACCTGCTTGACGCTTAATTGTGTCATACCTGTTCCTATCCGTGTCCCTTAAAGTGATTCTTCATGAAGTATAGGCTTCCTCCTGAGTTCCCGCAACCAAACTCCCACCCAACCACTAAACGTTCCCGTTACCCTAAAATTCAGTCCATTCCTTCCCGCCTGAATCGAAGGACAGTGGCCGACCAGTCAGGAATCTCACGAGAAGGCTATAGGACGACCTTACCAAGCTGGCTAAGGCGATTCCTCATCTCCACATTTCCCTCTAATTCTCATTTTTTTCACCATGTGTAAGTAAATTCCCTTTCCAAACCTTTCCTCATTCAGGGAAAAGAAACGATACCCAGCACAACCCCAAATCTGATACAACCTTCCATACCACACGTTACGATTCTAGGACACGCACGCAGCCTTCCATGCCGGAACTCCCAGAAGTTGAAGTCATCCTGAACCATCTTAAACATCAGGTCCTGGGTGGGACCATAGAAACATTCGCCATTCACCGTTCGGATATTGTTCGCACAGGGCATGACCTTATCCCCTGGTTCCAAGGCTCTACCATCATCGATATCACCCGGAAAGGGAAGTGTTTGATCTTTTCCTGCCATCGATCCACAGAAACCCGCTATCTTCTTTCAGAACAGGGGATGACCGGACTCTGGTTTTTTCAACCCACCCTGGCCTCAAGCCCCCAACATCTCCATTGCCACATCAGGCTTTCCGGTGCCCACGCCACTGACCTGCATTACTGGAATCCACGCCGCTTTGGCCGCCTCTGGCTGTTCGCCTTATCGGAATTGGAAGCCTTCATGCAGCGTCGATTCGGATCTGATGCTCTGGTCATCGACGAGCAACCCTTTATCCAACTTATTCAAAGCTGCCGCGGCCGGCTGAAACCATTTTTCCTGGATCAACATCGCCTTGCGGGAATTGGAAACATTTACGCCAATGAAATTCTGTTCCGCGCCGGCATTCACCCACAGGCACTCGGCTCTCGCCTAAGGGTCCCATCCTGTCAACGGCTCTATCACACCATGCATTCGGTGCTACGGGAAGCCATTGCCGCCGGAGGTTCTTCCATCAGAGACTTTCGTGCTCCGGATGGCTCGCTAGGACACTTTCAACATGCTCATCAGGTATACCAGAAGGCCGGATTGCCGTGTTCTCATGGATGCCCAACGATCATCAAACGTATGCACAGTGAGCGCAGCTCGTTTTATTGTTCGGTCTGCCAAAAAAGGCGATAGGCTTTAATTCCGTTCCTTGAGCCAAACGAAAACCTTTGTTAGAATCAAATATACAGTGAATCGTTTCTGACGAGGAGGGTCATTTAAATCCTACGTGCGAAAACTTAAACTACGGGAAGGGGTCGATTTAGCGAATCTTTTCGGCCCGCACGATCTGCACCTCAAAATGATTGAGGGGGAGCTTCAGGTCCGGATGGCGGCCAGGGGCGATGAAATTACCCTTCACGGTCAGCCTGAGTCGGTTCTGCGGGCCGAACATATTTTGCGGGAATTAGCCGATTGGACCCGCACCTATTACGAATTGAAACCTGACGATGTCTCGCGAGCAATTCGCGCCACAGAAGAACAGCGGGACATTCCCCTTAAACCCTATACCTTTTCGGCAAGTGCGCTTCCGACCAAAAAAGGAAACGTTAATCCTAAAACTCCCAATCAACAGGCCTATCTCGAAGCCATCAGCCAGTCAGATCTCGTCATAGCCATTGGACCCGCCGGAACGGGAAAAACCTATCTGGCCATGGCCATGGCGCTTGCAGCCCTCACCCATAAACAAGTCAGTCGCATTATTCTGGCACGGCCGGCAGTGGAGGCGGGGGAACATCTTGGATTTCTCCCTGGAGATTTATTTGCCAAAGTGCATCCCTATTTGCGTCCCTTGTACGATGCGCTGTACACCATGATGGACATCGATCGGGCCAATCGGCTCATTGAACGTGGCGAAATTGAAATCGCCCCCCTGGCGTTCATGCGGGGACGAACCCTCGACGATGCCTTTGTTATCCTGGATGAGGCGCAAAACGCCACGACGGAACAAATGAAAATGTTTTTGACCCGCCTTGGGCTCAATTCCAAGGCGATTGTGACGGGAGATATTACCCAAATCGATCTCCCTGATTCACAAAAATCAGGATTAGCACAAATTGCGGACATTCTCCTCAATATCGACGGAATACAATTTGTGTATTTTTCCGAGCAAGATGTCGTCCGGCATCGATTAGTCAAAGAAATTATTAAAGCCTACGATCGGTTTGAACACCAACTGCCCAACAGCCCGCGCAACACATCATCCGGCCCTTCGACGGCATCCCTCAACAATCGTTCGGGCTCGGATACCAATGGCCAGGGTCCGGCGTCGTAATGCCTCATGGCCATTTGGCTCCGTACTCACCTCCGGCACACGCCGGTTCGACCTGCGACCTTGCGCCGAATGGCGCAATCTGTGTTAGAACAGACTGGATATCCATCAGCCAACGTAAGTCTGACTCTCGTCGGCAAGACCCGTATGCAGCGGCTCAACCGGACATATCGGCAGCGTGACTATGCAACCGATGTGCTGGCCTTTCCGATGCAGGATGCCTCACAATTTCCTGAGGCATTCGTGGGAGATGTGGTCGTTTGTGTGCCCGTCGCCCTTTCCCAGGCCTCAAAATTCGGTAACACTCCCGATGAAGAACTCCTGCGGTTACTCATCCATGGAACTCTTCACTTGCTGGGCTATGATCATGAGACGACGGAACGTGAAGCCAAACGGATGAAGCGAAAAGAACAAACGATTTTTCGCCGCCTGACGCCCGTGCCTCATCTTCTCGCATAAGAAAGAATCGGTTCTCTCATCTTCAATGGCATTCGGATGAACATACGATGAGTTGGATTCAACGTCTTCAAGGTGGGTTAGCGAAAACACGCCAGACCATGAAAGGTTCATTGCGTCGTCTGGTGGGATCACGCCTGAACCCCGCTGCCCTCGAAGATGTCGAAGCCAGTCTCCTCCAAGCCGATGTCGGCATACGTACCGTTGAGCGATTTCTTCAGATGGTCAAAGATCAAACAGGCGTATTCAAGGCGACCAATCCGGTGGAGATCCTCCATACCCTCCTCATGGATATTCTTCGTAAGGGCGAAGCCGAACCTCTGGAACAACTCATCCGACACGGACCTCGTCCCTTTATTCTTTTGACGGTGGGCATCAACGGCGTCGGGAAAACCACGACCCTCGCAAAGCTCGGCCATCGGCTCAGTCAACATGGGTTACACACGCTCTTTGTGGCCGGCGATACCTTTCGGGCAGCCGCAATTGAGCAACTCGAGATCTGGGGAAAACGGACCGGCATTGAAGTGATCAAGCACAAGCAGGGATCGGATCCTGCTGCAGTGGTGTTTGACGGCATCGTGGCGGCCAAAGCCCGCAAAGTCGATGCGGTGCTCATCGACACTGCCGGACGGCTTCATACCAAAATCAATTTGATGGATGAACTCCGGAAGATTAAGCGAGTCATTCACCGGGAAATGCCCGATGCTCCCCACGAAATCCTCCTGGTCCTGGATGGCACGCTAGGACAGAATGCCATTGCGCAGGCCCGGCAATTTCATGAAGCGCTTGGCGTCACAGGTCTGGCCCTGACTAAACTGGATGGCACCTCCAGAGGAGGAGTGGTGGTCGCTATTGTGGACGAACTGAATCTTCCCATTCGTTTGATCGGCGTGGGAGAAGCAGAAGCTGACTTGCAGGATTTCAGCGCTTCTGCCTTTGTGGAAGCCTTACTCCTCTCAGATCCCCCACCGACCTAAATCAGCAGAGCCTTCTGCCTCAAGGCAATCACCCGACAGGCTACGAAAACATATATGGCGATTGAATAAGGAAATAATATTGTGGGTTTCGTGCATCATGTCCTGACTCCCCATCTGCGGTTTCTCACGTTCGCGTTATGGATGGCACTGCTATCCGTGGCATTTGGCAATCCGCTCGACGCCAATACCTCGTCTCCCATTCACCATCAATTACATATTGAACTGGATCCTGACGCTCACACCATCACCGGGTTGGACCGCATCCACCTTTCGCCACAGCACCGCGCCAACTCATCCGTCTCATTCGTCCTGCATCCTCAACTCACCCTCGATCGTGTGGAATTCAACGGGCAATCGCTTCCAGTTCTCAACCCCGCCGGACCCTCAACACTTCAGCCCGCTTCAACTCGTCGAGTGGTAGAAATTCCCCTTCCTTCCCTTAACGATCCAAATCAAACCGTGATCTTGACCCTGGCCTACCACGGGGTGATCGATGATACGCCAAAATCCTCCGGTGGCCTTCGCTTTGTGCGACCGGATGACACCAACGGCCATATTGGACCACAGGGCGTCTATTTAACATACGAAACATTTTGGTTCCCGACATGGGAACACACCCTTTCGACATTTAATCTCACCCTTAGCCTTCCGTCAGACTGGGAAGCGATCACGCAAGGGCAGGAGGGCGCTCACACCATCACGGACGGTCGCCGAACCACCCAATGGACGATTACTCAGCCAAGTGAAGCCCTGACGCTGGCCGCCAATCATTTTGTCGTGCATAAGCAGCAATGGGAGGGTATTGAGCTTGCCACCTATCTCTTCCCCGAAGAAACACACCTGGCCCCGCAGTATTTAGAAGCCACCATCCGTTACCTTCGCCTGTATACGGAACTCCTAGGACCCTACCCGTTTACCAAATTTGCCGTAGTGGAAAACTTTTTTCCGAGCGGCCTCGGTCTGCCATCATTCACCCTGTTAGGCCAGGGGGTGGTGAGGCGCGGCTATACCCAACCCTATTCCCTCGGGCATGAAATCGTGCATTCCTGGTTCGGAAATTCCGTGTTTAATGACTTTGCCCAAGGCAATTGGGTGGAAGGCCTTACCACGTATCTGTCCAATTACTATTATGACGAGGTCACAGGCAATCAACAGGAGGCATTCATTACCCGACGCCGGATGGTGTACGAATATAATCTATATGCGGAGCCGGACAAGGAATATCCAGTCCGGGCATTTCACCACAAGGAAACCCGCATGGATAATGCTATTGGATACCAAAAAACAGCCCTGGCGTTTCATATGCTCCGTCAAGAAATGGGAGACGTGGCCTTTTTTAACGGCGTTCGGGGAATTATTCAGGAAGGGACGGGAACCTATCTGGAGTGGAACGATCTTCTTCGGATTTTTTCGAAGGCGGCCGGCAGAGATCTCGACTGGTTTTTCCAGCAATGGATCAATCGACCAGGCGCCCCAACCGTAAAGATCCAGGATATCATGGTCCAGGAAGATCCGACGCAGCAGAACCGGTTCACGATGACCGGAACAATCCGGCAGGCGGCACCCTCATTTACCTTCGGACTGCCTATTCATGTCGATGTGCATGAGGGGGGAGCGTATGACACCGTCCTCAACATAGATCGCCCTACACAATCCTTCACGCTTCAACTCCCGGGGAGTCCGACCAAAATCGTCATCGATCCACAGCACCATCTCCTGCTCGGACTTGAACGTGCACAACTTCCGCCCATGTTGAATAAGTGGGAAACCGACACCCGTCGAATTTTTATCAGACCCAAAACCATGACGAAGGATGAGGAACAAAGCCTGGAGGCGCTCTTTCACCGTCTGGAGGAGCAACCCGGAATCGAGATACTCCACACCGATGATCCGGATATCTCTGAACCGGCCTCGTATTTGGTCATCGGGCCTTCTGCCCGTCGTGTGTTGGAATCGGGATCCTTCAAGATGTGCAACCCGAATCTGGACATACAGCCGGGACAAGTCTCCATCAATAATCAGACATTCGAGGGGCCGGAGATGGCTTTCCTGATTTCTTGTCCCCATCCTCGTGATGCGAAACATGCCGTCACGTTCTTTTTCGGATGGACTCCGGATGCGGTCAAACCCGTGTCACGCCTCTTGTTTTTTTACGGGTGGGATAGCTATCTGGTGTTCAAGCAAGGAAATGTGATTGCCCGCGGGATGTTTCAACCCGTACACTCTGCACACGAGATTTTTCTCAATACACCGTGAGGTTCATGCATGCATCCTGCTTTCTCTCATACACGATCCCAAACACCACGACGAAACATCCTCCTGTTGAGCCTGCTGGCCATCCCCCTGATGTGGAATACGGCCTGGGCGGGTGAGGTCCCCGCGAAGGAGAATCAACCCGAACCGCATTTGGCCAATATCCGGCAGTTAACATTTGCAGGAAAAAATGCGGAGGCCTATTTTTCGGCGGAGAGTAACCGTTTGGTGTATCAATCAACCCTTGAACCTGATGGCAAGACTCTTCGTTCCTGCTATCAAATCTATGTGATGGATCTTGATGGCACGAATGTCCGGCGAGTCAGCCTCGGCCTGGGCGGCACCACGTGCGGATATTTTTTTCCGGGAGGCCGGCGTGTCCTCTTTTCCTCCACGCATATCAACAGTCAATTTTGTCCACCTGCCCCCGAAAAAACCGAACGGTACCGGTGGCCTCTCGATAATTATGACATCTTCACCATGAACATCGGCGGACGGGACTTGCAACGCTTAACGTCCGCCCAAGGGTACGATGCCGAGGCCACAATTTCCCCTGATGGGAAAAGCATTGTCTTCACTTCCATGCGTGATGGAGATTTAGATGTGTACTCCATGAATATCGATGGAACGAATGTGAAACGGCTCACACATGAAGTCGGGTATGATGGCGGGGCTTTTTTTTCTCCCGACAACACACGAATTGTCTACCGGGCTCACCATCCCAAAACCGACGAAAACTTGAAGGCCTACCGTGACCTGCTTGCTCAAAACCTCGTGGAACCCTCAACACTGGAAATTTTCACCATGAATGTTGATGGCTCGAATAAGATACAGGTGACGCACAACGGACGATCGAATTTTGCACCGTTCTTTCTTCCTGATGGAAAACGGATCATCTATTCTTCAAACCTGTCGACACCGGCTGATCATCAGGGGCGTCCATCCTTTCACTTGCATATCATTAAGGATGATGGCATTCACTCTGAACAAATTACCTTTAATGGACACTTTAATAGTTTTCCCATGTTCTCGCCTGACGGAAAACAACTGGTATGGTCGTCCGACCGGAATGCCGCCAACCCAAAAGAATTCAACATCTTTCTCGCAGATTGGGTGCCGTAGCGTCCCGGGTTCATCACCCTTCCATAAAAAAAGAATGTGATCGAACAGCCTCCCACCCCTCACTCATCTGCCTCCCTTCCTCCATCTTCCGGCATTCCTCCCCACACATGGATTGTTTTCCTCTCCTTCTGTCTCATACTTGGCATATTTTATGGGTTATACCAATTGGACGGACCAACTCTCACGATCGTCCATGGCTTTACGGACCCGTGGATTGATCAAATCGGTGACCTCGGGAATGCTCTCGGGAAAGGGGTGACGCTGGTCCTCATTTCATTAGGGATCGGAGGAGTCGGCTTATGGCTGAATTCCCCCAAATGGAAATTCGCAGGCCTGTATTCTCTTCTGGCGCATGGGCTGAGCGGCTTGTTGACCCAAACACTGAAACACAGTCTCGGACGTCCACGTCCTCGTCTCATGGATCACACCCCTTGGGAGGTAGGGCCTTCATTTGAAAGCGGACTGGACTCCTTTCCGTCAGGCCATACCTCTGCTTCGTTTTCTGTCGCGACGGTCCTGGCGTATTATTTTCCTGGTAGCCGGATACTCTGGTTCGGCTTGGCCGGTTTTGTGACCATCAGCCGGATCATTAAAGGTTCACATTTTCCCACGGATGCCTTGGGAGGAATACTATTAGGAATCGGAAGCGGACTGATCCTGGTCCATGCAAGAAATCAATGGCAAGAAGCCACCTCGCAATTCTTTGTCCATGGTTTGCCCTGGCTGGTAACCGCCTTCGGTCTGTTATGGATTCTTGTTCCCCATCCTGGCATAGAATTGGCACCGGATATTTCTCTGTTCTTAGCATGTATGCTTGTGATGACGGGATTGGGTCTGCGTCTGTTATGGATACGGGAATGCTCAAAACCCAATACATCGGCAGCACGGAAAGTGCCAACATGGCCACGCGTACTCATGGGACTCGGGCTGGCATCCAGCACCGGGAGTGTGGTCATTGTTGGAGCCAGTGTGATGGCAGGAATAATCTGGTGGCTGGGGACTCAATCCGAATTAACAATTGAGGTCAAGAACAACTTTCTCGCCGGTCTCAATCCCATTTGGATTGAAGCGATCGTAGGACTCGCCATGTTTTTCCTCGTTTTACTGACTTTTACAATTCGATCCGGGTAAATTCTGACTCTCCATGACTGATTTTCAGAACATTCAGCGACTACCTATATTGGAATCTTTTGCTAATCAACCCTTATACGTTCTCTGCCGAGGAGGACCAGCCTCCAAGGAGTCCATACGGAAACTCAAAATATGAGCAATCGGAGTAAACACAACAGGTTGAACGGGTTCGCGCATCGCATCCCCGACACATCAGATCAAAGATCATTATCTCTACACCTGTTTCTTGAAACCCGGCATTCACAAAGGTTATATAAGCGGATTGTTTTCCTGTTGTAGGATAACCCAAGAATCACACACGAATTGAAAGGTGGTAACTACGATGGATCGAACTGTCGCTCAATTAAAGCCATATAGAAGCTCATGGCGGCTTTATCTCCTGCTTGCATCTCTGCTCACAAGTCTGACCGCAAGCTGCGCACACCAACCATGGGACATCAACAGATACATTCACGCCCTGGAACGACCCCAACGTGATCAGTATCAACAACCCGTAAAAGTCATCGAAACACTGAATCTCACCCCTGGCATGGTCGTGGCTGATATTGGGGCAGGTTCGGGCTATTTCACTCGTCGCCTGGCTGAAGCGGTGGGAGACACGGGGCAGGTGATCGCCATCGATGTCGAACAGAAAATGTTGGATTACAACAAAGAGAAGTTGGAACAACTCGGGCTCGTCAAAAGAGTCCGGTTTATTCTGGCCAAACCGGATAGTCCGTCACTCTCTAAACAAAGTGTCAACCTGGTCTTCTTGTGCGACGTGTATCATCACTTGAAACACCAGGTCGAGTATCTAGTCAAAACGCGATCCGCGCTCACCCCCAATGGTCGTGTGGTCATCATCGACTACTACGACGATGAACGGTCTGGGACACTTGGCTTTTCCAAACAGCACCTTGTTCCAAGAGAACAAGTCATCAAGGATATGGAACAAGCGGGGTATACCCTATCCAAAGAACACACCTTCCTCTCCCGCCAATATTTCCTAGAATTTGTCCCGAGCAAAGGATGAACAGAGTCGGTCGATGCATTGGGCCTGTGTATTTGTTTCAATAGATAGGTGCTGACGTCTATGCCTGATCTAAGCCAGACCTGTGTGCCCTGGCCAAATGGCTATTAGGGATTAGATTCCAATGCTAATGGCATATTATCACTAAATGCCACCATCTGGAGGGAGACTCCAGTTTCTCATCATTGAACGCACGCAACATGTCTTCTTGACATGAATGCGAATCAATATGGTATGGCCTTGCTCACGCTTTCGTACACATACTAAAATGTTGCACTAGGCTTCTCCTTGCCTATGTTCTGCTCCAGTTCGAGCGTGGTAATGACTGATGATCCCAGAATCTCCCAGATCGTCTTACTACATCTGAACGCTTCCGACCAGCGACCCAGGCAAAGTCCGCAGCAGTCATTGCTGTGCGAAGTCCCCGTTATGACCGTATCTTGATTTGAGGAATGGCTTTTCCCAGTCCATTGATGGAGATACATTCCACATTTGAACCGATGTACTTAAAGGTCGGTCGAATTGGCCAGCCACTATGTCCATACGGCTAAACGAAAGAACGCTGTTATTGACCGAGCAAGGCAAACACTACTCGAGTCGACCATGACATTTAGGAGCGCCCGACTTCAGTTCTAAGGAGATAGCTTGTGTGGCAAATCAGGTCCTATTCCAACCTGTCTTTGAATATTTGGTGCCACGATATGCCAGCTTCCAGATCAAAGGCTCCGTAAATCTCGCCCGAATGGTACTTCTATTACACTTGAACAGCAGTAATGCGTTCTGATCTTCACACTCTTGAATGACATATATGTCAGCTTCCAACGTGGAAAGCTGTTGCCACTTTTTTCTCAGAGCCCCATTACAGTTCCAGCTGACTATTTTCATAATGACTAACCCCGATCAGATTGATACGCAAAAATTAGAATCATTGTCTTCCTGGCCTCCATAAAACCTTTTGAGCACCAAGGCAAGCGAATTCATTTTTCTTCAAATGATTGTCCGACGCCTGCCGCCCGGCTCCAGGGGCGGACGCTCTTAATCGCCGGGCAGGCCTTGTCTGAGCGCAGCGAGTTGGTCCGCCCTTCCGTGGCCTGCGTCCGCCCCATCCAGATGAAGTCGGACGGGGCGTCACTGGTTTTGGGTCCTTTTGCCGAAACAAAAGGACCTCCCCTCAAAGGGGAAACACAGGAAACCATAGATGAAAATTAATTGAAATCCCGGTAATCCCTTCAATTGACGGAACGAGTGCACATCATAGGTCAGCCATTCTTCGTCAACCGACGAAATATGTCAAGGTACCCTGGTCTTCTGCCTCTGGCTTTTATGGAAACGAAATAGCCGGAGGAAAACAAGACACAATGATTTGGTAAGAAGGAAATGAACAGGTATTTTTTTGTGGCGCCTCCTCCCTCCCTTGCACACTCTTTTCCCTAGTGACGAGTTCCCCTCTTTCGATACAATATTTTGGTGACATGGAGGTCAAAACCCTCACTTATGGATGCTGAATCATTTCAATTTTCCAACCTCCGGTTTACCGTGGACTACCACCTCAGCGGATCGAAATCCGAAGCTCGTGCGAAGGCCGAGGCGCTTTGTTTCGATCAAACGGTTGAACTCCCCGACGCCTTGATCGAATCCGGTCCTATTCGAGACCATCTCATCGGTCGAGTCGAAGATTTTCAGCAACTGGCGAACACCACATGTTCAACGAAGGTGAGTTTTTCCTGCGACCTGGTTGGCGAGGATCTCACGCAACTCCTCAATGTCGTCTTTGGCATTGCCAGTCTCAAGCCAGGCATTCGTGTGGCGCGTCTCCACCTGCCGGAGACTTTTATCCGACAGTGGCCCGGGCCCCGTTTCGGGCGGTCGGGCCTCCGGCACCTTCTCGGAATTCCTCACCGACCCCTCGTGTGCGGCGTCTTAAAGCCGGTCGGGCTTCCCCCTTCAACATTGGCGGAACGGGCTTATCACATGGCTCTCGGTGGTCTGGATTTCATCAAAGATGACCAGGGCCTGATGAATCAACCATTTTGCCCGTTTGAGGAGCGAGTGGCCCGTTGCGCAGAGGCAGTCGGGAAAGCCAATCGTGAAACAGGGCGGACGTGTCTGTACGTTCCCCATGTGACGGGGTCGGCCAAGGGAATCTATCAACGATCCCTCTTCGCCAAACAGTCGGGAGCGGGAGGGGTTTTGATCTGTCCGGGGTTGGTCGGCTTCGATGCGGTGAAAATCGTGGCCCAGGACGAGGCATTGGGCTTGCTCATCATGACGCATCCGACTTTAATGGGAAGTCTGTACTTGAATCCCGACCATGGGATGGCTCCCGCCGTCCTGTTCGGGCAATTGCCCAGGTTGGCCGGTGCGGATGTGAGCATCTATCCCCCTTATCATGGAGGTTACTCCATGTCGAAGGAAGACTGCCGGCACATTGCCTCGGAAACCGCCGTGCCGTGGGGACATGTGCGACCGATCTATCCCACTGCCGCCGGAGGAATAAGGAAGGACCTGATCAAGGAGATCGTAGAACTGTATGGCAATGAGGTGGTGATCATCGTTGGCGGAGGATTCGTACCAACAGGAAAAGGCGCAGAACAAGGCGTGACTTCCACCTGCCAAAACTTCATGAGAGAAATTGAACACGTCCATAAATGTTAAACAGGTGGTTTGGGAAGAATCTGCATTCGGCAGATCCTGATGCAGCTACTCACGCGAAGTGCATCGACCAACCACTTTCCTTGGCGCGCCCTTGGAGGAGGCTAACCGTTACGTTTCGCCAGAAAATACAGTCAACTCACAGTGCAAATAAGTCGAAGCAAGTGTTGATGCTCGAGTAGCAAACCTTCAACTGCCTGCCCGAAAAAGCCTCCCTCCTCAGATTACGAAGAACTAGACCCCCATCGATCCATAATCGATCGAAATAGGAGGCGTGGCGTCACTGGTATTGGGTCATTTTGCCGAAACAAAAGGCCTGTCCTGAGCCACATGCCGAAGGAACCTCGGCTGCCGGGTCGAAACCCAGATGCTATCAGGAATTCTAAAAATTCCAGTCAGTGGAATGTGCTAGAAATTATGATTCTTTTCGCTCCCAACCAATCGGAAGTTTATGGAAATACCTATAGTATTCAGAGAAAAACCTGATTGAGAATTAAAAAACTTACGAGTTATCTTTTAGGAGGGGTTCGCTGGAGAGGAGGGAGAAGCCGACATGGTCCAGAACCACAGTCCAATCGGACATGGCCTCCGGGAGTTCACGGCGAAGCGGGGTTTGGAGGATGATCATTTTCCGGCCAGGGGCCGAGAGATGCTGTTGCCATTCTTCATCCTTCAGTCCCAGAAAATACACTTTGCGTCGGGCGTAGAAACTGATTGATGGCCGCTTCCGGCCGACTTGAATGAGCCGGTCTTCCGTTCCGAGGTTATACCGTGCAATGCCTGCCAATTCCTGAGGAGGACCGATGAAGTATTCCTGATACATGGGAAGGCCAAACCGCACGCTCAATGCGGCAAAGATGATCATTGTCAGACCGGCTACCCAGATACCCAGAAAGCGCGTGGATGGCGATGCCATGCATTGTCGAAGACTCATGGTTCCTATAATGATCACCAATCCCATCATCATGGGCAGCCAGCCCAACTCGAGTTCCACGGCTCCCGGAAATTCTTTGGCGATCTGTTTGATGAACCATTGAAAGACCGCAGGACCAAACATTAGTGCCAATCCCAAAAGATATCCCACTCCGATGAGTATCCGGGAGGAAATGGTTGGCCCAGCGGGGGATTCTTCTTTTAAAAATCGCTTCCACCAGAGGGCAACCAGGACTGCTGCTGCCGGAAAGGCCGGATAGATGTAATGCGGGAGGCGCGTGGCCGAGAGGGTAAAAAACAGCAGCAATCCCACCACCCACAGACTCAGGAACATTTCCAGGTGCTGTTCCTTTGTGAGGATTTCCTGCCTCTGCCAGAACGTCTTCCATCGTTTTAATGTGTGATACAACACGGAGGGGAGAAAGGCACTCCAGGGGAAAAATCCCACCAGCACCACCGGCAGATAAAACAGGAGCGTCCCCCCGTGACCCTCCATGGGATTCATGAACCGGCCGGTGGTATTCGCCTGTGCCGCGGCCCAATAGGCGTCCCCGTGGATTTGAAACATCATGAGGTACCAGGGTGCCGCTACTGCTGTGACCAGCAGGACCCCCACAAGCGGAAATCCTTTTTGCCAAAACGTTTTCCATTGGCGTGTGACTGTCAGATAGGGCAGCACGCCTGCCAAAGGAATTATGATGCCCACCGGCCCCTTGACCAACATGCCGAATCCCATGGCGAGATAAAACACAGCCACCCCACCACCGTCGGTGTTGTTCGTGATGAAGGGCCTGCCAAAAGCTGTACCCGGCCAGGGTGGTGAAGACGACCAACTCCGGATCGGTCAGCACCATTCGATTGATGCCTAAAAATTCCATGTTGAGCAACAGCATCACGGAGGCCAGCCACGCCACCGGTGCCCCACACCACCGGTACACGAAGGCATATTGCACAAGCATCACACAGAGACCGGAGAGGGCTGACGGGAAACGCGCGGCAAATTCATTGATCCCCCACAGAGTGTAGGAGCCGCTAATGAGCCAGTACACAAAGGCGGGCTTGGCATAGCGTGGTTCATAATTGAGTGTCGGAGAAATCCAATCTCCGGTTTCCAGCATTTCTCTGGCTGCTTCGGCATTACTGCCTTCATCCCGATCGGTCAGGCCTAACCCTCCGAGGTCAAGGCCAAACATCCACCCGCCTTCCAGCCCGAAAAGCCAGATGCCCAGCACAAGGAGGATGGCCAGATGGAGGGGAGCTGATTGGGAAAAGGAAGATTGCGTGGAAGAACAATACGTCGAGGGGGACTGATTATCCACTCGCGACTCGCTTTTTGGCACGGTGAAGCAGAATGAGGTTGCGAACGTACACGATGGTTCCCACACTTTGCCCGGCGATAAACACCGGGTCAATTTTATAAATGGCGTAGGCCAGCACAATGACACTGCCGATTAAACTCAGATACCAAAACGATACGGGAATGTGGCTTTCCGCCTGCCGTTCCGAGGCAGCCCACTGCAGCAGCCATCGGGAAAAGAAGAGACTTTGCCCTAAAAATCCAATTCCCAACCAGATGGTTTCTGCGGTTAGCATCGATGGCCTGTCTTGCTTTCAATCACAATCGCGCAGAGATGTTGGCGTCGCGAGGGAGACCAGCCTCCCGGCAACTCAAGAGCACTCGCCTGTTTCTTGGAAATGAGTTACGGAATGGGTTTCTGTGTTTCCTTGACGGTATAGTTCAAGCAGCGTTTCTGCATCCACCTGACCGCGAACAGATCATACAGTCCTGCAAACAGCCGGTTGCCAATACCGTACTTCGATATCCCGTGGGCTCTCGGAAAATGTTGAACGGGCACCTCAGTCACCGTAAACCCATACATTTTGGCCAAGGCCGGAAAAAACCGGTGCATGTTCTTAAATGGGGGAAGACGTTCCACCACAGCTTTCTTGAATACCTTCAACGAACAGCCTGTATCGGATATCCCGTCATGCACGGCCCAATTGCGAACCCGATTGGCGATTATTGATGACCATCGACGCACCACATTGTCATGCCGGGCCTGCCGTCGCCCACACACCAAATCATAGCGTCCCACCAGGGGAAGGAGTTTGGCAAAATCATTCGGGTCATACTGCAGATCTCCGTCCATCGTGGCAATACACTCCCCTCTAGCCTGTCGAAAGCCCGCATCGAATGCCGCCGTTTGCCCATGGTTCCGGTCTAAATGTAAAACCCGTATAGTAGGCGACTGAACGGCTAACTGGTCCAGCAAGGGCCCGCTCCCGTCTGAGCTCCCGTCGTCCACAAAGACCAGTTCAAACGACGCCGATTCACTTTCCGGCCTGGACTCAAAAAACTTGAGTAATTGGCCGGTTAACAATGGGATATTATCCCGCTCATCTTTGATCGGAATAACAACGGAAATCCAAGGAGACGGGTGGAGGCTCATGGCTCGCGAAATCTAGACTGCACAGTTTCCAAATTGTGGTGAGGCACACGCTGCGGACTCCCCAACCCAGAACGCATTCTACTGAATACCTGAAAAATCGGTCAAACACACTTTCCCCAGGACTCTCCCCCAAACCTACTTCGGTTTCCATGCTGACTCCCCCTGAATGATCCGGAAAAGTTGACCGTGGGAATAGGCTTTTGTAAGGTGGGTAACATTATGAAGGAGGACAATTCATGCAAGATGATATCGTGCAAGCGTATTTGGAAATAGAACAGGCGATGCAACGCTATTCCCTGTTATTAGAGGAATACGTGGGCAAACTCCAAACACAACCCGATGAGGAATCCAAAAACCGATTCACCAGAATGAAGGCTGGTTCCAAGGCCATGAGAGACAGCAGTCAGATATATCTCTCATATGCGAAATATGTGGCGTATGGCATGCCCGAAGGTGAGGAGCTGGCTGAAGAAGAGGATCTACAAGCCTAGCAGGCTTTCATAGACTGCCCAACATCCTCTCCCCTCTGCAATGACCGAGGAGACTGAAGAAAACAGTTTTGCTTGAAGAAAAACATGGTCGGGGCGAGAGGATTTGAACCTCCGACCTCTCGCACCCCAAGCGAGTGCGCTACCGGGCTGCGCTACGCCCCGACACTGCCCTACTTTGTTGCACTTCTCTTCTTCATTGATCGGCCACCTAGGCCGTCTCTCGACCTAATATCTTTAAAATTCCTTGCAGTTCCGCTTTGGCTTTTTCAACACGGTCTTTGGGGACCTGCACGGCTTTTCCTGCCCGCTTTTTTCGATACCAATACCGCTTCAGACCCGCAATCGTATACCCTTCATCATAGAGCATCCGTTTAATTTCGAATACCGTTTCAATGTCGGCTTTCGAATAGACCCGGTGTTTGCCCTGGCTTTTCTTCGGTTTGAGAAAGATAAATTCTGACTCCCAGAACCGTAGGACATATGAGGGAAGATTCGTCAGGTCGGCGACTTCCCCAATCTTGTAAAAGACCTTTTCCTCGTGTTTACTTTCAATCCCCATACCTGCAATCACCCCATGGTGTATCTAGCAAGAGATTGAACCAGATTGACAGCAGAATGCTTGACCGTCAGGAATTGACATATTTCTTGAAAAGTTGGCTTGGTCGGAACGTCACCACCCGCCTGGGTGTAATGGCAATTTCTTCTCCCGTTCTCGGATTTCTGCCTTTGCGCTCTCCTTTGTTCCGAACGACAAAGTTCCCGAAGCCCGCAATTTTCACGACTTCTCCTTGTTGGAGCATTGATTTGATCAAATCCAACACTTGCTCCACCATTTCCATTGAGTCGGTCTTTTGAATGCTCGCCGTCCCCGTAATGATTTCGGCGATGTCAGCCTTGCGCATAATCGGTCCCCTCTCGCCAATGGTCTAGAACACCGTGAAAACGGAAGATCTGTCCCCGTTTCATACCGTTGTTGCTGGCAGCAACGTAACGGGCAACGCATGTTATGTCAAGAATCAAGCACGCCAGCCTTTTTCAGAGGCTTCCGCTTTCCTGTTTGAGAGATTGGCAAGCTACTGCTTCTCCCTCATCAGCTTATATTCAATGCTATCGGCCAGGGCCTGCCAACTGGCTTCAATGATATTCTCAGACACCCCGACCGTTCCCCATTTTTCTTTGTGATCCCCGGACTCAATTAAGACCCGCACGCGCGAACCGGTCCCATGCCGGCCGGTTAGAACCCGGACCTTATAGTCCAGAAGTTTCACTTCCTGTAATTGCGGATAGAAATGCTCCAACGCTTTGCGAAGGGCATTATCGAGGGCATTTACCGGACCCTCTCCGACAGCCGCGGTATGTTCGACAACCTCCCCGACTTTGACCATGATGGTGGCTTCGGAAATAGACTCCTCATCAGTTTTCCGTTTCTCCACAATGATGCGACACCCCAGCAGTTCAAAAGATGGGCTATAGGTTCCCATGGCTTTGCGAACTAATAATTCAAATGACCCTTCCGCTCCCTCAAATTGGTAGCCTTCATATTCCAACGTCTTGAGAGACTCCAGTAATTCCTGCACTTTGGGATTATTTTGAGAAAGGTCCAGACCGAAGGTTTCCATCTTTCCAAATACGGCACTTCGCCCGCTGTTATCGGAAATCAAGACACGCCGGTGATTCCCGACCACATCGGGAACCACATGTTCATAAGTAATTGGATTTTTTTGCACCGCATGAATATGCACCCCTCCTTTATGAGCAAAGGCGGTATCTCCCACATAAGGCTGCCGTTTATTCGGAGTCAGATTCGCCATCTCCGCCACAAAATGCGAAATGGTGCGAAGATGGGTTAATCGTCCATCTCCCAAAGCGATTCGTCCCATTTTTAATTCTAAATTGGCCATGATGGAAGATAGATTGGCATTCCCGCATCGCTCTCCGATGCCGTTGATCGTTCCCTGGACCTGGACGGCTCCGGCTTGCACGGCCACCAACGAATTGGCGACGCCCATCTCCGCATCATTATGCGCGTGAATCCCTAACGGCACCTCACAGTTTTTCCGGACCGTGGCAAAGATCTCACCGATGTCCCACGGCATCGTCCCACCGTTGGTATCGCATAATATGATCCGCGCCGCGCCCGCTTCTGCGGCAGCCTGAATGGTTTTCATTGCATAGTCAGGATCCGTTTTATATCCGTCGAAAAAATGTTCAGCATCGTAAAACACCTGTCGACCTCTGGACCTGAGAAATTCGATAGAATCGGTAATCAATTCCAAATTGATGGCCAGCGTGGTTTCCAACGCGTCCGTCACATGAAGGGTCCAACTTTTTCCGAAGATCGTGACAATGTCCGTTTCTGCGGATAACAACGCTTCCAATGTGGGATCGGTTTTTGCGGTATTTTTGGCTTTTCGCGTCGAACCAAACGCCACAATTTTAGCATGGTGCAAGGGAGTCGATTTGATGAATCGGAAAAACTCAATGTCTTTGGGATTGGCTCCCGGCCATCCCCCTTCAATAAAATGCACACCCAGCTCATCTAATTTAATGGCGATACGGATCTTATCCTCCACCGAAAAACTGACATCTTCAGCCTGAGCCCCATCTCGCAGGGTCGTATCATAGATTTCAATGGCGGGAAGCTTATGATTCATGGCATTCTTTTGCATCACTGATGAACACGCACATGGCCCTGTTAGGGCTTCTTGGCTCCTGGAGGCGATTCTAATCCAAATTCCTGGTGCAACGCCCGAACAGCCAGCTCCATATATTTTTCTTCCACCACACAGGAGATTTTAATTTCCGAAGTACTGATCATCATGATATTAATGCTCTCGCGTGAGAGCGTCTGAAACATCCGGGCGGCCACCCCGGAATGAGAACGCATTCCCACTCCCACTAATGACACTTTGGCAATGGCCTCGTTCACCGCGACCGTCCTCGCTTCCACTGACTTGGCGATATCTCTGACCAGACTCATTCCACGGGTGAGATCAGCCCTCGGCACGGTAAACGATATGTCCGTCAAAGCATCCTGGCTCACATTTTGAATAATCATATCGACGTTGATCGAGGCGTCGGCAATGGAGCTGAATAATTTGGCCGCAATCCCAGGTTGGTCGGGGACACCGACCACCGTGACTTTGGCTTGATTACGATCGCCCGTAACCCCTGAAACTAAGACATGTTCCATATCGATATCCTCTTTTACCACACGGGTTCCAGGCCCGTCCTGAAAACTGGATCGTACTTCCACCGGCACATGATATTTGGCGGCTAACTCCACTGAACGCGTCTGGAGGACTTTGGCCCCCAGACTCGCTAATTCTAACATCTCCTCATAGGAGATTTTATCCAACCGCCTCGCGTCCGGCACAATATTGGGATCGGCCGTATACACACCATCCACATCGGTATAGATGAAGCAGTTATCAGCCTTAAGCGCGGCCGCCAACACCACGGCAGTCAGATCAGAGCCTCCCCGCCCTAAGGTTGTCACATCGGAGGCGGCATTAATACCCTGAAAGCCTGCCACGATAGGAACGATCCCAAGATGTAACGCTCCCAAGACCCTGTCCGTATCGACCCGGGAGACGCGGGCTTTGGTATGCGCGCTGTCGGTCACAATTCCCACCTGTCGTCCCGTGAAGGATTGCGCTTTAATTCCAAGACTTTTGAGTGTCATCGCCATCAGCGCAATCGTGACCCGTTCTCCTGAAGACAATAACACATCGAGTTCCCGATCATCGGGATCGAGACTCAAGCCCTTGGCCATTTTCATGAGTCGGTCCGTCTCGCCACTCATCGCCGACAACACCACAACCAGTTCATGCCCCGCCCGGTAGGTCTGTTCAATCAGCCTGGCCACGTTTTGGATTCGTTCCAGGCTCCCCACTGACGTCCCGCCAAATTTTTGGATGTAACGCGCCATAGGACTTAGTCGTTGACCACAAACCGCTCAAACAGTTTCGTGGCGTCACGGAGCGGACGATTGGCCAACTCTTGTTCGTTAAATGTCAGGGAAGGGTTTTTCGGTTTGCCCTCTTCTCCCTCAAACACAAGATACGGGGCCATGGCCGACGCGCCATTCTCCTCCTGATGCGGATAAGGCGTACAGACCACCATGATCCGGTGGGAATCTTGTGTCCCACAAGACTGGCGTAAGGCTCCGATGACATGTTCATCCACACGCTGAAGATATTCAACCAATGTTGACGGAGGTGTGGGCTGCCCTTTCTGCACTAACCACTCGGAAAAAGGAACGTGAATACAGGCCAAATCCTGTGTTTCAAGAACATTGGCAGTCATTTTAGACAATGTCTGCATCCAGACGATATCTCCTTCTCCCGGGTTTTCGAGTTTCACCGTCTGAAGTCCGGCGGAAGTTCCAACCCCGACATACGGCCCTTCGGGAGAAATCACCGTCCCTTTGACCGGCCACCGTTCCTTCAGATGAGGCAATTCCACAGGTTTGCCGGGACCCCACAACCATAAACAATTAGTTGGATTTAACCCGGCTTTGATCCGCTCTTGATTCACAGGATGATGACAGAGAATCACTCTGGAGGCTTCCATAAGTTCTCGCACAATTTGAGCCCCGTCTCCTGTTGGCAGATAGGCCTCGATCGGCTGTCCAAGAGCCTCTTGGGGATTGCGACAGACCACTTTGCCGCTTCCTCCGACCCATACCATGAGATGCCGGTGATGGGGACCCAAATAAAATTGAATTGTTTCTGAGACTAATTGTTCATTAATAGCCTCGATGAGTTCCCTGGCGTCTTCGGTCTCCACTCCCCCGCCAACGGGATCAGCCATAAATAACTGAGGCCCGAGTTTTTTCCCATCCCCCCATCCTTTCTGTCCTCGGAGGGTAACTAAATGGCAGAGATAGGCGACATCATGTGCATCAAGAACCACTTCCAAGCTCACACCTTCCAAGGGACCAGGACCCGTGTACCATTTGTGTGGATCGTATCCCAACAATGCGAGAAGGGCCATTTCACCGGAAAATCGACGGTGTTCACCCGGAACGCCTAAACGACCCAGTTCTCCATGACACGCCAAATAATCCAGAGAGGGAGTCCGGGCCGATTGCAGTAATGTCCGGTTGTCTAATTCTTGAAAAGACTGTCCCGTCAATCCATCGACGTGAATCACGATCGTTTTCCGCACGATCTTCGCCTCGCAGTTTTGGGTTAGTGTGTGAATGAACGACAAGCCTGACTGTTCAGATAGTCACGAGGGGTTACTGATTTGTTAATTGCGCTCTGACCGCTCCATGGGTTGCGGGAACGGTCACCGGGCGATAGGACACCGAGATGGCCGTATCGGGATCTTTCAATCCATGTCCCGTCAAGGTGCACACAATGGTGCCCTCTTGCGGCAGAAGACCCGCATGGTTCATTTTTATAATCCCGGCGAGAGACGCCGCCGAGGCGGGCTCACAAAAAACCCCTTCTTCACCTGCCACCATTTGATAGGCCTTGAGAATCTCTTCATCAGACACCATGTCCACGTATCCGTGTGATTCCTCCACCGCCTGCAGAGCCAAAGACCAACTGGCAGGATTGCCGATCCGAATGGCCGAGGCAATGGTCTTCGGCGAGTCAACCACATGCCCTCTCACCAGAGGAGCCGCTCCTTCCGCTTGAAATCCGAACATACGAGGCAACCCTTGCGTTTGTCCGGCTTCCTGATACTCCCGATACCCGCGCCAATACGCGGTAATATTTCCGGCATTCCCCACCGGCAGGGCATGAATGACAGGGGCATATCCCAACTGATCACATATTTCCATGGCCGCCGTTTTTTGGCCTTCCAAACGAAAGGGGTTAATCGAATTGACTAATTCGATCGCCGTTTCTTGACACAAGTCTTTCACAATCGTTAACGCCTGATCGAAATTCCCTTCAATCTGAATGACTTGCGCTCCATGCATAAGCGCCTGAGTCAACTTACCCAACGCGATATTCCCTGCCGGCACGACGACATACACCGGCAATCCCGCTTTCGCCCCATAGGCCGCCGCGGAAGCGGAGGTGTTGCCGGTAGAGGCGCACATGAGTCCTCTGGCCTTACCTTCCACAGCTTTGGAAACGGCCATGGTCATACCGCGGTCTTTAAATGAACCGGTTGGATTGGCCCCTTCCACTTTCAAATACAGATCCAGTCCCGGGCAGACCTTACCGGCTAAGCGGTTGGCAGGAATCAGGGGAGTATGTCCCTCCTGAAGGGTCACAATCGGAGTCTGATCTCCTACCGGGAGAAATTTTCGGTATTCCTCGATAATGCCACGCCAAGGAATCATAATGTCTTGCCACCCTTCGTGAAGCTAATAAGTTGCATGTGTTATTCCACCCCTTCCATACGCAGTAGCGTCGTCGGCTCCGAAATCATGGGAAGTGCATTAATTTCCTGCAGTGCCGTTTGAATCGATCGCTCCAACGAGCGATGCGTCAAGATGACCAAAGGCACGGTTTGTCCTTCTTTTCTTCCTTTTTGGAGAACGGACGAGATACTGATGCCTCGTTGTCCGAGACTCCCCGATATTTTCGATAACACCCCCGGTTGATCCTTCACCATGCACCGCAAATAATACATGCTTTCAATGTCGGCCATCGGCTTAATGGCAATCGGCAGGCGTGACTCCCACTGAAATGAGGTCGAAGGAACCCGGACGGCAACTCCTGTCATGCGATTTCGCGCCAGATCGATAATATCACCTACGACGGCACTGGCCGTTGGCAGCGACCCGGCCCCTTTGCCATAGAGGACAATGTCCCCAACAGCATCACCGATCAAGTGAATGGCATTATAGACCCCATTCACTTGTGCAATGGGTGACCCGGCAGGTACCAGGGCAGGATGCACCCGTGCCTCAATGGCACGTTCTTGTAATTTTGCGATCCCTAATAACTTAATCGTAAATCCGAGTTCACGCGCAAACTCCATATCCACAGTCGAAATCCGCGAAATTCCTTCAGTGAAGATGGCACTCATGGGCACAGGAGTTCCATAGGCGAGATTGACCATGATAGCCAATTTATGAGCGGCATCAACCCCGTCGACATCCAGAGACGGATCGGCTTCGGCATACCCTTCCCGTTTGGCTTCCAGTAAAATCTCGTCAAAATCACGGTGCTCATTCGTCATCCGCGTCAGAATGTAATTGGATGTGCCATTCATAATACCCGTAATGGACAACATCCGGTTCGCCGCCAACCCTTCGGTCAATGATCGGATGATGGGGATGCCTCCCCCCACACTCGCTTCAAATCCGAGATCAACTCCCGCTTTAAATGCCGCCTCAAAAACCTCTTCACCATGATCGGCCAACAAGGCTTTATTCGCCGTCACCACGCATTTTTTGCGTTCAAGGGCCTGTAGAATGAACCGTTTGGCGGGTTCATGCCCGCCGATTAATTCCACAACAATATCAATGTCAGGATCATCCAGGATGTCCCGGACATTCGTCGTCAATACCTCTTTGGGAATCGCCACACCGCGATCGGTGGTGATATCCAGATCCACAATCCGGACGAGCGACACCGGGACCCCAACCCGTTTCGTGATGAGGTCGGCGTTCTGTTGGAGAACCTTCACGACCCCGGTTCCCACCGTGCCGAATCCGATCAGCCCAACCCGGACGGCTTTTCTCATGCCACATCCCCGTCAAACTTTAAGGCCTGGCGGATTCCTCGAACCGCCTGAAAAATCCGGTGTTCATTTTCGACTAACGCGAAGCGAACATAGTCATTGCCGCCTTCGCCAAACCCTATACCCGGCGAAACGGCAACTTTGGCATCACGCAAGAGTAACTTGGAAAACTCCAATGACCCCATTCCGAGATAGGGTTGAGGGATTTTTGCCCAGGCAAACATGGTGGCACGTGGATAGTCGATCGGCCAGCCGATGCGGTTGAGTCCACGGACAAGCGCATTGCGCCGTCGCTCGTATCGTCCCACAATTTCTTTCACACAATCCTGCGGGCCGTTCAGAGCAATAATACTGGCAATTTGAATGGGTTGGAACATCCCATAATCCAGATAACTTTTGATTTTAGTCAATGCGCCAATGACTTCACGATTCCCGACACAGAATCCCACCCGCCAACCCGGCATATTGTAACTCTTCGAGAGGGAGTAAAACTCCACACCAATGTGTTTGGCTTCCGGAATTTGAAGAAGGCTGGGGGCGCGGTATCCATCGAATACGATATCGGCATACGCCAAATCATGAATGACCCAGACTTGATGTTCCAGGGCAAATTCCACCACCTTTTTAAAAAACTCCAGATCCACGACGCGAGTGGTTGGATTATGAGGGAAACTGATGATCAAGGCGCGAGGAGCCGGTTGGGTCTGCTTGAAGGCCTTTTTCAGATTTTCAAAAAAATCAGAATCAGGGCCGAGTTCAACGCCGCGCACTTCGCCACCCGCGATAATCACACTGTACATATGAATCGGGTAGGTGGGGGTCGGCGCCAGAACCACATCACCGGGTCCCACCATGGCCAGGGCCAAATGCGCCAATCCTTCTTTTACTCCCAGCGTCACAATTGCTTCGGTCTCGGGATCTAAACTGACATCATAATTTCGTTGATACCAAGCACAGATCGCATGGCGCAATTTGGTAATACCGCGTGAAGCCGAATACCGATGATTGCGCCCAAGTCGCGCCGTTTCAATCAATTTGTCCACGATATGACGTGGTGTGGGCTGGTCGGGATTGCCCATGCCTAAATCAATAATATCTTCTCCCCGCTTCCGGGCTTGGAGCTTTAACTCTTGAACCTGAGAGAAGACATATCCGGGAAGTCGTTGAATTCGGTAAAAAGGTTCCATGGTTCGGGTAAAATGACGAATCGTCCTTGATGGTTTGGGAAGGAAATGAATAGAAAATCGTACGATTTAATAGAGTTTTTATTCTAGATGAGGGGAGGTGACCAGTCAATTTCAAGAACTGGTATTTTTCAAAAAAAGCCTCCATACGCGTTGAATCCCAACGAAGACTTCCGTTTATTGCAGTAAGATTTTCCCTTTTGCCATAATGGGCTTCGGTAGGTGAATCCGTTTCGCAATCCTGAAAGGACCTCAATGGCACGGCTCGGCGTCAATATCGACCATGTGGCAACACTTCGACAGGCTCGCGGCGGACACGAACCAGACCCCGTGATGGCGGCCACATTGGTTCACCTGGCCGGGGCTGATGGAATTGTGGTGCACCTCCGTGAAGATCGACGGCATATTCAGGATCGGGACCTGACCATATTGCGCGAAACCGTGCAAACCCATCTGAACCTTGAAATGGCCGCAGAAGACTCAGTGGCGAAAATTGCGCTGAATATTAAACCAGACCTGGTCACTCTCGTACCGGAACGCCGGCAGGAACTCACGACAGAGGGTGGACTCGCCGTGAACGAACATCGGGACCGACTCCAGGCCATGGTGGACTTACTTCATGATGGAGGCATTCCCGTCAGCCTGTTTATTGACCCTGATGCCAACCATATTCGCGCTGCCCACAAGATCCAAGCAGATTATGTCGAACTCCATACCGGCCGATACGCGAATACCCGCCGCCAACAAGAGGAAGATGCCGAGTTTGACGCTCTACTGCAAGCGGCCAGACTGGCAGCTAAATTAGGATTGCGCGTGAGCGCGGGACATGGACTGCATTATCGAAATACCAAACGGTTGACCGGCATTTCTGATATTGAGGAATTCAACATTGGTCATAGCATTATCGCTCATGCCGTGTTTGTCGGATTGGAACGGGCAGTCCGGGAAATGAAACATCTTCTGGCCTAGCGTCAAAGATCAGAAGCCCTGACCGTATCCACTCACCAGATTAGTTATCCAGGCAAACTGAGACTCAATCCGAGGACATTTCAGATCACAAAGACCTACAAGCCACCTTATACCGTTCGTGTGTGTGCGTGTCGTTCATTAACCAACCATTTCGCTTTTTTGTCTGAATCGCCTATGTGGGTAGTCACCGCCGCACAGATGCAAACGCTTGATCGGCGCACGATCCAAGAGGCCAAAATTCCCGGCACGACTTTGATGGAACGGGCGGGCACCGGTGTGGTCACACACCTCCTCCAGGCGTGGGGAGCTCCTAAGGGTAAAAAAGTCGTCATCCTCTGTGGCAAAGGCAATAATGGTGGAGACGGCCTGGTCGTGGCCAGGCTCTTGAAAAAAAAAGGGGCAAAGATGCAGGTGGTCCTCATGGCTCAACTCCAAGGAGCTGAGTCCTGATGCGAAGATCATGTATCGGCGCCTCAGCAAGATCATCCGACCATCTCTTTTCTCAGTCAATCCTTCCTGGGAGGCGATGTGTTCACTCACCCAAGACGCCGATCTTCTTATTGATGCACTTCTGGGGACCGGTCTTTCTTCAGCAGTGCGCATGCCCTACCTATCTGCCATTGAAGCCATAAATGCCTCACCGGCCTTTACCCTAGCCATTGATATTCCCTCCGGATTGGATAGCAATACGGGAGCCGCTACTGGGTGCCGCTGTCACCGCGGATTTGACCGTCACGTTCGGCTGCCCAAAGCTCGGCCTGTATCTGGGTTCGGCTATCGACAAAGTCGGAACCATTCAAGTGGTCGATATTGGCATTCCCTTGGACTTTGTGGAGGATGTGAACTCCCATATTCAGCTTCTGTCTCAAGAAACGGTGCGTCCCCTCATTCCTCCTCGGCCTCAGTCCTCGCATAAGGGCACCTTCGGGCATGCAGGAATTGTCGGTGGATCATCAGGAAAAACCGGGGCTCCGGCCATGACCGGCCTTGGGGCACTGCGAGTGGGTACCGGCCTGGTGACGGTAGCCACCCCCCAAAGTGTTTCAGCCATCCTGGAGTCAAAACTTCTGGAAGTAATGACGGAACCCATGCCGGAATCTCCCCAACACCTGATGGGAATGGAGACCTGTTCGGCCCTTCTCGCCTTTGCACACAATAAATCAGCTCTGGCGATTGGACCTGGCCTTGGTGTCTCGCCGGAGACGACAGAACTCCTGCGTCATCTCCTTCCTCAATTGGAGGCACCTTGCGTTCTAGACGCCGACGCCCTCAACGGCTTAGCCCACCACTGTCAGATATTTTCATCCATGAAGCGGCCCCCCATCCTCACGCCACATCCTGGAGAAATGGCCAGACTCCTGGAAACCTCTTCCTCCAAGCAGGTCAATGAAAATCGTATCGGTGTCAGCAGACAGTTTGCCATGCAGCACGGGGTGATCCTGGTACTGAAAGGCGCCCGGACTATTATTGCCGAACCTCAGGGACAAATAGCCATTTGTCCAACCGGCAATCCTGGCATGGCTTCTGCGGGGATGGGCGATGTGCTGACCGGGCTCATTGTTGGCTTGCTAGCTCAAGGATTGGGTCCATGGGATGCGGCCAGGGCCGGTGTCTATCTGCATGGGCTGGCAGGTGATCTGGCTGCAGCAACAATCGGTGAACCCGGACTGATCGCCGGGGACGTGATTTCTGCCATTCCCCAGGCTCTGACTCACACCATGGTTCGCTAGCGCTTTGCCTCTGACAGCCCTTCGCACCCATGCCTCAGGCTTCACCCAACAATGATTCGATTCGATTACGGATGAAATCCGTCCAGGAAACCATTCAATTCGGAAATCAGTTAGGCCAACAGCTCATAGGAGGAACAGTCCTGGCTTTATCCGGCGATTTGGGAACAGGCAAAACCGTTTTGACCCGCGGCATCGCGCTCGGGTTAGGAATGTCGATGGATCAGGTCAGCAGTCCCACGTTTACTCTCATTCAAGAATATCCCGGCTCTATTCCGCTCATACATGTGGATTTGTATCGTCTTGATATGGTATCGGAAATTTCTACGTTAGGGTTAGAGGAATATTTCACTCCAAGCACAATCGTTATTATTGAATGGGCGGAACGGTTTCCCCAGATATTACCTTCCGACCATATTGCCATTCGCTTGGAATATGGAGAGAAAGAAGACAGCCGCCTTTTGAGCATATCTGGAACCGGCTCCAGTAGTAGGCGTATGGTGACCAATATAAAGATTGAGTGACCCGGCATTAATCCACACCATGGAGGTGTTGCCAACATCAAGGGATGAACACAAATGGAATGAATAGACGACTCGACTGGTCTTATTTGAACGTGGAGGTCAGGTCGCCGCTAAGTGAGACCCAGTGGGCCAAGCCTTCCATAATTTCTTCCAGACTCCTACGGGCTGGCTAATGGTCCTGTTGCTCAAATGGAAGGTATACCCCTTTGCCGTGCCATTAGACCTTTCAAGGGATTCCACTCACACCTCACAAAGATGAAGAACGAAACAGTGGACACGATGAAAGACCAAGATCTCTCCCCGCTCATGCGCCAATTTCAGACCGTGAAAGCCCAACATCCTGATGCTATTGTATTTTTTCGGGTTGGGGATTTTTATGAAATGTTTTTTGATGATGCGGAGGAGGCCTCGAAACTTCTTGGCATCGTTCTAACGGCACGAGGAAAAGTTAAAGGAGAAGCCATCCCCCTTTGCGGGGTTCCCTATCACACCTCTACTGGATATATCGCAAAACTCTTAAAGGCGGGCCGGATTGTGGCCTTGTGCGAACAGGTCGAAGACCCCAAACTGGCCAAGGGGTTAGTTCGTCGTGAAGTCGTCCGGGTCTATACTCCTGGAACCTTATATGATCATGAATTGCTTCCGGCGCGAGAAGCCAATTTCCTGTCCGCCCTTTTTTACGCCCCTTCCTCCTCCACAGGAAATACCACTGCGGCGGATCGTTTCGGACTGGCCTCCCTGGATCTTTCAACCGGCGAATTTTGGGTTTCCGAATCCCGACTGACCAATTCCCTCCAAAGTGTCGTCGATGAACTGGTCCGCATCGAACCCAAAGAAGTGATCTTTCCTATTCGACTTCAGGAGGAGATTGCGCCGATCCTCCAACCCTTGCCTATCGCCCGTATTGTCCCTCGAGACATGCCCACCTTTGACTTTGAAGCGTGCAAGACGCTTCTCACCAGGACTTTTGAAGTGAACGATATTGAGGTCCTTCATCTACATGGCCTTCGGCCTGGTCTTCAGGCAGCGGGTGGGCTGCTGGCCTACCTGGCTGAAACTCAACCGACACTCACCCATGCCCATATACGCCGTCCATGGATTCGACTCCTGGACCATGAAATGCAATTGGATCAGACCACTCTTCGTAATTTAGAGATTCTTAAACCCGTATCCGAACAGCGTCAAAACCCGACCTTGCTGACCACATTGGATAAAACCAAAACTCCAATGGGCACAAGACTCTTGCGGCAGTGGATCGTCCGCCCTCTGACGCAAGTCGCTGCTATTCAGCTTCGGCAGGAAGCCGTTCAAGAATTAGTCATCAATCTTGGGCTTCGCATGACGGTTCGTGACCATCTGAAATCGGTGCAGGACTTGGAACGACTCAATAGTCGAATTGTCCTGGAGGTGGCCAATCCTCGCGACTTGATCACTCTCTATCGCTCGCTTGAAAGTTTGCTTTCCCTTCATCAAATCTTACAGCCCCTTCAGTCTGCTATGTTGCAAACCATTCATGCCGCCTGGGATTCTCTTCAAGACGTCTGCATCCTGGATTACCGACTCCATCCTTCCTAACCCGCCGCTTTCGACAAAGGAGGGAGGCATTTTTCGTGAAGGCGTACATGCGGAACTTGATGAGCTGCGAATTCTGTCAAAAGAAGGCACCCGGTTATTGGCCGAAATGGAGACTCGAGAACGCAATCGAACCGGCATCGACTCGCTCAAGGTAAAATTCAATCAGGTCTTTGGCTATTACATTGAAGTGACGAAAGCGAATTTATCACGGATCCCTGCGGACTATCATCGGAAGCAAACCCTGGTCAATGCCGAGCGGTTTACCACAGGCGAACTGCAGGATCTCGAAGGTCGGCTCTCCAGTGCCGACCAAAAAATTAAAAATTTAGAATACCAATTATTCGGCGAAATTCGTCTCCGAGTCGCATCCGCCAGAAACAGAATCCAAGGAATGGCCCAACAATTGGCGACGTTGGATGTTCTGACAGGTTTGGCAGAGGCAGCCGCTCTCAACCGATATCATCAGCCGACGGTTCACGAAGGAGGCACGATTCAGATTAGTGAAGGTCGCCATCCGGTCATTGAACACATCCAACGTACTGAAGGTTTCATTCCTAACGACACGACGCTGGACCTGGACACCAATAGGCTTTTATTAATTACCGGTCCGAACATGGCCGGAAAAAGCACCTACCTGCGCCAGGTTGCCCTTATCGTGCTCATGGCTCAGATGGGAAGTTTCGTGCCGGCTGAGTCAGCACGGATAGGCATCGTGGATCGGATTTTTACTCGGGTAGGCGCTGCGGACGACCTCAGCGCCGGCCAGAGCACGTTTATGGTTGAAATGAGTGAAACGGCCAGGATTTTGGATGCAGCGACTTCGCGAAGCTTATTACTGCTAGACGAGGTGGGCAGGGGAACCAGCACCTACGACGGACTCAGTATCGCATGGGCGCTGGCCGAACATATTTTAGACCGCGGGCATCTCGGCGCACGAACGCTTTTTGCTACCCATTACCATGAAATGACCCAACTAGAGACGCTACGGGAAGGCATTAAGAACTATACGGTTCTCGTTCAGGAAAAAGGGCAGGATGTCTTGTTCCTGAGAAAGATCATCCCTGGAAAGGCTGATCGGAGCTATGGCATCCAGGTTGCCAAACTGGCTGGTATCCCCAAACCAATTTTGGATCGGGCAAAAAATATTTTATATCAATTGGAACAGGATACCCCCTCGACAAACGTCACACTCTCTGATTCGCCGGAAATTCCCCAATCCGACCATTCCTCCCCTCAACCTCATGTCATTTTAGAAGAAGTTAAGCAGATGGATCTCTTTTCGATGACCCCCCTTGATGCCCTCAATAGACTCGCTGACTTTAAGGCCAGGCTGAACGATCACGACCCCAATAAAAAACACTAGGACACTTGTAAAAAAAAGGGCCTGCGTGTGAACGCAGGCCCTTTTACAAAACCTTTAAATATGAATTAAAGGTTATCTTTCTTAATGCTTCTCTTCCGCTGCAGGTTTCGTCGATCCTTCTGCTGGTTTCGCTGCAGGTTTCGCCATTTCTACTTTTTCATACGACCCTTTGGTGGGATCATAGACCTGGCCGAGTCCTTGATCAGAATTGGGAATGATCCCCGCAATAGCTGGACCATCCGGGATCAAGACGTCATAAAGCATTTTGCGATTATTCGGCCAACTATCAGCTCTCATGGCATCCAACACTGACAATGACCTGAGACTATGGATACTTCTAGGTTTGTCCGGAGTTCCGGCTACGTCTTCCACAGTCTTGGCTGAAGATATGACCCGACGATTTTGCTCTTTTTCTTCCACGACAATTTCAACCTGGCCATAGTTTGATGGCTTCGTATCCGTCATCACCGCCTGGCTTGAGGAATCTTTTCCGGCTGCCACCAGCGTTTTCCAGATTTCATCATTACCTGGATACATCTTGACATTCTTGCCTGGAAAATATTTCTGCCAGTAATAGCCGCTTTCCGCATTTCCACCAAATACGGCAACATTAATCCACACGGCTTTGTCATAGGGATCGACCACAGCCACCCGTCCACGAAGGGTTGTCGGCTTGCTTAAATCACCCCACTCAAACCGCTCTTGGAATGCCTCGATCGCCATTGCACTGGAGGCCATTGTCCCAACCAGCGCCATGGCTCCAACAAGGGCCCACCCTTTCTTCTTAGCACCTTTCATAATGGCTTCCCTCCTCGACTAAAATTGTAATTTCAATCAGAATTATTGGACTAAAGTTACTCAGTTCTAACAATTTAAAGCCGGTCACGGTACGACCGCTTACTTGCACTTCCATGGCCACGAAATCCTGAGCGGCCTTGGTGATTTGGTCCATCATCGCTTTGTCTTTGACGGCCAACCGGACGGTCGTCTGAGGGGTGTACCAACCCGAATACGGATTGTTCTTTTCTGTTCCGCCCTGATAGCCCCAGGCACAGCAGGAAATCAGTGGGTCAGGGAGTGTTTGGATTCGATCATCGGAAGCCCTGCCTGGAGGATTACCGGTTTCGGCCGGGGCTGACGTATTCCAATACTGAATCCCGAACAAAATTTCTCCCTCGGGATTATCTGCCCAATGTCCGAATACACGGCCCTTCAAGCTTGTGGCGGCTACCCCCTTATAGGAAGAATCACCCAGACTGGTGACATCATTGGGATCCCCCTTCGCCTTGGGGTCTCCTTCCGCCGCCTTAGGTTCTTCAGCAGCAAAAACGCCACCGGCAACCCCCATGCTCAGCAGTCCAAATGCACAGAGAGCTACTAACGCCCGACGTAGAGATGACTTCTTCATCTGCTCCCTCCTTACAGTGTTAGAATGACAAAAATGAAAAACGTACCAACCTTTGTTTATCTTCTCAAACCATCTTTGCCTAAGCTTCTCATATCCCTAATTTACAAACAAAAAAACAGGGTTTTGAGAGGAACCCATGCTACCCATCCATGGCATGGTTGTCAAGCGGAAAAAAATGCGGTTTTGAGGGATTATCCCCACTTCGGAATGCCTCTTTTTGGGATAGGTCCCAGCGCCGTTAACACGAACTCTTTGGGATCTAATAATTTCTGGCTCAATTGCCGAATTTGCTCAGGGGAGATCCGATCAATGGCCTTCACAATTTCCTGAAGGGTGACATGGCGTCCCTGATACAATTCATCTTTCGCCAATTTATTCATTCGTCCATAGGTCCCTTCCAACCCCAGCATTAAGCTTCCCTTGAGTTGGGTTTTCGTTCTCTCTAATTCCTTCTCATTGACAACCCGACGGCATAATTTTGCCGTTTCCTTACAGATTTGGTCAATGACCCCTGTCACTTCTTTAGGCCTGGTCGCCGCATACACGGTGAGCATCCCCCCATCCAGGAAACTTGAAAGGTGGGAATAAATGGTATAGGCCAATCCACGTTTTTCTCGAATTTCCTGAAACAATCGCGAGCTGACTCCTCCTCCGAGAATTGTGCTTAAGACATAGGCCGCATAGCGATCCTGATGCCCCACCGGTAACCCCCTAAATCCGACACACAGATGGACCTGCTCCAAGGCTTTGTGGTGCAGACTTTGCCGTTCCTGGGGCTGATCAGGCCAGGGCTCATCCCGGAATGTTGAGAAAATCTTTCGATGCCCGCTTCCCTTCCATTGACCAAAATATGTGTTGACATACTCGATGATTTCAGAAAAGGAAAAGTTTCCCGCCACTGCGACAATTGTTTTTTCAGGGCGGTAGTGCTTTTCTTTATAGTGGACAAGGGATTGGCGGTTCAATCGCTGCATTGACCCGGGTTCGCCCAAGATCGGACGCCCCAGCGGGTGATACCCAAACACATCTTTGGCATGCAATTCATGGATATAATCTTCAGGATCGTCCTGAACCGTACGAATTTCCTCAAGCACAATTTGTTTTTCTTTTTCAACATCCTTGGCGGCAAATCGCGAATGGTGAAACAAATCAGCTAAGAGGTCAAAGGCCGCCCCCGTTTGCTGGTCCAACACCTTGACGTAAAACGCCGTGGCTTCGTGAGTGGTAAACGCGTTCATTTCACCGCCCAACGCATCGATCTCATTGGAAATTTGGGACGCTGACCGTTTTCGCGTGCCCTTGAACATCATATGCTCGATGAAATGAGATAAGCCTGCCTCTGATTTTTCTTCATAACGGCTTCCAACCGTGGCCCACACCCCTAAGGCAACGGATTTCAAGGATGACATCCGCTCCAGGACGACCCTCACTCCGTTATCCAAAATAACTTTTTTATACATAATCCGACACTAGGTAGGAAGTCTTACGAGGTGAGTTGGTCTTTTTTGTCAGCCTGTTCGGCCATGGCATCTTTTCGACTGAGTCGAATTTTCCCTTGCCGATCGATTTCCAGGACCTTCACCAGAATCTGCTCGCCTTCTGAAATTTCGTCGGTCACCGATGCCACACGGTGAGGAGCGAGTTGTGAAATATGCACCAGCCCATCCATACCCGGGAGAATCTCCACAAAGGCGCCAAAATCCACAATTTTTCGCACAGTCCCAAGGTAAATTTTCCCAATTTCCGCTTCTTCGACAATCCGGAGAATCATCTCCGTCGCCTTTTTAGCGGACTCCCCGTCTACCGCCGCAATGGTCACGACACCGGCGTCATCCACATTCACTTTCACCCCGCAATCCGCAATGATACTGCGAATCATTTTACCGCCTGGCCCGATTACATCGCGGATTTTATCCTGTTTGATCTGGATGGTGGTGATACGTGGCGCATACGCCGCCAATTCAGTACGAGGCACGGTTAAACATTCATCCATTTTCCCTAGGATGTGCAACCGGCCCTCACGAGCCTGGGCCAGGGCCTGCCGCATCAGATCAGGGGTAATCCCCGCAATCTTAATATCCATCTGCAAGGCCGTGACACCATCCCGTGTTCCTGCCACTTTAAAATCCATATCGCCGAGGTGGTCTTCCATCCCTAGAATATCGGAAAGAATCGCCACGCCACCCTTTTCCAAAATTAATCCCATCGCAATGCCCGCCACGGGCGTTTTGATGGGCACGCCTGCATCCATCATCGCTAATGCGCCACCACAAATCGTGGCCATCGATGACGACCCGTTTGATTCCAGAATGTCTGAGACCAGGCGGATGGTATACGGGAATTCCTCCTTGGTAGGAAGCACGGCGGCTAATGCCCGTTCTGCCAATTTGCCATGACCGACTTCACGCCGTCCGGGGCCACGAAGCATTTTGGCTTCTCCCACGCTAAAAGGCGGGAAATTATAATGCAACATAAACGACCGGAAGTATTCCCCCTCCAGCGCATCAATCCGTTGTTCGTCATCCGAAGTACCCAGTGTCACAACAGCCAACGCTTGCGTTTCCCCCCTTGTAAATAAGGCAGAGCCATGGGTCCGAGGAAGGATGCCCGCCTCGGCGGTAATCGGACGAATGTCGGATAATCCCCGTCCATCAGCCCGCTTCTTTTTTTCGAGGATCATTCGCCGGACTTCGGAATATTCCAGATCAGCAAAAACTTTTTTGACCTTGGATTTTCGATCGGCATCATCTCCTGCAACAGTTTCAATGACTTCTTGAAGAATTTGAGTGAACCGATCCTGACGCTCTCCTTTGGCAGAGATATACATGGCTTCACAGATAGGCCCGGCCGCCACCTTGCGTACAGCCTGCTCAATATCCTGGTCTATAGCTTCCACCTGCAGGACCCGTTTTGGTTTTCCGGCCTTGGCTTGTAATTCTTCAATTTTGGCGACAATCTTTTGGATTTCCCGATGAGCGAGTTCGATCGCATCAATCATCGTGTCTTCTGAAAGCCCGTCCGCACCAGCCTCGACCATCATCACGGCGTCCTTAGTCCCGGCCACCACCAAATTTAATTCACTTTCCTCCTGCGCCCTCTTATCCGGATTGACCACAAACTGTCCGTTCACTCTTCCGATTCTCACCCCGGCCAATAATCCGGAGCCGGGGATATCAGAGACGGCCAGTGCTGCCGACGCGGCCACAATACCGATCACATCTGACGACATGGTCTGATCAATGGAGAGCACCGACACTATAATCTGGGTTTCATAAAAGTACCCCTCCGGCATCAAGGGCCGAATGGGCCGGTCGATGAGTCGGCTGGTTAACACTTCCTTTTCGCTGGGAGCCCCTTCCCGTTTGAAAAACCCGCCGGGTATTTTCCCGGCTGAATAGGCTTTTTCCTGATAGTTCACGGTGAGAGGCAAAAAATCGGCGTCGGGCTTCAGGGTCTTTGAGGCCACTGCCGTGGCTAAGACCACCGTATCCGCATAAGTTGCCAACACGGAGCCATCCGCCTGCTTTGCCATCCGACCGGTTTCTAAGCGAAGCGGGCGGCCACCAACTTCCATTTCAATGACATGAATCATATTGCAACCTTTCTGATCCTTCTGTGGATATATTGATATGGAATCTGAGATGCGCTTCGCATTGAGAACCTGACAAGGGATTTGCCCATCCCATTGATTCTGCTCACCTTAGTGCGTGTGGTCTGATTTATTTCCGTATGCCCAAGGCAGCAATCACGGCTTGATATTTTCCTTCGTCTCGACGCCGCAAATAGTCTAATAACTTTCGTCGCTTGCTGACCATTCGCAAGAGGCCCCGTCGGGAATGATGGTCTTTTTTGTGTGTTTTGAAATGCTCCGTCAAACTTGTGATTCTATTGGTCAACAAGGAAATCTGCACCTCTGACGAACCCGTATCCTTGTCATGAATCCTATGGGATTCTATTGCCGCTGTTTTTGATTCTTTCGTCAAATTCATAGCTCCTCCTTCAGTCTTTTCAGTATGTGCATGAGTCCAGTAAGAAATTCCCTCTCTATTTCTATCGTGGTTCTATCGATACCAATAGATCTCTCCCTTTCATCCATTTTTAGGCAAACACTGTCTCGATTACTAACACCGGTCCTACCTTCCCCGCTTGAAAAATTGGGCCCTTCCCGAGAGCAAGCAATTTCCCATCCTTCTGTTTTACTCTCACCTTATTTTCTTCACCAGGAAGTATTCGAGATTCCAGCCTCGCCGTCAAAACACGATTCCAGGAGATGGCGTTACCATGAAGCACCTTTCGGGCATCATCCTCATCGACCTCCACCGCAGGAAATCCATTGAGGGCTTGATCTAATCCCAAAAATGCCCCATCCAGGTCTAAAAATTCAAGCCCTCCCTTTAAAGATTCCATCTCAAGAGCCTGATCAACATGAATAGGACCAACCCGGCGACGCTGAAGCCATTTCAGATGTCCGCCTACCTGTAACATGTTCCCGATATCCTCACAAAGAGTCCGAACGTAGGTGCCCTTCGAACACACGACCCGAAAAGCCACCTCAGGGATTTCCACCCTTTGGATTTCTAAATCATGAATCACCACGGTCTTGGCCGGTCGGTCAAGGGTTTGACCCTGCCTGGCTTTTTTATACAAGGGTTGTCCCCCGATTTTCACGGCGGAATACATTGGAGGCACTTGTTGGATAGACCCATCAAACGTCCCGAATACTGATCGAATACGTTCCTCGGTCAAGGATTCCACAGGCGATTCTTGTAACACCGCCCCCCAAGCATCTTGCGTATCAGTCCGTTGCCCCAATTGAAGAACAGCAGCGTACTCTTTTTCCCATCCGACAAGATACTGAGCAATCTTGGTTCCTTTGCCAAGTAACACCGGCAACACCCCTGTGGCATGGGGATCCAACGTCCCCGCATGCCCAACCTTCTGAATCCCCAACACGGACCGTATCCGGTCTACGACATCATGTGACGTCCATCCATCGGGCTTATTCACATTGAGGACTCCATTCAGGAATACCCTCCGGGAATCCTTTCCAGTTTCAGAAGAATCGATACAAGAAACAGACGGTGTCATGTTATATACAGTAGACTTTCGTACAGTTTAGGAGAGAGGGGATGTGTCAGGTGCCCCGGGCTCCTCATGAAGAGAATCCAGCAGTTCCTCAATCCGATTGCCATACTCGGCACTGGTATCGCGAAAAAATACTAATTCCGGCGTATAACGCAGGTTGAGCCGGCGACCCAATTCCGTTCGAATAAATCCCACCGCACTCTTGAGACCTGGACCGGTTACTTGGTCAAAATGCTCTTGATCCAGCGCCGTGACATACACCCGTGCAATTTTGAGGTCGGCCGTCATCGTGACATCCGTCACCGTGACGAATTGGATGCGCGGATCCTTTGTTTTTCTTGAAAGGATCTCTGCCACTTCCATGCGGATCTGATCCGCAACCCGCGTTGCCCGACTGACATTTGTTTTCGCCATGACTTGAAAAATCAACAGGAGCTTACAAGACTTCAATCTGAGATCGTAAGAGCTCAAGGGAAGGATTGGCTCGAATAAGGTTGAGGACCTGGTCTAAAGTCTGATTTACCCTTCCCGTCTCATTCGCCACACAGGCAATCCCCAAAATTGATTTTTGCCACAGATCGTGTTCATCAATTTCTGCAATGGAAATATTGAATCGATTCCGCAATCGGGTCTTCAAACTTGAAAGAACCTGCCGCTTGCCCTTCAGCGATTGAACATCTGGAATGTGGAGTTCGACCGTGCACAGCCCAACCATCATCCCCATTCAGACTTCCTTCATCAATCCAGCTTTATAATTTAGCGGCCTCCTCCTCCAACACATAGGCCTCAAGCACATCACCGATTTTTAAATCGTTAAAATTCTCAACTCCGATTCCGCATTCATATCCCTGCTGAACTTCCCGCGCGTCATCCTTGAACCGTCTCAATGACCCGATTTTTCCTTCATAGATGGTCACCTGATCCCGAACAACCCTTACCTTGGTACTTGCTCGCGAGATGGTTCCATCATTGACGTAACAACCGGCTATGGTACCCATTTTCGGGACAGTGAACAGTTGGCGAACTTCCGCATGCCCCATCACCCGCTCCTTGATTGTCGGGGTCAACAGGCCCTCGGCCGCAGAACGAATATCATCAAGAACATTATAGATGATCGTATACAATCGGATTTCCACACCTTCACGCTCAGCAATATTGGCCGCCTTTGCATCCGGTCGAACATGGAATCCGATGATAATCGCTTTAGATGCCGCGGCTAACAGCACATCGGATTCGTTGATACCTCCTACTCCACTATGAATGAGCTTGAGCTTCACCGCGCTAGTCGATATTTTCAACAGTGCATCTCCTAAGGCCCCCACCGATCCTTGCACGTCTGCCTTAATCAGGAGCGGCAATTCCTTAATCTCCCCGTCTTTGGACTCGGCATAGAGTTCTTCCAACGTTCTTCGGGAAGTAGACGCGAGACCAATATCTTTTTGCTTTTGATGCCGGGCCTGGGCAATTTCCCGGGCGGCCCGCTCATCTTTCACCACAATCAATTGATCTCCGGCCTCAGGGACCCCTAGTAAGCCGATGACTTCAACGGGTGTCGATGGCCCGGCCTCTTTCAGGCGCATGCCTTTATCCGATGTTAAACCCCGTACCCTGCCACTGACTGACCCCACCACGAACGTATCTCCGATTCGTAGGGTGCCCCCTTGAATCAATACGGTGGCCACCGGCCCACGTCCCTTATCCAACTTCGCTTCCAACACAATCCCCCGGGCGGAACAAGTGGAATCGCCTTTCAATTCCATAATTTCCGCCTGAAGCAACAGCATGTCGAGCAATTGGTCCAACCCTTTATTTTGTTTGGCCGATACTTCAACAAAAATGGTTTGGCCTCCCCACGCTTCCGGTTGAAGACCGTATTCCGCTAAACCCTGCTTCACTCGATCGGGATTCGCTCCAGGTTTGTCAATTTTGTTGACGGCCACGATGATGGGCACATTGGCAGCTTGGGCATGGTTTATGGCTTCAATGGTCTGAGGCATCGGCCCATCATCTGCCGCTACCACTAACACCACGATATCGGTAACCTGAGCCCCACGGGCGCGCATGGCGGTAAACGCTTCATGGCCAGGCGTATCCAGGAAGGTCACGCCCCGTTCACCAACTTTCACAAATGACGCACCGATGTGCTGCGTAATCCCGCCAGCTTCACTGTCAGTCACTTGGGTCTTCCGAATGGCATCCAAGAGGGACGTTTTACCATGGTCGACATGTCCCATGACCGTCACGATAGGCGCCCGGGGCTCTAGCTTTTCATGCTCTCCGCCCACTAACACATCATCCAAGAGGGCTTCTCCACCCTTGGAAGCCACGGCTTCAACGGCAAGTCCGTACCCCTCTGCAATAAGCACCCCCGCCTCCAGGTCCATGGGTTGATTAAGGGTTTTCACAATATTTAAATCCATTAATTTCCGAATGATTTCGGTTGGCTTTTGTCCGATCACTTCGGCAAAATCTTTTACGGATATCCCAGCGGTCACCTTCATAACTTTTTTCCGGGGTTTGGTCGTTTCACCAACCGAAGACGGTTGAACCTGACGGGATCGTTCTTCACGCCGCAAGGTCGGCAGAGGCCGAAGGTCTTGCCAGACAGCTGCATCTTCAAACCGCGCAGCGAAGAGATCCTCGTCCTTTAACCGCGTTGCCTTTTTGGGCTTTTTGACTTTCTCTTCTGTTGCGATCTCTCGGGCTGGCGGAACGATTTTTTTGTCGAGCTTGCCTTCACTCTTTTTGTCTTTTTCAGGAAGAACAGCAGATTTGCGCTCTTCATAAACGGGTAAGGACACTTCAAGGCTTGGAGCTTTTGCCGCCTCCATGGGAAATGAGTCGGTAACCTCCAAGTGAGAAGGCAGGGCGGATTCGCCCACGGTGCCTCCGGAGACTGGAGCTGTTTCCAAGTGAGCCCTGAGTTCTCCACCTGTGAACGGTGGTTCCCCTGCACCCTCTTCCAGGATTGATGGGAATTCTCCCATCTCTGAGTGCCATTCCTCTTCTGTTTTTTTCTTCTTAATAAGAATGTGTTTCTTTTCGGCTTTCTTAGGTTCTTCTACCACCGCTTCAGACCGGAGTTTCCCGGAAGACAATGAATCTTTTTTCAATAGCCGCCCCCCATCAGAGCTTTTCTTACCCGCATTCCCTGAAACAGTTGCCTCATGCGGCCGGGTCGTTGATTCCGTAGTTTTCCCCAGAAGAACATCCATCGCCCACTGGGCCGCACCCTCTTCTACCGTATTGCTATGGGAACTGACCTGAATACCAAGGCGCACCAATTCAGGTATGAGCAAACGACTTTCCATCCCAAGCTTTTTGGCTATCTCATGAACTCTCATGCCTATCCTTTACTGTGAAGCAGTATCCTTACGATGAGCCTTGCTCTGCTTCCGTTTTCACCACATCTGAGTTCTCCATGGTTTCATCTTTTGGCCCTGCCGATTCCTCCGAATTGTCTACCGGCTCTTCTGTTATCTGCGCAGCCTCTTCAGCCAGCGCCGCCTTGATTTCCATGTCCCGTTCGAGCTTTTGTTTTTCATATTCAGTTGAGCTAATGATATCAATCTTCCATCCGGTCAACTTGGCAGCCAATCGCACATTTTGACCATTTTTTCCGATCGCCAACGAGAGCTGCGAATCGGCAACCACCACTAACGCCGACTTCTTTTGTTCATCAATTCCCACTTTTTCTATAGAGGCGGGATTGAGAGCTTCACCAATGAATACCCGTGGATCATTGGTCCAGGGAATGATATCAATTTTCTCACCATGCAATTCCCGAACAATGGCCTGGACCCGTGAACCTTTAACCCCGACACATGCGCCGACAGGATCGACCGCCTTGTCTCGTGAAGCCACGGAAATTTTTGTCCGATCGCCCGGCTCACGCACTACCCCTTTAATCTCAACAATTTTTTCTGCAATTTCCGGCACTTCCAGACCGAACAGCTTCACCACAAATTGCGGATGGGCTCTGGATAAAATAACTTGCACATCCTTTGGGGTACGTCGAACTTCCAAAAGCAGGGCACGAACCCGATCGCCCCTTCGATGGGATTCACGAGGAATTTGCTCTTGAATCGGCAGAAGAGCTTCCGTTTTTCCAATATCTACCAGGTAATTTCGACGCTCTTGTCCCAAAATGACGCCATGGACCAACTCTCCTTCTTTTTTGGAATATTCCCGTTCAATGGACTCCCATTCCGCCTCCCGGACTTTTTGACAAATGACCTGCTTCGCGGCCTGTGCGGCAATGCGTCCAAATTCTTCCAAATCAATGAGAGAGCCGATTTCGTCTCCCATTTCGGCTTCTCCATCAATCCGCCTGGCATCTTCCAAGGAAATCTCAGTTTTAGCGTCCAAGACGTTCTCCGCAATGGTCTTTTTCTTTACAATGGAAATTTCACCCGTTTCGGTGTCAATGTCGACTTGAATATTTTCACTATGTCCAAATCGCTTTTTCGCTGCCGTGAGAAGAGCAGATTCCAAGGCCGCAATGACTTTGGCCTTATCAATTCCTTTCTCCCGACCAACCTGATCAATGACCAACATTAATTCACTTTTCATATTATTCCTCGCAACGAACGATGAGCGGTTCAGACGGACGCGGGTGGTTGGTGCACGTGTTCAACAAATGTTAGAACTCAACCTCTAGTCTGGCTTTGACAATGTCAGCCAATTCCACACATATTTCCCGTGGAGTTTTACTCTGGTCATCGACCAAATGAATCTGCGTCTCTGTCACGGTTATCAAACGCCCCAAGAACACAGAATGCGTATTTTTCCGGTCTCTCAGGTTGACTCGAAGCCGCTCCCCTACCACCCGTTGAAAATCTTTTAAATTCCTCAGCGGTCGATCTAATCCAGGAGAGGAGACCTCAAACCGATACTGTGATTGATCCGGGTGAGTAACCTCCCAGGCTCGACGCAGGGATTGGTGGAATTGTTCACAGTCCTCAATTCCTATTCCCCCTTCTTTATCAAGAATCAATCGAACCAAAAGGTTGGGAGGTCTCCCAGAGCTCTGAACCTCGAGAACGTCTACTCCTAAGGCTCGCGCAATAGGATCGCCCACTTGGCGAATACCCTGCTCAAGATTTTCGGCCGTGAAGGCCACCAGAATCCCTCGCTGCTAGCGGCCACGATTAAAGACCAAAAAAAAGTGGGCTCACGCCCACTCTACTCGAAAATACGGTAGCATTTTCCTTTTTCAAAGGCAAGCGGTCCCGCAAGGCCTCTTAATACCTTAGAGGATGCGAATTCTTTGGTCCTTTTACTAGGCCACCGAGATCTGGTGTTGTGCCATGGGCATAAGATGAACCCCGTGATAGAGTATTTTCTGACAAGAGAAGACTCACTTCAATGGCAATCATATAGAGAGGAATGCACCCGATGCCGACGATAATATCCGTTGCCTCCGGTAAGGGCGGAGTTGGAAAAAGCATGGTGGTCAGTAATCTCGGGCTCCTCCTCGCCAGACAAGGCAAACGGGTCATTTTAGTCGATTTGGATATCGGAGGCGCCAATCTCCATATCATGTTTGGGATGTTCCATCCCCCCTCCACGCTCACGGATTTCCTCACACACAGCGTGAAGAGCTTGAATGAGATCGCCCATCCCATAGCGAGCCCCTCCTCACTCAAACTTATTCCAGGCACAGGGGAAACCCTGATTACCGCAAACTTGCCGCATGCCAGGAAAAAACGCCTTATTCGCCACCTACAAAAACTTGACGCGGATATTATTCTGGTGGACGTGGGAGCCGGTACCAGTTACCACGCACTGGACTTCTTTCTCCTTGCCGACTGTTTCCTGGCCGTGGCCACCCCTGACCCCACTTCGGTTTTAGACCTGTATCGATTCATTAAACTGGCGGCCATTCGCAAAGTTCTGACCGCTTTTTTAGCTCGGGACCCGGTGGCGGAGGCTCTCCTGGATAAAGACTTCCACAGTGTGTCAGAGGTATTGCAAGCCGTAGGACAAACCAGCGAATCGGGTGCGGAGGTGGCGAAACAAATTCTGAAAGAGTTTCAACCGGCACTCATCCTGAACCGAATGTCGAACAAATCCAGGATCAATACTCTGCACTTACAACACCTTCTCAAACAATACGTCGGGATGGAACTTTCTGTTCTGGGAAACATCCCTGAGGATGTCCATGTCCAGCAATCTATTTTAAAGTACCTTCCGGTGGTCGAGTTCGCTCCAACCTCTCCCGCGGCCCTGGGATTTCATCAACTTGCCGAGAGAATCCTCAAATTGGTGGGCCGAACACGTGAATCGGACGAGCGGTCAGACGGGCGGATTGAAGAGCCCAGAAAAATACGGGCTTGAGAGATCTAGCAAAAACCATCTCTTTTTTTTAAGGAGAGATTGGACGGTCCTACCTTCACAATGGCAAGAGATTGCTGCATTCTGTTCATAAGTTTCAAAATTATTTGACTTTTTTCTCCAACCGATCATAGTTCTGTTGAGCGGCATCCGCTTCACCCTTGAGGACATTCAGCTTTTTTGACAATTCCTCGATCATGTTTTCGGCAGAGAGCAAATGCTTCTGGGTTTCACATCGATCTTCTTCACTTTCCAAAAATTGCGAATTTAAGCGTTCAACCGCTCCCACCCATTCTCGGGCAACCCCGCGCAATGAATCGGGAACCGGAGGCAGAGTGGCCTCCTTCCCTAATAGGCCGACGGCTTTCTGCACCCAATCAATAAACAGGATGGCTTCCCAAAAATTTAAATCCACCGCACCCTTGGATTCCTCAAAATAGGGAACGGCTTCGTGTACCGGCGGAGTTGGAACTGGAGAAACCTGGTCCTTATGAGACCCTTTGGCACTCGACTTCAATGATGAGCCGTTATGGAATTGATGCAATAACACCGCAACACAATGACGGCAAAAGGGTTGCTCTGTTGAAGGACAGGAACACCTGGTCGACAAGGTCCCCGCACGCAATTTAATCGTTTGTGAATACACACCATACGCTCCATTGACCTCTGCCAAAACTTGAGTCCGGTCCGCATCCAGAATCTTGACTCGCCGATCCGAAAAATACTCCTCACCAATTTTAAAGACGGTTTCTCCAACCACAGATTGCAGCATATCAGGATCTAATTGGCTCAATTCCTGAGCCGAACAAGAAATTCTATTTCTCATGCTGACACCACGCAATCAATAGGAGAATGCTCATCAAACTTTAGCGGGGCAGAGTTGTTGCTAATCAGTTGTTTAATATTTCGGAAAATTTAACCGAGAATGAACCCTATAGCCAACTATCGCGTCACATTTCTATGCTCTCAATATCCCCAAGCCTCACAATTGATGATTGACCTCCATTTCTGCTGATGAAGCTCTGATGAAACATTCAGCCTCCCCAGACCAGGCCACCACACATTCTTTCCTGGAAAGTCTACTTGAAGAAGCCCCGGAAACCTTACCGATTCTCCGGGAAAGTTGTATCCAAGTGTTAAACCTTACCCAGGATAAACGCTCAAGTGCCAGTGACATTGGAGAAATCATCATGCGCGATCAAGCGATGATGGCGAATGTCATTAAAATCGCCAACAGCCCCGCGTATCATACCCGCATGCCGGTCAAAACCCCAACCTATGCCGTCGCTCTCATCGGCTTTGACGTAATTCGTTCTATGGTGGTCGCGGCTCAATTAATCGAACAGGCCGAAACCTTTGGGGCCAATACCACCAACCTGAAACACCTCCTGGCTCGCGCTCTGGTCGCGGGAACCCAGGCACAGGAACTGGGAAAAGCCATCAATTACGGGGAGGCGGGATCGTTATTTACCAATGCCATGCTCTACTCACTGGGAGATCTCATCCTCGCCCTCTGTCGACCCGACGTGGCCGAACAATTAGAGGGCATACGCCGGGAGGATCCCGCCAAGGTCCCAAAAGCCGAACTGACTCTCTTGGGACGACCGCTGCATGTCATTGCTGCTGCCATGGCCAAACATTGGAATCTGCCGGAAAGCCTGATTCAACTATTGGAGAAAAAGCCTGTCTGGCCTCAATCACGGCCCGAAGCAGATCAACGGATCATGGAAGGTATCGTTCGGGCGGCTAATGAACTGAGTTATTGCCTCCTGAACCCATCGGCTGCCGGACAGGAAGAGGTGTTCCAAAGCCTTATTAAACAGTTTCTTCCACCATTTGGTCTCTCATTTGTTCAATTAGAACACACCGTGTCCAAAGCCTTCATGCAAGCCTCGGAAATTGCTTCGGCCATCAACATTGATCGGCAACACTTTCTTCCCTCTTCTAACCCTGAACGCGCACCCATTCACAATCAACAATTACACCGCCTCACCCAAACTATCCATCAGGCGCTACACCATGAAAGCTTCACTCCCATCGAAGACACTGAACCTGTTCAGAAAGTACCAAATTCTCTTCAACCCTCTCCGACCTCTGATAGACTCTTACTGGATTTCACGCTGCAAGCCATGAAAATCTCCGAACCCTCCAACCTGCTCACCTTCGCCACCAGAACCCTCTATGCCTCATACGGATTTGAACGAGTCTGGCTCGCATTTGTGGTGCCGGGAAAAGACAAGCTCGAGGCCAAAATCGGCTATGGGCCACATTCGGAAAGGATTCAGGAGTTATTTCATTGCCCCTTGACCAGGGGAAATTTCTGGGACCGACTGCTCCACCAGTTTCAACCTATTCAATTTACGTCATTGGTACAAGAAGGGGAAGCCGGAGGAATATCAGCAGACTTTCTTCAATGCTGGGGTGTTCAACCAGGATTTGCGGGAACCCTCTACGCTCCCAATAAGCCCATCGGCCTCATCTTAGTGGATCGAGGTCCTAGCGGAAACACATTGACCGACACTGATTTTGCGGCCTTTGCCATGGTGTTGTCGCAAACCAACGCCAATCTGGCTCGATTGACCCAACGTCACTAGGGACTCGCCGCAACACACTCTCTTTCTTCTTTCGAAGAGCACTTCCGCGTCATTTATGAATGTGGTGTGAGAGATGGTGCTCACAACCGAAGCAAGTATTTTTCGCCGTTCAACTCCAGCCCTTAGATGGCAGCCATTCAGAAGAGCCCGACTCCCATGAGGAGGCAGGTACTTGTGAAACGTATATTGAAAGATTCAATGTTTGTCATCTATTGAATCTCCCAGTCGGTAGGAGCAGATCCCGGGAAACCCACAGAACGGATTGTGAGACCATTCATCAGCCACACGGCCACTGTCCCATTGGTGCCGTTGCGCCAGATGACGTCCGCCTTGCCTTCCCCATCCACATCCCCCACTCCTGCGACCTGCCAGGCCACCGGCACTCCTCCCGGAAAGCCGGAAGACGCCACGGCCGTCCCGTTCATCAGCCAGATCGCCGTGTTGCCATCATGGGTATTGCGCCAGACCAGATCGGCTTTGCCATCATCGTTGAGATCCCCGACGGCCTGAATGCCCCAGTCCGTCGACGCACTGCCGGGAAAGCCGACGGAGGTAATGGTCAACCCGTTCATCACCCACACAGCCACGGTGCCACCGGTATTGTGCCAGATGACATCAGCCCTGCCATCCCCATTCACATCCCCTATCCCTGCGATTTGCCAGGCCACCGGCACTCCTCCCGGAAAGCCGGAAGACGCCACGGCCGTCCCGTTCATCAGCCAGATGGCCGTATTGCCATCATGGGTATTGCGCCAGACCAGATCGGCTTTGCCATCATCGTTAACATCCCCGACGGCCTGAATGCTCCAGTCCGTCGACGCACTGCCGGGAAAGCCGACGGAGGTAATGGTCAACCCGTTCATCAGCCACACAGCGACCGTCCCACTGGTGCTATTGTGCCAGATGACGTCGGCATTGCCATCCCCATTCACATCTCCGACCCCCGCGATCTGCCACGCCACCGGCACTCCCGCCGGAAAGCCGGAAGAACCAATTGCGGTCCCATTCATCAGCCAGATCGCCACCACGCCACTACTGTTGCGCCAGACGATATCGGCCTTGCCGTCCCCATCTAAATCATGGGAGTTATTGATCGGTAGTTGATTCGTAGGTTGACCACGAATCTTATAAAGGCGACCATCGCTTAAACTGGCGATATACAACTCGCCATTGACGTCCTCGCCGAAAGTAGATGGTGCGTTGATCACGTTGCTTGGCAAGACTTGCGACACAACCGGATTATTGGACGGTCCGCTCAATGCACGGATAGCGGTGTTGCAGAAGTCAGAAAAAAAATAGTGTCCGTTAAGCTTCGGATATTCGGAACCACGGTAGACAAACCCACCGGTGACAGAGCAGTTGCCACCTGCATGAGAGTAGACGTAGAGAGGGAATAAATACTGTCCGGTACAGCCGCTGGTGTTAAAGATGTTGTTGCCCTCGTAACAGCGCCAACCGAAGTTGAGCCTACCGGCTGCACCAGAAATAACAAAATCAATCTCTTCGTAATCGCCCTGGCCGACATCGGCGATCCACAGATCCCCGGTTTGCCTGTCAAAGCTAAACCGCCAGGGGTTGCGCAGGCCGGTCGCATAGATCTCATCACAGCCTTGCCCACCGATACCGTCATTGAATGCATTACCTGGTAGAACCCTGTAATGAGCATTGCCGGAAATGTCACAATCCGGACCATCATTAGCGCCTGGAGCGTCATCCACATCAACCCGCAGTAACTTGCCAAGCAACACATTGTTATTTTGAGCGAAATCCTGCGGGTCTCCGACGCTACCGCCATCGCCGGATGCAATGTAGAGATACCCATCGGGACCGAAATGCACATCCCCCCCGTTGTGATTCGAGAAAGGCTGCTCGAACTCAACAATCACCAGTTCGCTATTCTCGTCAGCGATGTTGGGATCGACACTCACCTGAAACCTCGCGACGCGAGATCTATCGAGACCCGACCCGAGATCTCGCGTGTAGTTGACATAAAAATACCCGTTCGTTGCGTAGTTCGGATGGAACGCCAGTCCGAGCAAGCCCATTTCACTGCCATCGCTATCCACTCGGTTGACGATATCCAGGAAGGGCGTTGTGAGGAGATTTCCGTTGCCATCGATGATGCGAATATGTCCAGCACGTTCGACAATAAACAGCCGTTGATCGCCGGCGTGAGTAACAGCAACTGGAGCATTCAGTCCCGTAACATATTCCTCTAACTGGATATCTCCCACAGATAGTAGGGCCTCCGGGGGCCGCCGCGGCATTCCATTTTGCACGGTGACGTCCAGGGTATGTGCATTGATGCCATCACCTATCAGGTCCCACTGATCGTTGGATGAATTGCCCTCAGCATACAGGGTCACACCGGTGTTGTACTCGGGTGCGGTCCAGAGAAAAGAAAAGGTGATCCCGTCACCCTTAAACACCTTGGGAGCGGTATGCGATAACTCGTTTTCGATAAGATGCAACTCAAGGTCAGATGGCTCGAGTAGACCAGCGAAGTCACTGCCTGAAATATTCACTCCTCCAGTGCCCGCGGGTCCGCCGGTGATGGTAACCGTGTGTTCATTGGTCGTGCCGGCGCCCACCACGGTGGGCCCGGATATGGAGACGGCAGGCATGGCAGCACCCGGTGCAAGGCACACGTTACAGGTTGCGCCACCGTTGGTGGAAGGATTGCGAGAAAATCCATCTCGGCCATTCTGGCTTTCGTGGGAAGTCATGCTGAGTAACAGACCGAGAAGGATTAGGAACCCCGGAATCGCCATTTGCAAGAGGCTCCTTCCCTAAACCATAGCTCTGAAAAAGAGAAAGAGATTAGCCTAACCAAGCAATAATAGGAAGTACGCCGATAGAGGGGGTCCTGATAACCTGGAAATGATGGGAAAGAATCGGCTGCACTTTACTTGGTGCACGAGCCTTTCCAATTCAACCATGTTGTCAGAATATGCCCATCTCAGCCGACTCACCACGGGAACGTGGTGGAAGGTCTGACGGCTTTTCAGAGGCGAGATGGAACCGTGTCTAAAACCGTGTTGGACAAACAGGTGGGTGAAGGATGAGGAAGCACGATCTCTTTATTTTTATGGTGAGCCGCGTGCGACTCGAACGCACGGCCCTCGCCTTAAAAGGGCGATGCTCTACCAACTGAGCTAGCGGCTCACCGGATCGCGATGCTAACAATGGAGTCTGATGTTGTCAAACTTACCGCAGAGAAAAACGAAAAGAACCGGTTAGCCTTTTAGCGTTTACGTGAACGGAGCAGAGGATTTCGCACGATAATCGTATCTTCGCGCTTGGAGCCGGTGGAAATCATATCAATGCGACATCCGGTGAGTTCTTCAACCCGCGCCAAATACCGTTTGGCGGAAGAGGGCAACGCCCGATAGGATTTTAGACCGGTGGTGTCGGTTGTCCACCCACTCCATCGTTCATACACCGGCTCACATCCGGCCAATACTTGCAAATCGGCCGGCATCTCCTTGTGCAGTTTGCCCTGATACCGGTATCCCGTACAAATTTTCAATTCTTTGCAACCGTCCAGCACGTCCAGCTTCGTGATCGCCAGGGAAGTCAACCCATTAATCCGGACGGCATACTGCAACAAGACCATATCCAGCCAACCACACCGGCGGGCGCGACCCGTCGTCGATCCATATTCATTCCCGCGCGTCATAAGCATCTGGCCGATTTCATCGGTCAATTCAGTCGGGAACGGGCCGCCACCCACCCGGGTCGTATACGCCTTCGTAACACCTAAAACTCCTGTAATGCTGGTGGGCCCTACTCCGCTGCCGGTGCAAGCCCCTCCCGAACAGGAACTTGAAGAAGTCACATAGGGATACGTCCCAAAATCGACATCTAAATGTGTTCCTTGCGCTCCTTCGAACAGGATATGCTGTCCGCGCGCAAAGGCCCGTTCCAGGACAAGAGATACATCAATAATATGGGGGCGAAGCCGTTCACCATATGTCTGATAGTCTTTAAAAATTTTCTCGACCGAAAAGCCATCCATATTGTAAATGCGTTCTAAGAATGCATTAATTTCCACCAGGTTTTCCTGAATCTTTTGTTGCAAAATATCGGGATTCAGTAAATCGCTCATGCGAATGCCGACCCTGGCCATTTTATCGACATAGGCCGGGCCAATGCCCCGGCCGGTCGTGCCAATTCGCCGCGCCCCTTTGGCTTGCTCTGCCGCCTTATCAATAGCTTTATGATAGGGCATGATGACATGCGCCCGATTACTGATCATAAATCGCTTTCCCACCGGAATCCCGTTGACTTTTAACCGATCCAATTCCTCGATCAGCCCGGCCGGATCAATGGCTACGCCATTACCCAATGCGCATACTTTTCCCCGGTAGAGAATCCCTGAAGGGATCAAATGAAAGATAAATGTGCCTTTATCGGTAATGACCGTATGGCCGGCGTTGGATCCTCCTTGATAGCGGACAATGACATCCGCATCCTTCGCGAGAAGATCCACAATCTTTCCTTTTCCTTCATCTCCCCATTGGGAGCCGACAACAATCAGCGCGGCCATAGTTTCCTCCACACACACAACAAACACAGGACAAAAAAAAACCCGGCCAATGGGTCGGCCAGAGCCTCTAGGGTGAATCGTAGGTCTCAGACCATAAATTTGTCAACGAGAAAACACGCCCGTTCTCAGCCTCTCATTTTCTTGACCGGACTCCTAACGCGTGATAGCATCATTTTCGGTGTGGGGCTGTAGCGCAGTTGGGAGCGCGCGTGAATGGCATTCACGAGGTCGCCGGTTCAATCCCGGCCAGCTCCACCAAAATATCTCCCTCCTTTCCGTCTTCATAACCATAGACAAAAGGGTTTAGGGTCAGGTTTCATCTCACATAATTGGATGGCGAATCCGCATGTTGCATATTGAACAAATTTCCAAAACCTACCCCACCAAACCTATTTTTCTTGAGGCCTCGGCCCATCTTAAGCCAGGGACCCGGGTGGGACTCGTGGGTCCCAACGGATCAGGCAAAACCTCCCTGATGCGCATGATCCTCAATAACGAAGAGTTGGAAAGCGGAAAAATCCGACAACGTCCATTTCTCCGGTTGGGATACCTGCCACAGGAGCTGGAGTCCCTGCCCGGGAACACCATTCTCGATGCCACCCACCGGAACCAATTTCCCGATCATGAGGCCAAACGCATTCTTGCCGGTTTGGGGTTTCAAGAAACCGATTGGGAACGAAAAATAGACACCCTATCCGGCGGATATCGCATGCGGGTCGCCTTAGCCCATTTACTCCTCTCGGCCCCCGATGTGCTCATGCTGGATGAGCCGACCAACCACCTCGACAAACCCACTCAGCGGTGGCTGGAATCATTCCTGCTTTCTTCGAATTTCACGCTGTTGATCATCAGCCATGACATTGGCTTTTTAGACAACATGGTCACCCATATTTGGGAAGTCCGCAACCATACTTTGCAGGAATACCGTGGAAATTACACCCGTTTCCAAAAACTCCGGGCGGAACGGGACGCACAGGAAGAAGCCGCCGCCAATCGACAATCCAAAGAAATTGCCCGTGTCCAAAATTTTGTCGACCGGTTCCGATACCAGGCCAACAAAGCCAGCCAGGTGCAGTCCCGCATCAAACAACTTGAAAAAGTGAAACGCATTGAGCTGCAGCGAGACACGAAACGTCTGAGATTTAAATTCCCCGACCCCCCGGCCAGCGGCAAGGACGTCTTTGAGCTTCAAGGCATCGGCAAACGCTATGGCGAGAAGATCATCTATGAGGGATTGGATTTTTCAGTCGAACGGGGCCAACGTGTCGCCTTAGTGGGGGAAAACGGAGCCGGGAAATCCACGCTCCTCAAGATCCTGGCCGGAGTCCTGGAATTTGAAAAAGGCTCTCGAATTCTGGGGCACGGAGTCACACTGCACTATTTTGCTCAGCACCAGGCTGAAATCCTGAAATCCGAACATTCCATTTTGGATTCACTGGAAGAAGCCGCGCCCATGGCTGAACGAAACTTCCTCCGAGGATTAGCCGGGGCCTTTTTATTTTCAGGAGACGACCAGAAAAAACCCATCAAAGCATTGAGCGGCGGAGAACGCAATCGTGTCGCCTTAGCCCGCATGCTCGTCGAACCGGCAAATACCCTGCTCTTAGATGAGCCCACTAATCATTTAGACCCGACATCCGTTGATATGTTGACGGATGCTCTCCTGCAATTTCCCGGGACCATGGTGTTTATCTCGCATGACCCCACCTTTCTCATGCGGGTGGCCACACGCGTCGTGGAAATCGATGAAGGACAAGCCCGCGACTACATCGGCGACTATGAATACTATTGCTGGAAGCGCGCCAAAGAACTGGAAGATCAGATTCCACCGGAAGCTAACCTCGACAAGAAAAAATCGAAGAAAAAAGAGAAAGCCCCACAAAGAAAAACCCACGACCGAGCACTTCACCAACGGGACAGCCACGAAAACCGCCGCTCCCCCTGCCGCATCATCTCGACGAGACCTCTCAAAAAGCATTGCCAGGTTGGAAAAACAAGTGGCCAACATGGAAAAAGAAATTGGTCAACTGGAAGAACAGATGAAAGTCCGGGATATCGAACTAGCCGACCCGGCCACCTATCAGGACTACTCCCGCTGGAACGCCCTCCATCACGAACGCGAACAATGGGGACGCGACCTGGACCGTCTCACCCACAAATGGGGCGATCTCACCGCCCAACTCGAAAAACAACAATCCCAAATCTCGTAATTTCCCACATATCTATTTTGTCTAGCAGAAATAGTATGCAATGGATCTGCTGAATTTTTTCCGTTAAAAGCAGATGATTAATTGACAAAATTTAGTAATTTAATGAAGGTATTTGATTGTAGAATTTTTCGGCATTTGGGAATCTATTTCTAAGTTAGGTCGCTATGACATTGGTGAAACTACGATCAGACGCAATTGAAAAGAATCAGTGACATCAAGAACATTGCTAGTCCTCTATTCATGAAAGCTCTCTATTCGGTCGAGATCGATACACTAAGCGTGCAGATTTTCCAGATAGTCTAAACAATGAAAACGATAGTGCAATTTATTGAGCGTGCTCTAACTGGAATGACAAGGATAGTTACGTTGTTCAATTGAATCTAGCTTTCTGACAAACATGGAATACGATCAGCTTACTCTATGACTTCATTAACAAGCGTATCAACTATGGGGCTATGGGCAGATTGTACGGCTACCCAAGACCTGACACTCGGAGAGACCAAACAGCTATCGACGTCAAGTGAATCCCAATATAGAATAACGCTCGATGCTGAGGATCTCGATACGATGGAACCATGTACTGACGAGTTCTGCGAATCTGGATGAGCAATGGACCTACGTTGATCTCCCACTTGACTCCTCTATCTTAGAAGTGTATTGCGCAATACTAGGACAAAGCTCAAGGAATGTAAATGTTCAATTCCTGCAGAGATGCAGTGAATGGCTTGAACGCATTCTGCAAATGATCTATCCAATGAGCATATGCATTTGAAACGATGCGGCGGGTGATGACACCTACCTAACATAATAAGGATTCGGCAAATGGGGTTCCTTAAAATAAAGAATTAGCTACACTGGACGCTAGCAGAAACACAGGCGATCATAGAGTTATGTGAACCATACTCTTAACATAAGAGACTCTTGAGCGTAGGATTCTTCGATACTCTATAACAATACAGAAATCTCCATCGCAAATTCGATGAGATCCTATCAGACGCTATGCGGAAGCTAAACGGTTAAGACTAATCTTTACATTGATGAAATTCTGAGCTAAGTCTGTATCAGATTTACGTAACGACAAATCGAATATCAGATCCTTTCACTCAAGGATAGACTCTTACTGGAAATTAAGAATAATCGAATAATTCCAAAATAAGGCATCTGAGTAAGAACTTAAGACGGCGCTCAATGTCTTGGTATTGGAAATCAGGGACATGTCACCCTTGACATCCCAGAATCTTAAGCACTTTTGGGTCAGTAAATGCGTCATTCACCTCCACGTTTTCTCAGTTAGCAAGAATAGCATAACTTCCACAAGACATGTCTTTCTCGACTAATAACTATTCGAGGAACACGTTCCAACTAGACGTTCTTGTATGCCACTGGATTCCCCCTGCCAGGATCCGACGCCTGCCGTCCGGCCCTATAGTTGGGCGCTCTTATGAATCGGCGGGCCTTGTCTGAGCGAAGCGAGTTGGGCCGCCCTCCCATAGTTTGCGTCCAACTAATTTAATGAGGCCGGACGGGGCGTCACTGGTTTTGGGTCCTTTTGCCGAAACAAAAGGGCCTCGGCTGCCGGGCCGAAACCCGGCTCTTAAATTCGGAACCCCATCATTACCACGGGCGCTAGATTTTTCCTCATCAGTAGAAAAGGGAGCTCATAGTTTCCGCAGTCTCCTCAGGCCTGTGGTGTGGCCGAGCAGTGCAGCCGACACCGGGGGAAAGGCGCGCAGTGTTTGAGCGCAGCGAGTTTGCGCGCCGCCGGAGTCGGCGAACCGCGCAGGGGACCCGAAGGGCCACACCACGGCCAACATGCTTTTGGTCCTTTTGCCGAAACAAAAGGACCTCGGCTGCCGGGCCGAAACCCGGCTCTTTTTCTGAACTCCATAATTACCAGGGCGAGTTAAGATCTTCTTCGTCATCAGCAGGAGAAGAAGAACTGATGGGTCGATAATACTTCGGAAGGCTCTTGGGGTGATAATACCGGCGACCTTCTAATTCTTTGGGTAGATGAGTTTGGTCTTTGGCACCTTTTGGGTCATCATGCGCATACCGATAGCCTTTCCCATAGTCCAAATCCTTCATTAACGACGTCGCGGCATTGCGCAGATGCAGCGGTACCGGCAGATTGCCTTTTTCCTTGGCATCTTTCCTGGCAGCCAAGAGCCCAGCATACGATGCATTACTTTTTGGAGCGGTGGCTAAATAGGTCACCCCATGGGCCAGTTGATTTGTGCTTCAGGTAACCCGATGACCTCCACCGCATGAAAAACGGCCGAGGCGATCAAGAGCCCCTGTGGGTCGGCGATCCCGATATCTTCCGATGCAAAAATCATCATGCGCCTGGCGATGAACTTGGGGTCTTCTCCGCCCTCCAGCATCCGCGCCAACCAATACAAAGCCCCATCGGGATCGGAATCACGCATACTTTTAATAAAAGCCGAAATCAGATTGTAGTGTTCTTCTCCATCCCGGTCGTATCGTAAGGCCTTCTGTTTCAGAGCTTGCTCGACTTGCGGTCGATCGATGGTGGTAGGTTTGCCAGACGCCGCATACCGGCCAACGACGAATTCCAAGCCCGTTAACATCGAACGCGCGTCGCCATTGCCATATCCAATCAGCAGATGTTGAGCGTCCGGGGTGAGCGTGACGCGTGAAGATCCGAGCCCCCGTTTCGTATCGGAAAGAGTACGATCCAAGATTTGTCCCAACGCCTGCTCGTTTAAGGATTTGAGCACCACAACCATAGACCGGGACAACAACGGAGCAATCACTTCGAAAGAAGGATTCTGTGTGGTGGCTCCAATGAGTGTGATATCTCCACGTTCGACATAGGGAAGAAAGGCATCCTGTTGTGCTTTATTGAATCGATGGATTTCATCTACAAAGAGGAGCGTGCGTTGACCTGAAAGCTTTCGACGTTGCTGTGCAGTCTTAAGGAGCCCCCGCAGCTCCGGCACGCCGCTGAGCACCGCTGAAAATGGCACGAATGTCGCCTGGGTTTTCTTGGCGATTAAACTTGCTAACGTCGTCTTCCCCGTCCCCGGCGGCCCCCATAGAATGAGTGAGGGCACACGATCATGTTCAATGGCCACACGCAACGGCTGATCTTCGGCCAGTACGTCTTCCTGCCCCACAAACTCATCAAAATCCAACGGCCGCATCCTCTCCGCTAACGGAGCGTGGCGTTCATCGGAATGTTCCCGAACAGGAAAAAGGTCTTCTTGGGACTGTGCCTCAAATGATTCCATAACAATTCACTTAACCCTAGGCATTTCTGGCAGTCGATTCCGTGATTACCTCTCTATCCTCCGTATGCTATAACCACCGGTCATGCACCCGCAAATGAAACCAGGATATTGCTCTTTGAATGCATTTCTTGAGAAGAATCGATGTGGCTCCCGTAGACGAAAAAGGAGGCAGCGGTGAAGGCGGTCATTAATGGAGTCACAGTCGGTTTTTCCGATCAAGGAAACGGCACGTCTCTCGTCTTCATCCATGCCTTTCCACTTTCCAAAACCATGTGGCAACCTCAAGTCGATGCGCTGAAGGACACCTACCGGGTGATCACCATCGACCTTGGAGGCCATGGAGAATCCGACATCGTGCTATGGAATGATTCGTTGGACGATTATGCCAAGGAAGTCATCCACCTGCTTGATCATTTCGGGATTGCTCAAGCGGTGTTTGTGGGCTTGTCGATGGGCGGGTATATCCTTTTTTCGATCTATCGACATTATGCGAATCGGGTGCGCGCGATGGTTTTGGCAGATACGAGAGCTCAAGCGGATAGTGAGGAAGGGAAAACTGGACGTCGTTCGATGGCTCAAGTGGCTTTTAGCGAAGGAGCGCCGGCCATTGCCGACCTCATGCTTCCTAAACTTCTGGCCCCTTCAACCATTGAGCAACATTCTGAAATTGTGGAGCAGGTTCGACAGATGATTCTTCAAACATCAACGGCGGCAATTGTCGTCGATTTGGCGGCTATGGCCGCCAGACCGGATTCCACAGACCTTTTATCCAAAATCACCTGCCCGACTTTGGTCATTGTGGGCGAAGATGATATCCCCACCCCGGTCGTGGAGTCTCACTACATGGTCGAGCGGATAACCGGCTCAACCTTGGTCACTATTCCCGAGGCCGGCCATCTCTCCAACTTCGAACAACCCGCCGCATTCAATCACGCACTTCAGAACTTCCTCGCCACACACAGGTTATAAGTCTGGTCAAAATCCCTAACATGGGACAGATCCGGGAAAATAGGAGACTAGTGTCGATTCGGGGATAACGCAGGGAAAAGCCTGATGAGGGGAAAAAATAGAAATGAAGAGGGCCGTTAGAAAAAAAGTTCCATGGACTGTTTGAGGCAATTTTAGAATGAGTTGGTGGGCATCCCGCCCTACACCCACCAAGACCAATCAGCCACACTAAGGAAAGAAGAAAAGAAGGATCAGGCCGGCGCCTCCTGCGCAACATGCCCTTCCGTGGGAAAGCACATTCAAATTTATGAATGTCGTATTTAACCGTATTCAATTAATAAAATCAACTAGACAGGGAAGCCCCGACACCACAATACCTCTCTAATGAGAATTTCGGGTCTAATGAGAATATCGGGAAGAGTGGAAAAAAGAACGCCTATTCTGCGTCTCTTCCACGCTGGCGGATGAGCTTAAGGAATTCGTCGCGGGTTTGTTGTTGCTTGCGAAATACACCCAGCATTTCGCTTGTGACCGCCACGGTATTCTGCCGTTCTACTCCCCGCATGCTCATGCAAAGATGTCGGGCTTCCATGACGACTCCCACCCCATGCGGCTTGAGCTTATTTTGCAGGGTATGCGCAATTTGGACCGTCAGCCGTTCCTGGACCTGCAACCGACGGCTAAAGGCATCCACCACCCGTGGAATTTTGCTGAGCCCCACCACATGTTTATTGGGAATATAGCCGACATGACATTTCCCGAAAAACGGCAGAAGATGGTGTTCGCAGAGGCTAAAAAAATCGATATCCCGCACGATGACCATTTCATCGTATTCAATGGGGAACAGCGCTCCATTCAGCAATTCATCAATATCTTGTTGATAGCCTTTCGTGAGAAAGGCCAAGGATTTTGCCACCCGCTTTGGCGTATCTTGTAGACCGTTCCGTTGAGGATTCTCACCCAGGTTTTCCAGTAATTGTTTGACGATGACTTCCAGATTCTCGATATTGGGCATACAGACTGTTTTGCTCGTTTTCCGGAAAACGTCCCGTCCTTGCATTGATGAGGGACGGGTCTTTTTGCTCGACATGAGTTCTCCTTAATCCTTGTTTCTGACAGATCCACTCGACACGTTGGGAACTCCACGATATTCAAAGAAATTGTCTCGTGTTTCAATGACACCGATTTTTTCCAATCGCCCGGAAGGGATCCGGTCAACCAGCAGGTCCCAGATCAAGCGGGCTAAATTCTCCCCGGTTGTCGTAAGGTGTTCAAAGGCAGGATCGAAATTGAGATGTTGATGATCAAACCGATCTACAATGTGTTCTTTGACGAGTCGATCCAACAGGTCCACATCCGTGATCAATCCCGTGTGGGGATCCAAGTCGCCTTGCACCGTTACGAGAATCGTATAATTATGTCCATGCCCATTAGGATTATTACATTTGCCAAAAATTTTTTGGTTAAGGGCTTCGGGCAATTGATCAGTGTGCAGGCGATGAGCAGCACAAAACGAATAGGTCCGTGTGATGGAGGAGATGTCTGGCATAACAGTAGGCAGGAAGATGCTTTCTTTTCGCTATATACGAGGTGGAACTTCGGAAGGGGGCGTGTGCCCTACCATCATCTGTTACTCTTACAGAATTCGTTATATCTCAGACTTTCCCAGCTCCGGTTCGCCCCACTTCTCTTCGGGAACTTGCACGATCACATCCCCTAGCACGCGTGCCTGGCAGCCCAATCGATGGTAAGGTTCGGTCAGCGCTTCCCGATCCAGCAAGTCCTGCTCGTCAAAATCGATGTCGGTAAGATTTTCGCTACCTGCAATGACATCCACACGGCAGGTCGTGCAGGAGGCATTGCCGCCACAATCATGATGGAGCGGAAATCCCAGTCGCTCGGCAGCTTCTAAGAGCGAAAGATCTGCCGGGACTTCGCCACTCGTACCATCGGGATGCAGAAACGTGACGCGAGGCATCAATCCGTCTCCTCACCCTGCCGCGACCGGTGCTGGTTTGAACGGGCATCGTCCCAGGCGTATATGCTCTTCAAATTCTTGACGAAACAGCCTTAAACTATTTTGGACCAACACTGCAGCCCCTGTTACCAAAGTGCAAAATCCTGTACCTTTGACAAATCCACAAATTTGTAACAGCTTGGCCAGATCTTTCTGATCTCCTGTTCCTTCTTCAATTTTGCTGATCATCGTGGCTAATTCCTTCGTACCAATCCAACAAGGCGGACATTGCCCGCAACTTTCCCGTTCAAAAAACCCTGAAAATTTGAGGGTTTGCTTCACCATGCATGTCGCATCATCCACAACAATCACCCCTGCTGACCCCAATCCAGTCCCGGCTTTCTTGAGAGAATCAAAGTCCATGGGTAAATCTAATTGGTCGGCTCCCACCATGGAAAAGGACGGTCCACCTGGAAACACGGCTTTCACTCCGTGTCCGTTCGGCACACCCTGACCACAGACCTCAACGAGGTGGCGTATGGTTGTCCCCAGCGGCAGTTCATAGACACCGGGTCGATTCACGGCACCACTCAGTGAAAATAACATGGTCCCGGGGGTGGTACTTGTTCCGACCTCACGAAACCATCCTGCTCCATTCCTGAGGAGTTGGGGAATATTCGACAGGGTTTCGACATTGTTCACCAAAGTGGGCTTGCCATGCAGGCCAAACTCCGTGGGATAAAACGGCGGCTTTTGCTTGGGCTGGGCGGGCCGACCTTGCATCGATTCCAACATGGCGGTTTCTTCACCCGCCACATAACTTCCATATCCATCAAAAATTTCAATGTCCAGATTGAGACCTGTTCCGAGAAAATTCTTTCCCAAAATACCCTGATTTTTGGCTTCTTGTTTGGCCCGCTCAAAGATCGACCGCTCTTCTGAGAATTCATGGTTCAGATAGATATAGGCTGCTTTCGCTCCAACGGTGTGCGCCGCAATAAGGCAACCCTCCAGAAGTTGATGAGGGTGATGCCGAAGCAAATACCGATCCTTGAACGTGCCCGGTTCATGTTCTCCGGCGTTGCAGACAAAGTATCGCTCCTTGAGGCGATGATTCAGCACCTTGTCCCATTTCAATCCGGTCGGAAATCCGGCGCCTCCCCGTCCGCGAAGGTGCGCCTCCTTCAATTGGGCAATAATCGATTGGGGGTCGTTCTTCTCCACGCACTGAACCCAGGCTTCATACCCCCCTTGTTGGCGATACGGTTCAAGCTCCCATGGCTCACCCTGAACCTCCCGCAACACGCGAGGCGAAAATGCGTTACCCAACGAAACCCCCTTTATGAAATATCCTGACCCACATGCCTATTTAGAATGATTCGCCACAGATTTTTTTACTGTAACGTTCCACAATCCCTCTTATCCCGCAATCGATTTTCTCTCATCACCGAAATCGAGCGCCAATTCAGCCCAAAATCACCAGTATAACTCACTATACGAACGGGTCTCCAAAGTCGTCAAGATGATGAGACGACCCTAAAGATCCAACATTGTGCCAAGTGAAGGAAGGGGACAAGCCCATCACCCATTCGCAAAATCTCAGATGGTTTTCTTCAACATTTGATCGACATGTCCGCACAATTCCCGAACCGCATTGGCGGATGTCTGCAGTGCAACATATTCCTGGGCAGTCAGGTCAAATTCAATAATCTCTTCGGCCCCGCCTGCCCCTAATTTCACCGGCACCCCAAGAAAGAGATCATTGAACCCGTATTCCCCTGCACACAGGGCCGCACAGGGAAGAATTTTCTTTTGATCTTTCGTGATGGCCTCCACCATTTCCACCACAGAGGCGGCAGGAGCATAAAAGGCACTCCCCGTTTTGAGCAGATTGACGATTTCAATTCCCCCCTCACGGGTCCGCTTAATTATGGCCTCTAAGGCTTCTGACGACAGCCATTCGCTCACCGGTCGCCCTGCCACGGTGGTATATCGATTCAATGGTACCATCGAATCGCCATGCCCACCCAAGACCATCGCATGAATATTTTCTACCGATACCTGCAACGCTTCCGCAATAAAAGACCGGAATCGGGCAGAATCCAACACGCCGGCCATACCCAGGACCCGGTTTCTGGGAAATCCGCTGACCCGATACGCGACGTGGGTCATAACGTCGAGGGGATTGGAGACAATAATTAGAATCGCCTCGGGAGAGCGTTTGGCTGTTTCACGAACCACTGATGCAACAATATTCGTATTGATTTCCAACAATTCATCACGGCTCATTCCCGGCCGTCTGGGGATGCCGGATGTGACAATGACAATGTCTGAATCTTTCGTCGCCTCGTAATGATTGACGCCCGTCACCGCTGAATCGTAGGCACAGATCGGTCCGGCTTCTATCAGGTCGAGTGCCTTGCCTTGCGGCAGGCCCTCGACAATATCAACCAGCACAATGTCGTACCAGTTTTTTTCTGCCAGCCGTTGCGCGATGGACCCTCCAACATTCCCTGCCCCCACCACGGTCACTTTGATTCGGCTCATGAAACCACCTATCCCTTTGAAGGGATCGCCAGCCATGCATGCTTAATCATCTTCATGGCTCGTCCACCCTGCGACTTTAAAGTTAATCGTACACACAAAATTATCCCCATCGTAAAAATTCACTTTAATTTTTTTCTTCCCATATTCCCGACTCAAAAACTCTTCCGGATGGTCGATAAACTCCTGGTACGTTCCCGCCTCATAGCCTCCCAATTCCACAAACGCGACAATCATGCCGGTTTTCACTTCCTGAAGCATTTTGGTCGTACAGCGAGGAAAGATTTCCCAAAATTTATCACGTATATCATTCTGGGTGGGCTCAAACCGTTCGCCGTCCTCCTGCCGATCTTTCCGGTCAAATTTCGCCTGCCGTCGGACATACGGATATTGATGCCCTGTAAATAACTTATAGAGCCAAGGTGGCACATCAGGACGTGAAGAGGAGTCGGTCATATATCTCTCATAGTTGGTTATCTGGCAGTGAGGCGTTGATAAATTTTAGGCAATTTGGTGGGAAGCGAGTCCACTTCGTCCACAACTAAATACCCGATCTCCCCATACATCCGCTTCACATAATCAGTCGGAGCTTGATCAATGGTGATGCAGAACGGATGAACGCCTTGAAGACGGGCTTCACGAAGGGCCATTTTGGTGTCTTCCAGGGAATATTCATCAGCATAGTCATCGTCTAACGGTTTGCCATCACTAATGAGAATAAGCAGCCGGACCTTTGCAGCTTGCTGTATCAGACGGTGCGTGGCATGTCGAATTGCCGCCCCATCACGGTTTTGTTGCCGGGGAGTGACACCGCTGATTTTCAACCCGACTCTCCCGCCTGATTGTTGATCGAAATCCTTGATTATTTGAATGTCTACCGATTCGCGTGTTTGTCCCGAAAATCCATATATGGCGTATTGGTCGCCAATTGCCGACAGGGCTTCCGAGAGCAACAGCAAGCTTTCTTTTTCAATGTCGATCACCGGACGAGCTCTGGCTCCAACCTGACGGCCTGTCGATCCACTCATATCCACGAGAAACGATACCGCCACTTGTCGATCACGTTTTTGCCGGATGGAATACACTTGATCGGAAGAATCGTTCCCTTGCCGACGATCGACCATCCAACTCACCAAAGCATCTAAATCGATGTCCTCCCCGTGAGATTGGCGGCCAATTCGACGAAAGGCTTCAGGACGAATCGTTTCAAAATAACGGCGGATGAGCCGCACAATGGGCCCATACGTTCGAAACGTCTCATCCACAAAATCCGGGGAGCCTTCGCGGGCAGGCTGCTCGATCACCCGACACCATTGCGGTCGGTAATCGCGTACCCTGCCGTCCCACTCATCATAGAGATATTCGCCCTGAAGAAGACGGTTACCCTGCTGACCATCTATGGGTTGGAGGTTGGGTTGAAACCATTGCTGCATGGGCGATTCCCCAAAGATGGGTTTCCTGGAATCTCGCGATGAATCCTGTTGGGGAGAACGTTGATGATCGACATGATCGGGGGATTTTCCAACTCCTCCGTTAAACATCCCTTCTTGACCTCGTTGGCTTCCGGACTGGCTTTGCGCCGAATGTTCCTCTTTTTCAACTTGGACGTGGTCAGGATTGAGAATGCCCCGATACCCCCAATTGGTCAAGGGCTGATACCCCTCTTCTAAATGTTCGGCCGCTTCCGGATTTCCACCTGCATCAGATATTCCAGATGAACCGGATAAGGGATCGATCTGGTCCTGGTCTTTCTCCAGGGTCCCTATTCTACGCTCCAATTCTTGATACAACCGGTCGGCGAGTTCCACCGCATCTTCAACAGTTGCACTAGGGCGTAAAATCGTTTTGGCGATCTCCCATATTGCATCGATGACTTCTTGAAGCCCCGGACGAGTGAAGTCGTCTTTGGTGAACCCGGCGAAAAGCAACAGCAAGGCGTCCAACACCATCTCCCGGGCGGTCATGCCATGGGAAAGGGTGCGAAGGTCCATGGCTTCCTTAGTCAAAGATCGCAAATCTTCTTGTAATCCCGGATATTCACGACAGAGTAAAAAATCAATGCGGGCATCCTCCACAATTTCCCATAAGTCCCGAATGATGCCAGGCTGCGGATAGCATTGAAAGAAATGCCCCAAGGTCTGAACCGTGCTCTGTGGATCATGGGCTATGGTGTCGTATCGGGCCCGGGTCTGCGTGATCAATTGCTGCAGTACTTGGTGAGATAGCGCATAGGTGCCGAATTCTAAATGGCCGACTTCATGGGCTACCATGACTGTATACCATCGACGGTTACCTTCCCGGGTTGCCGATCGTCGCATGACGAGGGGAAGATACACCGTTTTCCCGTCCGCACTGACTTGCGCTTTCCCTGAGGAAAGCCCCTCTGGAGTGTGACCGGTGGCTGTCGAAACTCCTGAATTCTCAGAGATGCCCTCTAAGGCCACGTCCTCTCCACATAGAGCCCTTGCAAACATTTTCAACGATCGGGCGACTTGGCGAAGCGGCACCCCGCTCATTGCCTCCTCCACGACCGAACAAGCCTGGCGGGTTTCCAATGCAAAGAAGGCCCGTCCAGCCTCCACACTATATTCCAGCGCTTCCATTCCCTGGCCAAACCACGCATCGAAGACGCCCGAATCTTCTTCTTTTCCGGTCAATTCGATGACCTCAGGAGCCTGGCCGAAATAGGCGAGAGTGGCGACGGGATCTCGATCCGCCACAAGGAGCCCAAATTTCAAAATTCGGATTTTCCATTCGGCCGTCGAGACTCTTGCCAGAATTCCCGGTGCCTGGGCTAAAAAGGAGACCGCCTGTTCGGGGGAATGCTTTGCCAAATCAGATCCCAGTTCAATGACCCCGTGTTTGACGTTCCCTTCAGGTATGTCGAGAAACAAACTTGGGCTGGATCGGAAAAACTCCAAGGTGCCTATGTAATCAGGCTTTCCCAAACTGTTTTGAACCATGAGCTTCATGCCGAACCCAATCCAGGTCTTTGCCGATTCCAAAGGAATGGCTTTCGCGATGGATGGACACTCACGGAAAAATTCATTTCCTAATACATAATTCCACTCAGCCAGCTCCATCCCTAATCGAGCCCATTCTTTAATTTCCAAACGGGATACTTCCGCACACAACTGGGGAAGCACCTTCAGCCATTCGTACGCACATTGGGGAGCGGCATCTAAAGACCCATCTGCCAGTTCCATCACGTCAGCCAGCAATTCGTCCCTTTCGGACTCATTTCCTAAAAATCCGAGAATTATGGGGCTTTCTTTGAAATATCGAAGACCAAGAGCGCCAGAGGCTTGGGCGAACGTAATACCTAAGTCTAACCATGGGATGGCGCTGGCTAAACATTCTCTTCGATTTATCTCACCGAGAGCCCAGATGGCCTCACCTTGGATTTTTGACGAAATCTCTTTCAATTCAAAGAGTAATTCCAAAATGTGCGGGAGAGAATGATCTTCCCCCAACTTTTCATACAGAAGCTGAGCGGTAACGGTATCGAGTCGATCCAATAACAGCTCCTGAAGCTCGTTTTGAGGAATAGAAGAAGACATAGGTCTCAATAATCCATGGTGTTCGATTTTATTAAAAAAGAAGATCTATCCCTTTCGGGCCAATCGAGCCTTGTTAGCAAGCTAAGGGTGGGCATTATAAAAGTGGCTTGAGGGGTTGTAAACTCACCTAGCCATCCACGCGCTTACCTTCAAGAATAGGGATGATACGGCTTCTCCCTATCCGTTCACAAAAGTGTTGTCCCAGGTGAAAATTACAGATTTTTCGGAGAGGTGGATTTTGTCAGGTACGCACTTATTTCGGTAAGTGTCCTTCCTTTAATGTAGACTCGCTTTTGCCTTGAACTGACTCCAGAGATTATCTGCACATTTTGTTGGGGCACACCAAGTTGTCCTGCCAAAAATCGAAATAATTCGGTATTTGCTTGTCCATCCACAGGAGGTGCCGCGATTCGAATCTTCACTGCTTCCCCATGGAACCCAACAATTCCCGTTTTTGACGCGTGCGGCTGAATGTGAATACGGATTTCCACACCTTCTAATCGTTCAATGGCACATTTTCCTAATTCCATATACAAATCACCTTGATCATTCCAACAAAATCATCATTCATTGAGCGTATAAAAGAAAGAACTCACACCAACACTAAAAAATGTTCATACCATAAAATTCAAAAATTTCCTTTATTTTTAATAACTTATAATTTTACTAGATATCTTGACATGGATTGAACTGGCTTGTAAGATACTTAAAAATGATAACCGTTATCAATTTCGAATTGATGGCAAACGGGACTATTTTATGTATATCTGTATTTGCAAGGGTATTAAAGACTCCGATGTCCGTCAGTTAGGACGCACAGCGATTACCTGCCCCAAAAAAATTGCAGATTCCCTAGGACTCAATGACAGGCAAAACTGCTGTGGCCGATGTATTAAAAATATTTCTAAATTCGTCGCACTTGCAGAAGAAGAAGCATCCTGTCTGAAATCCACTATGCGGAGCGAAGAGATTTTGCATCGTTAACCTCCATACCTTAGCAATCAGGCATTTGCTTCTTAAATGCCTCAACTGTGTCCTCCCAACATATTCTTTCTCTCATAATCGGGACGAGGTGCATTTTACCCGAGCCGCAAGTATCCCCTGTTAGCTATCCAGGCAACCCAAGGGTAGGGTAGAGAAGGCACACATAAAAGCAGAAGCAGTGGGGGTAAAGCATAAATTAATCAATTGCCTCACGCGCAACCATGCCTGACCAACCTACATCAGGCTTTCTTGGCTGTCCCCAATAATCAAAATCTGATATCGAGCACACCGACTCCCTTCCATCGCAACCAGCCGCTTACACCTACCAGAATAATCATGCCACACAGAACCATAAAATCCGGCAACAACAATGTCCGGCTTTCGCAAAAATGCCGCCTGATTGAGGGATGAAAACCCTTGGACTCTAAAGCCATCGCAAGAAGATTCGTTTGCCGAAGAGCATGCCCGATCAAGGGGACCACCAATGGCACATATTTGCGAATCCGTTGCAGAATTCCACCGGTCGACACATCTAATCCGCGTGAGCGTTGTGCCTGAACCACGTCAACCCCGGCTCCCAACAACATCCCCACCCAACGAAACGCAAGCATGAAGGCAAACCCTGCACGGGACGGGAGCCCCAATTGCTGAGAAGCCTGTGCCAGTTCTTCTACTGTTGTTGTCGACAGTAACCAAATGCCACCCCAAAGCATGATCATCAACCGTAATCCCATGCCCATGCCCACCATGACCCCTTCCCAGGTCACACCTAATCTATGTAATACAGGCACAGGAGTCAGTCCTTCGACAAAGAAAGGCCAAAGAGCAACGCTATAGCCAAACAACAAGACCGTCAGCATCCACATTTTTCTCACATTTGCTCCGACTCGAGAAAGGAACAATCCACCCATTACGAGTAAAAAAACTCCCAACAGGAAGAGCGGGTGTGAAAAGCAAAGCGCCAACACAAACACCCCAAGCACAGTGAGAACTTTCGTCCGTCCATCTAACCGGTGAACCCACGTCTTTCTGGAAAGATACAATGAAACATTCATGGTCATTTTACGAAATTATAAGAGACTCGAAGGCACCCACCATTTCCCCCATTCAGTTGCGGAATCTTCACGGAGATGGGGCCATGAATGAGGCCCTCACTTCATCCACGGTTAACAAAGTATGTCCCCACCGTTGGCTAAACCGAGAAATGGCTGGGATCTCCAAGGATGCGGCTCGGATCAATGCCGCATCAGCAAAAATTTCTCTCGGCGTTCCATCAGCAATTATCCTCCCGCCATGCATGAGGAGGCACCGCCGGGCATAGCCCGCTACCAACCTCATTGAGTGCGTAATCATGACTATCGTATGTCCCTGCAGATTCAGTTGGCGAATCATCGCCATCATCCGGTCTGTTTCAGCAGGATCAAGCCCAGTCGTCGGCTCATCAAAAATCAATACAGTCGGACGGGTGGCCAACACGGAAGCCACCGCAATCCGTTGTCGCTCCCCTTTTCTCAAGGAAAACGGATCTAAGCCCTGCCGTCCGTCAACCGGCCATCCCACAGCGGCCAGCGCCCCTTGCACCCGTTCGGCGATCTCTTGCTCGGAACACCCCATATTTTTTGCACTAAAGGCCACCTCTTCCCAGACCGTATCGGCAAAAATTTGATGATCAGGATTTTGAAAGACCAAACCTACCCGCTTTGCCAAGGCATTCATGGACGTGGTGCTGGTATCCAAACCGTCCACAACAATCCTGCCGTGTGTCGGCGTCAAGAGCCCATTGAGCAAACGTGCCAGCGTACTTTTCCCTGAACCATTTTGACCCAGTACCGCGAGAAAATCGCCCGGTTGAATTGTAAAGGACACCTCTTCCAGCACCACTTGATCGTCATATTGAAATGACATCCGATCGACTCGAATCAACGGCGAGGCAATCTTCTGCAACGATTCCCTCACTTCGCCCAACCGAAGCGTGTCATTAAGCACCGCCGCTGGTGGATTCAGCATGAGGTTCAACGCATCAGCTCGAGTCCAGGCTTCCTGGACGGATATCGGCAAAGGCGCCACACCCAATCCCTCAAAACATTCCGTAATCGCCAACGGACGCAGGCCCCAATCCCGCATTACCTGAGGATTACGCAAACAACCCTCCGGCTTCCCCTCCCAAAGAACTTTCCCATGTTCAAGAACCAGGATGCGATCGGCAGAGGCAAGATGACTATCGTCATGTCCCGTCATGAGCACCGTGATTCCTTCTTCTCGCAAATTCAGCAACAACTCACGTAATTGTGCCAGACCTGCCGGATCAAGATCTGAGCCAGGTTGATCCAGGACCATCAGGGTGGGTTCCTGCACGAGCACGGAGGCCATGACCAGACGTTGCCGCTGGCCCCCGGACATTGTCATTGGATCACGGGAGGCACAGTCCTCCAACCCCATGCAACTGAGAGCATGGAGGACACGTCGGCGCATCTCTTCCGCAGAAAGTGGAGGGTCACGATACTCCAATGGATGCAATAATTCGCCCTCTACCGTCGTCGCCACAAGTTGCGTGTCAAAATCTTGAAACACGAGGCCGACCCGACCGGCCTGTTTCCACACCGGGTTATCAAGGGTATCTCGCCCACAAATTTTCACCGTGCCTGAAAAGGCCCCAGAAACCAAATGGGGGATCAGACCATTACAGGCAAAGCATACCGTAGATTTCCCGCTTCCACTCCCTCCCAACAGTACAACGAGCTCACCAGGCGCAAGGGAAAACGAGACATTCCGGAGGGCGGGCTGAGAACCGGACGCATATTGGAAGGAAAGGTCACGACAATCTAAGATTGAGTAGAGAGGATCCTTACCTGTCACACCGTTGAAATTCGAATCATGTGTCATCAACGCTCTGGAATGATGAAAACCGGACAAACCTGATTCTCGAATATCCTCATATCGCAGCCCCCACCGTTGCACCCTGGGATAGAGAAAAACTAACAACGGAGGACCGAGGAAAATTCCCATCACGATATTATTAAAAAATATCGCCGGTGCAAGGATGATAAAGGGTAATAGACCCAACCACTCCACTCCCCAACCGATAATCCCGGCACAGGCAGCCGACGCCATGACACACACCACGCCATATTCCATCATTTGACGCCATGACTTCACCATAGGAGGCTGCCCGGATGAGAGCCACCCCAAATTCCCCCACAACACATAGGGGAGATATCCCAAGAAAAAGTTGCCTAAAAATCCAAAGAGACTCGCCGGCCCTAACGTGCCGAAGCAATCTCCGATCAGATTACCAATCCCAGCGCCCCAGGCAGCGGCGGGTCCAAACAACAGAGATGCGACGATGGGTATCGCATTGGCCGGCCGCAATTCCACAAAACCAGGAATAATAGGAATACCGGCCTTAAAGGGAATGAGAATGGCCGCATAGATTGCGGCGATCTGAGCCGTCAGGACAATCAGTCTAGTTTCCTGCCAGACATCAGTCAGGTCCGTCCACCATCTGCGCGGATCACGAGAGATTTGGGAACGATCCATGAAATTGTGGCAGGTCAATGAGATGGGGAGTTGTTCTCGAACACTATACGGTGACCGGGATCCGGATGGAGCGGACCCTCCGCTAACGCCTTCAGCAAAAGATCCCGCAAGGGGGTTTGATGGTCGATTCGATGTGTAGCATGGGTCAACATGTCATAGCCATCTCCACCGTCTGCCACAAACGCATCTGTCGCCACGCTATAGGTTTTCGAAATATCCAGTGGCACACCCCCAATTAATATGTCCCTCACGCGAGATCCTCCCGGGACCATGGCATTATACGTCACCTGGAGACCGGACATCTGGAAAAACCGCCCGGAATGGTTTGGCCATTGACTTACACTATGCTCTAGCGCTTGACGAAGCACCGCCCCCGTGATTTGCAAGGTCACGAGTGCCGAGTCAAAGGGTAATACAGAGAGCACATCGCCCAGAGTCACTGGCCCAGGCTCCAGGCTGCGTCGAATTTGTCCTGCGTTAATCAGCGCGATATCCGTACTCAAACGTGTTCGCATGAGGTCGGTCAAAAGATTACCTAAATTGGTCTCCTGCGTTCGAACAACCGGCCGATCGCCCTGAAGACGCACTGTCGCATACCCCAATATTTGTCCGGCATGACGAGCAAACTGTTGCCGATATTCAACCAGAAGTTGTTGAACCGTCGGTTCTACCGGCACCGACGCCGAAACGGGAATATTATGAGCCCGCGCATCAAGCACCGAGCCGTTTTCAATCGTCAGATCCAATCGCCCAATCGTTCGTCCTTGCCGGTGCGTCTTCACATACACGGCTCCGGGACGAGTCATGCTCTCAACCGGCTTCGTCAGTCCTCGAGCATACAATCCGTCGAACCCTTCGGTATGTCCACCGATAATCACATCCACCCCGTCGACGGTCCCCAGAATGGCCAAATCTTCATCCGTATTTTGATGAGTGATGGCCAAAACCAGGTCGACATGGGATTCGGTTCGTAACCGCATGGCCTCCAATTGAAGGGAAGCGATTGGATCCACCAGAGAAAGCACTTTTGCAACATCCCGGTTAAAGGTTTCCGGAAAATTACTTTTCCCCACAATTCCTAGCACACCAACACTCAGGTTCCCCAGACGAGTGACAAAAGAAGACCGGCAAGGCAGGTCAAACCGCTCTGATCGCAGGTTGGTGCACAAAATTGGAAAATCGGCAAGATCGACCAACATGCGCAGATGGTCCAACCCATAATCAAAATCATGGTTTCCGGCCACCATGGCATCGTAACGGATCAAATTCATGGCGAGAATATCCGGTTCGCCACGAAACCAGGAAGACAGGGCCGTTCCTATTAGAATATCTCCGGAATCCACCATCAAAACCGGCGAGCCTTCTCGGCGGACCTCTTCCACAATAGTTGCTCGTCCAGCCAAGCCTCCGACTCTGGGATCTTCTGCCCGTTCCAACGGGAGCGCCACCCCATGATGTTCACTCGTATGCAGAATGACCAGGGTATCGCTGGCAAAAGCAGGATTCCACCCTAGAATCAGCAGAACGAAGAAAGGCCGCCAATGGCTGTTTCTTCCTAATATTCGTCGCATGAAAATTTTATAACAGATGAACAGCAGGGCGAGGAAGAGCGTCACCCGTTAATTCTGCACACAGCGAAAGGCAATATGCGCATAAGGGTAACTTTGTCGAAACCAATTTCGAAAGGATCGTCGCAATAACCTGCTGGCAGTCTGAGGACCGCCACCTTTCACGACAAAATGATCTTCGTCAAAAAACCTAGCGGAATAGCCAGGGTATGTGGGAAGGGGCGAGAAGCCGTTAAAGGGATGAAAAAGCGTCGATGTCCATTCCCAGCCGTTTCCCATCATCTGAGCCACATCAAACCCGCTGTTGCCATGGGAATGGGCCGTGACAGGAACGGAATCCCACGAATGAAAATCAAAATTTCCGTGTTGAATAGTTGGAGCCTCATGACCCCAGGGGAACGATCGTTCAATCTCGGACGGAGTGCCAAAGGCAGCGCGATGGAATTGGGCTTCAGTGGGGAGGGCCATGCCAACCCATTCAGCATAGGCCTGAGCCTGTCGATGGGTCACATATACCGGCCAGGATAAAGGCAATGGCACCTCCAGAAACATTGTGCGCAAATACCAAACGTCCCCTCGCCTGATCCAAAAAGCCGGCGGCTCGCTACCCTCCTGCACAAATCGCAAATATTGTTGATTCGTCACCTTATATCGACTGATCGAAAATGCCGGAACATGTACTTCATGTCGGCCATATTCATTGTCCCAGCCAAAACCATCTTCCGGCTGCAGTCCCAATGTCGCTATGCCTTCAGGAATGTCCACCATCTCCTCCCCCGGTGTCTCTCCGGAAATGAGAAGAGTGTCCGAGGGTGGATGTTTATGTTTCGGATCGAGGTGGTGGAGGAGATACGCATTGGTTTCGGCATGCATCAGCCGATGTTCAACCGCCACATGAATGATTGGCTCTGGAGCAGAACTCAATACCCGGTCCACTTCTTTGCGAACCCGCACATTATAGCGTTTTACTTCCATTATCGTTGGCCAATCGTATGGCTGATCATGGGGAAGATTTCCTTCAGAAGGATCGATGCCTGCTTCAAATAATTGATCGAAGGACGAATGAAAAGATGACATGCCCAATGTTTCACGACAAATTTGGTTCCAGTCAAACGCTTCGAGATGGCCGAGATAAAAAATCAACCGGTGTCGCCCAGGGATAGGACGCTCATACATCGCATGAGCACTGATGAGGGCAAACAACTCATCAGTGCGTGATCGAGCTTGCTCTAATTCACTCCGCAGTTTGGCCAATTGCATCGTGCCACTCCTCAAAGCTGTTTCCATACATATGAAAAACCCCAAAAACATTTCAGGATGGGGGTTCCTCCTTCCCATCATCACTATACCGAACTCACCTTATGCTCGAAAAGTTCAATGAACCTCTGTGATTATTCAAAGCCGAGGCTTGTTAGGAGTCCGCAGGCAAACATGAGGTCCGGATACACCCATTGAGGAGGCCGATGGAAATTCCCTGCACTCATCCATTAAGGACTAAGGACCATGTCTAACCGAGGGTTTCACGTTAATCATTCCCGAATGATCCTTAAACGTATGCACCTAATTCACATTTACCCCTAAAGTCCTTAAGTGCAACAGGCGACCAGGTATGCTGAATATAGATAAATTATTGGGTATTGACCAAAAATTATCCATCAGTGGCGTGCGTTATCCTCCTCCGAATGAGCTAAATAATCGAAAATTCATCAGATTTCCTTGGGTTTTCAAGAGAACGGCCTCATCACCAGAAAAGATGGGAATCTATGTTGTCGCTGGCATAATCTTTCTCCCCACTCGCGTTTTGGATGTTCCTGAACAATAACCCTTTTTAAACATCGGCCAGATTCCTTTCGGTGAGCCAATGACGTTTCAGAAAAGAATAATTCACGGAAAACAATGCCTTTACCGCAAGAACTCAGCAAGAGAATTTTTCTTTGAGAATCCTGAACTCAGGAATTTTGAAAAATGATCAAAATTGTGACCCGGAAACTTACCTCGATCGGAAAACATTTCAAGGAAATGCGTGGAATGATTTGGAAGGGCTTCTCTAAAAATACAGAGAGTCTCTTTGGGAGAAAATCGCTTGGCGTCATCCCTTGGGGAAGCAGGAAACATCTGGATGTGAAGTCAGTGAAGGTGAATACACGATTAAGAATTCTTCCCAACCGTGACGTTCCTCTTTTCTGTCGTGGTTTAAATTTTTCCCCAGGATGGGTAGGGTTGCATCATCTTTTTTTTCGGCTCTCACAGCATTTTATTGGAATTATTCATGATTCCGATTCACGGCATGCTGGATCACAAGCCGTAAATTTTCCAATTCTACATTTTTGGTCAAAACTTCGAAAACTCCTTCCCGCTTTGCCTCATCGATGTCAATGACTCCTAAATACGCCGTTAAAATAATCACAGGAATGCATGGGAACCGCTCGCGAATTAATCGGGAGGTCTCCATACCGTTAATCCCTGTCATTTTGTAATCTAAAATAATGGCATCAGGCAAACTAGAAACATTGTCCAAATATCCGACAACGGATTCTCCCGATTCAAATTCATGAATGATAAAACCATCACGCTGCAAGCGCCTCGAAAGACTCGTTCGCACAAAGGGGTCATCATCAACCACGAATAGATTCTGTTTGGGCCGGTCGGAGGTTCCTATTGATGAATCATGGTTTGGGGAAGTCATAATTTCGTGAAACTTTCTTTTTCTTAGGCATTTTAACCGCACGAAACCTTCTAGAAGCCATCCTCAATGCTACCTGATCAACGGTTTTTATCCATCAACCATTGAATAATGCTTATCCCGGGATTTGAATAGTTGATGGAATAGCCAACTGACGGGAGATCCTGGGAATGGATATCATTGTTCATAGGCAAAGCTATATCCGAAATATCCCTTCAATTATTCAAATAAAAGTTATATTTTTGATTTTTTTGTGATCGCAAGCTTTTTCAATCGACTTCGAAGAGTACTCGGATGTAACCCCAAATGCTTCGCTGCTCCTAAGGATCCTTCAATCCGCCATTCACACGCTTCCAACGCCTGAAGAATTTGCCCGCGCTCCAAATCCTTCAATCGGGTTGAGGATGTCTCCTTATCCTGTGTGGGAGACCGCAACAACGATTCTTCCACATGCAATACAGACGATTGAGAAAGAATCATTGCCCGTTCGATGATATTTTTGAGTTCCCGTACATTACCAGGCCAGGAATATTGGATAAGCATTTCCATGGATCGTTCATCAATATCCTGGCAACCACGTTTAAATTGGAGTCGATTTTTCTCCATAAAGTGTCGAACCAGGAGAGGAATGTCATGCAACCGTTCCCGAAGGGGTGGAATGACAATGGGAAAAACATGCAATCGATAAAATAAATCAGAACGAAACCGTCCCACGGAAGTGGCCTTACTTAAATCGGCATTAGTGGCAGCAATTATTCTGACATCCACATCCTTTCCCTGAATACTCCCCACTCGCTCAACAACGCCGTCTTGGAGGATGCGGAGAAGTTTCGCCTGAGCCTCAATTGGCATTTCTCCAATCTCATCCAAGAAAAGAGTTCCTCCATTTGCCAATTCAAATTTCCCAGGCCTCCACTGATCCGCACCGGTAAACGCGCCTTTCTCATGGCCGAACAATTCACTTTCTACTAATCCGGAAGGTAAAGCCGCACAATTGACCCGGACAAATTGTTTATCACGCCTTGGACTGAGTTCATGAATAAGTCTAGCCAATAATTCTTTACCCGTACCGGTTTCTCCCATAATGAGTACCGAAGTATTGGTGGGAGCCACCGCCCGGGCGAGTTCCTGTACCTGTTTAAACTTCTGACTGGTGCCTATACTGGCCCCAAAATCATGGGTGACTTTAATTTCCTCTAACAGGTAGGCATTTTCATGGGCCAGCCGGTCGCGCAACCGGTTAATTTCTTCATAGGCCCGGACATGATCAATAGCGAAGGCAATTTGTGTGGCAACCTGCCGTAAAAACTCAACGTTCCCGGGATCGGGGTCTCCAGATTCAACGCTGCCGATATTCAAGGAACCGATACAATTGTCCCCAATGATCATAGGAAGATTGATCATACGACCCAAGCCTTCTTCATAGTAAAAGGCATCCTCCAAAAATACCTGGTGCTCTTGAATATGGGGCCGAACGTGCATGATGCGATGGTCATAGACCCACCCCATAGCGCTCCCTTCTCGGGGAATGATGGCATCACACTTTAACCGGACAATCGGCATACTGGTTTCAACGGCATAAAAACGAAATGCGTCAAGATCGGAATGATAGAGAGTAATCCCCGCTCGTTCCCAGGGCACGATTTCTTTGAGGTGACCGGTGATAGCTTTCCACAAACTTTCCGTATCCCGCTGGGAATTGAGAATATTGGCGACTTCCAAAAGAATTCGATAGAAATTTTTGCCCACGCGATGAGCCTGTCGATCCTTTTCGTCAAATATCATGCATAGCCCCTTTGTTGGATAAGGAGAATCTTTCTCAAAAGGTTTTGACAAATTCTTCAATTAACCAAGTTTGACCATGGATGAAAAACTCAAGGCATAAACTTTCTTCTAGCTTTTTTTGTCATAAGATTGAGCTGACCCGCTCATAACATGTGGATTGTTACAAAATTACACCTTAATTGGTAAAAAAAAGCAGGGAGCGAGATGGCTCGCTCCCTGCCTCTCCTGCCCCTCTGGGCCGACCGCTTACAGCCAGTTCACCCGCTCGGCGGGACGGATGTAAATCGGCTCTTCCACTTGCTGCCGGACCGCTTCCTTGCCCGACTTGTTGAACCCCAACACCGTGTCGTTGTACATCTCAAACTTCCGCCCATGGATCTGGGTTTCAAACACTTTCGGCCCCGGGATCACGTCATACCGGAAGATGATCTGTTGGCTCGCCCGCCACAACTGCAACACCGCCAACAACTCCCGGCTCGGCACCAGATACTTCTCAATCGCATTGTCCACTCCCGGCCCGAACATCTGCCGGATGTAGCCCCGCGGGGCCTGCCGCGGCGGAATGTAAAACCCATTGGGCTCCGTGCCCCATTGCGGATACAACGGCAACGCCACCTGCTCCACCCGGATGGCATAGTACAACGGATTCCAGCGGTCTTCCGCCCAGAGCCCGTCATCGCCCACCTTCACCAGCCCTTGCAGCCGGATCTTGCCCACACACGCCGCCATGCACCGCGTCTCCATCGGCTCGCCCCCCGTTAAGGGGTCTTTGCCCTCCACCCGCGGATAGCACGCGATACACTTCTCACTCACCCGCGTCGTGCCCCGATACATCGGCTTCTTAAACGGGCACTGCTCCACACACTTCTTGTACCCCCGGCACCGGTTCTGGTCGATCAAGACGATCCCGTCTTCCGGCCGCTTATAAATGGCCTTCCGCGGACACGCCGCCAGACACCCCGGATACGTACAGTGGTTACAGATCCGTTGCAGGTAGAAGAAGTACGTTTCATGCTCCGGCAAGCTGCTGCCCGTCATCTTCCACGGCTCTTCTTTCGTAAACCCCGTCTTGTCCACCCCTTCGACTATCGCCCGCATCGACGTGGCCGTGTCTTCATAGATATTCACGAACCGCCATTCCTGGTCCGTCGGGATGTAGCCGATCGCCGCCTGGCCGATCTTGGCCCCGGCATCGAAAATCGTCATCCCTTCAAACACCCCGTACGGCGCATGGTGTTTGCGGCCCACCCGCACGTTCCACACCTGCCCGCCCGGATTGACCTGCTCAATCAACTGCGTGATCTTCACATCGTAGAACTGCGGATAGCCCCCGTACGGCTTCGTCTCCACGTTGTTCCACCACATGTACTCCTGCCCTTTGCTGAACAGCCAGGTCGACTTATCCGCCATCGAGCAGGTTTGACACGCTAAACACCGGTTGATGTTAAAGACAAAGGCAAATTGCCATTTCGGATGCCGCTCCTCATACGGATACAGCATCTTCCTTCCTAATTGCCAGTTATACACTTCAGGCATGATCGTCCTCCGTGGTAAATGAAATACAGAAAAAGTTTCTACGCATCCTCTCGCGAGTCAGCAGTCGACACTCTGACACTCCACACATTCCGTCTGCCGGAGGTGTTTGAGCGCCATCGCGCCATTCACGACATGCCGCAAATTAATGAGGTCCACCGTTTTCAGCAGCACCTCACAATTGCCGAGTTGCTTCACCAGCCGCAGATCCAGGCCCCCGGCATAGGCCGTAAAGATAAATGCCGGCACCATGGACTGGGTCGCCCGCAAGGCCTTGACGGTGTCAATCCCATTCAGCCCCTCCATTTGATAATCCACTAAAATGACATCCGGGGTTTCCGGGGACTGCGCGAAGGAGGCCAGAAAGGCTTCCCCCGACTCGAACGCTCGCACGGTACAATGCATCCGCGTCAGCCTTTTGACGATACTGCGACGAACCACCTCGTCATCATCCACCACATCGATCGAGGGTTGAGTGAGTACATGTTCTTGGCATGGCATATCCCGTGAATGGTTGCTCCAACTTCTCGTTATCAGTGTTCATAAATTGCTTGCGGTCAAAAAAGGAGGAGGCTGGGGGGAGGTGTTGCAATGTTTCTTTCTAGACGGCAATCAAGAAAAAAATGACCCCCAGCCTCCAACCTGCCTACACTTTGATCTTAATATGATCACCCTTCAGCCATTTGATCATAAACTCATTCTCCTGGCCTGGCGTGAACCCGGTCCGGACCGGTTCCCACGGCCCGCGCCCGCCGATGCCCCCATCCTCCGCTTTGGTTATCCGGATGAGACATTCCTTCGGCGTCGTATTGACCGCATGATGATCGATTTCAAAGCCCCACTTAAATTTCCAGACCGCCGCTTTTTTCCCGGGGAGCGAGTCGGTTTGATGCATCGGCATCAGCCAACTGCGGGTAAACGACTGTTGCGCGCCATACCGGAAGTTCGATTGATACCCGGTATCCACCGCAATCGCCCGGCCATCCGGACGGGTCTCATGCCCTTTCACCGACTTCGCCGTCGACACATAGGGCGCATGCTTGGCCATCGTGACATGGTACGGGAAGGCCGGGTTGTACTTCGCCCGGATCATCAACCGCGCCACCTTGTAATACGGGTCGCTGGGCTTCCAGCCCCGATACGGCCGGTCCACCGGGTTGCCATCGACGTAGACATAGTCCCCGTCGTTGATGCCCCGGTCTTTTGCCGCCGACGGATTGATATGAATTTGATGTTCCCCCACCCCCGGCGTCCGCTTATCCATTCGATAGGCATCGCCAAAGTTGGATTCATACATCTGCACCCAGTCGTTGACCGACCATTGGCTGTGCACCCGATGCCGGGTCTTCGGCGTCACGCAATAGAACTGATACCCCTTCTCCCACAGCGGATTGGAGTAGCGCTTGATTTCCGCCCAGGGCAACCGAATGTTGCGAACCTGTTTTATCGTCATGATGTTGCGCCGTGATGGGAATGCCATAGTCATCCGGCCGGATATACGGATTGGTCGACATGATCGCATTCGGCAGGTACGGCGTCGCCTCCGGCCCTTCCCGATGCACAATGAAGTTCTCGCCGTATTCAATGGCTTCCGGCTCGACCCGGTAGGTCTCCAGTCGGCCACTGCGCGTCCATTGCGGCTTGCTCTCATTGGTTTCTTCCCACAAGGGGATGCGAGGATACGTCCGGCACATTACCATCCAGCCCTTTTCCGACTTCAACATCGTGTCTGCCGAATAGCCATAGGAAGTGCAGCCGGCATCCAACAACCGTTGCACATACACGTCCACGCGATTGTCATAGACAAATTTGAAGTAATCGCGGAACCGGCCATCCCCCGTCATTTCGGTGAGTTTGGCGGCGACGCCGGCCACCGTATCCAAATCGTTCCGCGTGTCATACAACGGCCGGATGCCGCCCTTCCACACCTGGAACCAGGGGTTGGAAACCGTGGCGGTCATTTCTGGATAGGTAAACTCCATCCACGTATTCACCGCAAACGACACATCGAAATGGTTCACATCCGACGTCATCTCCACTTCCTGATGCACCAGACATTCATTATGCGGATCCACATTCTTGACCATGTCATAATGATGCTTCGAATTGTTCAGCACATTCACGTTGGCCACCCACCGGAATTTGCTCGGCGTCGGCATATGCGTCTTGCCGGTAAACACCCGCCGGCCATACTTCGGCGTATTCACAATCAACGCCGTATCGCCGTGGTTCCAGTACCCGACCTCTTCGCCATAGTAATACCCTCTGACTTTCACTTCTTTGCCATGCGCATTCGGGTCGGTGGTAATGTTGAAGGGATCCTCCCCAGTGTGCGCCCCAAGACCAGATCCGGCCCAGGGTGTGGCTGCCCATACTCCGGCTTTATAATTGCCCGACCAGGTATGACACCCGCTCCCGAATTTCCCGATATTCCCGGTATAAATGAGCGTCAAGGCGGCCGCCCGCCCGTTTTGCGTCATATGAAAGTAATGGCAGACGCCTTCGCCATTATGAATCTGCGCCGGTTTGACCGTCCCGACATCGCGCGCCCAGCGCACGATCAAATCCTTCGGCGACCGACAGATTTGATGGACGGTATCCAGATCGTAATCCTGCAGATGCACTTGATACATTTGGAAAATGGGCATCACGTCCACTTCCCGCCCGTTGAGCAATTGCACCCGATGGGTCCCCGTCAACGCCGGGTCAATCCCGCTCTTCTTGAAATGCCAGCCCACGAGTTCCCGGTGAATAGGCACCGCCTGGTCCTTATTCAGATCCCAGACCATCAGTCCCCCTAACCGGGCGACTTCCGCCGGCTTCAGGGTCTGCACTTTGCCCGAATACGACTTGGAAAAATCCGGGAACTGATAATCTTTAATCACATCCCGCGGATCTAAATACTGCAGGGTATCGGTGCGGACCAGTAAGGGCATGTCGGTATACGACCGGCAATAATCGGCATCGTACAATCCCTCATCCACAACCATTTTGCAGGCGCCTAAAAAGAAGGACGCATCCGACTCAGGACGAATGGGAATCCAGTAATCGGCCCGATACGCCGTCGGATTGTATTCCGGAGTAATCACGGCAATTCGAGCCCCCCGTTCAATAGCTTCGAGTTTCCAGTGGGCTTCCGGCATCTTATTTTCGACGAAGTTTTTGCCCCAACTGGTATTAAATTTACAGAATCGCATATCAGACAGATCTTCATCGCAATTCTGCGTCCCATTCCACCAGGGCTGGGACGGATCCTGATCGCCATGCCAGGTGTAGTTATTCCAATAGCGTCCCCCCTGGGCATTCTCCGTCGTCACTTTTCTGATATAGGTATCCAATAAGGCCCCGCAGCCCCCGTTCATCCGGGTAATGCCCATTTTCCCAATGATTCCCAAAACAGGCATTCCGGCCCGGAATTTCATGCTTCGCACTCCTGAGCCTTTCATCATTTCAATCATCTCGGGCGGATAGCCTTGTTCCCGCAACTTACGCGCCCCGGCTTCTCCACTGTAGCGGTTAGCAATGATGATCATGGCCTTGGCCAAATACGTAAACGCGGTATCCCAGGAGACCCGCAACATATCGTCCAAATACCGCGCATTAAACTTATATTTCGTCTGGATCGTCGGGGTGAACTCCGGACTCCCGTCGTCCATCCATTCCTTCCACCCTCGACGCATCAACGGCCCCTTGAGCCGGTACGGCCCGTACACCCGGCGATGCATCGTATACCCCTTCAAACACATCCGCGGGTTATGCGCAAACGTCCCCCGGTTGCCATACAGGTCTTCATAGGTTTGATGATCGTAGTTTTGCTCCACCCGCATGACTACCCCGTTCCGCACAAACGCCCGAATGCGACAGGCATGCGTGTCGTTCGGGGAACAACACCAGGTAAACGAACTGTCATAGCGATATTGATCGTGATAGACCCGTTCCCAGGAACGGTCGGGATATTCCCCCAGGGGATTGCCCACTTCGATGACCGGCTGTAACGCCGTGAGCGCCAGCGCCTTATCGGCGAGTGCCACCGCCGCCACGGTCCCGGCCGAAACTTTTAAAAATTGACGTCTAGAAAGAAACATTGAAAAGACCTCCTTTTAAAAAAAAACGCATTACGGAATACACGGCCCCCCGTCGGGGTTCCATAATGAGACTTGCTGGCCTGCCCGCTTGCCCTCCTTTCTGGTCTGGCGCAATTCCCTCCCTTCCCTCCGGAGAGAATCACGATCCGCCTCATGAGACACGTCGTCATAGACTCCTGGTGCAATCCTGAGTCCAGCCCGCAAGCCCAGCCAAAAGTGCCTCAATGAGTCGGATTTAATGGGAAAATGCTTGTTCTTTGTATTTGATTTAGATTTTTAGTCCCGCGAAATCTTGCAATCATTCCGCGAAATTCCTTGAAATTTCGAGGGCGCGCTTATCAACAATTAACTACTCAACCAGGCTTCCAAGCATGACTCACATACTTGTAAGAAAATTGTTTAATGACCCAACGCAATTAGAGAAGCGACTAATGATAAAGAAGAGATTACAGGGATCTTAGGGATGAGGATGAAATGGTGAAGAAAAAAAGGATGGAGTGAAAAATGAACCTGCTGTCACAAGGGGATGAATGCAACGGAGATAGCATCAGACCTCATATTGGCGCATAACTGATTGGATGGGAAGCACGTTCTCCACCGGAATCATTTTTCATTCGGTCCTCCGCCAGCATAGATTCAATACGTTCACTATCAGTAATTTTTGGCTAAGGTCAGCACAGGGAAGCCAAATATCGGCTTCCCCGCTCAAAGAGTTTACAGATTCATACGAAGCCGGACCACCCGCCCAACAATCTTCTGATGACTCATGAGATTCGAGTCCTTGTATTGGATGTTGAGTGGATGCAAGACATACCTCCCCTGAATTTTTTTGAGCTGTCTGAGACAACCATGATCCGCCTCGCCCGTTTGATCCAAGAAGATCACGTAATCCCCAGGCCGAGGTTCAAGATCCGGGTTCACAAAGATGATCTCTCCTTCATGGAACAGGGGTTCCATGGAATCATCATGGACATACAATGCGAATACACGCGCTCCCGGGAGTTCGGTGTCTACCCTCTCTTGTCGAGCAGCCGAGAACGATATGGGAGCTTGGGATTTCACTACGTTGCTCACTTGATCCCACGAAAGGATCGGCACCTTTCGATACGGGTGATGATGCCCAGTTGAGTCTTCGTCTTTCTCCTTTGGATTCACGAGGCCGAGTTTACCGAACCGCAAGAGATTCACATCCCTGTGAAAATAGCGAGCCAGCTTCTTCCAGATATCTGGATTTTTCGGAGTTCTGCCCTTAAGAATTCTATGAATCGTGAAGGTGGGTACGCCAATGTCTTCGGCCAATTCTTGTTCTGTCAGGCCTTCACTTAATTGGTAATTGACAAGGTTCTCGAGACTCATCATGGGCAGCACCTTTCTCCGAGACTGTTGATTTAGATATCTTTTCTCTCTTGTGCCATCGACGACTTGAGAATTGAGTGGTCTATGGCAGTTGATTCGTCCGGTTCCGTCACTGAAAACGACAGGCCAGAGGCTTACGGGTCGAGTCCCATGCCGACGCCCAGGCCAATCCACGCTCGCAAAAGATCGTGCCGTGAGACCGAGTAAGTCACGACGCCGTTTTGGTCGACCACGGGTAGGTTGAAGACATGATGCTCTTCCATCTTCGCGGAAGCATCCGCGATGTTTGTTGAGGGTGTCACGGCAAGCTGATCCTTACGCATGATATCTTCAGCTACCAGCTTACCGAGATCTTTCCCTGCCGCCAGGGCTCCCATGACATCGAACTCATTAATAAAGCCGACGTATCGTCCTTGGCTATCCACCACCGGCGAACCGGCCGTATGTGTCGACAGTAGCGCTACCGCAATGGCCAAGCCGTTCTGATGAGCATAAAACTGTAAAGTGTTGGTCGCGACGATTTGTCCTATCGTGTTTAATCCGCCTACCGGAATGCCTTGCGTCAGCATGGTCTCCTCCTTTTTCCTTTTTGTTTATCATTTCTATTAAAAGCCAAAGAATCCGAACCTCCCTCATTTCTCGGAATGCGCGGTCGACACATCGGTGACCTTATTTTCGTCATCCACAAAGAGGACCACCGTTTCACCTTTGGATAGTTTGGCAAGGTTTTTCTGAATGAATGGACGGACCTCGTACGATTGCTCAGGGCCCTCCTCAGTTTGAATGGTAATTGTGTTATTGTCCAAGTGTTTTAAGATCACGCCTGTCACTCTGCTAAAGCTAGCCTTGAGGGGCGATTTCTTTTGCCATAACTGTTGAGCCTTCCCAACGGCCTCCGCACTCCCATACGTGACATCGGCAATCCCTTGCCGTTCATCGATGAGAAACACGGCCGGGGCACCCACTGAAACGGATGCGACCTTGCTCCTGGCGAGAGGCCGCACGAGGTGTGACTCCTCCTTCCCATCTTCCGTTCGAATCACGGCTTTTTCATGTCCGGTGATGAGGGGCTGAGCGAGTTCGCCGAGCAGAATGCGATGGTGACTTTTCTCCCCTACCAGATGAATATCGACAATAAGATTTTGATCGTTGACGGTAATCTCCACTCGATCGCCTTTCTTGAGCTCCGGTAATCCCTTGTCTTTACGTACATTCATGGGCAGATAACGGGGTTGCATCTCACCGGTATGAGCTCTGGCTTGGCCGCCTCTAATTTCCTCGACCGTGGCAAGCAGGATGCGGTCTCCGGAGAGAAGTTCATGATGGCGTTCGTTTAAGTCAGCGGCTGCAAACACCATTGAAGGGGCGGAAATTAAAACACTTATCGGTAATATCATTAAAGAGAACATGGAAACTATCACGGGTACTTTTGCCCTATGGTCAGGTGTCGTTTGTCTCTGTGGCCTTGAACTTGTCATTGGGAACTCCTTTTTTTGTGAAATTTTCCTTAACTAATTTTCCTTCCTATTTTTAATTTTGCATCTTCTGCGCCATTGAGCCGAGATATCTGATTAGGGGAAACAAATCAATAAAACCAATTTGTTATGTTCTGTTAACCAGAGCAGATCTCTTTTGGCCCACGAAAATTAGGTAAGAGTTCGTGGGCTACAGCCACGAAACATCGTGGAGGAGAGATGCTAGAAGTGAAGACGGAGGATCAAGAGAAGGGCGGTTTCCCAAAGACTATTTTAGTGAGGTCGTGCTGGTTGGCCGCTGAATGCCTAACTTTTTGATCCGGCTCCGGAGCGTACTTGGGGCCAATCCAAGTTGTTCCGCAGCTCCTCCCCCTCCTTCGATCTGCCAATTGCTGGAAGCGAGGGTTTGAAGAATATGTTGCCGTTCAAAATCGACCAACCCGGCTGGAGCCTTAGGTTCGAGCCTCGTGCTGTGGGGAATCAACAGCCGTTCATCGATGCGCAGGACTTTTTGATGGGAGAGAATCACCGCTCTCTCAATGACATTTTCCAGTTCTCGAATATTGCCTGGCCAGGAATATCGGATAAGCCGTTCTAACGAATCAGGCTCAATGGTTACACAGGGCCGCTTGAGTTTGATCCGGTAGTGTTCAAAAAAATGCTGCGCGAGTTCCGGAATATCTTCTGGCCGGTCCCGGAGGGGAGGAATGGTAATCGGAAAGACATGAAGCCGGTAGAAGAGGTCCGCTCGGAAACGACCCTGTTCAATGGCTGAAGGCAGATCGGCATTGGTCGAGGCCATCAGCCGAATATCCACAGGGATGGACCGTTTGCCACCCACACGATCGACCATCCCGTCCTGGATCACCCGTAACAATTTCGCTTGGGTCTCCATGGGAATTTCCCCGATTTCATCCAACAATAAAGTCCCCCCATGAGCTAACTCAAATCGCCCTTCACGCCTGGAGTCCGCCCCGGTAAACGCCCCTCGTTCGTGACCAAACAATTCACTTTCGATTAAACCCATCGGAAGTGCCGCACAATTCACTCGAATGAATGGCTTGTCACTCCGCAGACTCCAATCATGAATCGCTTGAGCCAGAAGCTCTTTCCCTGTTCCCGTTTCCCCGGTGATTAAGACGGTCGACGTCGTAGGGGCCACTTCGCGCGCGAGTTCCAATACATGCTGAAACGTTTGGCTTCGTCCCACCATGGCTCCAAAGTGTTTCGTCAGCTTGAGTTCCTCCACCAGATAGACATTTTCTCGTGCCAACTGCTGACGCAACAGATTGATTTCTTCATAAGACCGCACATGGTCGATGGCATAGGCAATTTGCATCGCCACTTGTGACAAAAAATCAAGGGCATCCGGGTCAGGGCTCCCAGCATCGACGCTCCCGAGATTCAACACACCTAAACACTTGTCTCGCACTAAAAGCGGCAGATTGATCATCCGTCCCAGGCCTTCCTCCACATACCATTGATCTTCCAGAAAGACCTGTTCCAGTTTGAGATCAGGACGGACATGTATCGCTTTGTGATCAAAAACCCACCCCATTCCGCTCCCGACTCGCGGAATCAGCGAATCACGCTGAAGCACGACCTTCGCTAAATGAGTCGCCACCACATAAAATCGGAACCCGTCGGATTCCCGGTCGTATAACGTCACACTCGCCCGAGCCCAGGGCATAACCTGTTCAATTTGCTCGATAATGGCCTGCCAGAGACTATCGGTGTCCCGTTGTGAATTCAGCACAATGGCGACTTTCAGTAGCGCCCGGTAGTTTCTCTCAATTCGTTCCATAGTCTTCCCACTAATGATTGAGCCGATTCAACCATAGAACTGAATGACCTGTCTAATAGGCCAATGGATTGACTCAACCCTGTACCAAAACGATAGGATGACGTTCGCACCGCATTCCCCCAATACGCCTGCACCTGACTGGACAATATATTGAAAGAATTTTCAATTTATTTTCTCAGGAGCCCTCTCTATGGACCAACCCGGCAAACCAACCATTCACCATGTGACGTTACAGAAGCGACAGGAAGTCGCTAATGGTACAATGGCCTTCTATTTTGATCGTCCCACAACATTCACATTCAAAGCCGGTCAGTTTATCGATCTCTCCTTACCGCATCTTTCAACATCAGACCCCCAAGATCATTCACGCGCTTTTACACTGGCCAGCGCTCCTTCCGAACCACAGCTAATGGTCGCCACTCGTCTTCGGGACACCGCCTTCAAGCGGATATTGAGAGACATGCCCCTAGGAACGACATTGGACCTGGAAGGTCCATTCGGACAATTCACCATGCCGAACAACGATTCCCGCACTTTGGTCTTTCTCGCAGGTGGAATCGGGATTACACCTTTTCGAAGTATGTTGGTCGAAGAAGCCCGGAACAAGTTTACGCAACCTCTCATTCTCTTGTATTCCAATCGCCGTCCGGAAGACGGGGCCTTTCTACAGGAATTGCAGTCTCTCCAGCGAGGCAATCCCACTTACAAATGTATTGGAACCATCACAGACCCGAATGCAGTAGACCAGACCTGGCAAGGTGAAACCGGCCGCATCGATGAGGTCATGCTCAAGAAATATGTCAAAGATATGGAGACAGCAATCTATTATGTTGTGGGACCACCTGCAATGGTCAAAGGATTACGCACAATGCTTGAGTCCGCAGGGATTCAAAAAACCAATATACGGTCGGAGGAGTTCCTTGGTTATTGAATGCTCACATTGCAGAATGTTCAGCACATCTCGATTCGTGATGGTTTGTTTTCTTCAAGAATAATGAACCGACAGACATCCTCTCAATCGAGTATCCGGATTCAAGGGAAAACAATTCTCTGAAGTCACTTAAGCCTGGCAGAACATTAAACGGCAGTGTCGGAAAAAGAAGCTATTGATTCTAGGGCAGGACCCTTCGGGGAAAATTTCACACGCAGGGAAACACACCGAGTTCATGCCTGACAGGCGAAGAATGTGTAGCGGTGTACCCTTCTCTCAAGTTGAAATTTATTTAATCCAACACTGAGGCGGGACAATCTTTGACAGAAGGACGTGACTAATACAAAACGGATTTTTACAACTTGCGGGATTTTATTCTTTAAGTTTTTGTAAAAAAATACGCAATTTCCTGAACTTGGCGGCTCACCAGAAAATCTGATGACTACCGCATAGTATGTTTCCGGGATGTTAGAACCGGAAATATTTCAGAACGACTTATTCTTCCACACCAGGGCCGAGACCCACTCTGGCACGTAAAAGGTCATGCCGGGTAATGGATTTCAAGACGATCCCACCCTTGACCACAGGGAGCACGAGTAAATGCCCCTTTTTCATAATTCTTACGGCTTCTGTCAATGAAGTACTGTCCTCCACTGAAATATGATTGGGATTCATAATATCTTTGGCTTGAACTTGGCTGAGGTTTTTGCCTGAATCCAGAGCTTCTAAGACATCGAATTCACTAATAAACCCTAAAAACTGTCCTGTTTCACTTACCACCGGCGCACCCGAAATATGATTGGAAATCAACTCCACGGCAACCGCTAAGGCTTCCTTTCCAGCGTAAAATTGCGACACATTTGTTGCCACAATTTCCCCAACAGTTTGAAATCCCCCTTCAGGAATTCCTTGAACACTCATAAATGATTGGTACCCATCGTTAAAAATTTAGAGTTACCTAGTTAAAACCCTTACACATCACAATTCCTACCAGGTTCTGGAATTAAATCCGAGAAACCACGGCCCAGGTTACCAGAAGAAATAACGTAAACGCTTCCATGGGACTTCCTTTTGTTTGTTGGTTTTTTTGGTTTCCGTCTATCTATAAGCATTAAATAAGCATATCTTGTTCCAAAATAATCATTAATAATTTGAGGACAAATAGTCAAAGAAAAGTAATCATTGTGGGAATTTTTCGAAAAAAAATTTGTAGAGGCCAGACGAAAGAGCGATTACGCACAAAAATCTTTGTGCGAAAATGCCCATACGATTATCCTGTGATCACTTTTCTTTATAATTTTTCTAAATTTTCAATATGTGTTCAAATTTTTGTCCAAAAAAAATATGATCCCCCCATTTCTGAATGGATCTTATCAGTCGGTCATTTTTGAACGGGAAAATCTGCACTCAACTTCGGAACAAGAATGGATGAAACGGAGGTGGGAATTTTGAGAAAGAAGTTCAACTCAGGCGTATAGACTTCAATTCAATATTTTCTTATTCGAGGTTTTATACGGACAAATTAGCCATGACGCTTTCCTTCTTACTTGCTCCAACTCTTACAAATCAAAAACTCCATTCACAATTTTGATGATGGTGAAATAAATACCCTTTCTAATGAAGAGCTTCTCGCCTGCGATACTGGACTTCACGGACCAACCTGAGAATCTCTGTTCGATCAAAAGGCTTTGAAAGGACGGCCCAGGCTCCAGCGCGCATTGCTCTCATCCGCACCGAATTTGTCAGGCTTCCTGTGATCATCATCGCCGGAGGAATGCAAACGCCCTCCTTTGACAATAGTTCAAGGAATTCACATCCATTCATAATTGGCATTTGAAAATCCGTAATGATGAAATCAATGGATATTTCACGGAATACATTGAGCGCAGCCATGCCATCGGCTGCCTCTACACAACAAAATCCCTCTAATTCCATAATGGTGCGAAGCATCATTCGACAATACACACTGTCGTCCACAATCAGAATAGTAGTAGGGCTTGAGGACTCAAAAGATTGTTCATTCAATTTCTCAGGAAACGTTACCCCGAGACATGAATTTTCACGAGAATATGTCTCTGTGAGTCGGCAAACCCCCTAAGCATTAGAATGTTTCCTTTTCGAAATTTCCGTAATTACCCACCCTCATCCCTACCCCAACACCCACACACAATTGTTTCCAAGTTCCATGTGATCTATGAGTTTTGTGTAATACCCATGGCACCATTTCTAAGAACGTGTACCAACCACTTCTAGTTTGGAGGAAATCGAGCTCACTAAAACGAGGGAAGCGGGATCCTCTCGGGAAGCTAAAATCACGCCAGATGTCCGATGGCCGTTCCAATTCCTATGGACATCCTGTCATGACCACAATCAATGTCGAGCCCTTCCCGTGCTAGTGCTCAATCCTCCTTTCCCTGATCGATTCATGAGAATAACCGGATCAACAATGTCGCCACATTGAATACAACGAGCTGACATGAATTCTATTTCGTTTTCCACTAAATCGAAAACCGGCTCGGTTTTCATGAGCCCACCACATCGATAGCAGTGAACCGATTCCTTATTGGCGTTTGGGCTGGAGCTTCGAGGCTTATTTTCAAGTAAATGTCCCTTCATTCTAATCTCCTATTCCGTAGGTAAAAGACCACAATAAAATAAGTTATTGAAATTATGCCGAATCAGCCATGGAGAGCCATGAGAAAGATTTCGTGAATGACTTATATGCAATGAGGATTCTGCAACCGTTATACCTGAGAGTTAAAAATTGAGCCTGATTTTTTCCCTTTTAGATTCAATCAGTACATCCACAATCACGACTAAATGCTATCATTGGCAAATAACCGAGCGTAACCGCACAGATCAATATGAGCGAAAAAGCACACCTGTGGATAGGCAAAAAGAATCGTCAACCAGGATTGCATCGCAAAAATGAGAAAGATGAGGCACACAGGTATTCCGGAGAAAATTGCCAGCCAGGAGAACACGACTTAAGAATTTTTTCGACATTCTTCCCAAAAAATACCTACATGATACTGTAGTCTGTGAGTTGTCTTCCTTTTTATCTACTTAACAAAGAGAGCTAAAATTAATCCCCAAAAGAATTTTCATTCCAACTCCACATTTCTGACATGGATAGACTACCTCGGCAACAGACTGGAATGAATGTGATAGCCTGACTGGTCTCTCCTCCTTAACCCTGTTATCCTGACCAAAGTTTTTTCCCATCAGTCCATCCTAATGATGAAGAATCTTCATCACATTTCCATTGGTCGTCCGATCTATTCCCCACCAAGAAACCAGTCCACATGAACCCGTTGGCGTTAGAAGTCCATCAAGTCAGCAAACAATTCCCCGATGGCACTTATGCCCTTCAAAATATTAAATGGGGTGTGCAGGAAGGGGAAACCATGGCGCTTATTGGTGAGAGTGGATCTGGAAAAACCACGTTGTTGCGACTCCTGAATCGCCTGGTGGAGCCAACGGCCGGCACAGTCTTTGTTCAAGGCAAATCATCCGAGACCCAAGACCCTATTCAACTTCGTCGGGGCCTGGGTTACGTGCCTCAAGACGGAGGTCTTTTCCCTCATTGGACCATCCGGCAAAACGTCTGTCTCGTACCACAATTATTAGGCTGGGGCCCAAAACAACAACTCGAACAAGTCAATAGACTCTTACCACTCGTGAATCTGGATCCTGCGCAGATTGGCGAACGCTATCCCATTGAACTCTCAGGTGGACAACGACAACGTGTGGCCGTGGCACGGGCTCTGGCTGCCGATCCTCCCATCGTCCTGCTCGACGAACCATTTGGAGCCCTGGATCCGCTCACTCGCCATGAGCTCCAGGATCAATTTCTCTCACTGAAAACCAGGTTGCAAAAAACAATGGTTCTGGTTACCCATGATTTGTCGGAAGCCTTCCGCCTGGGCGACCGAATTACCATCCTAAAAGAGGGGCACATCCATCAGGTCGGAAGTCCCCAGGAACTCCTCCAATCTCCTGCCACATCCTATGTTCACTCACTTGTTCAGCATTATCACGCTCAGCGAAGGTGATAATCATCACATGACTATCCGTCAAGGAAGACAGATCGAAAGGATAAGACGTCAAAGAAGTGTGGTCGGAGTCCTCTTACTCCTCTGTACCTTCACCCTGCCAGCTTGGGCCTCTGACCCCATCGTGGTGGGGTCAAAAAATTTCATGGAAAGCCGACTCCTTTCCGAAATGTTTTCCCAACTCATTGAAGCCAGGACGGAATTATCCGTCACACGCCGTTTCGGACTCGCCGGCACCCAAGTGTGTTTTGAAGCCTTAAAAACCGGCGGGATCGACCTCTATCCTGAATACTCAGGCACAGGGCTTGTCACTCTTCTCGGTGAACCCCCCCTGACCGATCGAGTGTCTGTCTTGAACCGTGTCCGCGCAGAATTTCTTCGTCGATGGAATATCTGGTGGCTGGCACCACTCGGATTTGAAAATTCATACGCCCTGGCACTTCGACGCGATCGGGCTCAAGCCTTGAACCTGCAAACCATCTCGGATCTCGTTCGTGTCGCACCAGGGATGAAAGCCGGGTTTGGATATGAATTTATCCAACGCGCCGACGGGTTAGTGGGATTGAATGAGTCATACGGCTTACAATTCCAGGAAGTCATCGGCATGCAACAAACCTTGAAATATCAAGCCGCAGATAAGGGAGCAATTGATCTGTTAGATGTCTATACCACGGATGGCAGCTTGGCTGTATATGACTTTGTCATCTTGGAAGATGACCGTCATTTCTTTCCGCCCTATGATGCCGCAGCACTTGTTCGAGGCGAAATATTGGAACGCCATCCCGAATTGGCACCAGTCATCGCCTTGCTCACGAATGCGTTAGACCCCTCCCGCATGCGTGAATTGAATCTCAGGATTCAAGAACACGGAGAACCGGTGGCACAGGTGGCGCATGACGCCTTACGGACCCTTGGCCTTGTGACTCACGATCAACAACCATCCACGGTCGCTGTAGAAAAATCCGATTCATTCTTGTCATATATGTGGGCCCAGCGCGCAACTCTGGTCATGCGCACAGGAGAACACCTAGGACTTTCAGGATTGGGGTTACTGCTGGGTATTCTGGTCGCCATTCCGTTGGGATTAGCTCTGGAACGGTGGAGAAAGGGAGCGGAAACAATGATCCGCTTCGTCGGCATGTCGCAAACGATTCCATCCATCGCACTTTTGGCCTTCATGATTCCGATATTTGGCGTGGGGCCGCTCCCCGCCATTATGGCCCTATGGATTTACTCTCTATTTCCCATACTTCGAAACACCTATTCTGGCCTGCGGGATGCTGCCCCGAATGTGGTGGAAACCGGCCTGGCTCTCGGTATGACGGAATGGCAAATCCTCCGGTCCATTCGCCTTCCGCTTGCCGCACCCACCATCATGGCCGGCATTCGTACCTCGGCCATCTGGACCGTTGGGACTGCGACACTCGCCGCCTTTATCGGTGCCGGAGGCCTCGGTGTTCCCATTGTTGCAGGGCTGCAGCTTGCCGATACCAATTTAATTTTATCCGGAGCCCTACCCGCTACCATTCTGGCCTTGACAGTCGATGCCCTTCTCGGTTGGGTGGAACAGTGGGTCAGGCCACGCGGACTGGAACCGGTTCGCTAATCAATCGAGTTCCAACTTTTAATTCCAATCATTCACACGCACACCACATACCGAATACCGAGGGACGCAGATTGGATAAACAGTGTTCAGTACCAACCGGATTTGTTCAATGGTAGTGAGTTGCCCATAGCCCCGTAGGCGGGTATAGTAAGACCAGTTCAGGTGATCCAACCCCCTTTCAATCCTGTGGACTTCTTCGTCGTCATCATGGGTGTGACCTTTCCCGTTTCCCATCCTAAGAGCCGATCAACAGGCTAATCAAACCGATACTCAAGCTCGACCCGCATGAAGTCGAAAATCTGAACCGAAGGATGGATTTATTCTTTTAAGTTTCAACTTCGTTTTTTTACCGGATCGTCCGGTTTACGACGCTCTCTGAAAATTGAATCCTGCATGTTGTTCACGATACGCACCCGAGGAGGGCTCATGACATCCCGAACAGATCCATCGATTACCATAGACATTCCCTTAACCAGAGAAGATCCCGATGTAGTCAAAACCCAAATTACCAGTGGATTGGATGGCCATCCCAAAACACTTCCCTCCAAATTATTTTACGACGAACGGGGATCCACCCTTTTCGAACAAATATGCGAATTGCCCGAATATTATCAAACGCGCACCGAGCATCAACTCCTCACCAGATGGGCGGATGAAATCGTGGCCCTCAGCGGGGCGGACGAACTCGTGGAATTAGGATCCGGCGCGGCGACAAAAACCAGGGTGCTCCTCGATGCGATGATCAAGGTCGATCAACTCCGTTTTTACCTCCCCTTTGATGTCGATGAAAGCATTGTCCGGCGTGTCTCCGAAGAACTGGTCAAGGAATACCCCGGTCTCCACATCCACGGCGTGGTCGGAGACTTTCTTTTCCATTTGGAACATATTCCGGAAGGCGGAAAGCGCCTGGTGGTCATCCTCGGCGGAACCATCGGCAACCTTCCGCCCGTTGCCGCTCAAGAGTTTCTGACAACCGTGAATAGGGAAATGGCATCAGGGGATTATTTCTTATTGGGTGTGCAGCTCATCACGGAACGCCAGCGGCTTGAAGCCGCCTATAACGATACGCAGGGCATAACGGCAAAATTTAATAAGAATATTATTCGAGTGCTTCGTCATCACTTCGGAGGTCAGAGCGATCCAGCCTCATTTGACCATATCGCGAGGTATAATGAAGAGGAGCATCGCATTGAAATGTGGCTCCGGTCACGAGTAGAACAAATCCTTGATTTCCCGACCTTGGATTTACAAGTCCACTTCAAGCAAGGGGAGGAAGTCCGGACTGAAATCAGCACAAAATATGACCGCCCTTTGACCGAAGAATTTCTGATCGCTGCCGGTTTTGAATTGGTGAAATGGTACTCAGACCCTGAAAACCTGATTGGCCTCGCACTCGCACACAAACCCTGACCGGCCTTCATGAGAAAGCGAGTGACTCCCTCCCGCTTTTGTCGCGCCCAGCCACGCGACATCCCGACGGTAGGACACACGACCAATCACTGACATGATCTATCTCAATCCAGCCGGTCTATCTCCATTCCATTCTGAGGTTCAACACGAAATTTTCCGGACACTCGACACATTCAGCCGTTTGTTATATACCGAAGCCGGCATTCAGCATTACCGGGAAACGCTTCAGCGATGTCGACGAACCATTGCGGATTGGTTGACGTTGCATGATGAGCATCGGCTTGCCTTCATGCCGAATACCACAACAGCCTGCAGCCTCACACTCTCCAGGATTCCTTGGAGGACAGGAGATATTCTTCTCACGACCACCCATGAAAATTCCACCATCCTTCAGGAAATCAACGAACTGGAAGACCGTGGAATAGAAATCATCTGCTTAGACCCAGATGCTCCGTCCGGACTGCTCCCGCAACTTAACCAAACGGTTCAACGCCAATCTGTACGTGCTATTATCGTGAGTCATGTTTCTCATCTCGACGGACGAATTTTCCCCATCGCCGACATCCAAGAACTGGCTCAGGCACACCAAGCGTTGCTCATCGTCGATGGCGCCCAAGCCGTCGGACATATCCCGGTCTCTTTTGGACAGATTCATCCCCATGCATATTTTTTCCCAGGTCACAAATGGTGCGCAGGACCGATGGGAACCGGTGCACTGATCCTTGGGGAACACTGTCGGGAAATCAATGCCTGGAGGGAAGTCGGAGAGGACCGTCAGCAGGACACTCAACCCTACTGGACCCGGTATGAATTGGGCACTCAGAATATTGGTTTGATCAGCGGTTTTGCCAAATCGTGCAATCTCCACTCTCAAGAAAATTTGAACAATCAGACTCTCGAACAGATCCGAAATGAATGGAAAGTCTGCCTCGGACAATACCCCGGCATTCGAATTTTAGAATGGGATGGACCGCACGCTCCCGGAATCTTATCGTTTGCCTGCATGGACGAAAAAACCGAACGATGCATTCGAACCATCGCCTCCACGCATTCCATCGCCTGGAAAACCTTCACTCATCCCTTGTGTCCCTCCCATCTTTCGGTCCGTGTATCCTGGGCCATCGACACACCAACAACAGACCTTCGCGCTGCGTTAACTTTTTTCAAGAATCTTTTGTAAACGACAAAATATTCCGGCATGGTTTAAAAAATTGGAATGTAATTTTAATAAGGAATGAGCATATTGTAGAAATAAGATGGTTATCTACGATATCTCCACCCCCTGGACTGCTGTCGAGTGTCTTGGGATGTGATGACTAAAGAACAATAAGAGCCATCTCTCAGTTTATCTCATGATTCCTACGGTTGAACCAGAACCGTGACCGAGACCGCCGTCCAATCAGAGACCGGCATTCCCGGGACAACACTGGAACGATTTCAAAAACGAGATTTCAAAATGTGTGATTATTTCGGAATTATTCGTGCAGTGAACCCAGCTGTAGTTTCTTTAACCGAAAAATCTTGGGAACTGCCGGAAACTGACAACACGGAAGAGAAAGGTAAATCTATTACGTCTCCCCTTGGATACGAATTTATGGTGTATCTTCGGCACCATGGCTTTCCTTCTCCATATTAGATTGGTCCCGGTCACCCTACGTTGCAGCCTTCTTTGCGTTTCGGTCTAAACAAAACTCTACAGAGGAGAATGTCGCAATTTATTCATACGTTGAATGGTGTGGAGCTGGAAAGAGCTTTATGGATAGAAAGGCTTTCCTGGTTGGCTTGGGGCCTCATATCACGACTCACAAAAGACATTTTGTGCAACAATGCGAATATACGATTTGCAAAAAACGTGTTGATCAGAAGTTTGTATATTGTTCTCATGAAGAGGCCTATCAAAGAAATACGGAGGGCCAAGACCAATTGACTAAATACGTTCTGCCCAGATCTGAAAGGATCAAAGTCCTCGAAAAACTTAATATCATGAATGTAAATGCCTACTCTTTATTTGGTAACGAAGAAGGGCTCATGGAGACTCTTGCTTACCAGGAAATCGAGCGAAAATTTGCGTAACATTCCCCAAAAAACCTGTATGGCGGGGCCTACGTATTGGATTGAGCTTCCTCACAATCCATTCTATCTCTCTCGCTTACGGAATTTTAATGAGAGCCTAAAAATCTGGTGTTTCTTGTAATTCCTGTCAAATCTAGAGACAGCACAATCTTTGCATATCTCCGTTCCCTTAAATCCAGAATATTTTGCACTCGACATAATTCTTGTACCTTCCCGGAACATATCCAGCTACAAACGAAGTCGAATTCTGCAATAATGCTCACACTTTGAATCCGCTATATATCGGCTATATGGGGGTGAGAAAAAATCGTTGATTAGGTCCTTGATACAGGCGATCATACCGTTCTAGACTGTCACCCTTTTCTTTCCCAACTCAAAGCGATGATCCGGTTTGTCAATCCAAATGTGAAACAAGGCGATGAGATGCAACCTTTTTCCTGCCTCATCAATGGCTCTGCCGATTCCGGGTGGGTTCAGCATGGATCCACGACTTTAGGATACACTACCTGCCAAGTACCGAAAAAACGACTCACTCATAGGGCTTGGCTGAACTCAAGTATTTATTGCCCCTAATGAAGGTGCCAGGAAAAGTTCATGTTGGAAGAGGCATGCCATAGCGTTTTTACTTATTTCTTATCTTGTCTTCTATGATCAGGAGTTTCAGGAATGATTACTATGTTTCAAGCAATGGTCGTGGTAATGATGTTGTCTATAATTCCGCTGCAAGCCATCGCAGGTTTTTCATTCGACCATGTGGCGCAGAAAGCTAAAGCCTTATCGGAGAAACCCTACCAAGCCCCTCAACCGGTCCCGAAATTTATGCGTGAAATTTCCTATGAAGCCTATCAGGGAATCCGGTTTAATCCAGACAGCAGCTTATGGAGAGAAAAACAATCGAACTTTCAGTGTATGCTCATTATCCCGGGATTGTTTTACACCCACCCTGTGACCCTCAATGTGATAGAAGCCGAAGGTCCACGGCCTCTTGCCTTCAAAAAAACGGACTTTGTCTTTGCAGATCCTGAAGTGGAAAAACGTGTGCCTGCCGATGTGGGATTTGCAGGATTCAAACTGACCTTCCCGTTAAATAAAAAGAATGAGCAAAATCAATTTCTGGTGTTCGCGGGTGCCAGTTATTTTCGAGGGGTTGGAAAAGACAATGTTTTTGGCATTTCAGGCCGGGGGCTGGCTATTGATACCGGCCTGCCCAGCGGAGAGGAATTTCCGGGTTTCACTGAATTCTGGCTGGTACGCCCCTCTCCCGATGCCAAAGAAATGATGATTTACGGATTATTAGACAGCAAGAGTCTTACCGGAGCGTACCAGTTCATCATCTTTCCCGGTAGCCCGACGAAGATGAAGGTGAAATCACAACTCTTCCCTAGAAAAAACATTCAGTTACTCGGGACAGCCCCGTTAACCAGCATGTTTTTTTATGGAGAAAATACACCCCGTCCAACCGGCGAATGGCGCCAGGAAGTGCATGATTCAGATGGCTTACAGATCCATGACGACATCAGCGGTGAATGGCTGTGGCGCCCATTGCTCAACCCCATCACCTTGGAAATGGATTTTTTCAGCACTGACAAGGTTCAAGGATTTGGCTTAATCCAACGCGATGACGATTTCAAGGATTATGAAGATCTGGGTGCCCTGTATGAAAAACGTCCGAGCGCATGGGTGGAGCCGCAGAATGAATGGGGGCAGGGCAAGGTGGTCCTGGTCCAACTGCCTACCCCTCAGGAAACCAATGACAACATCGTGGCCTTTTGGACTCCTAAATCCCCCGTAACCCCCGAGAACCCCTTAACGCTTGCCTATGATGTGAATTTCGGCAAATCCGACATCTCAGGGAATCCGATGGGCACCGTGCTTCAAACATTTATTGGTGATGGAAATCTTATTGGAGGAGGAAAGGTAGCAAATGCGTATCGTATCATTGTCGACTTTACCGGTGGCCCGCTGACCAAATTGACTTCCGACACCCTCATCAACGGTAAAGTGACTGCCTTAGATGGCACTGAAATTCTGGAGCATTATGTAGAATACCATGCCCAGATTAAGGGTTGGCGATTATCCATTCTCGCAAAACCTGCTCAAAACAAGCCTCTGCACGTGCGAGCATTTCTGAACACCGATACCACCACCTTGACCGAAACCTGGACATACCGACTTCCGGTAAATAACAATATTTTGGCAAAAGGAAAAGAATAATGGCCCGATCGCTTGCCGAACACACCCTCTCACGGGTCTGCGATTATCTCTCGGCTATGGGAGTGGAATTAACCCGAGAAGTCACGTTGCATGCTCTGACATTGGTTGAGGCAGGACTGGCGTCAGAAAAAGAAGATCCGCTGCAATTTGTGATGACGAGAATCCATGACCACTTTGCGATTCAGAATCCTGAACTTCCAACCACCGCTCCACCGATCACACGCGGCAGCATGCGTTTCACATCATGAAAACTCGTGATGCCACATTCGAGGGGGTCCAACGTCCACTCGCTACCTCCAGACAGGTGAGCTGGAGATTGGCGGCAGGGCTCCGGCGCGCCCTGTTGACCGTGTTAGTTCTCGCCCAATCATTGGTGGCCTCCTCCTATATGATCGCCATTCTTCCCTATCACGGAGGGAATATGGTGGAGAAGGCGATTATCGCCCTGTTTTTTGTGCTATTCGTCTGGATTTCAGTTGGATTTTGGATCGGCATGTTCGGCTTTGTCCTCCGGTGTTTCGGCGGAGATCGTTTTTCCCCATTGGGACGACATACCGCTGCAGAGTTGAATAAATACCCCCTGTCCCGGACTGCCGTGGTCATGCCGATCTACCATGAACCCATTCAGCGGACATTCGGCGGAATTCGGGCGATGTTTCGGTCACTGAAGCAGACCGGTCAGATCGAGCATTTTGATTTTTTTATCCTTTCCGATAGCCGCAACCCGGATGTCTGGCTGGCTGAACAAGCCGCCTGGCATCAGTTATGTCAGGAGCTGGGAGCGGGTGGACATCTCTTTTATCGACGCCGGTCTCTCAACCAACATTATAAAAGTGGAAATATTGCCGACTTTCTTCGCCGCTGGGGTTGCGGCTATGAGTATATGATCGTTCTCGATGCCGATAGTCTCATGGGTGGATCCACCCTGGTCACGATGGTGCAACTCATGCAAGCTGAACCGCAAACAGGCATTCTGCAAACCAGCCCCACTTTGATCAATGCCCGTTCGATGTTTGCGCGAGTCCAGCAATTCGCCAATCACATATATGGCCCATTGTTTACAACAGGGCTTGCCTCGCTGCAACTTGGTGAAGCGGTCTACTGGGGCCATAACGCCATTATTCGCACGAAGGCGTTTATGGAGCATGGCGGACTGAAGCGACTTGACGGACCGGGGCTTTTTTACGGCCCTATCCTCAGCCACGATTTTGTGGAAGCATCGTTTATGGGGCGTGGCGGGTTTGAAGTCTGGCTGGAACCGGAACTGTCTCACAGCTATGAAGAATCCCCCCCCACTCTGGTGGATGACCTGCAACGCGATAAACGCTGGGCCAAGGGCAATTTGCAGCATATGTGGCTCATGCTGTTTGAACCCGGGTTGCGGCCTGCACATCGAATGGCCTTTTTGAACGGGATTATGTCCTATCTGGCCTCCCCGTTATGGTTAATTTTTTTGGTGTTGACGACCATTGAAGCCGCACGTCTGGTGCTGTATCCGATCAATTATTTTCCGGAACCTCATAGCCTGTTTCCCCTTTGGCCTGAATGGAATCCGGAATGGGCAATTATTCTGGCCAGCAGTACGCTGTTTCTCCTGTTTCTGCCAAAATTTCTGGCGGTGATCGATATCATCCGATCTCGACGGGGAAAACAACACGGTGGGATTATTCGACTCTTAATTAGTGTCATGTTGGAAATCTTCGTATCCACCCTCCTGGCGCCCATCCGCATGTTGGCCCATAGCCGGTTCGTATTGGAAGCCCTGCTCAACACCTCGTTGCGTTGGGCAGGACAGAACCGGACAGAGGAAACCGGTTGGATAGATGCCATTTTGAATCAAGCCCCGGGAACGGTAATTGCCGGATCCTGGGCGGCATTCGCCTTCTGGCTTGACCAGATGTTTTTTTTCTGGTCTCTGCCAGTCGCAGGACCACTGGTATTTGCCGCACCCACCTCCGTCTTTCTCAGTCGGGTGGGTCCAGGTAAACGGCTCAGGAATTGGGGATTCCTGCAAGTTCCTGAAGAACGTCATGGCTCACCATTGCTGAATGATGTCTTTATCGGGACATCTCCCCGGGTGGAGACTGATGTCGAACGGTCCTCTCCCGCCGTACAGGCTATCCTGGATCCTGTGTTGAACCAGGTGCATCAAGCCATGGCTCATGCCCATCGAGGCGGAAAAAAACAGGAAATGATCCTCGCCCTCCGCGAACGATGTTTTCAACATGGCCCGCACACTCTCACCCAAAAAGAACTCTCTCACCTGGTGCGCGACCGTGCCAGTCTGCAATGGTTACATGAACAAGCTTGGCGAGCCTCACCCGACTCCTATTGGGGCAAAGCCCTTCTCAATCATTTTCAATACAGAAAGGATTCAGGCTATATATAAGTCAATGCCATATGATAATTCCCTCATCAAACGAAAATGGCCTATAGCTCAACAGGAACAAGACCAACGATCATTCCAGCAAATACGTGTCTAGAAAGATTCCATCGACCCACCAAAGGCCGAGGTTGAGGCCCTTCTCCAATCCAACCGAACTGTTCCTTCAATACAAATAAACTATTTCCATAGGAATTGCGAAACAATGATCGCAGAAGTTGTGGATTTTTTCATGGATAAGAGGGCCAGATCGTTCTAAAATTTTGATCAACTCTTAAGCATAAGGTCCTGCGGACCGATTGTTTTCCACATCGAAACCATCTTTGACTGAGCTCATGATCTAAAATTTATTTTCCCTTTATCTCATTATCTTTGTTTGGTTAAAGTCGAGGGTCCGTCCCGGTATCCCTGCAATACGTTTCCTATGTTGCTCTTCAAATCCTGATGATCGGAGTCTGAAATTTCCAGGTATTATGGAGATCCTGGCCGATTGTGCACGACAGCGGGAACTTTCCATATATTCTCTCCCGTTGAGAGGTTTCCCCATTCCTCTGCAGAAACACATCATTAATATTTTCCGAAGTCGACCGATCAGAGCACCATGGTCACTTTTAAATTATCCGGCATTGTTCATTTATCATTACCCATTTCACGCCAAGCGCTTCGATAGCCCTAACACGATAAGCACCGGTCCTTCGGCGCTGATCCGGGTGGGTGGCGGTGGAGTTTTCGATGACTCCAGCGCCATCCTCACCGCATAACCCCATTGTTTTTTCCCAATACGCCGAACCTCCAAGACTTCCACTCGAAATCTTGATCCTGCCCTACAGCATGTGAACCTTTCCGGCGGAATTTCGCTGTATTACTCTCCCCTATCCGGGAAGATCCCCCATTTGTACTAGTCGAGTTCGCCCTGAAAGCCAGCGTCGGCATCCGATTGACGAAGGCCTGAGAATAAACCAACCACCAAGTAGAAAGACCGGGGCTTCCATAAGTATTGAACACTCGTGAGGTGGCGCGACTTCTGCCTCCCACGAGTTCGAAACCCGTCACTCACCCCATCTTTTTTTCAAAGCTATAAACTGAACGACTTAGGAGGGCAGGGAGGGTTCATCGGATCTGGCGCGGAAGATAGAAGCGTTTAAGGAATGTTACAATGGCGTTCGGATCCATCAAAGCCTCAATCAACAAACCCACGAGGAAGCCGCTGGAAAAGACCCACCACTACCTGCCGACCCAACGCCTTTTGTGTGGCAATCACATTGTCAGGGATTGTTCTACACCCCAAGGGCCGCATGATTAGCAATTCGCCAGGCACTGCCCTGATGCCGAATCCCGGAGAGCGCATTGCTGTTCTGATGGCCGTCGATGAGCAGTATGTCCCGCCACTCTTCGTGACGATCAACTCCCTTGTCGAGCACCTCCACTCACAAATGGGCCTCGACCTGTATCTGATGGCCCCAGAGCTGAGCTCCAAAACCTACGATGTCCTTGAATCTGCGTGGGGTAAGCGAGTTCATCTCCACCGCGTCTTGGTCAATCCTGCCAGGTTTGCCCCGTCCCTGGTCGGCCCGGCTTACTTCAACTCTCCCACTGTCCACTACCGAGTCATGGCCGTGGCCTGTCTGCCACCCCACGTTTCGAAGGTTCTTTACCTAGACGCGGACCTCCTCATCCAAAGAGACCTGTTTGAACTTTGGCAACAAGATCTGCAGGGGAACGTCATCCTTGCAGTACAGGATAGTTACATTCAGAGCTTCCCACCCTACTGCCTACCGCGTGGCACAGCATCCAAGAATGCACTACCCTACTTCAACTCTGGAGTGATGATGATCGACCGAGAAGCTTGGAGAACTGAACGGCTTGAAGAACGCTACTTGAATGCCTTGGGAGAGGTTCATGGTCGAAGCCGTTGGCCTGATCAAGACGCCCTTAACATCTGCTTGGTCGGACGCTGGGGATTGTTGCCGCCGATCTGGAACAAACAGTTCGCCATCGACCTGTTTGCAGACTGGCGATGCAGCCCTTATGAGGAGGAGGAGTTTCTCCAAGCGCGACGTGAGCCAGCGGTCATTCACTATTGCACCCAGACCAAGCCCTGGCACACCTTCTGTGATCACCCCCTTCAGGCCGTCCTCGATTTTCGGGACCACTTGCGACAGACGAGTCTTGGGTATGGCATCCCGGACGACGCAAGTTTACTCCGTCGATTGCTCGAGTATATCGAGGGTCCACACCGCCGACTCCTAGACACGATGGCTATTGCAGTCCGAGCCCGCAGAAAGAGACATGCCTTGAAAGCCATGCTGCCGAGTATGCTTCGTTTGCTAGCGCGCGCTCCTTGGTTGCTGTTTACCGTTCCGCTCGCTATTCTTTGGAAACAAACCGCCCTCCGGATGAAATGATGAGTGCACCACCTTCTGTCACGGTTACTGTGGTCTCGGACTACCGAGGTGGGGAAGAGAAATCCTGGAACGATCTGCGCGAGACTCTTGCTGCGCTTGCGCGCCAGGATTTCGAAGAACCGACCGAGTTCATACTGCTTGAGAATCGGGGCGATCTTGAGCGCATGCCTGCAGATCTGCCGGATGCTCTCCCCGGGGTTCGCGTCCTCGGCTGCGACGCCAAAGGTTCTTACGAGATGAAAAACATTGGAGCGCGGGAGGCGTCGGCGGAGCTGGTGGCAGTTCTCGACGCCGATTGCATCCCAGATCCCGGTTGGCTGCGGGCCGGAGTCGAGGCGATGCGGGCCTACCCGGACGCTCGCGCAATCAGTGGCAGGACCACTTACCCGGGGCGGACGACAATTGAGCGCGCACTGGCATTGCTGTCGCGTTCCTTTGTCGATCGCGGTCAAGCAGGCCCGATTCGCCTGCTCGCAACGAACAACATGATCGGCCGTCGCGAGTCGTTTTGTGCAGATCCACTACCTGAGAACGCTGGTCCCTTCGCCTACCGCTTGCTAACTGAGAAGTGGTTGCGCGAGGGTGGCAAGCTGTACTTCGAGCCTTGCATGAAGGTGGTGCACGACTTCGAAGGCTGGACAATGGAACGGGATTTGCGCGCACAGGTGGGCTGGACCTCTATACACATTCGGCAGCTCGATCGACAGATCCCGGGCGCTCGCGTTGTCCGGCTCCTTGGGGCGGGATCGATCCCCTTACTCTACGCCTACAGACTGATCGAGAGCACGAGCCGCTCGCTTCGGCTTACCCGACACTTCGGTCTTCGCTGGTGGCATCTTCCACTCTTGCTCGGGCTGGCGGTACGGGTCCATACCTTCGAGATACCCGGAATGCTGCGCGCGCTTCGCGGCCGTGATGAAGGAAATACCGTCTATCGTTGATCTAACCGCCGTGTCTCCCAACCGCAGGTCGTAGGGATATCTTTTAACTCTGGTTTAGCAGACTGGGCCGCATGAACAAGCCAGCAACCTTTTATCAACGTCAAGGAAAGCTCTAGAGATTAGGTTGCGTCTGGGTTGCGAAGGTTCCGGCTAGATGTCCCTGTTTGTCCTTTCCTGTCCGCCCTAACCCCGCTAAACTGTTGAGATTAAAATAGATCCCTATAAATTCTTTCTTCTACTGGTGTCCCACACTCGATTGCAGAGATATTGCGGTTATTTTTGATTCGGAGTACCGTTCTTCACTACCCTTTATGAAGGGATTTGCGTTCAAAGGGGATATTCCGTATACAAACCGAGCACCCTCTTTTCCTTTGTTCTCTCTGTCCCTTTGATCCCTTTCACCGCGTACAGCTTCCGAACGCGCTCGACCGCAAGTACTCCAACGTCCAGCAGGATTGGCGCCGGCATGGACGAATTGCTGAGGCAGAAATCTATCGGAGACGACGTGGCGGGGGCCAGGCTCACCAATTCAATGAAGTAGTATGAGACCGATCCGCATAAGATGCCGTCATATATGGACCCGTGGTCGCAAGTAATTGAATAGAAAATGCTTTTGCCGTATTCTTCAAAAAAACCGATGGCGTGTTATACGGACAGAAATTTCCAGATCCGGCTCTTATGCGGATCCGCCTGAACATTGTTCGCTCTTGAGGGATAGCGCATGATCACACTTGAGGAATTCAAAGCCCGCTGCGCGAGGGATAAAGCAGAGGACATCGTTGATGAGGTATTACTCGAAGACGATGCAGTGCATGTATCAGAAGAGAACCGCACATATCTTTTGGAGGGACTTTCGAGCGTATTGGCAGTTGAGCAGTCTTGCATCCGACTTTGGATTGTTGGCTCCGCAAAGCTGGGTTTTGCGATTACTGAAAAGAAGAAGGATGGGGGATTACTTCCACGGTATCGTCCTTTCAGCGCAATCTCCGATATCGATACGGCTGTCGTAAGCCCAGAACTGTTCCGCATTGTGTGGGACGAATTGTCTACCTATGCGCACGGCCAGTCATGGATGCCATGGGACTCGGGTCGACTGGGCGATTATATGGTCTACGGTTGGCTTCGGCCTGATCATTTCCCTCGGGGTGGCCGAGTTAGAAGATGTGATGACTGGTGGGATCAGTTTCGCAGTTTCTCTGCCGATCCACGCTTTGGCCGCCGCAGCGTTCGTGGGGGGCTGTTTCATTCGATTTCCGACCTTCGGCGATACCTGCGCCGATCAGTATTAGAATGCATCCACGCAGAACAGGAGCAAGCATGAAGACGTCACCAACCAACAAGAAGGTTCGTGAGATAATCAGCATGGTTAAGGAGGGTAAACTGATCCCAAGGCCGGAGTTTCAGAGGCGTCTCGTGTGGACCCACAAGGATAAGGATCACTTTCTCGACACCATCCTGCGAGGTTACCCTTTCCCTGAGATATATCTTGCTGACGGTGACGTCGATTTGGAATCAGGCGAGGGAACCCAGCTACTCGTGGATGGCCTTCAACGAGTCAACACCATGCTGGAGTACTTCGACGCTAGTCCAAATCTTAGACTTCTCACGGTCCTTCCGTACAGAGAGCTTCAAGAGAAGCAAAAACGAGGTTTCCTTCAATACGACATAGCTGTTCGAGACTTGGGCAGCGTTCATCGCGACGAGATCGTGGAGGTGTTCCGCCGAATCAATGCAACCAAGTACTCTCTACTGGATATCGAAGTCAATAACGCCGTATATACGGGAGAACTCAAGCAGTATGCAGAAATGCTCGCGGCCGATCCTTTTTTTATAGAAAATGGTGTGTTCAATGCGCAGGATCTTAAGCGGATGGGTGACCTTCGATATGCTCTCACGCTTGTAATTACCTTCCTGCGCGGGTATTTCAACAGGGATGACGCATTCGGTGAACTTCTTGACCGCTTCAATGATGAATTCCCTCTGAAAGAAGAGATTGAACAACGGTTCAGGCACTGTTTTGATCTTATCACGGAATGTGGCTTTCTACCTCGATACCGTCTTTGGAAGAAAGCCGATTTGTTCACTGTAATCGTGGAACTTGACATACTTTTCAGAGAAGATATTCCGGTGCCAGAACCATCTGAGCTGCTTGAACTGGTCACGACGTTCTATGACAGAATTGGAACGGCGAGTATAGATACAGGCGATGTTCCGGGTATCTACTACAAGGCAGCTATCCAGGCAACTAACGACAAAGTCAACCGACTGCGCAGAGGTATCATAATTGCTGGCATTCTACGACGTGAAGGCGACGACGCAGTCATGGATGCACTTAGGCAGCAAGGCTTGGTTTAACAGGTTTTTGAAGCGATGATGAGCGAAACATTGTTCCGCCGACCGCCTGCGGCGGACTGGTGCTGACTACGTTGGCGGTGTCGTACTTGCTCGAAGTGCTGAAAAGTTTTGGGAGGGGGCAGCGTATGCCAGGCCAGTGGGCATGACGGAGCTTAACCGCTCGATGTGGGCTGATCGACCGGTGCAGGCGCCGGTCTCACCACGCGCTGCATCTGACCGACGGGCCTTGGACGCTTTCCGAAGTTCGAAGCTCCCCATCACCCGCCGGCAGATGAGTATTTAGTTAGGTATGAAATCGAAACCACGTGGTGAGAGGAAACCTGGGGGATTAGGGTCCGACTCGAATTTTCATGAAAAAAATGTTCCTTGGAGATCAATTAATCCCGCCCACGACTGTTTCGGACGCCGGCCACCAACCCGATAATAAACCATTGCAGAAATTTATCATTCGGAGTACCGTGGTCCATCAAATCACTCATGCAGGGGTTCGCTTCCAATGGGGCACGTTCGTTTTCCTCCAGGAATCCGCAGCTACCTCCTCTCTCCCCATCTTCGTCCCTTTGACCGATATCGACACGGATGTAATCCTTCTGACCAGCTAACCCCGCCCTTCTTTCCTCCCGAGGGGATTCGAATCGGATCGCTCTTTCCTGGAGGTCCCTTCCTAGCTTCTTTTCCCTTCTTCGATTTCACAACTAACAATAAGGATCTGTGAACCTTTTTGACATTCGTTTCGACATACTGATCACACATATCAAATGTATCCTGAGACTCCAAATGTGGGTTTTGAGTTAAGGAAGAAAAGATGAAATCCCAATCTTATTTTTGGTCTCGTCCAACGGTAATGAAAATCCCAATCTTCCTACCCTGGAGGATATGCCGTCCGATCCAGTGACCGCCAACAACTATCGGGCGCCAGAGTACCAACGACGCCACCACCGTGCTCTTGATGCTGGCCAATGAATGAAGGTGGGTTTTGGCACCACCGCCGCCTGCGCGACACCAAAGTCCCCTGCCGTGAAAACAGGAGATGGCCTCCAGTTATAACCTCTCCGTGAAATACCAAGGACCTAAACGGAAGAAACGAGCGACTTTTGCATGTGCAGCACAGTTGCGAAACCCAGAGTCTTTCCACCGGTTATGTTGTGGCTCAGCGAGAGAATTCTCTCAAAAATTGGGTTATTGCGGTTATTTTTGATTCGGAGTACCGTTCCTCAGCAATTGGTTATGAAGAGGTTACCCTCCAATGGGACACAGCCGGTTTCCAGCGAAAATCCTCAACCTCCTCCACCGCCACATTTTTCCTTTCAAGTTTAAGCGTCATGGGTGCAATCCCCCTGAAACTCTAACTCTACTATTTCCCATTCCACCAGATATGAAAGGTGATCCGGCTCTCCCTTACGGGCTTTCGGACCTCCTGACTTTTTTCCTGCCTTCACAACCGCTAAGCTGCCTTGAACCTTTTGAACAGTCCTTCCGACACACCACCAGACAATCAACAATCCTTAGGCCCCCATTTCTGAAGTCCGGGATAGAAGAAAAAAAATGAAACTCACCGATAAATGGTTATCTGTGTTGTCCAACACGGGAAATCCAAATTTGAGTACCCCCGGGGGGCGATACCGTCACGGGTGCGATCCGCCGGGGTGCCGGATTCAATTGAAAACGTCTTGTCCTCCCCGCACCTGTGCCTCACACGCTTCTCGTATTCCCACACACATTCGGTTTCCTCTCGCATCTCTCGCTCTCCTACCAAATATCCGCCTGATTCCTAGCCAATTTTGTGACGGAACGAACCACTGCCAGGCTCCTCGCGCGAGAAATGGAAGAGAAGAAATTCACGCATACAATCCATAGGAGGCAATCCATGAGAGTCACAGAGACCGATCAAGACCCAGAAAACAAATGCAACCTCTCGACGATCATCCGATGGAAGATCCTTAGCATGGGACTCATGCTGCTACTGTTAGTCCCTACGGCACCTACCTTTGTGAAAGCTGGGACACCATTCACAGCTGGGGCTCCTGATGATCCGACTGTCATAATAAAATGCTCGAAAGCCGTGATGACCACCGCGCCGAAGTTTTTATCCACCCCCAAAGGATCAGCCAGGTATCCCTTCTCGATGAAATGCACTAGTGGGGAGAGGGCCGGTCTCATGTTATTCACCTGGGAAGGGAGATGGAACCCTTCGGAGACGCAGCGGGACCGTCCAAATGCGGTCGAAACTCTCAGGATCGATGGATGGGAACCGTTCATCCCGGGCCGGACAGGAGGAAAACTTTTCATGTATTGGACGGCCAGTTGTACTGCGGACCCGTGGCTTCAGGGTGGCACGTGTCACCGCTATGGCGGGTACGTGCCGAACGATTTGCGGGCCGCCTTCCCCAACATCGACAATCGGACCTTCCCCTTGACCGAGAACTCGATCTCCTCTTCCCTCAAGCAACAACTGGTCAAGCAGTATCAAGCAGCGAATCAGCCGGTTTCGACAGAGTCACGAACTCAGAACATGGCGAGCCAACCGAAACAGTCACAAAGGCTCACACAATCCCAGCGTGCGCAGGCGATGATCCAGCAACCGCAGCAGTCACAGACCATGATCACCAAACCCCAGCAGACTCAGGCAATGACCGTGGAACCTCAGGCGGAATTACCGAAACTCGATATCGGAGTCAGCTCATTTTCTCGCTCGGGGCTGTTCTCCCGAGGGGTTGAGGGAAACGAGGGCCAGACATCGGGCCAAAAAGAGAAAGACCCGGAACCGGCAAGCCTGGAAACCTCGGACATGGCTGTTCTGGAAGAGGGGACACAAGAGATGGTCGATCAGACCGCCGTCACGCTCGACCGCCCGCTTCACGTCACCACCGCGAAGGGGGAGGCTGTTGTTTTGGAGCCTGGCATCTACGAAATCGAGCCGATCCTGGATCTCCAGCTTGGCCTCGCGAAAGAGGGACACCCGACTGTCATCCTGCCCGCGAATCCGGGCACGCACAGCGAGTCAATCCAACGGACCATGGCGCTGGTGTTACCGGGGCAGTCGAATGACGAACAGCACATCGTACTTTTGACACCTGACGGCAATCGCTTTGGCGCACTCGGCTCGACCTCTGGAGTGCAGTCTCGCGGCACCGGCATGGTTGGCGCGCTCCCCGACAAAACCTTAAAAGACGCCATCATTCAGGCCTCCGCACAACCTGCGTCAGAACTGCCTCCACCCTGTCAACAGAACCCCGTACCGAGCGGTCCTCGCTGGCTCCCTGTGCCTTGCACGATGCCATCGATACCGGAAATACCGACGATTCCAGGACCTTAGGGAAACGGAAGAAATATGCTGCATGCCTGTTTGAATAACAATACCGGTGAGTTTCGTGTTGTACCTTCACGAGATGCTTGTGTGATGCCAAATGGAGAAATCAAAAACTAATGGTAAAGCCCGGCATGAATAGGGTTTCGCTCCTCTTACCGTCACAAGAGCACTCGACCGATCCACTGCTGATCAACTCCCCCCGACTTTGGGAGTATCCTCTTGCGAGAGTCCTACTCGCGTTACTGTCTGCTGCCTTCTTGATCTGCTCGCTGCCTAATCCCTCCATCGGATGGCTCGGCTGGGTGGCGCTGGTTCCGCTCATGCTCGCCTGTCAGGGGTTGAGGCCACGAAGCGCCGCCGGCCTCGGCCTCATGTTTGGCATTGTTGCGAGCTTCGGCATCTACGGATGGCTGTTTGAAGTCCCCGGTTTCGACATGCGCCATGCCATCGTACTAGCGCTCTATGTCGGTGCCTACCCGGCTGCGTGGTGTGCGGCCACGGCGTGGGTGACTCGCCGCCATGTTCCTCTCATCGTGGCCGGCCCGGCTCTGTGGGTAGCCATCGATTATCTGCGAGCCCACGCCGGGTTCCTGGCCCTCCCGTGGGGCACGCTCGCGCAAACGCAACATTACAACCTTGCCATCCTGCAAATCGCCAGCCTCGCCGGCGAACAGGGCGTGACCTTCCTTGTCGTGCTGGGCAACGCGGCACTCGTCAGCTTGGTCCTTCAGCGCGGGCAGCAGGGCGCTCTAGTCGCTGGGGTGATACTGGCCCTCGCGCATGTGTGGGGCGCGTCCGTTCTTTCATCCGAGCAACCGGGTCCCACGATCCAGGTCGCCGCCATCCAACCGAATATTCTAATCGGCGAGCGCAAGACAGAGGCCGGCCGCAGGGAAAATATGGAACGTCTCGAACAGCTCACCCGCGCGGCCGCGGGCGATCGCCCGGATCTGATTGTCTGGCCGGAAAGCGCCATACCCGGAAACCTGCAATCCGACCCGATGCTCATCGCGAGATTACAGAGTCTGAGCGACATGATGGAGATACCGCTCATCCTCGGCGCGGCCGAAGTGGAGAAGTTCGCGACGGGGGACAGAGAAATAACGATGAATCGCCGGGTGTTCAATACCGCCCATCTCCTGCGACCAGGGGAGCCGCTGGCCCAACCCTACCGCAAACGGGTGCTCGTCCCCTTCGCCGAATATCTGCCACACCCCGATATCATTCCCTGGCCGGAATGGCTCGCCCCCCGTGTCTCGGCTATGACTCCCGGCGAGAACGCACAACTCTTTAAAGTGAGCAATGATCTGACCGTCGGGACGTTGATCTGTTGGGAAAATGTATTCGCCCGATTGGCGCGAGAGTCAGTGAAAGACGGGGCCAATGTACTCGTCCAGCTCACCAACGATGTCTGGTTCGGCCGCAGTGCGGCACCCTGGCAGCATAACCTTATGTCCGTCATGCGCGCCGTGGAAAATCGCGTGCCGATCGTCATCGCGTCCAACACCGGTCCCTCGCAAATCATTGACGGATACGGCAGGGTGGTCGCAAGTGCCCCGGATATTTTCATCAAGGGGCTCACGACGGGGAATATCCACAGGGGTGTCGGCGGCACAGTGTACACCGCTGTTGGCGACGTCTTTGTGTTTGGAGTGCTTACATGGTTGGGAGTGTGTTTGCTGTGGCAGAGTGATTATCGGACTGTGGACCAGGGAGAAACCACCGTTCGCTTGGCTGCCGGAAGGCGGAAGGAGCACTGGTACTTTGAAGAGCTATGTGACTGCGGCAAGGGTTCAAATCAAAAAGGATAGAGGTGCCTGATGAGATGGATGCAGCAAACAGTTCTCGCGGTAGGGCTCTTGTGCATCGTACAAGAGCCGGCTTACGCCGCAAAGGCAACATTTCTTTTCGATAAATTTGGTTCAGAAGAGTTCGAATGTTGGCATAGCCAGGTGGCCGGCAGTTTCACCGCCAACAGTGCAAAGTATTCTATCTCCGGATCGTGCATCCTTAATATCCAAAAGCTAAAAATTCCCTGGACCGCGCAGGGATCCTATGACGCGAGAACGGCGAACGGGCAGGTAGATGAAAAGATAGTCGTCAATGGGCAATCGCCGTTTCGCGGTGAATTTCGCCTGAAGATGGTCTGTAACACCCGCCGCACTGGAGCGTCCTTTGACCCATGGTTATGGTTGGGGGACGACAAGTGCACGCAAATACAGATCGAAGCAACGGGTGAGATGGCGGGCACTATTACGATCAACAATACAGCCACTGACTTCGTAAAGCTTATTTTGAACCGAGCTCAAGGGCGAGGCGGCCCAGTCACAGCATCGTTCCCGTATGACCGCCAGCCGCTCCTCGCAAAACGTGTCAATGACTTACGGGCCGAGGCCGAGGCACTCGCGGCAGAAAAGCGCCGGGCTGAACAGCTCATCCAAGGAACAACGCTACCTTCAGGACCGTCAGGGCCGTATACCGCGCTCATTCACCCGTCTGTTCTGGAACCGAAAGCCGGACAAATCCTCGCGCCTCAGCGCCCGGTTCCGATCAAGTTGGGGCCGCCAAAGGGATGGGATGTTACTGGGTATACGGTCATCATCCAACGAAGAGATCCCAACGGAACCTGGGTGAACCATACCACCATCCCGATTGGCGCGACTGTCGCCCATTCACCGACCGGGTACACGGGGTTCGGCGGCGGCGCGCCGCCGGCATTCTTGATGGTCCCGGGGAGGTGGCGGCTGAATGCACAGGCCTCATCCCCCAAGCAGTCAGGAGTGAGCGAGTGGGTCGAGTTTTCCGCACTTGAGTCTGCGGATTTTACGGCGAAGAAGCGCCCGTCTTCTGTATTCCCCTCCACAGGACAATCCACCATGCAATCCACATTGCCACCCAAAGGGTTGCCCGGCGGAATGGTTTCACCACCTTCAGTGCTCTATGGCATCGCCTCGACCGGCGCCCTCGGGTGGTACCGCCACAACGGAGCCCAGATTGGTGCCGGGTTGAATGCGCCTGGTGCATGGAGTGGTCCGACCGACGTCGGATCCGGGTGGCAGAACTTCAAAGAAGTCTTCGGCATGGGGGACGGTATCATCTACGCCATTGCCGGCGATGGGAAGCTGAAATGGTACAAGCATACGGGGTTTCGGGATGGCACAAAGGCCTGGGACGGCCCCAAAGATGTCGGGACCGGATGGCAGAACTTTAAGCAGGTCTTCGGAGCAGGCAACGGCGTCATTTACGCGATCGCCGGCGACGGCATCTTAAAGTGGTACAAACACACCGGTTATCAAGACGGCTCGTTCGCCTGGGAAGGCCCCAAGAATGTCGGGACCGGATGGCAGAACTTCAAAGAAGTCTTCGGCATGGGGGACGGCATCATCTACGCCATTGCCGGCGACGGGAAGCTGAAATGGTACAAGCATACGGGGTTTCGGGATGGCACCTTCGCCTGGGAAGGCCCTAAAGATGTCGGGACCGGGTGGCAGAACTTTAAACAGGTTTTCGGAGCAGGCAACGGCGTCATTTACGCGATCGGCGGCAACGGCATCTTAAATTGGTACAAGCACACCGGCTATCGAGACGGCACATTCCGATGGGAAGGGGCCAAAGATATCGGTACCGGATGGCAGGGCTTCACTACCGTCCTATCCCTGCTTCCCTGATGGGGAGGGAGAACATTGAAAGAAAAACAGGCTAAGCGATGTCTGGTTCGGCCGCAGTGCGGCACCCTGGCAGCATAACCTTATGTCCGTCATGCGCGCCGTGGAAAATCGCGTGCCGATCGTTATCGCATCCAACACCGGCCCGTCCCAAATCATCGACCGATACGGACGGGTTGTCGCAAGTGCCCCGGATATTTTCACAAGGGGCTCGCAACAGGGAGTATTCACACCGGTATCGGCGGCACGCTGTACACCGCTGTTGGCGACGTCTTTGTGTTCGGCGTGCTGGCATGGTTGGGCGTATTTTTGTTGTGGCGGAGTGTTATCGGATTGTGGATCAGAGAAAAGCGACCCCCTGTTTGGCTACCGAATATCCGGAGGAATACTGGTACCTGAATGAAAGAGATTGGGGAATGCGGCAAATGTTCAAATCAAAAAGGATAGGGGTGCCCGATGAAATGGATACAGCAAACTGTTCTCGCACTGGGTCTCTTGTGCTTCGGCCAGGGACTTGTTCACGCATCTTCATTTGGTGATGGGACAGTGTATCCAGCATTTAGCTGCGGGTATAGCCAGATAAGCGGCAGCTTTCAGGCCAAGGTGGCAAAATATAGTATTGGAGGAGGGTGTCTCCAGAGCCCTTCAGAAATACTAGTTCCATGGACCGCGCAGGGAGCCCATCACGAAGGAATCGGATTTACTGAAGAAACGATTTTCCTCAGCGGCGTGTCGCCATACCGCGGTCAAATTCATTTCACCATGATCTGCGCCGGACTCCGAAGTGAAGAGGATCCATGGCTGACAAAGGTGATATGTGGCTCATTCAAGATCGAGGTTCAAGGCGAAATTGCCACACAAAAACTTCTCCTGGACGCTATATATCAGCGAGTTCAATCGCGCGGCGGCCCACTGACGGCTTCGTTCTCGTATGACCGCAATCCGCTCCTGGCCAAACGCCAGACGGACTTGCAGGCCGAGGTGGCCAAGGCGGAGAAAGAAAGACGCCTGGCGGAGAAAAAGCTTCAAGCGGTTACTCAACCCCCGGGGCAATACCGTGCGGCCCTTTCCCCCATCGTTCGTTCGCCGGCGGCCGGTCAACGGTTTCTCAATCAGACAGCCGTGCCCATTAAGCTGGGCCCCCCGGAGGGTGTGACGGCTGGGGGGTACATGGTGAGGATTGAACGAAAAGACCCGGGAGGCAACTGGGTGGCGCATACCACGCTCCCGGTCGGAGCCGCGCAAGCGGCGTCAGCAGCAGGGTACACGGGTTTCGGGGCCGGGGCTCCTCCAGGAGGCATTACAACACCGGGGGCATGGCGTCTCAGTGCCCAGGTTTCAAGTCCCAAACCATCCGGGTGGAGTGACTGGGTCGAGTTTGGGGTGATGGCAGCCCCCGACATCAAACAACAAACTGCTCAAACCACCGACACGATCGTTTGGAAAGTGACCGGCTGAGAAGAAGCAGGCATGAGGTGGAAAAGAACAAATCCCGATTAAAGAGTGGATGGCTGGTGGGCATGCGCTGATAAGCGGCAAGGACAACTTCGACCCCTGTTTCATCCAGTGGGTAAGCCAAAGTTTTGTCAATCAGACAGGTTAAGATTCCGTGAGGAAGTATTGAGCGGACGGCCCGCGCCTGCGCTTCATATACTCGGTCGCTGCCAAAGCGACATGCATTGAAGGCAGCTCCGTCACCGAGGAGGATGACCATCGCTGGGGTCTCGCCATGCTGGGGAAGGAAGAAAAGGAATTTTTCTTAAAGCACGTCGACACGAAGTAGTCCACGCCGGATCGGCACACTTTTAATCACGAAGGAAATCCTGGTTAGCAGTGGGTCTAAGAACATCCGGCGAGGCAGTCGCGATAGAGAGCGAACGCTTCAATTCGAACTTAATCTATGGTTCTTTTGATTGGATCAAGGGAACATTGCGGTTAATTGGTGATTCGGAGTACCGTTATCCAGCAAGCAGGCATGAAAGAGGTCCCTTCCCATGGGGTACGGCCATTTTCCAGCGGGAATCCTCCTTCTCGTTCATCGTCTCTTCGGTCCATTCCGACGCTATCGCCATGGCGATGATTCACCTGAACCGTTCACTCTATTTTCTCCTACTGTCACCACGTATTCGAGTGCGATCCCTCTCCCCTGGCGGACCTTCCGGACTTCCTGACCTTTTTCTTGATTTCACCACAGCTTAGCGGCGTTGAACCGTTTTTCTCGTCCTTCCGACACACCATTATCATACATCAAAGATCTCTTGAGGCTCCCTACCGGAGAGTTGGGAAAAAGAGGAAAAGATGAAGGCACAATCTGGTTTTGTCCTTCAGATGTCCTATACGGAAAATCCGAATCCGAGTACCCGCTGGGACCGCTATCGTCACGGAGGCGATCCGCCGCCAGATTGGCAGAGACCATCGAAATCTTGTTGTTCTACCTACACGTCAGACCAAGCTTCTTGTCGAGTTGGGCACCTACCCGACCATTCGATCCTTATCAAATCGCTTTCTCCCTTCCAGAACATCCAGCGGACTCATAAACCCCACCGTCATTTCTTTATCCTGGACGACGGACGATTGGAGCCATGGGTAGACCGATGAAAGACGGACGGACACACATCTCAACGAACCAGGCGATTGGGCTTGGGTGACCCGAAAGGAGACACCGATGAAACATTCACTTCACCATGAGCATTTCGCTGCTTGGTCTGTGCTGGTTCTGGTAGTTGGAGTCGCACCGTTGTGCCCGGAACGCGCCATAGCAGTAGATACGCCTAGCTGGGGAGGCGGAGGGGGAAACCCCTTTCGAGACGAGTGCCCCAAGGGATCGTATCTGGTCGGCCTCAAGGGCAGAGCCGGCGCGTGGGTGGATCGCATCGCCCCCATCTGTGCCCCTTGGCTGCCGGCCAAGCTGACCTTTGGCGCGCCGACGATCGGTGAATATCACGGGACCAGCAGGGGAGGCATTGAACGCGAACGGATCTGTTGGGGATTCGGCATCAACAACCGCGCCATCCAATCCTGGAACCTCGATCGACTCAGTTCGGACAATTTTATCGAGTCTATCAAGGCGCACTGCACGTCGCTCGCGCCCTCTACCGCTACCGTGACACTTTTTTTCGGTGGGCCAATTACAGAAGATCAGCAGGGACGTAGAGAACTTCGAGAGCCCTTGGTGCTGACCGTCCAGATGATTTTCGCATGGGTTGTCCTCCCGGTGAACTCGGGGTTGGCATTCACGGAACCGCAGGGAAATTCCTCGACGCCATCGGGCTGATCTGTGGACCCCTTCCATCCAAGATGGCACCGCCGGCCACGAACGTGAACCCCCTCGCCATGAAACCTGCGGCGCCCGCCACGAAAGTGAACCCGCTGGCCACGGCTCCCGCGACGGCTGCAACGAAAGCGAACCCTCTCGTCAAGGGACCCACCGATGACATGTTCACCATTGTCACGCCCGGAAAGGGCGATCGAGTGCAACAGGGTCGGCTCGTCGTCATGGCATTGCAGCCGAAGGTCGGTATGACCCCGGTGACGGAACTGGAATTCAAATGGCTGGATGCGCCGAAAACCCAGCCGCCCTATATCAATACCTTCGCCGTCGATACCCAGAAACTGCTAAAAGGCTACTCGATCGATCAACAGGTGACGCGAGGGCATGCCGGCCGGTGGGAAGTGCGCGCGCGGATTAGTGGAAAGGCGCCTCCAGGTCCCTGGAGCTTTCCCGTGCGGTTCCACCTGTTCCTGACGCAGCCGACGCAATCGCGGAAGAAGGCTTCTCCAGTGCAGCAGACTGCTCCGTTGCCCTCGACGGCGGTCACGCCACCCTCGCCGGTTCCACAGACGTCCCCGCTGCCGCCGTCCTCCGTCACGCAGGCGCCGGCGGCAAGCGGCACCACCACGCAGATGGGGCGCTCGTCGTCGATGGTCATGCCGCGCGGGGTGGAGGAGCAGAAACAAGGCGAGCCTTCAGAGGAGCCTGAGAAAAAGCCGTAGACTGGTCGCGCGAGGGGTCGAAGGACACAAAAGGCAGTCCAAACCAGGTAGGAGGCCCGCATGAAACATTCGCATCAACAGATTCACCGCGTTGCTGTGTCGACAATTGTCCTGGCGCTTGGGGTTTCACTGGTGAGCCCGGACCTCGCCCTGGCGACAGATATCCCGGTCTCTGGCGGACCGGGAGGAAATTATTTTAGGGCTGAGTGCCCCAAGGGCTCGTATCTTGTCGGCCTTGATGGCAGAGCCGGCGCATGGGTGGATCGCATTGCCCCGGTCTGCGCCCCCTGGCTCCGTGGCAGCCAGACCTTTGGCGCCCCATCGGTGGGTCAATCTTTCGGGACCAGCGAGGGAGGCCAAGAACGCCACGAGAGCTGTTGGGGGTCCGGAATCAACAATCGCGCCGTCCAGTCCTGGTACATCGACACTCTCCGATCCGACAATCGGTTTGTCCAGTACATCGGCGCACTCTGCATTTCGCTGGCGCCTTCTGCTTCTCCACCGTCGTATGGGCCCTTTGAATTCGGTCCGAAGCCGGCGGTGGCGCCGGGGGACGAGCCACTTGATTCTATTCCCACCAGGAGCGATCGATCGGTTGAACAGAAGTGCCCTGCCGGTGAAATCGCAGTGGGCATTCATGTGCGGGCCGGGAAATTCCTCGACGCCGTGGGGCTGATCTGTGGACCTCTCCCAACCAAGCTCGGCGCGCCTGTCACGAAAGTGATCCCTGGCACCAAGGCACCTCCCTCGCCGGCTGCGACGAAAGCGAACCCTCTCGTCAAAGGACCGACCGATGACATGTTCACCATCACCAGGCCCGCATGGAATGACCGTGTGCAACAGGGCAAACTGATCGTCGCGGCGACGCCGCCGAAGGTCGGCATGACCCCGGTGACGGAACTGGAATTCAAGTGGGTGGATGCGCCGAAAACCCAGCCGCCTTGTCAATACCTGTCACCGTTGATACCCCAACACTGCTAAACGGCTACTCGGTCGATCAACAGGTGACGCGGGGGCATGCCGGCCGGTGGGAAGTGCGCGCGCGAGCCAGCGGCAAGGCGGTGCCCGGCCCGTGGAGCTTCCCCGTGCAGTTCAACCTATTCCTGACGCAGCCGACGCAATCGCAGAAGAAAGGCTTCTCCAGTGCAGCAGACTGCTCCGTTGCCCTCGACCTCGGTCACGCAACCCTCGCCGGTTCCACAGACGTCCCCGCTGCCGCCGTCCTCCGTCACCCAGGCGCCGGCGGCAGGGGGCAGCAGCACCACGCAGATGAGGCGCTCGTCGTCGATGGTCATGCCGCGCGGGGTCGAAGGTGACGAAGGAACGACAACCGGAGACCAGGCACCCGCTGAACAGAAGCCGTAGCACGTCGAACGAAGGAGACAGGCTGTCGAGAAGAGGATGCGTTGATGAAGGAGGTTCGTATGATTGGCAGAACCCTATTGGTGGTGATCGGCATCATGAGCCTTTGCCTGCCTTCCCTGGCCGCGGCCACCGAATCTGCCGGCCCGCCAGAGGTGGAGTTATCCAGTACGCTCCATTTCACCGCACCGGACGACAGCGAGCTCTTGGCCAAGGAGGCAAGGCTGAGGGCAAAAAATTTAACCGCATTGGACGACGGATTTTTGTGAGAGAGTCGGTCTTGGAGGGGATCATGCGAGACCAAAGCCTGGTAATGAATAGCCGTACCGACAATCGAACGCCATCGATCGGGCGAAGGATGGCCACGGTCGGCACCGTAGGTGTGGCATTGCTTCTCTTCTGCACATCGGCGACACGGGTAGATGCGAATGTGTTCAGCAAACTCGGCCAGATGTATGGCTGTGTCGTCACCTGGGGACAAGTCTGCGATTTGTCCGATACGGTGGTCGGCACAGGAGAACCAACGCAACTGATTCCCGTCACCTGTTCAACTCCACTGCTTGACGGACTTCCTCAATTTCTGTCCTGGCCGAAAGGTTCAGCTAAATACCGATTCCAGGGCACTTGCTCAAGCCCGGCGAAACCTGGAGCAGTGATGATGGTTCGCTGGGAAGGATCATGGACGCCATCGGAAACGAAACAGGATAGACCGAACGCGTCCGAAACGCTGGAGATCATCGGCTTCGAACCATTTCTTCCTGACCGTTCGCCGGGTGGAAAGATTTTTATGTACTGGACGGCACGCTGCACAAGAGATCCATGGTTGCAATCCGGTGCCTGCAATCCGTTCGGCGCCTATGTGCCGGACGATTTGCGCCAGGCGTTTCCTGATATCGACAAGCAGAGTTTCCCAAGGACCGCCACCATCATTTCCGCAGCCGACAAGCAGCGGCTCTATGCCGAATATCAGCGGGCCAATCCATCCTATTTTTCGAGGATGGGCATCCAGCCGCGGCTGTCATCGAAAGCCTTACAGGCGCCGATCTCTCAATCCTCTGGCCTCGTTGAGAAGCCACGCACAAATCTAAAACTCTTCTCGCGCGGAACTGAGCCGGTGGAACAGGCTCAACCGGAGGGACAAGGGCAACAAGATTCATCAGCGGAGGTTGGCCCTTCTTCCGTTGCTTCTCCGAGCGAAGGGGTGGATGATGACCCGGCCTTCCCCCAGGTAGCGATCACCCTCGACCAGCCGCTGCACTTCATCTCTGCAAAAGGGGAAGACACACTGATCGCAGCAGGAGTCTATGAAATTGAGCCGGTGCTGGATCTACAACTGAGCCTGGCAAGAGAAGGACAGGAAGCAGTGTTATTGCCTACGACGCCTGGCACGCACAGCGAGGCGATTCAACAGGCTGTTGCGCTGTTGGTCCAAGGGGAGTCGAATGACGAGCGGCATCTTGTCCTCCTGACGCCGGACGGGAAACAATTCGATGCAGTCGGATCGACATCTGAGATGAAGTCCCGCGGCATCGGAATGTCTGTCGGTCTCCCAAACCGCAACATGAAAGACGCCATCATTCATGCCTCGGCACAATCAACATCAGGACCGGCTACCCCTTGTCTACAAAACCCCTTACCGACCGGTCCTCGATGGCTTCCACCTGGTTGTAACCACGGGCCAATTATTCCGGGAACGGCCCCTGTTCCCTACGTGGACGAGAGCAACGTGCTGCATGCCTGCTTGAATAACAATACCGGTGTGTTTCGCGTTGTACGTCCGCCAGATGCGTGTGTGGCGTTGCGCGGCGAAGTCAAAATCAAATGGCAGCTCGCGCCATAATGCGAGCCTCACCGCATGTTGAGGCAACGTCCGGTTCGACAAGAAAGGCGGTCTCATCGGTGCTCTTCGTCAGCCCTGGTCGTCATGTCGAAAGGGGTCATGTCCGTGAAGAATGTAGGGTGTCCATGAACGGCTTCACATTTGGCTTGCAATAATTCAGCAAGAGTATGAAATGCTAAAAACCGCCACGAAAAGAATTCTATTCAACCCGTCGCCGCCACGGCACTCGACCGATCCGCTGCTGATCGCCTTTCCTCGGCTTTGGGAGTACCCTCTTGCAAAATTCCTCTTCGCACTACTGTCCGCCGCTCTTCTGATCTGCTCACTCCCGGCTCCCGACATCGGATGGCTCGGCTGGGTGGCGTTGGTGCCCCCCATTCTTGCCTGCCAAGGATTGGATCCTCTCAGCGCTGCCGGCCTCGGCCTCATGTTTGGCATTGTCGCGAGACTTCGTTGCAAAAGGCTTACCTCAGATTAAAAGGAAACATCAGGCAACCCCAGCGTGGAGAGAACGATGTGTTATCATCCCCTGAAAACTAAACTGGCACGAACTACCCCCCTGGCGCTGGTGTTGTGGGTCTGCAGTGTTGTCTCCCCGCCTCCTGTTTGGGCCTGCTGTGACAATGTCTTCTCCTGCGCCGCCGCTGTGGTCACATCCGGCGTAACCTGTTTGATCGATCTGGCGGCATGGAGGCTTCAGTTAAACATTGATAGGGTGATCCGCGAGCGCGAGACCCAACTTCAGGCATTCAATTCTGATTTAGAATCGTCTGCGCGCGAGGCGAAAGAAGCCATAGAACAGCATAAAAAAAAGGCAGACAGGGCAGCAGAAGACTTACGCCGCTACCTGGAAGAGGCGAAACGAATCACCGGCGAAGACAAGAATTGGATTAACCATGCTCTGCAGAGCACTGCCCTACAGCAGCCATTGAGCGGTGTGGCCTCGGCAACAGGTCCTAAAAGCAACTTTAACGAATTCCAACAGCGACCCAACACCTCAGCGACGTTGCCGAAGACTGACTTCAACCTCCTCAAGCAGCCGCCGGCTCCTGGAACCGGTTCCGAACGTGATGGCGTAACCGTGGAGAAAGGGCTTATCTGGGATCAAGGGAACCTCCGGCTGTTGTTGGAAGATACTTCAATGGAAACATTAAAACAGCGGATTGAAGCTGAACAAAAACGCGGTGAGGAAAATTACAAGCGCACCTTGCAGGAGGAGAAAAGGGCCAAAATAGCCACAGAAAATTCAAGAAAGGCCACGGAGGCCGCGTTTCAGCACTCCTTTTTAGGGATGATCGACCAGCTTCTTTCCGCGTTACGTTCGGCACTGCGTAATCCGCTTGAGGCCGGCCGGCTGATTTCCGCTTACCTGGATCTTCTCGATGGGGCATTGTCGGCCATCGAACGCGATGTCGTGCCGGCAGTTGAGCAGGACGGACAGGTGAAGCAGGCTGTCGTGGCAAACGTCAAGCGGGAAGCCGACCAGGCACAGCGTCACGCTGAAAAAGCAAAATTCATCCTGGCGGAAATGCGAAAAGGGGCACAGTTTAAGACGGTCGTGGAGCGACGCGCTTTGGTAAGTTCGGCGAGTGCTGCCCCTCCCATGAGTGAGGCAAATAGCAACCCGATCGTCTCCCTGAAATCATCCTCCCGATTACTCGCCACCGCTAAAAATCTTCGGCCGGGACTGATGACTATTCGCCCTGACTTGAAGCGCCTTGCCGCGCAGATGCAACCCCCGGACCTCGCTCCCATCCGAACCAAGCTGGCCACGAGCTTCGATCAATATTTCAAGGACAAGTCGCCCGCCCAAGCGCAAACAATCCGTGATCAATTAATCCTCGAAGCACGCCAACGCTACAATGCCGATCAGACCTTACTGGCCAAGATTGAGAAGCTGATCAACGACGAAGCCCGTGCACGTGGCGTTGTCGCTGACCCAGGTCCGGTCGCCAGGCCGTGCAATGCCGGCTTCGTCTGGCGTCTGGCTCATGCGTCCGACCACGTCTGTGTCATACCGGAGTCACACCAGCGCGTGCTCCAGGAAAACGCCACGGCCGCATCCCGGCGCAATCCGCAGGGCGGCTCGTACGGGCCGAACACCTGCCTTACTGGGTTCGTCTGGCGCGAAGCTTATGAAGGCGATGTCGTCTGTGTCACACCGGCGATCCGCCAACTCGTCAAGGAAGAAAATGCGCTCCATGCAAGCCGCTCCACTGATCCGGGCCAACTCCTGAGGCCCGACACGGGATCGGTCCCCACAAAGCCGGGGAGCACATTGAATCCCCTCCTCAAAAAACAATCACCGTCGCCGAACTCCTCGATTCTGCAAACGCCTAAAGAGGGCGTTCAGATGGGCACCCAGATTTTTCGACCACAAACGACCCCCTCTCAGGGCTTTGGGGGAGGAACGAAGTTTCTTCGCTCACGCGGAATTGAAGAAAAATATCCCGAGTCGCCGGCACCGGATGCGGAGAAGAAACCGTGACTGGTCCAACGAAAGGGGCAATTCGGCAATTGACCGACGACTAGAACGTACCCACCAAAATGAGTCAATAGGATCAGACAATTTTTCTCCCTTTATCTTTCTCCAATGCAACAACCAGGAATAGCCCGGCTTCCCCGGAGTCGGCCAGTCCAAATGGGTTATCCCTTACCAAAAGCGGAGATTGCAGAAATTTGTGATTCGGAGTACCGTTCTCCAGCCACAATAAATGAAGGGATGTATGGTCCAAGGGACTCTTCCGTATGCCAGCGGCATTCTCTACTCTTCCCTTCTGTCTCTTCTCTCCCTTCGGGCAGTACCGCCACGGGTGTGATCCTCCTGCACGCCTCATCCCATTTTCTTTCCTCCCCTCGGTATTCGATGACGATCCTCCTTCTGTTGCTCGCCGTTCAGACTATTTGACCGTTTCCTTCATTTCACCACCGCTTAGCGACGTTGAACCTTTTTCACCGCTCTTCCGACATACCGCCAGAGTACTAAGATTTCTTGAGTCTGCAGGCTTGAAGATCGGGGAGGAGAAAGAAAAAAATGAAGCCCCAATCCTGCTTTTTCCAGTTGATGTCCGAAAGAGGAAGGCCCAATCCCAGTATCCACTGAAGACGGTACCGTCACGGGTGCGACTCTCCGTCCGATTTCCAGAGACCATCGAATATAAGCAGCCGGTCGACACACTGGATACCGCATGACAGAGGAATTCATTGATGTGAAGAAAGGCAACGGATCTCTCTCGTATCAGGAAAAGGAGGAGCGGGTGACAGGGGTTGAGAGGTTCTCTCCATTGCGGGAGACCCCGGGTTACCTAGAATTTGAAGAGTTTGAAAGTATTGGTGAACCGAGCACGGAGGACATACCGAGGCATAAAGGTCCACACCATGAAACCGGTTCACACAACGAAAGGAGTCGACAATGAACGCTCAGAACACCCAGAGGACGGTACTTTTGGGTGCCATCACATTCGCAGTGGTTTGCGGGTGGCCATTTTTAGGAGGCGGGGCAGATACGCCCCCAGCTCCGGCCACGCCCCAAGAAAAGTCCGCGACACCTGCGGTGGAGCGCGCGCCGTCCCCGCAGACCACAGACGAACCGCCGGCCCAGAGTACCCCATCCACCGGCAGTGGTAGTGAGGTTGGGGCAACGACCGGCGAGCAAGAACCGGCATCGCCGGCCACGGCGCCCACGATGCAGGAGGAGTCAGTTCCCCCGGCAGAGGGTACCGACATTCAAGAACGAGGGATACGGCCTGGGCTTGTGACACCCGGCGCCACCCTTCAAATTGCCCCCGCGCTCGCGCCGACGCCAAGTCTCACAGCCATCCGAAACGCGATCCGGGTGACGTCGAAGAGCGTCTCCGTGAACCTCCGCATCCCCCCGAACCTGCTGGCGGTGACGGTTCCCGTCGAGGTCAGCGTCGCCTACATCTCTCCCGCCCAGGCCCAGCGCCGGACGAAGACCTATTCCCGCGCCGCCGGTTTGACCATCCTGTATCGCGAGGCCGAGGGGGACGGAAAACCCCGCGCCATGCGCCTGGATATCACCATGCGCGAGCTGGTCCCCAATGGGAAATCCTTCTCGTTCAGCATGCAGTTCACGATCATCCCGCTCTACCAGGCCGATCTCTCTCCTCTGAGCTTCAGGCTGCTTAGCCAATGCGATACCGTTGGAAAAAGTGACATCACACTCCGGTGGAGTAGGGTTGGCGGTCAGATAGTTGAGCAAAAGTTCGATCTCGGTACGGGCGAGACCAAAATGGTGAACCTTTTCACGGAGGGCCGCAGGGAGTTCAGCACGACGGCGAACCTCGTAGAGCCGACTGTGCAATTTGACGAGCGTGATCTTTCCTTAGGTGCCCCCTACAACCCTATACGTACTTCAGCCACAGCCTTGGTGCCGGGACCGACAAAAGAGTTTAGCTTTGGTTTGGCCGAGGGTAAGACAGGGCCGTTTGAATCATCCATCCCTAAGCCTGGTTTCACGTGCTTTGCACATATTAAATACACCATCACCCGCAAGGTGATGACGTTCGATCAATTCGGAGCGGGGGCTGAGGGTTCGCAGATCAGATGACAAGAACTTCAAGCGAGGTGAGCCGTCGAAGGGGGAAAGGCGATCACAGAAGTAAACAAAGTGGGAACTCATATCGGGAGCGTAGGTTTGAATGACCTCAAGAAGACTATTGGTCGAACACAAACTGGAAAAAGAATATGACATAGGAGGTTCGTCATGAGTCAGCATCACCATAGAACCCTGTCTGTAGCAGTTTCGTTGTTTCTCGTCACATGCTTGTGCCGCCCACCGACCGCGGTCGCTGAGGAGCCGGCGCCTCCCGCACCTTCCAGCCAGGAAACAGTTGCTCCGTCGACCGAATCCGTCCCACCGCCGGAAACCGGTGAAGTCCAGGAGCGCGGGGTCCGCGATCATCGGACACGAAAACCGAGGCAGACTGATCCGGCTGCCGCGAAACCGACGGACAAGTCCAGTATCGGAATTTTCCAGCCGGGCATACAAATCACACCGACTCCGTCCGCTCCATCCACTGGAGGTACCGGCCCGTTGCCTGTGGTGGGCGGCATCCCCGAGCCTGACTACAAGTATCCCTGGGTGGTGCGGATGAACGGCTGCGGCGGAATTCTGATCGATCCGCAATGGGTCTTGACTGCCGCGCACTGCGTCACCCCGAATATCGGCTTTGGGCAGATCACCTACCGCCGAACCAATCCGAAGAACGGCGCCGTACAGACCCAGACACGCGGGCCCTTCAACGAATCGCGCCCCAATCCAGGCGTGCGCATACATCCTGACTACAATCCCCAGAACAGCCACGCTAATGACATCGCGCTCATCAAGCTGGCCTCGCCGTTCAACATCGACCCCTTTGTCCAGACAGCCGGATTGCCGAAATTCTCGCGTTCACCGGGCATTGTGGGGAAGCTGGCCAACTTCGATCACAATACACAACTTCCTCCCGGTCAAATCGCCGTCTTTAGTGCCCCGATTCCTCAACAAGACTACCCGCCGAAATTCTATATTACGGCTATGGCTGCCAATGCTTCGCTCTGCAAAGGTGACAGCGGGTCCGGCTTCGTCACGGTCGAATATGGCCGCGCGACGGTGCGGGGAATTGCTTCTTTAAGTTCCATCAACGACTGCAAGACGCCTCAAGGGGAAGCGGTCTTCACGGACGTATTCAATTTCAAGGGTTGGATCCTACAGACGATGGGTATGAGCGATGCTGCATTGTCAGGTAACACGCGTGTCCGCTGGAGCGGCCGCGGGGCGCGCGGGGTGATGGGCCTGGGATGCATTCATCCCTATCAGCAAACCATGTATGGTCCACTCAACGTGGCCGGGGCCGAAGAAGGAGCCCAATGCGAGGCGAATCAGACTCAAACCGTGATCTGCAAGCTCGATGCGACGCAGGAAGGCACCGCAGCGACCACACCTACGCTCTCAAGCCTGACCATGAGGACGACCATGGCCGGTGGCACACCCGAGGTAAAGACTTTCCCTGCTTCGGGCACCACCGCCAGCTTCTTCGGCTTGTTGCCAGCGGGCGCCTCCCGCGAGTTCACGTGTCAGATCGGCACGCCGTTGACCAGCGGGACAATCTTCGGCAACACGGCTGGTACAGCCGTCTTGAGTCGAGGAGTTGAGGAGGGTCAGGGTGAGGAACCGGCCATTGAACAACCGAGTCCGTTTGATCCACCGGAGGAGAAGAAACCGTAATCGCCCCATGTAAGGTGGTCAAGGAATGGATCAAAAGGGCTGGAAAAGAGAAGTGAAGAAGACAGACGCAGTAACTCAACCTACAACCAACAGGAGGGATGTATGAAACGGTCTACCACCCGAGGAAGACAGACGCAGCAACTCAACCCACAACCAACAGGAGGGATATATGAACCGGTTTACTAATCATCTTGCGACATTCGGTTTAACGGCTTTGGTATTGGCACTAGGAGTCGGTGCAACAGTTTCCGTGCAGGCCGAGGAGCCTACCACATCCTCCGCGCAACCCGATCAAGGGGTACAAGATCGCGCGGTGCCCCGCATGATGAATCCTGACGCACAATTCGAGCAAATGCAACCGATCGAGCCCCTGCAACCGCCCACCAGAACACAACAGGGATTCATTCGGCAAGGAAACAATATCGTTGCGCAGCCTGGCTATGTGCTCGAACCAGGATCAAACAATCAAGTAACAGTGCGAATGGCCAGTGGGGGTGGGAGTGCAGGCGGTCAGGGAGCAACCAGTTTAAGCTGTCGATGTACAGGAGCTGACGGTATTATACCTGATAAAACCTGCACAACTACAATAAGTGGGTCAGGGGCAAACTGCGTCGTAGGTCAAGGCACGTGTGATGCCCAATGTAACTGGACAACAATTATTACGGGTTTCAGTCCTGGGGGGAAGGCCATGCAGTAGGTGGTCAAAGGCCTCAGGAACAGCTTTTCCGATTGGCCAGGTAACGGGGGCATCCTGACTTTTTTCACGAGACGCTGACGATTCGCAAGGGTTAACGGACGTGCCCTATTCATTACGCGGTGCAAAGACCTAGACACAGACGCCCCCTGCCTCTGTGTACCAAAGCAAGCTGAGGGAGACGAGGCCTTCGATCCTCCCCGATCAGAATGCCCCGATCATGCGGCGCGGCGTCAAGGGGGAGTCATCTACTTCGCCCCCGACGGTACCGGAGGAAAAAGGAAAGTAACAGAGCCGGGAGGGAGACAAACCATGACGACTGGAAACATCCATCGACCTCAGAACAAACTCGCGGCGATGGGGCTATCCACGTCACTCTTTGCCTCGTGGGGGCACGAGCCATCGACGCGCCGACGCTTTTTCAAGACATCCATTTTCAATGGGAAGGATTTCTGCAAATCGCTCAAGGAGAACTCTCATGATATTCCCTGACCTTATTCGAACTACGATCCTGGGCGGAATCCTCATGGGGTTTTTTCTCCCCCTTACCCCGGCATGGGGTCGACTAGCCCCTTACGACGGTATTGGGGGAAACGGGGGAGTGCCGTTCCGTCTGGACTGCGGTGAATATGGCATCCTGGTCGGTCTTGCCGGAGGATCGGGTTTGGTGGTGGATCGAGTGGCGGGGCTCTGCGTGAAAATCGATCCGGTCTCCGGAACCTGGCTGGGAGGCGTGTACGAAACCACCCCTGCCGGTGGACCGGGCGGCGGACTATTCCGGAAAATCTGCCCGGTGGGGGAAGCCTTGACCGGAATTCAAGGAAACAGCACCCGTTTCCAAGGCATAGACGTCGTCAGTTCCCTTTCGATCGATTGCACAAAACTGAAGATTACGGACAATTTCCAATCTCCAGTAATTAAAGGGTGGAGGGAAATCGGCCTACAAGGAGATCCGGACCCCTACAAGATCGCCGAACTCCAGGACTTATGCTTTTCCCCCGCAAAAGCGACCGGGCATTACGAACGCGCGTGGAGTCAAATCGGAATCGCCCTGGAGGGCCGGGCCGGATTGTATGTGGATCATATTCATTTAGTATGCGGAAGCCTTCCAAAAGACAAGAATGGATACCGGGTTCAATTCAAAACCAGTGCAAATGGACCTGTCTTTGAGGGAACACCCTTCAAAATCAGCTGGCGGGCCTACGGGAGCAAACCGGAGCTTACGCCCCCCCTTCAATCTAGCTGGGTACTTCATGATTTGACACCCCCACCTCCCGGAGGGCCGATTGCACGGCGAACAGATGTCAGAAGTCCTTGTTCCTATGCCCAGCAACCCTGCGCGACCTCCTGGTTTGATTCCACTTCCGGCTCCCAGGTTATCTTTCAGAGTTTGCCCCCTGCCAAATACGGGCTTCGGGTGAAAGTCAGGCCGACCATTCCCTCGACGGTGGAGTCGGAAGCCCAGGTAATTTTTGAAATTCGACCGAATCTATTGGCCGCGGTCACCGTCGAACCAAGCACCATCAGGGGCGGAGGCCTATCCACTGCCACCATTACGTTGGAAGGTCCGGCCCCTCCCGGTGGAAAAAAAATATACCTTTCCAGCTCCAATCCTCAATTGGTTCCCGTTCCTGATTCCCTCTCGATACCCGGAGGCGTGAAATCAACGACTCTTCAACTCAAGGCGGGCCTCGACATGCAGGTGGGACAGGCCACGATCCTGGCGTCCCTGAAAAAACCGTTGACGGTGGCCCTTTCGAAAAACCCCCGGATGAGTGTGGTGGGTCGCGGTGTTCCTGAACCTGAAGAATCTCCGGTCACGGCCGAACAGGAAATTCCTGAGACGGCAGGCACGACAGAGAAAGCTGGTGAATCCCAGGACCTTCCGCCTTCCACTGGTCTTCAACATGAAGGACCATCTGAACCGGAGGTGGCATCTTCAGAAATTCCTATTTCTCAAGATCAGGAGATCACCGAACGGGGATTCACCGATTTTGGAGCAGTGCGGGGTTCCCGATTGCCATCCAGCGTCCTTGCCACACAACCGAACCAGGGCGCTCTCAGCGCGTTTCCGGATGTGGTCAAGACCCCGTCTTCTCCACCAGGGGTGCCGATACCGTATCCAAATACTTCGGATTCGGATACAGCACAAACAACTAGAAAAATTCAGGAGTCCACGAAATTAGACAAAAGCCTTCTCACCAAACCGAGTCAGATCGATGCTCTTGCTCAAACCCAGTCCAACGTGAAGGATGTCCTCCGGTCGCAAAAAAGTCTCATGACCATGCCAAGCGAGACAAAGGAAGCCGTCATCACCGTTCAAGCCCCCACGATACGAACGAACCCTTTGACGGTTCCGAAGGTTCCTCCACTTCAGAAATGACGGAATCACCGCAGAGTAAACCAGAGGCATTATGGAAGGGAACATCCAAATAGGTGGAAACAAGCAACTAATGGCGATAACAATCATATGAAGATGGCTTTCAAACGATCGGAGCACACAATGCGGCCATGGTTGGTTCTGCTGGTGGGAGTTATCTTCGTTAATCCTTTACCGGCTTTTGGGAGCGAAGAGACCAACCCGACTTCCGTGACGATCCCCGTGCCTCAGACACCGGAAGCCGTTGATTCCAATCTCTTGATCCAGCTAGACCGGCCCATCCATTTTCTCAACCCGGAAGGGAAGGACCTCGTTGTGGAAGATGGAACCTACCACATTACCCTGGAATCCAATGGACAACTCCGTCTCAACTCGGATGGCTTATTCGAGCCGATCCTCATTCAAGGGACGGTAACCAGGTATGAGTTCGAAGTGCCGGAATCCCAGGCGGTATTGGTGTCAGCCGAAGAAAATGAAGACGAGTGGCATCTCATATTCTTGTCGCCGGATGGCCGGGCCATTGATGCGTCGGGCAGCGTCAGCGGGACCCGTTCGCGAGGGGCAATTTCTCTCTTTCAGTCCACCGCCAGGATCCAACAGGCGGTTTCCCAAAGTATTGCCTCACCCCCGCCGGCCCCGCCACCGACGACGCCTGCCCCTCCACCACCGACACCCTCGCCGAAAGGATTCGAGAATCCTTCCCATCTGTATGCCGTGACCTCCAACGGCACACTGAAATGGTATCGCCACAACGCCGCGCAAACGGGTGGAGGTCTGGAGGCGGCCGGGGCATGGACCGGCCCCACCGATGTTGCCTCAGGCTGGCAAACCTTCACACACATCATTCCCGGCGGGGGGAACGTGATCTACGGCATCACTCCGGACGGCACGCTGAAATGGCATGGACATGAAGATTTCCAAAATGGCCAACCCATCTGGAAGGGACCGAACAACGTCGGCACGCGATGGCACCAGTTCAAACACGTCTTCGCCGGATCTGAAGGCACTCTTTACGCAATCGCGCAAGACGGGACATTGCAGTGGTACCGCCATACCGGGTATCAGGACGGCGCTCCTACGTGGGAAGGGCCCAAGAATGTCGGCACCGGATGGCAGAACTTCAAAAAGGTCGTCGGTGGTGGGGAAGGGATCATTTATGCCATTGGAACCGATGGAACCCTTATTTGGTACCGCCACACGGGATATCAAAATGGAACCACGGCGTGGCACGGGCCCAAGAATGTGGGTACCGGATGGCAACAGTTCAAGGAGGTCTTTTCGGCAGGTAACGGGATTATTTATGCCATCTCCAACGACGGAATCCTCAGATGGTACAGGCACACCGGCTATCGGGAAGGAACAGTCTCTTGGGCCTCCATCAAGAACGTAGGAAGTGGATGGCAGAGTTTTACGAGGGTACTTTCTCTTCTGCCATCAGAGGAAACGGCCTCCGCCACCGTGGCGGGAGAACCCGTGGGCGCCGTCACCTGGGGGTACCTCAGGATGAATGCACCTGATACGGTCGTCGGCCTCATTCAAGAAGTCCAGGCCGGACGCATGAACGCCACGGTTCTTCAAGGCCTGGCAGGACAAGACCGGTTGAAAACCCTTTTGGCGACAACCTTCGACAGGACGAAAATCGCAACAGAGATCTCCAGATCAAAGGTCATGACTCGAGGATTCGAGCCGGTAGTCGGAAATGCCGCAAGAAACAGGGTTATGATCCAGCCGACTCCTCAAAACAAGGTCCTTACCCCGGACGTGAAATCCGCCGCGCCTGTCATGGGTGCCTCACCGGTTTCAGATGTGCTCAGTCCACCTAAACTGCAGCGAAAAGGTGATTGGACAGAGGTGATTCGTCAAGGCGACCAGGGATTCCTGAAGACCCCTAAGGACCTCGAACCGGCCCTAACTCTGAAAGTGACGGACTTCATCCCCACACAGCTTTCCCTGGGCAGTCTCTATGATGGGCAAACGCGGCGGGCGACCCTCCGGATTGCTTCTCCAAGGGAAGGATCCGTAACCGCATCAATACCCCCCAAGACGCCGTTTCGAATCGTCGAAATCGCTGCGGCCTCTGGAATTTTGGATCACATTCGTCTGACGGCGATGGAATCCGGAGTGGTACAACCCTTGGTGGTACAACCCGTGACGGACCGAAAGGTGTACCGAAGGACAAAACCGCCTTTCACCGTCTCAGCCCTCGCCGGACAGGATATTCTGGTCATCGTGGAGTTCGTTCCCAAGTTCGATCTTTTTAGCGGAACCCCGGTCGGGAATCATCGAACAACATTGGACATATCCGGAAATAAATGGTTCGCCTCAGTGCCTGTCTCAGGACGGTTTGAAGGGATTCGAATCGGGGTTTTGCCTTACCTGGAAAATTCGGAAATCACGATCGTCAACACGGAGTTCGCTCAAGCGCGATGCGGATATGCCGTTCCTCAAGTGCTCACGTTGAGCAATGCTGAACAGACCGCCCATCAGGTGACCATTTCTCCTGAAAATTTTCCCGATCAGTTTTCCTTTAATCCGATGACCGTCCCGCTTGCGCCGGGAGAAACCAAAAAAATTCCGTTGACGATCAAACTGCATTGCATCAGCGACTATATCCTGGTCCGCTACTTTTATCTTCCGTTCAAAATCTCCTATACCAACCAGGAACGACGGACCGGCTTTACCGTCAACGTGATTCCCTCGCACTATGCCTGGAAAAAGAAAGGAGAACTGGGGAGTTGTGATTACCATATCGAACTCTACATCCTTCCGAACGGCTATCGCGATCTGTTTGCGGCGGCGTTTAATAATAATCTGGTATTTCCGCGAAATTTCGAACTGTCCGTGTTCTTGACCGGCGGAAAAATTGGAGAGGCCAATTTTGGCATGTCCGGAAACAGTGGAAAAGATCTTCGATACGGATTGGTGTTGCAGCCCTTGGCCGACCAATACCCCTCATTATTCGGACAAGTTCCCCAATATAAAATGACCTGCGCAAAGCGCGGACCCTTTTAACTCTATGAGTCCTTTGATGATCAAAGAACCAGGCATGCATTTTCCCAATCTTCTCTTCATCACCCATCCTGTGTCGGTCTTCATGATGCTTATCCTGATTCCTGTCGGGATTTGCGCTTTTCCCGCCCGGTCCGAAGCTGAACCAACCGATCATCCAACGGGAGACCAGAGTCTTTCCTCTCTCGTTGTTCACTTGGAGCAATCGTTGCGCTTTGATACACCCGATGGGCAGATGGTCGTGGTTTCCCCCGGCGTGTATCTCATCGAGCCCATTACTCAAGGAAAACCCCGCCTGGCCTTCTGGCACGAACATGGAACAGTCGCTCTCCCGGCCGCTCGAACCGAACACAGCCAACAGGTGGAGACTCCGGAAGCGTATCTGATCCGGGAGGATGACAACCAGGATATTCACCATGTGGTCGTGTTCCTACCCGATGGAACCGCTCTTGAGGCCATCGGTTCCGTCAGTGGGATCCAGATCAGGGGAACATCCCGCGTTACCAGACACTACCAACTGGATCGAGCCACGGGAGTCGTCCGGTTTGGCGACGGACAACAGGGCCGCAGACTTCCGACAGGTCAATCGAATATTTCCTCACAATATCGGAAAGGATCGGGCAGTCAGGGGGATGAATTAAGCATGATTGAGCTGCAGTCTTTGTTGTCTCAACCCCAACAGGTGGATGCCCTCACCACGAAACTCTTCAATAGCCTACGCGAACCCTTTCAATTAGAGGAGGGCATGGATCGCCCCGGAGATGATTATGCCCGGCAGATGGAAGATAATCCCGAATCCTGCCGAGCGCACTGCGCGGGAGTTGAACAGTGTCAGGCCTTCACCTTCGTGAAGCCCAATCCGGGTTCTGCTCAAGGCCAATGTTTTTTGAAACGCTCGGAACCGCAGCCGGTGGCCAATCATTGCTGCGTCTCCGGAACCCGGAGTTCCAGCCAAGATATGATTCTTCGAAATACCAAGTAACGGAGTTTCCGAAAGGTTTTTGTTGGTCCAAAAGACCACGGCTACAGGAAACGGCATGAGGAAAACATCATGAAACAGAGGCGGGTCCTTTCAGTCATTCTCACGCTCTGTCTTTTGCTCATGGCCTCTGCCGTTCCGGCATCCTCCCAAGCCCAGGTTCAGACGAAACCTTCCGTGGAATTTACCGTTCTCCAACTGAATCAACCCGTTCAGTTTCTGAGCAGCAGCGGCTTGCCTGCGAACATTGCATCCGGGACCTATCAGGTGACCACGCCATCACCAGACACGCTTCAACTCACTTCTCCTTCGACAGGGGAAGGGCAGACTATTCATGCCGCGACAATCACCCACACAGAACCTTTGACCGCCCCTTACCCGTTTCTTATTGAAGAAGCCGGGGAGCAGGGGTACATGCACCTGATACTCCTGCTTCCCGATGGCCAGGGGTTGGATGCGGAAGGTCGACGGGAGCAGATACAAGGCCGAGGGATCGGGGACATGACAAAGTTTGTCTTTACTCCAACACGGCGGTATAGCGGGGTGGTCATGCAGCAGGGTCGAGTGGCCGCGGACGATGATTTGAATGAACAGGAGGCCGTCTCCGCGTCTGCAAGTGTCCGGACTTTATTCGAATGTAACCCCTTTCTACGGACGGATGACACTGGAACAGGGCCGCATCCAACTCGATGCAGATGCTCGACAATCGTTGCACCGGAGATGCCGGTTCTGCGTAAAAAAACAATAGAAGGAAATCCACCACATCATCTACACATTTTAGGAGATTGATATGTCATTTCGTGCAATGAGCATTCGAACAAAAATTTGCGGACTTGCCCTTAGCGGGGTCCTTGCCCTTCTTCCCGTTTTGACCCACGCGGAATCTCCCGCAGCACCGTCCGACCCGGCCTTTCAACAGGCAGTAGAACAAGTCGTGGAACAGTACATTCGTGCTCATCCCGAGGTCATCGAACAAACCCTGCAAGCCTTGCAGGCTAAACGCGAAGCCGAGGAACGCGACCGTGTCCGCAACCTGATCGCGACAAGACAGACGGAGTTGCTGAACGATCCGAATTCACCCGTCAGTGGCAATCTCGAAGGGGATGTCACAGTCGTGGAGTTCTTCGACTACCGGTGCGGATACTGTAAGCGCGTGGCCGGAGCGGTGACCCAACTCCAACAAGACGATCCCAACGTCCGGGTCGTGTACAAAGACTATCCCATCCTTGGAGAAGCTTCGGTGCTCGCCTCACGTGCGGCATTAGCCTCAAAAGCCCAAGGGAAACACCTGGCATTTCATGAAGCCTTGCTAGCCTCAAAGAGTGAACTGACCCAGGAAACCATCTTCAACATTGCGGCAGCGGTCGGATTGGACAAGGAACGACTGAATAAAGACATGCAGGCTCCAACCCTACAGGCGATCATCGAAAACAATCAGGCACTCGCAAGAGAGTTGGGTATCAACGGCACCCCCGGATTCATTATCGGGACCGAACTGGTCCCAGGCGCGCTAGAACTAAATGATCTGAAAAACCTCATCAGGCAGGTCCGCCAGGAGAAGGGTTGATGGTTCCAAAAATAAGGGGACACGAGAAGTCATTGCAGCCGCCTGAATGGCGTGCCGGGCGTCTTTCCAATGCATGAGCGGCAATGAACCATAACGGTGGGATCAACGACTAAGAAACGTGAACACGTAACTGAAAGAAGGAGCAGACGACTTGCGTTGAAGCGCCTTAAAGAACAAGTGGGCCAGACGCGGAGGACATACCGCTGCAGAAAGGCCCACACTATGAACCCGGTTCACACAACAAAAGGAGTCGACGATGAACGCTCAGAACAACCGGAGATCGGCACTTTTGGGCGCCATCACGTTCGCAGTGGTTTGCGGGTGGCCATTCTTTGTAAACGGGGCCGATACGCCCCCAGCTTCGGCCACGCCCAAGAAGAGTCCGCGCCACCTGCCGTGGAGAGCGCGCCGTCCCCGCAGACCGCAGACGAGCTGCCGGCCGGTGAGATTCAAGAGCGGGGCCTGCACCAGGGCACGACTCCGGGTCTACCCCAAGGCGGTACGGCCTCAGGGGCGGAATCCAACTTCCAGGCACCGACCCCGAGTTTGACCGCCGTGGCAAACGCGATCCGGGTGACGTCAAAGAGTGTTTCCGTGAACCTCCGCGTCCCCGCGAACGTGCCGGTGACGGTCCCGGTCGACATCAGCGTCGACTACATCTCGCCGGTTCATGCGGGGCGTCTGACGAAGACCTATGCCCCCTCGACCGGCACAGTCATCCTCTATCACGAGGCGGAAGGGGACCGGTACCCCCGCTCCATGCGACTCGATATCAGTCTGCGCGAACTCATTCCCAACGGCAAATTCTTCTCGTTCAGCTACCAGCTCTTCACGGTCATTCCCCTCTACGACGTCGGCATCTCGTCTCTGAGCTTTACCTCGCGCACTTTCTGCGACTTTATTGACCTCACTCCAATGAACGAAATTCTCTTCATTTGGCTGTCGCCTGAGGGTATTCTAAGGAAGATCAAATTCCACAACGCCATGCATGAACGTAAGCGCATCCCTGAGTTCAAGTGGGCCCGCAAGGAAATCAGCACACAGGCGCGTCTCTCGGAGCCGACGGTTATCTTTTATGACCTTGAGGACATCTTTGGGGACTATACCCCCAGTCTAGGAGGGCGGGGAGTTAAATTGTTACAACCGGGACAGCCTGAACGTTACGCCTTTATTCTCGACGAGGGTCGTACCGGGCCGCCTGGATCACCCGCAGGTTCTACCGCGGAATGCCAAGCGGACATCAGTTATCACATTACCCGGAAACTGTTGACGTTTGATAACTTCTGAGCAGCCGCGAAAACGGCCATATGTACGTACGAAGTGGATAGGCCGATGTCCCGAGCGACAATGGGTTCATCAGAAGGTCGCCATGGCGTGAACCAATATTATGATCAACGCGACAGACAGATGCAGAACATCGAATGATCAATTCCCCGTAGTCGTCCTTTGGGGATGCCCATCGTGTCTTGACTGTCCTAAGGAGGGCCGACACAAGTCAGCACAATCTACTCTCTGGACATTCGGCAGCCTGGTTGCACTGGAGGCGGAAAAAGGTGTCAGCCACCACTTCCCAGGAGGTGCACGATGGGTCAGCACGTAAATATTCAATCATGGAACATGGTCGCGACGGTCGGAGTGCTCACGGCACTATTGGCCAACGGCGCGTCGTTTGTTGGCGCCGAACCGCCGGCGGCATTCCCAACGGTGCAAGAAGCAATAGCGACACCGGCGGATGTCGGGGAAGTGCAGGAGCGGGGACTGGGAAAGATTGCCCCAGGCAAAGTGCCGAAAGGGACTAAAGTGCCGCCGCCACCAACCCAACCAGGAGGCCTGTCGGCAAATTTATGTCACCAGGTCACCCATATGGTCACACAGTGTCGTTGCTCCAACACGACTGACTGTCAGGTGTTGTCGACCCTTTGCCCGGGGGCATGCCCGGCGGGAAGCCATACCTGTCAATGCACTCCAATGTTCCGGGGCACCCCTCCTCCACTGCCTCCGAATCTGTGCGGCTATCAGGTTCCGTTGGTCATTACACAGTGTTCATGTAACAACAACGCGGACTGCCAGGTATTATCGGGAATTTGCCCGGGCTCATGCCCGGTCGGAAGTCATAGCTGTCAATGCACGCCACGACAGAGGCGATGACCCGAACCATGAAAGGAGCAGTGCCGATAACACGACATCTTTCCAGACCTTTCGGCATGTTGCTCGCCCTCACGCTGCTGGAGGCGCCGCCCAACCAGCAGGGATACGGCACCGAGACAGCCGTCGCCAAGCGTCGAGGCCGGCTTGAACCCTGTGGAAGAACGCAACGACTTACTATACGTGAGACAGGCGGAAGAGGTCCCCATGAACGCACTGAAGACATGGCTCGTGATCCTGACGCTCACATGCGGAATCATTGTGACCATGGCCTTTGAATCAGGCCTATTGCGGGTTCTGGCAGCTCCCATTCAGCAAGGCGATCCCGAAGATCCAATGCCGGCCCGACCTCGTCGCGGTCATCGTGTCATGCGGCCCGCCGGTGCGAGCTAAGATCACCAATCAAGGAACTCGTAACAGTGTCCGATCTGTTACCCACATTCGCGTCAAGCAAATCAGTGGACAAAGAATCCGCGAACAAACATTCCAAACGCCACGTCTCGAGCCGGGGCAATCCCAGATACATTCTCTTCCCCCAGAGGCCGGTATGTGTAATTGGTTTTTCCCTACTGCCGGCGCAATCCCCGGATGTGGTGTGAGCATGAAGGCTGATATGTCAAACGTTAATCGCGAGAGCAGTGAAGGAAACAACCAGACAGGGCTGAACTGCGTGTACGGTATGCCAGTGCCGTAGACTACGCTGGCAGGGGAGATGGCACTTGAAGAGACAAAGGGATCTGACCCCTTAAATCCGACCCCGCCCCGGCTTCATCGTCGGGACCGAACCAGTCCCGGGGGCGCTGGATATAAATGGGCTCCAAGATCTTGTCGCACGTGCGAGGAACCGGAAATGAAATCACCCGTCATGAAGAAATACAACGTCACAAGCGACCATCCTGAGAGGGAGGGGGTCATGACAATTCATCGAGAGAGAAAAGATACACAGAGTTTAGACACCGTGCTCGTCCTGAGTGTGATCGCCATGTTCATCTTCAGTGGTGGTGGATTCGAGATCGCGATGGCGAGAGACAACGCCCCCATGACAACAACCCGACAGTGCGCCTGCCTCTGCTCCTATAAAGACAACGAGGGGCATTGGCATGCCTCTGGGCGGACCTATCGGATTCCTTCAGTGGAGGAGTGTGGCTTCCATAACGGGCTACCATTTGGTTGTCAGGTAGGTAACGACACCGTCAGCGGGCAGCTAAACAATTGCTATGAGCCAAAGAATTATCGACCAGGGAAGACCCCGAGCGTTCCCCTCCCCCCGCCAACGGGGCGCTAACGGAGACTCGCTGTGGTGAAGAAAGAAATGGAGACATTCTGGTTTATAAGTGGCCAGTGAGTGGAATCGCGCTAGCCAAAGCCCTTGGCATCACCGGGACGCCGGCGTTCGTGGTGGGCGATGAATTGTTTCCGGGAGCAATGGAACTACAGGCTCTCAAGGAACTCGTGGCGCGCGGACGGCGCGGCAATGATGCGAGATACGCTTGAGGCAAAGATCCGGAACCCTATGAGCATCAATGAAAGGAGGAGAGCGATGAATCAGATCTGGTCGAGTGGAGGAAGAAACATCGTGGTTAGCATCGTGGCGGTAGTCTTTTGCTGTGGTGTCTTGGTGCCCTCAACAGCGAATGCCAGGGATAACCGGCCGACAACAGGCAATCATGTCTGTAACTGCGGATGCTCGTACCGGGGGGCTGACGGGAAGTTCTACTTCCAGAATGGTCATAACATTTCTACGAATGCGACATGTGCCGAACTCACCGTCAGCAATTCAACGTGCGAAGTCAAGACAGGGGGCCGGATTTATTCCGGAACCCTGATGGGCTGTTCGGGAGACGGTTCGGGGGGTGGGCCGCCGACGATACAAGTCCCGCCGACCCAACGACCCGGCTTGGCTCCACAAGGTGCAACCATCCCGCCGCCGGCGACGCGGTAACGGAGCTACGTTGACGAATACACGAGGTTAACGAGAAGGGAGAAAGACCATGAATCCATACTTTGTGCCGTTCCGGATGGCAGTTCCCGTCACCGTCAGTGTGATGGCATGGGGGTGGTTTGGACTTGTGCCGATCATCCAGGCGGCGGATCCCGCTGCACCACCCGCCACGGTGGAAGAACAGCAAGGCTCGCCGCCTCAGGAGAGCGACGTGCAAGAACGAGGCATCAAGCGCGCCCCGATCCAGGGGCTGCAACCCGGTGCCACCGCGCCCCTCCAACTCGTTGGGCCCACGGACAATCTGACGAAGGTCGCCAACGCGCTGAGCCTGAAGCACAAGAGCCTTACGACCCTAATCACGACTACGCCGGGACTTGCACTGACCCAGCCGGTCGAAATCAGCATCGCGTACATCTCAAACGCGGGCACCAACCGCATCACGCAACCGTATTTAAAAAAATTCGGGAACCGGTTTGTGTACCACGACCCCGAGGGAGAAGGAACTCCGCGGCGCCTGCGCATGGATATCTGGCTCAACGAGCCCAAACCGGGAGGCGGGCTCTACACGTTCTCGCTTTCGTGGCAAGCCGATCTCGATCCACTCTACGACATCACCGTCAGCCCGCTGATGTTCACATTGATGTCCAACTGCGACTACTTCGGCGGCAACAGCGAGATCCGTTTCGCTTGGTATCCTCCAGGGTCGGACTATCAGCGATTCAACTTCGTCACCACCAAGGGGAGGGTGGTCTCGATCCAACAGTTTGCATGGGCCCGAGCCGAAGTGAGCGCGTCCGCGAACTTGCGCATGCCGCGCATGATGTTCAAGGAGCATGATCCGCCGAACCCGCTCGATTTCTCCTTCGAAGGAACAATTCCTATTATTCTGCCCCTGGCTGCTTATCTTCTGCCGGGGAAGACGCAGGTCTTCTCGTTCGGTTTATTCCCAGGTCAGTCAAGCACCGGTCCGGACCAAATACATGGTGGTGGACATACATGTCTCGCCAAAATCGAGTACAAGATCACGTACGCCCTGCGCGCGTACCACAATCTGTGATACATGAAACGTCCATGCGAGGCCGAAAAAGTACCGTCATGATGAAAAGAAGAGAACTCAAATAACCCGTCAGCGAATGTTTAAAAGGAGGAAAATCATGTCAATTGTCACTCAAACTAAAATGTGGATGAGAAGTAACATGGTTTTAAGATTATGTGTGGGAGTCACCGTTTTATTCACCTGGGCTGAGGTGGGCATGGCTAAACCAAAAGGCCCAATTTACAAACAATGCGCCTGCATTTGCCAAGCTCCCGGAGACATCATAGGAGTGATCACCGACTTTAACAATACTGGTGGATTTTCCTGTGGAGCCTATAACGGGAAAACATGCAACTACTCAGATCCCACGACAGGTGGCGTAAGAAGCGGGACGACGAAATATTGCGGCCCCTATAAACCGGGCGGGACCGTTAGTTTTAGGACACCCCTTGGTGGAATCACAGGTTCCATATTAAGCCGTGGTATCGAAGGCGAACAGCCGGAGGAATTAGACGTCGAAATCACCGTTCCGGCCGAATAACCCTTATTCAAGACATGACAGAAAAAAGCATCAACAAAAGCAGGCAGGAGGAAATCCAAAACAGAGGAGCCGACGGCCTGACGAGATTTGCCTTCACTCCAACACGGCAGTATAGCGGGGTGGTCATGCAGTAAGAAAAAATGGTCATGTGCTGAACGGACGCATTGAGAAAGAGAGCTCGTTAAATATTGGATAAACATTACATGTGCAGCAATTCATCTATCACATCATCGACAGGAGGGCATTATGAGCAGACATGATACATACGCCGGTGTGATCCATTCCACGGTTCTGGCTTTTACGATCGGACTTGGCGGATCATCTTTTGCCTTGGCTGAAGAACCAACCAGCCTACCGACTCCTTCCGACGAATCCGTCCAGGAGCACGCGGTTCCGCCGATGGTCGAAGGAGAAAAGGCACCGGCGCCGGAAGCCGGTGAAGTCCAGGAGCGGGCGGTGATCCGCGATCACCGGACACAAAAACCGGGGCAGACGGCTCCGGCTGCAGCGAAACCGACGGACAAGTCCGGTATTGGAATTTTCCAGCCGGGCATACAAATCACGCCGACTCCGTCCGCTCCATCCACTGGAGGTACCGGACCATTGCCTGTGGTTGGTGGCACCAATGAGCCCGACTACAAATACCCCTGGGTCGTGCGGATGAACGGTTGCGGGGCTGTGCTGATCGATCCGCAATGGGTCCTGACCGCTGCCCATTGCGTGACGCCCAATATCGGGTTTGGCCAACTCACCTATACCCGGACCAATTCGAACGGCACTGTGCAAACAGAAACACGCCCTCGCGACCCAAATGCCGGGCCTGCGAACAACCGCGGTGTGTTCATCCACCCGAACTATGCAGCCAGCCAGGATCAGGCCAACGACATTGCGCTGATTAAGCTGGCACAGCCATTCTCCGTCAACTTCGTTCTCCAGACGGTCGGGTTGCCAAGATTTCCACGTAACCCGGGCCGGGTGGGAACTGTGGCATCCTACATCAGGCACGACGGAACGCCGGTGCCTCAAGGGCAGGTTGCCATCTTCCGTGGTCCTATTTCTGCGATCGATTCCCCCAGGAAGATCTTTGTGCCTGCCAATACAGCCGGCGCTTCCCTCTGTCCCGGCGACAGCGGGTCCGGATTCGTGACGGTCGAGAACGGCCGCGCCATTGTGCGCGGTGTCGCCTCGCAAGGCAGCGTCTCGGACTGCATGACACCGTCGGGTGAAGCCGTCTTCACGGATGTCTTTGTGGTTCGCGATTGGATTTTGCAAACGATGGGGAAGACTGATGCCTCCCTGTCAGGCAACACCCGCGTCCGCTGGAGCGGTACGCGCGCGCGCGGTAAGCTGGTCATGGGCTGCAGCCACCCGAATACGCCGTATTTTGGCCCACTCAACGTGGTGGGCATCGAGGAAGGCGCCATGTGCGACGGAGGTCAGGCGCAGGGAATCATATGCCAGCTCGATCCCAATCAGGCCAGCACGCAATTCGGGCCGCCTCAGATCGTCGGCTTCTACCATGCGAACGACCATGGCAAACGGCTCCTCCCAGGTGACTCAGCTCCCGTTTGTGAGCAACCTCGCCCAGTTCTCCGGTCCATTCCCTTCAGGCGCATCGCGTGAGTTCACGTGCCAGATCGGAAATGCCTTGCTCAACAATACCTTCTCCAACATCAACAACACGGCCGTTCTCAGCCGCGGAGTTGATGGCACGCAAGCCGACGATGAGGCAATCGTCGAACAACCGAGCCCCTTTGACCAAGCCGAAGGAAACATACCGTAATGGGTTGATCGACGCAGCAAGAGCACTACACAATTATTTTATACAGGAGGTCCATATGCGACACACACACAATGGCGGTTGTTACACTCGGCATCGCTCTCTGGGTATTCGGCCTGCCGCTCAACGCTCAGGCCAAACCCAAGTCCAAAGTCTTCGGGTGCACGACGGAGGATCTCAACACTAATTTCGGATCATCATGCGTGCGCCAAGCGGAGCAGGATATTATGCAGGGCCGTTCATCTATACACGTTTTGGTGTGCGAGGGTGGCCAGATGAAGTGCTGCACAGTTAGCTCGACGAATCAAGTCCAAACTTGTCGAAGACCAGCCGGGTCTGCTGCGATTTCAGGTGGGCTCAAAAGTTTGAACCAAGCCTCGGTGCTCAGGCGCGGAGTCGAGGGCGAAGAGGAAGTCGGCGAGGAGACCCCAATTCCATCATGGCTGACGGAATCCTGGCTGAAAGAGAATGAAGGAGAAAAGGTGTCGAAGTAAGCAGGCGGCGGGGCCGTATTATGGAAGCTCACCGGGCTTTATCGTGAGCACGGAACTCGTGCCAAGGGCGTCTGATGTGAACGGGTAGAACGACTTGATCGCGCAGTCTCACGAAAGAAAGTGAGAGGGGGTGGTTCGGGAAGTCGTTCGACAACCCATAGGAGGGATGGATGAAACGCGCTGCGGCATATCAAGGAATCGTACCGTCTAAGGGTATACATTTCACTCAACCAGGGAGGCTGGAAGCAGCCTGGTGCAGCGATTCACCATCAGCCCCTATCTTCAGACCGTCGGGTTACCAAAATTTTCGCACAACCCAGTCAAGTGAAGACGGTCGCATCAACAAAAAGAAGCGAGTCTGGGTTGTCGGCCATTCCCTTGGTGCCGCGCATGCACAACTGTATGCCGCATATCTGACAGCGAATGGCCTTTCTCCCCAGGGTGTTTACGCCATCACCGCGCCCCATGTGGGCGATCAACCCTTCGTGAATCAACTGAACGGGATGTTTCCCAACAATCGACTCCAACGATTCGATTTCGTGCACGACCCGGTGACGAAGGTTCCGCCGAATGCACCGCTGCCTCAACCGGATTAAGTCTTCGATTATTTACGCGCGTGCGGGGACACGGGTGTATTATCACGATGTACAGACTGTTCAGTTTGAAGCACCGGAACGATCACTGGCCGAAGCAGCTCGAATGGTGGGGCTTCTTGGGGGACCACTGCGGATGATCTTTGCTGCGGGAGATTTCTGCTTTCACTATCCCCAATGGTACCTCAATGCAACCTATAACCAACTGAACCAAACCACCGTCGGCCGCGTGCCAAGTCCGTTACCCATGCCGGTCATGAGAGGGGATATCTACAGCATCTTTTGCGGGCCGATCAAAGTCATGCGTGGTAATCGCAGTGAGGGGGTCGGCAATGGAGGACATACTTCCTGGAAAATAAATATACACAGGACTGGGCTTGGATCCCCAGCCGAAACAGGCGCAAGGAGATTTCCCGCAGGAACATAAAAAGGCGGCGCTAAACCCATTACAGAGGGCACTGGCGGGCTCCTCCTTGCTATACTTGTTCATCAAGCAAGAGTTTTGAGGTCGTTGAGAACCCAAGCGTGAATAAAAGGGGACATTCTACTTTTTTAGCAGTGCGGGGCCCGTTGACTCCCCATCATTTGTCCTGTGGAGGAGGCAGAAAAGTAGAAAGTCCCCTTTTAATTTCCCAACCAGCCCTGCTCCCCACAGCGGCCAAACGGCCTCTGGAAAGAAGCCCCCTCCCCTCCCTTTGAGGGGCATTGACTTTTAAGCTATCAACGCTATAGTCCTCCCGCCAATGGTGACTGTCAGGGAGAAATATTCTCATGGTGGTCCCTCGGGGTTCGGTCACCCCAAAGGTAATTCGGTGCTTGGCTTTGGTGGACCGGTGTGTGCGAGGGCCAAACGGCCTGACACCTCCATTGCCGACGGCTCTCCTTCTTGTTGCCTTTGAATCTCCTTTTTTCCCTTCCACGACGGTTGATTTAGCTCCCTGTTGTCTTTCTCCTCCATATCATCACCGTCCGCCGGTGCCGGGGCCCCTTGCCATCCGCCCGCCCCCGCTGGCTGGGAGTCGGTTGTTCACCTCTCCTCTCTTCCTTCCTTGTTTAACTCTTCTGGATCGCGCCGTGCACGGCCCGGAGCAAGGCGCGCCCTTCTTATGGAGCGCGGCCCACGCTAGCCTTTTTTATCAACAAATTGATTCCAAAGTCAGTGAACCGAATCCCTCTTGGGTTCGACTTATCAGAGGAAGGTGAATTTTTTCATTATGTTTTAATTCCACTCCCAACAAGAAAGGATAAACATCATGCGAATATCCTTTTCCAAAAATATTCTCACTATGGGGTTCGTATGTCTTCTCCTTTATCCCGCTCTCCCTGCCCAAGCGTCCGTGCCGGATGAAACCATCACCATCACCCTCAACCGGGCCGTGCATTTCATCGGTACGGATGGCAGCGATGTCGTTGCCAACCCTGGGGACTATTCCGTCGAGGCGGCGCAGGAGTGGCTGAGGCTCATTCCGGGGACCGAACGCCGAGATGCGTTGTTGATTGAAGCGCAACCAGGAACCCATGACGTCAAAGTCGAAATTCCCATCGTCATTTCCACCCCGGGCACTGAACCGGACGAAGCCGACGTCCACGTCGTCCAGTTTCTGAATCCTGACGGCACGAGCATGGTCGCCACCGGAACGTATAGCGGCATCCAATCCCGAGGTTTGCGTGATGCCGCACAGCAAGCCGCCGCCAGAGCCAGGGCGGCGGCGGAAGCGGCCAGACAAGCAGCAGCGGCCAAAGCCCAACAGGCGGCGGACGCCGCACGCATCGCGGCCTTGAAAGCCAAACAAGCCGCCGAAGCAACCGGGGCAAAGATTTCCCAGACCGCCCAACAAATGACTGAGGTTCTCTCGCCAACTCTTCTGATGGCTACCAATAAGCTTCGTTCTGATCTCATTCCATTGATTCAGTGCTTGGATGCGGCCAAAGGACATGCCCGTGCCAATTTGTTGGGTTATGTCGAACAATTTCAAAAAGACCCCGGTGGATTAGGGGAATGGCTGATCAAAGACCAAATGGACCAGATGCGAGCTAACTTTTCTCACACAATGGGCCCTGCTCTTCAAATGCTCCGAAATGGAATGAATCAGCCTCCGCAAGTAGGACTAATCATTGATATGGCTTTTGATAGTTGGGAGCGTTTGGCCGCTACTCATGAAGGCGCTCGATGCTTACTCCCCCTCCTCAACAAACATCGACCGGCCCTAAAAAATGCGGCCATCCAATTGCAAGGGACCATTCAAACTCAAACGAAAATTATTTTTGATCAGCATATCGCGCCGGCCCTTCATGAAGCGATCGGCAAAGGCCTGACCAAAATTCTGACCAGCCAGGATAGCGGCGTGTTGCTCTCCAAAGAGGAACTTCAAGCAGTGGCAAACGGTGTGTACGCGAAGCACCTGATTCTTCAATTGCAGAAAGGTTCGACAGCTATCCAAACGTTCACAAAAGCCTTAGGGAATCCTGCGGCTCAAGCCTCAGCCCTGACCCAGGTTAAACTGGCACTCAACCCTCAAACTCAATGGCCCGAGCTTTTTCGGTTGGAACTGGGTGCCGAAATCGTTCGAGCCATGGGGCACAAATTTATTGACAGTGATCGGCCAGGCCATGGCGGATTTCTGGTGAATGAAGCCGTGGGTCTTATCCAGTTATCCGAAGGGACGGTTGAAAAAGTCGCATCAGCGGTTTGCGGTCTCATCCCCGAAGTTGGTGCCGCGATATGTGCGATCATCGAAGAAGCCGTTGACGCCGTCTGGAACCAGGGCCTGGTTCCTCTCATCAGATGGGGAGCCACCACCGTACTCCATGAGGGCTACAATCATGCCATGGACCAGGGAAAAGAGGCACTTCAGCAGGGTAAGCTTATAAGGGAATTGAGAGCAAAGACCCCCGCTTTTCAAAATATTTTGAATATCTTGTCCAAGGACTTGATGACTCATTTGGCTGATACGCATCTCAAAGATACCCGACAGGCTCTGGACGGGTTTCATATAAGCGTGGCCCAATTGGCCGTTGCCGTGAATGGCCAGTAGCCATCCATACCCAGCCTGGCTCTTTTTTTAAAAGGGCCAGGCCGATTTGATAAAGTTCTGCCACTTTTCTCCATCAAAATCCCCAATTATCCTTGACATTTCGATGAGATTCTCTTCTATTAGTGCATCCCTAGACGTCTCAGACTGAAGAAATTCCTCAATCTGGTGAACCGGATCTCCCTATGATTCGACTCATCAGAAAACGGGTATTTTTTTACATTGAACAGATAAGGGAAACACACTATGAAATTTGCTCGTTCAAAAGGAGTGCTCAGCGGGTTGTTCTTCAGTGCGGTATTGAGTCCTCTTTTCCCTGCACTCACCTCTGCATCATTCAACAACCAAACCGTCACATTGGAGAAACCTGCCTACTTCTACACACTGGAAGGTGAAAACATCCAGCTCCAACCCGGTGCATATCTGTTCGATCCCATGCCTGATAGTTTGCAAGTCAGTCCGACGGATGGGAAAGCATCCATTCAATTGGCCATCACCCTGGATACGCATGAACAGGACCTGCCCGAACCCGTGGCAGTTTCCGTTCCAGGGATGCCGGAGGGAGATTCGTCCGACCAACATGTGCTCGCCCTGTTCCTGCCAGGGGGACTTGCCTATGAGGCAGAAGGTACCTATAGCGGGATCCGCTCCCGTGCGATTGATCCTCAATCCTTGATTACTGACCCCATGAAAATCTATTTGGAAAAACCCGTCCATTTTTTAGGCCCTGACGGCAGCGATCTTGTCGTTCCCTCCGACACCTATACCGTGGAGCCCGCGGAGCAATGGATTCGCCTGATTCCAGGTGAACGACGGGACGGCATTCTGTTGGAAGCTCAACGGAACACCCATGAAGGTGGCTTGGAGACTCCCGTTGCCCTTTCACTCCCCGGCAATGCTGAGGAAGAGGCAGATCTGCATTATGTCATTTTGCTTCTTCCTGACGGACAAAGTCTGCAGGCCATCGGAACCTACAGCGGAATACGTCAGCGAGGATTCTTTCAAAATATTGCCAAAGGCGCGAGCAAAACAGTGAACCGCGCCAAGACTACGGTCAATCGCGTGGGACAAAGCGCCACACGTACAACCCAACAAATTGGGACAGGTGTTCAACAGTCCGGACAAGCTGCGGGTCAATTTGCCCAAAAAGCGGCATTGGAAGCCAAAAAACATGCCGAATGGGTGGCCAGACAAGCCGCGCAAGGGGCACTCCTTGCAGCCAAGGCAGTCTGTAAGGCCGGCCTTACTGCTGCCCGTGTGGCTGCAGAAGTGCAGGCCAAACTATTGGGACCGATGATGGCCGTTCTTGAAAAGGCGCTGAAACTTGATCAGGCAGAAAAAGCTCTCCGACAGGCGATCGACACCATCAAACAACGACAGGGACCGGCCATCCACCAGGCGATTAACGCCGGATTGATCCTTGCCGACCCCAAAAATGCCCAAGCGGTCAACCAAATGATGGATCCAAACCTCATGTGTGAAAAACCTGCGTCCACGGTTCAACACACCTTTCAAAAGATGATCGGCGCTCCATTACGCGCGGCGTTGAACGAATCACAAAGCGCAAGTAGTTCGGGAGTGCGTTCTCGCGGTTCCGTCGCCTCGGCCAACATCGGCATCGGAGGGAATTTGGCTAAAATTGGAGGAGGCGAATTGGGGGCGAGCTATGCGTTTGATTTTATCAACCAATCCCACTGGTACCTGGATCTCGCCGCAATGGTGAAAACGAATATCGGTGGCGGCGGGGGTGTCTCAGTTGGGATTTTCCCCCGGGTGAATCCAGTTGACGTCGGCGGATGGTTCCTAGGAGCCGGTGTGGGATTTCCCTTCCCTCACCCCAAGCTGGCAAAAGTCATGGACGCGGGTTTGGATGTGTTCTTTGATTTCCCACTTCGGTTCGAGGCTCCCTTCAAACCAAAATGGGATTTGACCTCTCCTCAATTCTTTTTGGACCATTTCCAAGGATTTGCCGTGAGTGTAGGCGCGGGAAAAAGCGTTTCCCCTGTGGACATTGCATTAAAAGGTGGCGTAGGCATCCGCTTAAGCAAACAATAGATTCAAGATTGATAAGCCAGATGTTTCAGCCTGACTAGTTTTTAGGGGGCATTCAGACCTCTACCATTTTATACTTATTAAGCCTGGAGGAATTTGAACATGCAACATGTCATTGGTTTCTTATTAAGAACTGGTTTGTACTGTTGTATACTTTTCGAACCGTTTTCCCTGACTCTGGCCGCGGACGCCAACCCAAGAGGCCAAGATCGCTATGCTCCATCGACAACGGGAAAGATCATTCCCCCATTTTCCGCAAATGAGGAAAGCTTTGCCAAACAACAACCTACCACCGACCAAAAGTTTAATCTGATTTTTTCGAAGCTGACCGCTCTGGAACAAACGGTAGCCACCCTTCAAAACCAAGTCACTGCTCAAGCCCAACACATTGGCCAACTTCAACAGGTCATATCGGTTCAATCAGGAGGCACTGTGACGATTCAAGCTCCGGGGACTCTCAAAATTATTGCCGGAGGAATGCTCAATTTGGCCGGCAGCAAGATAGATTTGAATGCAGCGATTACCGGCGCACACGGCATACTCAAAGCCGACACTATGATGACCACCACGGTCATCGCTCAATCCTACACACCGGGAGCCGGCAACATTTGGTAACTTTTCTGCGGGATATACCAACGTCAGGAGTCAAGGGTTCAAGGCCAACGTTCTCACCTGATCTATCTGCCACACCGCCACTCCCGGGGATGGCCTTGTGCATATTGTGAAAATCAGGTCCACCGATTGTCGTTTGACTGATCCCAGCGGAGAGGACAAACTCACTTCCTCCTATCACCAACCGCACAAAGGAGAAAGAGTACGGAAGACCTGGGGAATGCCGCACATCCCGACTGAGAGGACAACTGGCACACACTTAGGACATACCCGGTGACGCAGAGAAATTTACAAATTTTGCCACGATAGGGAAAGCTCCAGAGCTTAAATAACCCTACCCGCGAGTAATAAAGTTCGCCAAACCAACCCTGGGAGATGAAAGCCATCTCCCAGGGGTTTCTTTTTATTGAGGGGCTTATCCACGATTAAGAACATTCATTATTAATCTCCCAAGAAGCAACGATGTTCTTGCATGACTTCGGCTTTAGGCTTAATGGCAGAATTCATCTACTCTAATCCCCGAAAACTCTCACTATTTTCTTCCGTTCTTCCCTCATTCTATTGGCAACCAGTTATCTAAATGGATACATTGCTCTGGAACCATTCCCCAGGGTCGAAATCCAAGGACCATGGCTAAAACCCAAGCTGAGATTGCTCTCTACTCATTTAGGGATGCTAGAAAGACTTGATTTTGACATGGCATCTATTTTGCTGTTTAAATACAAATATGGGGAATTTATGAAAAAACTTCTCTATTTAGGAGTTTTTGAAGGGAAAATCCTACATAACGAGTCATTTAGCTAACATTTATTCATTATTTATTTCATAACCAGGAGTATGCACGCATGGTAGCCAGTTCAAGAAAAAAAACCACAATCAGCGTTTCCACGTGGGGACACCGTGGCACCGCGGGGTTGGTTGAAGAATGGGAATCTCGTATTCCCCTGCCGGTGGAAAAGCCACAACCCCGTCGTCATTCAACGGCTCCCTCTCCACAATCATCCGAGTCGACCCCTGACTCTGAGGAACAGAAACCCCAATAAATCCGATCTCCCCAAGTAACAGGATTTACCCAATTTCTGAAGCCAATTCTCCATTACTCTTCCTAAAGTTTAGGAGTTCGTTGATAAGTCTCCCACCCTTCCATCCTTTCGGGATTCCATAACCCCTTTCCGCCTTATTTACCATTCCGTCGACAAACGCGTTCCTGGCCCTCTCGCTATCGCGTGGGGGCTTCCACAAGATTTAGGAAATTTCGCCAGGATCTCGTCTGAGAAGAATCCAGCAGGATTCTTTACTAATGTGTCTCCTCTGTTCTTCAGATTGCACAATCTTTTACGATTCCCGTAAGGTAGAGCCTTGAAAACCTATTTTTTCAGGTAATCGCGAGATAAGATTGTGAAAATACCCTCCCTACTGAGGTTTGGCGTATTGTGGTGTCTCGTGAGTCTGTCTCCGGCTTTTCTTTGGGCAGCTCCTCCGAATGTGGTCTTGAGCCGCGCCCTCCACTTTTCTTCCCCGGATGGGACGCCAATCACCATAGAACCCGGAAAATATTTCATTGAACAAGCCGGACCATCTGAAATGCGGGTCATCCCTGAAGGGGATAAGCCCGGCATCACCATTCAGGCAGAATCTCTCACTCACGAACAATACGAATTATTTTCTCCCATGGCTCTCACTCGGCCCCAAAAAAATGAAGAGTACTTAATTGAACTCTTATTACCGGGCGGAGTCCGCCTGGAGGCCCGAGGATCAACTAAGGCTCCTGCCGAACCACCGAAAATCGCCGTGTCCTCATCCCCTCCTCCATCCCCATTGGCCCAAGTGCCTGAAGCTGCAGCGATTGTACCACCCCCTGTGCCTTTGTCTGCCCCATTAACGCAAGAGGAAACTCTGACCACCTTGGCCTTACCCGCTGGTGCTTCTCCTGCAATGACGAAGAGTGTGGATACCTCCTTGACGTATCACCCCCCTGTTGTTTCCGCCCAAGGCACGCGGGTTGTTGTGGATGAGCAAGAACCCGGAAAAGACCCGCTGTATCTGTCCGTGTTGTCCCCGAACCATATTGGTTTGACGATGTTTGAACAGCCCGCACTTTTTTGGTTTATTGCCCAACTGACGTCGCAACCTGTAGATGTCATGATTATGGATGAAGGAACTACGCAAATACTGCTCGATGTCCGCATGCTCCCTCCCATTCGCCCTGGCATTCATAAGGTAGACCTGAAGGATTATGGGATCCATCTGCAACTTAATACGACCTACCAATGGAAAATTACTCTTCAGGGAAATTCCCCAGGAGAAAGGTTCCCAACCAGTGGATGGATTATGCGTATCCCGCCCCCGGCAAATGTGGCATCTCTTGCCCATTTCCCGTCAATCAATTCCATTCCCTCTCGCCCATTGGTTGAGGCAGGATTATGGTATGACGCCATATGGGCGTTATCAGAGCGTATTCAAACTCAACCCGCGGATGCGACATCCCTCACCCAACGCGCCAACCTCTTCGAACAAGTCGGTCTACTCCCGCCGGCTCAACAGGATCGTTCCCACCTTCAGCTTCCATAACAGAAGAATGCCATTAAAGCCCGTCTTGGCATGGCCGTAACCTCTCATCGCTTCGAACATCGAATCGATTCACCTCAACAAGGGTGGAGGTTCCTTTCCCGTCAATTATCTGTAAACAAAGATACGTAAAGCTGAATTTGGGGGGATAAGACGTATTTTTACTTATTAAATTCGCGCACTTACCTTAACATTTTTTCCCTGCCTCGTTACACTGCCTCCAAATCTTTTCTGATTCATCAGGCTCATGCACTCCTGAACCTTAATCGCGGGTGAACCGTTACCGTAGTATCCACGACTGACCCACAAACACCCCACATGACCATATTGGGCATCTAAAGAGTTTGCTTAAAGGAGGTTCCCCATGCGTTTCCTGATCGCTTCAACATTCACTATGGTGATCCTGACCTCATCCCCAGTACAAGCCGCGGACCCGCAGCTCACCAACCAGGTTGCCGTCTTGCAGCAACAAGTGGCCTTCCTTCAAAAAGAACTCTCTGTATTCAAGGCCATCATCAATAGGGCACCAGATGGAACCACCCGCATTACGGTCCAACAGCATAAGCAAGAAATGACCGGAGGCAATGCACAAGAGGATATCGGGGGAAATCAACATCTAAGGATCAGCGGGTTTTCCTCAGAAGCCGTAGATGGGAGTCAATCCATCACGGTCGGCACAAACCAAACCGAATCAATAGGCCATGATCTGATTCAGAAAATCGGGAGAAATGTTTTTCAAACCGCTGGACTCGACGTGAGTATCGGAGCCGGGAAACGCACGATTATTTCCGCCGGAGATCAACTGATCCTGCAAACTGGCCAGGCATCAATCGTCCTCAACAAGAACGGAGATATCACGATTGAGGGCAAGAACATCCAGATTAGGGGATCGGCGGATGTCATTATTAAAGGCTCAAAGGTGACAACGAACTAACTGCTTTGTCAACACACTCCAAAACCAATAACCAACACCGCTCAGTGCTGGCAAAGCCAAGACCCGCCCGAAGGAGAATAATTATGCAATCACCTCACTCCCCGAACAACGGTCACACGAAATACCCCAATCGATTGAGACCTGAGTTTCTGGCAAAGAGAACCCTCTTCACCAGCGGCCTCCTTGCCTTTGGATTTCCCTTTCCCACACGATCACAACCCCTTTGGCTTTGTTTGTCGGTAGGCGTCATGGATTTTCCACGGTACAACAACGATTTCTCCAACTCCCAGACTATGATATCTCCTAATGGCAGCCATCAACAGTAATCGATTGACCATTCATATTTCCTGACCGGAGGATTCCAATGAAACTTCATTCCGTTTTTCATTTCAATAGTCTGGCGTCGTTGGCTATTTGCTGGATGATTTCCACCCCATGGTTATCATTGGCGGCGACGATGACATTAGAACATCCTGCACATTTCCTGACTATTGATGGAAGTGATGTACGGCTGGAAGCCGGAAGTTATGATCTGGAACAAGCGGAAGACTGGCTGCATGTACGCCCTGAGGGCGCCATGACCAAGGAAGCCATATTGCTGGAAACCACCACAGGCACGCATGAGGAACAGATTGAATCTCCTTTGGCCATTTCCGCAAAGGGGGATGATGAGGAGACATATCATTTGATCCTATTACTTCCTGAAGGGAAAAAGTACGAATCAGTCGGGTCCTCCAGCGGGATCCGGTCAAGAGGCAGACCACAATTCACCCTGAGCCCTGTCCGTTTACAGATGTTGGTCCAAAGTTCAAAGAGCACATCCCCTCCACTCAAAGGGCAAATTTCTTCGTCGATCTCTTCTAGCCCAATCTCAACGCTTTCCGATACCAATCCATGCATCAGGGACGTTCGGGCAGAATTTCTGAAAATTCGCACACATGGCGACAAAGTTGGTTTCCACCACACCCAAACCCCTGGTGCCTACAGCGGGAGCGGTGATTCACACTATCAGGGAATTCAACGATTTGGGAAATTCCTGGCGGTCTCGGGAAGTGCCGCACAAGCGGGAGAAATCCTTATTATCGAAATGCAGTCGCGATTTTCTTCCGGACGATTTCGATCCAACCGTCTCTCTTCAAACACTCCTCCTTCGAATGATCGAGTCGTCGGGGTTGTGGAGGCCAGTCGGACCTTGACTCATGCAGGTGGTTTTCAAGTGATGGGAGGCATCTTGGTCGTCGGTGTGGAGGGAGGCAACCAATCCGAAGTCGTGTTTTACAGTATCCAGGACCCCCGCAATCCTCGGGAACTCTATCGAATCTCCCGCTCAGGGATCATCGGCGGATTCAACGAAAAACCCAGTGCCGGCGCCACGGCACTCGTCAATCGTCCGGATGGCCGTTTCTTGTTACTCGTTGGACGCTCGGACTCCAATGTTCTTGACCTGTACCTCTCCCAGGACACCAATCTGCTTGCCAATACCTTTGACCACGTGGATTCCTGGCATGAGCGGGAGCTTCAAGGCATGGACCGGGAATTCGGAAATTATCAGAACATCAATCTCATCCGGCAGTGCGATGGTCAACTGTTTTTTGTGGGCTTACATAATAACGTGAATCTTGGTGGAGTGCTTGGAGGAGGGGAGGATTGGGCCGATTTATTCAAACTTGAACTCCTTCCGGTCAGTCAAACCGGAAACCCGGGAGTCGTAGCTCACCATACGGTGATCACCAAAATCGCCAACCGCCATATGTCCTGCCAGGATATGTGCAACTTCGATGCGGGCGCCGGGATATATGTCGACACCAATGGCGGGCTGTTTATTTACGGGGTTGAGCACTGGCGCCATTCCGGCGTGGTACGCGTCAACGAATTCCGTCCCGTCCCTTCATCAATTGCGCCACCATTGACGAATATCAATCAGGCATGGGTGGAACTCTATGACGACCAGAGCTTTGGCGACCGCAGCATCATGATCGATTATATAGATCAGAACTTGAGAAACTACTCGGATTACGATCGGGTGGAAGGATTCGAGGATAAAACCTCGTCCGTAAGATGGGCGATTCCTTCCGGCTGGCAATATCTGCTCTTTGAAGACAAGAGTTTTAAGGGCCGCCTATTGAAATTAAACGGAACAGGCGACCTCAACACCAATCCCAACCTCACCACAAACGGATGGAATGACAAGGTCTCCTCTTCCCGTTTTTCACCGGCTACGATTTCCCAACTTAACCAGGCCTGGGTCGAACTGTTCGACGACAATACCTTCAAGGACCGGCGTCTGACTCTGAACGGATCATCGCCAGGAATTGAAAATTACAAAAACATTACGGTCGAAGGACAGCGTGGGTTCGGAGATAAGGTGTCCTCAGCACGGTACATGATTCCACCTGGCCACGTGTATCGCCTGTATGAACACGACTCCTACAAAGGCAAAACCTTGGATTTGGTTGGAACAGGGAGGATTGAGGAAATTGCCGACTTCAACAGCCGGGGCTTTAACGACAAAGTGTCGTCATCGAAATTCGTAAGATAATAATGGGGGGCAACATATCTTCGAAAGATAGACTCGGACTCAAATCTTGTACTTCCCATCCAGCGCCACAGGACAAATGCCTATGCAGCCACCTTCTCTCCATACCACTTCGATAAAATTTTCACTTCATTGTAAGCCATTTTTATACATAAAAATGAAGAACTGTCAGTATGTACGTATCTGACGTTTCTGGATACCTGTTGTATCTATTTTGATACTTCCTCACGTAATGCCAGTTAAGGATTTCCATAACACACAATTTTCCACTCTTTTTTTTTACTCAAAATTTCAATTGGTTGGATTGTTTGTAACTGGCTTGTGGCCAATGGGACTTTTCTGGCACCAAGGTTGCTTTTCATTTGAACCAAGAGCAGATCACGAACGACTCACCGAATAGAAAGGCAACATCATGGAAGCTATCCTACTCATCACCATCAGTTGTTTAAGTCTTTTTGAACTGATTTCTTTACATAGGTTATGGCGAACATAAAATCAAGTCTCCATTGAAAAAGAACCAATATCATGCTTCCCCCGACTACTCTCAAGTTCCCGATTGAAACGCTCAACTGGGATGCCTTATTGCCCACTTATCCTTATCGATTTAATGGCCCCGGCTATCTCTATTGTGTGGGGTGCGAGCATTTTGTTCGCCTGGTTTCAGTTTCGAACAATAAGATCCATTGTTCCGACTGCGCCAAAGTCTTAGCGAATTCCCATAACCAAATTTCGCAAGGGAGGGAAATAAGATGAACGACACCATGGCTATTGCTCGATCATGTGAAGAGGGGATGTATATCCTTCGAGAAGGCGATTGTTTGTGGAGATTGAATGAGGACGGGATAATTGACTGTACAGCCCAAGGGCCTACCAGTGTCTTCACCCTTCTTACCCTCATTCAACAATGGAAAACCTCATCAGGCCAATCTGATGACCATCCTCCATTGGAAGATCCTTCAAGCTGAGCGGCAACAACTTCGATCGTTTAATTTTCGCCAATGGTTTGTTATCTCATCATTTTTTTACACTCTGAGCTTTTCTGCATCCTCATATACTCCTCCAATACATTTCCTGCCGTTTCAGCACAAGTATAGAAACCCCTTTGGAGTTATTTTTTGGAATTAAATTGAAAGATCAAGTGGCAATACAAACACCTAGGGAGTGAACTGAATAGAGAGGACAAACCCAGCCCTTAAAACCAAATTCAAGCCTGCGGATCTTTGCACGAAAATCACGGATTCCGCCGGCAGGAGTCCAACTACACCCCCTCACTGACTTTACAAGAAAGGTGGTCACGGAAACGCTTTCCAAACTGATGTTCTAAAGAGGTCTGCCGCTTCATGATTGACATGAACGCCATCCGAATGGGGCATCGACTAGCGATTATGAAGAGGCATTCTTTAAGATAGCCGATACCATCCGAACGAATGTGCAGTCATTCCGCGATTTCATGAATGATACGACCATCCATGCTTCACCGTTCACCATGGAACACATTGAATCACCTATGAACCTTTAAGTTCCGGATTACGACAGACTGGATAATTACGACTAAACGATACACTTCCAAACATCAGGATTAACGTGCCCCCAAATCCTCGACAACTTCCTCCAGCACTCGTATGGCTCCCTGTTCTGTTGTTCTATGGCATGTCTGCCTGGGTATGTTTTCCTCTTTCCTCTGAAGCGACCCCCTCCGCCCGCAGTCTTAGCGGGCATCAGGGAGAAATTTTCGGTCTGGCCTTCGATCCCTCCAATCAGATATTGGCCTCGGGCAGCGGAGATCAAAGCATCCGGCTGTGGGACGTCCAAACCGGTCGACTCCACACTATCCTCAAAGGACATACGGCTCCGGTCCGTACGTTGGCATTTTCCCCCAAAGGAAATTTCCTCGCTTCCGGAGCGAGTGATAAAACCACCAGGGTCTGGGACGTGCAAACAGGAAAGGAAGCTGCCTCGTTCAGTTCGATTTTTGGAAATATCCGTGCGGTCGCCTTTTCTCCAGATGGAGAAATTTTGGCCAGTACCGGCGATGGAGGCAGTCTCCGCTTATTAGATTGGAAGGCCAATAAAGAATTAAAGGCCATGAAAAGCGGATTCGGCATTATTTATGCCGTAGCCTTTTCCCCTTCGGGGTCGGTCCTGGCGACCGGCAGTAGCGATACTCATGTCCATATCTGGGATCCTTCAAGCGGTCAACAACAGACGGTCTTTTCCGGACATGCCAAAGCCGTCCTCTCTATCGCCTTTTCCCCAGACGGATCCTTGCTGGCCAGTGGATCTGCCGATGGCACGGTGAGACTCTGGGATGTTCGAACAGGAAGGGAACGAGGCCTCCTTCTCGGCCATGCGGGGGATGTGAATGCGGTCGGATTTATGGCCAATGGGATACACGTGATCTCAGCAGGAAGCGATGGGACCGTACGTTTCTGGGATAGTGCAACCAGCCGGTCGTTGGGAATCCTTTCCGACTACAAAGGTCCGGTATGGGCACTGGCTTTGGCACATAACGACACTCTCATGGCCATTGGGGGCCGTGACCGGATCGTCCATCTTCAGACGACCACCATCACCCTGGCACAGGCGTCCCAGTCCGGAGCATTATCGGTGATCCCCAGAGATGCCGATGTCGGACCTCCTCCTGTCCCTCCTCCCCATGCGGAAGCGGATTTCTCAATTCAGCCTCATGAATTGAAGCCCGGCGATGAACTCACCGTGGACCTCCGTGTCTCCAATACCGGAAAAGGACCGCTTTACCGATTCCTGGCTAAAACCAGTAGCTCCCATCCTTTGCTGGACGGGCGGACTTTTTATTTTGGAAAAATTTTGGCAGGCCAATCGAAATCGGAAATTTTGAAAGTGAATATTCCCAAAGATATGACCACTGAAGAAATTCCATTAGACATCCAGTTCGAAGAATATAATGGGTTTGTGCCAGAGCCCCTGAAGGCCCTTATCACGCTCTCAGGACCTCCCCGGCCCCGCTTAGCCTATAATTACCAAATTCTTGATAACGGCACCGGGCAGTCGGTGGGCAATGGCGACGGCCGGATTCAAAAAGGTGAAGCGGTCGACCTGCTATTAACCATTAAAAATGTTGGCGCGGTTCCCGCCAAGGATACCTGGGTGGAATTGACCAATCAGGAAGGACAGCATTTGGACATTCGGCCTCATGTCATTCGATTCGGTCAATTGGAGCCGAATGACACCAAACAGGCGCGCATCAGTTTTACCGTTTGGCCGGATTACCCGAAGCAGGAACTCGGATTCGGGTTATTGATCAAAGAAAAAACTCAGAATGTGTTTTTGAATGAAAAGGTCGATCTGGTCGTGGATATCCTCCCCCCTCAACAGATTATCGCCACCAATAAAATTGTGATGGTGACCCAGGACCATGCCTCCGTACTCAGCGGAGCCGGGGCGGAAAGTTCCGTGATTGCCACCGTCGAAAAATCGCAATCCCTCTCGGCGACCGGAGAGCTTGGCGGCTGGTACCGGATCCAACTGTCAGAAAAAGAAACAGGCTGGGTTGCCAAGAAACAAGTCGCCACCATCCAGAGTTCAATAAAAGGCGAAATGCCCATACCCACTATTCAGGGACTGGAGGCCAATAAGGCCGCACAATTCATCAACCTGCCTGAGCAGCTTCAGCAAGCCGAACAAGAACGGGCTCGCATCGAACAGACCTTGAAACAGCGTGAACAGGAAATGGCTCTCCTTCAAACCAAACTGGAGCAAATGACCAGTACGCAACAGTCCACCCTTTCCACCACCCAGGAAGAATTGGAGCGGGAGCGGTCCGAACGGGAACAGATTGAACAGGCCTTACAACAACGCGAGCGGGAATCGCAGCAGCTCAGAGCCCAACTCGAAGATTCAGCTAATTTGAAATCTTCCGAGCTGTCCACCATGCGTGAACACCTCCAACAGGAACAGGCGCAACGGGAACAAGCCGAGAAGGCCTTGCGGAATTTTAAACAGGAAATGGCCCATTTGGAGGCCAAGTTGGACAAAATGAACCAATCCCAGGTTTCCGCCAAAACGCCTCCGGCGATTGCGTTGGCGACCCCGTATGATCAACAAATCCTGACGGTCGACCGGGTACAACTGGTCGGAGCAGCAGCCAGCGACCGGGGCATTGCCCGAATCGAAGTCCGGGTGAATAATGAACTGTTGGCCAGGCGCCAGGGCCGCGGAGTGGCGGTCGTATCCTCCAAAGACACGCAGCAATCGACACAGGAATTTTCCGAAATCATTCAGCTTCGCGAGGGGGAAAATATCATCACCGTCGTCGCGTATGACGGCGACCAATTGGAATCCAGTCGAACTCTTCGGGTGACACGGGAGGCGAACAAGGGACAAATCTGGGCTGTCGTCATCGGCATTTCACAATACAAGACCGTCCGATCCCTCAAATACGCCGATAAAGACGCGCTGGCGTTTCGAGACTATCTCACAAAGAATGTGGGCGTCGCCTCCGATCACATGACATTTCTCACCAACGAACAAGCCACGCTCTTTAACTTGAAGCGATCGTTGGGAACGGATTTGAAACGCAAAGCCGGCCCGAAAGATACCGTCATTATCTATTATGCCGGTCATGGAGCTCCGGAACCGGATGCTTCCAGCCCGGACGGGGATGGCCTGGAAAAATACCTCATTCCTTATGATGCCGACCCACAGGATTTGTATACCACCGGTCTGCCGATGCGGGAAGTCGAAACGATTTTCCATCGATTATCAGCGGAACGGGTCATTTTTATTACCGATTCTTGTTATAGTGGGGCTACCGCCGGCCGGACATTTTCCACAGCCGCCCGCCGGGCGACCCTTTCAGATGGATTTTTAAACCGCCTGTCCAAAGGAAAAGGACGAGTGGTGTTGACAGCCAGCCGCGCGGGAGAAGTGAGTGAGGAACGGGATGACCTGGGCCATGGCGTCTTTACCTACTATTTACTCGAAGGATTGAATGGAAAAGCCGATGTGGATGGCGATAGTATCGTGACCGTTGACGAAGCCTATTCCTATCTTTCCACCCATGTTCCCGAGGCCACCGGCCAAAACCAACATCCCGTCAAAAAAGGTGAGGTTGAAGGACAATTGATTCTCGGACGGATCCAATTTTAAAAGAAAAGATTATTTTCACCCCAATGCAGGAGGACCCGCTCATGATGCAACGTTCTCGTTTGACAATTCCCCCCCCACCCAGTCTGGTTCTTTTCCTGATCGCTTTCCTGACGGGTTGTTCGGCGTTTGCACCTCCCCCCAAACCTGAAGGATTGAATACCCGGGTCTATACAGCAAATGAAAGCTCCAATACCGTCACGGTCCTTGATGGAGACACGTATCAAGTCATCGGTGATATCGATACGCTGAATTATGGGGCGCACGATTTGGCTCTCAGCCGGGACGGAAAACAACTCTGGGTGACGAATCTGGCTAATGGCCGGGTCTCGGTCATTGATACCGAATCCCGTACAACTATTGCATCGATTTATACCGGCACTCGCGCCCATGTGGTGGCTCTCACCAACAACAATAAACATGCGTGGGTGGCCAATATTTCCGATAACACCATCTCGATTATTGATACCTCGATCTTTCGCATTCTCGGGACGATTCCAGTCGGAAAGGGCCCGATGGGCATCGCCTTTTCCCGCGACGGGAAATTTGCCTATGTCAGTACACAAGACAAAATGGTCAACGTTATTGACACATCCGCGCACCAAGTAATCAAGCAAATCCCGGTCGGACCGAATCCCCACTTTCTCACGCTGGGACCCGATGGCCATATATGGGGAACCAACACTGGCAGTAATGACATTTATGTCATCGACACCACAACCAATGAAATCGCCAAAACGATCGAGGTCGGTCCGGCTCCGCAACAAATCGCGTTTGCCTTAAAGGGAACTGCCGGCCCCAATGCCTATGTCACGGTCACCGGCATTAATAAAGTGGTCATGGTTGATGCCACCTCCCCGACCCTTGCCATTCGCGAACAAATTGATGTGGGAGAAGGCCCCAACGGAATCTGGGCCAATGCCGTCGGCACGAAAATCTATGTCGGTCATACTAAATCGAATAATGTGATGGTCGTTGATACCGGGACAAGCCAGGTCTTATCAACGCTTCCGGTCGGGAGAAAACCCATTCGGGTCGTCGCATCCCGGTGAACAACATTCATTGGGAATGGAAAATCCCTACATGATCACTCACGTTGCTGATTATTTCAAATGCTGAATAGGAGGCTCACATGAACGATACCAATGCATTCATTTTACTCAACGCACTACCACGTCTGACCCGCCAACTCATTTCCGGAATGTGTGGGATGGTTGTCTGTCTGGGATTTCTTTCCCTATCTCCGGTTCATGCAGCCGATGAACTGGTGGCGAATGCCGTAAATGCCGTTGGAGATTTCACGGTGTTTCGAACCGATGGTATTCAGGAACGACTTGAGGGCAAAGGGTCTCTCGCGTTATACGAAGGAGACAGGGTCAAAACCGGCTCAGGGAGCCAGGCGTTAATGGAATTCACCAATGGCATCCAAGTGGCCCTTAACGAAGACACCGATTTTCTTATTCTCTCTCGCTGGGAAGACGGTAAGGGATTTACCAGGATCTTACGCCTGGCGACAGGAGAGGTGTGGGTCAAAACCATGGGAGGGCCCAAACCTTTGGAAATCGAAACCCCAGTGGCCACTGCAGCCGTCAAACAAACGGAATTTGATATCAAAGTCCAACCCGACGGACAAACAACTCTTACGGTGGTGGAAGGGATCGTGGAATTCGGCACCGCGTTCGGAACCTGTCCGATAAAAACCTCGACCATCAGCTATGGAAATCGTGGGAAAAAATGTACGAAACCCGCTCCCGTGGAGGTAACTCCCAATGTGGCGTGGGCTCAAGGTATTCGCCAGTAAGTCGGATGTTGAAAGAAGAGGGCCCACCCCGGCTATCCGGGATGGGCCTTTTTTATTGAGTAATACAGATTCAGAATTGAATAAGGGGATCCACTGACATGCAGGACAAAGTCGTTGTTTAGGTCATCGCTTGCAAATATCCTCGCAACAAATCCCGCCGCGCGACAATCCCAATTAATTTCCCCGCCGAATCGACAACAGGGACGCGAATCAGATGATTGTTTTGCAAGACATCAATGAGCGTCATCACGTTGGTATCCTGAGTCACCGATAGCGGGTTGGGTGTCATGATTTCTCCGGCAGTGACCTCGTTGAGCTTCTTTCCTTTCCGCAGAGCGGTGAGCAGGTCAAATTCAGATACAATCCCCAGAAGTTTGTTTTGCCCATCGATAATCGGAACAGACCCAAAACCGTCCATCATAAAGGATGCCAACATTTCCGCCTCGGTCTCCTTGTTCGCGGACTGCACCTCTTTCTCCATAATGGCTCCCACCGTCAAGTGACCGAATTTGCTATCTCGAAGTGCTCCGCGACTGTCTGTCATAGTAATCCTCCATTATGTGTGTTCCATGAACCAACGTTGTTTGTCATTTTTAAATCCATCACCTATATCAAACGATAATTGTTCTCCACAAAGACTGTCCCACCTGCTTCACTTCAGGAATCCCAATGCTCTTTGAGTCCATTGTACCGAAGCCTCTATGGTGAAAAAAGATCCTCTCGCACCAACCGGGACTCCAGTATTCGATCGGGAGCCCAATTCCTTAACTTAAGCACTCTTGGCAGATCCTCATCCCATGCCGCCTGAGGCACCAGCCCCACGATTTCACTCTCCAGAATATCTACGCCCACTCCGTGAGACTCCCGCTCCACAGCCTGAAATGCCGCTCGCAAAGAGGTTTCCCGAAAATCCGTCAGATTCATGGACACCTGCACCAATTCTCTCGTGGGCAAGGGAACTCCCATGGCCTTGAGCGCAGGCAAGCCTCCACCTGAAGACCGAATTTTTTTGGCAATCCGGCGAGCAATCTGAAGATCCCGGCTTTTGAGAACCACATTAAAGGCAATCAAAAAAAAGCGGGCCCCGATCGCGACTGCCCCCGCAGTGGCATGTACAACATTGGGGCCAAAATCCGGTTTCCATCCTGCATCATGATTCATCCGTTCTTGTAATCCGGATAATCCTCCCCGCCGGATGGCTTCAAGCCTGACCCGCAAGGGCACCATACCTGCCTGTTCATAGAGAAATACCGGAATACCCAATTCTAGCCCGACCCGCCCACTTAATTTTTTGGCATAGGCCGCACAGTCTTCCATAGTCACGCCCCGTAATGGAATCCAGGGCACGACATCCACCGCCCCAATTCGCGGATGCTGCCCGTGATGCGTGTGAAGATCAATGAAATGCTGCGCCTGTTTGATTAAATTAAATAATGCGGTCTCCATGGCCTCCGGCTCCCCGGCCAGGGTGAATACAGACCGATGGTGGTCCGGATCAACATGAAGATCAAGTAATGCCACACCCGGGATAGACTGAATGCCAACAGTCAATGTGGAAAGCACGGCCTGATCCCGACCCTCACTGACATTCGGCACACTTTCCACCAAACGATCCATAAGGCTATTGTTCATCCGAGTTCCTGGCGTCAAAACCAACGATCCCCCATTCGTGGATGCTCAAGCGGAGTACAGCGTTCCTTGACACCGAAAAAATTACCATATTATAGTCGAAACATCTGTAATTTTGCGGATTTGGATAACCCATACAAAGATAGCAACCCAATCGAAGTTCGATAACTGCTATACTCTGTTACATCACATCGATCACAAAGACTCAAGAAATGCGACCCATCATTGTCCTCAAAAAGAAGGTGACATTATGAACGCCACCCACATAGAACCAACCACAGCCCTAGCTGAACTTAAAGAAACCAAACCCGATAGAGTCACCCTCGTGGTGTTAAGTGGAGACATGGACCGCGTCATGGCTGCCCTGATTATTGCGACAGGAGCCGCAGCCATGGGCATGCAAGTCACCATGTTTTTCACCTTTTGGGGACTAAATGCCATCAGAAAAGAAAATGTCAGCAGTTCTCCGAAAGATTGGCTCCGTCGAGCCTTTGGGTGGCTCAACAAGGGAGGAGCCAGTCGTCTCCCGCTTTCTCGATTTCATTTTGGCGGTCTCGGAACCACGATGATGAAAAAGGTGATGAAGGACAATCGCATGCCAGGCATCCCCGAGCTGATAGAAACCGCCAAGGACCTGGATGTGAAAATGATTGCCTGTACTACGACGTTGGGGCTCATGGGCATCTCCAAAGACACACTGATTGACGGGATCGATCAACTTGCCGGAGTCAGCACTTATCTCGCGGAAGCCCGCCATGGGTCCGTAAACTTATTTATTTAAAAGGCCACCACAAAAGGATTGATATGATACCAGCCGACGTGAAACTCGATACATTGGGGTATTTCTGTCCGATGCCCATCATTCTGACCTCAAAAAAAATTAAAGAACTGGTCTCAGGGCAAGTCCTCGAGGTTATTTCGGACGACGAGGGAATTAAAAAAGATATGCCTGCCTGGTGCGAAACCACAGGACATCACATGGTGGGAATGGAAGAAGAAGATGCCACCGACAAAAAAGTGTATAAAGCCTATGTCAAAAAAGCCTGAGACGAGGCCCTTATCGCATATCTCTTTTCCGGGGTCTCATACCGAATCAATCCCCGCGGAATTGAATGCTGGTTCAAAGCCGGTCAAGCTCAGAAATTTCCCAACACATACTCTATATCAAGAGCGTCATTCCTAACGGATTGACTCCCGCCTCACTCCGTCCGCTCATCCCATCAGTCGAGGAACTGCTCATAGAACTTCGTCGTAAATCTTGGGCGCGCCAGTTTCTTAGGAATTGTCAGATCGCCGGTCTTCAACCATTGAGTCTGAATCGGCGAAGCCTTGCCCCCTAGCCCATGAATGGCCAACTTGTTGTATTCCTGCAAAAACTGATGCCATCGGGAGTCAGCAGGGTTGGAGCAAAACGGGTCGAATGAGAACGATATGCCGGGGCCGCCTGAGTAGAGCCCAAAAGGCTTTTTCATCTTTTCCGGTCGGTGCACAAAATACGTCGCCCACCCCTTGGGCGTGAATCCGAATTTTTTCTCAAAATCTTTGGTGAATGTGAATGATTCCACGATGACACGCGTCAGTTGGGTAATGTCATGTTCATAGTATTGGAAGTCGAGCCGGCGCTCGTCGATCGTAGGGCGCCAGTACTCATTGACAAAGTCATGGCGAGAATACACGATCCCCTTCGGCTGTGGGACGTCGACGCCATCGAACCCGTGTTGGATCGCCAGGCGTTTCGCGACACGGAACTCTTCGCAGGCTGGCTGTGATGAGAGGGGCGTGGAGGAGCCGTAGCCGGCTTGGTACCGCTGGTCGAAAAAACAGGCTAGTTGTTGTAGAAACACGATGGAAAGGAGAGCGTCGCACTCCTCGCGCATGCGAATCAATCCCGCAGCCAGCCTCTCAGGAGAATCATAGGGGACCAGAGATACGTCCGACCGGCACAAAGTGGCCGGACGTACTTCGAGCTGACATTCAATAACAATGCCGGAGAGGCCGAATGAGCACTTAAACTCATAAAACGCTGCCCCGTCTTTATAGTCAGATAATGTGCGCATCTCGCCCTGATCATCAACATAGGTGAGGGCAACCACATGGGCGGAAAAATAGCCGGGAGCATCCAGTGACGACTCTTTTGTATCCCCGACAGCGACGGACCCTACCGTTGCTTCCCCGATTTCTGCCTGAAAGGGCATTTCGACTCCACGTGCCTGAAGCCACATGTTGAGTTTTTTGAGTCGACACCCGGCTTGTACTCTCACAATCTGTCGTCCCGTTTCATCCTGTTCAAGACCCAGGATCTCATCAAGCTTCCGGGTACAGACCAGTGTTCCCCCATCATTCACGATCGTCGATGTAACTGAAAACAAGGAACCCACAGGATGCACCGGTGTAGGAAAACGTTCCGCATCCCCGACAACCGCCTGGACATCAGCATAGCTCACCGGTTCCACATAAACAGCGGGCGTTGTCGAATGACTGAGTCCCCAATTGCTGTATTGATGACCTCCTTTTTTAAGCAGGCCATGAACAGATCGCGGCTCACGGCTATTGGGTTGTTGTGGATGTTCCGCAGAAGTGGTGTGATTGACGTTTTTCATATCCTTTTCCCTTTCAAGGAATGTGTAGCAGATCGCCAAACCCAGGAGGTTTGACGGGAATGTCCAAAAGTCCAATGGCATAATTCGGTACCGAATTAACTTATACCTTGGCTTCGAAAACAAGGTTGAAAGCGGTCCGCCGAAACCGGCCGAAGCCGCCACCGGTTATCACCTCCCGTAATCGCGCTTCACCGGCCTGTGCGCCTAAAGCGAAACCGACTTCCTGCGCAAGCGAGGCGGCCGCGAAAAAGCCCATGGTCATGCTCATGCCAGCCCAAGCCTTCTCCGCTTCGAAGCCTTTCCGTAATCTGAGGCACTGCCCGGAGCGCTGAGACCACGACGAGGAAACCACCAGGTAAGTAAGCTGGACTCTTCTCATCGGTGAGCAGAAACGCTTGTTCGTCCGAAAGGGAATAGCGGCCGGCAGCGGGGTCATATTCGACATACCCTTCCGCCGCTTGTGAGTTGAGCCGCTCCCAGACATATCGTTCCCTGGAGTCCGTGCGATCGGCTAACTCCGCGGAAGTCAGCGACCCGGCGCCTCGCATCGCTTTGTAAAGACCGAGACTCTCCCCGATCACCACCATGCCTGCATGGAGGGTTGCCCCAAGATAGCTGACGAACTTCCCCATAAGGTGATTGAGTTTTTCCTCATTAATAGGCATTGAATCCTCCTTTGGAGACCAATCATCGATGAAAAGGTTCAATGAGTCTGTTTCGGATCACAACCAGGCACAGTTCTCAGTAAAGTCGTATGGGCCTGCCAGGGCAGCAAGGACAAACGGTTGAGAATGTGGCTCGCGAAAAGGAATTTTAGCTCAGTTCCCACGGGCGTTCAAAGTTTGATCCTGATTGACCTATCGAGGACGACTTCGACACACGCAGTCTGACTGGAAAGGATAGAGGATGTAACGTCGGAATTGTTACAGAAATTTGTGGGTATTATGAACCAACAGCCCGGGCTTTTTTAATGGCCATACCCTTTTTCCGCATTGGTTCTGACCCGTTTGAGAAAGACAGCACATTGGAGGAATCCCAGAGGCGTAGGCTCTTCACCTGATCTTTAACACCACTCTGAACCTTGCTTCTCCACTCAACATACGCTCATAGGCTTCAGCCGCGCGTTCGAGTGGGTATTCCTCTATCATGGGCCTTATACCCGTCATAACACTGAAACCCAATGTATCCTGCGAGTCAGCCGACGTACCGGACGGCCAACCCTGAACTGAATGCCTCCCCATTATGAACTGGACAATGGGTATCTCCATTGGTTCTTGTGAGGCCCCCACCATGATCAATGTACCGTTGATCGCCAGTCCGCCGACAGTCGCACTCATGGCCTTCCCGCTTGTGACGGTCGCAAGGATAATTTTCGCTCCGCCGAGACCCGTAAGCGCTTCCGCCACATTTTGGGCCCTGCTGTCGATATAGTGCCGTGCGCCCAATTTCTTCGCCAAAGCCTCTTTGTCTTTTCCTCTGGCAATGGCCACCGTCTCGAATCCCATCTTGCTCGCAAATTGTACACCCAAATGTCCAAGGCCGCCGATACCCAGAATCGCGACCACGTCACCGGCGCGCGCGCCGCTATTGCGAAGCGCATTGAAGGTCGTAATGCCGGCACAAAGCAGAGGAGCGGCTTCACGGTCGGAGAGATCCTCTGGAATGCGCACCAGGGCTTCCACCGGAGCGATCATGTATTCGGCATAGCCTCCGTCATAGCTAATTCCCGGAACCAACCCACGTTGACAAAGGACAAAATCGCCTCGGCGGCATGATTCACAACGACCGCAATGTCCTCCGTGCCACCCCACACCAACACGCTGGCCCTGTTTCCATCCATCCACACCCGAACCCATCTCCATAATGCTACCGGCAATTTCATGTCCAGGAATTCGAGGATACTCAAGACCCGGCCATAGACCTTCCTTCGTGAACATATCGCTGTGACAGATTCCGCAGGCTTGGACCTTAATAAGAACCTGTCCTATGCCAGGCTCAGGCACCTCACGCTCCACAAGTTGCAAAGGCCCTTTGGCCTGTCGGACTTCCACGGCTTTCATTTTTTTCATGGGTTCACTCCTTTTCATTTACTATAACAACTCTTCCGGCTTGGATCCGATGGAACCACAAGGCTCAGATGGTTACCAAACAAAGAGTAGCTATATATCGTGACAGATTAGGAAACGCTAAGGAAAGAGCATAGAGGCGGAACCAGCCATTTGTTTTTTCACATTAACCGTTGCCGCCCACACATCCACACGGACTTCCGGCATTTTCCAACTTCGACACTGGGAATAACCTTGGGGAATCCAGCCCAGCACCAAGGGTTTTTGGGAGTGGTTATTCAGGAACATGAACAGACACAATTCGGTTGCCATGAAATTTAGAAAATTTGGTCCTCCCTCCACTCAGGTATCTGTCATTGGTCAAGGCACCTGGAATATGGAGTCCCTCTCAAGCCGGGCTTTTTCCCAACTGATTCAGCAGGGACTTGATCTGGGAATGACGCATATCGATACGGCCGAAATGTACGGAGATGGCCGGATTGAAACCTTGCTGGGAAAGACGATTCCCAAACGGCGGAATGAAATTTTTCTCGTCAGTAAAGTTTTGCCATCCAACGCCTCACAAAAAAAGACGATTCAGGCCTGCGAGGGCAGCTTACGACGATTGAGAACGGATTATCTCGACTGCTATCTCCTGCATTGGCCGGGAACTTATCCCTTAGAGGAGACCTTTACCGCGTTTGAAACATTGCAGAATGCCGGAAAAATCCGGTCATGGGGGGTGAGTAACTTTGATGAAGATGATTTGGCTGATGCCATGAAGGTCACTGAGAACCAACAAATTATCTGCAATCAAGTTTTGTATCATTTGAAGGAGCGCGCGATTGAACATGCGGTCCTGCCATTTTGTGCACAACACAAGCTGGCATTAGTGGCTTATAGTCCATTCGGATCGGGTCGATTTCCGGCACCAACCTCCAACCCAGGAAGGGGTCTTTCGGAAATTGCCAAACGGCATTCGGCATCTCCCAGACAAATCGCCCTGGCCTTTTTAATCAACCATCCCTCCGTCTTTGTTATCCCGCAGACATCCCAGATTTCCCATGTTCGGGAAAATGCGCTTGCGTCAGGTATCGTGCTTTCCGAGGAGGAGATCAAGCAAATTGAACAGATTTTTCCACGAGGCCGCAGGCGGAGAGGAATTCCTACCCTCTAAAAGATAACTTATCAATCGTCAGCCACAGATTCATTTCGGTTTCCATCCGGATTCGATTACGCTAAAGCCGAGTCTCCCCTCATATTTTCCCCATGCCCCATGGGTATAAACGGCAAAGAACATGGATTCTCAAGAGGTGAGTCTCTTACCTTGCCTTATACCATCTGAGCGAATCATCCTGAAAATAGTGGTGATGGTGGAGCCAGGGCATCAAGGAAAAAATGTAATAAAATGAAAAGGAGAAACCTATGGCTCGATTTGTCATTGCCGCAAGTAAAGGCACCGATGATCCAACAATGGCGACGATGGCGTTTATCGCCTCAAAAGCAGCCAAAGATCAAGGACATGATGTGAATCTCTGGCTTCAAGGGGAGGCGATGGTCCTGGCGAGAAAAGGGATGGTGGATGGCGTGCAAGGAGTCGGATTACCAGCCTTGAAGGTGGTTGCGAATGCAGTTGAGTTGCCGAAGATTCCAATTTGGGTGTGTTCCGCGTGTGCCATGGCGCGGTAGATTGGCGAATCTGATCTTGAGATTGGATCGGTGATGAAAAATATGCCGGATTATGTGGAGGCGATAGCCGGGAGTGATCGCAATCTCCCGTTTTAAATCATTTGACCATATCTCCATATATTTTGTTTTCATGCTCAGACTCAGAAAAGAAATTTCCCATAAATACGGCTTCTTCGACAGGCTCCCCTAAGGAAACTTCCATACTTGCCAAGGGTTGACGTAAGTGCAGTGACTTAATTGGAGTAGTTGATGATTTTCTCGATTAACGTTTGATTCTCTATCCTTCTATTTTCATCCTGATCCTCCACCGAATCGACCTCATCAATAGAACAAATATACGAATCGGGAAACTGTAAATACCTCGCCCCGAGAACAACCAGTTGTTTATACCAATGATAGGGTTTTAGATGACCCACAATATATGATTGTTGAGCCAAATAGGTAAAACACTCATATTCCTGCCCTTGATGTTGCAAGGTCAGGTGAGTATCGAGGTAGCCACGACCTTTCCCTTCAAAGCGATCCAAAACAGGCTTATGCGCCTGGTCAATTTCATAGATGGCACCATAGATCCGATCTGATTCACAGCCGGTGTGGATCAGATTACACTTACTCGATCCATCATGGCTTTTTTTATGAAAGATAAGACGATAGTTTGGAAGTTCACTCACGCCCACCAATCTAGCGGATGGCACTCGTTCACTTAAGCGGAGCGGGTGAAGATTAGACCCATACGCAAAATACGGAATCATGCGGCTGACCTTCCTTTCCCCGTCGGATAGCTCCGGAGAGCCTTCTACTCAGCCCAAAATAGATACCTTTTCGTGGGGCATGGATGACTTTTATGGTGATGGGCAAGAAGTCCAGGACGCGGGAGCGCGCGTGTCCTGTTCAAGAACATTTCCAATGGCCGCCGATCCCTCGGATTTATTAATGGTAGCATTGACCATCTGGTCCATTCTGCAACGGGTCTCCGCTGAGAGCATCCAGCCAAGGGCCACTTCGGCGGAATCGTTGGGTGGCCGTAAGTCTGTTTTCACCCACATATCCCCCACGAGATTCACCACCTCCTTCAGATAGGTGAATTCGTGCGCGTCTCCCGTATTCTGCAGCACGGAAATCGGACCGAGGAGCGCGCCGGCAAGTGACCCCGCCAGACGGCCAGGTGGAGACGGGCCAGTAATCGGACTACTGGACACTACCAGGACGACCGGCTGAAGCCGGCCGGCGAATTCGCCTGTAGAAATCACCGGCAGAACCGTACGCAAGAGATGGGCGATCGTTGTCATCCCGGAATTATTGAAATAACCACCATCGACTAGATGGAAATGTGCACCTTCAGGCGATTTCATCATCGCCACCGGGCTGATCACCGGAAACCGGGCACTCAGAAAAGTTGCGGTACTCAGCCTGATAGGCCGCTTCAACAGTTCCTCGACATCAGGTTCGGTCGTTAACTCACCACTCGCCTTAAGATTTGAAACGACGATGCGATGGCCATTGTCCGCCGAAGTGGTATTGAGAATGAGCGAAGGCACCTGATAGGGGCGGTTGCGCCATAAATCCTGGAAGGGCTCTTCAAAACGGCTTGTCGCCATGCTACCGACCCAGGCGTATTCAAGACCTTGCTCAAGATCCTGGGCCCGGCGCACCTGCCTCCAGCCGAAGGGAAGATCGTTCAGGAACAAACCGGCAAGAGGAGGACCAAGAAGATCCCACTGAAACAGGTAAGCCGTACAAGGTCGAAGCCCGTGGACACCTGCGGGAACGAGAGGGGCGCATCCCTTGTCACCGAGACCGGGTAGATCCACATACATGCTGGTATAGATGGCGCCGCCCACGCTGCCCCCTGACACCCCACTGATGGCATAAATGTGATGAGTAAAGCCTGGATAGCGTTCCTCCAAACCGGCAAGCAACGTGGAGGTCCAGTAGGCCGCGCGGATACCGCCTCCTTGTGCAGCAACGAAAAATACGGGGTAAGGATGGGGAGCATCACGTATTTCAGGACGGGCCCGCAACCACTCGACAAAATGCGAAGAAGGCGGCAGACGGGGCAAGAGGGCCGATCCCGCAGGAAGCACACGGAGCGGTTCGTGATTGAGTGGCATAAAAAACAGAAGGATGGCCAGAACCATCCAGCCCAGGCGGACAAGCACAGGCGACACCAGGCTCAATAGAGCCGTGAGCAGGAAGGCCAAGGCAACCCAAAAGGAGAAGCCCCAGATCACGATGCTCGGTGTGCCGATGAACATCCACCAGGGATCGGAGAGTCCCGCAAGCAGCAGGAGGGCGCCTCCCAAGAGAACTGCGAAGACGATTCCTATGGAATGCGTGGTCACCCATGGACGAAAATCGGGATTGCCGTCGCAAAAATCCTCGCGAATGAGGACACAAAAGACGGTAATCGCGATCACATCGGCCGCGTAAAAGATCCTCACGGGGCCTAAGATGAAAATTCCAGCGAGCCCCACAATCGCCACTGCAAAGAACAGGACCTGCCATCTGGAAAGAACCGGCTTAGTCTGCCACCATGCGGCCCCTAACAGAAGAGGAACACCAATACCGTTGACTAGACCTATGGCGGAATCCCATACATTGGAATGACTCAAACCCAATTCGGCCGCAATGGGCCACAGCCAGCCGACAATCAGCGTAAGAACGGAAGGAATCCAGATACGGCAGAAGGCTCGAACGGAGTCATCCGCCGTATAGTTCCACCGGTCGAGCAGGAAAAACAGAAATGACGCCGTCAGCACACAGGAATAGGAAAGTGAGAGAGGAAAGATAAACCAGGAAATATTAGCGGGCGCAGGATCAAGCAGCGCGCGCATCGCCTCCTGGCCTTGGCCTGCGGCCACCAGGGGATAGACCGCCAACAGCTGAATGAGAAAAATGGGCGTGCACTTCAGCAGGGCTTCGATCAGGGAGATGGTAAAGTGTGCAAGGGTGCGCATGCTCATTCAGCGTTCATGGAAACGAAAAAGCCGTGATAGGCTGCATGGTGAAGAATTACACATGGGCTAACCCCGGCAAGCATTTCATACAGACGGCGGGTTGATAGGACATCTCCTGGTCACACTCATGGCATTTAATGAGACCCATCACCTCACTCCACCTTAAAACTGAGTAAAAGGATCGTTGCCTGCGTAGCGGACGAGGCCCGTCCGGATGTGGCCCCAAGTTCAGCCTAAGGTTGCGGATGAGGAGCGGCCTCTAGGACCTGAATGTCAACCTTGATGTATGGCAGTACGAGCAAGCTTCGCTTTGTAATGATCGTGGGCCGATTCTTGGCTATTTGATGAAATTAGTCAAGGCAAAAGATAGGAAAAGATGTCTGTTCAAAAATGCCAATTACTAGAAAGGCATCTTCTGCGTCTATGCGACCCTTCAGTCTGCTTGTATTTTGTTTGCATGAACAGATCACACCAGTTCTATTACCTCTCAGGCACACCCAAGAAAAGGGACAAATGTGGTCTTGGGAAACAGGTCAGGAAGGGTGAGTGCATTCGCCAGTGCGCACATGCTCGCGGCGAATGCCATAGCCGATCAGGCGGGCGGGAATATTTCGCACGGCGCGGAACCCTAACAGCCATCGCAGAATCCCCGGAACTCGCGGAGTATCTCCCGATTGTTCCAGAGCCTTGGAAATCAAACGTTTCTGAGCTTGCACTTGCAGAGCCTGAATGATTCTCGTCGGTAGCAGGCGACGCTGCTGTATCTCGCGCAGCAATGCTTCGTCAATGAATTTAGTTCCCCTTAGCGCTGGTCCGAGGGCATTGGCAGCGGCGACGGCGTCCTGAATGGCCAAATTGATCCCGACACCGCCGATAGGTGACATCGCATGCGCGGCATCTCCAATCAGTAGTAGACCTGGCCGGTACCAGCGTTCCAGACGATCGACACGCACAACCAAGGTTTTCACCTCGTCCCACGAGGCCAGAGACCGGATAGAGTTCTCGAGAAAGGGTGCAAGCTTGGCAACCGAATCGCGTAGGGTCTCGATCGGTTGTGCCCGTAGCCTTTCATCACTTCCCTTTGGCACCACATAAGCGGCCTGCCAATAATCGGTGCGATTGAGCAGGACCATCATATGGCCGGAGTCAACGATGGCGAAGGTATCTTCCGGATCGCTGTCCTTTCGCGGCAACCGGAACCACAGCACATCCATCGGTGCCCCATAGTCCCTCCTTGTCATGTCAGCGGCGTCGCGCAGAGTCGAATGACGGCCGTCGCAGGCAACCATTAGATCCGCATGGACCGACATCTCACCCTCAGGCGACCGCACCCGCACACCGGCCATGCACCCGTCTTTTTCTATCAACCCTATTGCCTCGTGGCACATGCGCAGATCGAAGTGCGGGTAATGACGACCTTCATCGGCAAGCAAATCCAGAAAATCCCATTGCGGTACCAGCGACAGGTAATCAAACGGCTTCAGTCCCCGGAAGTCGATGACCGGTTGCAACCGTGCCCCCGATACGCACACTCAAATGATTGACTTTACGCTGAGGCAGTCGGTTAAATTTTCCCAGCAGGCCGATTTCTTCAAGAATCTGGAGCGTGGAAGGATGGACCGTGTCTCCGCGAAAGTCACGCAAAAAATCGGAATGCTTTTCCAAGATGACGACGGGAACCCCAGACCGGGCCAGTAAAAAGCCGAGCATCATCCCGGCCGGACCACCACCAACAATGCAGCAACGGGTATCAGAAAGCGAAGTGGTTGCCATCTCTCTAAGTGCCGATCAAATCATTTTAGAGAAGTATCAGGTTATGAAGGACGTTGTACATCCCAGAAGGGTCAACAGAAATCTCGCCAACACAGTAATGACAAGATGACTCATTCATAACAACCTCCTGTTCTTACGAATTTGAATAACAAAATGTTTGGGAAGTAAAAAAGAGCCAGGAAGTCCTTAAAATCACCCGGCAGCAAATGGTGAAAAGCCGTCGATGAAGGTTATTTGCTGTACGCCAGCTCATCCATCATTTCAGCGAATCTCGTCCATGAGATACGCTTTCGTTTCTGGCGATGCCTACCATACCAGTAGAGAGAGCCCCGCCCGATCAGGATCTCGCCAATCTTCAGTTTGCTGGCATAGATCTCCAATCTGAGAGAACTTCCTGCCTTACTGAGGCCGAGCACCTGCAATTCTGCCTTCACCGCATGGGTCCTCTTTTCTCGGCGTTTCGGCACGTTCGTTTCCTCCCTCCAGGTCTATTGGATGGATAGTCCTTATTTGTGGGGAGCTCTCCAGGCAGGTAATCTTTTCACCTCCTTTGGGCACTCCCGTGAATGTCATGCACCGGTCCGTTCCAACCGCAGGTTAATCTGAACCCTTAGGATCGTGCCTACGTTCCAGAGAGGCGCGATCCCACTTTGCTAAATTGGCCGCTGCGTCATACGTCGTCTGCAGGAATTCGAAGAAGGGTATCATCGGGAGATGCTGCCTTCCGAACAATATCGTAGGGAAGAATAAATTCATGCAGATCATTACTGTAAAATGCACCATTCGGCTTCACGGCTGCCGTCGAAAAATCAGGAGGTGCCGGATAAGCATATGAATAAAAAGCCGGGTATGGAATCGGACCTCCACCGGGCCAGAACCCGCAACTACTGACTTCCTCGGAGTAGGCTTCCCGCGTGACCCAATCCGGCAAATTGGGAATCCCGCCGGGATGTTTCGGCGCCGGACGTCCCGAAAATCTGGTAACAGCCAGATCCGGCGCACCCCAGAAGAAATGCACGGGGCTGCATTTACCGATGAAGCGTGCCCGGAATTTTTCAAAGACTCGATCGGCCTGTACCAGGATTCGCCAAAACCGGTTGGCATATGCTGCATCGTAGGCTCGATGCGTTTCATCCTCATCGAAGGGAATTGGATCAGAGACTTCATTCGGCATGCGGTGGATATTTACCTGCACATCCAAGCTTTTCCAACTCGGCCATGAGAGAGGCATAGAATGTCGCCACCGACTGCGGTTGGAGTGCAATCCGCCCACTGAGGCCATCACTCGTCTGCACGATCACCTGATGGTCGATAAAGTCGAAGTCGATTTGGAACGTGCGGTCTCCATAGGGGATAGGTGATGTTGTCAGCCCTCTCGTGGTCACATAGAGCGTGACGTGCCAGGAGTGGTTGATCCAGGGGCTCTGAGCGAGGCGAACCTTGCCGACGATCTGCATCCACATATGCAAGGTAGCATACGTATCCTTCCACTCCTCGAAAGGTAGGGACGGCCATGTTTCCGATTTCGGCGAAGTAGTCATAAATCCTCCTTCCACTGCAGCATCGCCACAGTCAAAAAAACAAATCTGCATCTGCAGCATGGGGAAGATTCTTGGTTAATTATCTAAATTAGTCAAGGTATAAAAGTTAGGTCAGCCCTTCAGAAATCCAAAAAAAACAGCAAAAAAATACTTCACCGAAACATTTTTTCTATAGGATTGGAGCGAAATTCACATTTACCATTCCGTCTTCCCAAAAAAATGCCATAGGTCACATTCACCCATTCCTTTTCTCTTAAGGAATGCCAACGTAGAATGGGTGTTTTTTGTTTGGAGTAAAATCATTTGGATTTCCTTAGAACTACCGTTACATACAGATGATCGTATATCAGTTTGAACCCGTCACCACGACCAAGAAGCACCCATCATGATTCCAGGCAAGTACAAAAGAACGACATCAACATACCTTTTCCGCGCAATGCTGTTTGTCGTGAGCGCCTTCTGTGTTTCTTGCGATCTTTTAGGGGGGCCTTCGATCATGAACCCAAGGATTTAGAGAAAGAGATCAGCGCTACGGCACGCACGCTGATAAACCGGGCGTTCGACGGCATTCAGGGTAATGCCCGTCATGAATGAAGACATCAATGGAACCTTCGTCAAAGAGGACTGGCAATCTCCTTGGAGCGGGTTGATTCATTTTTCCCGGTTTGAAATCTTTAAGAGTGCAGCTGCCATTACCGACGAACAGCAGGCCGACGTCCAATACCTTAGCCGCTTAAAAGACCTCATTCAGTTCATGCCGGAACGGGGAAAGTTCGGCATCATGGCGTTTGATTTTTTTCATGACGAGCAGGGACAACCAATCGAAATTATCAACGTTTTATGTGCCCAATGAGTATGTGATGACCTTTGCCAAGAAGAATCCCGGTATCTTTTTCCCTATCATCTCCATCCATCCCTACCGGGAAGATGCCACAACAGCACTTCGTCACTCTGCACAACAAGGGGTTCGGTTTGTGAAATGGCTGCCCAATGCCATGGGCATTGATCCGGCGTCAAACACCATGCAGGACAAGCTCGATCCCTATTACCGCATCATGAAGGAGTACGACATGGTGCTGATCTCACATACAGGAAGGAGGTGGCCACGGAAGCGGAAGAACATCAGCGGTTTGGAAATCCATGGTTATTAAAAAAACCTTTGGACATGGGAGTGAAAGTCGTGATGGCTCATGTCGCCAGTTTGGGAGATTGCGAAAAAGAGGAGGCGGCCTTTGTCCCCCGGCACGCCGTATGTCGATCTGGCCATTCAGATGCTTGAAGATCCCAAGTATAAAGGTTTGGTGTTTGCCGATATTTCGGCCTTGACGCAATACAATCGAAATCACAGCCTCGACACCATCCTGGAGAAAATCCTCCATTCATTCCAGACTCATCAATGGGAGCGATTATCCCCTGCCCGCAATCAATGTCGTGATTCAGACTCGATCGCTTGTGTCTTCCGGTCACATCATCCCTGAGGAACGCGAAGCCCTCAATGAGATCTATGACTACAATCCCCTGCTGTTTGACTTCATCCTGAAACGGACCTTGCGCCATTCTTCAACCGGCGCACAGTTTCCACCTTCCGTATTTCTCGAACACCCCGAACTTCCTACCGACCGTGAAAGACCGTAAACCATTCTCATCATGAATCGATTCTCTTGTGAGTTATTCAGGTGACCGTCCAATTGTCCCGTCTGGCATTTCCTCATTCCACCTCGGTCGCTTGCGTATCTTTCTTGCCTGTGGGCAATTCTAATCTCGCCTGCTCCGCTAATTTCGTGTAATTGGAGCGAATGCGCTCGAGGTCTTTTTCTTCCAGCTCTTCTAAATTCAGCAGGGCATTGTGGGCACCGTCATTAGCGCGAATCAATTCATCCAGTTTGACCTGTATTGCTGCAGAATCCCGGTTCTGCGTGTTCTGGATGAGGAAGACCATGAGAAAGGTGACAATGGTCGTGCCGGTATTTAATGATGAGCTGCCAGGTATCACTATATTGAAATATTGGCCCCGACACGCCCCAAATCACCATTACTGCTGTGGCCAAGGCAAAAGTGACGGGCCTGCCGGTTAGCCGCGATGTCTGCTGAGCGAAGCGAGTGAGCCAGGATGTAGATTTCACAGGGATCATGTTTGTCCTTTTCTTTTAATAGATTCGTTGAAGCACATCATGCCACCCTTACTGCACCCCAAAAAACAGGAATCGTTAATCTTCGGCAACTCGCATTGCCCTTCTATTGGCCCTCTTATACGAAAACACACATATGAAGGATGTTGTTCGCCGGGATTTAATAGAAACCTCCCCCAGGAATCAGTCCATGGAGTCCATTGGCTGATTCATAGATTAAAGCTTTAGGTCCCCCGGACCAATATGCGGTATTATACTGGACCTGTGCCATTTCCAATGCCTGATACTCCTTCCCCAAGAAGGAGACGTTACCGAAGAAATGTGTTAGGATTTCATGCAAATAGTGCTGCAAGGTTCTCATCTATCTTAAAAATCACGAACGTCTTATTTTTCATCCTAGGACGACCGATACATCACCCAACGACAACGAACGGACTGTCATGTCCAGAAACGTTGCCGTTCCCCTAACACAAGGAGTTGTCCAGCCATGCTCTGGTGGCATTGGTCAATAATGGGTCTGGTTTTAATCGGGTTGGAAATCCTCACGCTGGGAGGCCTCGGTAATTTTTATTTTCTGTTTTTCGGGGTAGCGGCCTTGATGGTGAGTTCCCTGGCCTGGCTCAGCCTGACCGAAGCCGCCTGGCTGCAGTGGTTTTTTTTCGTGCTCTTCGGCATCATCTCGCTCTTTGCCCTGAAGAAGCCCCTTCAAGGAACCGGGTTTTTCAGGGGAAAGAATGACGTCCCCGTGGATTCCATGGTCGGAGAGTTTGCCACCGTCCTGGAGAATCTGGAAACCCAACGATTCGGGAAAGTGGAACTTCATGGATCGACCTGGACGGCCCGTAATGCCGGAACGTCCACCATCGAAAGGGGCTCGCAGGCCAAAGTGATTCGAGTTGAAGGATTGACGCTGTGGGTCCATGCAGACCCGATCGCACAGGAGGAACATCATGTCGGGTGAATTGGTCGTCATGCTGGTTTTCGCGTTACTCGCCTTTATTATTCTGTCAAAAACCGCCGTGGTGGTTCCCCAACAGAGCGCCTATGTCGTTGAACGGCTAGGAAAATATTCTTCAACCTTGAACGCCGGGCTTCACATCCTCATCCCGTTTCTGGATGTCATTCGATACAAACATACTTTAAAGGAAATGGCTGTGGACGTTCCTGAACAAATTTGTATTACCAGAGATAACGTCCAAGTCGGGGTTGACGGGGTCTTGTATATCAAAGTCCTGGATGCCGAACGCGCCTCTTATGGCATTACCGATTACCGGTTCGCCATTTCCCAGCTTGCCCAAACCACGCTTCGGAGTGAAATCGGGAAGATTGACCTGGATAAAACCTTCGAAGAACGGACCACGATCAATATCTCCGTGGTGAATGAATTAGACAAAGCTTCCGCGCCCTGGGGTGCCAAAGTCCTGCGGTACGAAATTCGCAATATCAACCCGCCCAAAGACGTCCTCAGCGCCATGGAAAAACAAATGCGGGCGGAACGGGAAAAGCGAGCAGTGGTGCTGGCATCGGAAGGTCAGCGGGACGCGGCCATTAACGAGGCCGAAGGGGACAAGCAGCAAGTCATTAAAGCTTCGGAGGCGAAGCGGCAGCAACAAATCAACGAAGCGGAAGGGCAAGCGTCGGCCATCCTCGCCATTGCGACCGCTACGGCTGAGGGTATCCGGAAAGTCGCCGAAGCGATTCAAATCCCCGGTGGATTTGAGGCCGTCCAACTTCGCGTAGCAGAACAATATATCGGGGAGTTTGGTGAATTAGCGAAAGCGAGCAACACTCTCGTGCTTCCGGCCTCCGTGTCCGATGTAGGCTCGATGATTGCGCTGGCCATGAATGTGATCAATCAGAAACCAGGGTCTGCTCCAAAGCTTACGTAAAGATGACAGGCATCAATCGTGACGCGACAGGGCTTCCCGTCGCCGGTATCTGAAAAAACGCCCGTACCTAAAATAAGGCCAACCAATAATACCGACGGCCTCCTCCAGGTTGACTGCACATCGCACTTCCGCCATGATTTCCCAAAGCATACTGACCATGCGAAATTTCCTCCACCCAGGACGCTGCCAAGGAGTAACGGCATGAAGAAGTCTCATCTGCTGAGTCTCATCACACTGATCATTTTTCCGGCCTTAACCCAGGCAGGCTCCTACGCACCCCTTGCCGATTTTTCCGCAGTCAGCAAAAATCCCCAATGTCGGCTCACAACCATGCAGGAATCCTTTCTGAAAAACTGGACGCCTCCGGCTCAATATTTCATGATCCCTCCCTACCCGAATGCTGTCCTGGCCAGTGCCATGCCCAGCGGGAGCGCTCAAATCCATGGACAGGCCTATCAGACACTTCCTTCGGCCGTGCTACTCACACCTGATCCACCTGAAAAAATTTTGGAGTTTTATAAAAGAAGTTTAGGGGTGGGCTGGTTTCAAGCTGAAGACCTCGGCATGATCTATTTCTATCGTCTGCCACGACCTGTGACATCCGGCGCCGTCCTCACACAACAACTTATGAGCAAACCGGGTTCCATTCCCCATATTGCCATTGATATGGAACTGAGCCCCTGCGACCAACATATGGGTGGGGGAGCGCGGTCTCGCATTACCGTGGTGTCTCCACCCCGATAAGAGTCTTATTCCCATTCCTGTCTGGTTTGTCGGTCTTTATCCCAACCTGAACTCCCGGAATGCCAGGGAGATTCCATAGAGAGGGTCGGTCCGATGGCGCACCACGGTAACCTGAGGATCAATTCCATCGACCACAATCTGTTCTCCGACCTTGGGATTCTTCCCTTGTTCGATCAGCTGCCCCGCCACCCTGAGCACGACGTCTTCAATCTCTCGACCTGATAAGCCGATGGGTTGAAAAGTCTCCACTTCATCCAACCCGAATTTGGTCAGACCCCTCGTGTGGAACCACATTCGCCCTCGTGATGTATCTTCACCTTGCTCGACCTGAATGTGATCCGTGAGTTGAAATCCAATTAAATCCTGGTCACGCCAATCCGATGGATTGTGATAAGTGCCGGTGGCCACATCATACGACGTTCCGTCTGTCAGGAGGGTAACTCCTCTGGCCATTCTCGCCACATGAAGCACAGTATCCCGCCGATCGGTATGCGTAATGTCATGAGGAAACAGGAACCCCAGACGGGTATGGTCCCACTGTAAACGGCCTTGCCACTGTTCAAGAATTTCAGGAGAAGGCGCTAAATTCACTTCGGTCATCCAATTGGTGTGCGCAGCTTCAAAATGATGGTGCCCGGTCGAGGAGAGAAACCGAATCCCGAGTGGCCCTCCATAGGCTTGATCAAACCAGGCCACGACATAGCCTGGCGGAGGGGGATCTCCATGCGTCCATCCAATGATAAAAGCCGGCACGGCTTGAGAGGACGATTTCTTCTTTTTGATTTTTTTCATCGGTTCGACAGAACATGAGTCCGGCAGAAATCCAGAGTCATTGTGAACAGGAATCGTCAGAAAAGAAGATAAGAAATAAGCAGCGTGACAACGCACCATCAACGATCATCGCTTGGCTTCTTCGGGTGGCCAATCCAATTCTTCCTGCCGCCCACAGAAAAAGCACGAGATCCGATAGCGGGCTCGCCGACGTGGATTGGGCAAAGAATGAAAATCCAACGGTGCGTGATCATACGGGCAGACCGGCTCCAGATGGAGAAGATGCTCCTCGGTAATTTCCATCAAGGATCCTTCGTCCCATGGCGGATCCACTTGGATCTCTCCTGTAATGGTATCGTGCCAATCGCATTGCTCACACCGCAAATCAAACGATTTCACCCGATCTTTTGACCGCGTACGCTCTTCAATGGCCACGGGTCCCGAACAGTCCGGTGTGGAACAGGAAATCGGCAGTTTGTGCAACGCTTGAATAAATGCTACCGGGGCCTTTACCATTTTCATCATGTCCCTCCTTATGACACACGTGACGTGATTGTGTCTGGTTGCAAAAGATCCGCCGCATCCTGATTGATGATCCACATCAGTTGGCCCTGCGTCGGGTTGATCACTTGGGCCGGATAGCGAGCGGGTTCGAAAGGTCCTTCCAGCACCGCCTGAAGGGCTGTCGCCTTATCGTGCCCACTCACGAGAAAAACCACCTGCTTTGCGGCATTGAGCACTGCCGGAGTCAGCGTCACTCGATGCGTAGCAAACTTCTCCACCCATGGAGCCGTGACCAGTTTGTGCGATTCCGCAACGGCAGAGGTGCCGGGAAACAATGAGGCCGTATGTCCATCCGGGCCCATGCCAAGTAGAATAAGATCAAATCTTGGAACCTCTCCCGGTGACAACCTGAATTGTTCCCGTAAGACGGCTTCATATCGCGCGGCAGCTTCATCAGCAGGCAATTCCCCTTCAATCCGAAACACCTGCTTTAGGGGAATCGGGACACGAGACAATAACGCCTCTTCAGTCATTCGAAAATTGCTCTCTTGATGATCAGGCGGAACGGTGCGTTCATCCCCCCAAAATACACGAAAATGCTCCCAGGAGAGTTGAGACCGGTAGGGTTCACTCGTCAATAACCGGTACAAACCGCGAGGGGTGGACCCACCCGCCAAAGCCACGGAACACTCTCGGCCCTCCTTCACACAGCCCGTCACCACCTTCACCACTTCCCTGGCGGCGGTCGCGAACAGACTTTCAATTGTTGTGGTCGTGATGATTGTCCGGGACAATTGAGATTCCTACGCTCGGAGGTCGGACGGACAGAATGAGTGATGAGAAACCATCTGAAATGACCGGTTCAAAAAATTGTCTTTCCGAACCGGGCACATCGAAAGAACATGAGACTGTTTAACAATCCGTGTAATCATAGTCATCGAGTTTGCCTTGTTTATCAAAATCTAAAATGATCCGGCATTTATTCGGGGCGAAATTAAAGGACGGAAACCGTGATTCACCCCCGGCAATACGCGAATAGACCCAGCTTTCCCCTCCAAAGAAGCGAGCCGACTTCCCGCTTGGTTTTCCCCAGTTTTCTTCGAACCAGGCCTTGTCTTTCCCCTCAAATTTGGCCGGGTCTAAGGAGGCGTCTAAATAGGGATTCCCCCCACAACCGACACAAAGAAATCCAAGCAGCCAAATCATCAGATATTTTTGGATCACGCCCGCCTCCTTCCCCATCATGCCAGAAAACAGGAACACACTTCCTAATTCTCTGAAAATTCTAGCCCTCGACCCTCGACCAGTCAAACGAGCACATTTCTCAACATTGCCTGCAGCCCGCTTCAGTCATTTTCAAGAGTGGTGTGGCCACTGGATTCTAACTCTAGAAAGTCAGCCGCAATCTCATTCGATGCGGGAACACTTTTAGACAGGCTCTTGGATAAATCTCCATTTCACTTATCGTTTTTGAGTATTTGTACATGACAGCGTCCTGGATTACAATGAGGGATGAGACCAATTACACAACGTCGGCCAGCACAAAAAAAGGGGATTTGATATGAAACTCTATCTCGATACCGGCAGTGTCAAAGAAATTCGTGAAGCGGCCAGTTATGGCCTGGTGGATGGCATCACGACAAACCCGTCGCTTGTGTCAAAAGAAGGACGTGATTTCAAAGATTTGCTCCTGGAAATTTGTAGCATTGTGGATGGACCCATCAGCGCCGAAGTGGTCAGTATCGAAGCCTCCGCTATGGTCAAGGAAGGAAAAGAGTTAGCCAAGATTCACAAGAATATTGTGGTCAAATGCCCCCTCATTCCGGAAGGGCTGAAAGCCACGAAACAATTGTCCAGCGAAGGGATTCGTGTCAACGTCACCTTGTGTTTCTCCCCGACTCAAGCCCTGTTGGCGGCCAAAGCCGGCGCATGGTGTGTCTCGCCATTTATTGGCCGGCTGGACGATGTCAGTTCTAACGGCATGGAACTTATCCGGCAGATTCTGACGATCTATGAAAACTACGACTATTCCACCCAAGTCCTTGTCGCCAGCGTTCGTCATCCCCAACATGTTGTCGAAGCGGCCCTCACCGGTGGACATATTTGCACAATGCCCTTCGGCGTGTTCCAGCAGCTCATCAAACATCCATTGACGGACATCGGGTTGAAAAAATTTCTGGCGGATTGGGAGGCCAGACCCTCCACCAAGTCGTAGCGTTCCCATCACGACACAGGATACGGGCGGATGGGTTACGACCGATCGACAAGACGACGGGCCTTTTTGAAGACCCCGTGAAACATCGGGCGTGTTAAGGTTCCCGTAAATGTATTTTGCTGACTCGGATGATAGGACCCTAATAAGGTGACTCCCCAAGGCATGACATAGTTCCCCCCATGGGTGAATTTCGGGCGAGGGGATGGTAATGGCATCCCCATTGCTTGGCAGGTCCGCAGATATTCATCAAAGGCGATTTTCCCGAGGGCGACGATCACGATGACCCGCCGTAATAATTGCAATTCTTCCTGCAAATAGGGACGGCAGGCCTCGAATTCGTCTTTCGTCGGTTTGTTGGCAGGGGGAGCACAGCGCACCGCCGCCGCGACATAGCAATTCCTCAAGGTAAGCCCGTCCTCCCGATGAACCGATTCCGGCTGGTTGGCAAACCCAAACACATGCAAGGCCTCATAGAGCCAATCTCCGCTTCGATCACCGGTAAATACCCGACCTGTGCGATTTCCCCCATGGGCCGCGGGGGCCAGGCCCACCACGAATACCTGAGCATTGGGGTCTCCGAAACCGGGTATGGGTCGTCCCCAATAGTCCCAATCCCGAAAGCGTTTAACCTTTTCCGTGGCTATTGTTTGACGATAAATCGTCAACCGTGTGCATTTCGTACAGTCCGTAATCGTTTGCTGGAGAAGCGTCAACCGTCTCATACCATCCAGACAATAGCATAACCTGCCACCTGCTCGAATCCCGGAGTCGTCCTTTCGGTTACTGTCCCTCGATCCAACCGTTCTCTTTGTCCGCCCCCCGTTCCTTTGACAACCTCGACATCACTTGTATTGACATTATTCCTCTGGAAATGCAGGCTATACATATAAAAATATTCCCCCTCTTTTCCCTCTGATACACTAAACAATATTCCCGGTCGAACACATCATGACGCATAAAGGATGAGGGGGAAAGATCGAATGTCCACTTGGCTGCATCCACCCCCTCACACACCCTCTCAGGCTTTCCCATCTCCTTCGAATGCTCTCCCGTCCGATGACGACCTGCTTCGCCAACAAATTCATCAACTGTTTTCCTTGGTCCCCATTGCTATTCTTGCCTCTTTGATCAATAGCAGTCTGGTGGGATTTATTCTCATGGATGTCATCCAGCCGACCATCGTGTCGGGGTGGATTCTCAGCATAGTTGGAATTAATGTGCTGTGGTCCGGTTTGGTCTTTGCCTATCGCCGGGCACCAAAACCACTGCCAAATCCAGGCAGGTGGATCTCCTGGTTTGTCGCCGGCAATATGGCCTCCGGGCTGGTATGGGGCATGGCGGGTTTTGCGCTATACCCGGCGTCATCACCAAGCCACGAAATGTTTTTGGCTCTAGTACTTGGAGGCATGACGGCAGGGTCGGCCGCTCTCCATGCGGCCTTTTTCCCGGCTTTTTTAGCGTATAGTCTTCCCACCATTTTACCTCTCACATTTCAATTTTTCGCGCAGGGGGATCCTCCTCACCAAGCCGTGGGTGGCATGAGTCTCATATTTATTGCCGTCATTATCGTGACCGCCCGCCGGAATTTTATCATGGTCAAGGATACCCTGACATTGGAAACAGAGAATTTCCGACTGATTACCCAATTGGAGCACACTCGCTCTCAAGAGGAAGCACTCAATTATTCATTGACCAAGGAAATTCAAAGCCGCATTGCCATAGAAAATGAACTCCTTCTTCACAAAAACCATCTGGAATCTCTTGTGGCTGCCCGGACTGCTGACTTACAAATATCCGAAGCCCGTTACCGCCTCGTCGTTGAAAACATTTCCGATGTGATCTGGATCATGGATCTGGACGGATCGAAATTTTCTTATATCAGCCCCTCTCTCGAGCGTCTATTCGGATATGCCGGGCAAGAGGTCGGCACCCTTTCACCAGCCACACTTCTAACCGCCGCTTCCATGAATAAATTGAAGGAGGCCATTGGACGGGAACTCGCCTGTCACCACTCCCATCCACAGGAGCCAAATCGGTCTTTCTTGTTAGTCTTGGAGCATCACCATCAAAACGGATCCCCGGTGTGGGCGGAGGTGCAAGGAAGCCTCTTACTGGACCAAACAAACCGACCCGTCGGCATTACAGGCGTCACGAGGGATGTGACGGAGCGAAGAAAGATTGAAGAGGAAAAGCACCATTTGGAAACTCAATTACTCCGTTCTCAAAAAATGGAGGCCGTAGGGAACCTTGCCGGTGGCATCGCACATGATTTCAACAATTTCCTGACTACGATCCTAGGGAATATCACCCTCACCAAACATCTTATCCCACCGTCCAAACAACAAGCCTCCTACTTAGAAAGAGCTGAACGTGCAGCCTTCCATGCCAAAAATCTCACCCACCAGTTACTGACGTTCTCGAAGGGTGGCGACCCTATCAAACAACCTCTGGCCTTACACGAATTGATCAAGGAATCTTCCGAACTAGCTCTTTCCGGATCGGCAGTTATTTGTAAAACGTGGGCTTCTCCGAATCTCTGGCTCATTGAAGCAGACCCGGGTCAAGTGAGCCAGATCATGCAGAATATTTTGATGAATGCCATACAGGCTATGCCCAATGGCGGATCCATCACTATCCGTATAGAAAACATCTCTCTTTCCGATGCAAACCATCCGAACCGTTTTCATCTTTTGGCTGGTCCCTACGTGAAAGTGACCCTGACCGACGAAGGAATCGGAATCGCAGAACATCATCTGCCAAAAATCTTTGAACCGTATTTTACGACAAAACCCGATGGCCATGGCTTAGGGTTGGCCTCCACCTTTGCCATTATGAAAAAGCACGGCGGTCATGTGTCGGTGGACTCCCAAGTCGGGGTGGGCACCACCTTCACACTGTATTTTCCCGCATCTCCGAAAGCTCTCAAACCTTCCGAATCACTCAAACTGGGCATTTCTCGCGGACAAGGAAAAATTCTGGTCATGGATGATGAAGAATCCATTCGGATTATGGCAAGGGAAATGTTATCGCACTGTGGGTACCAGGTGATGTTAGCGCAAAATGGAGAGGAAGCCGTGACCTTGTATACCCAGGCCATGAACACCCACACGCCTTTTGCTCTGGTGATCTTAGATTTAACGGTTCCAGGAAAGCTTGGAGGTTTGGAAACGCTGGCGCAATTACGGCAGCATGACCCACACGTCAAAGCTCTCGTTTCCAGCGGGTACTCGAACGACCCGATCATGGCCAATTACGCCTCCCATGGATTCGCCGGAGTGATCACCAAACCCTATTCCATGATCGAGCTGAGCAACAGAATTCATAAAATCCTCTGGCACCCATCTTCTCTCGAGTCAGACCAATCCCCTTCGAACCCTCACGGACCCGTGGCATCGACTTCCCCTTCTTCCGCCTCTCCTTCATCCAATTAGTTTTTGCAGGTCCTTTTCTTTCTCCATTCCCAATCACATGGCAGCATTCGTTCCTTCAATCGTCCTCCTTGGTTTTGGTCGCGGATGAGGAAAGTCCTCCAGCCGTCTCTCCAACTTGTTTTCCCTTTCCGATATGCTACATTCAAGATTATTTTCTCTAAACCTCCGCCATCCACTTGCCGATCGGAAATTGACTAACCCCACCTATGGCAACATTGTCCTTCAACAGAACACCCTTCATCGTCCAACATACCAACCCAAAAATCAGAAAAATTCTGAAATCTCTTCTTGTTGCTGGAATTGAGGCTTGTGACCCATCTCTCGCGATTTTCCGTACCTTCAATTTTCACAACAATCGACTGCAGGCTAAAGATGTTCAGTACGATCTGACTCAATATGATCGCGTAATCATCGCCGGTGCCGGAAAAGCATCAGGACGAATGGCGATAGCCCTGGAACGAATGCTCGGCAATCAGCTCGAAGGCGGGATCGTCATTGTAAAAGATGGGGATGGTGCCCCTTGCCGTAAGGTTCACATTCTGGAGGCCGCCCATCCGGTTCCGGACAGGCGGGGCGTGAACGCCACGAAGAAGCTGATCTCACTCGTTCACTCACTGACTCGCAATGACTTGTTGATTGTCCTGCTTTCCGGTGGAGCCTCGAGCTTACTCTGTGCTCCATCGGCGGGCATTACACTAGCTGACAAACAACGCATGACCCGACTACTCCTGTGTTCCGGAGCTCCGATCCACGCCATCAACATCGTCCGAAAGCATCTGTCCGCCATTAAAGGGGGACAATTAGCTCAAGCCACTTCGGCACATATCTTGACACTCATCATTTCAGATGTTTTAGGAGATGATCTTGCCACTATTGGTTCCGGGCCCACAGTCACCGATTTCTCCACATTCCAGGATGCCATCGAAATTCTTCAACAATATAGAATTTGGGACAAAGTGCCGGATTCCGTCCGACACCATTTACAAAAGGGGCTGACCATCAAAATCCATGAAACGAGGAAGCCAGCCAAACAACGGGCTTTACGAAATCGACACATCATTCTTGCCAACAATCGCCATGCCCTGGAAGGCATCGCGAAAGCAGCCAGGCAGTTACAACTTAAGCCTTTCATTCTTTCCATCCCTTTGCTAGGGGAGGCGAAGGAGATCGGCAACATTCTGGGTGAGTTAGCCAGAGACCTCCGGGAATTCGGGAACCCTGTTCGCCCGCCAGCCTGTCTCATTGCCGGTGGCGAACCCACGGTCACCGTCAAAGGGAAAGGCAAAGGGGGACGGGCACAGGAATGCGTTCTGGCTGCGGCCCAACACCTGACTGGACTCAGAAACGTGGTTGTGGCAGGGTTCGGAACTGACGGTATCGATGGGCCCACCGATGTGGCTGGTGCCATTGTCGATGGAAAGACCATCCAACGGGCCACAAAGGGCGGGCTCTCTCTTGAGAACGCCCTGGAGGGACATGACAGCTATCCCTTCTTCCAACATATCCGTGGCCACATCATGACCGGCCCAACGGGCACCAACGTGAACGACATTTATCTCATCATTGCCATGTAACTTGAAATTCATTTCTCCTCCTTTGCCAGGAGGAGCGAGAGGAGGCAGAAAACCTTGAACGACGCACAACGTATGGTCCAGGAATTTCACGAACAATTCGATATCCACGTGGCCCCAAAACCCGCGATTCCCGATGAACCGACCAAATTTCTTCGGAAACGATTGATTCAGGAAGAATTCGAAGAGCTCCAGGAAGCCATGGATGAAAAAGATCTTCCATCCATTGCAAAGGAACTCGCTGATTTGCTGTATGTCGTGTATGGCACCGCCGTCTCTCTGGGAATTGATATGGAACCCGTCTTCAGCGAGGTGCATCGTTCCAATATGAGCAAAGTCGGCGGGTACAAACGGGAGGACGGCAAATGGGTCAAACCCGCAACCTATTCCCCGGCTTCTCTTGATAAGATTTTAGAAAATCAAATTGTATCCTGAAGAGTAAACTAGAATGGAAGTCTGATCTATTGTGCAACTTCGGATTGGCATTCCTTTACGATTTCAAATCTTATTTATCCTCGCTAAGGGACATGGCTCTATTATTTTCCAATATTAGGTTAGAATAACTGTTTGCTCTTTATATTCTGAGGCTATAACAATAGACTCTCATCTCCGACTTTCCCACCTACCCCTAGATCATTTGTCTATTTGTTGTTTTCACGATATTGGTGATTATCTAACCATCACACCCTGTTGTATTTACCGCCCGCCTATCTCGCAGAGGAGGAATGGATGATGCAAAGTTCTTTTAAAGTTTTTGTGCTCGGATTGTTTTTATTTTCCCTGACCCTCAGTGGATGTGGCTATAACGAACTCCAAGGTCTGGACGAAGAAACGAACGCCGCCTGGAGCGAGGTCTTAAACCAATATCAGCGTCGGGCGGATTTGATTCCCAATCTGGTGGCAACCGTCAAAGGATACGCGGCTCACGAGAAGGAAACCTTAGAGGGAGTGACTCAAGCGCGTTCCCAGGTAGCCGGGCTAACCCTCACCCCCGAGGCCCTGAAAGACCCCGCATTGTTTCAAAAATTTCAAGAGGCCCAGCAGGGACTGACTTCTGCGCTTTCCCGATTGATGGTCGTGGTCGAGAGATACCCTGACCTCAAGGCCAATGAAAATTTCCGCGATCTGCAAAGTCAATTGGAAGGCACGGAAAACCGGATCACGGTGGCCCGCAAGCGATATATCGACAAAGTCGTCGAATACAACAAAGGTGTGCGGTTTTTCCCGACCAACCTGACAGCCAAATACCTCTTGGGGCTTGAGGTGAAACCGAATTTTACCGTTGCCGATGAAAAAGCCGTGTCCACCCCGCCCGAGGTAAAATTTTAACCAATTGGTGGAAGGACCTCGATTATGAACCGGCTGAGGCGGTGGAAGAATCACAGCCTTCGCCAACTTGGAGGGTTGGCGTTGCTCGGTCTTTTTCTGTATGCCAGCCCCACCTGGGGATTGGAGATTCCCCCACTCACCGATCGGATAGTCGACAGTGCGCAAGTTCTTTCATCCGCCGATCGTGCTCGTTTGATTAGTCTCCTCGCCGCCCACGAATCAAAAACCACCAACCAGGTTGCCGTCCTGACCTTACCTTCTCTGGCAGGAGAACCTCTGGAAGAATTTTCGCACCGTGTGGCGTCGGCTTGGGGTCTCGGCCAGAAAGGGACTGACAACGGAGTCCTTCTCCTGGTCGCGATTCAAGAACGCAAGATCCGCATTGAAGTCGGCTATGGACTGGAAGGCACGCTCACCGATGCCAAAAGTTCACAAATCATCAGGCATGAAATAGTCCCGAGATTTCGACAGGGCGATTACTCTGAAGGGATCGTCGCCGGCACTCAAGCCATCCTGAAGACCATTGAAGGGACCTATACCGCTCCTGAACCCACTGCAATACAGGGCCCAGAAAAATTTGGGCTCTGGCAGACGTTTGGATTGGCTGTCATTCTGGGAACCCTGGTTGGTTTGTTTTTGGGTTCCCGGCGTCGACTCCAGGGCAGCGTGATTGGGATGCTGCTTTCATTTTTTGTCGCATTGCCTGCAGCGCTCTGGTTAGGCATCCTTGCGGGAGCCGCATCCTCTTTTCTTATCAGCTTATTCAATACTGTCGGAGGTCCGTCGACTCGAGGTTCACTCGGGAGTGGTTCCCGAATGGGATGGCCCGGACATTCCTGGCCGATGGGTGGCACCGGTGGGTTCGGGGGCGGAGGGTTTGGTGGTGGATTTGGCGGAGGAGGCGGAAGCTTTGGTGGAGGCGGCGCCTCGGGAAGCTGGTAATCCGGAATGACCTTTTCTGAACACGATCACAAACTCATTCGCCGGACGGTCACCGAGGCAGAACGCCGCACTCGAGGAGAAATCGTCCCCATGGTCGTGGAGCGTTCGGCCCGTTACCAGGAAGCCCGCTACCGGGCAGGAATTGGTTTCGCTTTTATCGTGCTCACGATATTCCTGACGATGGAAATCCACTGGATGGGATGGGGTTGGCATGCCGCCAATGCCGGCTGGCTTCTGCTGATCGTCGTAATCGCTTATGGAGTCGGATATTGGTCAGGAACACTTTCCCCGGTCATTCGACTGCTCACTTCCCACGAACGAATGGGCTACAAGGTGAAAATCCGAGCCCACCAGGCATTTGAGGAACACGGGCTCCATCGAACCGAACTTGGAACCGGAGTCCTTATTCTCATTTCCTTACTCGAACACCGGATTGAGATCCTGACAGATGGCCCTATCCTTGATCGGGTTCCCCGGGAGACCTGGAATCATATGCTGTCACTGATTCAAGAAGGTTTTCAAAAAGGTAATCCTGTGGAATCGTTGTGCCAGGCCATTACACTCTGCGGGGAGGTCTTAGGCGAATACTTTCCGGCAGATCCCACTGGACCCAATCCCAACGAACTCCCGAACGAACTTCTTCCGGGGTAATCCTGTCTATCGAGGACAACGGACGAGCCGGTTATCAATCAATCGAATATTCCCCAGTTTGATGGCCCCTAGCAACACCACTTCCCCTTGCACCTGAGTGAGCGGTTCCAAATTGTCGGCATGACAAATTGTCAGATACTCCACGTGCACATCGGGATCGTTGCCTAATGTCTTCCGCATCCTGGCTTGAATGGTCCGGACCCTACGTTCACCGCTTTGGATCGCATCGAACCCCTGGCGTAATGCCTTCGATAAAAGCCCGGCTTGCAGGCGCTGAGCAGCTGAAAGATATCGATTGCGGGAACTAACCGCCAGACCATCGGATTCCCGTATCGTCGGGCAGCGGACCATTCGCAAATCCCAATTCAGATCCCGAACGAGTTGGTTCACCACCAGGTATTGCTGATAATCCTTTTGCCCGAAATACGCCAGGTGCGGACGGACCGCACAAAATAACTTTGTGACCACCGTCGTCACCCCTTGAAAGTGAGTCGGTCGCGCCTCCCCTTCCCATCGTTGCGTCAGGCGATTCACTGTGACGGTTGTTTGAAAATCTGAGGAATACAATTCCTCTGGTCGGGGAGCAAGGAGCAGATCCACACCCGCCTCCTGGCACAGGCGCCGGTCGGCGTTGAAACTTCTGGGATATCGGCCTAAATCTTCAGCAGGGCCAAACTGAAGCGGATTGACAAAGACACTGACGACGATTGTTTTGCATTGTTTTCGCGCCCGGTGAATCAATGAGAGATGCCCGGCATGCAAGGCACCCATGGTTGGAACAAACCCGATGCGGCCGTCCAACGGCTCCTGTGCTCTTCTCCAGATATGGAAGCTTCGAATTGAAGTGATGACGCGCATGGATGAGGAAGGAGACTAGGAGCAGGCCGGACGGGATCCATACTTCGTCCCGGGGATAATATCCAATTTGTTGACCTGACTGGTTTCGGTAAGAGACTCCAGCAACGCTTTCACCGGACGGTGAAACGATGGGTGTAGCCAGTCAGCATCAAGCTCAACAAGCGGTTCCAGCACAAACCGGCGCTGATGAAGACGCGGATGTGGAACGATCAGCCCTGGCTGATTAATCGTCTGTTGTCCGAAAAAGAGGATATCAAAATCTATGGTGCGCGGGCCGTCACGCTTGCCGTCATGACGACCCAACGCTCGTTCGCTTTCTTGGAGAATATCCAGGAGTCGTTGAGGCGTGAGACCCGTCTCCAATCGAACCACCCCATTATAAAACCACATGTCTCCCAGAATTCCCTTGGGATCTATGGGCTCCGACTCATAATACGAGGACACTCCCGTCACATGAGAAAGGGGAAGAAGCTTCATCAGCGCCACGGCCCGGTCACAGAGTTCCTGGCGATCACCGAGATTGGACCCAAAACCGATGAAGACTGTTTCGGGCTCCGTGGCGTTCACTTCGTCCTTCTGTCTGAATGAGCGAATGCATGATGAGAAACGGACATCAGAGATCCCTTCGGAACGTGATGGACCATGAAGCTCTTTATCAATTGGAGAACGGGTTACCAGCCGATTTTTTGCATACGTTCCACCGCTTCAGCCAGTTTTTCTTTTGTGGTCGTAACCGTCATCCGGATATAGCCTTCTCCCGGATCACCGAATCCGTTCCCGGGGGTTGTGACAATTCCGGCCTTCTCAATGAGGTGCGCCGTGAATGATGCCGAGTTGAATCCTTTGGGTACACCGATCCAGACGTAAAACGCTGCTGGAGGCGAATCCAGTTCCAATCCTAATTTTTTCAAGCCGGGAACGAGAATATCACGTCGCTCTTGATAAATTTTTCGTAACCCATCCGTCACGGAGTCATCCAGTTGGAGGGCTGTGATCCCGGCTTCCTGGATGGCTTGAAACACCCCGGAATCGATATTGGTTTTGACCTTCCCTAATCCGGCGATGACTTCCTGTCTTCCCGCTGCAAATCCTATACGCCATCCTGTCATATTATAGGTCTTCGACAGGGAATGAAATTCAATGCCCACTTCTTTCGCCCCTTCAGCTTCCAAAAAGCTGCACGGCCTCCGGCCATCGTAATAAATTTCTGAATAAGCCGCATCATGACAGACGATGATGTGATGAGCCCGCGCAAACGCGACGACCTTCTCAAAAAATTCCTTGCCGGCCACCACGGACGTGGGATTATTCGGAGAGTTGAGAAACATTAATTTGGCTTTTTGACGCACATCCCTGGGAATGGCATCCAAATCCGGCAAAAATCCATTCTGTTTGACCAGGGGCATGAAATACGACGTGCCCCCCGCAAAGCTGGTGGCAACGGGATAGACCGGATAGCCGGGACTTGGCACCAACACCACATCGCCGGGATCCAGGAAGGCGAGTGGAATATGGCCGATCCCTTCCTTCGATCCAATCAGGGTCAGCACTTCAGATTTCGGATCCAGCGCCACCCCGAACCGTCGCTGATACCACTGGGCCACCGCTGTGCGGAATGACAACATGCCGTCGTACGAGGGGTATTGATGGTGCTTGGGATTTCCCGCGGCACGCCGTAAGGTTTCAATGATCGGGTCGGGTGTGGGCAAATCGGGATCGCCGATACCTAAATTGATGATATCCATTCCGCGCTCGATAGCCTTGCGCTTCATGTCATCGATGGCGGCAAATAAATATGGAGGAAGTGTGCGGATCCGTTCCGCGTATTGAATTGGGAACCCGGCCATGAATTCGTACTCCTTTGTGGAAACTAATGAATAAGAAGCCGTTACGGTACCAAATTTTGAACCTGTTACGGTACCGTTGGGAGAAAAATCAGCTCAACACGAAATGAGGAAAGATCTGGAACAGTATGCGTGTCATTGTGGCTCGACTAAATGGCCGATTAATCGATCGGCCAATTGATGGAGCATGGGCAGGTGGGGAAGCGATCGGTCCTGGATCATCTCGGATGACATTCCGCCTCGTTGAACATCCTGGGGACATTCCCGGCACAAAGCCCGAATGCCCGCCCCCTCCAATTCCAGATGAAACAGAAGCCCGTAGATCCGATCCTTCATCTTGAACGCCTGGACAGGAAAATCAGCTGAGGTCGCCAGATGTGTGCTCCCTGGCGGAAGGGTCATTCCTTCTCCATGCCATTGAAAAACCGGAAAGGTCTGAGGTGTGAACTCAAAGACCGGATCCGGTTTCCCCATTCCGGTGAGTGACACGGACACCATACCAATTTCAAATTTTGACCCAGGTGCCACCGATCCACCTAAGGCTTTGGCAAGCAGTTGAGCGCCAAAACAAATGCCCAGGACGGGAATACCAGTCTGGAGAACGGTCTTCACAAATTGGAGCTCCCCCTCAATCCAGGAATCGGGGTCATTCACCGACATCGGTCCCCCCATAATGAGGAGAAAATCTCCGGCATCAGACGGGAGACCATCTGCAGGTACTAACACACTCCGGACGCGATACCCCCGGGATTCAAGAGCTGGCCGAAAAACCCCAGGACCTTCAAAGGGGACATGCTGGAGACAGAGAGCAACCTTCATGATGTGGCTTTATAGGCTCACCAACAAGATCCGGTCAGGTCACCACATGAATCACCGCCAGGCTGGACGGCGCGGCTCAAACCTTCGCAACTGAGAATTGATGGAATCGCTCTGGCGTGAAGAATAGAGATGGCGGGCGAATATGGAGAATAATTAGGAATGTCCGTTCAAGGCATACCCGTTGGCAAAAACCGGTTGATGACCATTTTTGCTGTTCACGCATTCAACTAAATGCCAGAACCGCAAAGGATTGACCTTCTTTTTACTCACTACCATCAGGCACGTGCCCTCCAGGACGGTATGTAACGCCAAATCGGTTCTAAACCCGATGTGTTTGCAAAAAGGAGAAATCCATTTTTCCACGGCGGCGATCACTTTATTCCCATTGCTAAAGTGATTGAGCATATAAATCCGTCCGCCGGGTTTGCACACCCGGATCATTTCATCCACCACAGTCCGATAATCGGGGACCGCGGTGACGACGTAGGCTGCCATCACAATATCAAAGTGATTGTCCGGGAGATTCATGTTCCCCGCATCCATTCTTTGAAGGGTCACATGGTTTAACCGGTGTTCTTCCACCCGGCGTCGAGCGTGTTCCAGCATGCCGTCCGAAAGATCGATGCCCAACACTTCACAACACGTGGGATAGAGCGGCAAGGCTTCTCCCGTACCGACCCCGACTTCTAAAATCCGATGGCCCGACTCAATAGGAAGGCCTCGTACCGCCGATTCCCGCGATTGCTGAAACACTTTGCCAAACGTATGGTCATACACAGAGGCATACGCACTGTATACCCGCTCCACTTTCTCAAGATTCATTGTTCCTCCATAGATGGTGTCCTTCGCATTCCACACCCATTCGAAGGAGATTCACTTTCGACATGCATACCGTTGAATAGGGAATTGGTTACCTGAGACGGGAACCCCAACTATTGGTGCCGTAGGGGGACGGCCCATCTAATTTACCTAACGGAGCGCTAATCTACCGGAGTAGCCGAATGGAGTCAACTAGACAGTTATTCATTCTATTAACCTCTTTTGTACACTCTGAGGCGGCCCACCTCAGAAAAATCCTTTCAAGCGAGTAACCTCCTCAGCCGGGGATTGCAAACCCTCAGGGTGTACTCTACAATTCTGTCAGTCATCCCGAGTCATACATGGAAAGTCCCAAGGGAGGATGCTCATGGTTTCATTTCTGTCCTCGTTGATTCGTCTCCAACTTTTCATCTGTTCCATAAACTCTATCGTTTTCATCGCTTATCCGTCGATTTCCAATGCCATCGATTTGTCCATGACCATGGAACAGGCCAAAGAAGCAATGGCGAGCGGTCGTCAAACCATGGAACAAGCGGAGTCGGTAGAGGATATTGCGAAAGTGATGAAGGCCTCGGAACGCAAGATTCGAGTCGGCGCTGACCCGGAAACCGATCCATGTGGGGCACATGCCATTTTACGGACCAGGCGCTATTGGATGGAATATTTTGGCCGACGCGAAGCGGCGGAATCCAAACGACAAAAGCAGGAAATTCGCATGCCTGAGGCCAAAATTCAAGAAATTCTGGATATGCCGTATTTGGAAGTGGAAATTCGGTTTTGTGGTGAAGATGAGTTCTTTGCGGAAGGAGCGGAAGTCGCCCTTCAACAAGGTTCGGCGACCATCCGCCCTGTCGATATCGGTCCTGCGGAGCGTGGCAAAAAGAATGCCGGGGATACTCCGGGTTTTCGATCGAGGTTTACCGCACGATTTGCCTATCACGACTTCGATCCACAAGCGCTAGGGTCCCTTGCGGTATTCTTTCCTGATGGAAAACTGATCACGATTCCTGCCGACTTTTCTAAAATTCGTTAGTCCCATCCCTGAAGCAACGAGATAATGGAATCCCGTGATGGTTCCTTCCGTATCAACGACATTGTGGATTGAGACGTGCTTTTCCCAACATGTGTTGGCTTTATGAGCCATTTCTAAGACACCGGTATTCAGACTTCGGTTCGTTCCACTATTCCCTCGACCTCTCGTAGCGTATAGAGATAATGATAGAGCCCGCGTTTGGCGAGTAATTCCTCGTGCTGGCCTTCCTCCACAATCGTGCCTTTATGCAAGACCAGAATTCGATTCGCCCGCTGAATAGAAGAAAACCGGTGGGCAATCATCAGGGTGGTCCTTCCCTTCATAAGTTCGGTCAACGCTGACTGCACCAGGGATTCCGATTGGCTATCTAAGGCTGAAGTGGCCTCATCCAGGATCAATATTCTCGGGTCTTTGAGGAGCGCCCTGGCGATCGCCACGCGCTGCCGTTGTCCTCCGGACAAATTGATTCCCTTTTCACCAAGAACCGTGTCATAGCCATCGGGAAGTGATTGAATAAATTCATGAGCATTTGCCCGTCGACTGGCCTCAGTCAAATCGGACTCCGAAGCTTCTGCCCGTCCGTACCGGATATTGTCAGCGATGGTTCCCCCAAACAGCAGAGTTTCCTGGGGCACGAGAGCAAGTTGTTGATACAGACTATCGACTTGAATGGATTTAAGATCATGCCCATCGATCAGAACCCGGCCTGCCGTTGGATCATAAAAGCGGTGCAATAAATTCACAATTGTGGTTTTCCCGGCTCCGGTGGGTCCGACCAGTGCCACGCATTCTCCGGCTTGTATTGAAAACGACACGGACTCCAACACGGGAGGGCGGCCTTCGTAGGCAAATTGCACATGATCGAATTGCACCTGCCCGTGAATGGGCGTTAGAGACCTCGCCATCGGGCTATCCTTGATTTCCAAGGGGGTATCCAGTAGTTCAAACACCCGGGTCGTCGCTCCTTGCACTTCTTTCACCTGAGAAAACATTCTGGCGGCTGATCCAAACGGACCGATGAGAATCCCCGCAAACAGGACAAACGCAAATAATTCTCCTGGTGATAACTGCCCTTCAATGACTTGCTTGCCTCCATACCACAACACACCAATCGCCACCACAAACGTGCAGAAGGTAATCACGGGAACAAAAACCGCCAGCACGGCTGTCCGTCTCATTGTGGTCGCTAATAAGGCTTCCACCGCTGAGCGAAACCGTGCTTCCTCCCGTTTACCCTGGACAAACGACTTGACGACCCGAATGCCGGACACGACTTCTTCAATCAATGTGGTCACATGAGCCGTTTGATCCTGAATTAGCATGGATAAGACTTTTAACCGTTTTCCAAATGTCCTGGCCACGAACGCCAGCAAAGGCAAGAGAATCAGGATCAACACGCACAATCGCCAATTCATCACTAAGAGAAACCCCACTCCCCCAATGATGGTCACCAGATGCTTCAGGGCATCCATCGGCGTCTCAGTCAACAAATTTTGTATCACACCGACATCGTTCATCAATCGAGAAATTAATTCTCCTGTCCGCCGTTTAGCAAAGAAATTCAGGGACAACCGATGGAGATGTGAAAAGACGTGGGTGCGAAAATCCGCCATCACATGTTGAGAGGCAAGAGCAGTCAAATAGCTGTGGCCCATCGATAACACACCCTGTCCGATGACCAACCCGATGAACACCCACACCATGCTCGTCAATTGCGCCAAATCGCGTTGAACAGTAATGAGATCCCACAGAGTACCGCCCAGCCGGATTAACAACAGATTGCATGCAGCAACTCCCATCACCAATATCCCCGCCCCGACCATGGTCATCAGATAAGGCCGGAGAAATGGAATGAATCGGGACAGGTATTTCATCGGAGCGTTATGCAACTTTTAGAATAATGGCCATTGGGAAATACCCAATGTGAAAACATCCACAATCAGCGGAGGGAGTAAATGGGCGAGAGGAATCCGTCTCGGCAGTTAATCGAGTTGAATGACCGATTCGATGTGATTTTTATTTAAAGCCACAAACTCAGAATGTTCAGTCTCATTGATCAACACATCAGTTAAATTGATAAACAGGACCGACTCATCATTTAACACATCTGAAATTCTATTTCGCATAGGCGGGATCAAAAGGTCTCCGACATAGGACGCCAGAGAGGAACGTACCCGAATCCGAGTTTTTTTCCCCTGGGTCATATGTGGAGCCTTGACCATTCGGCCTGTTGAAATGAAATTAATTACGACGTTTGGCGAATTTCATTCGGCGACGGAGTTTTTTATGTTTATGCTTGCGCATCTTCTTCCTCCGTTTTTTGACAACACTCGACATAAAGGTACATTCCTGGGTTAATGCTGTGGTGCACATTGGGGCCCGGAGGATACATCTCCACGCTTTTGGCGAACAAGTCCCCTTATGCAGGCGGATTTCCTATCACAGGGTCAAGAAACGTGTCAAGGAAACCATGCCATCATACCTGTTCCTTCACACAATAATCATCTACTTTCTATAAATTCTCTTGACCCCCTCCAGTGTCCTTCTCCATTATAGAATTTTATGATTCCTCTTCGATCCCGAAGCAGCCACTTTTGGGCATATCTCACAACCGTTTTGGTCCTCGCTTCATTAGCGGGGACGGGCTGTTCAAAAAAAGTTCCCAAATATCCTGAGGATCATGCCAGATACCAACGGGTTGTCCAGGCCATCAAAACATTGGAAACCGCCTATGTTAATAAAGATATCCCGGCCTTTCACGAATTACTCCTGCCGCTCGAAAATCTGAATCTCTTAGAGGCTGACGTTCAGCAGGACTTTACCGCCTTTTCCTCCATTCACCTGACCCTGAGTATCGACCGCATCCTGATTGATGGAGATCGCATTTCGGCTTTTATCTCCTGGCAAGGTGACTGGCAGCGCACCCCTGAGGGGGCTTTTGCTCAAGCGAGAGGTCACGGCGTCCTTTTGTGGAGTGGAAATCAAGTGATCCTGCTCCGCGGGACCGAGGGAGACCTGCCGTTTGGCATGACGCAGCGTCACAATATTTCCACCTAATTTTTTGATCACCTTTCGCTGTCCCATCTGAGTGCTTTTTTCATGGCTTCTTCTGCCAAATCACAACAATCTCCTCAAGAACTTTCAACCGATTTCCTGATTTTAGGGGCAGGGGTCGCCGGCCTTCGGGCAGCCGTTGAACTCTGCCGACATGGACGAGTCATCATGGTGGCCAAGGGGGGGCCACAAGATAATAATTCCTTTTACGCTCAGGGGGGCGTAGCGGTCGCACTCAGCGAGGAAGATGACGTCGTGCTTCATTTCGCAGATACCCTGAAAGCCGGCCATCAACTCTGTTCCAAGCCGGCTACGAAAATATTGGTGGAAGAAGGGCCCTCACGTATTCATGAATTAATCGAATGGGGAGCCAAATTTGACACGGTGGATGGGAAGCTGGCGTTTACCCGGGAGGGGGCCCATAGTCGGCACCGGGTTTTGCGGGCCGGAGGAGATGCCACAGGCAGTGAAATGGTCCGTGCTTTGAGCGTCAAAACCCAAAGCCTAAAAAATCTGACGTGGATGGGAAATCATTTTGCCGTCGAGTTGTGTATTCAGGACGGACGGTGTTGGGGTGCATCAATTCTTGATGAACTGAATGGAACCCTCAAAGTCATCCGGGCCTCCGCTACTCTCTTGGTCACAGGGGGAGCCGGGCAGGTCTATGCCCGAACCACAAACCCGTCCAATGCAACCGGAGATGGAATCGCCATGGCTTTTCGCGCTGGGGCCATCCTGGAGGACATGGAATTCGTTCAATTTCACCCGACGGCTCTCTATTTACCTTCAAGTCCCCCGTTTCTTCTTTCCGAAACTCTGCGCGGGGAAGGCGGAATCCTGCGCAATAATCGCTGTGAACGATTCATGAAGCACTATCATCGGAGCCAGGAACTCGCACCCAGAGACATCGTGTCCCGAGCCATCTGGACAGAAATGCAACGAACCAAAGCCCGTCATGTGTATTTGGATGTCACCCATTTAGGGGCAACATTTTTGAAAGAACGGTTCCCCACCATCTATTCAACCTGTTTGCGGTACGACATTGACATCACCGAGGAATGGATTCCTGTCTCCCCTAGCGCTCATTATTTTATGGGCGGAGTCAAAACTGATCTGCATGGCGCATCCAACCTACCTGGACTGTTTGCCGCAGGAGAAGTGGCGTGTTCCGGAGTTCACGGTGCGAATCGACTGGCCAGTAATTCTTTGTTGGAAGGATTGGTATTTGGATATCGAGCAGCCCAATCGGCTTCTTCACTTTCGACAACCGGTTCGCCGCCCTTTGTAAAGGAGGGACCCCTTCCCCGGAAACCAACCGGTCGTGCGATGTCCACCCAGGATGTGGAAAAAATCCGAAACTCCTTACGGCGCTTAATGTGGTCGAAAGTGGGACTGGTGCGCACAGGGGATTCTTTAAAGAAAGCGGTCGATCAAATTCAGCAGTGGGGTCAAAAGCTATCGAGCGCTCCATTCAATCGGCCTGGATTAGAAACCCGGAATATGGTCCAGGTCGGGCAATGCATTGTTCAAGCTGCACTATGGCGGGTCAATAGTGTGGGAGCCCATTACCGTGAAGATTTCCCATTTTGCAAAGGATCAGAGTGGAAAACTCACAGCCGATGCCAACAGGAAGTTTCCGCCAAATCCGCTGCCGGCATTCCGAAGAAAACAAAAAATACCGCTCGGAGGTGAATCGTCTTAGGGTTGAGGAACCGTGAGGCAGGGGCCCAAAAATCGTTCCAGATTTTGCTGAAAGGCCCTCCAAAGGTCCATCGTCCTGGGACCAACCTTGCCTTGGCCAATTGGATGCTCTCCAATCTGCGAGACCCCCATGACTTCCAGACTCGTGTTCGTGATAAAACACTCATCCGCCTGAAGCACATCCTCAATCGCATACACCCCTTCCTCCACGCTCATTCCTAAATCTCCGGCTAATTCGATCACCACTTCTCGAGTGATCCCCTCCAAAATACCGCAAGCAACGGAAGGGGTATGCAATCGCTGCTTGTCCACAAAAAAGACATTGCTGGTTGTACATTCCGTCACGTGACCATCCATATTTAACATCAGCGCATCGTAAGCTCCTGCCTGAACGGCTTCCTGTTTGGCCAAGATGTTGTTGAGAAAACTTAGCGATTTAATTTGAGGAGATTGGGCTGCCTGTGGATTCCGTCGAACTGAGACGAGTTGCAATCGTACCCCCTTCTCACGCATTGGCGACGGATAGGGCACAAAAGGCTTCGCCATCACCACGACCGTTGGGCGAGCACAAAGGCCGGGATCAATCCCGAGTTCGCCTTCTCCCCGGGAAATCGTCAAGCGGAGGCCGGCATCTTCAAGACCATTTCGAACCAGTATCTCGGTCATGATGGACACCCAGGCGTCATCCTTGATTGGAAGCACCAGGCCGATCAAATGACAGGATTGTCGCAGTCTTGCCAGATGCCGTTCCAAGAGAAAAATCCGCCCCTGGTAGACACGCAGGGTTTCATAGACACCATCCCCGTATAAAAATCCATGATCAAAGACCGAAATCCGAGCCTGCTCTTTTTCAACAAATCGATCGTTTACAAATACCCACATCGCTTATGTTCGTCTCATCAATGGGTCCCTTTCAGAACCTGAAAAAAGGCCTGCGCCTTATGGAGGGTTTCTTCATACTCCCGACACGGATCGGAGTCGGCCACAATCCCGGCACCTACCTGGAGATACCCCTGCTCCGCATGCAATAACAATGTTCGAATGGCAATATTCAGGTCCAGGTTTCCGTTCCAGCCAATGAACCCGATCGACCCGGTGTAAATTCCCCTGCGAACCGGCTCAAGTTGCTCAATGAGTTCCATGCAATGGACTTTAGGCACGCCGGTAATCGTCCCTCCTGGAAATGTGGCACGGATGAGGTCAAATCCATTACCTCTGTCGCGCAATCGTCCGGAGACATGGGAGACCAGGTGCATTACATGTGAATATCGTTCCACCGTCATCAACTCATCGACCCGAACAGACCCGTAGTCGCACACCCGACCCAGATCATTGCGTGCCAAATCCACGAGCATGAGATGCTCCGCCCGCTCTTTAGGACAGGACAGCAGATCTTCTGCCATTCGTCGATCGTCCTGAGAGTCTATCCCTCGAGGTCGGGTGCCTGCGATGGGACGCATGTCCGCATACCGCCCGGAAAGTCTGACTAACCGTTCAGGCGAATTGCAAACAATGACATCCGACTCCAACACGAGAAAGGCCGAATGTGGAGAAGGATTCACCTTGCGCAACTGCCGATACAGGACAGCTCCGGCTTCCGCCTGGCTTGGATATCCTTGGGTCACCCCCTCAACCCGGAATCGATGTGAGAGATTGGCCTGATAAATATCTCCCGCACCAATGAAGTGCTGACACTTTCGCACACGCTCCATATATTCAGAAGAAGATTGCTCCCCATCAATACGGAGTGCAGACTGGTCAGAGTTCATTTTCTTTGGCTTTTGTTCCGCGTTCATCACCCTGACGTTGAGATCAGACAAACGCGCCTGCCCTTCACGATACAAGTTATCCCAGCTTTCACTCACCAAACGTTCCGGCGAAGGCGAAAATATCAGCCAGGCTCCCGACGACTGATGATCCACTACCACAAAGATCTCGACGAACAAAAAATACAGGTCTGGGAAATGCAGGTCATCTTGCGCGAATCCCGGCAACACCTCAAACATCCGGGAAATGTCATAACTGAAACAGCCGATCGCACCTCCCTGAAAAGGCGGGAGATGAGGCCGCGAACCGGTGGACTGGCCGGTGAAGTGACTCTGAAACAACGAAAACGGATCTCCATTTTGTTTGACCGGCTCAGACCTATCTGATGCAAAGGATTCATACGTGCGATCCTTCCCTTTCACCACGCGATAGGGATGGCAACCCACATAAGAAAAACGACGCAAGGCACCTTCCTGAATGGCATCATGCTCGATAAAAAATGAGTGAGGACCATACCCGGTCACCGGGCCATAGAGGTCGAACGGGTCCTCAACAGCAACGGAGCAATGTTGAATTAGAGGGAAAATAGGGTTCGAATGGAGCGAGGAACATGCTCCCCGCTCGGTATGCATGGGAAAGGCTGACAACGGTTAAGGACTACCGGATGGGGGAGATTCCAAGGTCCGCGTCGCATCTTCGGGAGACAGCAGCCCTTTTTGAACAAGAGTGTCGAGCAGATCCTTCATGGATTTGTTCGACGAACGTTGAATCCCGCGAACCCGAACGCCGGGAGGGTAAAACCGAAGATAATCCGGATTAGTGACTCGTATCGTCACCTGCTGGCTCTCACCGTAGGGCGGGAGTTCCTTGCCGGTGCTTGGAATCCGAAAAAACGGCTTCCCATCTGCGGTCATCCCATCAGAACCTTCAATTTTGACACGGTGGGAGATCTCTTTTCCTGAAATTTCCCGCACAGTATCCACTATCAGAATCAACGAATCGGAAACCACTGGGTCGCCCGTTTGGTTTTTGACGCTGACCACATATTCCACTTCACTGACCGATGTTAATAAATCATTTCCAGCGAAGGGATCGAGATGTTTATATTGGACGACAGGGACCACCCCATTCGTTAAATCCGGCAAATCATCGACCAATGATTCGGCCAAACTGGAACTATCGCTTGCGACAATAGCCATTGCCAGTATGAACATGACGGATTTCATCATAATTGGCCAGGATTAGGAAAACGTGCAGAACAACTTACATATTCTCTATCTCCATGCATGTACCTTACCATACCCCTTATGAGAAATGGGACCCGGCTTGCTTGACAATATTCAAGATATTTTGGTTGAATGCAGCCCCTTCCAACGACTCGCCTTGCCGGTTTGAAAAATGGCAACTTCTCCTGATCCAATGTTTTCGGGGCTGGGACAGGCAATGCGGGTGGGGACGGACTTGCTTGCCGCCCTTATCGTCGGTGGATTCATCGGTTGGTTACTTGATTCGTATGTGTTGCATACCACACCGTGGGGTGTGGCGGTTGGGCTGGTGCTGGGATTGGTCGCTGGGATACGCAATGCCTACCGGGCGGCCCAGCGCTGGGGAAAATAGTCGCTAGACACAAGGTTCAGTCTTGGAAGATCCGTTACATCCCTTCGAGCTCCATAACTTTCTCCCCCTCTCCATTTTCGGCCTTGACATTTCTGTCAATAAAGCCGTCCTGATGATGTGGGTGGTGGTGGGAATCGTTACCTTCTTATTGATAAAAGCGGGTACAGCCCGATCACTGGTGCCATCGAAACTCCAGAACATCGGAGAATTGCTGGTGGATTTTATTCGCGGGATCATCCACGATACCATGGGAGCCTCTGGTATGCGGTTTTTCCCTCTGATCAGCGCCCTCTTTTTGTTTATATTATTTTCAAATCTGGTCGGGCTCGTACCAGGATCGTATACGGTCACCAGTCAAATCATCGTCACCGGGGTATTCGCCGTAGGCGTCTATCTTCTCAGTCTTATCGTGGGGTTCCAAATGCATGGAGCCAAATTTTTAGGCATTCTGGTTCCTCCAGGCACACCGGGGTGGCTCCTTCCATTAATGATTCCCATCGAGCTCATCAGTCAATTAGCCAGACCGATTTCTCTGGCCGTCCGTTTATTTGCCAATATGACCGCGGGGCACGTCATTCTTGGTGTCTTGTTCGGGCTGACCATTGCCGGTGGCCTTTTGATAGGATGGCTGCCTTTTTCCTTTACCATCGCATTATATGGCTTAGAAGTTGGTATCGCCTTTATTCAAGCCTATATTTTTACGGTCTTGACCTGCGTCTATATCGGAGACGCGATGCATTTGCACTAACTCACGCTCGAACGAAACGAGAAGAGTGCGTTTTTCACAATTAATCCCTTTTAAACTGGGAGGACAACACTACAATGGATTCTGCAGCAGCAGCACTTTTGGGAATGGGTCTAGCGGCCGCGGGGTTTGCAGGGGCCGGGGTCGGCATCGGGTATATTTTCGGGAAAATGATTGAGGCAGTTGCCCGTCAACCGGAGGCAGAAGGCCGGGTCGCCAAGTACATGTGGATCGGGTTTGCATTGGTTGAAGCCATTGCGCTCTATGGACTGGTCATCGCCTTTATCATCATGGGCAAAGGGTAGAAGGCTACTGATTTATGCCACAATTTGACACACATTTCTTTTCTTCACTGATTTTTTGGGAACTTCTGTCGTTTGGAATCCTGCTGTGGGTGCTCTATAAATACGCCTTACCCCCGATTCTTGAAACGCTGGAAACCCGAGAACGCAAGATCAGGGAAAGCCTTGACCAGGCCGAACAGAACCGGGCAGCCGCAGAGCAAAAACTCAAGGAATACGAAACCAAGCTGCAGGCCGCCGCTAAGGAAGTGGAAACCATCATGACAGAAGCCAAGCTCAAAGCCCAACGATTGCTTGACGAAAATGAGCAACGGCTTCGTGCGGAATCCCAAAGAATCAAAGAGGAAACGACACAAGAAATCGAGCGGGAGCGACGCAAGGCCATTCAGGATATCAAGAACCAATCCGCTGAATTAGCCATTCTGGTCGCGGAGAAGGTGATTGGTCGAAGCTTATCGGATGACGATCATCGTCGGTTTGCACAAGAAGCCCTCGCTGCTGTCGCCACCCAATCAAAAAATTAAGCCTTTTCTGTCAAACGGAAATAGCTGTTCGATTCGGCGAGCCATACAAAAAGAGGGAAGAATCTCTTCCCTCTTTTTCCTGCTGAACAACTTCAAGAAAATTATTTACACATGGGTTTGGTTCAAAAAAAACCAAGCTGATTTGGGAAAAATGAGAGGCAAATTTAAAAAGCCCCATTCTGATTTTTCTAGACTTTTTACTGAACTTCTGAATGCACCGGCCAAGCCTTCCACAAAACTCAGAGTAAACTGTTTCCCTCATTCCTTGAGGGAACGTTCCCGCCTCCGGCCCGATACCCTTCCAAGTCTAACGTGATCGTTTGAAATCCGAGTTTTTTGAATTCCTCCACCAGACGGGATCTAACAGGTTCATCTGTGAGGATCGACAATTGAGTCGGTTCCACTTCGATCCTCGCTAAATCGCCATCGAGGCGAACCCGCACCTGCCCTAACCCTTCAGCAACCAGAAATGCTTCGGCCTGTTCCACGCGAGACAAATAGGTCCGCGTGATAGGAAGCCCACGGGTAATTCGTGAAGACAAGCAGGCCGCAGCGGGCTTATTCCAATTGGCCAATCCTAACGCTTTTGCCAATTCGCGGATTTCTACCTTACTAAACCCTGCTTCAACTAAGGGACTTCGCACACCCAGTTGACGGGCTGCATGAATGCCCGGACGATCTTCTCCCAAGTCATCCACATTCGTTCCATCTACAATGGTCTGAAATTCCACAGAATCCCGAAGATTGGAAAGCAACCGGTATAAATCCGTTTTGCAATGGAAACACCTGGTCGCATCATTTTGGACAAAGGCCTTGATTTGCAACTGATCTGTTTCGACTAATTGCAGCGGGACCCCGATGGCTGCACTTAATCGCTTGACTTCTTCCACTTCCAGAGCGGGAAATGTCGGCGAGATCGCCGTCACGGCTCTGGCCCCCGTATCGAGAACGTCAAAGCCCACCTTCAATACAAGTGTGCTATCAACTCCACCGGAAAATGCCACCACAACCGATCCCATACTGTGAAAGAGTTCTTTCAACGCTTCATATTTCTCCTGCAGGGTTGATTCAAGGCTGAGCATAAATAGGAAGATTCCTTTTTTTGTTCGTTAATGCCACATTTAGGACTTCAGAAGCCGATCGACCTAATTGCCCGCAAGCCCCGAGCATATCGTCTCCACGACTTTTTCGGAGAAACACATCCACCCCTTTCTGCCTGACGATGCCTTGAAAGGTCTCAATAACATCCGGCTCAGGCCGCCGAAACGGGTTACCCGGAAATTCATTAAACGGAATCAAATTCACTTTACACCGGATCCCATGTAATAAGCGTACCAAACGCTTGGCATCGTCGGGTGAATCATTCACATCCGCTATTAACACATATTCAAACGTGAGGGGACGCTCGCTGAATTGGGTATAGTGTCGACAGGCATCGAGTAAGGCGGGTAAATCATAGCGCCCATTGACCGCAGGCATCAGACGTTCCCGTTGCTCATTGGTCGTCGCATTCAAGGAAACGGCCAGATTAACCCCTAATCGTCGAACATCCGGAAACCGTGGAACCCATCCCGCCGTTGACACCGTAATGCGTCGAGGAGAGAACCCCACCCCCCACTCAATATTGGTGAGGCGTTGGATGGCTTCGGCGACAGGATCAAAATTGACCAGGGGCTCGCCCATCCCCATGAAGACCAGAGAAGACAGGCGTTCTCCTTCAGGAAGAGAGGCCTGGACATTCAAGACCTGACCGACAATTTCATGGCTACGCAAACTCCGTTTCAGGCCCATCTCGGCAGTCAGGCAAAACCCGCAATCCAGAGTGCAGCCGACTTGTGATGAAAGACACAATGTGCGCCGGTGCCCATCAGGGATCAACACCGTCTCCACGGCCAGGCCATCATCCAATTTCCACACGAATTTTTCCGTCCCATCCCTCGCGACGATTGGAGAGAAAAACGCCATGCGATGAATCGTCGCGATTTCTTGCAACTTAGTCCGGTCGGTCTTTGACAAATTCGTCATCGACTCAATGTCCAACACCCGATGTTGGTAGAGCCATCGAAGAATTTGGTTGGTCCGATATCGTGGCCAGCCAAGTTCCTGGACGAGAACGCTCATTTCGTGCGCGCTGAGCGCGATCAAATTAACAAGAGGTGTCATTGGTGTCATAGCGTCCTAACAAGACCCGATCAACTAATACATCAATCATAGCATCAGAAGGCCTAAACCATCTGAATGCTTTTTCCAGAAAACAGCCAAAAATAGTTTTATTCAAGTAGGTATTACTACACCACAACCTGTTGATTCCTAGTCCTGCACATCTTTCAACAAACCAATCTGTTCATTAGCATAACACCAGCACACAAGTCCCCTTCAGTAATCATCGATTCCATTTATAATAAAGTTATTGAGAAATTTTAAAATGGCCAACAATGCACACGGAAAAATGGCACAGGTTTTTACCTTCAAAATTACCTAATTAATTAGCCTGATAACACAACTTAAACTTAAACAAGAAACCACCTACATACCAAATGTTGATTAAAAACCATGACAGCCCACCATGTTTAGGCTTTCATTCTACAATATGATTTATTCCATAATTGTCTCTTTCCAAACATGCCATTGATTCTTTCACTACCAATCAATAATTACATATTTGTTTAAAGGATAACTTAATGAATAAATAATTTAAAGCTTGCTTGTTGACATTGCTTTAAAACACGAATAAAATGACATTCAACATATGGTGGAGCATGAGCGATGGAGGACCAAAATGACGAGCTTAAAGATATTAGTGATGGGCTGGAACAGCGCATCAGTGTCTATGAGCGCAAACTCAAGGACCTCCAAAAAAAGCGAGAGCTTTTAGGTGAAGAAATTGCGACGGTTGAAAAATATCTGGAGCTTGCAAAAACCCTTTATCGCGTCGAAGCTGACAAAGCGAAACTGGCCAGTCTCTCCAGCCAGATCTTCTCGGGTGAGGAGGGGAACCTGTCCTCAGCCGATGTTGATGTCGCGTCCAAGTCGAGGGAAATACTTCTAGGCCGAAGTAAGTATGTCGGAATGAGTGTGCCCGATGCCGTATATATGGTCCTTCAAGAGGTCGGTCGCCCATTACACGCCAAAGAACTCTTCCAACGTCTCAAAGAAGGCGGCATGCCCATCCGGGGAAAAACTCCGGTCACCTCTGTCGCCACATCCTTAAAACGGGATGCACGGTTTCGCAAAGTGGGGCCCAACACGTTCGAAGTCAGTCACGAGAAGTCTTTAACCAAGGCCGTCTGACACACTGACGGACATTTACCGTAAGATCTGAAAGGGGGTGAGTGAATTGGCAGCAACGAAAAAGAAAGCCGCTCCAAAGAAAAAAGCCGCGGCCGCGAAACCCAAAGCCAAAGCTAAGACCAAGAAGAAGTAACTGTAGATCCCTCCTGCAGTGCCACCGGGGGTGGGGCCACCCACTCCCGGTGTGTTTTTTCCCGCCAGCCTGTCAAGCTCAGACTCAACACATCCGATAGAACTCGGCCATACGCTTGGGGTTTTCGAATACTTCAGGTATGCTGAGGAACATTTTTAAGCACATCCATGCCACTCTCCTTTACCCAATTTGACTCTCTGACCGAAATCGCCGTTCAAGCCGCCCGGCAAGGCGGAGCAATCCTTCTCGATTACGCCAAGAAAGGATTTCACGTTCATACAAAGGACCAAGCCATTAACCTGGTCACCGAAGCAGACCTCCGGTCAGAAGAAGCAGTTATTGAGACTATTCGACGAGCCTTTCCCCAACATCAAATTCTCAGCGAAGAACAGGGTCTCCAGGACATCCCCACCAATCCAATCAAATGGATCATCGATCCCTTGGACGGGACCACCAACTTCACCCATGGCTTCCCCATGTACAATGTCTCCATCGGGGTGGAATATGAAGGCACCTGCGTCCTAGGAGTCGTCTACGATCCAACCAGAGACGAACTCTTTTTAGCACAAAAAGGAATGGGGGCCACACTCAACGGCACGCCCATACATGTTTCGACGACGCCAAAGCTGAACGTAGCGCTACTCGTCACCGGCTTTGCCTATGACGTGCATACCGCCAAAGATAACAATCTCAAGGAATTTTGTGCGTTCACCTTACGCGCGCGCGGGATGCGACGCACCGGCACCGCGGCGATTGACCTCTGTTACATCGCCTGCGGCCGATTCGATGGCTTTTGGGAACTTCAACTCAATCCGTGGGACACCGCGGCAGGGAAAGTCATCGTGGAAGAAGCAGGCGGAAAGATCACCAATTACGCGGGGGAACCCTATTCCATTTATGGCAGCACCATCATCGCCACAAATGGTTTGATACAACAAGAAATGATTGACGTCTTAAAGAATTGCCGCCAACAATAAGACTGACCGGTCCTTCTCCCTATTCAACTATCCAGGACATAGGCTGAATTGGGACCTCTTTCGTCCATCCTTCGCACTACCGGTGGTCGTTCCCTCCCTCTTCCTACACCTCTTATTATGCCGGGTCGGCAAGTAGACGCTGAATGGTTTGCTCGGTCTCTTCATAGCCCCCCTCCCCAATCTTCGTGTATTGGATTGTTCCTTTTTTGTCGATGACATATAGGGTCGGCCAATAACGGTTACGATACTCACGCCAGTTCCGGAATTCATTGTCGATCGGCACTGCATAGGGAATTCGGTGTTCCTGAATGTAGGCTTTGACTTTTTCCACATCGTATTCATGCTTGAACTCGGGGGAATGCACCGCGATGACGACCAATCCGTGTTTGGCGTACTTGTCATGCCATGCTTTGACATAGGGCTCGATGTTCCGGCAGTTCCAACAGCCGAAGGTCCAAAACTCCACCATCACAACCTTTCCACGCAGGGTTTCCAAATTTAACGGTTCGGAATTGATCCAGGTCGGACTGATGATTTCAGGGGCTTGAGTGGCATGGACCATGGACAGGGTAAAAATTGAAAAACTTCCCAACATGACAACAATAATTATGTAGCCGCCCCAATTTCTCAGGTTCATGGCCCCCTCCGTTTCCCCAAGGTCAGATTTTGTGGCGTTCTGAGATACCTTCATCCATCTGGCATCTCCAGGCAAGTACCATTTGGCCTTCTTTGATCCCAACATGTTACAGCCCGGGTCTACGCCTGCCTCAAACACTCTCATTTCACCAGACACTGGTTAACCTAAAAAAAATGAATCAAGAAACCCGGGAAGGATTAGTAGAAACGGGGAAATTTATCCCCTAATGTCTTAACAGGAGTAGGATTTTCGGGAAAGAGGTCTTAACCGGAGCATCAGAGGTAGAACAATATTTATACGTTCTACCCCATGTCCTTAAAACCATGATCGGGATTGCGTTCGCTCGCGAAGTTTTTGGACCAGGCGCTCCGGAACAGCACCACGGCTCGATCTCGGCTGTCCTTCACTACGAGTGCATCGGAAGGGGTTTTAAAGGTTTCGACATTGCCCACGAGCCACGCACTGGATTCATAGGGCAACACATCCACCACCACCTTGACTCGATATTCACTCTGCAACCGAAATTCGAGGACATCGAATTGCAACCGGCCTACCGCCGCGACAAAAAATTCCAAGCCGTCCAGACTTCGAAGAATTTGAATGGTCCCTTCCTTGGCGAGTTGCTCGATGCCTTTGTCAAATGATTTCCGCATTCCCGTATCGGTCGGCCGCACACGGGCAAAGACTTCCGGTTGAAATTGTGGAAGGGGTTTGTAATTAAACCCGTCCGCCACCGAAATCGTGTCGCCGATCTGAAAAATCCCTGGATTGATAATCCCAATGACATCACCGGGATACGCCACATCGACCGTATTGCGCTCCTTGGCCACCATACTGTGGGGCCGTGAGAGCCGCACCTCCGTGTTGGTCCGGTGATGTTTCACCACCACATCCCGCTCGAACCGCCCAGAACACACTCGTAAAAACGCCGTGCTGTCGCGATGGCGTGGATTCATATTGGCCTGGAGTTTAAACACATAGGCGCTGAAGGAGGTATCCACCGGATCGATCATGAGCTCCCGGCCATCCGGCGTATCCGCTAACCGGCCGTGAGCGGAAGGCGCAAGCTCCACAAACGCATCGAAAAATGGCTCCACGCCGAAATTGGTCAGTGCTGACCCAAAGAACACCGGGGTCACTTTCCCATTTTGAAAGTCATCTTTCGAAAACGGGTTCCCGGCAATATCCAGTAATTCCAAATCATGCATCAATTGATCCCAGATATAATCCGACATTCGACTTTTCAATGAAGGATCATCTAACGAGAGTTCTGTGAGGTCGGGTTTCGAGGCCCCGCCTGCGGCCGTTTTGGTATATAACAACACCTGTCGGGATTGCCGATTCACGACCCCGAGAAAGTCCCGTCCGGACCCGATGGGCCAGTTGATGGGACTGGCATGAATGCCCAGCACCTCTTCCACTTCCGCCATGAGATCGAGCGGAGCCCGTCCGGGCAAGTCCATCTTATTGATGAAGGTCAATACAGGAATTTGGCGAAGACGACAGACTTCAAACAACTTTCTGGTTTGCGTCTCAACCCCCTTCGCGGCATCAATGACCATGATGGCGCTATCGGCAGCCGTCAATGTTCGATAAGTATCTTCACAAAAATCCTGATGGCCAGGCGTATCCAACACATTGATCACGGCATGTTTATAAGGAAATTGCATCGCCGAGGCGGTGATGGAGATCCCGCGCTCCTGCTCCATTTCCATCCAATCGGACGTGGCCAGTTTACGATTTTTCCGTCCCCCCACCATGCCGGCGGTGCGGACCAACCCTGAGTAAAGCAGAAGCTTTTCGGTCAATGTGGTTTTGCCGGCGTCCGGATGGCTGATGATGGCAAAGGTCCGCCGCTTACCCGCCTCCGTCCGAATTTCTTGTTTAAGCTGAAGTGTAGTCATACAACCTTTTGAATGGTAAAGCCCGGTTCGTTACAATTTATCCAACTGTCCCTGTGCCCGGGCCAGGCTCAGACGAGAGGCATTAAAGGTAAAGAGTCCTTCTATCAAATTATCCCGAGCTAAGGCCACCCGAGTTTGCGAATCCGTGACTTCCAGATTTGTGGCGACACCGACCGCGAACCGTTCACGCGCCAACTCTAATTCGGTGAGTGAGAGCTTTAATCCTTCTTCAGCCACCGCCACCTGTTGTTTGGCCGAACTCAGCGTAATGAGGGCATCGCGAACTTCCAGAGCCACTTGGTATTGTATGTCCTGCATTCTGATTTCTTCCTGCCTGACCCGACTGCGACTCTCCGATATTCTTCCTTCCCGCTGCCCACCATCGAAAATCGGCACCCTCATCAGAACCTGGACATTGTCTGTGGTGAGCATATTGGGGATTTGATCGCCAATCAACCCCACATCGCCCAAAGCCTGAATGGAGGGAACCCGTTCATTGACCACAGAACTTAACGTCAGGGAAGCCAGTCGCTCACGATTCTTCTGTGCCTTCAGTTCGGTCCGGTTGTCTTTCGCAACCTGTAAGGCCTCTCCAATGGATTGTTCGGAAACTTGCGCCAATTTCATTTCATCCTTGAGAACCAGGCGCACATCGAACGACAACCCCATGGCACGAATCAGATTAAGTTTGGCACGATCCCGCTCATTTTCAGAGACTAATAATCGCTGTCTGGCGTTTTCCAATTGAACCTTCGCCCGGGTCACATCCAAGCTGGTCGCCATCCCCGCGGATTTTCGTTCCGTCGCCAGACGAAGTAATTCTTTATTCAGTGCAACATCCGCTGTGCGAGCCTCCACCGCCGCTTCGGCACGAAGGGTTTCCAGATAGATCAGACCGGTGGTGGCCATGGTATCCCGTTTGGTGACTTCCGCATCCAACCCTGCCACATCCACTCCGGCTTTGGCAGCCCGCCATTTTTGAATGAGACTCAGACTGAACACGTTTTGGGTGAGAAAGGCCCGCGCTTCGTAAAAATCCCTGGGACCGACGACGGTGGTTTGGGCACTAAATGACCCCGAAAAAAATCGACGCCGGGATCCGCCCAGAGACCCTGAGAGATTCGGCAATAATTCGCCTAATTGGGTATTGGCCACATCTTTCGCCTGAGCAATACGTTCGTTAAACAACCGGACCGTGGGATTTTGATCGACAGCAGCATCCATGGCCTCACGCAAACTCAACCGCAATTCGGGAAGGTCTCGAGCCGTTGAAGACTCCAGGGGAGCTGCCCCTACAACCGTGTCGACTCCGTTATACACCACGCTGAACACCACAATCAGCCGTAACAGCCTCAAAACCTGTAACGCCATAAGGTCCTTTCCATCGCCTCTTTGTTAGAGATGGCCTCCCGAAGGTTGAACTGCCAATTGAGGCTTTCTGTTCGCTGACCACTTGTGTTGCGCCTCCATCACCAGGGTAAATAAGGCGGGAATGACAACGAGGGTGAACACGGTCGAGACCAGGAGGCCTCCCAGCACCACACTCCCGATTCCCCGATACAGTTCGGAGCCCGCTCCGGAAGAAACCACCAGCGGAAAAAGTCCGAAGAGGGTGGTGAGGGTCGTCATCATAATAGGCCGTACCCGGATTTTGACGGATTCACTTATCGCCTCTCGAAGTGATAATCCCTGCTCAGATTCTCCTTCAAGGGAATCCAGCTGGCCCCCTCCTCTCATAAAATTTAAGGCCTGGTGCACCACCAAAATCGCATTATTCACCACAACCCCGATCAGGATGACGAAGCCTAACATGGTCAGAACATCCAATGGCTGGTAAGCCACAAACGTATTGACCAGGGAAAGACCCAGAAATCCACCTGCTGCGGCAAACGGCACGGTAAAAATAATCACCAGAGGATACAGAAAGCTTTCGAACAAGGCGGCCATTAACAGATAGGTAATAGTAAAGGCCAACAGAAAATTCCATTTTAAGGCGTCATAGGTTTCGGTTAAATCGTCGGCCGTCCCCGACACCCGGACATTATACAAGCGTCCCAACGTCCCACCCTCTTTTAATGGCCCCAGTATTTTCGTTCGAATCACATCCATCGCCTCCTCCAGCGCCATCTCAACCGGTGGGATCACCTGAATCACAATGGACCGTTCCCGTTCAATATGATTGATTTGTTCCGGCCCCGCGACTAAGGTGACATCGGCAATATTGCCGACCGTCGTCAATTGCCCGCCTTTGGTATAAATCGGAATGGAATTGAGGGACTGCGTCTGATTCGCATACCGATCGACTCCACGAATCGTGAGGTCAACTTCATCGCCCTGAAATTGATAGTCGCTCGCCTTTGCCCCATCGACCAGGGCATCAATAGTAAACCCGAGTTCCTGATTGGTCATTTGCACATCAGCCGCCCGATCCCGTTTGACGGTGACCCGGACTTCCGGACTTCCCAAATCCAAACTGGGAATAGGCCTGATCTGCGCCTCGGGCAGCACCCCTTTGACCTGACCGAACACCTGAACACCCAATCCAACCAGCGTATCCAACTCCGGCCCGGTGATTTCGATATCGATATTTCGCCCCTCGCCCAAGCCACGCTCGAACAGGCCGCGTTGGGTGATGATCCCAATCACCCCTGGAAGATCGGCTGTGGCCCGACGAAACAGAGGGATCAATTCCTTCACGCGGCTCGGATCATTCACTCGACCGCCCATAAAGACCGACCGCCCCCGCGCCACATAGAAAAAATTGGCAATACTGGGGCCATCCAGAGCGGCTTCCTCCGGGGAACCAGCCTTCGCCTCCCAATACGGGCGTAAGGTCGATTCCATCGGCATTCCCATTTTGACAAATTTATTCGCGTTATACCCAGGCGGAGGCAACAGAATACCAACGACAAGGTTCCGGTTGCCCTGAGGAAGATATTCCGCCTTCGGCAATAAAGCCCAACTTCCCCCAATCGCAAGAGAAGTGAACCCCAAAATGATCACGCTTCGCCAGAAGACACTTCCACTGAGATCATATACGAAAGAACCCAATGCCTCGTTGATACGCTCCAATATGGAAGGCTGTTTTTCCGCTATTGTTGATGAATTCCAAACAGTGGCGGCTTCTTTCTCTTTGGATTTTTTGACCGTCGTTAAGACTCGCGCAGATAACGAAGGAATCACGGTCACCGAGACCACCAGGCTCAAACCCACTCCCGCACTAATCGCAATGGCAATATCCCGAAACAACTGACCGGATTGTTCTTCCATAAACACAATCGGAACAAAGACCGCAATTGTGGTCAGGGTACTGGCCAGCACCGCACCCCATACCTCCACGGTGCCATCGTAGGCAGCCTGAAACAACGATTTCCCTAATTCCCGATGACGATAAATATTATCCAGCACGACAATCGAATTATCCACCAACATCCCGGCAGCAAACGTCATTCCGGCTAAACTGACGACATTGAAATTCCGTCCCAGCACCCACAGCATGATAAAGGTTCCCATGATGCTGATCGGAATGGCCAGACCCACCACCAGGGTGCTACTGCCTGTGCGAAGGAACAAATACAAGACGACGATCGCCAAAAGGCTCCCGACGATAAGATTCTGCTGGACAAGGGACAGCGAACGGTTGATGTAGTCGGTTTCGTCATAGACCTGGAATAACCGGAACCCTCGTGGATTTAAAATTTCTTCGTTGAGTTCGATGACGGCGGCGCGCAGACCATCCATCGCTTCCAACACATTCGCCCCGGTCTGCCGAATCGCATTGACCGCAATCGAGGGACGGCCCTTTTGCCGCACCACAACGGTCGGATCCTTGTAATCAATATGGGCTGTGGCCACATCCCGCACATACACCGACGCTCCATCGCGCCGGGCGATAATGACATTTTCCACATCCTGGGGGTTTCGATATTCCCCCACGGTGCGTACGATATACGACCGTTTCCCCTCATCGAAATCTCCGGCACTATAATCGCGATTCTCCTGATCCAAGGCTCTGGCCAGGTCCATAATCGTTAACGCCCTGGCGGCTAATTTGGCCGGATCGACCGTGACCCGAAGCTCTCGCTCACGCCCGCCATGAACATTTGAGGCAGCCACGCCTTTCACGCGTTCGAAACGGGCCTTGATGACATCCTCTGCAAAATCCCGCATCGTTTCAATATTGACCGGATTGCCTTCCAAGGTGTCTAAAATAAACCAGGCCATGGCCACCCCGCGGGTATCCGCACTGCTGATGACAGGCTCGTCGGCCTCAAGCGGGTACTCTTTGACTTGATTCAACCGGTTGGAAACTTGGAGTAAGGCCGTATCCGTATTTGTTCCCGTTGGGAAATCGCAAGAATGACCTTCCCCTGGCCATAGGAACTTTCGCTGAACATTTTTTCCAGACCTTCGACCCCTTTGAGTTGCTCTTCCTGCTCGTCAATGATTTCACGTTCGACTTCATGGGGACTTCCTCCAGGCCAAACGGTATCCACGGTGACTTCATGCTTCTCCACATCGGGTGCCAATTGAACCGGGAGCTTCACCAACGCCACAATGCCAAACAGCACCACTAAGAGCACGCCCACAGCCATGCTGACCGGATAACGGATCGCTGAATGAACCAGATTCATGCTTTCACGGGCTCCTCTAAAATTCTGACGGACTGACCGGGCAAGAGGCGCTCATTCCCCTCCACCACCACCTGCATGCCTTCTTCAATGGCTCCCTGCACTTCAACAACGTCCTCAAAATGGGCTATGGGGGTCACCGTGACCTGGCTGACGGTGTTATTGGTCACAATAAACGCGAATTCTTTGCCCCCTCTGAGCACCAGCGCATCCTTGGGGATCACGACCGCCTGGTAAGGCGCGCCCACGGCTAAACTCACCCTGGCGACCATCCCGCTTTTAATGTGTAGATCCGGGTTAGCCAATTGGACTTTGACCGGAAACGTTCGTGCCGCCCGATCGGCTTGCGCGATAATCGAGAAGATTTTGCCTTTGACCTCAACACCGGGCAAGCCATCGAACACCGCCACCACCGGATCGCCGACTCTCACATCCCGCATATATTCTTCAGGGAGAGGAACTTGCACCTCAACATAGGACAGGTCGACCAATTCCACCACTGATCCGCCCTCTTCGATCCATTGGCCGATTTCCGTATACTCTTTCGTGATCCAACCGGCAAACGGCGCCGGGATGGTGGATTTGGTCAATCGATCCTGCACGAGTCGAATTTCTGCTTCCAATTGGGATAGACGTTTTTCCAATGCGCCTTCTTGGGTCAACGCATCGTCCATCTCTTTTTGCGTCACCAGTTCTTTGTCGAACAACATTTTGGCCCGTTCCAAATCCTTCTGAGCCTGATCATGAGCGGGTTTTAGCTTCCCGGTGTGAAGCGACCGCCGAGTCAAGTCGGATACCCAACGTATCGATACGAAGGCTGGCAAGCAGTTGTCCATTGTTCACAAACTGGCCTTCTTTAGCCGGAAAGGCCTTGACCAGACCTGCCACCTCACTGGCCACGAGGCTACGCTTGCGGGGTTCCGCCGTTCCAACTAATGAGACGGACCGCTGCACTTGCTTGTTCGAGACAGTCACGACCTTCACTGGAGTTGCCGGACGCCCGGTTGGCGGCTGAGCCGCCTCCTGTTCGCTGCATCCCTGCCAACCGGATACGCCAATGGCAAGAATTAACCAAATCAGACTCTTCGGCAGATATTTCATAAATTCACATTGACCTCTTCATCGTTTCAGTTCCCAGACCGCCAAGAAACAACGTACCCAACCACTCACCTTTATCCACAAGGGATTCTTTCGGCCCTGCCTGTAAAATCCAAAGATAGATGGTGGAATTTAACATGCCATGAAATGCCAACGAGGTATCTTTAGGGTTCACCTTGCGGAATTCTCCAGTCTTGATGCCATCTTTGATGAGATTGGCGACAAGATCAATTTGCGCCAGATACCGTTTCCATACCCGTTCGCCAAACGCGCTTTTCACGGTCCATTCAAAACCGCTCCACTCGGAGACATAAATACGAAAGAAGGCACGGTTTTGATCAGCGAAGGCTAATTTGACTTGAACCACGGCCCGTAATTTCTCCTGGGCGGAAACGCGGTTTTGCGTCGCTTCCTCCAAATGACGAAGTAACTCCTCCACTTTGGCTTCGACCAGGGAAATATAGATCTCTTCTTTGCTTTTAAAAAACCGGTACACCGTCCCCATGGCAAATTGTGCGTCTTCTGCAATTTCGGCCATACTGGTTTTAAAAAACCCGTTTTGAGAGAACTTTCGCTCCGCGGCCAGCAAAATTTCTTCACGCCGGGCTTCGTATTCACGCTGTTTGCGTTGGGATCGCTGATCTGCGGCAATTTTCATGTCAACATCTCAATCCTTCTGTCCAGGGAATTACATTCTAAAACATGAATGCCTATTCTACAATATGGAATGCTCATTCATCCATCGGAAAAACAGCCGTCAAAAATAATGTAAAGGAAAAATAACCCACAGAGTTAAGGGAAAAATTTCAGCTTTATTATAGGGAAACTCGGAGGAAGAGTACCCCCGTGGCACGTCAGGGGATTTTCCATCGAGTTGGGTGGTTAATATAGGATGCCTCCAGCTCGTTTTCATCAAATGACGAGTGACGCCGCAGGACGCGAAAGAACCCAAAATTGATCTTCGCCTGATTTTTAGGGAACATCTGAAAAGCAGGTCCATTGATTCGCACATTTTTTACATGGATGTGATCGATACCTAACACCATAGCAACTCCCAGGAATTACAGTGTTTCTAATCAGTTAGAGAATTTATCTGAAAAAAGTTGTCAATTCGAACCCTCTGGTTGTTCGCGATATGTAATGGGAGGGAGCCCAAATGTTCCGGGAAATAGGGATAAAAATTTTGATCGTATCTGTCTATTCAATTTGTTCGCCAATTTTTCAAACACTCGCAGACTCAAAGGCTGTCGCGGATTCCGGAATTGACATTAAAGATTAAACAAACTCCGGGTCGTTCGAGTTCACGAATTTATTAGTTTGTGCGCGGGGGATATAAATGTGGCTGAACATGGAGATCCCGTGGGTATAGAGGAATTGCGTGGCCAGTTTTTTCACTTCCCCTTCATACTCGTTTTACATTCTTTTCAAATCTCCCTTCATCCCCTTTTCATCTGTTCCATCTATGGCTTGTCTTGAAAGTCGGCAAGGATCCGCATTCACCTCATGAATGTATAAATTCAAGATGCCTGATTCATAGAGAATTCCAGCTTCCTTACTTTGGATTTTTCCCTATATGTATGACGTAGTTTCCGGAACGAGAAACGAAACAGGGTTTACCGATTTTTTCACAGTTTTGTTCACAATTAAACTCCCATCGACAAGTCGTCACATTTCCTTGTATTTTCCATTGTTGATGGAATCCACCCTTGTTTCGTTGCGCAAAATTCTAATCATATTGGAACGCCTGACATTGCACGCACCCCATTCATTCAGAGTGACGAAACGACGAAATTTGTCAATCCAATTGGCAAATGCCAACTTTCACAAGAATGACGGCTATCGTGTCTCTTGACATTCATACAGGCGAAAACATTGGCCATGTTACCAAAATTTATAACAAGAGATGGCATGGACAGTTCAGAAACCCTTCGCAAACTCGCGCTGTTTGGTGGGGCAGGTTTACTGTTCTGGGCCGTGGCTTCAACCACCATGGCTGCAGGTTTTGACACGGCATATCCCAATCCACAAATCCAAGGATTGAATGGATGGACGGTGACGCCATTGTTGACAATTGGAGAAAAACTGCCCTCCTCTCAAAATCCTGGGGGATATGTACCAGTAGGCATCCTGGATGGGATAGGGGCGGAAAAACGCGACCGGGACACGGTACGCATTCATGTCAGTCACGAGTTAAACGGAGGCGATGGTTATTCGTACACCTTAGCCAACGGGACGGAATTAAAGGGTGCCCGCGTGAGCTTTTTCGATATTGATACCGGGATGCATAAGATTAAGGATAGCGGTCTGGCCTATGAGACGATTTTTGACCGGCGGTTCTTGGAAGTCACGAATGCCTCACAAATTAACGAAGACGGCAATGGCATTAACGGATTCACTCGATTTTGTTCGGGACAATTAGTGGAGGAAGGGGATGATAATTTTGAGGATACCATTTATTTGACCAACGAAGAACCCGGCGATTCGAGCTTTCATCCCCATGGCGGATCCTTGTGGGCACTGGACATCAAACGCGGCGAATTACATGCGGTGCCCGCTGCCGGTCGGGCCAACTGGGAAAACACTGCAGCCCTGGGAATCCCGGGTGAGCGGGTTGCGCTTTTAATGGGTGATGACAAAGCGCCGGCCCCGTTGTGGTTATATATCGGGAGGAAAACTGCGTCGATTTACGAAATCAAGAATGCCTTGCCACGGGGCCTCAACCCGCCCCGGAACAATTTCCTCAACCGGAACGGTTTACTCGTGGGCGAATTGTTTTATTTCGTTCCAGATTCCGGCATCAAAGACCCTTCAAGTTTTCACGGCACCGGCAACGTGATGGGAGGAAGCTGGCGGAAAATTGAGGTGTTGGATGAATCCCTGGCAGGGCAGACCGGCTATGATGCGTTCGGCTACAAAGATCAGGGGACCTTGCGGCAAGAAGCCTTTGCCGGTGGGGCCTTCAAATTCTCCAGGCCGGAAGACGTGAGCACCAATCCCTCCAATCCCATTTCAGGCCGTCATGGCTTCAACCGGCCACGGAAGCTTGTATGATGGTGGAGAGGACTGGGGAACCGTCTATTTTGTCAATGTCGATTTCTTCAACATGCGCGCCATGGTGGAAATTATCTACGATGGCAATGATTCCGGAGGCGGTCAATTTCCCAGTCCGGATTTTGGACTTCGGAACCCGGATAATTTAGATTGGGCCGACGATGGGTTCATTTACATCCAAGAGGATCGATCAACGGGAGTGAAGACTTTCGGAGGAGCTTCAAACCGGGAAGCCTCCGTCTGGCAATTGAATCCTCTCAACTCCAAAATCAACCGCATTGCTGAGATCGATCGATCGGTGGTTGCGCCTGTGGGGAGCACCGACAATAATCCCGATGATCTGGGGCAATGGGAATCCTCAGGAATCCTCGATGTTACGAATTTATTCGAAACACCACCGAATATATTCGACTTGGCCAAATCCCGGAAACGCATTCTCATCGGCACTATACAAGCCCACAGCGTTCGTGACGGGATAATCGGCACGAGACAATTAGGGGAAGGGGGGCAATTGGTAATCTTTGAGTTGATCGGCCATTGATTCTATTGGGGAGGCTCACCGCTCCAATAAGATAATACCGACGATGGCTCATATGCTCTGTGTCAGATCGTCGGTCTCAGTCTCCATAAATACACAATTTGAGTCCGTCATTTTGACCAGGGTTCATAATCGGACCGGTAAATGCTCTTTAGCCGACTGGTTGGTCAAAAGGGTATTGGTGCGGTGGTGGAGGTGAGCGGGTGAACCTATTGAGATGAAATTTTTCTGGGTGAATATGATACGGGAATGGAAGGTGGGAGATTCCCGGAATTTACTGGTGCAGTGGTACTATTTAGAACCGATTACGCACTGAAAGTGTTAGTACCCTGATCAGCATAAAACCGGTATTCCAGGGAACATAATCTTAGACAGTCAGAAGAATATGCGGACATTCCGTGTCTTTTCTTCCAGGTCACAATCTTTTCCGTTCAATGAGTATGTGATGAAACCTGATTATCCAAAACCCTCTTGGATGCAAATGTATTCAATTGGTGTTCTGTGTGCATTGCTGACTCATGCAATTCAAGGATGTGCTCCCATACCTTCCTTTCCATTTCCAGGAGTGGCCATCCTCCAAACATCACAAGATTTTGATGCGTTGAAAAACGATCCGATGCAGTTTCAAAACCTTTCTATTCAACTAGCGGGACGTATCAGAGGTGTCGAAACGACAAAAAAGAATCTGACGTTTCTTGCAGAGTGGTTACCCTTTCCAAAGGATACCTATGCAGGACCTGAAACACGGGCTTTTCCAAGAACCAATCATCTCTTCTTTATGCATTTTTCCGGAACGATTGACGACGAAGGCAGGAGCCAAGGAAATGAGTTCCTCCTGCTTGGTCAAATGGCAGGCCTGGAAGATATGGTGACACTTCAAGGGAGAACCAGAGCCATTCCCTATTTTAATGTCCAATGCCTCCACATTTGGAAAACGGCCGCCACGGATCTTTATGAATTTATCCGGATGAATCCTCTTAATAATCCGTATCCTCCTCCTTTAGAAGAAACCTATTGTGTCCCCCAAAGCACTTATAAAAACTAAGTTGGATTTGGTTCGTTAAGAAGCAATTTGCCATTTTTACCCATACCAGCCGGCAGCGGAACAAAACACCCGCAACCTACATAAGCACGAAAAGCTTGACTCCTCCTGGGGTCGGGATTTTTTGTTGAGGCATAGCCGCCTGGATAATTTACCTTCTCTTCACAGGGGCTTCATCTGTTTGTTATGCCCACACGATATGCTTCTGTCATGCTCGTCCTGGAGAGCGGAGAGCAACGAATGCACCAGTATTCATTATTTTAAGGAAATTTTTTATTGAAATTTTTCGCTCCGATGAGGAGCAGAGGAGGGATTAGTCATGACTGTTCAGCAAAAACCAAAATCTCTAAATTCAAACCTTTCGACTTCTAGTCAAGTGGAAACCAATGGAATAGAGAAGTCATCCTCTAAAAGTATAAAAAGAAATTCACCGATGAGGCGTAGAAGGGAAAAACTGCCGGTAAACAATGAAGGTCTAATGCCCGGCCGGCAGGATGTTTTGGACTGGGATACTGAGGCTAAAGCGGAATGGGAAGGCGATTATGAAGGGTTCGGCAACAACCAAATGTTAGGCGCCGATCCAAAGACTCGTAAGACCCGTCGGTTCCATGTAGGACCAAATGGATGCGAGATCACCGGGGTGTACGTCACTCCGGATGAAAAAACGATGTTTGTCGGCATCCAGCATCCCGGCGAGGCACCGACCGTCAATGACCCGGCTGATCCGAAACGCTATAGTTCCTGGCCCGACGGGAATGAAGGCGGACGACCCCGATCATCCTGCATCGTCATCACCAAAGACGATGGAGGTCCGGTCGGCAGTTAAAAATGAGGTTTCTCAGGTCCTTCGGGCGAAACAACGCTCGGAGGACCTGAGAATTTACTAAGAGAAGGCTCTCAACCATGAAGAATTCAATTCCAAAAAATGATTGTGGGGAAAAGTGAAAGTTCGTCGAAATGTCGGTGAGGCGTATCACCCGTTTCGCGTATGCCTTCACCCATTTTTAAGATTGTCGCTCCATGGCCTGTATCGTGGCTCTTTCGATTTCTTCAAGATGCCCTGCGACGATATTCCTGTCAAATGTCCCATGAGGAAGACCGACTAAATGCCGAATGCGCCGTTCCAGCTCTTGATACACTTTGCTAAAGGCCTTCAATTGATCCACCGGGCTACCGGAAACCAAAGCGGGATCCGGCAATCTCCAGTGAGCATGTACAGGATCACCCGGCCAGGCTTGGCACAATTCGGAAGCAGGGTTATCACACACCGCAATGACCAGATCAAAATCCGGAGTGGACATATAGGTAAAGTCCAACCAGCTTTTACTGCGGAGGGTAGACGTCGGATAGTGCAGAGACTCCAGCAATTCAATCGCTAACGGATGAATCCTTTCCGTTGGACGGCTTCCCGCGCTATATGCCGAAAATCTGGGAAATCCTAATTTATTGAGGATAGCCTCGGCCATAATGCTTCGGGCTGAATTGCCTGTGCAAAGAAACAGGACGTTCAATGGATCATTTCTCATCGCGTTCCATTGTCCTCATTTGTTCGTATGAATTCAATCCTAACCCACTAAAATTTACATACGAGCCAAATATTTTTGGTATTATTTTTGCTCTCCCGCCTTTTCCTTCTATTATTCTCTACACAATTCTCCACTTTTTATGGGTCAACCCATCAAAATGCCGCGGTGGATTCATTTTCATTTAAATTCCCCGTGGATTGAACATTTGGAAACGGTGCAGACAGTCGGGATTTGACAAACCGGAATTTTCCGCCCGGTTCGCGCGGGATACTAGAAACATAGTCGAAGCGAATCCTCATGGTGTGTCCCAAGCGGGATCGGGCTTCAGAGAGAATGGTTTGTTCATCCTGGAAGGTATATTCCTCAGCGCGCACTATCCGTATGACGACTTTTTCAACGGCAGATTGAACAATCTGCGCTTCACGAACATGCTGTACATCTTTCAAGAGGTGATCAAGTCTTCCCACAAACCGACCGTCGGGAGTCACAATGTAATCCTCAATTCGCCCTTCGATACCGGCTATCACAGAGAATTGGCACCAACATGCACAGGTAGCATCGTCCATAGTGACTCGATCACCGATCCGATATCGGATAAAAGGCATGGCGTGATTATTTAATCCCGTACACACCATGGAGCCGTCTTCCAACACCTCAAGAATCCCGTAATCGGTGTGATAGTGCAGAGAACCTTCCCGGCATTGGATAATGTTGCACGTCATTTCGGTATTGCCGTACCAATGAAACACCCGCGCTCCCAATGCCGCTTCAATACAGAATCGTTGATAATCCAACAACGATTCACTGGCACTGAACACCGCCTTCGGGCGGAGGTTACCCAGGCCCTGACGTAGAACGAACTGGCTCAACAGAAAAAGCGAGGAGGGGTACCCGTGAATGAAATCAGGCTGACAGTTCACAAGCGCTTCGACAGACTGGGTATGGTGATCAAATTCCTCGTGATGATTCCGGCATCCTTCAATTTTCCTATGGCGTTGAGATGACTGTGGGAAAGCACCTGATGGCAAAGATTCATATACCGGTGTTTGTCTTCTCCGCTGTTCCAACCGGAAATACAGGGATTCATGAACAGGTCACGATACACCGAATCAGAAATATACCGGTTTAAGATTTTCTGCTGGATAGGCGGATGGGGGGCAAAGTACACCTTGGCTTGTTGCCCGTTTTCCGTCAATTTAAACTTCTGATTCGAATAGCTGGTCAACAAGTGTGAAAGCAGAAAGCGTTTTGAAGCCTCTCTTGCCACCTTGCCGCCCAATTGGGCATGTGTAGGGCTTTGAATAATGTAAAAACTTCTGGTTTCGGGAGAAGTATTATCATTAAGAAAATGATTGATGAGATGTTCCCCGATCTCGCGAATAAACGGCGTGGAAATGGAAGGGTGGCTGATACACTCAGCGAGGGCAAGCCTCAACAGATAACTGATAGGCACTCTTATCCACTCTTCGATTTGGTGAGAAAAAATGAATTTTCCCACATCAGACCGTGGGGGACCCGTGGGTCGGGTTTTGTCGGCCAGCAAATCGTGAGAAAGGACTTGGTTTGCATATGGGCTCAGCAATCCCCGTGGAAAGCGAACCCAAGAATTTTCCCACACATCATGTGAGGCATGATTAAAAAATATCTGAAGTTCCTGAAGCGATCGTCGGGTATTTTTCTCCGACTGACCCCCCTTCACCATATTCTAAAAAAAATTTGAAGCCTCCAGTGGAATGGCCAAATCCACTGAATGCTTTGAGCCAATCACCACAGCCTGATATTCATTTTCCGAACAGGCGGTGACATCCCCAACTGAAAAGGGCAGGGATTGAATCAAGCGATCCGAGTATCGATAATATTTCTCTCACTTACCCATTTTACCCGAAATTTTCCTATGCCCCTGCCCCTTCGGCACTCTGCCCACCGGAGACTCCCCCCGACACAATAAAAGCCATCACATCGGCGCTTTCGGCTTTCAAGAGACGCACTTGATCTTTGGGAAACACTAAGACATTCCCCGCAAAATTATAGGATTGAGGGAAATAGACAGCCACATGGTCGAGCAGTCCGAGAAATTCCAAATCCGTTCGCGTCACAAAGCCTACCGCCTCCGCATGGCCGCCAGGCGTAAGAGACACTAACACAGGCTGATCGAACCGACGCCTTTCTCCCATAAACGCCGCAATAAGATCCTTGAGTGAGAGGTAGAGAAGCTTGACGAACGGCGCCTTAATCAACATCCGCTCCAGAACATCCAACATTTTTTGCACAAAGACCGTGGACGCATACCGGCCGGTCAAGGTGATTAAGCCCACTGTCACCAGAAATCCCACACCAGGGATCGGGATATTCAACCAACCATCAATGGCTTGAAACACCAGCCAGGCCACATACAGTGTTGTGACCACCGGGACCAGGATTAACAGGCCTTCAAAAAAATTCCTGGCCAGGTCATTCATATTGATGTTGTCCCAAAACTTGGGTCGTTTGAATACCATCTCGTCCTACCCCCGTAAAAAAGTGTTTACCTGCGCGTTCATTTCAAATGATACATGCTAACCGTGAGAATTCCTGTCTTTCATGAAGAGAATGTACCCCACCTCTTAAAGTCACACAACCGCCAAGCGCTATTCAACAGGAAAGCCTCAGGGTGGTTACAGCGGAGGCGGTAATACAGTACAATCGACCCAACACATTCTCATAAGGGAGAGAAGCTATGGCACAAACCAGCCAGGAGCCGGCGCAAGCGCCGACCAATACTCCGGAAACAGAAATTCTGTATGTCGTTATTCAACGGGATGGCCAGAAGGTCAGCGCCAAATGGGGACTACACCCCAATCTCAAGGAGGAGCTGAAACCGGAGGAATGGAAAGAATTGACAGAAATTATGGGAAAAGTCACCACTCTCGTGGGCAAACGCTTCTCACAAATTTTAAATAAAGTCGAAGAGGATGCGGCAGGAACTGCCTGAATCGAATCTTTCTTCTTCGTGACGCTTCATTTTTATTTCAGATAACGATTTTCACGAAACCAGGTCACCGCATCTCCAATTGCCCGCTCGATTGGACTTCTCGGATAGTCCAACTCCCGCTGGGCCTTTGAACAATCGTAATGCTGCATATGTGCCATGACTTCTACAAAAAATGCCGGCAGAAGGGGAGGCCTGCGCAGCAACGATTTGAATACCCACTCTCCGATTTTTGATCCCCAGCGAGCGACGGCAAATGGTACCGGAAAGAGAGGAGCCGCCACACCAATTACCTGCGCAATACGTTCATTCAAATCCTTTTGCGTCGTATTCCAATTTCCCACGAGATAGCGTTCGCCCACCCGACCGCGCTCTGCGGCCCGGATCATGGCCACAGCCACATCCCGCACATCAACCACATTCACCCGACCGGGGATATACGCCGGCATCTGTCTTTTCGCAATCATTAGAATATGTGTTCCACTTGTCGGTCGCTGATCGTAAGGGCCGAAAAATTCAGTTGGGATGACCACCACCGCCGGAATCCCCAGCTTGACAGATTGCAGGACCTTCTCTTCCATGGCGGCTTTTGCCATGAGATACGGGTTATTGGGAAATTGTGTGGAAAATTGACAGGTTTCGTTCGCCGGATGACCGGCAGTTTTGGGAAATCCCACGGTTGTGAGTGTGCTGGTAAACACCAGTCGGTCCACCCTGGCGGCACGAACCGCCTCTAGCAACAAGGCCGTTTCCTTCAAAGCCTGCCCTTTGGCTATGTCAACCGGAATCGTTTCCGGCGGGTAATAACCGGCGGTTTGATAGACCACTTGCCTGCCCTCGCAGGCACGGCGCAAAGACTCTCCATCATTGAGATCTCCAACTACGCGCTCGATATCCAACCCGTCAATCGTGAAGGTGTTGCTTGAGGATCGATGCAACACACGAACCTGATGTCCGTGCTCGAGCAATGCCCGAACCAAATTTGCTCCGAGTTGTCCCGTTCCACCAATGACCAGCGTTTTCATACATTACCGTGGGTACGAATGGACAGACGCCTGATGGTCTCCATCGCTCAAACACTCAATGCCTGCCTGATGCCCGATAAAAAGCCAGGTGTCAGAAATTGAGAAATACGGGACCCTACCCGGCGTTGAACCGGACTCCACCTAATGATGTCCTACTGACCAAACCCTTGAATCGCTTTCCAGGCCTCATTGCCCGGTACGACCAAAGTGGAGGGAGCATCTGCGCTTCGAACCAAGGAGATGGCTATGGGAATCATGTTAGAAAAATCCTGGAAGGTTCCGGTGAGACGCTGGTTGTCATCCGACAAGGTGGTGGTAGATTGCCCCATCGTTCCCAAAGCGGTTCGATAGAAAATTTCCAAGTTATGACCTTGCAATTGCCCCTCTCCCTCAGCGGTCACCATCGTTCCCAACACACTGGCGGTGACTTCTCTCATCACCACCCGATCTCCGGTTTGTTGCAGGACATAGGACAAGGTCGGTTCATTGGGGTTTTTCCAGATGCCGGTCACATCAAACGCGGCTCCTTCCTGGAGAGTCGCTTTCAACTCCCGGCGTTCGCCGGGTAGCAGCTCAACACTGTTAAACCATGGTCGATAGCCTTTCTTTTTGACGGTCACCTCGTAACTATCGGTGGTTAATTGATTGACCACTACCGGCCCTTTCGTGGTGTTTCCGACAAGTTCATCGTCGACAAACACATCCGCATCCTTGGGAACTGTGGTGACGACCAAGGTAGCCAACCCCTTTCCGGCTGAATTAACGGCATCGGTTTCTTTTGGCGGTAAAATATTTTCTGGTTCAATCCTGACCTGACGAGTAAACCCAGGCCAATTTTCAACCGTAAATTGAGCAATTTGAGAAGGTTTGGCATTACCAAATTGTCTGATGATTTCCACAATGACACCGATAACTTTCCCCTGGTACAGCAGTGGTCCTCCAGAGTTCCCTTCTTCAACCCCACCGGTAAACTTGAGAATAGGTCCGTCAAATCCGGACAGGATTCCCCTGGTCACCGCCCATGAATTCCCTCCAAACTGAGGAAACCCGATCACATGCACTTCCTCCCCTCCATGGAATCGAGTTTGGGTATCCCACTCCAGAATTTCCACATCGTCGGGAAAATCTCCTCCCACTTTCAACAGGGCCAACCCTCTGGGATCTCCCCCCTCTTTATTGATGACCTCAGCAATCAACGGTTCTTCTTGATGCGTAAAAAACGTGACATTGATGGATTGAGGGATTTCTGACTCACCTTCTACCACATGTGAGGCTGTCACAATGAACAGATGCTTTGTCCCCTTCCCGGCAATAAACCCGGTCCCGATTTTTTCAGACTTGGAAAATTGAGCCGAGATCTTCACCACTCCCTTTTTCAGGATTCCAAGATCAGCCTGACCCCAAGTCAAAGGAGCAGTAATGAATCCCCCGATCACCATCCATACGGCCAGAAACACTCGTATCATGCCTGCCCCTTTACCATGTGAAAGCAATGAAAGTTTATCTTGTCATAACGACACCAAGAACGTCACTCACGGATCGTGCCCAAGACATTTTTTCTTCTCGAGGTCTTCCAACAATTGGGTTCCTTTACCATACGAATCGATGCTTTCATTTCCTTGCCGAGAACAGAATTTCGATCTTTCCTCTGCATAGCCATTTCAGAAATGTCACCGAAGGCATCATGCTTGATGGACGTCCATTATATGAAGGGAAAAGCACCTGTGTGAATGGCGAGAGTTTTGGGACGACACGGGTAATGGACCCGCTTCGCTCATGATTCACTCCTGCCCGCAGGATTTCCGGCTATCTTACTGAACGAGGCAAGAACAATCTACGTAGAATATGGAAGAAACCCCTTTAAATCTCAAGTAATTTCGCCATAGGCCTGTTGTTTCAGATTCCAACAGACTTGGACCAGGTCCAACATGACTTGACCTGGTTGAGATTCATTGACAGGAACAGGAAAGAGTTGTTGATACATTTTTGAAAGTCTGCTATCTCCGATTTTCTGCAAAATATGCAAGGGATTGGTCGATTGGCCAATCGCCCCAAGTTTTTCGAGATAAAGATCGACCTTGCCTATTTTTTTAATTTTTTTCAACACCTACAAACCGATTAATTTCCTGACCGGCTCGAAAAGCGGATTGAACCGGATGGTATCGTACAACGTCGGCCGAAGGTCCCGGGGGTTTCCGGCTGTGCCTGTTTTGACATACCCGGCTTTGCCCTTCAGGTCCACGACCAGTTTCTGACTGGTGAGATCTATGCTGATTGAGGTGATTTCAAAATGGTCCAGGTGGTCCAACGTCAAAAAGTCATTTGTCCCGACAGTCACCGATGGCATACCCTGAGGATCGAGATAATTCACTGTCCCCGTAAACCCCTCAGACACTTTGCGCTCTCCCGTTCCAGGATCCTGCCAGGAAAAATCCACGGCGTGTATAGGTAAAATCGAATTGGAAATCGGCTTTTTCGTATCCGTTTCTTTCTCTTTCAGTACCAGGATCAAAGCCTGGTCTTGTCCAAACAATTCGATCATGCCCGGTTTTTTTTCAAAGATCGCCTGATACGTCAGCTCTTGATCTTGCGGAAAGGGAATGACTTCCTCCGGCTGTACCTTCAATCCATTTTGAATAAGTTGAACGGCATGTATTCGAGACAAAACCACCCGCTGAAGCCCACTTTTCTTTCGGATCGACCAGGTGACCGCCTTATGCTTGGAAACCTCCATAGTCACCACTGTCTCGTCGGTTATCACAATACTATCGAGTTGACCGGAAACATCTTCCTTATGCTCAGTATTTTCGATCGAAATTTCCGATGAAATGCCGGAGGCGTCTGCCTGAAATTCCACAGTCCGCCCATTGATGGGTACTTCGAGCCAGGCTTTGGGAGGATAACTATCCGACTCCATATCGTAATCAGCCGGATCCGCGACCAACAGCCGGTCCGGACTGACAGAAAGTTTCCCGACATTTTCAATCGTCAGGGTGTCAAAGGTCAGTGCATCAGTCAGTCGTTTATCATCCATGCCAGGTCTTACGCTAAATTCTAGCCGGGTCGTCTCCACATGAACGGCAATCAAGGGATCGCAGCGAACGAATGAACTGGCAATGACCAGAAGAGCGAGTACCGCACCGACACTGGTTTTCACACCAAGGAGAGCAACGATTTTGCCGATCCAAGAGGCTTTCGTGGAGGAAGCCTCAGGCAACTCAATGGGTTTTCCCTCCAATTTGGCGTGAATGACTCCAAGGAGAGTTTCAAATTCGTTGGACCCGGTTGCACCGTCCCATCCGAGAAAGCGCAACGCTTGAATGCCGGTAAAGGCCAGAGGAATGGTATTGGGTTCCAGCATCACCGGCACAATCTTTTCTTGCCTCAAGGCCTCCCGGGCTTCCGCCCGAACCCATCGGGAATCTTTCGCCTGACCCGTCCATAACACCACGACACATTTCGCCGAGGCCAATGCATCTTCAATCGTTTTATCCCATTCGCTTCCCACCTGAATGTGGCGATCCCACCAAACGGAAAGACCCGCTTGCTCCAACCCTGCCGCCAATCGTTGGGCCACGGGTCGATCCTCATTGGCGTAACTGATAAAAATGTCCTTCATGGTTGAAGGCCAGATTCCATTTAGGGTTTCAAGGTTGGCTGATGATGGAAAAGAATCTCTTTGGAGAAGGTTTGATTCGTGCTGAGAGAAAACCCGGTGAGTTCCAGTTTATAGGCGCCTGGCTGGGCGGCTTTGGCTTCCCAATGAATGGTAAATGGACGGCCGGCACGTTTCCTCCTGAAAGTTTGCGTCTCCACTTCTTTCCCTGTGGCTACCTGACTGATGGTCGCCATCAGTCGCGCATCTTCACTGGTTTTCAGGGTAAACAAGTAACCGTCAATTTTAGAAGGCGCGTCCTTGTGATACAGCACCCCGGGGGCCACTCGTTCCACATTGGAAGTCGACTCTGCATCCAGACGAATCAAGGCTCCCAGATCGTACAAATTGAGTTTCGGGGTCAGGTGTTGCAAGACGGGATCGGTCGGCCAGGCAAAGACATTGTGAAAGCCTTTTGCCCATGTCTGAACCGGTTGTACCTTATCCAACCAATAATAGGTTCGATAATCCAGCTCCCGGACAGTCATGTATACCGCATGCCCATCCTCCAGATAGAACTGAAGCCTGATAGCATTTGGAAAAGTTTCAGAAGGGACCGGTTCTTGATAGTCAGCCAGAACCGAAATTAATTCTAGGTTCAATCCTGAAACAGGTTTTGGTTTGATACCTTCCTTCCAACTGCCAAATTGTTCCTGACTCCGGGATTGATACTGTAGATCCAATTGAGCCAAGAGCAGTGAAGGAACCCCTGCAAGAAAAACCAGAATCAGGAACAGACCCCAAGAGCATCGCTTCATCACGACGTCCCGTTCTCCTTTCCGATTGGGTAAATTCTCATGATCTGAAGGCGTTCGATCGAAAAACCGAATCAAGATGAAGGCAGTCTATCGCGGATGAATTTTTGAATCCAGGGAGGAACAAAAACAGGAAAAAGAAAAAGGTTGTAAGCAAGAGGCGAATAAGTAACCAGCAAATACACGGACGGAGTCACTCACTGCTGCTTACTGATCACCCTGTACTTGAGCCAATTGTTCATGCTGCCACCCGCCACCCACGGCTTTGAACAGAGCGACCATCGTTGTCAGGCGGGCTCCCTCCGTTTGAACCAGGGCCAGTTCCGCCTCCAGGACAGTCCGTTGGGCATCCAAAACATCTAAATAGATCACTAAACCTTTTTGGTAACGGATGTCAGCAAGGTCCCGCGCATCTTGTGCCGCTTGCACTTGCCGGCGTTGATGCGTCAACTGCTCCTCCCGTGTCTGCAACGCCACCAGCAAATCCGCCACCTCACGAAACGCGTTAAGGATCGTTTGCTGGTACTGTTCCAACAATTGCTGGTATCGCGATTCGGCGACTTCCAATCGTGCGATATTGGTATACCCTTCGAAGATCGGCAAGGTAATCGATGGCCCGATCGTGACATTCCGACTGCCCCATTTGAACCATTGATCGAATTCGCTTGTGAGAAAGCCCCCCGTTCCCGTCAAGGACACTGCGGGAAAAAATTGAGCACGGGCTTCGCCGATACGCGCATTGGAGGCTTTGAGGGTTTCTTCCACTTCCAGAATATCCGGACGCCGTTGTAGGAGATCCGCTGGCAGGCCAATCGGGATGGTGGGTTGAACCACCACGTTCCGTAGCGGGATGGGAGGTAAGGAGAGCGTATTGGGGTGACCTCCCGTGAGGAGTTCCAGTTGATGCTGTTGGACCGCACGCTGTCGCCGCAGTTCGGGAATCTGTGCCGACGTTTCGGCCACCAGAATTTCCGCCCGTTTGACGTCTAGATCTGAAATGAGTCCTGCTTGAGCCCGGTTTTGGATAATGGACAACGAATCCTGTTGGAGCAACAGATTGTGTTCGGCAATTTCGAGTTGTCCGTCTAACTCCCGAAGACGAAAATAGGCTTGTCCCACATCACTAATCAGCGACAGGACGATACCCCGACGATCCATCTCACTGGCCAACGCGTCCGCGGAAAACGCTTCCTGACCGCGACGAATACGTCCCCATAAATCTAATTCCCATCGCAAATCGATGGCCGAACGCCAGATATCAAAATTGGCTCCCGGGGGAGCGAACCCTTGCGGCGCTCCCCCTGTCGGAGCCACGAGAATCGTTTCCGATCGTCGGATTCGGGTATAGTCCCCATTCAAAGACAGATTGGGATAGAGTCCTGCTCCGGATCCATAGGCGATCGCCCGCGCCTCCATGACACGAAATCCGGCTTGACGCATATCATGATTCCGCTCAAGGGCTTGTTCGATTAAATTATTGAGTTCCTCGTTTTGAAACAAGTGCCACCACGACACCTCAGGCCCATTAGCCATTGAGACCGGCAAATGGGACATATCTCCATTTAATGTCATCCTATCCCAGCTAGAAGGACCGGTTTGTTCCGGCTTTTGATAATCCGGCCCTACCAGACATCCCTGGAGACTGAAGACCACCATCATGGCACACATGACCCATTTCCATCGCACGGTCTTCCTCCTTGGAAATCCGGGACACAGGGAGGAGAGAAATTTTGTCATAGGCCATAGTCTCATGTGGATTCCATCATCATTCATCATTCCCGAAATTTGCATTCTTATTTTTCTTGTCCTTCCGGCCTGTCCCCAACAGGATCTTGATCATGGACCGAATGCGACAGGGTTTCAGCTTGCGGTCCAACCGGATGACCGGACCGTTCGATATAGACATCGACTTGTTGACCCACATACACAGAAAAAGCAGGCTTTTCAAACCGATAAATCACCTGAAGCACCCGCGTATCGACCCGCTCCCGATTGTCCCCGGTCAGGGAACGTTTGGGCACAATGTAGGGTTCAATGCGTTCGAACCTGAGAGGAATGGCCTTATCCGTATATCCTTTGAGGTAGGCCACAGCCGGACTTCCCGGAATTACCAACGGCGCATTGACCTCATCGATATCAGCCCGGACCTGCAAGGTCTCGGTATCTCCCAATAAGATGAGAGGCTCGATGGTATTTACCATGGCGTATTCTCCCGCACGGATGTTGACTTGAAGAATCGTCGCCGCCCGGGGTGCCCGCACCGTGAGGCGGTTTAACAACGCTTGCACCTCATCCCGCTGCGTTCGAGTCAGTTGAAGATCGGCCCGTGCCCGAATCAAAGCCCGTTTGGCACCTTCCACTTCATGCCATTTCCGCTGCAAATCATCTTCACTGACGGCCCGATGGTCAGTGACCGACTGAAGCCGTTTCAATTGGGCAAGAACATCCCGAAGGTGGATTTCCTGTTCGGCGATCCGCGCCGCCGCGGAGGGGAGCGAATCGGTCTTGGTATTCAGTTGTGCCCGTAACTCCCGCTCATCCAACTGAAACAACGGATCTCCTTGTTCAACATGGTCCGCTACTTTAACATGCAGCTTCGTCACAAGACCCGAGACCGGTGGAGCGATTCGAACATTTTCATTCACCGCTTCAATAATTCCAGCGGCGGCCACCGTCACTGGATATGGATTCTGAGGGGGAGGTTCCATCGGTGGAGGCGGAGCCGGTTTCTTATTGGCACCCCACAACATCCCAATCGCGAGAAGGATACCCCCCAAAGCCAGCCAAAAACTCAGACGCCGCAGTACCATTAGCCGGACTCTTCCTGCCCATGTTGAATCTGATCCACTCGCCCGTCTTCCATATGGACAATGCGATCGCCAAATTCAAATATCCGGGTATCATGTGTCACAATAATCACCGCCCGATCAGGTTGCTTCCCAACGTCATGCAACCGCTGCACAATGCCGTGTCCCGTTTCCCCATCCAGATTGGCCGTGGGTTCGTCACACAGGAGCAAATGAGGATCGCCGACCAAAGCCCGGGCAATGGCTACCCGCTGCTGTTCTCCTCCCGAGAGTCGGTTCGGCAGCGCCGCCAACCGCTCCCCCATGCCCATGGTTCCAAGGACGCCTTCCGCCCGAGCCAGAGCGTCGTGTTTGGGCACCCCGCGAATCAATAACGGCACCGCAGCATTTTCAACCGCAGTGAGGGTCGGCAATAAATGATATTGCTGGAAAATGAATCCGAGATGATCCCGACGGAATCGTGTTTTTTCCGAGGCGGATAATTCGAGAATGGATTCGCCTAATATTCTCACCTCTCCGTCATCACAATCTAAAATGCCTGCAATCACCGACAAGAGAGTAGTTTTTCCGCTCCCTGAAGGCCCCACCAGCAGCAAGACTTCCCCGCGCGCCACATCCAAATCCACTCCCTTCAAGACAGGAATTCTGGTGTCACCCTCTCCAAATGACTTCCTCACTCCTCTGGCTTGGACCAACCAGTGGGCCGATTCGTTGTCCAACGTCGAGATCGGTTTCTGGGTCATCGTGTCACCCACGAAACACAATCGCCGGTTCAAGTTTGGCTAATTTTCGTATGCTAATTGCGCTCGAGATACTACAGATCAAAAGGAGTGCCACCGCCACGGCAACCAGAAGCGGCCAGGTTTCGTTAAAGGGTAAGCGCCCCCCGCCCGCTGCCGTCATTCCAAATACCGTCGCCAATCCCACCCCTGCCCCATACCCGATGGATCCCACCGTAAAACTTTGGAGGAGAATCATGCGTGCCAGCATCCCTGTACTGGCGCCAATCGCTTTCAGCGCCCCAAACTGCGGAAGATTCTCGACCGTAAACAGATAAAACGTTTGTCCGGAAATCGCCATCCCCACAATAAACCCCAATAGAACAGTGGTGCCAAAATTCACCCCGATGCCGGTGTTCTGTAAAATCCATTGAATCGTTTTCCATCCGAACTGCTCTTCGGTAAATGCCCCCAACCCGGTTTGCTCATGGATTCGCAGGGCCAATTCTTCCGGGCTAACCCCACTCACCGGACTGGCGAGCACATACGAGAGCTTTCGTCGTTCTTCCGGGGTGACACTCAAGGCGCGTTCATAGGTGGTGTAGACGAAGGGAAAGTTTTGAAAACTTTTCTGGGTCTTGACGATGGCGACGATTCTGACACGCCGGTCGTTGATTTCAAACGTCGTCCCAAGATGGATCTCCTCCGGACCGCCTAACCGTTCGACTCCTAGTTGATCGATCGCGACGGCTTCAGGAGACCGCAAGTCTTCGATGTTTCCTTCCAGCACGGTGTGGGGACGACCGATCAGCGTGCTGGAATCAATGCCTACCAGAGCAATTTGTTCGTAATTCCCATTCCTCAGCCGTGCGCGCTGGATTCCTTTGTACAGCGGAAATGCCCATTCCACGCCCGGAACGCTTCGCACAACCGTGACCGCCGTATCCGCAAGCGGCTTGATCTCTTCAACTTGATTGATATTGGGATCGGCGACCCACACCGGCGCATTCACATTGGTAATGCCCGACTTCGACCAGGTCATCAATCCCCAGAAAATGGATCCCTGCTGGACAATGAGCATTGTGGAAAACGTCAGTCCGGCCAGCAGCATCAGATATTTGGCCCGATCGCCAAACAACATTTTCAGGGCAACATAATTCATCAGTTGCGTGTCGTCCGCTTTTGAGGGTTTCTTTTTTTTCGCAAAGGGAGAGACGGCAATTTGGGTGAAGGAATTTTCAGTCCATTCATCATGATGGTCACGAATGTTTGAGAAATATCTTCGGGGGTATTCGGGAGCGGAGCATGGAATAAGACCGTCAACAGCCGATGATAAATCAGCATGCCCATAAAGGAGCGTGCGGCAACCATAGACGGAACCGGTTGAAACGCACCTTCATCGATGCGCTGTTGAATGTACCCGGCTAAAAAATCGTAAAACACCCTGATGTGATTCTGAAAAAACATATCCGACAATTCATGGCTTTCGAGGGCGCTAAACAAAATCAGCCGAATCAAATGAGAGTCCGGAACTCCTCGGACAACGGTCCGGGCTATGACGGAAAAGACCTCCACATCTTTTTTCTGCTCTGCCAGATCCCTGACTTTGGAGAGTAGACCCGGCACGGGAGATTCCTCAGCCAGGATGGCCGCATACAAATCCTCTTTGCTGGGAAAATGTTTAAAAATTAGAGCTTCGCTCACTCCTGCCCTCAGGGCGATCTCCCGGGTCTTGGTTCCGCTAAACCCTTTTTCGGAAAATAAGGAGGCCGCTGACCGAATAATATTGGCTTTCCGGACAGTACCGGGTATCCGCTTCCGAGAAGATGCCATCTCAGGTTTCCTATCAAGTAAGTATTTACTTACCATGGTAAGATCCAAGGAAAAACCTGTCAAGAAATTTCATGAACGGGGTTACGAACATCTCATAGTTATCAGTTGAACCGTCGAGAATCTTTCACTGCAAATTTTGTTTGATTATGCTCAAGAAATCCTATTATTGGGGGCTCTTCAGCAATGTCCGTCTTCCTACTCCCCCAACCCATGTACGCCAGGACCTACATTTCATGGTCAAGACCATAGCTCTTGGCGGGTGGAGAAGGCACGCATTGTACGGGAGCATGACGGAGGCTCGAGAACGCAGGTGTCAGATCATTCTGTCAAACTCGGAGCAAGCGTTTGCAACAACCCGCGCATGTGAAAACCGACGACCCGAGGTCATTCAGGTTGACTCAAAGGAAATGATGCCTATCTTGAAACAAAGAAAAAGTCTGACTTCTTCTTTTCCTAAAGGAAAGAATAGAATACGATGGATACCTTACAGGCCGAAAACGAACTCATTGCTTCCCTGCCACTCGTCCCTGTCAAACGAACCGTGTTGTTTCCCGACACGCTGGTCCCCTTCACCATAGGCCGACCCCGGTCGATCGCGGCGGTGGAGGCGGCGATGAACACCGAAGACAAAGCGTTAGTGCTCGCCACTCAACGTGACTCTGAAAAAGAGGAACCCGGATTTAACGACCTCTATCTCATCGGCACGAAAGCCGTCATCAAACAGATGGGCAAAACCCCGGATGGCCACCTCCAGGTTCTGGTTCAGGGCATCGAACGCGTCGTCCTGCTGAAATTGGAACAAGCCGAGCCCCATATGATCGTTCGATCCCGGCGACTGGCTCTTTCTCTTGAATCCGACCTTGAACTGGAAGCCCTGCATCGTGAGTTGCTGGAGCTCATTGGTCAATTACCGGAATTGCTGACGACACAGGGCGTGGCGGAATTAGTGGCGGTGCTTCGAGCGGAGAGGAATCCGCTTTCCGTCGCCTATCGTTTGGTATCGCTCTTAAATCTCAATGTCGAACGGTTGCAGGGGCTTCTGGAACAATCTGATGCCAAGGAAGTCCTTCGTCAGGTCTACGGCGCATTAGCGCATGAACTGCATATCCTTAAAATTCGCCATGAAATCGCGAGCCAAGCCCAAGCCGAAATTGGAAAATCCCAACGCGAATATTTCCTGCGCCAACAGCTAAAAGAAATTCAACAAGAGCTCGGTGACTTGGAGAGCCAACCCGAAGATGGCGAAGTGGGCGAGTTGAAAGTCCGCATTGAAAAGGCCGATCTTCCTGACGTCGTAAAAACCGAGGCCATGAGAGAATTAAAGCGTCTGGTCAAGCTGCCTCCCGCCTCTCCGGATCACCAGGTCATACGCACCTATTTGGAATTGGTGCTGGAGCTGCCCTGGAACACGGTCACAGAAGACCACCTGGATTTGGCGCACGTTCGGACGGTATTGGATGAGGATCATTATGGCATTCAGGATGTGAAAGAACGCATCCTCGAGCATCTGGCCGTGTTGAAATTAAATCCTTCTGCGAAGGCTCCCATTCTCTGTTTAGTTGGACCTCCGGGTGTGGGGAAAACAAGCTTAGGACAATCTATTGCCCGTTCCCTGGAGAGAAAGTTTGAACGCCTAAGTTTAGGCGGTCTCCATGATGAAGCCGAATTGCGTGGTCACCGACGGACGTATGTAAGCGCCATGCCGGGGCGTCTGATTCAGGCCCTGCGCCGTGCTGGAGCCAAAAATCCGGTGCTGATGCTGGACGAAGTGGATAAAGTCGGACAGGATTTTCGAGGAGATCCCGCATCGGCTCTGTTGGAAATTCTGGACCCGGAGCAGAACCATACGTTCCGGGATAATTATTTAGATTTGCCTTTTGATTTATCCAAGGTCATGTTCATCACCACGGCCAATTCCCTCGATACCATCTCCCGTCCACTCTTGGACCGCATGGAGATCATTCGCCTGGCCGGATACAGCCATCAGGAAAAATTGGAAATTGCCAACCGCTATTTGTGGCCACGTCGCCTGAAAGAAGCCGGGCTGGAATCCAAACCGCTGACCTTAGAGCCACAGGTGATTCCCTATATTATTAAACGGTATACCCGCGAAGCCGGTGTCCGACAGTTAGAACAGATGCTGGGACGGTTAACCCGCAAAGTGGCGCTGCGGTTGGCCGAACAACCGGCGGACCAACCTGAAGAATCTCTTGCAATCATCCAAAAGGATCTTTCGGAGTGGTTGGGTATCGAACGATTTATGCCGGAGGAAGCCAGAAAGACGCTGCCCCTGGGTGTGGCCACCGGAATGGCCTGGACAGAAACCGGCGGAGATGTGCTGTACGTAGAAAGCGCCCTTCTTCCGGGAGGCAGCGACCTCACCATTACCGGTCACATTGGCGATGTCATGCAGGAATCTGCCCATGCGGCTCGAAGCTACCTCTGGTCGCGTGCTGAAACACTGGGATTGGATATTGCCGTGTTTAAGCAGAGCGGTATGCACATCCATGTCCCAGAAGGCGCGATTCCAAAAGATGGACCCTCCGCGGGTGTGACGATGGCCAGCGCCTTGGCTTCGCTCTTACTGAAAATTCCAGTAACGAAGGATACTGCCATGACCGGAGAAATCAGTTTAAGCGGATTGGTCCTGCCTGTAGGGGGTATTAAAGAGAAGATATTGGCAGCTCATAGAGTCGGGTTACGACGAATCGTCCTGCCCAAGGCCAACGAGAAAGATCTGAAAGATGTGCCTGAGGCGGTGCGATCCGAATTGTCCATTGTATTCGTGGAAACGATTGAAGAGGCCTTAGGGGCTGTCCTGCTTAAGCCACCAGACCTCAGCGGGAGAAAGAATGGAGCTAGCCTGGCTTCTGCTGTGGAGAGCGAGCAGAAGTCTGCGATCAGTTATGCTCAGACCAGGGAGGGGAAACCATGAAATTATCAACCGCCAGTGAGGAGTGTGGACATTCGTGTCATGGTAAAGGTTCCACCCGGTTCAAGAGGGTTGGCATCTTTACCAATGCGGGTATACCACCAACTTCCACGAGCCACAGGCGAATCATCTGACCACTGCAACTAAAATTCTCCTTCCCGGTCATTGCCCGCCTGACGCCAAATACCTTTCCACACCCCATCCTTTCGTTCCAAAGTTTCAAACCATCCGTCCACCCAGTCGTAGGGTCATTTGCCCTTTTCATTTATTATGATGGTATAGGACCCGGTCTTGTCTACATATGCCCAGGTCCCGACTAGATCGTGAAAGTGTTGAGGGCGAATGAAGAGTTCGGTGGAACTCTCCTCCCCGTGAGGAGTCCAACGGGAAAGGTCCGCACAGCCCATCAGACTCAGAACACTTAGCCCATGTGCACTATATTCTTCTCCATGATATCTTCCCTATACCTATTTCTATGCTCACACAATTTATCAATGCGGGCCAGTAAAATTATTTCTTAGGATTGCACCAGACAAGACCGATAGAGGGAGCTGAATGAAACCCTTGAGTCCGAGAAATCCCGCTAAGAGCACCGCTCCCAAGGGAATGCTGTATCTATGGAATTGACGCCTGCTCTACCCTGTACGCAATGCGGTTTGGTCGGAAATGGGGAAGCGGTGTGTTCACGGTGCGGAACCACGTTTCATGCACAACAACAAGCACTCAGCCTCAAGGGAGAACTCCTCGAAAAAAATCATTTTCTGATCACGCCGGAATTTCAGGATTCATTGAAATCCAGTGAGACACACTCATCGAGAGAACATTGTTCCAAATCAGCCATCTTGACCTCTGACCACGAAGAACAGAACGAAGCCATCGCTTCGATTCCCCCTTCCGAACTACAAAAATTCGATGAGCCGCACGATTCCGCCTTGTCTCCAATCCATCACCCCATTTTCTGGGGACGGGGACGAACGCTGTTTGGAATTTTCATCGTCAATACCTTTTTCACCTTACTAACTCTTGGCCTGTATTCATTCTGGGGGCGAGTGCGTATTCGCCAATTCTTGAACAGTCAAACCAGTTTTGCTAAAGCTCGCTTCTCTTATCATGGCACCCCCCAGGAGTTACTCAAAGGCTGGTCGAAAGCCTTTTTGGTTTTTGGTCTTCCCTATGCCTTTCTGAATTTCGTTCCACTCATGTGGGACCAGATTCCAACTTGGATTCCCAATGCCCTCGCGGGGATCATGGCCTTGTGTTTTATTCCTATCGCCGTCGTCGGATCGCAACGGTATCGGATGAGCCGGACTTCCCTGGGAACGATTCGTTTCTCCTTCCGGGGACGCGTGAAGGAGTACATCAAAATATGGCTTTTGGGAACCTTACTCACATTGCTGACGGCCGGCATCTATTACCCGATTTTCGAAAATGCCAGACGAAAATTTCTCGTGACACACAGCTATTTCGGGAATCGTCATTTTACCTATGACGGAACGGGGGGCGGGCTCTTGCGCATCTATGCCACAACCCTGGGAATCATTTTACTGATTCTGGCAGGGTTAATCGGGATAAGCGCCGGTCCTGACGCTCTTTCAAGTATAACCCGTTGGTCCCATGATGATTGGCAAAGCGTTTTCTTCAATTCATTGTTTCTCACAGGATTACTGGCCTTGCTGATCCCTTGGTTTTACTTACAGGTCACCAAACAACGTTACCAATGGAACCATTCGAATTTCGGAGATGCGCATTTTCATTTTTCCGCCTCCACGTGGAATTTGGTTGAATTGCGGCTGACGAACTTTTTAATGCTCATTCTCACATTTGGATTGGCATGGCCGTGGGTACAGGTTCGAAACCTCCAATTCCTGTATTATCATCTAGGCCTTCAAGGACCCTTGGATTTTCAACGTATCGAACAGGAAGCTTTGGATGCCTCTCCCACCGGTGAGGAGTTGGCCGGGTATTTTGACGCCGGTTTTGATTTGGGATGACTGGGCTCCCTCGCGATTTCTTGTCAGAGCACCGGCCATCTTCCGTCCATTCCATTCACGATTCATGACTCCCGTAACCTGAAATATCCCCAATGGCACATCCCACAGAATGGAAAGGGTCCTATTATGACGGACGAACGGTCGTTCCACAGCATGTCACCATTACCATTGACCCTGTTAGCCTGATCTTACACTTTGCCGACGGTACGACAACGACTTGGAACTACCAAGAACTCCGGCAGACCCAAGGACGCTATTCCGGAGAAGAAGTACGATTCGAGCGAGGGACAGGAATTGGAGAAACGCTGGTCGTCCCAAGCGCCAATATCCTGCTCGCCATTCATGCACAAGGCGGACTAAGCGCCGGCCATTTCCATCATCCCGGCACACGACGCACACGCGTGTACTGGACATTGTTCGCCGCATTCGCCAGCATCCCAATCATCTATGGAATTTTCACCTGGGGTATTCCGTGGTTAGCCCGGCCCATCACCGCAGCCATTCCTCTTTCCTGGGAAGAGCAGTTGGGGCAATTTATCCAACAAAAATTCACGGCTGAGGAAGGTGTCTGCAACAATCCCAAACTCATCCAGGCTGTGGAATCCATCCTGACAACCCTGACCAATCCCATTGAAACACTCCCCTATAAATTTCAGGTGACCGTGGTGGATAGCCCGGTCGTCAATGCCATGGCCGCCCCAGGGGGATATGTGATTGTCTTTCGTGGACTTCTTCAAGACACGGATTCGCCGGAAGAATTCGCAGGGGTGTTGGCACATGAAATTCAACATGTTCTCTTACGGCACACCATGCACCTCATCGTGAGACATGTTTCGACCGCCTTCATCATCGCCGCCCTCAGCGGAGATGCCAGCGGCATGGTGTCGTATGCACTCCAAGCCGCCCAAACTCTTCAGACATTGTCATATAGCCGCAACGCTGAGGACCAGGCAGATGAACAGGGCTACCAATTATTGCAACAGGCGAGGATCAACCCTGAAGGGATGCTCACCTTTTTTGCCAAACTCGGAAAAGAGCACCCTGAGGACACCGTGTTTCGCTATCTTTCGACCCATCCGGCGACCAAAGACCGCCTGGCCCATCTCAGAGGGTTGATACCATCAGCCTCCATAATTTATCAGACCTTCCCTTTTCAATCTGAGTGGTCTGACATTAAGACCCTGTGCGAGGCACCTCTTTAGCCCTCTTTCTGAGCACATTTCCCCTTGAAGGCTCCGGGAAGACACCTGAGTATCCACCCACCGGTCCAGAAAGGCTGTGAATCGCACGCTAACTCTGAATGGAAGCGATCCTTGCGAGAAATAGGAGACAGACTTCTTCGTGCCTGAACATGACAAAATCAAAAAAGGGCGGCTGACGGGATGCTCAACACGCCTTTGTCGCTCCCTGCCCATTGCTCTCCAGCTCCGGAGCCTTCATAATAAAACCATTCGAGACAAACCGGAATGTATGGTGTCTTTGTCAGGACCGCGACTCCAAATACACTCACACCCTGTCTGTCTAGTGCGAGGTCTTCATCATCAACACATAACAAGGGATGGGTCATATGGGAAACGAAATAACACGCTATGCCATCGGGGATCATGGGAGACTGCATAAATTTTCAGGGAAGGATGTGCCGCCCGGCACGGTGGCCTTAGTCGAAGAAGACGGAAAAAGTTTGACGGCGAAGGGGAAGACGTATACCGCTCGATTTTCAGATATTCTTCCGAATGTGGAGATCATTCGCGTGCAGTTCGATCAATACAGCTCGAACGCCATAGGTTTTGCCATGGAAGCACATGACAAAACGCTGTCAAAAATCCCGGAAATGCTTGAAAACACAAAAGTCATTTCAGAAAAACTCAGATTTGATTGGATGGCGCAGGATAAAGCCTATCAGGATACCGAAAAGGCTAAAAAATTACCGCCTCCTGCTGCCGCGAAAGCAGCAATTCCTGCGAAAGAAGAAGCGGTTTCTGCTCCCTAACCACAACTGTTCCCCTTATACCTCTGAGGACTCGAAAGGGGCCCTTCGCTGCAGGTTAATGGCCACTTCTATTTCCCCCTTTGCCAAGCACACGCAAAGGGGGAAAGCACTCAGCTATTCATCTTCAAGCTAAGAATTTAAGTTTTTGCAGAAACTGGGTAGGCTGTTCGGGCAATATGGATTTGCCAGAAGATCCCTTCCCTGGTAAGGCTTTGTTCCGAACCGCAGGAAGGCTAGGGAATGGAGAAGTTTGGGCAATTATTTCTTCCGAAACGAAATATGATCCTTATATTCCTGAATGGCCGCCCCTAACGCCTTCGACCCTAAGGGGATATTCGCTTCCAGCGCATCTTCAACCTCCGGATCATCAATGACCACTTCATAACGTTCGTGTTGATTGGTCAGCACCATGCCCTTTTCCACCGTCCTGGGCATATAGATTTCCATCCACACTTCCTTTTCCACCAAACACACATCCCGAAAACGCTCATACAACAGCACCAATCGTTCTTGATCAGTAATCACCAGTGGATTATTTTCCATATCGACACATCTCCCTTCAAAACCGACAATGAGTATCTTTTTCTACTCTTCACCCATCAAACTCGTCAAGTGGGTCGATGTCTATTTCCCGAAAACAGAGACCCACGGATCACGACCCAGCACCCAGAGATAAAAGAACGTGCCCAGCCATCCATGGTAAAGGCCCAACGGCCAGAGGTTCCGATCACGGACATAGAGCGGGATAAAGAAACATGCCAGAAGGGCTGTGGCCAGCATCAGCCGCCAATTCGGGAAATGGACCACCGCAAAGAGGACGACTCCCACCGGCATGGCCAACAGCAGGCCATGACGGGGAAAAAGTGTGATGAGGTTCGTGACACCCAGGGCCTGCACCAGAAATTGTTGGAGAATTCCCCACAAAGGATACAATAGCAACAGAAACACCATGTGCCCTTCCCAGAGCACCCGTCCGGTCATGGCGCCATACCAGGCCATGGCCAACCCCGACGCAACAAATAACACCGATGGCCAAACGAAGGCTTGTCGAAGATTGTCGGCGCGAAACCCCCAACGCTTCCACCTCGTCGGATCTCGCCGAATCTGGTAGGCAACATAGCCAATCCAACTGAGGCTGGCCAAGGCAATGAACAATCCTTTAGCCCCAAGACTCTTAAACACAAGATGCAGCACCCCGGTCAACACCACCGCGGAGACTTCCCACCAATGAGCAACACGATCATCGGGAGAAAGATTCAAAAGAACCCACCCTTACAAATTACCGGGAAAAGTTCGAGGAGTTTTTGAGGAAGGCTAAAGAGGGATCCTGAGGGGAAAATGAAACCACCGGCGAACCATCTAAATAATAGTCCGTAATGAATCCCAATACCTCAGACTCATAAGGAAACAGCCGGACCACCGCGACAACCGTTTTCCCTAGGGAAGGAAAAACCAATTGAATATCTTGTGGCCGTTGAGTTTTCAGCGTTTGAGCCAAGCCTTTTGTCAGACTTCTGGCTGAATCCTTAGGCAAGACTTCCTTGATGGCCCGCCCAAGCAGGTGCTCTCCACCCAGGATATGGTGACAGGAAACAGGGAAATAACAATCCTGATAGATTCCATGCTTGTCCCAGCGAAAGATCTTATGTGGAAAAAACGAGACATGATCCACACGAAAAATCCTGCTCAGAAATTCTTCCCAGGTAGCCTTTTGCCACCGTTCACTGGACATGGAACCCTCCCTGGTGCCCGTCTAGATCTCAGTTACTCTAGAAAACTCAAGGATAAAAATCAACGACCGGGGAGGTAATTGACCACAATTGAGGGTGAACAACGTTCGTTTATTCGAAAATAGACAAAAAATCTGTCCGACAATTCGTTCGTCTTGAGGCGCAGGAAAACGGCGCGGGTTTCTGGGCATGTTTCCCCTCCTGAGATAAGGTCAACATGTCGGCAGACTCCTAAAGGCAATACGTCGCCAAAGGAGGAAATCCGTTAAATCCTACAGACGCGTAACTACTGGTATAGGCCCCGGCGCTTAAAATTTCAATTCGATCGCCCATGGCAAGATCCAGGGGCAAATCATAGGACGTTTTTTCATACAACACATCCGCGCTGTCGCAGGTAGGCCCCGCCAAAGTCACAGGTCCCGTGGGCCCATCACGGTGGGTGCGGAGACGATATCTGATGCATTCATCCATCGTTTCAGCCAAACCCCCAAACTTTCCGATGTCGAGATACACCCATCGCCGGATATCCTCGCGGGACTTGCGAGCCACCAGAATCACCTCGGTCTGTATGACTCCGGCATCCGCCACCAAAAACCGACCGGGTTCAATCATCAGGCGAGGGGGCCTGGCGCCAAAGGATTGGTGGAGGGATTGTCGAATGGTTTGGGCGTAACATGAAAGAGGAAGTAGCGTCGCCTGATAGGACGCCGGGAGCCCTCCGCCAATATTAATCCATCCGAGATTCAGATCCTGTCGCCCCAATTGGCGGTATAATTCCGCTGCCTGCTGAAGAGGCTCCACCCACTGCTGGGGATCCGTTTGCTGGGACCCCACATGGAATGTCACTCCCAGTGGGTTCAATCCAAGATCACGACTTTTGAGGAGTAGTTCATACGCCATGACCAGATCGCAGCCGAATTTTCTTGAGAGAGGCCAATCTGCGCTTTTTCCCTGGCTCAGCAATCGACATTGCACCCCGGCACCAGGCGCATGCCTTCCCAACTTTTCAAGTTCGGGCTCACTGTCAAAGGCAAAGAGCCGGACTCCACAACCAAAGGCATAGGCAATGTCCGCCGCTTTTTTTACCGTGTTACCATACGAAAGCCGGCTGACCGGCACTCCTAATGACAAACACAAGTCAAGTTCATAGCGGCTCGCAATATCAAAACAGGAGCCCAAGGCAGCTAACAGTTGAATAATTTCAGGGGCTGGATTCGCTTTCATAGCGTAATGAATCGCCGCATGGGGAAATTCCCCCTGCAGTTCCAGATATTTGCTTTGGACACGAGCGAGATCAAAGGCTAAAAACGGGGTATCGGGACGACTGGCCAGAAACTGCTCGAGCTTTGGGGTCAGTCCACGGGTGTCGGCGGGTGGCGCATCATAGAGTAAGGCGGAAGCACATGGAAGAACAGAGAATTCCTCATTTTCCAACACAGAATTGACATAACTGGGCTGCACAATTCTCTCCTGTGACAATGGTGATTAAAGGTGTCCTCATACGCCAAACCTGGATCTTTACGATAGTCTGATACATCGGCTAAGTATCCCGCGGATCTTGAGATCATATTCGAACCTTTTATTTGCCTGAATCCGGAATTTCAGAGGACTGGTGATCAGCGATTGTGCTCCGATGGCAGAGAAGCCATCCCTCGGAAATTACCAATACAACACGATGGGTGATCTTTAGGTCGGCCTTCGCCATGCCAAGGGTCTGTTCTAGCGGGCCTGGGGAAATGGGCTGAACGACGCACTATTGGAAAAGGAAGGATGCGAGCTAGGGTTTCCTGCTCGAATCGAAGGATGAAACCGGATTCCCCGGTTTCATCTCGGCCATGAAAGAGAAAAAAAGTTCGCGGGATGGAAGTGCCTTTATTTCCTACACGAGAGTTGCCGAACAGATCGCCTGACAATATCTGATTTTTGAAAACCCATAACTACCCAAACCATTCAATCTGAATTTTTTCTTCAATTCGATCGAAGAAAGGGTATCATGGGATTCCCCATCTGTGAATATCCCTGCAGTCCTTCCAGGAAAAATATTATCGTACCGGGCCATATACCCTATCTGAGGTTCTGTCGGATTGACGGGAGATGGTGGTTATCGAGTCCTAGCTCATGTCCTTTCTGCTTTTCTGGATGCCGCCTACGCTCGGTCGGGAGAAGCGTAGCGACTTGTAGGTGTTTCAGAACTCTTCCTGACGATCCTGATCAGGTCTTTGACCGATGTCGCGCATTACTTGATCTCATTCTTGGCCACGTGGAGACAGCTCCCGCCACCTCCACAGATGGCGACCGGAGCCCAGACATAGCGCGAAGAAACGGTCCCGATAGTTCGCCATGTATCGTCGGCCCCTAAAGTTTGCAATCCGATTTTGATGTATGCAAGCTTATTGTCGCTATAGGGCTCCAAGTCCACACTCCAGGTGTGATGCCGGTTGTCCGGGGCGCAGGCCTTGCCGCCGAATTTTTCAGCCAGGCGAGTATCGTCCTCCTTGAAATATTCAATCCTCATCCGTGCGCAGGCGGTCGCCGCGTTGTTGATATGGAGGGTACCGGTGATCCGCGGGTTGACTTGGGCGCCGCCCCAGGTCCAAGTGACATCACCGGAATTCGTCGGCGCACCGGCCACAAACGTATTGCCGCCGAAATCAAAACCGTCTTCGGTAATTTTCACTTTGTCCTGGACGGCCTTGAGCTTCAAGGTATTCGATCCGACGATGGTCCAGTCTTTAGTGGCGGTAAGTTTTTCAATCGAAACCTTGACCTTGTCGATCTTGCTGCTGGTGTAATCAGTGAGAAACACATCCCATTCATGGTGTTTGTCATCCGGGGCGCAAACTTGACCGCCATACTTGGTTGTCAAAAAGATGTCGCCGGCGTAGTAATCCATTCGCATGCGTGCGCAAAGATCACGTACGTCGTTGAGATGCAAATGTCCGCTCAGGGACGGAGCAAGCTGGCCATCCTCTAGATACCAGTCGATAGCCCCGGAGCCGGACGGGGCTCCTGCGAGGAATTTCTCTCCGCCAAAGTCGAACCCCGATTCTGTGATCTTGACCGAGGACCATCCAATCCAGGTCGCTTTGATGTCGGCGAGTGAGGCCGCATGTGCTATGGATTGAATCGAATCCAGAAAAACCACCGATGCCAAGACTACAAACCAACATGTTTGGAAGAATTGCCAACTTACCAGATTAAGATTCCATTGAGATCGGTTACAAAAATTCCTCATCGCGTCCTCCTTGGTATGGTTGGGACTTTCTTGTTTTTTTTTGTTCACATACATCTTCAAACTCCCTTCTTCACTTTCAGTGAGTGCATAGGACGGCTAGGGATGGTGTCGTCCACGAACTTTCCCACTACCACAGCACCTCGCTGTTATATATTCGCCCACACGGTCTTCATCCTCTGGCTCTATTGGGGGAAGTTTTAATGCTTGATTTCATCTTTTCTGTGACAGTGTAGAGTAATAGCAAAACTCATTCCTCATGCTGACGACTAATGGGCGAATGCTCTAACTCCTTAAAACTGTTGTACTGTTAAAACGAAGGAACGGTGAGGACAATTTTCGAATGAATGGATGGGGAATATTCGCATAGCCTTTTAGATACGCTTTGTATCTAATCGGATAGGAGGTTGTTCATTTGTTCCGTGAGGAATTTTGCTTGGAAGAACTGGGCGGGGAAACCAAGTCTTACGTATGAGATGTCTATTTTGAAGTTTTCCATAAATGTGGGGTCGCTCTTTCCCAACTGACCGAGATCCTACTTGATTCCATATCCCCCGCCGCCAGGAGTTTCGATCGTGAGGGCATCTCCGGCTTCAACGGAAAACGAACATTTTCCGGACAAAATTTTTTCAACCTCGTTTCGTGTCACTTGGTTGCGCCCGGGTTGTCCTGACTCTCCACCCTCCAAACCATATGGTCTGGTAACCCGTCGGTCGGACAGCAAGGTCACTTCAGCAGGCTGAAGAAACTCATAAGCGCGCACAAGACCATCCCCGCCTCGCTTCCATCCGTTCCCTCCCGATTCCTCCCGTAAGGCATAGCGGGAGACCCGGAACGGATAGACATATTCCAAGGCTTCTACCGGCGTGTTCAACGTATTGGTCATATGTGAATGACGGCCACTCGCGCCATTATATCGAGGTCCCGCACCCATGCCGCCTCCGATCGTTTCATAATAGGCAAACGGTCGTCCTCGTTCTTTATCCCATCCGCCAATCGTAAGATTATTCATGGTGCCCTGGCTGGCTGCCGGAATGCGATCGGGACAGGCTTGCGCCAACGCGCCAAGCAGGACATCCACAATTCGCTGAGAGGTTTCTACGTTTCCGGCGGCAACAGCGGCCGGACGCCGCGCATTCACCAGCGTCCCTTCCGGCGCGATGATGTGAATGGGTCGCAGGCATCCGCTATTGGCGGGAATATCCAACCCCAACACACACCGGAAGACATAGGCCACCGCAGACAATGTGACCGGATAGACGGCATTGATGCTGCCAGGACGTTGCGCATCGGTTCCCGAAAAATCCACGGTAACCTGTTCATCGTTAATCGTCATGGCCACCCGGATGACCGCTGGTTCTTCTGAAAATCCATCGTTATCCAAAGCATCCTCAAAGCGGTAGCAGCCATTGGGCAGATGCCCGATCAATTGCCTGGTCATGCGTTCGCTATAACGCAGTAACGCATCCATATCGGCCATAAGAGAGTGAGTTCCAAAGCGTTCCGCGAACGAGCGCATGCGTTCAATGCCGACCCGGTTCGCCGCCAATTGCGCATGCAGATCTCCGGATCGCTCATCCGGTGTGCGGACATTGGCCAATAACAGCCGCCACAGGTCCTCATTCCTGTTTCCGCCAACCATCAGTTTCACTGGAGGAATGATAAACCCTTCCTGATAAATTTCCTGGGACAACGGCATCGAACCCGCCGACATGCCGCCGATATCGGCATGATGCGCTCGATTGGCCACAAATCCTAGGAGTATGGACTCAGGTTTCTCCTCTACGAAAACTGGCGAGACGACGGTAATATCCGGCAGGTGCGTCCCCCCGCGATACGGATCATTCACCATGGCGACATCACCCGGCGCAAAACGTAATGATTCCAGGCAGGCCTGGACGGATAAGGGCATCGCCCCTAAATGGACCGGGATATGGGCCGCCTGGGCCACGAGGTTACCAGTAGCATCGAACACCGCACAGGAAAAATCGCAACGTTCTTTAATGTTCGTCGAAAAGGCGGACCGTTGCAGGCGCACACCCATTTCCTCAGCAACGGACACAAGTCGGTGCTTCATGATTTCATTTCGAACGGGATCATCCATGGTCGCGCCCCACATCGATGAGAATATTGGAATAGGCATCTATGGTGGCCTGGTCAGTGACACCCAGGTATACCGTCGTATCCTCCAGCACGATTATCGACGGACCGGAAATTTCATGGCCCGGTCTCAGAAAATGTCCCCGATAGTGTGGAACGGCTTGCACGCCATGAGCCAGCACGACCGGTCGCTCTTCCCATCTGGCGGAAGAAGAATCGGACGATCCTAATGATTGGGGAAGAATAGCGGGCGGCGTGACTTGGCCTATCGCCCGCGCCCGCACGTTCACGATTTCTATCGGCGCATCCATCCGGCTATAGCCATAACACTCCTGGTGCCTATGATCGAACGTGTCACGGTATGCAGGAGTGAATGGCACGTTCAATTCAAAAGATTGCCCGGCATACCGGACGTCAACAGTTCGGGTCATCACCGCCTGTTCCGGCGGGATCCCTTCTCGTTTCAAGTCGGCTTCTCCCTGGCGAACCAACTCCTGGATGCGCTGATCAAGAATGTCATACGGCGTGTCATTGGGAAGCATGACCGTCTGCACGTAATCCAATTGCACATCGGCCGCCAACATGCCTAAGGCTGAAAGGGTAGCCGCCAACGGCGAGACCAAGACTTGCGGGACGCCTAAGGCTCTCGCCAAGTCACAGGCATGTAATCCGCCTGCTCCACCGAACGAAACCAAGACGGTCTCCCGCGGGTCTTCACCCCGCTCAACCGAGATGACCCGCAATGCCCGTTCCATATGGGCATTGGCAATCTGAATCATGCCTAACGCCAGTGTTTGCCGATTATTTAATCCTGCTTGAGGCTTTAGAGAAACCTGTTGGCATAATTCATCACAGGCCTTTTGGGCCGCTTCCTCATTCAACACCATATGTCCCCCGAGGAATCCATCCTTCGGCACTCGACCCAGAACCACATGGGCATCCGTCACAGTGGGGATGGTTCCTCCCCGTCCATAACAGACCGGCCCGGGATCGGCTCCCGCGCTTTGAGGCCCGACGCGAAGATTGCCTCCCGCATCGACCATGGCCAAGGAACCTCCTCCAGAGCCCACCGTATGCAGATCGATGACGGGCACGCGAACGGGACATCCGCCCACTTCAGCTTCCGTGGTCACATGAATCATCTCATCGACCAACGACACATCAGTTGAGGTTCCCCCCATATCAAAGGTCAGAATGCGATGAAATCCGGCCAACCCGGCCAGATACCGTGCGCCCACGACGCCACCCGCCGGGCCTGAAAGAATAGACCGTACACCCTGCCCGCGAGCGTGCTCCACAGAAATCCGGCCACCGTTGGATTGGAGGATGTGAAATTCCGTGGGTTTCATGTCTCCTGCCAAGCGACCCAGATAGGTATCGAGTACGGGAGAGACATAGGCATTCGCCACCGTCGTACTGGTCCGCTCATATTCGCGGAATTCCGGCAGAAGCTCTGACGAAGCGGAGACAAAGAATCCTTCTGCTCTTAGGCGATTCGTGACCCACCGCTCATGCACCGGATTCACAAACGAAAACAGAAACGAGACCGCCACCGACTGAATATCGTTGGATCGCAGCAATTCGACAATCGGTCCGACAGCATCTTGCTGAAGAGGCGTCACGATGTTTCCCTGGAAGTCCATTCGTTCCGACATTTCGAGACACCACTCACGCGGGACTAACGGGACCGGCAGATCCGGAAACAAATCGTACAACTGAGGACGATCCTGACGACCGATCAGGAGGATATCCCGAAATCCGCTGGTCGTGATGAGAGCCGTCCGTGCCCCTTTGCGCTCCAGGATCGCATTGGTCGCTACCGTGGAACCATGAACAATATGGCGATTCATGTGTTTGGGTAGTTGCGATAAGCCTTGCAGCACCGCCTCGGCAGGATCGGAAGGGGTCGACAACACCTTAAACCGCTGAAGTGACTGACCGACGGGAGAATAAACCACAAAGTCCGTGAACGTTCCCCCGATATCTATTCCCACCCACAACGTAAGACTGGAGGAATCAAGGGAAGGGTCAATCGGTGGCATGGATGCACTCCAAGCTGATTAAGAAAAGACTCAGCATACCTGATTTTGAATTGAAGACTGAAGATCGAAAGGCAGGAGAATAATTCCCGAGGAGGTCTAGACCGAAGGAAACCAACACCCTGAAACACGATCTCGAAGATTTTGAAAAGGGCCGTCCATTTATGAAAATCGGCAGCAGGTTACCCTTTTACCGTCCCTTTTAAGACGACGAGCCTCGGGCTGCCATTGGCATTGTCCTGTATCGTCAGAAGCGCATGATGTGTCCCCTGGCTCTTGGCCGTAAACGCCACCTGGAGGGTACACGAATCACCGGTATGCAGAGCGACATCCGCACAGGAATTCTCGGTCGTGGAGAAAGCCGCAGCCCCCGCACCCGAAATCCTAATATCGACAACCCGTAACAGTCCCAACCCGATGTTGGAGAGCCGCACCAATCGTTGTGGGGATGAAGGAGGCGTCTGTAGACCTGATTCAATCTCAAATACCAAGACATCGGTACTCATGCTGGGCAGTGGGATAGCCCCGCCTCCGCTCAGGAGTACCGAGACGCCATCGGCATTGGTGTTCGCGGTGGCCAGATCGGGAATTTGGTCTTGATCAAAGTCTTCCAGGACGACGGCTGAGGGAGTGGCTCCGACACCAAAATGTCCCGCTGAGGCAAAGACCCCTTTGCCATTACCCAGGAACATGGACACACTATTGGAATCACGATTGACGACCACCATATCCAGCTCGTGATCCCCGTCAAAATCCCGAAAGATTATCCCCACGGGCGCAAAGCTGACTTTGATCGGTTCCAATTCACGAAACGTTCCTCCAGATTCCTGAAGCAGAATGCGCACGGAGTCTGAGAAGAGGCTGGTCACAGCCAGGTCCAACAACCCGTCATGGTTCAAATCGGCCCCTTGGATGGCGCTCAATGTGAATCCAGGCTTGAGTTCTTTATAAGGGACAAAGGTCCCATCCCCGATATTTTTCAACATGGATACCAGGCCGTTCGGGGAACGCCAACTCGGCTGACTCCACGTCACGGTGAGATCCGGTTTTCCATCCTTTGTCATATCCTCGACCAGGACTCCGGTGGGAAACATTCCCTCGCGCCCTTCATTCTCATAGGTCACTGGAGCCTGCAATCCCCCTTTTCCATCATTCAGCAGGACAGCAAGATTAAATGGCGGATAGTATCCAAAACGTCCGCTATTCACGGCGATGACATCTTCCCACCCATCTCCATTCACATCCCGGACGGCTAAAAAGGTCGTTCCCTTTCCCGCCCCCTGACTCGCCAATGGGTGGAACAGTCCCTTGCCATCCCCCTTCAGGATCACAACCTGATCCGCCCCGCTGAGGGCCAGGACGAGATCCAGAATACCATCACGATCAAAATCAGACGCGACCAACGCCAGGGGGATTTTCCCGACCCCGAACGAGACCGCCGACCGAAACGTCCCATTCCCATTCCCTAAGAGTATGGACACATCGTCCGATGTTCCATTCGCCGTCGCCAAATCCCAGAACCCATCACCATTAAAGTCTCCGGTAGCCAGCGCTTGTGGCGCACGGCCCACGGGAATGCTTGGGGTCGGGGTATAGGTAAGATTTTGCGCCAATCCAGTTCCCAGGAGGAGAACACACCCTCCGAACATCATCATCCCGAGAAGAGCCCAGGTTGTTGACGCGTGGGGTCTAGGCATGTGAAGGTCCGGAAAAATCCTTGACCAATGCGATTTCGATTTCATCGGTAGCGGCCATGCCACGATTCCGTATGTGCGCGGACCATTCTGGAAATTTTCGTAAAGTCTGAAAAATCGCTTTCATGACATCAGGTTTCACGCGTGCGTCCCAGTCCCGAACCCAGGCCAGGCCATCCTCGTCCCCTTCATAATCTTCCGGAAACGTGGCTTCTAACGAGAACCGAATGTTAAATGAAGTTTCTTCCTGATACATGACTTCCCCTTCTTCGCATAAGGTTGGGCTACGGTGGCATATCCTGCTCCTCAATGTCATCTAACCGAAAAGTCGTCGATCTGGAAGATGAAACATGTCACACACTTTCTTGAACAGACCCCGAAGCGTGTAGCGAGGGAGCGTAACCCCCTTCTCAATGGCACCATAAAAACCTATCACGGCCGGTGGCGAAAATTTTTACCTTTCCCCTATAATGTCTTACCATTTCACTTAAAAGGAGGTCCAGAACCGATGCCGATTTTTGTTTATAAGTGCCAAGCCTGTACCCACCAATTTGAACTCCTGGTCCATGGCTCCACGGTCCTCGAATGCCCGCACTGTCAGGCGACCAGTTTGGAAAAGCAGCTCACGGGGTTTGCAGTTGGGGGAACGGATGGTGGAATGAACTTTACAGATCCCGGTAGCTGTGGATCCTGCGGCGATCCTCGGGGACCCGGCGCCTGCTCGATGAATTAGACTGTCCGGCAGGGAGGTATGGGCATCAACCCATGGCACATCACGAGACACTCAATTCTGTGAAACGGGCTCTCTTCCATTGATGTGTTCGTTGCCATTAAGCCCGTCTTCTTCGGGATCAATCCATATCCGTTCCGGAAAGCCCAAGACGTCCTGCCCGACTCCATAATAGAGTGCGTGGGCGGAGATAAGGTAAGTGAGCCAGCCAACCGTGCCATCAATTTCAATGACCCGATAGAGAGGGTCTTTCGCTTCCGGAATTGAAGGCTGACGATCCGGTAAGACCATCAGGACACGATGGACGCTGACATGCGGGGCGCCTTCCTCGTTGGTGGGGGCATATCGAACGGCCATCATCCCGGTGGGAAGCAGGTCGTATTGGTTGGAGGTGTTGACCTCAAAGGCGTGGGGATTGAGTTGAGATTCACATGCTAAGACTGAAAGGGGAGCAGCCAGCAGGAGGAGAGGTATCCCAACCAGAACCACATGAATAAGGGGGCTATCTCGGAACCTTGCCATCGTGCACCTCCTGGCTTAACCACGGGGTGAGACTCTGATTCTTACTCGTTGTTATCGGTTTGTGTGTCTTAAAAGTTAAATTCGACGGGCTATATAACTAAGAAAGGAACCAGATGGACAAGAGGAGTGCTACAAACCAATCTCAAAGACCTTATCCTTCTTAAATCAAAAGTTCATAGGCAATGACGTTATTCGGAGCTACCGAGCATATCGTCGATGAGGGGACGATTCAAATCTTCGCAGCCTGGACAAATAACATCAAAAAAGGCTTCGTGATCCGCCACATAGTTCTTTTTATCCACCAATTTTTCTTCATGAATGGTGTCGTAACATGCTGGACACAACATCATAAGGCCGCGCATGACCGATACCGTTTTTCTCCCGTGGCTACGTGGTAACATGGTCCCGTCCTCCTTGCGAAATAAGGCGGGCGTGGTCGCAACCGAAGTTATGACCATCCCCGTTGTTGAGCCAACATAAAATCTTCCTGTTCGAGGTCAATGCCACACACCGGGCATTCATAAGGCTGATCGTCAGGGGGAATGCCTACCGGGATGTCCTGGACCTGCCCCTGACAAACATGATAGAAATTTCCTCGCGCGTTTTCATCATCTAACACATCTGACTCATATTTAAGGATCATATCATTCTCCCAACGTTGTACTCATGCCTCATCAAGTTATAACAAGGCATCGATTTCCCGGGCAATCCCCGTTCTCCTCCCCAATTCCCCGAAAGCAGCTACCCCGTTTTTCTGGACCTTTTTCAAGTCGACTAGGCGCCTTGGTGGCGGGAATCGTTCTCTGGATGGGGATCGGCCTTGCGTCAACGCCAAGCTGGAGTCTGTCCGGAAAACCTGTCTTTGTGAATAGCTCCATCGGATTGCAAGCCGTCGTGGAACATGCCTTTTCCAAGCCGCTTTTTCTCACCACAAGTCCTGACCAATCCGATCGCTTGTTCGTGGTGGAACAAGATGGCCGCATTATCATGCTGACCGGGGGCCAACTGCATCCATCTCCTTTCCTGGATATTGGCGAAAAACTGTCTACTACTGGTTCGGAGCAAGGCCTCCTGGGACTCGCGTTCCATCCCCGTTATTCATCCAACGGCCGGTTTTTTCTGAACTACACCAGGGCAGAAGACGGAGCCACTGTCATTGCCGAATATCGGGTGTCTTCAGACCGCAATAAAGCCGACTCCCAGGAAACGATTCGATTAGTCATTCCACAACCATACCGGAATCACAATGGGGGCATGATCGCCTTTGGCCCCGACGCATTTTTGTATATCGGGATGGGCGACGGTGGATCGGGTGGCGATCCTGAAAATCGAGCGCAAAATCGCGAAGAGTTACTGGGAAAAATTCTTCGAATTGATATGGATGGACGGGACCCGTATGGCATCCCTCCGGACAATCCTTTTGTGGATCAGCAAGGAAAACCCGAAATCTTTGCGTTAGGGCTTCGAAACCCCTGGCGATTTTCATTTGATCGGAGCACCGGAGACTTATGGGCCGGGGATGTCGGACAGCACCTATGGGAAGAAATAGACGTGATAGCCAAAGGGAGAAACTTTGGATGGCGGATGTTAGAAGGGAAGCACTGTTTCAATCCCGAATACGAATGCCAGCTTGTTCCGAATCTGGTGAGCCCGATGACTGAGTATCGCCATGAACAAGGTCGGTGTTCGGTAACGGGCGGGTATGTCTATCGAGGCTCCCGGCTATCGGCGTTGCAAGGGACCTACCTGTTTGGAGATTATTGCACGGGAGAAATCTGGGGGTATCGAAACGGGAAAACGAGCCTCTTACTGGATACGGATCTCAAAATTTCATCGTTTGGAGAAGATCGAGAGGGAGAATTGTACGTGATCGGACATCAGGGCTCGATTATGCAAATCATCCCAAAATCCGTGAAGCTATCCGATTAGCCTGTTGGGCGTCCGAGACTGATGCGGCGAAAATTCAATATTTTAATCGCCGCAATGGTCACCACGTTCTAGAATTTTTCTACTTTCCTGAAGAGTTCGATTTCATCCAGCACTTTGCCCACCCCATAGACGACCGACGTGAGAGGGTCTTCCACGGTAATGATGGGAAGATTGGTTTCTTCCTGAAATCGCGTGGCGAGACCCGGCAACAACGACCCCCCGCCTGTAATCACCACTCCCTTATCGATAATATCCCCGGCCAGCTCAGGCGGCGTATTTTCCAATGCTGTTCGTAAGGCATTCACAATCGCATGGATGGGATCTTCCAAGGCTTCTCGAATTTCAGAATCATTCACCACCACGGTTCGGGGTATGCCGGATATCATGTCCCGACCTTTGACCATCATCGTTTTGGCTTGTTCCAATGGATAGGCCGACCCGACTTCGATCTTCACCTTCTCCGCCATGTGATCACCGATCAATAAATTATACCGGCGTTTGATATAACTCATAATGGCATCATCCATAGAATCGCCCGCCACCTTGACGGACTCACTGCAGACAATGCCTCCAAGAGAAATGACGGCAATATCCGTGGTCCCCCCGCCAATATCGACTACCATATTTCCCGAAGGTTCCGTAATGGGCAACCCGGCACCGATGGCAGCCGCGACCGGCTCTTCTATGAGATAGACTTCCCTGGCGCCGGCCTGACTGGCCGATTCACGGACAGCCCGTTGCTCGACTTCGGTAATGCGGGAGGGAACGCCAATGATGCATCGTGGCCGCACGAACGCACGCCGGTTGTGCGCTTTCGTAATAAAGTAATGCAGCATGCGCTCCGTCATGGCGAAATCGGCAATGACTCCCTCTTTAATCGGTCGGATGGCCACAATATTGCCGGGCGTCCGTCCCACCATGCGTTTGGCTTCCACACCCACGGCCAACACCGTATTCGATTGCTTTTCAATGGCCACCACCGAGGGTTCACTCAGAACGATGCCCTTACCCCGTACATACACCAGGGTCGTCGCGGTTCCTAAATCGATGGCTAAATCACTCGAAAACCACCCTAGAATATCACTCAACCCTGGCATGACCCCCCCTGTGGAAAGACGGTTGATTCAAAAAATGCCGATCCGGCGTAAGCCTGTTCGGCACTACCGACATATATCGGGACACAATGTGTAAAAATAAAGGAAAATCGGGAAAATGTTCGGGAATGTTGTTGATACCAAGAAGCCACCGGTTCTTCCTTGAAACCATGCTCCTTCGAACAATCCAGTGAGTGGGAATTCCCAAATCTCAAACTGGACTGGACGGATTGTCCGAGAGAGGAGATACGAGACAACTGGCCTAGCCGAGGCCCGGCACAGGCTAGGCGATCATCGTGTCCATGTCAAGAGCGTGGTGGAGTGAGTGAATGTTATGTTCCAGACAAACGTGAGGACTCAGCCGCATCTCATTCTTATTCAACAACACTTGCTCTGAAGACCGGGTGTGGTATAAATAGAGAACCCATTTCCCGGGTCCTGCTCGGATTTTTCTCTGGAGGAAGAGTTACTTCGAACGTGTCTAAAACCGTACTTCTGATTGTCCTCACCTTCGCACTCATCGCCATCTACCTGGGATTGGTTGGGAACGCACGATGGGGAGATTCTACAGCCCCTGAAATCTCCCTTGAGCAGCCGTTTGAGCAGGTCGGCCCCACCACGCCGCTGGTTCTTCACATTCAAGATAGCGAGACCGGAATCCGCGACGTATCGGTTCGCATCGTTCACAATATGGAAACCTTTATTGTAACGGAACAATCCTTTCCATCTGACAGGTGGCTTTCCCTGTCAGGAGGGAAGGAACATGAATTCACCCTGAACGAGATCCCCTATAGCAATTCGGACCTTCCTCGACGGCAAGGCCAGGCTCAACTCATTGTGACCGCGCGGGACTATTCCTGGCGCAACTGGTTTGAAGGGAACGGGCAACGACTGGAGAAAGAATTTACTCCCGCAATTTACCCCGCCTCGGTTGGAACTCCTGTCGCCACCAACCACCATCGTGCAAGGAGGGACAGGAATCGTCCGTTATCGAGTGATCCCGGAAGTGTCCACTCACGGGGTTCAGATTGGTAGGGCATTCTTTCCGGGATACACCGCACCGGACAAAACGGGCATGTTTGCGTTCATCGCCTTCCCCTATAATGCGCCTCCCGCGACACCTATTCAGCTCATTGCCGACGACGGGCATGGGAATACCGCCCTCATGGATATAAATTTTCAGGTCAAACCACAAATCTGGCGTACCCGCTCCATCAATATTTCCGATTCCTTCATTCGTAAAACTGTCCCCTCAATTCTGGCTCAAACTCCCGACTTACAAAGCCAGGGAGATCCACTGAAGGATTTTCTTCTGGTCAATGACAAATTACGCAAGATCAACAATACGACCATTGCCGACCTGGCCAAGAAAAGCCGGCGTGAACTCTTGTGGAAAGGGGCGTTTCGTCAACTGTCCGGTTCGCAAGTAGAAGCGTCCTTTGCGGACCACCGTAATTATACGTATAACGGACAGATCGTCGATGCTCAGGATCATTTAGGATTTGATCTCGCCGTGACCCAGCATTATCCCGTCGAAGCCGCCAATAACGGGATCGTGTTGTTTGCGGGTTACCTGGGAATATATGGGAACACCATTATTCTGGATCATGGGTACGGACTTCTTTCCTTATATGCGCATCTCTCTTCAATTGCTGTCGCGCCAGGAGAAGCCCTGACGTTGGGCCAACTCATTGGCAAATCAGGAACCACCGGTCTCGCGGCAGGAGACCACCTCCACTTCAGCTTGATTTTACACGGCGAACAGGTGAATCCCACTGAATGGTGGGATCCCTTTTGGGTGAAAACCCGCATCAAGGACAAATTGGGCTTGCCTTCACTTGTCAAACCAATCGAAGAAGAACCGGAGCCTCCCACAAATCGCTTAGGACCCGCAGCCCCACCAACCCGGTAATGTGATAAGACGGCTGGATTTTCCGAGATCGTGATTCCCACATGAATGTTGAGACCCTCTGAGCAATCGAAGGATACGAACGTATGGCCAAACGAACGCGGTCCGGTACCGACTCTCCCACCCTCAACCCTTCTGAAATCACCACGGTTCCGTTGGATGAGACGACGCGGCAACGCTATCTCAATTATGCGCTCTCGGTCATAACCTCTCGAGCCCTTCCCGATATCCGTGATGGCTTGAAACCGGTGCAACGGCGCATTTTGTTTTCCATGTTTCACAACCATCGCCTCGTGCCTGACCGGCCTCCCATCAAGAGCGCCAAAGTTGTGGGGTCGGTCATCGGGGAATGGCATCCTCACGGAGACGCCGCGGTGTATGACGCGATGGCTCGAATGGCCCAACCCTGGTCATTGCGCAACACCCTGGTTGATGGTCATGGAAATTTCGGCAGCCAGGACGGGGATCCCCCTGCCGCCTATCGATATACCGAAGCCCGCTTAACGCCCCTTGCGCTTGAGCTGCTGAGCGAACTCAATAAAGACACCGTCGATTTCCAACCCAATTACGATGGCAAAGCGGAAGAACCGCTGGTACTCCCTTCCCGCTTTCCCAATCTGCTGGTGAATGGATCAACAGGAATAGCGGTGGGCATGGCCACCAACATTCCTCCCCATAATTTAGGAGAAGTCATTGAAGCGGCCATTGCCTTGATTGCCAATCGGGATGCCTCGATTTCCGATCTCATGAAATATGTCAAAGGCCCGGACTTTCCGACTGGCGGGGAAATCCTGAACAACAGGACGGAAATCAGGGAACTGTATGAGACAGGACAAGGATCGATCCGCCTTCGTGGAGAATATGTCGTCACCGCATTGGATCAGGGGAAATCGGCCATTCTCATTACCTCCATTCCCTTTGCCGTCGATAAATCCACGATTGTGGAACGGATCGGTGAATTAATCATCGCCAAAAAGATTCCGCAATTGGTAGATGTCCGTGATGAATCCACGACTGAAGTCCGGATCGCGCTTGAGACGCAAAAGGATGCCGATCCCCATTTGGCCATGGCCTATCTCTTTAAAAATACCCCGCTGCAAAATAATTTTTCGGTGAATTTGACCTGCCTGGTTCCGGTAGCCGGATCGACCGTAGCCCGGCCCGATTGCTTGAATCTCAAGCAGATGCTGGAACATTTCCTCGACTTTCGCTTTGTCACCGTCAAACGGCGATTCACCTACGATTTGCAAGTGCTGGAGCGGCGAATCCATATCCTGAATGGATTCAAGCTGATCTTTGACGCCCTGGACCAGGTGCTCAAGATTATCCGTCAGAGTGAGGGCAAAGCCGATTCCGCGGACAAGCTCCAACAACGATTCGGTCTGGAACCCATCCAAACCGAGGCCATTCTGGAAACGCCCATCTATAAATTATCCAGAACCGAAATCAAAAAGATGCTGGATGAATTGGCCGACAAGCTGCGACAGGCCAAGGACCTCAAAACACTTCTGGCTTCCAATACAAAATTATGGGATGTGGTGAAAAAAGAACTGGAGGAAGTCGCCACGACTTTTGGGGACAAACGGCGAACTAAAATCGGGCGACGACAAACCGAGGAAGTGGAATTCGATCCGGACGCCTTCCGGGTCAAAGAAGATGCGGTGATCACGGTTTCGACGGATGGATGGATCCGGCGGGTCGGCCTTATTAAAGATCTCTCAAAAGCCCGGGTTCGGGAAGGTGATCAGGTGATGACGATTTTGGGCGGAAGCACTCTCGAATCGGTGGCGTTCTTTTCGAATTATGGCAGCGCCTATACCATTCGCATCGGAGATATCCCACCAGCACGCAGTGGATTTGGAGATCCGGCGCAAAAGCTATTCAAATTCAAAGATGGCGAACGCATTATTGACGGGTTGAGTTTCGATCCGCGAGAACAGTCAAGGAACCAGTCCTCTCCCGCACCCGCAAAAGGGCGCGCTCTGCCACTCTTCGACACGCTGGCAGACGGCGCATATGGGGAAGCGGTCGCCATCACCTCAAGCGGGATGGGCGTCCGGTTTGAACTCGGCATCTTTCAGGAACCTTCCACTCGTTTGGGCCGAAAATATTGCAAACTCAAGGACGGAGAAGAAGTCATCGGGGTCAGCCATGTGACAGCTCCCCTGAAAAACACGGTGGTGGCCGTGGTCTCCGCCCGGGGACGAGCCTTGCTCTGTCAGGCCGAGGAGGTGGCGCAATTGTCCGGACCCGGCCGTGGAGTGATCGTCATGAAGTTAGAGCAGAATGATACGGTAGTTGGATTTACTTTACTGTCCTCCAAAGAGGAGGAACTGGTGCTTGTCAAAGAAGACGGTGGAACCCTTTCCGTCTCCCTTCGCAAATACCAGGTGGTAGGACGCGGAGGAAAAGGGCATCCGTTGTTCAAGCGTGGTCGTCTGACCGGCATGATTCCAGCGGAATTGACCGTTCCGACCTTCCAATCCGAAGTCGCGCCTTAGCTTTCTGGTGCACGATACAATGAACGTATTGACCGCATTGATTCCCCTTCACTCACAAGGATCTGTTCATGGGTAAAACATATGATGCCAGTGACATCGTGGTATTGGAGGGTATTGAGCCCGTCCGACGCCGCCCGGCTATGTATATCGGAGGCACCGATAAGACAGGCCTGCACCACTTAGTCTGGGAAATTCTCGATAACGCCATCGATGAAGTCATCAATGGATACGCCACCCACATCATCGTGGAATTGGATAAATCCCGGGAGGGACTTCGCATCACGGACAATGGCCGTGGCATTCCAGTGGATAAACATCCCAAACACAAAAAGTCCGCCTTAGAAATTATCATGACGACCTTACATGCGGGAGGGAAGTTTGACACGGGAAGTTACATTCATTCCGGGGGATTGCATGGAGTCGGCGCCTCTGTCGTAAATGCCCTGTCCCGTCATCTGGAAGTTCAGGTGAAACGTGACGGCAAGGAATGGGAGCAGACCTATCAGGCCGGTGTGCCCCAAGGTCCCGTCAAAGCCCTAGGCAATGCCAGAGGAACCGGCACCACAGTGTATTTTCGACCGGATCCCAAAATCTTCGGCAAAACCATTCAATTCGATCCCGTGGTGTTGCAGGAAACGCTGGATGCCAAAGCCTATCTCCATAAAGGGCTGAAGCTCACGTTCAAAGATGGCACTACCGGAGAAACCCACCAGTTTCAACACGAACAAGGCATCCAGGAATATTTGCGCAAATTGGTTGCAGATCGCGGTCGAAAAACCACGGTCGATTTCGTGTTTTATCTGGAACGCCAATTAAAAAATGGTGGCTCAGGCCCTGAAGGAGCTGCACAGGGTCTGAAGATGGAAGTCGCCTTGCAATGGACCGATGAACCGGCCGAATTCGTCAAAAGTTATGTCAATGGTGTGGCCACGCCAAACGGGGGCACGCATGAGATGGGATTACGTGGCGGCATCGTGAAAGCCGCCCGCAATTACATCGACACACATAACCTCACGCCTAAAGGCCTTTCCCTGCAAGCCGAAGACATTCGGGAAGGCATGGCGGCCGTGCTGAGCGTCCTCGTCCTCAATCCGCAGTTTCAGGGACAAACAAAGGAACGGCTCAATAATCCCGAGGTGCAGGCACAAGTGGATAGTCTGGTCCGACCGGCCCTTGAAACTTTTCTCAACGAAAATCAAAGTATTGCCGAAACACTGGTGGGTCGCATGATTCTGGCGGCGCGAGCCCGTGAGGCCTCTCGGGAAGCCTCCAAAGCCGTGATGCGGAAATCGGCCATCAGCCATCGCCTCAATCTGCCGGGGAAACTTGCCGACTGCCAAAGCACGGATCCGTCCGTCAGCGAACTGTTTATCGTGGAGGGGGATTCCGCAGGCGGGACGGCAAAACAAGGTCGTGACTTAAAAAATCAGGCCATCCTTCCCATTCGTGGAAAAGTGCTGAACACGGAAGAACTGACGCTGGCCAAAGTGGTGGAAAATAAAGAGCTGGCCGACGTCGTGAAAGTCCTGGGCTGTGGCATCGGAAAAGATTTCGATCTCAAGAAACTCAGATATTATAAAATCATTTTGTTGATGGACGCCGATATTGACGGCTATCACATCAGCACACTGTTGCTGACGTTTTTCTTCCGGCACATGCCTGAACTCATCCGGCAAGGGCATGTCTACATTGCGCAACCGCCTCTCTACCGGATTGAAATCGGGAAAGAGATCCGCTGGGCCGGCACCGATGACGAGAAAGACCGCATCGTGTCCGAAGCCCGAAGCAATGCCAAACCGACCATTAGCCGGTTTAAAGGGTTGGGGGAAATGTTTCCTCAACAGCTCAAAGTTACCACGTTGCACCCGGCCACCCGCCGTTTACTCAAAGTCGAACTTGTAGATGAACCACACACCGACCGAACATTTCAGGATTTGATGGGCAAACGCACCGACGCGAGGTACGAATTTCTCATGGCCAACGCCGGATTGGCAGACAACCTGGATGTGTAACAAGCGGTTACGCGTGCCCGGTACATGAGAAGGAGCGTCTTCCTAGGATTGAGACGACGTTTCTTGTTCCCCTCACCTCTCACAGTGCTACACTAGCCTACATGAGGCTGTCGCATAGTGAAGATATTTGGCCTTTTGACCCGCATGTGGGTAACTGAGAACCATACGAAAAAAATATGGGAGTGTTCAAAAAGGCCCGTCCAGCAAGGCCGCAGCCACTTGGACGGGCGGAGCGTACGAAGGAGTACGTGAGCACGGCCAAGGGGCGAGAACGCCGCTGGCGGCCTTTTTCAACACTCCCCACATGAAGACCGACATGGCCCGGCAGGAATCGAAAGCAGCCCTTGACCAAGTCAAACAGTACCACGAGCAGACCAAACATGAGTTCAACCGGTACGCCCGCTCGTTAGGATATTTGGACTGGGCCAATCAACCCAATCCCTTTCGTCGATTCGACGGTGCTCCACTCATCCCGCTTCCTCATCTCACGCTTGACCAGGACCCGCTTTCTCCATCCTATGAGTCGCTCTTTCATTCGCACGCGATCCCCTCGCAACCCATCACCCTCAAGACCCTATCCCGCTTCTTCGAATATGCGTTATCACTCACGGCATGGAAAGCATACAACGGGACCCGTTGGGCACTGAGGAGTAATCCCTCCAGCGGCAACCTCCACCCAACGGAGGGCTATGTATTTACGAGATCTTTGGATGAATTGGCCCTGGAACCAGGGCTCTATCACTATGCCCCGAAGGAACATGGGCTCGAACATCGGTGGGCGCTGCCTCCTGAACTCGCCCAATCAATGCTCCAGGGAATACCGTCCGAAGGATTTCTGGTGGGCCTGACATCCATTCATTGGCGGGAAGCATGGAAATATGGAGAACGGGCCTTTCGATACTGCCAACATGATATCGGCCATGCCATTGGCACCCTTCGAATTGCCGCGGCCACATTAGGCTGGAATCTACTGGTGTTGAGTGGCACAACGGACGAAACCATAGCACGACTCCTGGGTCTGACGCGGCCGCAGGACTTTCAACAGGCCGAACGGGAATATCCCGAACTGTTGGCAGCAGTCTGGCCGGCAAACTTTCATCCCCCACCCACGCTGAATCTGGCATTCCCCGAACCCGATGATGCGTTGTTATCATCCGGAGAATGGAAAGGCAGGGCAAACCGTTTGAGTAAGGATGAGCCGGTTCTGTGGGACATCATCGATAGGGTCTCAGAAGCTTCCTGGAAAGCCACTCAGGAATCCAACTGTATATCCTGGCATTCTCCACCCGCGCATGCCAACAATCCCGAAGAGACGGGACCTGGAACCCTGGCCAGTCAAATCATCCACCAACGACGGAGCGCCGTCGCCTTCGATGGACGAACCGGCCTTCCTGCCGATCGGTTCTTCACCATGCTCCAGCGCATTATGCCAAGGGGGGATTTGTCCCTACCGGATCGCCCTATGCCCTGGGATTCTATTTCATGGGATCCCACCATTCATCTAGTATTGTTTGTTCACCGCATAGACGGCATCCCGCCTGGGTTGTATTGGCTGAATCGAATTCCGGAACACCGCCACATCTCATTTTTCAAAAGCGCGATGCACGAACAGTTTGTCTGGTCGATTCCGGAAGGATGCCCCGCCGATCTGCCGCTCTATATGTTAGAGGAAGGCAACGCCCAAAACCTGGCCATGCAACTCAGTTGCGGGCAGGAAATCGCCGGTGACAGCGCCTTTGCCCTCGGGATGGTCGCAGAGTTCGACGACAGTTTAGAAAAGTTCGGCCCCTGGTTTTACAAACGGTTGTTTTGGGAATCCGGGCTCCTTGGCCAGGTGCTGTATCTGGAAGCCGAAGCGGCTGGAATCCGGTCAACGGGTATCGGCTGCTTCTTTGATGATCCGGTGCATCGGGTACTCGGGGTTCATCCTCAGACCAAGTGGCAATCGCTCTACCATTTCACGGTTGGCGGCCCGCTGGATGATGGCCGCCTCACCACCTTGCCCCCCTACGGCCCCCACGTCACATGAATGTTTCTCTCCCGAGCGAATTTCCCATTTCATTAGAGCTACTTCAATTCTTTTCCTCCCCTTTGTAAGGGGAGGTAAGGAGGTGGGGTAGAGTTTTCCAAAATCGGTGTGAAGTTGAGGGAAGACTTTGCAAAGTTCCTGCGTTCCTCACAACTTCTACCTCCCCTAATCCCCTCCTTACAAAGGAGGGGGTTCTCTTGGCAAATCAATTTTTTCCGAACAACCCACACGATTTCCTGAAGAGCCAACAAGATGTTACATTGAGATTGATGATGGAGATTCTTTATCCTCCCCTTTGTAAGGGGAGGTGTAGGTGGGGTAGAGTCTCTGCGAAACGGGGAGAGATCACACCAATTTTGAAATCTTCAATAGGAAATCGAAGCCTCTACCTCCCCTAAACCCCTCCTTGCAAAGGAGGGGAATAGAAAACCATTTTGCCAACCGATTTATGACAACAAAAAAAGGGAAATCAAGCCTTCTTCCAATCAAACGTCGGCTTCGGTCGAACCAAACCCCGGCTGAACAATTGCTGTGGTCAAAACTTCGTGGCAATCGAATCGACGGCCTCAAATTTCGCCGACAACATGGAATCGGATCATACATCGTGAGATTTCTTTTGCCCGGAACGGTCTTTGGTCATTGAAATTGATGGGGACGTTCATGCCACCGAAAGTCAAAATAACGAAAGATCGACAACGAGAAGATTATTTGAAATCCTTAAGTCTTCAAATCCTACGATATACAAACGATGAGGTAATTAAAAATCTTGATGGGGTTTTAGAAGACCTTACACGGCGGTTGTTCCAAGACTCTACCTCCCCTACAGCCCCTCCTTACAAAGGAGGGGAATCCTCCGGACCATTCCAATCCTCTGACACGAAATTTTTTTGATCGACCGACGTTGAAAGTCGCCCAAGAACTATTAGGAAAGTTCCTCATCCGCGAGACTTCCAATGACCGGGTGCAGGCCCGGATAGTTGATGTGGAAGCCTATATCGGCCCTGAGGATAAGGCCTGTCATGCTTCGAAGGGACGAACGAAGCGTACCGAAATCATGTTCGGACCACCTGGATTCACGTACGTGTATCTGATCTACGGAATGTACTATTGCCTCAATCTCGTCACGGAACGTGAGGAATTTCCTGCGGCTATCCTGATTCGGGGTCTCGAAGTCCATGAGGAAACCGATTCCGGAATTTCCTCTACCCGGATTGACGGCCCTGGTCGTGTGTGTCGATTTCTGAACATTACCCGCACTGACAACGGCCTTGATGCCACGCTGGGAACGACGCTCTGGATTGAGGATCGAGGAAGGAATCATTCCAAAACACACATTCAAACTCTTCCTCGCATCGGCATCGACTATGCCGGGGAGTGGGCTCACAAACCCTGGCGATTTTGTCTTCCGGCGACGCCTTCGCCCAGAAAGCGCGGGACATCGCATCGTTAATCCTGTGCATACCGACCATACTGCTACCCACAATGTGAGCAGTCCTCTGCTAATCATCTTGAACAACCATGACAGTCTACGCTACCCTAGACAGACAAAAACATTTAGGGCTGATTCCGTACGCAACACTACAAGGGCTATTCATTCTTTCACGATCAATCAAGGAGGCAATACAATGGGGAATCCGCTGGATACGATTTCTGGCACCATTACGGCAGGCTTTGTCCTGACCGCCGTGCTCTATGTCCTGGTCAAAGCCCTGGTCTAAGGCTTCACCGCAACCGGATGGACCACGACACTTCATTATTCACCTGACTGAAACGAGGAATCTACTATGGAAAGTTTATTAGCGTGGGGGCATTTCCTCGCGGGTATTACCTGGATTGGAATTTTGTATTACTTTAATTTCATCCAGGTGCCATTTTTAAAAGTCGTCACACCTGAAACCAAGGCTGAGGCCTTCAAACATCTGGTGCCCAACGCACTCTGGTGGTTTCGCTGGGGAGCCCTCTTTACCTGGGTGTTTGGCGCCGCCCTGTTGATGAATCAGCACCGTATGGGAAGCGCCTTTTTACTGCAGGGCCCGGACGCCGTGATCGGCATGGGGGCCTGGCTCGGGACGATTATGTTGTTGAATGTGTGGGGAATCATTTGGCCCAATCAGAAGAAAGTCCTTGGGCTCAAGGAAGCGACACCTGAAGAAAAAGCCAAGGCCGGGCGGATGGCCCTCCTGGCGTCCCGCACCAATACCATGCTTTCCATTCCCATGCTGTTCTTCATGGCCTCTTCCGGCCACGCATCAGGACTGTTCTGATATCAGCCAGCCGTCATAGTCAATATGGCATAACGACAAAGCCGGGGTCCTTGAACCCCGGCTTTTCATACAGTCCCACATTTTTTAGTCAGCACCCATACCCACACAAAAGTATTCCTCCCAGAAACTCTGTCCGCTACAGAAGGAATGGAAACTACCAATTATTCCTGGACGACGATATGGGTGTCGGTTTCTTCAACCCCCGGGATCGTATGGATTTTTGTCATAATAAGGTTGGACAGAGCCCGGTCATCAGGAGCGTTGACGAGACCAAAAATATCCGGTTGACCGAAGCATGCGTGGGCTTGCTCCACACCTGGAAGGGCTTTGAGAGTGCTGAGCACATCCTGAGATTTTCCGGCTTTGACTTTCATGAGGATGTAGGCTTTGGTAGACATAAATTCCTCCTTGATAAAGACCGAGAGTCAACCTGTATAAAATATTAATCTTTCTTGAAAAGCAATAAATGACCTTTTCATGTATTGTTAGGCTCTTTTTTACCATAGTCTGACGTCCCGTGCCATGCTCCTGCCATTTTCTTGCCTCTCAATGAGTATGATCTCATATCTCCAGCCAAATCTTGCCGGCTCAGTTGCACACATTGAAGGACCGCCAGTAGGATGAAATTCCTTTCCTTGAATATTTTTATACTGGCACCCAAAATGAGGTTCCTATGTCTGCCATTGTGTCGTTGATCCCGAGTGGAACTGAGATGATCTGTGCCCTCGGTTGCCAGGATCAATTGATCGGACGATCACACGAATGCGATTTTCCTCCTGACGTAAAACAATTGCCTATCTGTACTGAACCGACCATTGCGGTTGAAGGACGCAGTCAGGACATCCATGATCTGGTTTCCGGAAAGCTGGAGAACAGTCTCTCTGTTTATCGGGTCAAGACTGAAATACTGCGTGATCTCCAACCCGATATTATCGTGACTCAAACGCAATGCGACGTATGCGCGGTGAGCTTGACCGAAGTTGAACAAGCCCTCAAGGAGACTCTAAAGGTTCAACCCGGCTTGATTCCCTTGCACGCCACCAAATTACAAGGTGTCTGGGATGACCTCCTGCGAGTGGCTGAAGGCCTTGGCCGAATTCGAGAAGGTCAGGAACTCCTCGCCGCCTATCAGGCTCGAATAGCCGCCATAGCTGAGGTTAGCCGAGACTTGCCCTCACGTCCCACCATTGCGTGCATCGAATGGATGGCCCCCCTCATGGCAGCCGGCAACTGGATTCCGGAACTTGTCCATCTCGCCGGAGGGCAATCGGTATTTGGCCAACCGGGGGAACATGCACCCTGGATTACCTGGGAAGCTTTAGCCGAAGCGGATCCGGACATGTTGATATTGATGCCTTGTGGATTTTCCATGGCCCGCATTCAAGAGGAGCTGACGGTATTGACGCAGCATCCTCTCTGGACACAGTTACGATCAGTGCAAAGACAGCAGGTATATCTGACGGATGGGAATCAGTTCTTCAACCGTCCAGGGCCCCGGCTTGTTGAGTCCCTTGAAATTCTGGCTGAGATTTTTCATTCCGCTCAATTTCACTTTGGGCACGAAGGCCATGGATGGCGACAGTGGGCTCTGTAAGACAATAAAAGGGCTCTCCTAAATTCGACTCTGCTTCTTTGGCACCATGCCGCCAGAGTCCTGCAGTTGACCGCTCTCGCCAATGTTTGCTAGATAGGAATCATTCCTAAACAGGAACATGATGGAAATGACCTTCGATGACATCAAACAGAAGTTCAGCGATTGCGGGCTGAAAACTACCGCACAACGAACGGCTATTTATCAGGCACTCATTCACAGTACCGACCATCCGACGGCGGAAGACCTCTTTGCCGAGGTGGCTCCCCAATTCCCGATGTTGTCGTTGAACACGGTGTATTACACGCTTGGGGTCCTGCGTACCTCCGGATTGATTCATGAAGTCAACATCGGCCATGACCGGGCTCGATTTGATGCCAACCTGTCTCCCCATCACCATCTGGTTTGCCTGGGATGTCAGGCTATTGTCGATGTGATGGATCCCCGTTTAAATCGCCTGACGTCACCGGCAGGCATTCCTAAAGATTTTGAAATTACCGGGCATCAAGTGGCGTTTCATGGGTTTTGCGGCTCTTGCCGCCGTCACCCACTACGCTCAGCAACCGTTCATCACCGGGGCAAAACCCCACAACCACTCAAAGGAGGACTCTATGGGAAAAGGACTTAAAGGCACGAAAAGCCACGAAAACTTAAAGGCCGCATTTGCCGGTGAATCGCAAGCCAACCGTCGCTATTTGTATTTTGCCAGACGGGCGGACATTGAAGGATATACGGATATCGGCGGATTGTTCCGGGATACGTCGGAAGCCGAAACCGGACATGCGTTCGGCCACTTGGACTTTCTCAAGGAAGTCGGCGATCCCGCCACCGGCGTACCGATCGGCAACACCGAAGCCAATTTAAAAGCATCTATTGAGGGTGAAACCTACGAATACACCCAGATGTATCCCGGCATGGCCAAGACCGCACGAGAGGAAGGGCTTGAGGAACTCGCAGAATGGTTTGAAACGTTGGGGAAAGCCGAACGATCTCATGCCAACCGGTTCACAAAAGGGCTTGAATCCCTGAAACAGGGCTGATATCCGCTCAGCTTTGCACATGGCGGCGGTCTCATAAAGACGGCTGCCATGTGTGAGCCCATTCTATACAGGCTCTCAACATGGTTTCGAACTGTGCCAAAATTTGATCTAATTACTCCAGGCTGGACGCGGTCTCAACTTGAAACCGAGACGCGACGGATCTTTGATGTCTGTGATGGATGTCGACGATGCTTTAACTTGTGCCCCTCGTTCAATACGCTCATTGACCGGATTGATGAGTATGAGAGCGACTCAACCAAATTCACCTCACAGGATTTTACCAAAGTCGAACAGGAATGCTATTACTGCAAGCTCTGTTTCAACCATTGTCCGTATTCGCCACCCCATCAATATGATCTGGATTTCCCCCGTCTTATGGCAGCCTGGAAAAAGCAACGGACAGCCGAGGGTGGGGCCACCTGGCGTGACAAACTGCTGATCCAAACCGATTTGATCGGAAAGCTGGGGAGCCTGACCGCCCCACTAACCAATTGGGCGCTTCGCACACCCTGGCTCCGCAATCTGGTTGAGCGTATGGTTGGCGTGCACAAAAACCGGCAGGTCCTGCCGTTTCAATCCCAGACCTTCACTCAATGGTGGAATCAACGGAAGCGGGGTTCCATATCAACCGGCAGCAATGGGAAAGTGGCATTCTTTCCGAGTTGTCTTGTGACGTATCAGGTGACTGACATTGGAAAAGCCGCCGTGCAAATTTTGGAGAAAAACGGCATTGAAGTCGTGGTGCCGCAGAGCCAGCAATGCTGTGGCATGCCACGGTTTGATTTGGGTGATACTGACGGAATGGCCAAAATTGCCGAATCCCAATATCAGCTTTTTGCTCCTTATCTCGAACAGGGATATGACATTGTGATTCCGGCTCCCAGTTGTAGTCTGATGTTCAAACGGGAATACCCCTACCTGAAACCCACACCGGAAATGAAGCGATTGAGCGAACGGACATTTGATCTCTGTGAATATCTAATGCGCCTCAAACGGGAAGACAAACTTTCCCTTGAATTTTCCGCCAACCCTGGACGGGTGGCCTACCAAATCCCCTGCCATTTACGTGATCAGAATATCGGGTTCAAATCAAAAGAATTGATGGAATTGACCGGCGCCACGGTTCAACTGATCGAGAAATGCTCGGGACACGACGGGGCCTGGAGTGCTAAAACTGAATTTTTTGATCTATCAATGAAAATCGCCAAGAAGGCCGTACGCGGCATTCAAGGCGAGGGCTTCGACGTGGTCGCTTCGGATTGCCCGCTGTCGGCCCTGCAACTGGATCAAGCGCTTCAATCTCCACCAGCTCAATCCACCCTTCATCCTATTCAAGTGGTTCGCAACGCGTATGGGTTAACACCATGAATCCACTGACACCGCGGGACTTATTATCGGCCGCCGATTATGAACGGGATCGTCCTACCATACGACAGCGAATCATTGCTCTGAAAAAACGGCGGCGTATTTCTGTGGGAGCATTGATAACGCTCGTATTTGAAAACCGCGAAACCCTGCTGTTTCAAATACAAGAAATGATCCGGACGGAGCGCATTTTCGATCCAGGCAAAATTCAGGAAGAATGTGACGTCTATAATGCGCTGTTACCAGTCCGGGATGAATTAAGCGCGACCTTGTTTATCGAAATCACTGATTCAGAGAGGATCCAAGAGCTTCTGGATTCTCTCCAGAATATTGACCGGGCCGATACGGTTGCTCTCAAGATAGGAGACACGTCAATTTTTGCAAACTTTGAGGCCGGCCATAGCAATGAAGATAAAATTAGCGCTGTGCATTTCGTACGTTTTATCACGACCAAAACATTTCGAGACCTTTTGGCCCAACCCGACGTGCCTGCCTTTCTGACTATAATTCATCCCCATTATCGTGCAGAAGCCCCAGTTCCCCATGAAATGAGGCAGGAATGGCTACAGGATCTCGAGTAATTCATCCTTTTGCCATGTTGCCATGCATGGTTCCACAGCATCGAGTTTCCTCTATAAATTGACAAGATCAAAAGTCGTGCTTTAAGATGTAAACTCAATGTTAGACTCCTTTCAACCGATTGAAAGGTAAGATGAATCTACAAAAGTTTTTGATCATAAGGAGGATACAACAACGATGGTAACGATTACCCCGATTGCAGAGCAGAAAATTAAGGAATTGATTAAAGAAGAAGAAAATTCCGTCGGTCTGAGAATTTACGTCAAAGGCGGCGGATGCAGTGGCTATCAATACGGAATGTCGTTTGAAGATAAAACCAGTGATGATGACACGATTATTGAAAAAGGTGATGTGAAAGTCATTGTTGATTCCCAAAGCGCTCCGATGCTCAGCGGCGCAGAGGTCGATTACGTCGATAGCCTGCAGGGATCAGGATTCGCCATTAAAAATCCTCAAGCCAAATCTACCTGCGGATGCGGGAGTTCTTTTTCGGCCTAACGATTTTTCTCTCAGAACCCTTCTTCAAGGGCTGGACTTGGAATTCCATAGGTAACCAAGATCCAGCCCTTTTTCTTTTTCGAATTCCTTATGCCCAAAGCGACCCTCACCAAACGACTGGAGTTTTGCTCCTCCCACCGTTATCACAATCCTCAATGGGATGACGCGAAAAACCGTGCCGTATTCGGTTCCTGCAATAATGCGAATTCGCATGGGCATAATTATTTATTGGAAGTCACCTTACGTGGACAGATTGATCCCGTCACGGGGATGATTATCAATCTATATGACTTAAAAATAATTTTAAATCAGGTTCTGGAAAAATTTGATCACAAAAATTTAAATCTCGATACGCCGTATTTTTCTGAAAGAATCCCCACAACTGAAAATCTCGCCGTCACACTGTGGAATCTTTTGAAACAGCATCCCGGCCTCCCTGTTCCTGATTCCCTTCGTCTGTATGAAGACGAAACCCTATACGCTGAGGTGGCTGCGAATTTCATAAATGGAGGGCATCAGACTTCTTCCGGAATATCGGCCTTGATCGCTCGACGCTATGCGTTTTCCGCCGTACATCAGTCCCCAACGGGTGCGATTCACGGACATTCATACAATCTTTGGATAGCCGTTAAAGGCCCAATCCCCACCGACACCGGGCAGGTGATGAATTTACAGACTTTGGATCACATCGCCCATACACACATCCTGACCAGATTTGATCAGCGAAATCTGAGCCAGGATCCGGCCTTTGCCGACATACCTGTTACAGATTCCACTATTGCGAAAATTACCTGGGAGATACTGAGGCCCCATTTCAATACGCCCCCTCTATGTGGAGTCTCAATCAATCAGCATCCAGGCGCCGTAGCTTTCTTCGCGGCATAGCCTGAATTGCTTTTTATAGTACAACCACTTTGGGCTTCGCCCAGCCAAAGAGGTGTATACCCTAGGGGACAAGTAGAAAAATGAAATACGGACGGAATAAAGGGGAAAAATCTTCCAAGGAGGAATCTAGGTTTGACTGGAGAAATGGTGCTTGATCAGTTCAGCCAATTCGGCAGGTTCTAATTTTCCCTCTTTCGTAAGGAGGAGGGTTCCACGGGAAAAGAAATGGGTTGTGGGATAGGTTTCAAATTGATGTTGTTTTTTAATGGCCCGGCATCTCCCGGGCACATGCATTTTGGCTTTTCCAACACGCACATCCGAATACTGTTGGGCGGTTTCGGCTAAAACAGGATCATACGCCTTGCAGGGTTCACAGGTCGCAATTCCGTAGGCCACGATCGCTGCCGGAGCTTGCGTGAACCCCTCATAGTTTTCATCGTTCACATCCTCAACAATCCCGGGCATCATATCCTCGTCATTAAAAATGTAAAGACCTAAGGAGTTCATGGATCTCCTTAGGTCTTTACATTTCACTCGATTATTTCAATTTCTTCAAGGCTTCCAAAATTTCTTTGTCGTCTCGAGCTGTTTTAATTTCCTGAACCTTGGCATAGGCCACTTTTCCATTTTTATCCACAATAACAGTAGCCCGTTTCGAACAATTCAACGGCTCAAAATACAATCCATACGCCTTGGACACAGTCCGGTGCATATCGGCCAGTAATTTATGTTTAAGGTCTAATGAATCTGCCCAGGCTTTGTGGGAAAAAAAACTATCGCAGCTCACCCCCATAATTTCAGCATTGGCCGATTCAAAACTGGGGAAATCATCGGTCAAACATTTATTTTCTCCCGTACAAACAGGGCTCCAATCCAGAGGATAAAAAGCCAGAACCACATTCTTTTTCCCTCGGTAATCGCTAAGTTTAATATCCTTTTGGTCCTGATCTTTTAACGTGAAATCGGGGGCCACGTCTCCAACTTTAATTTCTGCGGCAACATCTGTAGACATAACTCTCTCTCCTTCTTTGTGGTGGAAAAAAGCGAAAACTTCAAGTGCCCTTTGGTGGTACCATGAGGTGAAAAAGATTGTCAATCTGGCAGAAGACCTAGTGAATTGTCCTTTAGCCCCGAAATAATGCTCAGGACAGCAAGTCCCGATGAAAATACCAACAGCTTTTCGGGACTGGTTCCCTAGCCTGAATCTCAGCTCCTCATTTTTATCCACACGGATAGGATGTATGTGATCGGCATACCTCCGACGTATGGGAAAGAAAAACACGGCCTTGTGTTAGAGTCTCACTCGGAGTATCGTAAATAAAAGGCAGTGAAATTTTCTTCCCCTCTGAATCCATCCCAAACGTTCCCCAATTGGTCTCCGTCTTTCTTTATCTATCTCTATGGGTAAGACTAAGTTCCTTTCTCGATTACACACCTGGTCCTGGCTACGGATTGTAATGGTGGCCACATTCGTGGCCTTCTGTTTTGTGGTAGGGGGGGTCGCGGGAATCCTCTGGATTGCGACTCGTGACCTTCCCACATTCGATTCCTTCCAGGACTATCACCCGAGTTTAGTGTCAAGAGTATACGCGGATAACGGCGAAATCATTGGCCAATTTTTCATCGAACGGCGTCTATACACCCCCATCGACAAAATTCCCCAAGCTTTCACCCAAGCCGTTATTGCAACCGAGGATTCGCGTTTTTTTGAACACCCGGGGTTGGACATTGTCGGCATTGGCCGTGCGGCTTGGACCAACTTAAAAAAAGGTGGTCGCTTCCAAGGGGCCAGCACGATCACGCAACAATTGGCCCGGGCCCTATTTCTTTCACCGGAACGCACGTATCAGCGGAAAGTCAAAGAATTGATTCTTGCCGTAAAAATGGAATGGGTGCTGACCAAAGAACAAATTCTGGAAATGTACTTAAACCAAATATATTTTGGCCATGGGGCCTATGGCGTGGCCGCCGCCGCGTTAACGTATTTTGATAAAAACGTTACCGATCTGACCCTTCCCGAATCGGCCTTCTTAGCCGGGCTTCCCAAAGCACCCAACACCTATTCTCCGTATCGGAATCCAGATTTAGCCAAATCCCGGAAAGAATTGGTTTTAGGTCGCATGGTGGAAGCCGGATATATCACGGAGCAGGACGCCCAAGCCGCCATGGCCACCACCTTGGCCTACCGCCATCAGTCTTTGGAGCCTATTGCCGCCTATTTCCTGGAAGAAGTCCGTCAGCATTTAGTGGATCGGTATGGGGAAACGCTCGTGTATAAGGGTGGATTGCAAATATACACCACCTTAAACATTGCCATGCAAAAAAATGCGGAGGAAGCGGTTCAAACAGGCCTCCGTCAATTGGATAAACGTCAAGGATGGCGCGGACCTGTCGGACATGTTGAATTCACAAAAGATTTCACCCCACCCGATACCTTTCCGGAATTACAAAACCCGAAAGCGGCTTTTGTCTACGGCCTTTACCGGGCGCTTGTCACAAAAGTGACCAAGCAATCTGCTCAGATCCTGATTGGGAATACGTATAAAGGTTCAGTCTCATTCGAGGATATGAGTTGGGCCCAACGCCGAATCGAGAAAATTGGGGACGTGGAAACGGCGATCATCCGTGACAAGGCCACTCCACCCCAACTGTTAAAGGTAGGAGACATCATCGAAGTCGCCCCCAAAAAGGGCACGGTTGAGTCCGGAGAATTTGTCTTGGAGCAGACTCCGTTCGCGGAAGGTGCCCTCATGGCTATGGATCCCAGAACCGGCGCCATTCAAGCAATGGTAGGAGGGTATGACTTTACTCGAAGTCAGTTCAATCGTGCGGTCATTGCCCGCCGGCAACCTGGTTCCGCCTTCAAGCCTCTCATTTATGCCTCAGCGCTCCAACAGGGCTTGACGCCAGCTACCCTGATTCTTGATGCCCCCGTGGTGTATGAAGACGAGGATTTGGACCGGATATGGAAACCGGAAAATTATGAAAAACGTTTTTTTGGGACGATTACCCTCCGTGAAGCGCTTCGTCATTCGCGTAACGCGGCGACCGTGAGATTACTGGAACAAATCGGTGTTCCAGAAGTCGTCACGATCGCCAACAATTTAGGCATTCGAAGTCCGCTCAGTCAGGACCTCTCGTTGGCCTTGGGATCCTCCAGTGTCACCCTTCAAGAAATTACATCGGCCTATGGCGTCTTTGCGGATCAGGGGATGTGGCTTGAGCCCTATCTGATCACGCATGTCAAGAATCTCAATGGAGAGATCTTAGAACAGCATCAGTTCGAACCTCGACAAGCCATGACTAAGGAAAATGCCTATCTGATTACCAATATGCTGATGGACGTCATTTCAAGTGGAACCGGACGACTGGCGAAATCTATCGGCCGACCGCTGGCTGGAAAAACCGGAACCACGAATAGTTATAACGATGCCTGGTTTGTGGGGTATGCGCCAAACTTATCGACGGGCGTATGGGTCGGATTTGATGAGGTACGCACCCTTGGCAGACTGGAATCCGGCGCGCATGCCGCCCTTCCGATTTGGACGCGGTTTATGGGCGAAGCGCTTCGCAATACACCCGTCACGACCTTTCTTATCCCGGAAGGGATTCAATTTGCCCAGATCGACACCACCACCGGGGACTTGCCCTCAAAGAACAGCCGAAACATCGGAACGGAGGTATTTCGTAAAGGAACGGAGCCCGGAAAGGCGGCCCCTCAGAAAGCGAATCCCATGGATTTCTTTGAGTTCGACCGGATGAACTCAGAATCCGCCAACCAGCTTCCCTCATTTTGACAGATTATTAGGGTAGGTCCGAAGGAAAAATTCTCCGTCCGCTCAGGACTGAGCGTCCTGATACTCCTGATACCACGCCATTTGAATGGCCTCCAGCTTCTTTTCATTAGAGGCTTTGGGGTCGTCTTTAAATTCAGGAAGGGCAGTGACCCACGCATGAAGATCCGTAAATCTCACCGTTAACGGATCAAGATCGGGATGTTCCTCCTGCAGTCGAATGCCAATATCTTCAGTATCACCCCACATGAGATCCTGAGCCATGATTGTTCCCCTGGAATTAATGGAACCGTCTTACGCCGGAAAACCCGGCCATACATTTCCTAAAATTATTTGGTGACATCGGATAGTTTTTTGCTCTCAAGGGCTTCTTTCAACGTGGCATCCATCAACACTTCGGCCAAATGATGGGTCGTTTTTTCAACTTCTGCGATTTTTGACCGTATCACCCGATGATCATCCCCTTCTTTGATTTCCCCAAGCTGCTGAAGGATTTTACGAATGCTTTCCGTTTCCTTGTCACTAATTAAATTCGTTCCGCGCACCAGGGCTTTCTCCGTCGCCACCATGATCGCATTGGCTTCATTCCGGGCTTCAATAATCTGACGGGCCTTGATATCTTCTGCGGCAAATTGGAAAGAATCCCGAATCATGAGTTCCACTTCGTCATCAGTCAATCCATGAGAAGGCTTCACCTGAACCGATTGCGCCGCACCTGTCCGGATATCCCTGGCAGTCACATGCAGAATCCCATTGGCATCGATGAGAAAATTGACTTCCACACGAGGCACTCCCGCCGGCAAGGGTGGAAGCTTTAATTGGAAGCGGGCTAAACTTCGATTATCCTTAACCAATTCCCGTTCTCCCTGAAGAATGTGAATATCCACCGAGGTTTGCCCATCGACATAGGTGGTAAACATTTCCTTCGCACTGGTCGGAATGGTGGTATTTCGACGGATCAGGGCACTCATCACCCCTCCCATCGTTTCGATTCCCAATGACAAGGGAGTAACGTCCAGTAACAACAGATCCTTGGTATGCCCACCTAAAATGTCAGCTTGAACTGCAGCCCCCAGCGCGACTACCTCGTCAGGGTTAAGTTCAGAGTGAGGTTTTTTCCCAAACAGTTCTTCCACTTTTCGCCAAACCAGTGGCATGCGGGTATTCCCGCCGACCAAGACCACTTCATCAATTTGACTCGCGGTTAATCCAGCGTCTTTGAGCGCATGCCGACAAGGCCCAAGCGTGCGTTCCACCAAATCCATCGTGAGTGTTTCCATATCTTCCCGGGTCCATGTCTTTTCATACGTCCCATCGGGAAGTTCAATCACGGCTTGAGTGGTGGTTTCATCCGACAACCGTACCTTGACGCGTTCCGACTCCAACCGAACGGTTTGCATCAAATCGGGGTACTCTCCAACCTTCAAGCCTTGATTTTGGGAAATATCATCAACCATCACATCGATGAGTCGTTGATCGAAATCATCTCCCCCAAGGTGAGTATCCCCATTCGTCGCCAGGACCTCAAAGATTCCATCCTTTAATTTGAGGATAGAGATATCAAAGGTCCCTCCACCTAAATCATAGATCGCGATCAAACCTTGTGTTTTTTTCTGCAGGCCGTACGCCAACGAAGCGGCTGTCGGCTCATTAATAATGCGTAACACCTCCAACCCGGCAATCAATCCGGCATCCTTGGTGGCTTGCCGTTGACTATCATTGAAATACGCGGGGACCGTAATCACGGCCTTGGAAATATCTTCCTTTAGGTGTTCCTCCGCTCGCCGTTTGAGTTCTTTCAGAATCATGGCAGACACTTGAGGCGGAGAATAGGTTTTATCGCCAATCTCAATTCGAATGACCCCGTTTTTTTCGTGGAGTTGATAGGGGAAATACTTCAGCTCGTCCTTCACATCATCTAATCCCTTTCCCATGAACCGCTTCACGGAATAAATCGTGCGGGACGGGTCACGGATCAAATGGGCTTTGGCCGCCTCACCGACGATCAACCCATTATCAGTTAACCCCACAATGGAAGGGACTTTGGTCTGCCCGTCAGGACCAGGAATGACATGAGGCCCTTCTTGATCCATAAAGGCAACCAGCGAATTCGTCGTTCCCAAATCAATGCCAACAATGCGACTCACAACATATTCCTTTTCGATGATGACGATTTAGCCTGTTGTTTCTTGCAAATCGTTGACCATATTCCGCACATATGTTCGATTAGAAAGAATTTCCTGCATATCACGCAACATAGAATTTTTCTCCTCACGAGCCTGACTCGGAAGAGGTGTGCGTTCTTGCAACTGATCCCATTTTTTAAACTGGCTTCGCAGGGAGGCTTCCATTTCGCCTTGGCGTTTCTCCAGACGTTCCTGTTCATCTTGGAGCTTTTTTCGAAGCGCATCAAGTTCCGATGACGCGCCTTTTGGGGCTAATTGGCGAAACGTTTCCAAGTCCTCCTGCAACTCAAGAACCTCTTCAAACAGATCGGCTGGAGGATTCGATCGAATATCTTTCACCGCTCCCGCCTCTAACCGGATTAAATATTCCGCACGTTGAATGGGATCTTTGAGTGTGCGATATCCCGCATTCAGAAAAGCGGAATTTCCCAAACTAATGGCCTTCTCGGACTCATCTTTCGTGGAATAAAAATCCGGATGAAAGGCACGGCTTAATTCATAAAACGTCTGCTCTAATTGGTGTTCATCAATATTCAACAGACGGGGGAGTTGAAAGCACGCAAAATAATCCAAATCCTTTGAAAGCGGCTGAACTTTGACACATTGGCCACAGAGATATTCTCCCGTGACTTCGGATTGGCAGTGCCAGCACATACTGCGCGCCATAGGAAGTTCGCGGGCTGTGGAAGTGCTTTGTCGTAGATGATCCATGGTTTAGGCCTCTGACGCCTCGGGCATGGTTAACTACCCCATGCCCGAGCGTTCACATCACCAATTTTGAGTAAGTTGCTATGGGTCTTACGCTGAAAACGACTCTCCACATCCACAGGTTTTGGTGGCATTGGGATTGATAAACTTAAAGGCCCCACTCACCATGTCTTTTTGGTAATCCAGGGTCATGCCTTGAAGATAAATGGCGCTTTTCGCATCGACAATCACTTTCACGCCATCCACCTCAGTAACGGTATCAAACTCCCCGATCTTGTCATCGAAGTTGACCGTATAGCTGAGCCCCGAACAGCCGCCTCCTTTCACCCCCAACCGAAGGCCGCCTTCAGTGATTCCCTGGAGATCCAATAACCGTTTAACCTCTTTCAAGGCCACATCGGTCATGGCAACCGTTGAGTTGTTTTCCGTGGTATTAGTTTCCATCAACCATGTCTCCCTATAACAAATTCTATCAAAGAGTGAACAGGTACCTAGGAGGAAGTGACGGCTTCTGCCGGATTAGCCTTCTTCTCTACCGCCTTTTTCTGATAATCCCCCAAGGCTGCTTTAATGGCATCTTCCGCCAATACGGAACAATGGATTTTGACGGGTGGAAGGTTTAATTCCTGAACAATATCCGTATTCTTGATTTTTTGAGCTTCTGCTAACGATTTGCCCTTAAGCCATTCAGTTGCCAAACTGGAACTGGCAATGGCCGATCCGCACCCGAAGGTTTTAAACTTCGCATCCACAATGGTGTCGTTTTCCACTTTAATCTGCAGTTTCATCACATCTCCGCATTCAGGGGCACCCACAATGCCTGTCCCGACATCGTGCGCATCTTTTTGGAAACTCCCCACGTTGCGCGGATTGTTGTAATGATCAATGACTTTTTCACTATAGGCCATGGTCGATCCCTCCCGTTGTTGTATGGAACAATGCTTTTTTCTTTAAATTGCTTTTCAATAAATCTTCAATTGTGTGAATTAATGAGCTGCCCATTGCACACTTTTCAAATCCACCCCTTCCTTGGCCATTTCATAGAGCGGGGACATCTCTCGAAGATGCGTCACAGCCTTGATCATGCGATCAATGGTATATTCCACCTCCTCATCGATATTAAACCGGCCAAGCCCGAATCGGATCGAGGAATGAGCCAAATCCGAACCGACACCTAATGCGCGCAACACATAGGACGGCTCAAGTGTGGCCGACGTACAAGCCGAACCGGAGGAGAGCGCAATTTCTTTCACCCCCATGAGCAACGCCTCTCCTTCAACATACGCAAAACTAATATTGAGATTGTTCGGTAACCGTTCAGTCGGATGCCCGTTTAAATACACCTCATCCATCTGGCTCATAATGCCTTCCTGGAGCCGGTCACGCATCTTCGTCATCCGAACAGACTCCGTAGGCATCTCCTGCTCGCAGAGTTCGCAGGCTTTTCCAAACCCGACAATGAGCGGCACGGGCAACGTTCCCGATCGCATCCCCCGCTCATGACCTCCGCCATACATCATCGCCTCCAACCGGACCCTTGGTGCTTTACGCCGGACATATAATGCGCCCACGCCCTTGGGGCCATAAATCTTATGAGCGGTAAAGGACATCAGATCAATTCCCATTTCCTGAACATCCACAGGAATTTTTCCCACACCTTGCGTGGCATCACAGTGGAAAAGGACCCCCTTTTCTTTAGCCACTTTTCCGATGGCCGCCACGGGATTGATCGTACCAATCTCATTGTTGGCCATCATAATCGAAATTAAAATGGTCTTATCGGTAATAGCATTGCGTACGTCATCAGGGCTCACCATGCCGGCCTTATCAACAGGAAGAAAGGTGACCTTGAAGCCCTTCTTTTCCAGATATTTCGCCGTATCAATCACCGCCCGATGTTCCGTCGAACTCGTGATGATATGATCCCCTTTTTCGCGGTACATCTCGACCACACCCTGCAAGGCCAGATTATCCGATTCCGTTGCCCCACTGGTAAAAATAATTTCTTTGGCATCCGCGTGAATGAGATGCGCAATCTGTTTTCTGGCCACTTCCACCGCCTCTTCGACTTCCCAACCGAAACTGTGATTCCGGCTGGCAGCATTCCCGAATTTCTCGGTGAAATAGGGAAGCATCATCTCGAGCACCCTCGGGTCACAAGGGGTCGTGGAATGATTATCCAAATATATGGGCAACTTCATAATTGAACTCCTTTTGTTTTTCGAGATTCCACAATAATTAAGGGGGGTTCCGCCATCATATCTTCAATAGACATGCTACTGAGCAAATGAAAAATGCTTTCTTGCACTCGCAACAGAGGTGTCCGGATATTGCAATGCTCGATTTGTTCACAAGACGCGTGTTCTTGCTTTTCATGATAACAATCTGCAATTCCCAGAGGTCCCTCAATCGCTTCCAACACCTGCGCGATCGAAATCTCCCGCGGCTCGCGGGCCAGAAGATAACCGCCCTTGGGTCCGTTTTGACTTTCCACCATGTCATATTTAGCCAAGGTCTGAAGCACTTTGGCTAATAATTCCAGAGGAATATTATGCTCCTCGGCTATTTCCTTGGTATTGACGACCCTATTAGGATTAAAAGGACTGGTTTCTCCTGATCGAACCATGGCCATATATTGGAGAGCCATCAGAGCATAGTCTGCTTTTTTCGAAAGTTTCAGCATAATAAGTAGTTATATTGACAAATTTTAGTCAGCCATAATGCCGACTTATATGATCGGGTTTAATATATCATTGACCTCTTAAGGCAGTCAAGACTAAAATGGTCGGAGATTCATTTAGTCGGATTTATGAAGACGGCCATGGATCAAGTATGAAATTTTACCGAGAATCTATTTTAAACACATTGTTTTATAAGGAGAATTAAATGGGTGGCAGTAATCCATATATTGAGAAAAGTGAAACCGCAGTCGCTAAAAAACCATTCAAACTGACCTTTATCACACCAAACAACCCCATTGAAATTGAGGTTGACCCGGACAAATTTCCTTACGGGGAGACAGGTCTGCCCGGGAGTATCCTCGATATCGCGTTGGGAAATGGAATTGATCTGGAACATGCCTGCGGGGGAGTTTGTGCCTGCTCGACCTGTCATATCATTGTAAAAAAGGGGCTCGACACCTGCAACGAGCCCACTGATGACGAAAATGACCAATTAGATGAAGCTCCAGGGCTGACCCTACAGTCGCGGCTGGGGTGCCAGTGCGTACCGAATGGTGAGCAGGATCTCACCATCGAAATCCCCGAATGGAATAAAAACCTTGTCAAAGAAAGCCACTAAGTCAGCGGCCCGTAATTTTTAAAGTTCGTTCCGGCTCCCCTCCCCTTCGCATAACGCACCGTCCTTTTTTAAGAACCGATAGCGGCTTAAACCTGTGACGGTGCGGCTCTTAATCGCCCCTGCACTTCTTAACCCTCCCCCTCTCGAAGAGCGCTAGACTCTCGTGGGACAGGGCTTCAAACAGACCAATTGGGAATCGAAAGAGTTCATTGCGGCAAAAGACCTCATGTTTTCACTCCAAATCCGGCATTCTTGCGCAATCTGGTGTGGGGCGGGACATTATTCAAGCATTTTGCTATATACACCAGGCATACGGAGTCTTGCTCCTCCTGTCATCTCAGTTGTTTCTACGAGGGCGACATGAGCTATCGCATGACTATGTCATATCTCTCAACGAACCGATTCCCGCATATCGGGATTATTGGGACTTGGGCTATCTTACCTTACTTCTGATCTAGCCTTCATCCTTCTTTAGGGCGAGGACAAAGTCCTCCCTCCGTTCCACCCCCTAACGTGCTGGATCCGACGGGTCGGTCAGGAGAACCGCCTCCTCTTCAGAAGGAAGAACCATTCCCATCCACACTTTCTCCTGAACTCATCTTACCTCCGGTTAAAACCTTTCCTGAATTAGAGCAAAAACGTGCCCCACTGCTGCGGGTCATGGTCAAAAAAATTCACATTGAGGGAAGCACGGTCTTTACATCCGAGGAGCTAGCGAAAGTCACGGCTCCCTTCGAAAATCGAGAACTGTCGACTGAAGATCTGGAAGAACTTCGTCGGGCTCTCACCCTCTTATATGTCAACAACGGATATGTGAATTCCGGGGCAATCATTCCCGACCAGGCGGTGAAGGAAGGGGAGGTGACAATTCGGATCATCGAGGGAAAATTGACAGATATCAAAATTGAGGGAACCAAACATTTTCTGCCTTTCTATTTGGAAGACCGGATCGCGCTGGATGCCGGTCCCCCCTTCAATATCCGGCCGTTGAAGGAGCGCCTCCAGATTCTTCTTCAAGACCCGAGAATTGTACGCTTAAACACGGAACTCAAACCCGGGCTGAAACCCGGAGAGGCCATTCTCCAGGCGCGAGTGGAAGAGGCATCACCCTTTAGAGCGTGGACGGAGTTCAACAATTATCAATCACCCACGGTTGGAGCCGAACGGGGGCTGGGCACGATCGCCGTCGATAATGTGTTCGGCATTGGAGATCAATTTCTCTTCACCTATGGCCAATCTAAAGGTGTGAATCCTCTTATTGACGCCTCCTACATCGTGCCAATCACCTCCCGGGACACGACGCTGGAATTACAATATCGCTTGAATAATTTCCGGGTGGTGTCAGACCCCTTTAAACAGTTGGACATTACAAGCCATACACAAATTTTTAAAATCGCCATACGACATCCCATATACCATACCCTCACCGATGAAGTGGCCCTCTCGTTGATTGGGGAGCATCTCCAAAACCAGACGTTTCTTGACGGAACAGGCTTCGGCTTCGTACCGGGAACCACCTCAAACGGAAAGTCCATCGTGTCGGCCATCCGGTTTGCCCAGGAATGGATCCACCGCGAACCCATGCAAGTCCTGTCCTTTCGCTCACGATTCAGTGTGGGATTGGACGTGCTGGATGCCACCAACAATCAACGAGGCCCGGATGATGCAGACTCACACTTCTTTGCCTGGCTGGGCCAAGCCCAATGGATTCGGCAAATTGAGCCAATGGGCATCGAGTTCCTCAGCAGCCTTGCCCTTCAGATCGCCAATGACAGCTTATTTCCGCTCGAGCAGTTTGCCGTCGGCGGCCGATATAGTGTGAGAGGATACAGGGAAAATCAATTGGTGCGAGATAACGCCTTTCTGTTTTCGGTCGAGTCACGGATTCCCGTGCTGCCCTCCCTATTCGGTCCCTCTGTTTCCGTGCATTTCGCGCCCTTCATCGATGTCGGACATTCGTGGAATGCCGAATTTCCCACCCCGGACCCCGAGACGCTGGCCAGCATAGGCGCTGGGCTTCGCTTAGGCTTTTTTAATCGAGCATCTGGCAGTGTGTATTGGGGGCAACAACTGAATCATGTGGATGAGCCTCCCCCGAATCATAACCTGCAGAACAATGGGCTCCATGTGCAATTCGTGATGAGCATCCTCTAGCCCCATCAGAAAATGTATGGGGCGACGCCATTCAATTTTTTCGAGGAGTGCAGAGATACGAAATTAGTGAGGAGGAGCCTGAAATCGGAAACCGCTAGAACGTGAAGGATTGAACAGAATGAGGAGAAGCCACTTGGATACGCTGTAAATAAGGAGAACGTCGGGAATAACGAAGCGCACGCTCCACATCTTTCCCCGCCACCAGCCGTAATCGAGCCAGGCATCCCCGTTGCGATTGTCCCGCAGCCAAAATCGAAAAAATTCCTTCCGCACGCAGGTTATCTTCCTGGCACCGTTCACCAACACCCTGACAGACAAAAGGGTCCTGACCGAAATTCATCACATGAATCCGCTCGGACTGAATACCCATCATGCGCAAGAATGTGGCGAGATGTATGAGATGGGAATGGGACAAGGTAAGGTTGTATGCGGATGTGCCTCGCACATCACAATGTCCTTCAATCCGTAACCCCCATTGGTCTTCCACATTCAGAAGAGCCACGGTTTCCTGGAGAAAGACTTCGATCCCGCCCTGGATTAAAGAACGGCCTTCATCAAAATACAAGTCTGCAAACACGGGATCATGGGACAGGTCTTCGACTGAAGCCTCCGAGCCCGTACTCTTCGCGAAAGATGGAATGGGCATGGAGACCATGAACCCATCATGAATTTCTTCCACATCTAAATGGGAATTCAGAAAGGGATGAGTAATGTCCTGGGGGTTCGCGAAGGAATCCGGGACAGGCCAGATCGCTCCCCACACAAGGGTCCATGCCAGCAATAGTCCAAGGAATCCATTCAAAGGGAACAGGGACATGGCAGCGTGAAAGAACAAAGACCCATATGATAGATAATCGAGAAAACACCTCAGGGTTGGTATGGTTTTAGCCACACCCCTTTGGAGTCAGTATCGGCCCGGCAGGAAGAAACTTAATTCGGATGAGAGAAACGGGGTATCGCCATTCCTCTTGAAGTCCAGGAGACATCCATGTCTGAAACGACGTGAAGAATCTGGTGCGAGGAATAAGGAAAATGTTTGTCAATCAGAAGGCGAGAGAGGGGGGAATCTACAAGTGAGTCTATGAGCGCCCATGACGCGCGGAGTGTGACGGATTGTCGTATCTCGCAGGAAGCAAACGTTACGGTTCGCCTGAAGGCGGCTTACCGGAAGAACGGCACTGATGAAGGTGTTTAAACCTTGGGAGTGTTGAATAATGAAGATTTTCAAGGGCAAATTTGCCCAGGATTAGATTACTCATCAAAGGCTCCGGGTCGGTTCAAAAAAGTCCGTCCAGCAAGGCCGCAGCCGTTTTTACGCGCGGAGCGTACGTTTAGTACGTGAGCACGGAAAAATGGCGAGAACGCCGCTGGCGGCTTTTTTCAACAGACCCATAAATTGAAAACCTGTCCCCGCCACTATGGCGGGGACAGGTTCAACAACTGCGGGTATGATGAAAGGGGGAGAGAGAACCTGATCCACAACAACTAAAAGACCAGGCTCAAAAGCAAGCGGGTATCACGGACAGGGAGAAGTTGTTGCTCCTATCGGCACCCGCACGGGCAAGACCTTTCCGGACTTGCACACAAGAAATTTCAAATCCCACTCCCAAAAAGCCGCAGTCATAATCCATGCCGGCGATCCACTTGAGCCGGGGTAGCTAACTCAACCTCTTCAAGCAACGACGCGCGTAGATCATGCATCTCGGCATCGGAAGGATTGTTCTTGATACCGGTGGAAATGATGCCCATGGCGTCATACCAGAACCCGGCTTGAGCCCATAACCTGGCCGCTACAACCGGATTGGCATTCTTCGCATTCTCCCCCAGTGAGGCTGGGACATCACCCACCTGAATCATCCCGCCGGTAATAATATCTGTTGAGCGGTGTTCGGAATCGGACACCAACGATACAAACCATTGATAGGTTTTCCCTTTCTCCAAATTCAGATCAAAGTCGGCTAACCGGATGATTTGAATGCCCGGCTCAGTCGGAGAAGAAAGCCTTTGTTCAATAATGGGCGTGATCCCCGTCCCTTCAATGATGGTAAATTCCAACGGGTACGTCGTGACCTCCGACAGATACCACACCAATTGTGGTTGCGCCTCCGTGGACAATCCCACGTGATCCGGCACCAAAGCCCACAGTAAAGGGAGAGGGGCGGAAGGGCCTCGGGTGCCTCCACCAATCCGTCCTCCGGGAGCCCCTCGTTGTGGCGGCCGGTACAGTGGTTCCTGCCGCGAGGATGCCACCTGCTTGTTATCCGACACCTGAACAACCTGACGAGCAAGGGGAGAGAGGGTCTCCTTCATAACATCCGCCACGCGATCCTTTCTTGGCTGGCCGTCTTTCGTGGCAGGATAATCCGATCCTCCTGCCGTCTGAACACTCAAGCCAATGACCACACCTGCCACAGTCACCCACCTGGTCAGCGTATGTACCTGTCTCATATTGTCCTCCTTTTCTTCCCTTTGGCAGATGCCTCTCTGGGAAATTCCCCGTATGACTCTCTAACTACCTTGCTCACAAACGATAATTAAAGCAACCTTCATTCCACAAAACATTTTCCCCCGAACCGGCACATGCACGTCTAACCCCATGTTTTAACAGGATTTCATAAAATCAATCGTGCACGTTGAATGATAGGCACTCACATCACCTGTCTACATGGTGTCATTGTGTGTCCACGTTGAAGACAATTTCAAGAGGAAATGTTTCCGCAAATAGCCCCCGGCAGGACTTCCCGAAGTCATAAGAGAAAATACCTCTCGCGTCATCGCCGGCTACACAGAAAAGCTCAACCCCTTCCTAATACCAGGAACCCTCGCTTTGACCTTATTGCCGGTAGTTTCTAGAATGGGTGCGCAATGCCTGGACAATACGGATTCCCCAACATGTCTCGTAATGGACTTCTGGCCATCCTGCTCCTCCTGGGATCTGCCGGTATGTGGGGAGCAATCGCCAGTGCGGCTGACATGTCTCCTCACGACTCGATGGAGGAGGGAAGCCGCTATTACCAGCAGGGAAAATTTGAACAAGCGGCCGGGTCCTGGACCCAAGCCGCCAAGGTCTATGAACATTCCGGAGATCATCCCAATCACATTCAAGCCCTCATATATCTCTCAAGAGCCCTGCTCGATATGGGACAAAACCAACGGGCTCAACGATTACTGCGCACCGCCGTCCAAACAGCACAAGAGCACAACCAGCCCCGCCTGATGGCCCAGGCACTCAGCCAATTGGGAACTCTGCATCTCAATGTGGGAGAAACGGATTCGGCGCTCGAGATTCTGCAACAAGGGCTGAAGATTGCACGGGAAATCGAGGATCGACCATTGATGGCCGCCATCCTCAATGATCTGGGCAATGTCCACGCAATTCGCCAGGACAATACCGAAGCCATTGCCGCCTATACCGAATCCAGCATTCTCGCCGACTCCCTGGATCTGCAACCCCTCTCCATTCGAGCCATGGTGAATGCGGCGCTGGTCGAAATCAGGCAACGATCGTCCCAGAACGGGAAACTCCACCTGCAACAGGCATTGGAAAAAACACGAAATCTTCCGGACTCCCACGAAAAGATCGAAAACTTCCTCACCATCGGAATGGGCTTGAAAGACCTCAGTCACCAGATCTCAGATGAACGGGCGGCTGTATTCACGCAAGCCGCTCAATCGTTTCGGGAAGCCGTACACAGTGCCAAAGAAATTGGAGATTGGAAGAATGAATCCTACGGGTGGGGGTTTTTAGGAGAGTTGTACGAAGAGGAAGGTCGCCACGAGGAAGCCCTCCAACTCACGCAATTGGCGATTCGGGCGAGTCAACAAGGACAGGCCCCGGAAGCCCTCTATCGCTGGGAATGGAATACGGGTCGCCACCTCAAAAATCTCGGTCGAATGGACGAAGCCATCCTGGCCTATCAACGAGCCATCGACACGCTCCAACCCATCCGTCAGGAAATCGCGGTCGGTCTTCCCCATCAGCCCGCATCGTTTCGAGAATCTCTGGGGGCATTATTTTTTGAGACCGCGGACCTGTTACTCCAGAGAGCGGACCAGATGACGGATGCCACAAAACGAGACGAGCTCCTGTACCAGACCCGGGATACCATAGAAGCCTTAAAGACCGCAGAATTGCAGGATTATTTCAAAGACGAGTGCGTGGAGGCCAACAAAGCCAGAATTCAAGCCATTGACAAGGTGTCCGCCAGCACGGCGATTATTTATCCGATTCTCTTTCCTGACCGGATGGATATGCTGATGAGTCTTGGTGGAACGATCAAAAAAATCACCGTTCCTGTTGAGGAACGTGTCCTGACCGAAAAGATTCACGTGTTCCGGACCTTATTGGAAAAACGGACCACCCATCAATATCTGCCTCATGCCCAATCCCTGTATGACCTGCTCATCCGGCCGCTTGAACCCTATCTGAATGAATTCGGGATCCAAACACTCGTCTTCGTCCCTGATGGACCCTTGCGAAACATTCCCATGGGGCCTTTACATGACGGAGAACGGTTCCTCATTCAAAAATATGCCGTCGCAATGACTCCGGGACTGACGCTCACCGATGCCCACCCCCTGGACCGGGAGCACGTCAATCTCCTATCGATTGGACTGTCCGAAGGCGTGCAGGGGTTTTCACCGCTCCCCAATACGCAAAAGGAAGTCAAGGGGATTCAAGACCTCTTTGGGGGGAAGATTCTCATGAACGAGAATTTCCTCATTTCCAATCTGGAACAGGACATGAAAGAAGAAAACTTTACGATCATTCATATTGCCTCGCATGGAAAATTTGCCAATGAGGCCAAGGATTCCTTCGTGCTGACCTATGATAAAAAGCTGACCATGGATCACCTCAGAGAATTAATCGGACTCTTTCAATTCCGCAAAATCCCCCTGGATCTGTTAACCTTGAGCGCCTGTGAAACGGCGGCCGGAGACGACCGGTCCGCGCTGGGCCTGGCCGGGGTCGCCGTGAAAGCGGGGGCTCGAAGCGCCTTGGCGACCTTATGGTTTATCAATGACCAGGCAACCTCAGGCCTGATCAATACATTTTATCTGCGGCTCAAAGAATCATCGGTCTCCAAAGCGCAAGCCCTTCGTGAAGCCCAGGTGGCCCTGCTCGACCATCCCATCTATCGGCATCCCGGCTATTGGGCACCCTTCCTCTTAATCAATAACTGGCTCTAATTCTTTACCTTCAAAATTCCTTGCCCCATATTGCCACTATCCCATTGTGAATCAGGGTCTATTTTTCACCATTTTTCAGCCCACACACCTTTCCCTTCCGACTGTGAATACTTCAAATGAGTGGCCTTTTCATCAGAATAGGAGTGACCGATGCCCACCCGAGAAAAATAATGGAGTGTTCAAAAAGGCGCGTCCAGCAAGGCCGCAGAAGCTGACGGGCGGAGCATACGGAGGAGTATGTGAGCACGGCCAAGGGGCGAGAACGCCGCTGGCGACATTTTTCAAGCACTCCTCCTTTGATAGGGTACGGCGGCTAGTGGAGAGATCTCTAGGTGGTCATCCTGAGCATCAGCGAAGGATCTGTGCCAAGGTTGAATACTCTCGGTCCAGCGAGGAAAAGCATCCTCCTTTGCAGGGAGGGGCTAGTGAGAGAGTCGGTCAAGGAGAGCCTGGCTTTCGAGTCGACATACTCAGTCATCAATCCTCTCCCTTTTGTCACCCTCATCTTCGTCATCCCAGCCGTTGTCTGCCGGGACCCCGAACCATCAATAAGAGAAATTTCAAAACAATCGTTCGACTGAACGCTCAGGTCCTTTCATCCAGAGCTGTTTGTCTTTTCTTCCTTCAAAAATACGGAAGTTGACACCCTGACCACGTCGTGACCACTTAGGCAAAAACGATCAATGGCCTTGGTCACCATGTTCATCGCGTTTCATCTCTCAAGTTATTGAATTTAAAAATTATTTTTTCTTCACACTGAACCATCACCCAAACGGCACCGTGGTTGCTTAAGTAATAATTAACAGGAGCAATCATCGGGAATCCAAAAGAAGACTTGCGCCAAATTTCCAAAAGGTTCGTCATGCAACTCTATGAGATTTATCAAAACATCGTCATAGGAACCTCCGTAAGCTGCGTGATCGGGCTGGCAGTGGCATGGGTTCTTTTCCTGTCAAACCGGGACAAAGACAAATAACAGGTGTGCGAGTTATCTCCTTCGTCCTCGGTCATCCCGTCGGTCTGTAGCGGGTAAGCCATCCTCATGCTGAGCACCTCCTCCTGACACCAACGCTCCTCACCGTTCGCGACGACCTTTTGACGTTGGCTCTATCAGAGACGAGGTCGTTGACAGGATGACTACCTCGTATGCAGGAGACCAACACCATTGAATTGCATATTGGGGAATTGCATTCGTTTTTCTTCCATAAGGTGTTGATTGGACACATGATAATCGTATCGCAACGCTCTCTCTCCGAAACGGCATCGTCATTGCGTATAAAAGAGGTAAGAGCCATTACCAGGAATCCCAAAGGAACAGCCATCAAATTTTCCAATGGTTTCTCCCATGCAACTGTACGAGATTTATCAAAACATCACCCTCGGAACTTCGATAAGCTGTGTGGTCGGGCTGGCGGTGGCTTGGATTCTTTTACTCTCCAATCAGAACAAATGAAAATTATAATGAACATTATAGTGATAGTGACTCCAATGAATTTCCAAAGGCTTCTTTATCTGTGTGTCCCCCTCGCCGCTGAGTGACGCCTGCCGTCCGGTCCTTGGGTCGGACGCTCTCATGAACCGGCGGACTTTGTGTGAGCCCTTCGAGACACCTCAGGACAGGCTCAGCGAGTTGGGCCGCCCTCCTCAGGCTCGCGTCCGTCCAATCTTGAATGAGACCGGGCGGGGCGTCGATGGTTTTGGATCCTTTTGCCGAAACAAAAGGAACCTCGGCTGCCAGGCCGAAACCCGGCAACTATCTTGATCGTCACCACCTGTGGCTAGCGCAGAGTCATCCCCTACATTTCGTCCTAGAGGTACTCCCCCGAATGCCCAGCTTGTGGTCGTCCCAGCCAGCCCCCCATCGTCATTCCAGCTCCTGCTATCATAAGAATTGACCTTCATGTTACCCAATGTTGCAACATAGTAAGAACATGAGGGGGTGATCATGAAAAGCTCGATAACGAAAATAGGCAACTCGAAAGGCATCATTATTCCTTCACATCTTTTGAAACAGTGCGGGTTTATCAAGGAAGTATCTCTGGAAATTAAGGATGAAACGCTGGTCATTTCCAAAGCAAAAAAACCCAGGGAAGGGTGGGCTGAAGCGTTCATTGAAGCTGGAGCCGGCGAGGAAGAGCTGCTCCTCAATGAGGTGAGTAATGATTTTGATCAGGACGAATGGGTATGGTAAGGCAGTTCGAGGTATATCTGGTTTCCTTAGATCCCCCCAAGGCTCAGAAATTAAAAAGACAAGACCGGCTCTGGTGATTTCGCCCGATGAAATGAATCGGACGTTAAGAACGGTTCTTGTTGCGCCGATGACCACGACTCTTCGTAATTTTCCATCAAGAGTGAAAACAACCTTTCAGGGCAAGAAAGGTGACATCGCCCTAGATCAGATGAGAGCCGTTGATCGATCACGTTTGGTGAAAAAGCTTGGAACCATTCATCATGCCGCGGCAGAAAAAACTTTGCCTGTATTACAGGAAATGTTTTCGTGATAGTGAACAAGAAGTGAGAAAAGAGATAGGATTCGCCCTGGTCGCTTCGATTATCGCAGCCTTACCCCATCGGTACCCATTCTCGGATAAGACCGATAAAGATCCCACGCGAATGAATTCTTTCGAGTCTATGCCTTCCCATCTTGCACCATCCCTATATAGTCAGTATAATGGCTACATATAGAACCATTGGAGGTTTTCGCATGGCCAACATTGATCAGTACATTTCCGTCACGCAAGCCAAGGCACAACTCCTTGACCTCGTGCGCCAGTTGCCCAAACACCAGGAGACCGTAGGCATTACGCGTGATGGTGTCCCCACTGCAGTTCTTCTCAGTATGGAGTATTTTGAGGGCTTAATGGAAACTCTGGAAATATTGAGCGATCAGAAGACAATGCGAAGACTTCGGCGTTCCTTGAAGGAAGCTCAAACGCATCAATGGGTGGCTGAGACAGCGATATTCGATCATGAACAATCATGAAGCCGTACCGTGCCCGCTACACACCGGAAGCGGCCCGGTATATTCGGACTCTCCATCCCCAAGTCAAACAAGATGTTCGAGAGGCTGTCAAAACTCTGCTAGAAACCCCTCTGCAGGGCCATGTCCTCCACCATGAACTCTCCGGCTATCGATCCTACCGGGTGCGTACCTATCGAGTCATTTATCAGTTGAATGAAAAAGACCGGACCGTAGATGTCATCTTTGTGGGGCCACGTCGAAATGTCTATGAAGAATTGTTAGCCTTGGTTCGCAGTCCCTCTTTGAGGAATTAATGTGGTGGCTCCGTGATCGAAAGAGGGATTCCCGATTACAACAGTCAGGAATGACCACACACCTTCTATCCCCGTGGTCTCCTTCCCCATCGTCATCCCCCGCCAGGTTCCCCTTTAGTCATCCCCACCCGTTCCTCCTTCTTGTCATCCCCGCCAGTCGTAAGCGGGGATCCATCCGAAACGAAAATCAGATGGATGCCCGATGAAAAATGTCGGGCATGCCGGCGTTGTGGGTAGCTGCCTTATAACACTTGGTGGTAATGCCACGTTTTACAGGATACTTGCCTGCGCAGAAACACCCAGGCAGGACGGTATCGGGAACTTCTTACGAAGTAATTTTAGTAGAGAGAATTTGTACAGAGGGAAAGTGTTTGAAATAGCGAAAAATATTACGGGCAGGGAGGAAAATCGCCGGAAGCCTGCACGAAGAGCAGAGGAGGCGTATAGGCAGCCAGTTGAAGCGGAGAAGCCGGGTTGGGATTATCATCAATTTCCGAAAGGTTTTTCTGACTTTGCGATGTTTCCTTTTGTGCCTCACCCGTGAACGGTACAAAAGGACTGGTCAGGTAACTGCCTGGAGTGGGGGCTACACTGTCCGTCTGGGAAGCCACAAAAGTGCAAAAGTGGACATCCCTCTCCTTGATTTTTTCTCAATTGATTTTCCCAAGCCCCCTGTTTCAAAGGAAAATCTGAAATCCTTCCACCACAAATACAGTGAGTAAATTGCTCGAATAACCATAAAAAATGACTAATTTATTGTGTCGCGTAACGTTACGTATTACAATTAACAATGATCAAGTCTTTTCGACACCGGGGTTTAAAGCGGTATTATGAAAAAGAGGATGGACGATTCTTACCACCTGATCTGGTGGGACGTATAGGCAGGATCTTAGGCTTGATGAATGCGGCCGATGGCCTTGAGGGAATAAACCTTCCCGCTCTCCGACTTCATAAATTGACTGGTGATTTAAAAGGATATTGGAGTATTAGTGTCACAGGAAATTGGAGGATTATTTTTACCTTCGAAGATGGAGAGTTCCATAACTTGGAGCTGACTGATTACCATTAAGGAGAAAAAACTTATGTCGATGAAAAACCCACCCCATCCCGGAGAAGTCCTGAAGGATCTTTGCATCGAGCCATTGGGAGAAACGATTACCGATATCGCTGACAAACTTGGCGTGAGTCGAAAAACCTTATCCGACCTTGTCAATGGGAAGCGTAGTTTGTCGCTGGATATGGCCATTCGAATTTCCAAAGCATTTGGAAGCACTCCGGAAACCTGGCTTCGCATGCAGTTGAACTATGACCTGGCTCAACAGGAAAAACGTGCGGCCAAAATCAAAGTGCCACGACTCGTCCCAAAATCCGAAGAGGTTCAGGTATAAAAGTAAAGGTGAACGAGTCCAACACCCGAAAACAGGCGCGAAATGTGCCAGGATGGAATGTTGAGCCTCTGACCGACTCCAGCGTATGGCTGATGGTTTTTTGAATTTTCCTGCTATGGGCAGGGAGGAAGTTCGCCGGAAGCCTGCGCGAAGAGCAGAGGAGGAGTTTAGGCAGCCTGGTTGGAATGAGTATCAATTCCCGAAAGGTTTTTCTGGTTTGGCTTAATCTTCTTCTGTGCCTCACCCGTGAACGGCAGGAATGGACTGGCCAGGTAAATACCAAGCACCGGAGCGATGCTGTCCGTCTTGGAATCCACAAATAGGCTAAAGTGGCCTTCTTCTCCGGCCACACAGCGGGAGATATACAGTTTCCCCACACTCACCGGCTGACTGGGCAAGGAACAGAAATATTTCAAATGAAGCTGGAGAAGAGCCAAGGCATTGACGCTTCATATCGTGCCAGCCCCATTTTACGGACAGGCGGAATTCGTCTCATCGGCCTGTGCATATAGCATGGGCGGGACATACGAAGCTAGCTGGAGAGGAGCAGCATGACCGGAGCCGGAAACCTCTGAGAACCTTCCAGCCTTCCCCACCGCTCCCGCCTGGGGACCATGGGAGAGGGGAAGGAAGGGACTGGCGAGAAAGGTGCCGGGCCTGGGAGCCAGACTGTCGGCCTTGGAATCCACAAAGGTACTGAAGTTTCCACCGGCCCCCGCCACACAGCGGGATCCATACAGAGGGGTCACCGGAAGAGTGTTTTGAGGCAGGGGCGTAATCGTGCCACTCAGATTTTGAATCGGGGATTGGATCGTAATTCTGCCACTCCCGCCGAACAGGGAATTCGCATCAAGATCACTAGACGGATCAATTAAGATCGCCGAATTCGCGATGAGGGTAATGGGGCCCCCATCTCCAGACACGCCGTACTTTTCACATCGCTATTTTTGAGCACAATAAAGTCCGGATCCAGGTTAATACTGCCTGCGTTCCCTGACCCCTCCTGAACCAGGCTGGTCACTTGACTGTCGGTCAAGTGAATTTCATTGCCGGCGGTGAGTTTAATATTCCCGCCTAACGCCTCCCTGGCTTCTGTGGTGACGGTGGCCTTATCGATCAGGATCGTATTGTTGGCCCCAAGCGTGATATTCCCGGCGTTGCCCGGGCCGCTGCTGCTCGCGGAGACCGTGGCTCCGTCACTGAGGGTGAAGTTCTGATCCGCCTTCAAGGAGATCGTCCCGCCTGCTCCCGTGCTGGTTGTGCCGCTATTGACACCCGCCCCTTGAGCTATTGTGACCGATCCCGCCGTGCTGTCGATATTAATGGCCCCCGCATTGCCCGGGCCACTGCTATTCGCAGAGACCGTGGCCCCGTCGCTGATGGTGAAGTTTTGTCCCGAGGTCAACGAGATGGCCCCCCCTGCTCCTGAGCCGGGCTCCGTCCCAATGGTCTGGCTAAATACCCCTCCCTGGGTAGTGCCATCATCCAAGGTCCCGGCAATAGAAATAGTCTCTGTGGCGTTCACACTAATCGTCCCCCCGGCTCCTGTATTGTTGGTCCCGCTATCCACTCTGGCCCCTTGGGCAAGGTTGAACAATCCCGTGGTTATAGAAACATTCCCAGCGCGGCCGCAGGGATCGGTACATGTGTCAGGCGCAATGCCTTCAGTGCGGGTATAAATTCCGCGTAGCCTTTGTGCCTGCCGAAACCAAAAATGGAAGATCCATCCGTGCAAAATTCCGCTGCCCCGAAAGAGAAACTTGCTGGGCGTTAATTGTCACATCACCCCCAGCACCACTAGATTTGCGTTGAGGTATTGATCCGTGTTCCCCCTGGTCATAGTTCCAAGATAGGGGTTGATGACTGGCGATCGCACCGGCCTTTCCATTGATCCCAAGATCTGGATCACCAAAAGCGTTGGTGAATGACCCCCCTGGCTGCAAAAGCAATTGTGCAGGATCATCCGAGATCGTCACGTGAGTCTGTGGCCGTCACGGTGATCTGTTCCGGCAGTCTCCATCGCCAAACGTTTGACTCGACCATTTGACTGTTGTTCATCAGTTCTACGCGAGGCTGCATTGACGACAATCCCGCCGCCAGGCGCGAGCCCTGTCTGATTAAGAATGATTGCTGTTATCCATGACAAAATGATTCGCATGTATATCGATCACAGCTTCCCCAAGAAGGCTGAGGACACCAATGCTGCTATTATCCTGAAAAGGTGATGTTGTGTGCATCAAAGGTTAATGTCGCCACCACGTAAGTTCAGTGAGATCAGTAGAAAAGGTAACACCATTCATGGACATCGAAGTTCGCATGGATCGCAAAATGGCCACCGAGCGACCAGAGCCTTCCAAGCAATACCATCCCCTGTACTCATGTTCTGTATTCGGTGAATTCAGCAGTTCCTGCCTTGATCGTCACATTCCCGCCATGATTCCATCTCCCCCAGGTCCCGCTCTCGATAAAGAGAGCCAGTAAAATCTCCACCAGTCAACAATAAGATTCCCAGCTTCCATGTTCAGATTCACGTGCCCACCTGTTCCCTGTCCCGAAAATTGCTGGTATCAATAATGGCCGTGGCAAAATCCGAAATAGACAGATTGTACCGTTAAATTTTCTGACTGAAGACTTACCTCACCAGAATCCCCTGCCCCGATTGCCCTTGCGGTGATGGCTGATGAAGCATCACTTGAGATGGAAATGCTTTCTTCAATGTTGATATCAACCGCAACCGCTGCTCCTGAGGAATCTCCCGTATCGGCAGAGATCGTGGCGTTGGTCATCATTAAATTACCGCCTCGAATGATGACCGTTCCGGCGGCATCCCCGCCGTCCACATCCCCGGAAACATTCAGCGTCGCTCCTTCCGACAGAGAAATATTCCCCATCGTGGTGAACGACTGGCCATTGATGTTGGGGGCGCTGGCATAACGTATCGACCAACACTTCACCTGGAGAGGCCACACTGGCTAAGGCAATTGTTCCTCCCGGAGCATTGAGCCCGCCACCGATGGTGATGTCTCCTCCGACAAGCGAAAGGGTTTGTCCCTCCTCAACCGACAAGGTGCTCCCTTCAACCGAAATAGAAGCGGGGTTCGATTCAAGGAACCCAAAGGCCGCCACCGGCGCCACACTCAACAGCGCATCCTGCGCACTCGGAAGGGCGGTGAACTGCACTCCGTCGCTCAGTCGTAAATAATCGGCCGTGGTGAAATGAGCAGCCCCACCCACATTCAAGGAGGCATTGGGACCAAACACGATCCCGGCGGGATTCATCAGAAACAGGTTGGCATTCCCGAAGCCTTCGGTTTGAATCGTCCCGAAAATGTTGGAGGGATTACCGCCAGTGACACGGCTCAGGATGTTGGAAGTTGGAAGCGCGGCATCATTCAGAAAGTTGGCAATGTTATTCGTCGGGACTCCGAACTCCCCGAAGCTATGGAACAGGTTGCCCCCGCCACCTGGCCTCGTTCCTCCGGTAATGTTGTGCTGGACGGCTCCGCCAGGAAGATTCACCGGGGCACTGATTTGGGTGTTGAGTCCTGATGACGTGATGGGAGGCGGGGCTTGCCCATAGGTCACCTCCCCTACCAGGGTAAGCGTGATGCCTAAAGACAGGACTATTTCAAAGATAGCTGGAGAAGAGCCAAGGCATTGACGCTTCATATCGTGCCAGCCCCATCTTACGGACAGGCGGAATTCGTCTCATCGGCCTGTGCATATAGCACGGGAGGGACATACGAAGCTAGCTGGAGAGGAGCAGCATGACCGGAGCCGGAAACCTCTGAGAACCTTCCAGCCTTCCCCACCGCTCCCGCCTGGGGACCATGGGAGAGGGGAAGGAAGGGACTGGCGAGAAAGGTGCCGGGCCTGGGCGCCAGACTGTCGGCCTTGGAATCCACAAAGGTACTAAAGTTTCCACCGGCCCCCGCCACACACCGGGATCCATACAGAGGGGTCACCGGAAGAGTGTTTTGAGGCAGGGGCGTAATCGTGCCGCTCAGATTTTGAATCGGGGATTGGATCGTAATTCTGCCACTCCCGCCAAACAGGGAACTCGCATCCAGATCACTAGACGGATCAATTAAGATCGCCGAATTCGCGATGAGGGTAATGGGGCCCCCATCTCCGGACACCGCCGTACTCTTCACATCGCTATTTTTGAGCACAATAAAGTCCGGATCCAGGTTAATACTGCCTGCGTCCCCTGACCCCTCCTGAACCAGGCTGGTTACTTGACTGTCAGTCAAGTGAATTTCATTGCCGGCGGTGAGTTTAATATTCCCGCCTAACGCCTCCCTGGCTTCTGTGGTGACGGTGGCCTTATCGATCAGGATCGTATTGTTGGCCCCAAGCGTGATATTCCCGGCGTTGCCCGGCCCGCTGCTGCTCGCGGAGACCGTCGCCCCGTTACTGAGGGTGAAGTTCTGATCCGCTATTAAGGAAATCGTTCCGCCGGCTCCGGCACCGGTCGTGCTGCTATCAATTCGTGCCCCGCCATTGAGCAATACATTCCTGGCGCTTACCGTGATGTCACCGGCACCTCCGCCGATGCCGGTCGCATTGGGTTGGGTATTGGCAGAGATGCCACTCGGGGTCTGGCCGTCGGCACTCAGCCCCGATACCACCACGTCAGCCTTGGCCTCAATCCCAATCGTTCCTCCCTTTCCTGAGCCGGTGGTGCTGGCTTCAATCTGCCCACCGCTCTGTAAGGTCAGATTCCCTGTGTTAATAGTAATATTCCCGGCACCACCATCTGCAGAGGTGCGAGCCGAAATTTTCGCCGCGTTCTGAGCAACCAGCGTATCGGTGTTCAGAGTAATGCTGCCCGCAGACCGGGTCCCGCTGGTTTCCGCTGTCATTTCTCCGCCGGTCATTAGAAGGGTAGGCGTGGTAAGTGAGATATCACCACGCGGTGCCCCCAGGTTGATCCAGGCCATCTTTCACGCTCGCTGAGAGCGTGGCGTTGGTCCAATTCAATCGAGTGGGCAACAACCGTCATCCCTCCGCCAGCTCCTGTACCCTCTGCGTTCGTGAGCACGGAGCTATCGTTGATCAAGACTGTGTTCCCAGCCGTAACAGTAATGTCCCCCGCGTTCCCCGGGCCGCTGCTGCTCGCGGAAACTGTGGCCCCGTCACTCAGGGTGAAGTTCTGGTCCGCCATCAATGAAATATTGCCGCCGACCCCAGCGCCGGAATCCTCCCCGGTCGTCAGACTCAACACACTGCTCGCCTGGCCGTACGGTCCCGGTAATCACGATGTCTGGAGCGTGTATGGTAATCCGGCCACCGGCTCCTGTGCTGATGGTGCCGCTATCCACCCGGCCCCTTGGGCAATCGTGAACGATCCCGCCGTGACGTCGATGTTAATGGCTCCCGCATTGCCCGGGCCCTCGCTGCTTGTGGAAACCCTCGCTCCGTCACTCAAGATGAAGTTCTGGCCCGCCACCAAGGAGATGGTGCCGCCAGCTCCCGCGCCGGACTCCGTCCCAACGGTCTGGCTAAATACCCCTCCCGGGGTAGTGCCATCATCCAAGGTCCCGGCAATGGAAATAGTCTCTGTGGCCTTCACACTAATCGTCCCACCTTTTCCCGTACTGCTCGTCCCGCTATTAATCGATCCCCCTTCAGCTAGATTCAGCGAACCGGTTTTAATCGAGATATTTCCTGCATCACCACACGGTCCGGAACACAATGTTCCATCGCCAATGGTTGACGTAAAAATGCCACTGGCCAGTTGGTTGCCGAGCCCAAATATCGGTTCAACTGGTGCAACTGCCTCCTGCCCGGAAATGGAAATTTTTTGAGAATTAATGATGATATTCCCACCCAATCCACTGCTTTGAGTGCCAGTATTAATCACCCCACCGTCTGTCATTTCCAAGGTTGAAGTTGTAATGGAGATCGTGCCTGCTTTCCCAAGGGGTCCGTTAAACCCGAAAGAATTGCTGAAGATCCCGCTAGGCCGAAAACCCAATTCGTTACCTAGAATTCCCAAATAGTCCGTCGCTGTCACCTGGATGGGTCCCGCATCTAGGTTACCAGCAGGTGGAGGTAACCAGCTGGCTGCCTTCCTTCAACTCAACCACTCTGGCGTTAACCGTAATTCCAGGCGAGGGAACGGGCCCGGCAGACTCACCAAAGGAGCGACTATCTAGGAGTGAAGCTGATCACTGTCAGGGTATCCGCATCAATACGAATTCCCCCGGCCCCCTCCAATCCGTTGACAGCAATCGGAGTGTTATCAAGAAGGACATTCCCGCCCTCAATCGTGACACTACCGGCCTTGGAAAAAAAGATTTCCGTAAAGATTCCACTAAAGGTGGATTCCATATTGGTTGCCGAAATTGACACATTGCCGGATGGCCCTGATGGATCAAATGGTTCAAAATCAAAACTATCCCCTGTATTAATGAAGGCGTCTTCCATTAAAAAACTGTCCGCCTTAATATTGATGTTTCCACCTGATCCCTCGCTTGCGGTGCCGCTATCGATAAAAAAGGCAAACCCATCAGGATCACCACGAAACTCCAGATTGCCATGAGTTGTCAGACTAACATTGCCGGCCTTGCCTGTTCCGGAGGCCACCGTTGCAATCACATTCAGGGGATCCGGACTCGTCGCCATTACGGTCATATTTTCCGATTCAATCTGAACCTCTCCGGCATTCCCTGCCCCCAAGCTTCTGGCCGAAATAGTGGGAACGTCTAAATTAGTTTCGATTGTTAGATCACCGGTCAGCTGCATACTCACGGCCGTAGCTGCTCCGTCGCTATTGCCGGTATCCGCTGAGATCGTGGCGTTGGTCATCATCAATTGGCCACCTCGAATGATCACCGTGCCGGCGGCATCCCCGCCGTCCGCATCCCCGGAAACATTCAGCGTCGCTCCCTCCGACAGAACAATATTCCCCATCGTGGTGAACGACTCCCCATTCACGTTGGGAGCGCTGGCGAACGTGTCGGCCACCACTTCGCCTGGAGAGGCCACACTGGCTAAGGCAATTTTCCCTCCGGGCGCATTGAGGCTACTACTGCCGATAGTGATGTCTCCCCCCACGAGCGAGAGCGTTTGTCCTTCCTCAACGGACAAAGTGCTACCCGTCAACCGAAATCGCGCCGCCGGGATTGGTTCCCAGGAACCCGAATGCGGCAACTGGCGCGATACTCAACAACGCATCCTGCGCACCCGGCAAGAGCGGTGAATTGCACTCCGTCGTTAAGTCTCAAGTAATCCGCCGTCGTGAAATAGGCGGCACCCCCGACATGCAAGGATGCATCCTGCCCAAACACGATCCCGTGCGGATTCATGAGAAACAGATTGGCTTTCCCAAACCCGTCGGTCTGAATCTTTCCGAGAATGTTCGAGGGATCCCCACCCGTGACACGGCTCAGAATGTTGGAGGTCGGCTTTCCGGAATCGTTAAGGAAATTGGCTACTCCCGTTGTCCCTACATTAAACTTATTAAAGGAATGGAAAAGATTTGACCCATTACCAGGACGTGTTCCACCGGTAATGTTGCACACATTGCACCCGGCAGGAACATTCGTTCCCATCGTTCCATCACCCGTAATGGTCGTTACCTGAGCATGCGTTTTTCCCCATGAACAAAAAACGATAAACGCCAAAGGTAGCAGGGCATATCCCACGAGATTCGACTTAGAAAAAAGACGCCATCGAGTTTGATGAGCTACATACGCCAGGAACCACATACAATTCCTTCTAATCCTCATCATCAGTGGGATTACTGAAATTATCCTTCTTCTGATGGAACACTCTAGTAACGCCATAATTTTTCACTCATACCCCATAAAGGCATCCAATTTGCCCATGTGCGCTCAATCCAATACAAGAGGTCTCCTTTATTCATTAAAATAATTGGCTCTTCGTGAAAGTGAGTGGGTGGTTTTCACTCCTCCTCCTGTAGAAAATGACCATGTGGCTTGAGGTATTGCACTTTTCAGAGTCGCGAATATTTGGCAAAATGGCCGCATGCGAAAACAACGAACTCTCTCTGATGCCTATCGATTCCCTGAATTTCGTCCCGCCACCAAGGTCAAGGGCGTCTTTGGAGACTCCCACGCTCGTATCCTCCGGCTGGAGCGTCGGGGGAAAAAACAGTGTGCGGGGTCTGTGGCACTCCCCACCGGACCTTCTACGACCAGAAGCGGCGCCTCGTCCGCGATCTCTCCTGCGGCGACACGCGAGTGTACCTGGAGGTGGCGGTCCGACGGGTCTTGTGCCGAATGTGCCAGAAGGTGAAACGGGAAGCGTTGCCCTTCCTCGCCGACAACCCGTTCTACACCAAACGATTTGCCTTCTATGTGGGACGACGGTGTCGCTCTGCCAGTATCAAAGCCGTTGCCCGCGAGCTGCGGCTGGATTGGCACACCGTCAAAGCCTTGGACAAGCAGTACATGCAGGAGCAACTGCGGCGCGCTGGCGCGCCGGGGCCTCGGATCATCGGGATCGATGAGATATCGATCCGCAAGGGGCATACCTACCGAATCGTGGTGAGTGACCTGCTCCGCCGACGCCCCATCTGGTTTGGAGGGACGGACCGCTCGGAAGCAAGCCTGGATGCCTTCTACGCCTGGGTGGGACCACCGAAGAGTCGAAAGATCCAGATCGCGGTTATGGACATGTGGAAGGCGTTTGCAGCCTCGACGAAAAAGCCGGACCACGCCCCCGCAGCTGCCATTCTGTTCGACAAGTTTCACGTGATGCGACATCTGGGCGAGGCGCTCGATCAGGTACGCCGTGCCGAATACCAGCGGTTGTCGGGCAAGAACCGAGCGTTCATCAAGGGGCATCGCTATACCCTGTTGTCGCGGCGAGAGAATCTCTCCTTGGATGGGCGAAAGGCCCTCAACAAACTGCTGGCCGCCAACAAGCGTCTCCATACGGCTTACCTGCTCAAGGAGTCCTTCGGACAGCTGTGGGACTACTGTCGGGAAGGATGGGCCAGGCGGTTCTTCGACCACTGGCAGCAGTCGCTCAGATGGCAGCGCTTGAAGCCGTTCGAGCGGTTCGCCGCCTTGGTGGAGCGAAACTGGGAGGGCATCGCCGCCTATTGCACCGCCGAGGAGAAAATCTCGCTGGGCTTCGTCGAAGGGCTCAACACCAAGATTCGGGTCATCCAACGGCGAGCCTACGGGCTTCGGGACGAAGACTACCTTCGCCTCAAAGTCCTCACCTGCATGCTGCCGGAGATCTGAAATCGTCACAATCTACCCACTCGAATACGCGATGAGCCAAATAATTTAAAGTTGGTCACAAGCACAAAAGCAGGTTCCAGGGTTGGGAATATTGGTATAGGTGCTATAACAGTAATCCGGTTGGCCTTGTGCATTAGTACAACTACTTGCTGTGCCGGTTTTTTTACACTTTTTACTTCCCGCCACTGTACAATTCAAATTTTCAGAGGCTTGAATGATATGGTCAGTATCCTTGTGCCAAAAATTTGTTGCCGACCCATTATAAGTTGATTAGAACAGGCTCCTACCCCATCAAAATTGTCGTCATCAGAACATTCCCCAACAATGGTCTGATTGTCAACCTTCACCAGGGGCGTTGTGCATCCTTGAATCAGGAATGCACCGAGTAATCCAACAATAAATCCCGCCCAATTGTTCTTCAAACATGGCAGATGAGCCTTCATAAATTTCCTCCCTATTCCTATGGTTGTGGTTTCTGGCTTACCTGAGGCTGGCCAAATGGCCACGGTGGCAACTCATATTTTTTCTTTTGAGCTTCTTTTGACAATGCTTCAAAAACCTCATAGGCAGGACGATATTCACCCTTCCCCAAACCTAGGCGTTTCATGCCATTATCAATGACCTTTATCTTAAATTCTTCGGATGTCACGTCTCCCAATAAATATTGGTTGAGAGCCGGGATCCACACAATAAAACATGTACAATGCGCGTCCACCAATGAATACACTTTTGTGTCTAATTCTTGCCTTGCCTCAAATAACAATTGAAAGACCTTGGATGGCCCATATTGGGTAATCCGTAATTTTGAGAGGTGGTCCTTTGCATCTTTTACAGGAGCCACCACGGCAAAGGGTTGACTTATCGAATCAGTCTTCTGGGCTTTCTCCTTAACTGGTATGGAAAAGATAAACGAAGCTCTTTTATCGATGAGATTTACTAATTCACTTTCACTCTTAAAATTTCTCAAATGATCCAAACGAACATAGGAAATAGCCAGATAATCGCGTGCTTTAACGTTCTCTAATTCACTAAGGTCGTTGAAGCCCAAACTTTCAATTTTTTCCTGGTTCTTTTTTTGATAAGACAACTCCAGGGGTTTCTCACCACCCCCAAGGACATATAAAGAAAAAAGCCTTTTGAACTTAGCTTCGATAATTTCTCCTGCCTTTTTTAATTCTTCACCTGTCAGGGTATAAGCATAGGATGCATCCTTGTCGTTCTTTGGCCCATCTTCTGCATAGACCGATGGAAAGTCAAAATTACTAAGATGGACAACAAGACAAAGACTAATAAATCCAATTCGATTCGATTGCATTAGGGTTGCCTTACTATTATGGGAGGCGTTTCACCTCAAAATAATCCACAAAATGGTCGCTATTTGTTGAGTCCAAGCCAAGCCATACACCCTCTGCAAATGCTTCATACGACCATTTTTTAAATTCCGCTGCTCTTCTCCCTTGGTCGTCCACAACCCAACTATGATCATGGACCAAAAGGAATAGTTCCCCGTCCTCAATTTCGATATCTTTTACAACAAAAGAATGCCCGCCTCCTCCATGCATACGAATGACAAAACTAATCGGGCCGTATTGACAGAGAACATGAAAAAGCTTGGACATTGGAAGCGGACCGTAAATATACTCAAAATCGAATTTAGTACTTGTTCGGGGATTATTAAAAGCCTCGTGCGGCCACCCATTTTCCAAGCATATGGGATTAAATTCATTCTCTGGACTGCAACAATCAATTGTTAAGCCTTCAACCTCGTTGAGAATCTGGCATTGTTTTTTATTGGTTCCATAAGTCTTCATTATGGATTCAGCAGAGGCCGCCCAGCACCATACATCAGCATCCTGGGCAATAGGTGGAATAGAATCGAGAAATTGTTGAGCAGGACAACCAGCAAAAGGGGCAGAATTAATGGGGCAACTTGGATCCAAAGGGTGGAGTTTGCAGTATTCTCCATCTGGGATTGCACTGAGATCTTTTGGAGCCTTTTCTATCGGTAATGCAATTCTTCCAGACTCGGAGTGCTTATTTTTTTTCACCAGGATTTTAGTTTTAGTCTCTACCGACGTACACCCTTGAAACCATAACCCACTTAGAACTAGGAGAACCGGGATTAGCACTCTCCATGTCTTCCAGGGAAATTTAATTACCGTGTTAATAGTGGCCTCCGAGCTTTTGGCTGCAAAAAAAACGTACACTGAATCATTCAATAAGAGAATGGCCCTAAATAAAATCTTCATTTTGCATGACAGAACATTTTTCATTATGCCCAGCAACTCCTTTAACCCTACTGCTTGATAGCTAATTGCTCATACCACCTTCTTGATGGTAAGGACAGATTGATATTCAATTCGAATTGGAAGGAAAAAAGAAAAGGGAGGAAGAGCAACCTTCGTTATGATGCCGGGATCAGCAATACCTTATAAAAAATAGATGGATCACTTCATGGTATTGCAGTTGTCTGAGGATTCATGCTCCCCCTGCTTTCCAACCACTCCATTATGAAATTGTGATCTCCTGATTTTTTTATGGAATGCTGCGCGGAATTGTTACCTAATCAAACAGCAATAGCAATGCCGCAAATGAGGAATAACGGCGATGAATTTCGCTCAACGATTTAAAACTGCTCACATTTAACAGCTTTTTCTGTTTTGGTGATCCTTAAGAAGAGAGACTCTTTGCTGGCTCAGGAGGAAAAATGCTATGCATTGTATCTAAACAGATACTATTTGTATCTGATTGGATACGAACGTTATGCCTTTGGTTTACGAAAACAGGTTAATTGGGAGCCCGGATAGAGTTACGGAAGAAGACGAGGAGTCGGAAGGCGAGAGCTGGTTAGTTTGGTAAAGGAGTTTCCTAGAGATCGCCGGCCTGTTGGTCTTTATGCGTTCTGATCTGTGGACTGAAAATTTTCTTTGCTTGGTTGAAGATGGATCCCTTTGGAACTGCCTGCAGGGATGACAGAAATGGGAGTCATCGGGGATCACGATGAGGAGAGACGGCGGAGCATGACTGAAAGCGGGGATATGGAAATGACTTACAACTTGAAAGTTAAAAAACCCTAAAAATGCACTGTCAGGAAATCTTTTTAAAAGAGGCTGTCTACATCGCGCGCACCATGGAGCACTCTGACGACCTCAATCCCATCCTCAATAGGGAGATAAAAAAGCAGATATTTTCCCACCGGAAGGTACCGGAGAGCGGGGTGAAGGCTTTCACAGGATGTTCCGATTTTTGGGAATTTTGCCAGAAGGTGACATTTCTCCGCAATCGCTTCTACAAACCGATCGGCAGCATCCGGATTATCCACCGCAATATAATCCCAAATTTCATCAAGGTCTTGGAGAGCAAGCGGCCGCCTTGTAATACGCGGCATTCCTACCGGTCTTTCGAGGCCTGTTTTAATCGAGTGCGGCCTCGTGTTTTGATGTCTTCAACATCTAACGGAGTGGCTTCTCCACTTTTGAGCCCTGCTTGAATATCCTTTTGTAGCTGATTCCTGCGGAGTTCTCGCAATTGTTCTTGTTCTTCCCACACTCGTAAGGCTTCTCGAATGACTTCACTTGAAGAGTGATATCGCCCCGTTTTCACATGGTTTTTGACCAAGGTTTCGAGTTCTGGGGTTAATGAGACGTGCATAGGACTTTCCTCCTTTGAATAAAGTATGAGCTGGATGTCAAATATTGTCAATATTTATCAACTTTTGTCGGTCAAATATAAGCGGCCTTGCAGACCATGGGGACGGGCGGCAGATGTCGGCCAATGGGAGAAATAGCGACTACATGGAATTCCATATGACACGTCAACCCATACTGGCTTGACTCTAAGACAAGAATGCTTGGGAAATTATTTGAAATCCCTATCTACCCGACTTGGCGAATCGGGAATCTCTGTTGGGTTCGTTTGGAATGATCCCCGCTAAAGACCGGCGGGGATGACAAGAGGGGGAAATCGGAAGGAAATTTTGGATCTCGATTGGTAATGGAGACACTTCCGGATTTAGCATGGGTAAATATTAATGTTGATCTCTCCAAAGTCCCCCTCCTTTGTAAGATAAAGGTCGTGCCCTGGGGGACGCACCAAGCAAATAGCATAAGGGGGAGGTAGCCACTGTAGAGCCTTCAATGGTTGCTCCAGTGATGGTTTACTGATAGCCCACGGACTCTACCTCACCTACCCTCTCCTTACAAAGGAGAGGAATTCGAAGCTGCCTCATGTCGAAAGAAGAGCGCGAGAATGGGAGTGACCCACGGGAACGCCTGATGAACCCACTTGATTAGGCCACATGCAAGTCTGGGAGCGCGCTGATCGACCATGGCTGCTTGCCCTATCATGTGCAGTGCTTCAAACATTTAAAAAACAGGTCGCTCATGCTAGGGTAAAACTCATGAAAAGGGAAAACGTCATCAACACATTGATTGCACATCAAGCCGAGCTAAAAGAATTAGGTGTGGAACATCTCACATTATTCGGCTCAGTTGCCCGAGACGAAGCCGGACCAGGCTCGGACGTGGACTTACTGGCCGCCTTCGACGAGACCAAAGCACTATCCCTCTTGACCGTAGTCGGCATTCAACGAAAGATTTCTGAGCTATTAGGCTGTCCCGTGGATCTGGGGAGTGCAACAGCCGTGAAGCCCAGACTGAAACCCCACATTGAACCTGACCTGATCCGTGTCTTCTAAGCGCGATCCCAAACTCTGGCTCGGAGATATTCTCGACAGCATCCAAGAAATTGAGGATGCCACACGTCAGGTCGATGCTGGAACATTTGTGAACAATCGCCTACTCATTAATGCGGTGTCTTATGCGCTCCTGAAAATTGCCGAAGCCGTAAATCATCTCAGAAAGACCGACATTGCCCTTCCTCCCACCCAACCGTGGGAGGATATTTATAACCTCGGCAATCACGCATGAATAGGGCCTAACAGGATCATCATGTGTTCATCCTTGCGGAAATCAGATGTTTTCAGATCTGAATGTTATGGCGTTTGATTTTTTTGATGAGGCCCTGACGGCTTAAGCCCAATCGTTTGGCCGTTTGGACTTGATTGAAACGGCAGGCCAGTAAGGTCTCTTTAATCATGCGTTGTTCCAATTCGGCCACAGCCTGGTGCAGACTCCGGCCTTGCAGGTCTACGGTGCTTCCGGTCATGTGGGCAGGGCACCGGATGCCTTCTTCAAGGGCTTCCTCCTGTATGGTCGTTCCGCGAACCATGACCACCAGCCGTTTCATTTCGTTTTCTAACTGCCGGATATTTCCCGGCCAGGAGTATTCCATTAACCGCTGCATCGCCCCCGCGGACAGTTTCTTCCGGGGTCGGTCCATCTGGGTGGTGTACCGGTGAAGAAAATAATTGACGAGCAGAGGAATATCGGCGGGAATCTCCCGCAAGGCGGGCATCTGCACATGGACGACCTTGAGCCGGTAGTAGAGGTCGTCTCGAAAGGCACCGGCCTTAATGGCGGACTCTAAATTTTTATTGGTGGCCGCAATGATCCTGATATCAAGAGGAATCGCCCCGCGCTCCCCCACCGGTTCGACGGCTCGTTCCTGAAGGACCCGCAATACTTTGGCCTGGGCGCTGATCCCCAGGTCTCCAATTTCATCCAGAAAGAGGGTGCCCTTATTGGCTTGTTCGAATTTGCCGATTCTGGCGTCCACGCCGGTGGCGGTGCCTTTGCTGATGCCGAATAATTCACTTTCGATTAACGTTTCGGGGAGCGCGGCACAATTGATGGCCACAAACGGCTGGCGGGCTCTCGGGCTGTTGTAATGAATGGCTTTGGCCACCAATTCCTTTCCGGTCCCGTTTTCTCCGGTGATGAGGACATCCACCGAACTATCCCGGATCTGATCGATGACCCGGACCAGGCGTTGCATGGGCAGACTGTTGCCCAACAGGTTCTGCGTGGAGAACCGTCCCTCCACTTCTTTCCACAGATGCGCGTTCTCCTGTTGCAACCGTTCGCGCTCCTGCCGCAATTGTTCCACCTGATGGAATTTCTGAAGAGGAATGGCGATGTGCTCCACCAACGCCTGGGCCAGTTTTTCATCTTGAGCCGTGAACCCCTTGCCTTTTTTATTCACCGACTCAAAGACTCCGAAGACTTCTCCTTTCCCGTCTCGTATCGGTACCGCTAACAGCGTTCGTGATTGTCGTTTGGTGGCGAGGTCTATGCCGGAAAAAAATCTGGAGTCCGATTGGACATCCTTCACGTTGAGCAGTTCGCCTGCCGTCACACAGGCTCCCGCAATGCCTAAGCGCGCATCCAATCGAAGCACCCGCCCATTTTCAGGGAGAGGGAACCATAACTCACATTGTTCCCGATCCAGGAGAAAGATACTCGCCAATTCCGCCTCTAATACTCTGCACGCTTCTTTCCGAATCAGATGAAAGAGGTCAGGCAAATTTGTCTCCTGGTTGAGACGAACCAGAAAGGTCTCGCAGAGGTCGGCTGAAGAGTGGATATTCTCGGACTGCGGAGATCGACTCGGCATGGCTTCCTTTGTGAGCATGTTCTTTGATCACATGCCCGGCACGAAAAGGACGCTTGGTGTACACATTATCGCCAGGTGTGAATGTTGAGGTCAACTCCCCTGCACAGGTTTCTCCCCCCGTTTCCTCATTCCGATTCGGGCTCCCCCCGGTGGAGAAGGAAAGCGCATCCCCTGGCTGTTCCGGTTTGTTCCTTTGAGGTTTACGGGGTGAACTGTAATCGTTCCCGCATTTGTTATCGGAAGAAGCCGGTACACGGGAATACACATGGCTTTTCCCTTTAACGTGACCATGCCGACTTCCTGGAATCCCCTCGGATGGTCTCCGAGATATTGTCTTGTCGTCTCCCCGATGAGGATCCGGCAGACTTCACCGTTCATCCAGGTGTCTTCTGAATCTTTTTGGAAGCTCTCTAATCGTGACGCAATATTCACCGAATCGCCTACCGTCGTAAATTTGAGGCGCTGCGCGCTGCCGAGACTCCCGGCCACGACCGTTCCCGTATTCATTCCTACCCGCATTCGGACCGTCGGCAACCCTTGTTCCTGCCATTTCGCATTGAGACGAACCATTTCCTGCTCCATTCTCAGCGCACATTCCACGGCATTCTTGGCCTCCCGCTGTATGTCCTCCGGCGTTTGCTCTGCCTTGAGCACGCCGAAATCCGCTTTGATCATGTCTCCATAATAATCATCGACGATGCCCCCATGATCGCCAATGATGGTGACCATCGTCTCCAGATAGGTATTGAGCCAATCCAATAATTGATGGGGCTCCATGTTTTCGGCGACGGGCGTGTATCCTTCAAGATCCGAAAACATCGTGGTCACGACCAGCTTTTGTGGTCGCAACCGTCCATTTTCCAGGAATTGCTCCCGTTGCGCCCATACGGCTTGTGCCACTTCGGGAGAGACATGCCGTGAAAAGAGCGACATGAGCGCATTCCTGTCCAGCTTTTCACGATTGGCTATTAAGGCACTGACCACCATGGAATTGATCGTCCACCCCAACGCCGGAGGGATAAACGGGATCCACTTCCCATACAGCATCCCCCCCACCACTATCCCGCACAGCAACACCATGCCCGTCAGCATGGCTAGAGAGAAACGCCACGCACCACGAACCCACGCCCCGATGAATCCTCCCCCGAGTATCCATAACCCGATCCACCCTGTTTCTTGTAATTCTGATAATGTCGCGATGGGCTTAAGGCCTTCCCCCTTCGCCGATAGAACCAGTTGGGTCACCATAGAGCCATGCAATTCGATTCCGGAAATCGGCGGGCACGCCCCAAGTCTTCCGCATTGTGAGGTATAAAAATAATCTTTGACACTTTGCGCGACGACCCCAATCAGCACGATGCGATCCTGAATCCATTCCGGTTTAACGTTCCCTGCCAGCACTGCTCCGAATTCAATTGTGGGAAACAGGTTCTCCCCCCGTTCGAGATCTAACAGAAATTGATACCCCTGTGCATCGGCTCCTATATAACTCCCATCGTATGATTCAAAGGGGCGTAAGACCGTGTGTCCTAGTTGAATCCAGTCAGGATTTTCGACGGCCGGTTGTGGAACGATCCCCTCCTGCTGTAAATATTGAAGAGCCAGCAGCAAAGAAAAGGATCGAAAGTAATTCGTCCCATCGTCTAAAAATAACAGTCCCCGGCGAACGATGCCGTCGGCATCCACCACGACATCGCTAAACCCAACCCGATCCGTGCCTCGTAAAATGGCCGGACCGGAAATAGCCCCGTTTCCACCTTTCGCAAATTTCATGACCATCATGATTTCCGGATGGCCACTTAGGATCCGGTCCAACTCCGCGCGCCCGGGGGGCACTTCCATATCCCGATAGATATCCACTCCGATGACGCGAGGCTGATGCCGGGTCAGGATGTTGAGCGCTCTGGCGAGCATTTCATCGGTCACCGGCCAATGCCCTAATTCCTGAATATCCTGCTCGGTGATGGCCACTAGAGTAATCGGAGGGTTCTGCCGTGCTTTGGCCGGCCGAAGACGCATCGACCAATCGTAGGCCTCGAGTTCCGCAGGTTCCAGGTATCCTTCCCACCGAAGCCCCATGACTCCAACAAACACCAGGAAAGCAATGACACCCATGTGAAAGACGGGAGAACGAAAAAAAGAGTGGCCCACCGGGATTCTCTTCACGATTCAGGTACCCTTGCGTGCAAAAGAAAACGGGGAGAGATCTTTTGTGTTGTGTTTATGCCGACGAGCGAGAGAATGTTTCTGTATGGGGCAATGGATGGGGAACAACACTGTACTCCCACTCGGGAACTACTATCCGATGATCAGGACACCACGTTGTCCGGAGGCAAGCCTGTCGTCGCGTCTATTGGCAAATGAATGTGAAAAATGGTGCCGACGTTTATTTCACTCTCTACCGCAATGACTCCCGAATGCGCCTCGATCACATCCTTGACAATTTTGATTCCCAATCCTGTTCCACCCTGTTTGCGGCTGATCACCCTTGGGGTAAACAAGGTATCTCGAATTTCGGCCGGCATGCCTCTTCCGGTATCTATCACGGACACGTGAACGGTCTTTCCCATTGAATCGCATTGTCCCTTGATGGTAATGGAACCGCCTTTGGGAACCTCTGAAATGGCATTGTTGACCAGATTATAAAAGGCATTGAACAACCGTGATGCATCGGCCTGCATCTCCGGCAATTCGGCCATTCCCTCGTGACATAATGTAATCCCTTTGTCCTGAGCCACCACTTTCAACGTGTCAAACACGGAAGCGACGATAGGTTGAAGTTTACACGGTGCAAATCGAGGCGGACTGGTTAACCCCTTGACGCAATCGGCAATTTCTTTCACGCGCTCCTGTATCCGTTTTGCGTTATTCGCCACCATCTCAATCACTTCCAGGCACATTTCATGGCTGGCCCGGCCTTTTTGGGGATCAAGATTCGGAAGATCCGCAAATACTTCATTGATTTCATCTTTCAGAAGAGAAGTCCCGCACAGAACCGGCATCAGCATATTTTTGACATCGTGCCCGATGTTTCCCAGGATTCGCACCACTTCCGCTAATTTGGCTTCCTGAAATAACCGGGCCTGTTCAATGGACAAGGCGGTGAAGGCGCCTATGATCGTAAGGATGGCCACGTCGTCCTGATTTAACCGGTCATCCCGTTTGTTGATCACTTCCAGGACTCCAATGGGATCGCCTTCCCATCGTTTGAGGGGTATGGCAATCATGTCCTTGGTGTGAAATCCGGTAATTTGATCGATTTCCCCAAGATGTCGCTTATCTTCTTTGGCGTCTTTGATCACAACCGGTTCACCAGTGGCAAAGACCGTTCCCGCAATTCCCTGGGTCCACGGAAATGCCATTCCGGGGTTTGGCGGTCGGTCACCAATCACATGATAAAACACCAATTCCTTTGTTTCCGGATTGGCCAACAGCACACAACCGGCTTGGCAATTCACCACCTCCAAGGCAATCTTTAATCCTTGTTCCACCAAATCTTCCACGCCGAGATGCTGAAACAGCGCCTCACTAATTTTCCGGGCGGCTTCTAATTCACGCTCTTTGCGATCGAATTGGTTCGATGGATTCATGGCTGACTCCAAAATTGACTCAAAGGAATTGTTGGTTATTTTTTATCATGCCAGGATCCAAATAACGGGTATGGTTGAAAAAGGGTAGCAAATCTCAGGAATAAATGCTTGCCGGTCGTGCAGAGGCACTTCAGGAGGGAATAGCCCTTAAGGCCTGGGTCTCCAACGATCGGCAGAAACTATTGATATGTAAAAGTTTCTGATAAAAAACCAGTTCTACAATTCTAATTCTTGCCCTTCTTCCAGGACCGTCACCCTTTCAATATCCAGGAGGGCTATTTCTTGAATGATGGCTTCGCGCACGGTTGGTTTCATATGGTAGACATACAACGGTAAATCGGGTTTGCCGATTTTCCGAAATTCCTGCGCAAGCAACGTCGGGGTGAGGTGCTTACTTTGAATGGCGATGTCCATCATGGAATCCGGAAATGAGACTTCAATGAAAATTCCCTTGAGATCGGGTATGCGAGCGGCCACTTGCCAGATTTCCTCTGTGAGATGTGTGTCTCCGCTATAGATCCATGCCGCACTGTCATCTCGAATGACAAAGCCGGACGTTTCCACCGTATGATTGACAAGAACGGGTGTCACACTCACACCACCCGGGAAGTTGACTTCCTTTTTGGCTTCAAGGCGTTGCGCACGCAGGATCGAGTGACGGTGCCCTTGGAGATTGAAAAAATTTGGAAAGACGATATCGTTGAACACATGCTCCTGCAGACCATCCATCACCGAAGAGAGACTCGCGACCACGACTTGATGATCGACCAGCCCGGAAAGATTGTCCACCAGTGGCGGAATGCCTTTGATGTGGTCTAAATGCGAGTGGGAGAGCAGAATATGTTTGACTCGTCTTTGTTCATCCAGGGTGAGACCGGAGGCCAGGGTTCCGGCATCCACCATCAGTTCCCCGTTTACCAGAAATCCCACACTCCGGCAAATTCTTGGGCCGGTTGGTCCTTTGAGGAGCAAATCAGATCCGTGGGAGCCCAACACCCGAATGTTCACACTGATTCCTTTAGTAAAAGCAGAATTGCATTCGATGACCTATCAAGTGGTTTATTCAGGTGAGAGGAGGGAGAGAAAGCGGACGTTTGGTGTTAAGTCTCGTGAAAAATTTCATTCTTATTCTCAAGAACATTTTCACCATACCTCTTTTTCTGCACTAATTCTATTAAATATTTTTTCCCACATCAGTGACGGATATCACGAATGATTCATGATTCCGATTATGGCAATTTATTCCCACACTCTGTTGATATATATGGTATTCCTGGTGACGGTCAGACATCCATTGTCCTTCAGGGTTTTTATGGCCCGGCTGAACGTCTCCCGTGAACATCCAACCATTTTGGCTAATTCCTGAAATGTTGGCCGATTGGGGATCAAAAACTGGCCGTTGGCCCTTCCGCCCTGTGTTTCCGCCAAATTGACCAGACAACGTCCTACACGTCCATAAATATCAAACATCACCAAACTACGAATTTGCTCAGTTGTCCGCCGCAATCGTTGAGAAAGATTTTTGAGAATTTTCAATGCAATCCCCGGATACTTTTTTAAAAGTGCCGTGACATCCTTTTGGCTCAGCAGTAAAAACTCGCAAGGCTCTACGGTCATCACCGAAGCAGATCGGGGAGCCGACTCCAGGATGGCCATTTCGCCGAAAAAATTCCCGGGACCTAATATGGCCAGGATAAATTCCTGTCCATCTTTCCCCGAAAGGAGCACTTTGACCTTGCCCGATAAGATGATGAGCAATACCTCCCCCGCTTCGCCTTCCTGAAATACCACATTTTTCTTGGGAACTTTTTTCAGACTTCCGGATACCTCAAAAAGCTCCAGCTCCTGATCAGTCAAATCTGAAAAGAGGGGGACGTTTTTTATAATCTGTTTGTACATCCCCATGACAAAGAACCTCTCCCGTATGGGTGGTCATCCAGTTGGATTTTCCTCAGCATGTTCCAATCCCTTTTATCCTTTAAGGAATACATACGACAAGTTTCCTTTTTCTCTTTAGAAATCCAAAGCAATCATGCAAAACTTTTTCAATAAAAACAATATCTTTTCCGACTCATTTTTACCTCAATCCACAATTACCCTCGGGACTATTGGACTATTGATTGACTGGTACGGGAGAGAGGAAATCCCTCTCTTCCAATGAAATAAGAAACATCTATTCGAATTTTCACAGGGTGGCTTACTCTTGTTGATATAAAAAAGCCCTTTGCCAGATCGATCGGCAAAGGGCTAATGTGATTTTGGCTCCTCGGGCAGGACTCGAACCTGCGACCATTCGGTTAACAGCCGAACGCTCTACCAACTGAGCTACCGAGGAACGATATTCTTGTGATCGAGTTGTATTCTCTTTCAGATGATCATAGCCTGACGGCCTGATTTCTTCAAGAACCGACGAAATGTTTTGTCTTATTTTTTGGACTAAAACTGGAAATCGGCAGAATCCTCTTCGCCCTCATCGGCTTCGGACGCACCACCATCGGATAATTTCACATAGTGGCGAGCCCAGGACAAATAAATATTGGCACTGTCCTTCATGGCGTCGGAACCCTTGATGAGTTTTCCGACAATTTCCTGATCGCCTCCACTGATTTCAATTTCACGTGCCTTGGTTTCCAACGCGTGATGAAAGTTTTCCATCTGTTCGGTCAACGACTGTACATGTTGTTTTAAATCAGTGTTCATTTGATCTTGCCCCTACATCCTGATCACCCTATAAAGGATGATCGTTCCTGTCTGACAAATAAAAAAGCCCTACGACCAATCACAAGACTGAAGATCGTAGGGCTTGTATTTTATGGGAGTTACCCTTGATAGGCTTGACCCAACTCCGCAGCTTCCCCGGCCTTATCCATTAAGGTCCCGTCTGAATTGACGGCAACCATTTCAATTGCCTCATGTTTGGCGGCGTCACACACGACTTTACACAACTCGCATCCCTTACAGCGCTCAATATGCACTTCCGCAATCATTTTGCCAGGATTGAGGTCCAGACAATTGGCTTCCGGGCAATACATGATACAGAGCCGGCACCCTTTTTTCGCTACACACTTTTCTTCCGTTACTAGGGCAACATTATACATCTATCTCTTTCCTTCTCTGAGGTTCTCCATATTACGCGGCGGCAGCTTCTCCGACCATCAACTCGAAGTGGTTTTTCTCAGCCCATTCCGCGGCGATTTCATACGATCGGGCCACCGTATCGAGATTCTTTTTTAACAACATTTCTTTCTTGGCAAACTTTTTCTTAATGGCTTCGTCCAGGGTTGCCGTACCACCGGATGCCACGAATTTCTTCCCGAATCGCTCCTGTAAGGCCAAATCCAGGCCATTCATTGAGACACACCTGGTAATTCCGGCCACGGAACCAATCATGGTCATATTTGTCGCCAATTCGGTCCCTGCAACTTCCAGGGCAATATTCGTCCCTGGAATGTTAAAGACCGCCACATTCAAATCTTTGAGTCGCTTCACGTCTTCATCCGACAAGAGCGGCATATCGGTATTAATGATCACAAGCCCGCCCTCTTTAATCCCCGAATAAAATGGCATCGTGTAACTCTTCCCCATCGTAATGACTTGAGGATGAAACACCTCAATCACATCCGGAAACACGAGTTCGCCCCGATCGTAAATTTTTCTCAGTCCTATTCGACAATAGCTCTCGGCGGGCGCCATGCGTTTTTCGGCTCCAAAGAACGGGTTCGAAATGGCAAACTTGCCATCTTTGGATGCAGCCATGGCCATGACATGAGCCGCGGTGACGGCACCCTGTCCTCCCAGTCCTGACATTCGGATATTGATTCGACGTATAATCATCGGATATCTCCTCTCACATGTCCCGCCACTTACACTGTTACTGTTTGGGAAGCAAGTTGCCTTTTCGCTTCAGCCTTTCGTTCCTTTTCCTTCGCTGCCATTTCCGCCAACAATTCCTTGGCTGGTTCGCTTACATACTCCTTGTAAGCAAACCGTTCCGTCGGCTTTTCAGAATCACGCATTTCCTGCAACCCTTCCATACTGTTTTTCCCGATTTCCAGGATACAGGGGGTATACAGTTGCAGATAAGTCGGCCCGATTTCCCGCGCAATATACACAGCATTTTTAATCACTTTTTCAATGAGATTTGGTTTGCTGACCGTGCAATTCACGATATAGTGGCAGCCGGATTCTCTGGCAATTTCCGGAAGGCGAACTTTTTCAAAAGTCTTGCCTACCGGCGCCATCTTGGCGACAAACCCTTTTTGCATGAGCCCGCTCTCTTGTCCACCCGTATTGGCATACAGTTCGTTGTCGAAACAAATGGTGGTAAATTTTTCCTGACGGAACCAGGCCTGCAAAGTCATGTCTAATCCGATATCCACCGTCGCCCCGTCTCCGGCCAGCACCACCACGTCTTTGTGACGATCGGGGAACCGAACCGTCAACGCGCGTTTCAATCCTGATGCAATGGCATTTTGATTGCCAAATAATGAATGAATATTGTGGACCGCCACGTGTGGAAAGACCAAACTGGTACATCCCGTCGAGCCCACCATGACGGTATCTTCAGGATTGGGCAATGAGGCAAGGATATAACGAAACGCCATGGACTCCGGGCATCCTGCACACAGCGAATGCTCTTCAATGAGTTCCTTCGCGTTACCGATATCTTTCCATCCTCGTTGCTCATTCCCATAGGTCGCCCGCTTAACTAAATCTTGGTATTCAGCGGGCATGATGTCAAACAACTCTTCTGCGATCTTTATTCGTTCTTTACTCATGAGTTTCTCCTTATTATGCGTTAACTATTCGAGAGCCATACCCTCACAGCATGCTTAAAAATTTTATCAACCTCCACGTCCTGCCAAGGACGGTGCTTTGATCCCCAATACCGTTTTGATCTCAGCAGAAATAATTTCAGGGGGCATCGTCATTCCACCGCACACACGGGGACCCGCATGAACACGTTCATTGTTTGGAACTGTCGATCTCACTTCACGGGCTAACCATCCAGTGACATTAAATTCAGGAACAATAATATGCTTCGCATGCTTAGTCGCTTCCCGGATCTCCTCTCCAGGCCATGGGCGTAGGGTTTTGACCTTCACCAAACCAACCCGAATGCCTTCTTCTTCCAATATCGCAATGGCTTCCCGGCTTTGCGAAACTGCCGTTCCCGACGCCACGACAATAACGTCCGCATCTGTATTTTCAGTGTCAATCAGTCCATCCATCCAGCGAATAGTATGCTTCCGCGACCGCTCAACAGCCGCCCATACCTCTTGCTGCCAACTGGCATGGGTCGCATAGCTGATATAGTTACTTTTCATCACGAAAGGATCTCTCATCATTCGGACAGGCGGGCATTCCATATCCATACATGGAACCGGTGACCGATAGGGATCATACGGTGGCAAACACATATCGACGGGAGTCAGGTCAACCATATCTTTCGTATGGGTCACAAAAAATCCATCGCAGCATAAGGCCAGTGGCAAGTGGACGTCAGGTTCTTCCGATACCATGTACCCTTTGAGGATCCAATCATAGAAATCTTGCGCTGTTTCCGCATGCCACACCAGCATACCCGTTTGCATCAGATAAGATATTTCCAGAGTATCCGGCTGAATTGAGAGTGGAGAATTGATCCCACGGCAGGTCACAATCATCTGAATGGGCAATCGGGCTCCCGCCCACATTGGGAAATTTTCCATGGCTCGCATCGTCCCCGGTCCCGCCGTGGTGGTAAAGACGCGTGCGCCACCAAAAGCGGCTCCCGCACATTGGGACATGACGGCAAATTCACTCTCACCCCTGAAGTAGTCCCCAATGTAGCCTTCGGCAAAGAGCTCCCCGCACAAGGCAGCAGCTTCACTTTGAGGCGTAATGGGATACGCGACCATGATGTCACAGGAGGCTCGACGTACGGCCTCTTTGATGACTTCACTCCCGGTAAAGAACGAGGGCGTTCTTGGCGCCTCATTCATCATATGCCAGGGATCAGTATACGCCTGATCTTTTTTATTTTTTTGTCCTATAAAAGAAGCTTGAGCGGCCATGATTTTGACCTCCTTTGTGTGCTTCAGGGTGAAATACTTACGTTTTTTTTAAACTATGCTAAACAAATCTTATGGATGATGGTTTCTTAGAACAAGAGATTCATCTTTTCATTTACGCTAAGAATCCAGAACGATTACGACGCATGTTGAGCTGCTGGAGGGGCAACCGATCCCTTCAATTTCTTCACCCAATCCGCCAATCTGATTATTTTATCGGCTGTCGCGTCACGAACAGATAGCATGGCATCTTCATGACCAGCTTGTGCACACATGGCAATAGTATAGCAGTTGGTGCCGCCACGAATGATCTTGAGAGAAAGATTGGCCTGATGGCAATGGACACCTACGAACATGCAGGCATCAATTTTATTATGCCAGATGGTCAAATTTGGATGGTTTGGATTGATTTCAATTTCAGGATTAATTTTGGGATATTTCGGTCGATAGTCCGGCATGGGAATAAGCATGGCATTCTGACAAGAAGAATCCACACAGTCCTTAATTGTTTCATACAAATGGCGGATTGCTTTGGCTTTCTTGGCGGCCTTATCATTCCAAGCCCACAAAACCAATGGTCCGGGAAAGATCGTGGGGACTTTGGCTGAAAGAAACTGCCTGGCCGCCTCCTCCAACGCTTCTTCTTCAGAAACAATGCTACCGTGAATATGTCCTTGACCGGGATCGGGAAGTCGAATCCCCATAGACGCCGCTGACGGTGGCAAAAAATGTTCGGGGCCTGGCATAACCCTATATGAAGTTGTCATCGTACCCTCTGTCTCCAGTTAAAAAAAATTTGCACAATTACTCCCCGCTCCATCTGCTTACTGTAAGTAGCCAATAAGCAAATCTCAAGACCGAAAAAGACCCACCTGTCCAAAATCTTGGACTTTTCGAGAAGAATTTGATGAGTCTTTTGCCCTACATAATAACATTATTTATAATGTATGCAGTATAAGAAGCCCGCGTAATTATTGTCAATTTGATAATGCATGGTGGAGACTAGAGATCGGTTTTCTTACAAAAACATTGCCTGACCCCCAATGGTCATTTTTTGAGCAGGAAGACTCTTAGAGGAATTAGAGGACTGATCAGTATAAACCCCACCTAAATCTGTGCCAGGAAATTCGGTTAGCGAGCTCTTACTTTCAAAATTTCATATCGCCAACTCGATTCTCCCATCATTTTCGGCATCGTGGGAAAAGGAATGGTCAAGGAAAAATCTCTTGCCTGGCTTGGGGGAATTTCTAAAGGAATTTCAACGTCCTCCTGCCCGACGATTTCACATGCTGTAGAGTGGCAATCCTCAATCGTCACTTGGAGGGTGACGGAAAGGATAGTAAAGCTCCGGGCGGCATTTTGAAGCCGACCGGTTACCACAAACACTCGGGTATTCAGTCCGGGTCGAACCACCATGTTTGAAAGTTGAGCCTGGGCAACAGGAATCCGCTGGAACTCCAATTCCCATTCCTGTATATCCTGCCAAATGATGAACCCGATGGTTCCCAACAGGACCATCAGCAGTATTCCCAGAGCGCGGCGAAAGTTCGGTAAGTACGCCGCTACCAAAATCATGATCAATATCAACAGGAAAATGGCAATACGAAGCATGGATTTTTAAGCAAGTGCCATTAGATTACACTTCAAATCACTCTCTACCCTTCTATCGGTCCCTGAGAAAACTGCCTTTCACTTAGGGGAAATAATGCCAGATTTGTCTCATGAAATCGAAATCGCCTCCCACTTAGCTCGGACAGCAGGAGAGGTTATCATAAAAATCTATCAAGAAGATTTTGCAGTAAAGTACAAAGGTCGCAATGATCCCGTCACCGAGGCCGATCAACAGGCTAATACCATAATCGAAGAAGGATTACACACTCATTTCCCTCAGGATTCCATAGTCGCAGAGGAAAGTCCCCTTCCCTCCGCCCCGCTGACACAAGAGCGAGTCTGGTACGTAGACCCTCTGGACGGGACAAAGGAATTTATTGCCGGCAATGGAGAATTTTCGGTCATGATCGGCCTGACCATCGATGCCCGCGCAAAACTTGGTGTCGTCTATTGGCCTCTCCGAGGCCATCTCTATGCCGGCATAACCGATAAGGGATCATGGGTAGAACACCACGGAATCAGTCGGAGGCTTCAGGCCATCCAATCAAAAAATCCTCCACACCTTGTTCTCGTGGCTTCTCGTTCACACCGATCTCCAGTGCTCTCTACCATTCACCAGACATTACACATCAAAGAGGAACAACCAATGGGGAGCGTGGGATTGAAAGTTTCGCATATTGCCCAAGGGGAAGCTGACCTATACATTGAACCCGGTCCGTATACTATGGCGTGGGATGCCTGCGCACCTGAAGCGATCTTGCGAGGAGCCGGAGGCTGCTTTACCGATATTCACGGAAATCCCATTCATTATGGCCTCAACCATTTTCGCAATCTTCATGGTTTGGTGGGGAGCACTCAAGACTGTCACCAGCGCGTGATCAAAGCCTTGACGGGCCTATGTTCCTCATGTGAAGGTTGACACCCTTTTTCTCCGATTCTTAAGATTCATTTTTCAACAGCCGTTTAGCGATTTTTTTCATTATCCCTCTCACACCATTATGAGAACAGACGTCGTCATTATCGGAGGCGGTTTGGCCGGATCGGAGGCTGCGTGGCAAGCGGCGAACTCCGGCGCCAGAGTGACGATGTATGAAATGCGGCCCAAAGAAGAAACGGCCGCTCATACAACTGATTATTTGGCCGAGATTGTATGTTCAAATTCCCTGGGATCGAATGATCCTTTCAGCGCTCCGGGGATGTTAAAAGAGGAAATGCGGGGGTTGAATTCCTTGATCATCCGGGTTGCCGATAAGGTACGCATTCCCGCCGGGACTGCACTGGCGGTTGATCGGGACGAATTTGCCCGCCAGGTGACACAGGCCTTAACAGAACATCCGAATATAAAAATCCTTCGAGAAGAGATTCAAGAAATTCCAGAGGATGCCCTGTGTATTATCGCCACCGGTCCTTTGACATCGCCCAAATTGTCTGAAGCCATCATCCAATTCACCCAATCGAAAAATCTGTTTTTCTTCGACGCCATTTCACCCATAGTGGATGCCGACTCGCTCAACACAGACCGGACCTTTCGGGCTTCACGCTATGACAAAGGCACTGCGGATTACGTGAATTGCCCCATGGACGAAAAAACCTATCATTCCTTTTATGATGCCTTGATCCAGGCAGACCGGGTCCAGCCAAAATCGTTTGAGAATGTGCCGTATTTTGAAGGATGCCTCCCGATTGAGGTCATGGCCGACCGCGGCCGTCAAACCTTATTGTTTGGTCCCCTCAAACCTGTGGGGTTAATTGATCCAAAAACCGGGCAACGGCCTTATGCTGTGTTACAATTACGTCCAGAAAATCTCCATGGCTCCTGCTATAACCTCGTAGGGTTTCAAACCAAACTCACCTACCCGGAGCAACGACGGATTTTCAGAATGATTCCTGGTTTGGAACAGGCCGAATTCTTGCGATGTGGAAGCATCCACCGGAATACGTTTATCAATACACCTATTCTCCTCCAAGACACCTTACAATTAAAAAAACAACCGCGTATCTTTTTTGCGGGACAATTGGTCGGGGTAGAAGGATATGTGGAGGCTGCGGCCAGCGGAGGATTGGCCGGAATCAATGCCGCCCGTATCCTCTCGGGCCTCTATCCGGTCACACCCCCGCCGTCCACTGCACACGGGGCCCTTCTCCATTACATCACAACCTGTGAGCCAAAATACTTTCAACCCATCAACTCCAATTTTGGCCTGTACCCGCCACTCGAGATGCCGGTGCGAGACAAACAGAAAAAACGGCAACTTATCCAAGAACGGGCCATGACCCATTTCAAAGCATGGATGACGCAATCCGGGCTTTCGTAATGTACCTTCAATTGGAACGGGGGGTTTCGCCTGAGACCAGCCGAAACTATCAGTCCGACCTTCAGCAATTTGTGGGACACATTCGGAATATCTCCCCCACAAAAGAGGTTCCGCAACCTGCGGCGATTGACTCATTCACTATACGATCCTTTCTCAAAAGCCTGAACGATCAAGGGTTAAAAAAACCCTCACTTGCCCGGAAACTGGCGTGTCTGAAAAGTTTTTTTCGATTTTTAGTTGAAGATGGACGGGTTCCGCGTAATCCAGCTTCCGCCGTGCGTTCACCTCGACAGGGGACACGTCTACCGACGGTCCTCACCAAAGACGAAGCCAATATCCTACTAGACGCGCCGGCATCCGAGAGATGGATTGACTTGCGAAATCGGGCCATTCTAGAAACGCTGTATGCAAGCGGGGCTCGGGTATCAGAACTGGTCGGGCTGAATTGGAGGGATGTGGATCTGGAAACCAGATCTATTCGACTTCGCGGTAAAGGGAAAAAAGAACGGATGGTCCCCATCGGGACAGTGGCCGCCGATGCTATCCTGGAATTTCAACGTCACCTGCCCCCCAAGGCCACCTTTCGTAAGAACGGGACACCCGATCACCTCACGTTCAATTCAGGATCACCCCTGTTCCTGAATGTTCGAGGGGGGCGCTTGACGACTCGAAGCGTGGAACGCATGATGAAGCAACAGACCGAACATCGATTCAAGAAATCCGTCACTCCTCATACCCTCCGCCATTCCTTTGCCACACACCTGCTTGATGAGGGAGCGGACCTTCGAGCCATCCAGGAACTGTTGGGACATGCCTCCCTCGCCACAACCCAAAAATATACGCATGTGGCGACCGACCAACTCATGGCCGTCTATGATCGAGCGCATCCCCGATCCGGCTCTTCTCACTCCACCCCACCAGAAGGAGATCCTCTTAAACGATGAAGATTCGATCCACCACGATTTTGTGCGTCCGGAAAGGGCCTATAGTGGCGATGGGCTGTGATGGCCAGGTCACAGTCGGTACCACCATTATGAAAAGTAACGCGAGGAAACTCCGGAAAATGCATCAGGACCAGGTTTTAGCGGGATTTGCAGGGGCGACGGCGGATGCGTTTACGTTATTCGAAAAATTTGACACAAAATTAGAAGAATATCGGGGGAATCTGACTCGAGCCGCCGTTGAACTCGCGAAGGATTGGAGAACCGACCGGATCCTTCGACGGTTAGAAGCTCTGTTGGCAGTAGCCGACCGGGAACATTCTTTTATCATTACCGGGACCGGGGACGTGGTTGAACCCGAAGATGGGATTTTAGCCATTGGTTCAGGGGGACCCTACGCCTTATCCGCAGCGCGCGCGCTCCTGGCCCACACTCCACTCGAGCCATCCCAGGTGGTCGAGCACAGCATGCAAATTGCCGCCGGCATCGATATTTACACTAACCATCACATTGTCATTGAGGAGTTATCTTCATAACATATGGAACCACAGACAACACTCACGCCCAGCAAATTGGATTCACTCACCCCACGTCAAATCGTGGAGGAATTAGACCGGTATGTCATTGGACAGCGTGACGCTAAACGGATGGTGGCCATCGCCCTCCGGAACCGATGGCGACGCCAACAACTCAGCCCGGAACTTCGAGATGAAATCGTCCCGAAAAATATCATCATGATTGGGCCCACCGGAGTCGGGAAAACCGAAATCTCCCGCCGGGTCTCCAAATTAGCGGATGCGCCGTTCATTAAAGTTGAGGCCTCTAAATTTACCGAAGTCGGGTATGTCGGCAGGGACGTGGAATCCCTTATTCGGGATCTCACAGATTTATCCATCAACATGGTCAAGGCGGCTTACCTGGAAAAAGTCCAAAAGAAGGCTGAAGACCTGGCGGAAGATCGTGTCTTGGATATGCTGCTTCCCCCCTCTCCATCCTCTCCATCTAGTCCGTCGTTTGAGACTCCTGACAATACCGAAGAGCCCGCCGAGACGACCTCCCAAAAGAAACAGGATCAGCAGGAATCGACACGATCAAAACTGCGCCTTCAACTGCGCGAGGGAAAACTGGATAATCGGACGGTGGAAATAGAAATTAAAGAACGGGGAGGCCTTCCGGTTGGGATCATTTCCAATATCGGAGGGATGGAAGATCTCGAGCATAACCTTCGAGATATGCTGGGCGGGATGATGCCGGGAAAAAAGAAAAATCGCCGGATGAAAGTTTCTGAAGCTCTAAAATTTATGGCCCAAGAGGAAGCGCAAAAACTCATTGATATGGAAGAAGTGACCAAGGAAGCCATTACCCGTACGGAACAGTCAGGTATCGTCTTTCTTGATGAGATTGACAAAATTGCCGGACGAGAAAAAAACACCGGACCCGACATTTCACGGGAAGGTGTGCAACGAGATCTCCTCCCGATTGTGGAGGGCTCCACGGTCAATACCAAGCATGGCCCGGTCAAAACCGACCACATCCTGTTTATTGCCGCGGGAGCGTTTCATGTGGCCAAGCCTTCGGACTTGATTCCGGAATTACAAGGGCGGTTCCCCATTCGTGTCGAGCTTGAACCTCTCACGAAGGATGACCTCATCCGCATTTTAACCGAACCCAGGAATGCCCTGGTGAAACAATACCACGCCCTACTGAGCACCGAAGGGATCTCCTTGGATTTCACCCCGGACGGTATCGAAGAAATTGCGGCGACCGCCGTTCAAGTGAACGACCGAACCGAGAATATCGGCGCAAGACGGCTCTTCACGATTGTGGAGCGGTTACTGGAAGAGGTATCGTTTGAAGCGCAGGATCTCAAGGAGAAAAAAGTGGTGATCAATGCGCAGTATGTTCGAGATCACCTCCAAAACATTGTGAAAGATGAGGATCTCAGCCGATTCATTCTCTAAGATGATCGCTTCTGATAACATTGGCATATTTTCATTTCGTACAACCTGTCATTCCCTAAACCTTGGAGTCCCCGATTACCTTTCATGATTAAACTGATTAAAAAAGCTGACATTCTCATTGAAGCACTTCCCTATATTCGGACCCTTGCAGGGAAAACCGTGGTCATCAAATACGGGGGGAAGGCCATGGTCCATGATGAACTCAAGGAAGGGTTCGCGGAGGATGTCGTTTTACTCAAATATGTGGGGTTAAAACCCATTATCGTTCATGGAGGCGGACCGCAAATCAACGACATGCTGAATAAACTGGGCATTGAGGCGAAGTTTCTCCACGGTGTTCGGGTGACAGATGGGCCCACCATGGAAGTGGTCGAGATGGTTCTCGGGGGACAAATCAACAAAGAAATTGTGTCATTTCTGAACCAGCATGGCGCCAAGGCGGTCGGGCTCACCGGCAAGGATGGCCGACTCCTCACGACGAAACCGTTTAACCCCAAGAGTCTGGTCCATACCTACAGCGGGTCAACAGACGTGCTCCACCCTGAAGACTACGGGTTCGTCGGAGAGGTCACCCATGTGGACACCAAACTCCTCCACACTCTTCAGGAAGCGAATTTCATTCCAGTCATTGCTCCAATCGGAGTTGACTCCAAATGGCAAACGCATAACATCAATGCCGATCTCGTGGCAGGCAGCGTGGCTGCAGCCATTCATGCCGAAAAACTACTGGTCTTAAGTGATGTGAAAGGCATCCGCGATGCCAACAATCGCCATGTCTCGACCCTCTCCAGAAAAGACATGGAGCGAATGGTCAAAAAACAGGTCATCAGTGAAGGCATGCTTCCCAAAGTACATGCCTGCTTAACGGCCCTTCAGGGTGGAGTTCGAAAGGCACACATTATCGACGGGCGTGTGCCTCACGCCGTCCTACTCGAGATTTTTACCGATAAAGGCATCGGGACGGAAATCCTGGCATAACGAATATGAAACTTTCCAAACACCCGTCCCCACTGGACGCTTCCTGTTCTCAACCCTCGATCATTCCACAACCCGATCAGCATTCCGCGCTCCTCTTAGTCGACTTGCAAAATGACTTTTTTCCCGGTGGTGCGCTGGCCCTCCCCGGAGCAGACCTTCTCATTCCTCTCATCAATACCTACATCAAGCACTTCAGTCGTCAGGGATGGGCTATATTCGCTACGAGAGATTGGCATCCAGCCAATCATGCATCCTTTACCGACCAACAGGGGTCTTTGCCAAAGCATTGCGTGCAGGGATCACGCGGCGCGCAATTTCATTCTGATCTGGTCATGCCTCCCGGCATGATGGTTATTTCTAAGGGAACCGATCCCAAGAAAGATGCGAGATCCGGTTTTGATGGAACGAGCCTGTCCGATCGGCTGGAAGATCTGAACGTGCAAACAGTGTTTGTGCTGGGATTTTCTACAAATTCTTGTGTCAAACACACAGTTCTTGATGGTTGCCAACTCGGTTTTCAGGTCGTCGTGCTTACCGATGCCACTAGAGAAGCAAACAGTAACCCGGATAATTCCTCACACCCCCTTCAAGAAATGTCCGGCGCGGGAGCTTTTCTTGCCAACATCGGCGATATCGAATTGTCTGCTCCTGCTTCCTGAACACACCATCCTCTTTTTACATATCCACACGTTTGTCTGATTGCATTCACGCTTCGCGGAGAACGAGATTTCATTCAACCCTCCGGTTCATTCCGCAGAATTACGCTCAGTATGTATGGACTCATTCGAAAAATTCTTGATTGGCTGCTTAGACACCCATTATCACACCACAGAAGGAGGTGAGACTGGAAAAAAACGACGCATTCCTACGCACCCATCCCCGGCAAACATGATTTCCAAGGCAAGACCGTCAGCCCCGTGGATGGCGAGACGCAGATGGGAGTAGGGTGGCCGCTCTAAGCGATGGGAAAGCTTCTGGCGGCCGGTTCCGGAAGACTCAGTGCAGGATTTTTCAAGAGTCTCTCTCAAGAGTACCCGTACGGAATCCGAGAAGTGGCTGTATGAGACCAAAGGGCAGTGCAAAAAAATTAGAGGCCAGACGCCGATTGGCAGCCAGCTTGCTGGCAAAAGGCCGAGGCATTCGTGAAGTGGCCAGAACCATCGGCGCAGCTCCCTCCTCCGTCAAACGATGGAAGGATGCACTCGAACAAGGCGGGAAAAATGCCTTAAAATCAAAACCCCATACTGGACGTCCATCACGTCTTTCGCCCACACAACGTCAACATTTACTCCACATCCTCCAACTAGGTCCACGAGCGGCGAACTTGCGTGCAGACCAATGGACCTGTAGCCGTATCAGAACAGTGATTCGGCGATGCTTTGGAGTGAAATATCATCCCGATCATGTGAGCCGGATTTTGCGAACCCTCGGTTGGAAATATCAACGGAGCAGGAGTCGGGTAAAAAAAAACAGCAGAACTGAACGAACCCACCTCCGGTGGGGCAACCTTTCCCGACCGCGCCGGTAGGGAATTCTTCCGGGTGTCTCGACAATATTCTCCATGATAGAAATGTCGGTTGCTGGTTAACGGCAACAATATTCCCCTCCCTCTTCTCTTCCTTTTCACCACATGGCCAGTTTCAAATCAGTTTTCAAACCATACGGTTTTTACAAAAGATCTTGCGGCCGGGCAAAAAGAACGACCCCGGACAGAGGTCTGAAAAAAACTCTTCAGAGGAAAGATGTCTTAGTTGAGGGAAATGCCGGTAGGTAACCTCAAACGAATGCCGGGGACGGTGACCACATCGAGGAATGATCCCAAGCAAGCGATGACTTGGGCAAATGCGTCCGATTGAGTAGGCTTGGTCAAATAAAAATTACACCCTATGGAATGGCAAATTTCTACTTCTTTGGGATCATCTGTGGTGGATAACATGAGGACCGGGACTAGCCTTAACACATCGTGTTCTTTCATCCGTCGCAGGACTTCAATGCCATTGATCCTGGGAAGATTAATGTCGAGCAACAACAGGTATCGATACCATCCCTTGCCCCATTGATGCTGTCCCGACCCGGACAGAAACTCCAAGGTTTCCTGCCCGTCTCTCAATCGATGACACGGCATGGCGATTCCGGCCCGTCGCAAATGTTTTTCAATTAACGCGGCGTGTCCGTCATCATCTTCCGCGATCAACACGATGATATCAGGATTCATGGGGTTCTCCTTCTTCGACAACAATCCCGCGAGGAAAATACACCCGAAAGGTCGTGCCCTTCCCGGGTATTGAATCGACCTCAATCTTGCCGTGGTGCCGATCAATGATCCGACGCACAATAGCTAAGCCTACCCCTTGCCCCCCTTCCTGCTTTGTGTCGAGACGGTGAAACACTTGAAAAATATGGGCATGATGTTCCGCAGAGATTCCGATCCCGTTATCGGTAATCGCATAAACCGACCATCCATTGACCGTCCTACCGGAAATAATAATCTCTGGCGCGCGCGCAGGATCGAGATATTTGTGGGCATTATCGATCAGATTGGCAAAAACCTGAGTCACCAACACATCATCACCCATACAATCGGGAAGGTCGTCGATCTGCAATACGACTTCTTTTTTCTTAAGTTGAAACTCCATAGAAGTCACGATCCCCATCACCAGCCGGTTCATATCCAGTCCTTCCCACTGAATGGCCATCTGGCCTAGCCTGATAAACCGAAGAATTCCGGAGGTGACGGAACTGACATTATCCGCCCCGGCTCGGATATACCTGACGGCTTCGGGAATATCCTGGGTGACGAGAGGATTAAGTTCTTTCCGAACTCTGTCCGACAGGGCCTCCGCTTGAAACAATTCATTGAGGCGATTACAGGCCATCGTGAGTTCCTGACAAAACCCCTGGATGGTCACAATGGGGGCACGAAGATCATGAGAGATCACATGCATCAATGTTTCCATATCGGTTGGGGAACCCGCCTCTGGTTCGCCCGTCCCGAGTTTGGAAAGATTGTCCGGTCGATTGGGTGCTTCCATAACACGTCCGTCCTTATCAGTCGGTCGTGGATTACCAGATCCAAGGGAGATGCATTCCAAGGGAGAAAGGGAGCAGCATCCCCAGAGTATGCATGTTCCTCAAACCCTCAAAGAGCGAAGATTTCCATGAAGTTGATAAACGGGAGCGCCACGTGGCTACTCCTCATCTATCCGGAATGGCTCTCGCCCTCTTGAAACGTCAGGAAATCAAGCTTTCTTGTAATGAGACAGAAAAACCCTGGGCATGACAGCTAACGACTGTACCTACGCCATTCCAGGAAGGAGATAAAATGGATAAAAACGGAATGAAGATAAGGATGACAATAAATGATTAATGACAACTGCCAGAGTATGAAAAATCAGTTAAATCGAGAAATAATATATCAGTCTATTCTGTTCTCCAATGAATCGCCGCCAGGTCGGGTTTGGCCGGGCCCCTTCACGAGAAATCCATCATCAATAATGCCAATTAATTAACCTTGCAAAATATCTACCACATCTATTGATGAAGTCACGCTCCTAGCGAAATTACCGCATCAATAGACCACCGTATTGTACGAAAAATGGCACGAACACCAGTGAGAGAATGGCGGAAAGTTTGATGAGAATATTCAGGGACGGCCCTGAGGTATCTTTGAGCGGATCTCCGACTGTATCGCCGACCACTGCGGCTTTATGTGTATCGGTGCCCTTGCCACCAAGGTTTCCGGCCTCAATATATTTCTTTGCATTATCCCAAGCGCCACCACTATTCGATGAGGAGATGGCGATGACGCCACCGGCAACAAGGGAACCGGCCAGCACACCAGCCACCGCTTGAATGCCAAAGAGGAACCCTGTGATCAGCGGCGTTCCCATAATCAGAATGCCCGGCGCAATCATTTCTTTCAGAGCCGCTTGTGTCGAAATGGCCACACATTGCGCATAATCCGCCTCAGCTTTTCCTTCCATGAGACCGGGAATGGTGCGGAACTGACGTCGCACCTCTTCAATCATTTGATACGCGGCAGACCCGACGGATTTCATCGTCATCGCCGAAAAATAGGCCGGTAATACCGCACCGATAAATAACCCGGTATACACCAGGGGGTCGAGCAAATTAATACTGCCTAAGAGATCAAAGTCCGGACCATGTTGTTCCTTGAGCAAGAGGTCAGCACGGGTGAGAAACGCGGCAAAGAGCGCGAGCGACGTGAGAATGGCCGCACCGATGGCAAAGCCTTTCCCGATAGCGGCTGTGGTATTCCCGGCAGCATCCAAAATGTCTGTCCGTTTACGGACGTGCTCCGGCATACCGGCCATTTCAGCGATACCTCCAGCATTATCAGATACCGGGCCATAGGCATCAATCGTGAGCGCAATCACCAGTGTTCCTAGCATGCCGAGAGAGGCGATCGCCACACCATACATTCCGGCCAACATCCACGGGATATAGATGGCGAGACCAATGGCGAGATAAGGACCCACGGCACTCTTATAACCAAGGGCCAGGCCAAAAATGATATTTGTCGCTGAACCCGTTTCACACGATTTCGCCACTTCCCTTACAGGAGCATAGGCATGGGAGGTGTAGTATTCAGTCATCAAGCCCACGGCCAGTCCCGCAATCAAACCGGTCAGGAAGCAAAAATACACACCCAGATCGGTATACGTCTGCCCGCCGATCTCAAAGGTATCGGGAAGCATGTACTTGGTGACAAACAGCATCACCACCGCCATCAGGGCACTGGAGATAATCAGCATCTTTTTTAATGCAGGACCTACCTGATCTTCAGAATTGACCTTGATCATCATCAACGTAAGAAAGCTCACAGGGATTCCGATGGCTGAAATGAGTATCGGATACAACAACGCATCAACCATCCCGGAGAATGCGACAGCACTAATGACCATGGCGGCACAGGTGCTTTCAGCACAGGACCCGAATAAGTCCGCCCCCATTCCGGCCACATCACCGACGTTATCGCCCACGTTATCGGCAATCACTGCTGGGTTCCGCGGGTCATCTTCCGGAATGCCTGCTTCAACTTTTCCTACCAGGTCAGCTCCCACGTCAGCGGCTTTTGTGAAAATGCCGCCACCTACACGGGCAAATAACGCAATGGACGAACCCCCGAGACCGAAGCCCGCAATGACTTCCATCAAGATATGTGTCGGGAGTTGAGCAGGCATGATACTTACGAGCCCAAGATAGATAATTAACAGCCCTAGGGTCGCCAAGCTCACCAACGCAAAGCCCATCACCGAGCCAGAGTGCAACGCCACATTAAAGGCAGTGGAGAGAGATTGATTGGCAGAGACTGTCGTCCGCACATTGCCTTGTGTCGCAATCTTCATCCCAATGAAACCCGAGGCAATCGATATGATGGCGCCAAAGATAAATGCGATAGCCGTATACAATCCTTCATTCACATAATCGGTGTGATGATCATCAATTAACACCGCAATGATCGCCGCAAAGACCACCATGAATATGGTCATAATTTTGTATTCCTGTTTCAGGAATGCCATGGCCCCTGTCGCAATAGCCGAGTGGATTTTTGCAAGACGTTTCCTGGTTTCTTGATCTTCAACACCCATGTCAATAGGGATCTTCAGGACCGATGAAGCGTAGTAATACGCGATAGTCAGTCCGAGCACAGACAGAACCAGAATAATAGTTATTGACATGTTGAAAATATCTCCATTCTGTGTGTAAGAGACCAAGAGTGAATTATTAACATTGACTCATAGGAACAAAGGAAGCGGCTGTTGAAGCCGAGACATTGGCATACAGAACTCGACAAACCATAAGACCGAACTTTCGTATGCCACAGAACAATCTTCCAATCTCACTGTCAATGAATTATGTCGATCCCATTGGAAGAGCACACACCTGAGGGAATGTCCTCAACCGGTCAGACAGAATAACGACACCGCTTGATTCAGCTATATGGATAATGCCGTGATGAAGGGTATCGACGCTCTCTTCATGAAAGAAAAGAGCTGGATTTTACCTGTCCGTGGAATAATGTTCAAGGTAAAAACCCTAATAGACCAAGTTTTTTTACTGGCGCCAAAAGGAAAGACCTTCTCGCCTCCCCGCGGTCAGTATTACCTGAGCGTCTCTCTCCCTTCCTCGACCATGGTCAGAAACCTGCGCCTAAAACATTCCTCGCAATTCTCCCTTTCTCAACCATCTCCACTCGCCCGGCACAAGCGATCCCAACCGAATCGGTCCCACGGCCACCCGAATCACCCGCAAGGTCGGGTGCCCGACGTAGGCGGTCATATGTCGAATCTGCCGGTTCATCCCTTCCTGAATTTCTATACGTAACCATGACGTGGGGACCGACTTGCGAAAACGAATAGGGACTGGGCGAGGATGGACGGTCGGCTCATGTTGAAGGAGTTGAACCTTGGCCGGTCTGGTACGTTTGCCCTTGACCATGACGCCTTGCCGAAGTTGCTGCAGGGCAGATTCTTCTGGAATCCTTTCTACTTGCACCAAATAGGTTTTGGAAATTTCATGAAGAGGGGAGGTCAGGCGATGAGCAAGCGCTCCATCCGAAGTCAGCAGCAGCAGGCCCTCACTATCCATATCCAAGCGACCGGCCGGATAGACACGTGGTTCAACAACATAGTCTGCCAACGTCGGACGCCCTTCAGAATCGGTAAATTTTGAGAGGACGCCATACGGCTTATGCAACATCAGATGTCGATGTCGGGAGTGTGGATGTACTCCGGTCTGGACTTTGGAATTCATTGCCTTTGGGGGCCTTTCAATAAAAAAGACTATCCACCCTTATTCTTCCTGAATCAGAGAATCTATCTGCCTTTCAGTCATCCCGTGAATACTCGAAACCTTCTTCCGGGTGCCAAGACGGGGGATACGTGGCTCGGGCTATCTTATTAAATATAGGTAGATCAAATCGATCGCGGACTGTCAGAATGTTCATCATGATCTTATTTCCAAATAAAAAGAGTCATGCATAATTTATTGCCCCATGCCATATTTTCTGCTACCTTGATTCGCACACTACAGCATTCACCCCGTTCATTTCGCATATAACTCAATTAGGAATAACGTATGGCATGGGAACCTAAAGATCCTTGGGGAGGAAGCGGTCAAGATCCTTTGGATGAGGCTCTTCGAAAAGCACAAGACCAACTCACCCGTCTCGTACCGGGCCGGGGCTTCAAATCCGTCATCTATATTGTTCTGGCCGTCCTGGCTCTCTGGCAGTCGGTGTTTATTGTGGCCCCGGATGAGCAGGGCCTGGTGAAACGATTTGGCGATATTGTTCGCGAGGTTGAATCCGGTCCGCATTTTAAAATTCCGTTTGTGGAATCGGTCGACACTCCAAAAGTTGAAAAACTTCATCGAGTGGAAGTGGGATTCCGCACGGACCGCGGACGCACCCAGTTCGTTCCCAGAGAAGCGCTCATGCTGACCGGAGACATGAATATTTTGTCTCTGGAATTTATCGTCCAATATAAAATCAAAGAAGCCAAAAATTACTTATACAAGGTCGCTGATGTCGAAGCCACCATTCACAACGCCGCTGAAGCGGCCATGCGGGAAGTCATCGGGAAAAGTAAAATTGATGAAGCATTAACGATCGGCAAAGCCCAAATTCAACAGGAGGCCCAGGACCTCCTTCAACGCATCCTGGATCAGTATCTGGCGGGTGTGCAAGTTGCCACGATTCAACTTCAGGATGTGAATCCTCCGGAAGCTGTCGCCGCGGCCTTTAAAGATGTCGCCAGCGCCAAGGAAGACCGTGAAAAACTGATTAATCAGTCTCACGGTTACCGAAACGATTTAATCCCAAGAGCCAAAGGGGAAGCCGCTCAAGGCATCAATCAGGCCAAAGGGAGCGCACAATCCCGGATTGCACGGGCGGAGGGAGAAGCCAATTACTTTCTCCAGACCTTAAAAGAATACAAACTGGCCAAAGATGTCATCAGTAAACGGGTGTATATTGAAACGATGGAAGAGGTCATGGCCAACACGGAAAAAATCATTCTGGATTCGAAAGCCAGTGGGAACGTTCTACCCTTTCTTCCTTTAGATCGCTTTTCCCGCTCCCGTGGAGAAACAACCACACAAGGGGGGGACTCCCGATGAAACAAAATCTTCTCATTGGTTTCGCATTGGTTCTGGGACTGCTTTTAGTCTTGGGACTCTCTCCGTTTTTTGTGGTCGACTTAACCGAAACCGCGATCGTGGTCGCATTAGGAAAACCTGTACAGACCATTACTGAGCCAGGACTGAAATTCAAAATTCCCTTCTACCATCAGGTGACCTTTTTTGATAAGCGCTATTTGGACTATGACGCTCCCGTTCGAGATGTCATTACCAGCGATAAGAAATCCATGGTGATCGACAACTTCGCCAAATGGCGCATTGTCGACCCCTTAAAAGTGTTTCAGGCTTTTCAGACCCAACGAGGAGCCCTCCAGCGCCTGGACGATATCATTTACTCGGAATTGCGGGTCGAGTTAGGCCGGCATGAACTGGCGGAAATCGTCTCTGCCAATCGGGCGTTGATCATGAAAGTCGTGTCGGACCGGTCCAACGAAAAAGCATCAGCCTACGGGCTTGAGGTTTTGGATGTACGCATCAAGCGGGCTGACCTGCCCGAGCAAAATGAAAAAGCTATTTTCCAACGGATGCAAGCTGAACGGGAACGGCAGGCCAAGCAATATCGGGCAGAAGGTGAGGAAGAGGCGCAAAAAATTCGATCCGAAGCCGAAAAAGACAAGCAAATTATTTTGGCCGAGGCCTATAAAACCGCCCAGGAACTTCGTGGAGACGGGGAAGCCAAAGCTTATAAAATCTATGCGACGGCCTACCAACAAGGTCCGGAGTTTTTTGAATTCATCCGAACGATGGAAGCCTACAAGAAAACCTTTGCAAATAATACCACGTTGGTCCTTTCTCCAGATTCTGAATTTCTTAAATACCTCAAAAAACGCTAATCATACGTCCCCACCGTCTTGCTACCTGACACGGCTGATCTAGGTTTATCCTGGCGTTCTCCCCATGGCTAATCCTGAACATTTTGACCGATTGATCAAAGGAGGCGTCGAAGAATGGAATAAATTTCGACGGACAAGCCCCTCCATTCAACCCGATCTGAGCGGAGCCGATCTTTCAGGATATGACTTTACCGGGCTCGATTTAAGCCAAACTAATCTGGAAGGGGCCGATCTCTCGGACGCCTATCTCTTTCATGCAAATCTTACGGAAGCCAATCTCTCGGGCGCCAACCTCACCGAAGCCGATGTGCTGGAAGCGAATCTGATCAGGGCCAATCTCTCGAATGCCACCATGGTCAGAATCGATTTATCCGGCACGGGTTTGATCGCATGCAATCTGGAAGGCGCAAATTTAGAGGGTGCCACCCTCACCCGGGCTTCCCTGCCATGGGGAAACCTCACCAGGGCCAATCTGGGCAAAGCCAAGCTCCAGTTAACCGATTTACGGGAGGCGAAACTCATCCAAGCCAACCTTCAAGGTGCCTCCCTTCAAGATACATCCCTAACCGGCGCAAATTTACAAGAAGCCAACCTTACGGAAGTCACCCACGTCTCTATCGATCTCCTGGCCAAAGCCAAATCTCTGTATCAAACCTGCCTCGATTCCGATCTCAAAGAAACCCTTCTCAAAACCCATCCTCACCTTTTTGAAATCCCATTGACCTAAAAAAATTAACCGAATGCGTATCTCATCTCTCCTTTGCTTTTCACACCCTAAGGATTAGGAGATTCCTGCAGGACTGCTTTCGAGGAGAACAGCGTTTCCGGAGAATTTGGATGAGCCGCAGTCTATTTTCGGCGGATAGCGACCAGGCGACCAAGTATTTCCTGGGGAAGTTGAGATGGAGGGGAACTCAAATCAATCCGGGGACCCACGCCCTGGACAAGCTTAGGACCTTCTGAGGTGTTGACGACACCTTTGATACGAAGCGTGTGGAGTGGTCGGAGTTGTTGGATGAGTTGTTCGGGGGTAATGTTATCGGGAAAGGAAAGTTCTTCCGACTCAAACGCTTCATGCGTGTGCGGAATGATTGCGGGCTTGCCTTTCCGATTGAGGACCTTCATCCCTGTTGGAGTAGGGGGAAAGACCACGTTGGCATCGATATTCCCTTGAATACTCCGAATTAATGGCGCACCTGGAGCCATCGACTCAAGCCTACTCTCTAAAGACGCAAGAGAATCTTCTTCCACTAAATCCAATTTATTGAGTACCAAGAGATCCGCTGAAGAGACCTGTTGCTCAAACGTGCCTTCTAAATCCCGCCCTTCGGCAACTTGTTCGGCATTCACCACGACCACCGCTACACTCTCGCCTACCCACTCCGTGACGGGCTCACGCCAAAACGTCATGAGGGTTTCGAAGGGTAATGCCACACCGGAGGTTTCCACCACGATCCGATCCGGATGAATGGTCTCCCAGAGATTTTGCAGAGTTTTGAGCAACTCACCGGAAAGTTGGCAGCACACACAGCCGCCCTCCAATTCCACATAGCCCGGACCGCCTTCTTCTTGGAGCAATGCCCTGTCAATCCCTAATTCACCAAACTCATTGGAAACCACGGCCAACTTCAAGCCCTGTTGTTGAGCATCAGCAATCAAATGTTTGACGAGGGTGGTCTTGCCCGCTCCCAGGAAACCGGACACCACAAGTGCCGGGACGCCAAGCACTGGTTTATTCGTTCCGCTTTTTGAGACTATCGGTGTTTCGTGATTCATGGGCAAGATTTCATCAGACCACTGACAGGCGGCCAGGGATTGTGAAAAGACGAGTCCGATTACTTCTGGCTGATTTCATAGACCAAGGTCACTGTGCCGCGTATCGAAATTTCTCCTGCCGACACTGAAGACCCTCCGCCGCTATCCATCGCCATTGCCATGCGATATCGCCCTTCAGGAGGGGCCACGGCGATTTCACCTTCCAAAACCTTGATCATACGAACCAACTTGAGGTTCAATGCCTGAGCTAGGGTTTCGGCTTTGGCTTGTGCTTTGGCAGAAGCCTGCTTCAACGCTTCCAGCTTGGTGGGTTGTTCGTTTTGCAAGCCCCAGGAGATGCCTGAAAAGCGGTTGGCTCCGACTTTTAAGACCCGGTCGACCACCTTTCCCACCAACTCCAAGTTGCGCACCTCCACATTGACTTGATGGACGACACGGTAGCCAATGATTCGGGGAATGCTTTCCTCCAATCGTTCTTCGGACGGACGCCGAGGAGGTGGGGGATATTCAGGAATTACATTTAAGGAGGTGGTTTGAATGAACTGAGACGGAATTTGTAACATCCGGCATTCTTCCAGGACCTTCGCCAGCCGTTCCTGGTTTTCTTTTTGAACGTCAGAAAGCTTTTCTCCTACCGTTTCGACCGCAAAACTCAACACCGCTTTATCGGGAGGCACATCCACACTTCCTTCTGCCGAGACAGTTAACCTTGGGCGATCCTGATCATCCTCTCCTGACCACCCGTGTACCGGTAGCAACAGCAAGAATCCCAGGACCACGGCGCCAGATATTCCTGTGGATTTCATGATCGTGAACATTGACAAACCCCCCGGATGTTTTGAAAAATGTCTTCCATGATGGTCACGATAAATTCTGCATCACCCTCGGCATCATCTTCCTCAGACATACCAGACCGTCTCTGCACGTGGTGTCAAACCTCCATGCTGAAACGTCTCGTGGGCGACGGCCGATTTATTCACTACACCTGCCCGAAGTGTATTTTCCAGCATACCTCCAAAGTGGCGGCTCTTCCGTCCTAGCCGACATTCGTTTCGCTAATACTCAAAATAAATTGGAAACAATGCGGGTGCCGCCTACCCAGGTACCAATGATGCTTCCTATTGTCGGCAGGAGAAAAGCTAAAAATACCCGGAGAAGCCGACTCTTCCACCATTTTCGGAGAACAGCAATATCCTCGGCCACCGTTTGAAACTCTCGCACCAAAGGCGGTTGAAGATAGGCTTGGACAAAAGCCGTCACATATCCTACACCAATAACCGGAGTCAGGCTGGTAAACGGTGCCGCGACAAAGGCCGTGATCACTGTGAGAGGATGGGCCATGGCCAATAGCCCGCCAATGCCGCTTGGAATGCCATTGGCGAGAATCCAGAACAAGGCATTTTCCCCTGCAGCGCTCAACCCTTTTTCCCAACCAATAAACCCGATTGAACCCACAATCAAGGCCGGAATACTCCAACCCACCGCTTTCCACACAGGTGAGACCGGCGGAATATGATTTAGCTCATCCAAAATGATGGCTTCCTGTCCTTGCAAGGTGTTTCGAATACCTTCTACGTGACCGGCTCCGACCACGGCGACGATCCTGGATCCCTGGCTATCGATAATTTTTTTGGCTAAATATCGATCTCGCTCATCTATAAGCACGGTTTTCAGGGTGGGCACTTCTTTACCCAATTCCTTCATCATTTCTGAAAGTACATCCTGCTTTTTCAAATTCCGGATCTCGTCTTCCGAGACCTCTGTGGTATCGAAAATGCCGAGGACGAGCGAGGAGAGCAACATGCTTTTTCTCCAAAATGGCGTGTTGCGCCAGGCCCGACGCATGGTCACCCGCACGTCCCGGTCAGCAAGGGTGACTGGAATGCCATGTTTTTCGGCCATTCGAATGGCCTCCAGCATTTCCGTTCCAGGAATAACACCTAACTTGTCTCCCAGACGCTTTTGGAAGGAGGCGAGAACAAGATTGACCATCAGTGTGCTAAGTTGTTGCTTACGGATGATCTCTTTGAGGTCCAGGGATTCCCACCGGTTGGGGTGTGAGATGGCTTCAAAACGCTTGGCATCCAATTCCACACAGACGCCATCAGGATGTTCCTGTTCGATAACCAGTTTCACCAAATCCACTGATTCCTGGGACACATGAGCCGTGCCGATCAAGATGACCGTTTTGCCATGGACGTTCAGAACCGACACATCGGATTCGTACTGCCCAAGCAAATCGGTGGATGGCTCTGGTAAAACGATTGGTAAGGAATTGTCTAAATTTTGCATGGGCACACCATGACATATCCGCCAAGGATCTTGTCAAGGTTCATGATAATCGATCAAAATAGCCGTCAATTTTCTTTCGATTTCAGCAGAAAAACCCTTGACTAATATGCCATCGAGGTCTTGAGTGGAATCCGAATCTGAACAGCCCGTACATCGTTCCCCAGTCTGGATGTGGATCAGTGCCGATGGCGTGCGATGGCGGATTAATCATACTTCGGATGGCGTGTGGTCCTGTCAGATCGGCCTCGGGGGAAAACGGGTGGGAGCCTGGAAATCAGGACTTCCTCCCAGCCTGGACTCATGGCCCGAGGGTAAGAATCAAGAATAGGCACTTCCCCAACTATTCCACTTGTGGACCATTGGCTTTTTCTCACATTCTGACCAGTTAAACTTCTTTGCCATTGAGATCGTTCGCAGAAGTCCATTTGCCGGACATTACAGGTCAAACAGGAAGTTGACGTTAGGCCCGCCAAACGATTTGACGTTCCCTTCAATCACCTTTTCATTATCGGTATACACCCACACCGCAACATCCGACAACCCGGTCAGCCGCTTCATCTGGTCCATGAGGACCAGGACGATCTTCCGTCCTCGTTCGCGATCGGACGACAAGCGATGAAACAGCGCTTGCGTGACATGGAGTTGCAGGAGATGTCCTTTGACATTGATATGGGTAATTTCGGGATTATGACCCATTTGGGTTTTAATGGCTTCCATAATTTCTTCATTCGATTTTTGGGTTTGCATGTCTGGCTCCATTCCGGCTCTTTTGCGAATATTGAATGAGGGAGAGTAGCAGATCTAGATAATGGGTTGGGTCGCCTGCTCTAACCAGGCACGCGTATCCGTATCCACCTCGGATTGAAGACACTTCCACACACGAGCATGGTACGAATCAACCCATTGACGTTCTTGGCGAGATAACACATCCGTAGCAATTAAGGCCCGGTCAAACGGCACAATCGTTAGTGTATCAAAAGCAAGGAAGGGCCGCGTGGTGGTCGCAAACGACTCATCCTTGACCACCGCCACGAGGTTTTCCAGGCGAATCCCATAGTCGCCGGTTTTGTAATAACCCGGTTCATTGGACACAATCATTCCCGGCTTCAGGGCAACCGCATTGGCAGCTTTGCTGATCCGTTGGGGGCCTTCATGAACCCCTAAAAAACTCCCGACTCCGTGGCCTGTACCATGATCGTAATCCAACCCCACCGACCATAAGGGGGCACGTGCCAGCGCATCTAGTTGGCTCCCGGTCGTCCCTTCAGGAAACTTGGCCGTGGCCAGAGCGATATGGCCTTGCAATACGCGGGTATAGCGATCACGATGTTCGTTCGCTGGTGAACCAATTGCGAGCGTTCGGGTAATATCAGTCGTGCCATCCAAATACTGTCCTCCGGAATCCACGAGATATAATGTTCCCGGTTCCAGGCGTCGGTTCGTCTCAGGGCTAGAATGATAATGCACAATGGCGCCATTCGATCCGGCGCCCGAGATGGTCGGAAAGCTGCAATCCTCCCACATCGGCTGTTTTCGACGACACGCATCGAGATACTTGGCTGCCTCTAATTCTGTCACATGCCCCTTGGGAGCCTCCCGAGCCAGCCAGGCCAGAAATTGGCACATGGCCACTCCATCTCGCTGATGGGCCGCATAGGCCCCTGCAATCTCAACCGGGTTTTTACAGGCTTTAGGCAACACACACGGATCATCTTTATGAAGAAGGTTCGCCCCGCTCTGCGTTAAGGTGGTGAAAATCCAGGAATTGGTTTTGGCTGGATCGCACAGCACTCGATTATTGTCTGTTCCCAATTGTTGCAAGGCTGATTCAAATCCTTCAGGCGGAACGAGGGAAATGTCAGGACCCAGATGGCCTTGCAACCCTGGAGTGATTTTATGCGGATCGACAAAAAGGGCTACCCGGCCTGTGCCGTACAGAATGGCCCGACACAACGGCAGCGGAGTATGAGGCACATCCGATCCGCGAATGTTCAACAACCAGGCAATGGAATCGGGTGCCGTAATGACGGCCGCATCGATCCGGTCTTCTGTAAACTTTCTGCCGAATATCTCTCGCTTGGCCTGGGAACTTTGACCGGAAAACTCCGGCAGGTGAGGTTTGATCAGGCCTAAGGGTTGTTGAGGCCGATCAGCCCAGACACCATCGATAGGATTCGATGAACAGGGGACAAGTTGTGCACCTACTCGGTCGGTGGCTGACTGAAACCGTTCGAGGTCCTGCGGAGTATGAAGCCAGGGATCATAACCGATTCGATCGGCTGGTGACGCACGAAGCGATAGCCATTCATAGGGTGGCGTTTCTCCGCTATTGTGAAGTGAAAAGCTCTTCTCATTAACCTGGTCTGCCGCCTGAAGCGTATAGCGGCCATCCACAAACATCGCCGCTTCGTCGCGAAGGATGACCGCCGTTCCCGCCGACCCCGTGAAGCCGGTCAACCAGGCCAGGCGCTCTGCGCAGGAAGGCAGATATTCATTTTGATATTCATCCGTATGCGGCACGACAAACCCCGTTAATTGTTGACGGTGCAATTCCGCTCGTAGCGCGATGAGAGATGGAGGTATCATGGCAAAATTCCTAGCGTCTCAAAATTTCAGCTTCTGATTATTTTCTACAGAAAAAGTCAGCGTTTTAAACGGTTTGCCCACAACTCTTTATCTGTATTCTATCTTATCGAATTTATGATCCTGTGCGCAGCGCCACGCAAGGATAACACATTCACAAATGCCTACAGACGTATCCTGCACCCTTACGGTAAATCGACCCACAAAATGCACTCAGCCCCGGAGAATCTTCGAATAGAATGAGAACGACTCACACCGCATGACACGGCTGCATCGGCTCAGGAGATTTTAAACGATGAAAACGGGAAGCGCACGGCAAAATACTACTGGATGGCTTGAAAGGCGGTCTCTTCGGTGGGAAATGTCGGAATCAGACTGGGAAAATTCGCCGCGTCGAGTAAGGTTTTGACAGGCTGTTCCGGTTCAACGACGCTCATCGCCACATCACATTCATTTAAGTTAAGGTAGGCCAACACCAATCCTCCTAACGCGGCGCTATCCATGAACGTGACTCCCTGCATATTAAAAATAATATGCTTGGCCCCGGAAAATCTGGCCGTCTTCACAATCGCCTGGAACACTTTTCTGGAGTAACAGGTCACTCGCCCTGAAATCATCAGGATCAGCGTCTCATCTTGTATACGTTCGGCCACATGCATAATAACACCAAAGGTTCCTGCTTCATTTTCGGCAATTTCCTGATATTCTTGCTGAATACCCCCGATTTTCTCATGATGTCCAGATGCCATCCCTTACAAAGGGAGACAACATCAATACGACAGACGCATCATGATAGATCTTGAGGGGCACCAGATAGAGAAACCAAAAATGGAGAAATCACGAAGAAATTGAGAAAATGTGCAGAAAAGTGAAAATTTTTGAAAGGAGATTCAGGTGAGTGCGCAGCCACATCCCCAAGGACTTTCCCCCGCAGAACACACCTCATGGCCTATCTGTAGATCTTTACACCCGCCTCAGGATACAGTCCGGGACCTTTTTAGAATAATTTATCTCATGACTCAGCATTTGCCCTATTAAAATGAAACCCTTCAATCAACAAACGATTTTCCCGGAGGCCACTGAGGCTTTGTTCACGAATTCATCCCATTTGAACCCATCCCAACAAGGTTCGCTTCTCGCTCTCCTAAAAGAGCATTTTGGTTTCACGACCTTTCGGCCTTTACAGGAAGAGATCATTCGGGATGTCCTCGCGGAACGCGACGTCGTGGCGTTGTTGCCTACGGGAGGAGGGAAGTCTCTATGCTTTCAATTACCGGCGCTGGTGCGATCAGGAGTAACGATCGTCGTCTCCCCGCTCATTGCTCTCATGAAAGATCAAGTGGATGGTCTCAAAACCAAAGCCACTCCTCAAGGTCAACAATTTCCTAATGAAAGTCTTTATACAGCAGCTGATTCTATTCGGTTTAATGAATAAACGACCTTAAGTTTGCTTTCGAAATGGAGTCCCCCACCCCCTTTCAGCGTGGTCATTTCATTTCAGACAGAGGAATATTAAGACAATGGGTAAAGTTACCGGAGGTAAAATATTCAATTCTTCAGTATATGGAAGCTATAGAAGTTAACCCTGTTTTCCCTCTGCTTAACAAATCCTCCAGGGCGGATAAAGGGGAGTCAACCTATGAATTCAGATTTCAACAGAGGTGCTTAGGATTAAGAAAAAGATAGGTAAAACCGACAATAAATGAAGAAGTCTGACCATACCTACCCTCTATTATGGGTTCCGGAACAAAAAGAACAAGGCCAAAAGGCGTGATGCCTAGATAAATTTTCGGTGATTTTATAGCCAGGATCTACTCTGACCTTTAAAAAATGAGGGGATAGGACTACTACTAGCACAAGGCCCTTCAATGCTTGCTCTAGTCACATAGGTCTGTTGAATAATAGGATTTTGGGGGACTCAAAAATCATTTACCTCTGATTGTAAAAAATTCAGAATTTCAAAAAGTCATCATTTTGGTAATTATTCCTCCCTCACACCCAAATCTCTCTTGGATCGGTTTTTATCCCTTAGTTACACCCTTGTCCCAAATTGCCAATCATATTATATAACCATTGATCAAAAAGCATCGGGCAATGCCATTCACCTTAGCTCGTTGACTACCAACGACGAGGCGATAAAAAAACGACCGGTACCACAATCTCTAGCACTATGGTGAAACGAATAAACATATGTTGAAAGTTCAAAATTTAACCGCACTGGGTCACATTCTAGTTCATCATGCCACGATGAAACCGAACCAACTCGCCTTTACCTACCTTGGGGACGGAATCACCCCATCACAGACAATGACCTATGGAGAGCTCCACAATCAGGCGCAAGGGATTTCTCATCACTTACGAGCTTGTCTACAATCAGGCAACCGGACACTGTTGATGTTTCCTCCTGGCCTTGATTTCGTGGCTGCGTTTTTTGGCTGTCTCTATGCTGGCGTGATTGCCGTACCTATCCCCGAGTTAGATCGCTTGAGGGCAAAAAGAAGCAGGCCAAGATTTTACTCGATTGCCGATGACTCTCAGGCTTCAGCTATTTTGACGACCAAAAAGCTATTTGCAGGGAGTGAGGAAAATTTAGAAGAACTTTCCAAGATTGCTACAGGAAAGCATTTTTTCATAGAGGAGATTTCTGAGGGTTCCCCCAACGGGAGAGACAAAGGCCTAGAAGTTAGCAATGAGATCGCGTTTTTGCAGTATAGCTCGGGATCTACTTCCGCACCGAAAGGCATTATCGTTACTCAGAAGTGTCTCATGCAACAATTACATGCACTGACACATTCATGTGGGTTGCATGATGAGAGTATTTCTCTTAATTGGATGCCGCATTTCCATGACTTTGGGCTGGTAAACGGATTGCTCTTAAATGTGTATCTAGGAACACACACCTACCTTATGGCCCCAATGAGTTTCCTTCGAAACCCCCTTGTGTGGTTACAAGCCATAACCCAATTTCAGATCACTCACAGCGGTGGCCCTAATTTCGCCTACGATCTATGTGTTACCAAAACCAAACCACAAGATAGTGCTGGCCTCGACCTTCGAAAGTGGTCGTTTGCAAGCTGCGGTGCCGAGCCGATCCGTGTTGAAACTATGGATCGTTTTATTCGAACCTTCGAGCCATTTGGATTTCACAAGCAATCCTTTGCCCCAGCCTATGGTCTAGCCGAGTATACGCTAGCTGCAACGGTAACACCCCATGGAACCATGCCTTCTCAATTAACACTCGATGCGCAGGCTCTAGAAAAAGGATCGATAGTCCCCGCTCTTACAACCTCACGTGGCAAAAGGAGGATCGTCTGCTGTGGCCCTCCGATTCAGACGGCCAATCTTCGTATTATTGATGAAAAGACCCATTGCCATTCCCTTCCGGATAGGATTGGGGAAATCTGGCTTGCAGGTCCAAGTATGGCTAATGGCTACTGGCAGCGTCCCGAAGAGACACAGAAAACCTTTAACGCCTTTACGCACGATACATGCGAAGGCCCCTTCCTAAGAACCGGTGACTTAGGATTCGTGAGAGAAGGAAACCTTTATGTTACTAGTCGACTCAAAGACCTCATCATCATTAGGGGCCATAATTATTTTCCGCATGACATCGAACAAACGGTTCAAGAGAGTCACCCCGCATTCCTACAAGGAGCCACAGCAGCGTTTTCTGTTCCAAATGGACCGGATGAGCAACTTGTGGTGGTACAAGAGCTCAGACACCACAAATCACTTTCAGACTTTGAAGACCTTACGTCGGCGATCAGACAGGCGATTTCCCTGGAGCATGACCTCCCTGTCTATGCCATCCTCCTGGTCAAGGCAGGGAAAGTCCCGAAAACCACAAGTGGAAAAATACAACGACAACTCTGCAGGGAGCTCTTTCTGTCTGGACGTCTCGCAGACTTACATACCAGCATAAATCAGCCAAATACACCCGAATCCACTGAATGGGCCTTCACACCCACCATTCTACTGAGGGCTTCATCCAACGAACGTCAACTCCTCATCAAAAACTTTGTGAAGAGCAGCCTGGCCCACAGCCTTAGCATTCATCTGAGTTCGTTAAAAACAGACCGAAATCTCAATGAATTGGGAATTGACTCTCTAATGTCCGCTCAGCTGACATGCAAAATCGAAAAGGCCATCGGAGTAGTTCTTCCCCCTTCAACTTTTTTGCAAGATATCACCATTGACGCACTGGCAAGAAGGTTACAAGCTGAGTTTCCCGATCAAATTGAATCTCTTCTATCAGGCACAAGATGGGGAGGGATACCCGCCAACGAATATCTGCTATCGCCAAACCAGAAGGCCCAATGGTTTCTTAGTCAGCTAGACCCACAAAGTCCTGCAGCCAATGTGGCCATGACTTTGCTCATCCGCCTACCAGTAGACATTTCGGCAATGAAACGAGCACTCAATCAGCTGATCAACCAACACCCGATTCTGCGAACGATTTATGAAGTCCGATCAGGGATACCATACCAGCGAATCCTTCCCAGCATAGACATTTCCTTAGAATATACATACGTGAGGGACTTAGACTGGGAGGAGGCAAAAAAGGAGATTATTGCTATCAGTCAAAAACCGTTTGATTTATCGCACCCTCCACTGTTCAGAGCGCATCTTTTTGAGAGGGACTCTACTAACCATCTTTTGCTTCTAAACACTCATCATATCGCTGCAGATGGGTGGTCTATGCACCTCATTTTTGAGGATTTTGTTCAATTCTATTTAGGGAAATCAGGCAGCGACCCATGCACGAATCTGGAAACACCTGCAGACTACATCAGCTTTTCTCACTGGCAGAACCAACTCCTAGAAAGCGCTGAAGGACAGAGGCTTGGGGAGTTTTGGGAAAACGAGCTAACCGGTGAATTGCCTAACCTGAACCTAACCCAACGTCCAGTAGGGCCGCTCTTGACTACACCTCAAACTGGGTCTGTGACATTTACCATCTCTTCAGAATTAACCCACCGCTTGCATGCTCTTGCGGAAATGGAGGGTGTCACACTTTATGTCATTCTCCTAGCTGGCTTACAGGTATTACTCCACCGATACACCAGACAAGAAGATCTTCTTATTTGTACCCCTATGGCAGGAAGAATTCGACCCGAATACCTCAAAACCGTGGGCAATTTAACAAACACTGTCCTTCTTCGGGAAAATCTCGGTTGCAATCCACACTTCCGGAATTTACTACGCCAAGTGAGCCAGACGGTCACCGCAGCGATTGATCATCAATTGTATCCTTTTTCGTTGCTCGTGGAGCGCTTGAGATCTCACCGCGAGGGGTCACAACTCCCCCTTAGGCAAGTCCTGTTTGTGTTGCAGAACTTCAAGATCTTTGACGACCTGAATGATCCCCTGTCCAAAATAGAAGAACACCATACGGCTCCTCCTCAAGACTTGAGCATTGAACCCTTTGTGATCCCTCAACCAACAGGACAATTTGACCTCACCCTGGAGATAGCAGAAAACGGTCCAACGCTGACCGGCCATTTCGAGTACAACTGTGAAATTTTCGATTCCGGCTTTGTCGACAGGTTGGCAAGCCATTTTCAGATTCTTTTGGAAGGGATCTCCATTTCCCCTGAAAATCGAATCTGGCAATTTCCCCTTTTTCAACCCCACGAACAACAACGCATCCTGCTTGAGTGGAACCCAACACCTGCACAACGCTTCAACACCTCTTCGATCCATGAGTTGATAGAGCATCAGGTGGACCTGTCCCCAGATGCTATCGCTCTTGTTTCTGATCATACCGGAGTAACATATGAAGAGTTAAATAAACGGGCTAATCAGGTAGGCCATTATCTCCGGCTAGCGGGCATAAGACCAGATATGCACGTTGGCATATGCATCGAACGTTCAATCCAAATGGTAGTCGCCATCTTAGCTGTTCTCAAAGCTGGTGGCGCATATGTGCCGCTTGATCCTAATTCACCAAAAGCCCGCCTGGCTGGAATTCTACAGGACATTCGACCATCACTCATTCTGACTACACGCAACTTAAAAGGAGTCTTACCGGAGGGGCCGTGTCGGCCCTTGGCCCTAGATGAATCTCTGGATGAATTTGACCGACAACCGGTCACTAATCTTATGCCCTCGGCAGAACCTCAAAACCTCGCTTATGTGATCTATACCTCTGGATCAACAGGGAGACCGAAAGGTGTACAAATCGAGCATCAATCCTTAGTGGAATTTGCATTAAGCTTCCGCAAAGAATGTGAATTGAAGGAAGGGGACAGAGTTCTCCAATTTGCCTCAATTGCTTTTGATGCTTCAGTGGAAGAGATTTTCCCTTTCCTCATCAGCGGGGGAACCATTGTCCTCCCCACAGAAATGACTTTGGAGTCACCGGAACGTTTCTTGTCACAGTGCCGTGAACTGAACATCACGGTGCTTGATCTCCCAACGGCATACTGGCACGAGATTGCATTACAACTAGAAAATCATCGTATACCGTTATACCCATCTTTGCGCCTCATGATAATCGGAGGCGAGAAAGCCTCACCTCGTGCTGTTCACATTTGGCAGAAGAACGTGCCCCCTTCCATTCGCCTTTTAAATACTTATGGGCCAACCGAAGCGACTGTGACCGCTACCGCCTATGATCTCAATAGTCATCCCGAGAATGGTGTGGACCAGTCCGGCAACATACCGATTGGACGCCCCCTTGCTCATATAAAGACATACATACTCGATCACCATCTTCAACCTGTTCCTATCGGAATTCCCGGTGAACTGTACCTGGGCGGACACAGTCTCGCTCGAGGGTACCACGATCGTTGCAAGGAAACCGCCAGACATTTCATTCCAAACCCATTTAGCAAAGATGATGGGTATCGCTTATTCAGAACTGGAGATTTGTGTGGTATGAAATGGAGTTTGGAATATATAGAAGAAAATAAGTTAAAATTGTGTTTGTGTGAACTAGTGAAATTGAAGAGTATGAAGAGAAGAGTTATGAAGCTTGTGATGGACAGTAAATAGTATGGAATGGTATTGATACTTATTGTTGTAATGGATTATGTAAGAGAGTTGAAGTTATGAAAAGAGCTGGATATATGGTAAGAATTTTATGGGATGATGTGGAGACATATTAGAAAATGATTTTAATTGGATGGAAATGTGAATTGAAGAGATTATGTGGATAGAAGTAATGGAAAGTATGGAATGGTAGGTGAAATTTAGGATTAAAGTGAGATTGAGAATTTTTTTGAAATAGGAGTACTGCTATGAGTTAGTTAGTATACGTTTGGAGAACTGTTTGGTGTGAATTTTTACGGTTGTTGTTTGAGAATAAGTGCTGATATAGTGTGGATACAGTAGTACTGAATAAAGAAATAAAAGAAAAAATTATTATGTTAGTTTAAAAATAGAATTATTTTATATTAAGAAAGATTATTTTATTATAAACTGAAAAGTGCAGTATAATATTTGTTGATTGATTGATGGAGATAAAAAATGATTAGAGAATATAATAGTATTGAAAAATGAATTGAGAATGATTAAGAGTAGAAATAGAGTGATTTATATATTTTGTGTGATTGAATATGTTGATATTGTATGTGAATGAAGAATAGAAGATAAGAAAAGGATGAGTGACGTAGTATTTGATTTATGGGGAATTAATGAGAAATTACTTAAGTGGAGAATGATAGTGTTGATATGAGGTAAAAATTGTTTTGATAGTGGTTTTGATATGAATGAGCTGAATTTTACAAAATTGTAGAAAGTAGTTTATGCTGAATGTTGAGTTAGTATGAGATTTGATGTTGGAAGTAATGGATTAAGTGAAAAACTGAAGAAAATATTATATTGGATGAAATTGGAATGATTTAGAATTGAACTGATATGATAGATGATAGATTTTAGGAATATATTAGATGATGAGAAGACTATAATAAGTACAGAAATAGAGGATGAAAGAAATTTATATGTTTGATTGCAGATTTTAAAGTTATATATGATAACGAGAAACAGAATAGAGTTGGTTGTGTGGAAAAGACTGTTTTGTGAGAAATTGTTGGAAATTTGTTAATAACTTGTATTGAAGATTTATGAGATGATTAGTGAATTATAAAGGTGAAGTAGGCTAGAAGGTTATGACACAGATTTAATTGAAAAATGTGCAGATTGATAGCACGTTGAATGAATGAGATGTTAAGTATTGTTTAATTTTGGTAAGCTATTGAACGGTAAAGTTACAGGTTTTGAGATTTGAATTGAGAAGGTTTAGTTGATAGAGTATTGTGATAAATGTTTTAGAAAAGTATTATAGAATTAATAAGATTTTTGATTATGATAATGCAATATGTGGATTAGGAGTTGTTAAATTGTTGTGATAAATGTAAATTTAAATAATATGTACTGCGGAAAAACAGAAATTAGTGAGTGGAATATTACTATTATTAAGAGATTGTAGTTGAAATAATGAAGTAAGAAAGAAAGTGTTAGAGTTTTATAGATATTAGGAACTACTAAGAGTAGATTTAGTACTTTTAAATTAGTGAGTTATTTGTGAGTGAATTGAGATTGGATGTGTTTTTTAGAATATGAAAGAGTGTTATTTATTTAAACAGTAAGTGATTATGTTAAAAAATAGTAAGATTATACTGTAAGCAAGAATTAGTAAGAATTTTAGTATGTGAAATTTTTGTATGGTGATATTGATGCAGTTAAGTGATATTGCTGCACATAATAGTTGGTTAATTGGTATGTGATTATATTGTTACAGTAATAAAAGTAGAGTAGAAAGTTTGGTAATTTTACTATGTGAAAATTGATTGAAAAAAGAATTTTTTTGCTGTAAGATATTTTGAATTGGCTGAGTATTTCTGTTAGTGAGCTGTGTATTTTAGTAGAATAAAATAAAGGTATTGAAAATTAAATAGAAGGTATGAAGACTGAATTAGTATGTTAATAATATAATTTTTTTATAATTAAATTAATTTAATTAAAAAATTATATTAATTATAATAAATATTTAAGAGATCATTCGGGATGTCCTCGCGGAACGCGACGTCGTGGCGTTGTTGCCTACGGGAGGAGGGAAGTCCCTATGCTTTCAATTACCGGCGCTGGTGCGATCAGGAGTAACGATCGTCGTCTCCCCCCTCATTGCTCTCATGAAAGATCAAGTGGATGGTCTCAGAGCTAATGGCATCGCCGCGACTTTTCTCAACTCTTCGCTGACCGCACAGGAATCTCAAATCCGGTTGCGTGGCCTGCATCAGGGTGCCTACCGCCTGCTCTACATGGCCCCGGAACGGCTCATGCTCCCCGGGTACCTCAGCCTCCTTCAGAATTTTCAAGTCAATCTGCTGGCCATTGATGAAGCCCATTGCATCAGCGAATGGGGGCATGATTTCCGGCCGGAATATCGACGACTGGTGGAACTTCGAGATCAGGTTTCCTCCCTCCCGATCATCGCACTCACCGCCACCGCCACAGAGCGGGTGCAAAAAGACATTGTGACACTCCTGCAATTGCGGGATCCGGCATGCTACGTGGCCAGTTTCAATCGTCCCAATCTGACCTATCAAGTGCAGCCCAAGGACAACCCCTTTGGACAAGTCCTGGCGTTTCTCCGGACACGACCGAAGGACAGCGGAATTCTTTACTGCCAAAGCCGGAAAACCACAGAAAGTGTGGCTGAACGATTACGGACTCATGGCATTAACGCACAGTCATATCATGCAGGCCTGAGTGCCGAGGAGCGAACACGCCATCAGGAATCGTTCCTGCGGGATGATGTGCAGGTCATCTGCGCGACCATTGCCTTCGGCATGGGCATCAATAAGCCCAACGTACGGTTTGTCATTCACTACGATTTACCAAAAAATCTCGAAAGTTATTATCAAGAAACCGGCCGCGCCGGGCGGGATGGCCTGCCGAGCGAATGCGTCCTGCTCTTCAGCGCCGGAGATACGGTCAAACAGCAACGCTTCATCAATGAGAAATCCAACATCCAGGAACAGCAGATTGCCAACAGGCAATTACAGGAAATGGTGCAATATGCGGAATGTGCCTCGTGCCGGCGTCGCATATTGCTCCAATATTTTGGAGAAGACATTGAATCCGAACACTGTGGGGGTTGCGACAACTGTCTGTCACCCAGAGATACCTTCGACGGCAAGAATGCCACTCAGACCATTCTTTCCTGCGTTGAAGAGATACGCGGGAAAAGCGGATTTAGCGTGGGGCTCAACCACATCATCGCCGTACTCACTGGAGCCAACACCGAGAAAATCCGCCGGTGGAGGCATGACCGGTTAGTCAGTTACGGGAGAGGGGACACCCACCGGCGGGCCGATTGGGCAGCCATCAGCCGGGAACTTATCCGGCTGGGATATCTCCAGCAAACGGAGGCCCCCTTCACGGTGTTGGAAGTCACTCCCCAGGGCCAACGCTTCCTTGAAGAGCCTGAGACGCTCATGCTCACAAAGCCCATGAGCACACCAGAGCGCAAGATACCCGCTGTCGGAGACCTGACTCAGGACGAGATGTTATTCACCCGCCTCCGCCAACTGCGAAAAACGTTAGCCGACGAGCGTGATGTTCCGGCCTACGTCATATTCTCCGATGTGGCCCTGCGGCAGATGGCACGAGACTATCCGACCAATGAACAGGATTTTATTAAGATTAGCGGCGTGGGAAGCCGGAAATTGGAAGAGTTCGGCCCAAAATTTCTCGCAGTCATTGCCGGACACATGGAGAATGACCGTCCTCTGAATGTCCCAAAAGAGTCGTATGCTCCGCCACCACCGTTGACATCCAAAAAGCAGATTGGGGATACCGTCCATGAAACATTAAAATGGTTCTGGATGGGACTGTCGGTCGAGCAGATCGCCAAGCAGCGGAGCTTGGTCATTAGCACCATTTATGGACATCTGGAACAAGCCATCCAAGCCGGTGAGCCAATAGACTTCAACCGGCTATGGACACCCGAGCAGGAGTTGGAAATGACAGCGGCCTTTGCCAAAACGGGGTTTGGAAATCTCACCGGCGCCAAAGAACTACTAGGCGATCTCTATGATTACGGCCGGCTTCGCCTCTTCCGTGCCGTTCATGGGAAAAACTGAGATTCCCCCGTTCCGACAGGGAAACACATATTGTATGAATCAGTTAGCCCTCAATCCGACTGTCATCCTGAGGCCTGGCGGAGGATCTGTGCCCAGGTTGAAAATTCCCACGGCACTTTTTGATAATCGCTTTGGGTTTCTCCTCATCCCAATCATGGCTAGAATTCATTATGGCCCCTATAAACCACACGGTATGCCATGGAGTCATTCAGCATAACGTTTGAGTTCACTGGATTCCGCAGAGCTCCAGTGTAGGGATTTATCGGATGGCTTGGCCGGACCTTTCCTTCTCTTGAGTGATCCACGCGAATGCCTCAGCTTCGGAACGAACGATGCGCACGTTTTCCCCCTTCTCCTCGCATAGCGATTGGTACATGCGCGCCAAGCCGAATACGACCTCCATTGGCGCAATCACCGCTCGAAATGAAACCTTGGGCCACGGGTTAAGTTTCGCTTGCCGCCAAATCCCTTCCGTGGAAACATCATGGAAACTCTCCACAGCGCTGAAATCTACGACTTGAGCCCAGGTGGAATCCAGAGTCCCGTCGGCAAATAACTTTCGCATTATCTTCAAGTGGTTGAACAGATCGTCGTCGGTAAAAACGCCAAAACCCCGGCTACGAACGACATGCGCCACGCCATCCAGTTCGAATTCGAAAGGCATTGCGTTCTCCTTTGTCTCGTGCCACCCGACAATAATTAGGCTGATCCGCAAAAGCCGCGGAATTTTGATTGTACGCCCTAGGATTTCTTTTCAAAGGCACATTAACTCGTTTGCAGGAAAATTTTGGCTGCCCGTCCAACGGTTTATCGCGATATTTTATGCGGATCGGCATAAAAATCTCAATGGGAACGCCCATCGGCAATGTGGGGATCAGTTAGTCCTCCCTCCAGATATTATCCTAAGCCAACGGCGAAGGGTCCGTGCCCAGGTTGAAGACGGCACTGCTTGGCGAGATCCTTCGTTTCACTCAGGATAATGGTATGACTCCCCCTTAAGACAGGACGGCATCACGATGTGCCAACTGGACGACTGACCAACCAGCTTTCAACTTAAAGGAGGAGTCGACCATGAAGAGTACCGATCATTGGGATCGACTTGGGAAGAATGTGTTTGAAGTGTACGTGGAAGATGAAGGAGGACAGGGCATCAAACGCTGTCGGCTGTCTCGAAAAAAGATGTTGCCGTGGTTTGCGAACCGTGCGCCGGCACTCGTCGGCATGGAAGCCTGTGGCGGCGCCCACTATTGGGCCAGGGAGCTGGAGAAGCTAGGCCATACGGTTCGCTTGATAGCCCCGCAGTATGTGAGCCGTGGGTGAGACGAATAGAGTGATCAGGCCGATGCCCGGGCCATTTGCCGGGCCGTGCAAGACGGCGATGCGGTTTGTCGGAATTGCCAGCGAAGCGCAGCAGGCTGTGCAAGCGCTTACATCGAGTGCGGAGCCGACACCTGGGCAATCGGACGGCCCTGGTGAATCCAGATCCGTGGGATCTTGCTGGAATATGGGGTAGCGATCCCTCAAGGGGTGGGTGCGGTTCGAAAAGCCCTGCCTCTCTTGTTGCGCTGAAGAGCGATGGGCGCCCCTGCTCCAACAGTTTCTGACAGACCAACAGGCGGAGTTGCTGTATTGGGATACCAAGATTGAAGCGGTGACGGCCCAGATCAACCGGGAGATTGCGCGTCAGCCGTTCATCTGCCTTCAAAGAGCCTTGAGCACTGAAGCTCGGGGATTGGGGATTGAGGCGCTCGGCCCTCTGGGCAAAGCCGCTGGCTCCTCTCGGAACAGCGGCATGGGCAGTTCCTTCGAGCTAAGTGCCGTACAAGCATCACTCGGCGACCTGGGGGAACGGTATGTCCGAGCTCGGCTGGGATCGAGTGAAGGTCCAGGGCTCAGCGGATCCTACCGCTCGATAGAGTTGTGAAATCTTGCGGGTACGATTCTGGTGCGGTGCGGCGAGTGCGGCAAGAATGGACCAACGCGATCGCCTCAGCTGTTGAGGATCCGGCGATTGGTGGCCCGACGGGGGATGAATAATGGCGATTGTGGCCTTGGCGAACAAGAATGCGCGGATGGCTTTCGCACTTATCTACAACGACCAGCCGTATGATGTCACCAAAATGTGCGGGGCCGTGTAAGTCAGACGGAGAAGAGCTTCCAAGGATTGCGTAGTAGGAGACACCAACTGATGGGCGTAAGTGGTCACGCCCTCGCGGGAGCAAACCCTGATCTTTGTCATCGGCTGATTCGTCAAGCCGTCAGGATGCTTAGGAGCTGCCGCGCGACAACCATCAAGGCTCGGAACGAAAAAGGTTCCATCATGAAGCCGGATATATGACCGCAGACGCCTTCTCTCATCAGAAAGAAATCCTGCTTGCAAACAAGGGGGAGTCCATATATGACATGCGAGTTGCTCCCAAGACTTACGTCCATTCGTTCGATGAGGCCGAACGGGCGTCATGGTTTTAGGTTCTTTGCCTAAAGATCACTAAAGTCCTCGCTACCGGCCCGATACCGGCTTAGTGGAAATTTTAAGAGTCTGGTAGAAATTAGTGAGAATGTCCGTTCTCGTGTGAATGACCATGCTCGATTTCTTCTTTCGTGGCTTCTCGCACACTCAAAACTTTAACATCAAAATTGAGCGCGACTCCGGCCAGGGGGTGATTCGTATCAATGACGACTTTATCACCCTCTACTTTCACCACCATAATTTGCTGCGTCGTGCCGTCCGGCGCCTTGGCCTCAAAAACCATTCCAGGTTCAACGGATTCTACCCCCTCAAACGCGGCCTTTTCGATGGTCTTGACCCCGTCAGGAATGACTTCTCCATAGGCCTCGGCAGGCTCAATTCTCACCTTCAGCGAGTCTCCCTCTCCTTTACCCGCCAGCGCCTTCTCTAAGCCCGGGATGATATTCCCAGCACCGTGTAAATACACCATTGGTTGAGACCCATCTGAGCTATCCAGCACCTTTCCGGCATCATCAGTAAGTTTATATTTGACGCTGACCACCAAATTCTTCCCAATCAATACAGACATACTTTTTTCTTCCTTCCAACTGAAGTATTCAGGTTATATATTAGTACGATTCCTACCTCCAAAGGTTTCCCTTCCACGCTCACCACCAAACCAAAAACTTTGATCGCGGCCATGGCTTATCCATCCATGACGTGTCAGGCAGAGGTAATTTTGATGCTTCTTGAACGGTCAACCAACCGCCAGGCAATTCGAAGTGAGATGTCGTGCCACGTCCGGTTATCCAGCTAATTTTTCTGGCTTGTTCACTTGCTGCGGCCACATCCAAGGTTAATCGACAATCCTGGACCACATAGTCCAACACCGTTTGGCATTGACCTTCTTTCCATAGTTTCGGAGCCACGGAGCCATCCACATCGGCAGGTTTACTCACGCCAATAGCCTTGGCAGCAGCATTGAGCTTAATGGGGAATCCTTTCCCGCAAAAGAAGTGAAACATCATGTCGACGTGGCTCATCGCCAATTCACGGCAATCATCTATTTGCCCGGATTCTTCTGCCACAATCACGAAATCGAATCCGAGCCCATTGTGGGTGATGATAGTATAGCCTTCCTGCCATTTAGTTTTGAGATGCTCGACAAAGGCCGTAACATCCGCCTTGATCATTTGTGGCGAAGGAGATCCGTCCTCCTTCCTGGAATAAAACGTCATGGCAGAGGGTTCATCGCTACACCAAGCTGCCATACATGTAATACCGAGTGGCCGATGATCATGTAAGTCACCGAAATTTTCCGGTAAAATTTTTGCCGTTTCAATATCAAAGGCCAGATACTTACGGGACATTGGTCAACCCTCCTTACGATTGAGCCGGATGGCCTGATTGAGGGTCATATCCCGCGCCATCCCACGGCTTGTTTCGGGTTTTCTGGAACAATGAGGCATCTGACCGCATCTGCAGCTTTCAAAATCTCATCAGCCGCACAATGGAGGATAATAGAGGTCCTGCTGAACTTTCAGCCAGGATTAGGAGAAGAACCACGGCTTAAAAGGGAGGAGCATATAAAAAATACCCTGAAACGACTGAATGATCAACCCAAAACGGTTTTCACTGCCTCGCCAATTTCAGCCGGATTTTTCACAACCCGCACGCCAGCGGCTTCCAATGCGGCCATTTTATCTGCAGCGGTCCCTTTGCCTCCGGTAATAATGGCCCCGGCATGTCCCATTCGCCTGCCTGGAGGTGCCGTAATTCCGGCAATAAAACTCACCACCGGTTTGGTCATTTCATTTTTTATGAAGGCGGCTGCTTTTTCTTCGGCATCGCCACCGATTTCGCCGATCATGACGACCGCTTCCGTTTCTTCGTCTTCCTGAAACATGTGCAGCAAATCGATATACCCCGTTCCAATAATAGGATCGCCACCGATTCCGATGCAGGTGGTTTCCCCAAGACCTAAATTAGTGAGTTGGTTGACGGCTTCGTACGTCAACGTCCCGCTTCTTGAAATGACGCCGACCCGGCCTTTTTTATGAATGAAGCCCGGCATAATCCCGATCTTGCATTCCTCAGCCGTAATGATACCGGGACAATTTGGACCGATCAGTCGGGTGGTCTTCCCGTGAAGCGCCCGCTTGACCCGAACCATCTCATTGACGGGGATTCCTTCGGTGATACAGATGATGAGCCATATGCCCGCATCGGCGGCTTCTAAAATCGCATCGCCTGCAAACGGGGGCGGCACAAAGATCAATGATGTGGTCGCTTCTGTCTTCTTGACGGCGTCCCGAACGGTATTGAATACCGGGATGCCTTCAACTTCCTGGCCGGCTTTCCCCGGCGTCACCCCGGCCACCACTTGCGTTCCGTAGGCCTTGCATTGGGTCGCGTGAAAGGACCCTTCTTTGCCGGTGATCCCTTGAACCACTACCCGGGTATTCTTATTAACCAAAATACTCATGCCACGTCACCTTTCACCAATTCAGGAGAATGATTTCACTCTCGTTGTGATTATTTCTTTTTTCGGAGTGCGACAATACGTTGCGCGGCTTCCCACAGGTCTGCAACCCCTTCCACCTTCAAACCTGAATCGGCCAGAAGTTTGCGCCCCTCTTCGGCATTGGTTCCTTGAAGACGAACAACCACGGGAAGCTTGATTCCCACTTCCTTCGCCGCATCGATCACTCCATGGGCAATGCGCTCGCATCGCACAATCCCACCGAAAATATTAATGAAAATCCCTTTGACTTTTTTGTCTTTTAACAGGATGCGGAACCCGGCCGCGACCGTCTCTTTCGTGGCACCTCCACCGACATCCAGAAAATTCGCCGGCTCAGACCCGGCCAACTTGATCACATCCATCGTTGCCATAGCTAATCCCGCCCCATTGACCATGCAACCGATGTCTCCATCGAGTTTGACATAGTTCAAGTTATTTTTGCCGGCCTCAATTTCTAATGGTTCTTCTTCGTGGACATCCCTGAATTTTTGAACATCGGGATGTTTATAGAGGGCATTGTCATCGATGGAAACTTTTCCATCCAACGCGATCAGGCGCTTATCCGTGGTAATCACCAATGGATTGATTTCCACGAGGGATGCGTTTTTCTCCATGAATAAGCGGTACAGATTTTCCAACATCTGGAAAAATGGTTTCACCACAGCAGGCTCAAGATCCGGGAGACCCAATCCAAATGCCAGATTTCTGCCATTGTACCCTTGAAATCCCACTGCGGGATCAATAGATTCTTTGATGACTTTTTCAGGTGTATGTTCGGCGACTTCCTCAATGTCCATGCCACCTTCTGTACTGACAATAAAGGTGGGAAAGCCAGAGTCCCGGTCCACCACCATACTCACATACAGTTCTTTGGCAATTCCGGCGCCTTCTTCAATGAGCAAGCGACGGACTTTTCGTCCCTTGGGACCGGTCTGATGCGTCACCAGAGTTTTCCCAAGAAGTTCCTTGGCCAGATCAGGCACTTCAGCTTTATTCTTGGTCAATTTGACGCCACCGGCTTTTCCGCGTCCACCGGCATGGATCTGGGCCTTCACGACAAACACCGGCGTATCAAGAGCCGCGGCCCATTTTTCGGCCGCTCTGACATTTTTAATTTCCTTGCCCTTCGGTACAGGAATCCCGAATTGCGCAAATAACTGTTTGGCTTGAAACTCGTGAATATCCATAAGTCCTCTTTGTAAGTTCTACGTCTGAGATCGGAACATGCGGCGATGCCGATCGCCCGGCTGGTTATCTAGAGACCCGTTTCTTATCTTCTGGTGTAGGCCGGCAAGACCATTGGTGAAATGATGCCGGCGGATACATGATGACGTTTGGCTTCTGCTCGAAACCGCTTGAGGTGCTCTAATGTCAATGAGCTTTGGGGCAGCGACTTGGCTCGCTCTGCTGCGAGGGTGCCGGTCCGCTTCCCAAAAACCATTAAGTCCAACAAGGAATTCCCCATCAACCGGTTTCGACCATGCAAGCCGCCGGAGGCTTCTCCTGCGACAAATAAATTGGCTACCGGCGTTTCACCATTCACATCAATTTTGACGCCACCGTTTTGATAGTGCAGCGTGGGATAAATCAACACCGGATCCTTCCGGATATCGACCTGGTAGCGCTCATACTGCCGAACCATCGCTGGAAAATGTTTATCCAATGTTCCAGGCCCACCTTCCACATCTAGCAGGGGCGTATCGAGCCAGACTCCCACTCTCCCTGATGCGGTTCGGACCCCTCGGCCCTCTTCACATTCCCGAATGATCGAGGAGGACACCACATCACGGGTATCCAATTCATTCACAAACCGCTCGCCTTTCCCATTCACCAAATGCCCGCCCTCAGATCGAATCCCTTCCGTGACCAGTGCGCCGACTAATTGCTCGGGATATACACCACCGGAAGGATGATATTGAAAGGTATCAATTTGTACGAGAGGTACCCCGAGCCGATAGGCCAGGACAAGAGCATCCCCTGTGGCTCCAAAGTGGTTACTGGTGGGAAATCCCTGAATGTGCAATCGGCCGATTCCACCGGTGGCCAGGATCACCGTTTTGGCGGCAACGACCACAAACCGGTTATTGTCTAAATCTTTCAACACCGCACCCGTGCACGCACCTTTGGCATCGCTTAACAATTCCACGGCGGCCACAAATTCCAATAACGGAATTTTTTGGTTCAACACCTCGTCCTTGAGCACCCGCATGATTTCCAATCCGGTATAATCCGAGCAGGTCAGGAGCCTGGCCTTTGAACTGCCTCCCCCTTTTTTGACATGCAGGTTGCCATCCGCATCCCGGTCGAATAAGACCCCCAATTCCAGACAGCCATTTCGCGATAGAAGGCCCTTCCTCCACCATGACCTTTAACAGTTCGTGGTCATTTTTCATATGACCACCCTTGAGCGTATCCAGGAAATGCTGGACAGGCGAATCATCGGGGGCGACGGCAATTTGCATCCCGCCCTGCGCCATCACTGAATTGGAATCCCCGAGCCGCAATTTGGTGGCCAGCAACACATTGGCTCCCTGAGCATGAGCATGGAGCGCCGACGCGCACCCGGCCCCTCCGCCACCGACGACCAAGACATCCACGGAATATTCCGGCGTAAGATCAAGATCAGGCGGAACCGGGCTCTCTCCCTCTAACAGGGTCGCCACTTCCGTCACGGTTAATTGATCGGCGTTGGGACCGAATTTGATCGGTCGATAAGCATGAGCCCGATGATCAGGATGGTATTTTTTGATGAGACTATCGCGTTCGGCCGGAGAAAGCTTCGGAAAGCTTTTAGATCGACGGGCATCCCTGGTTTGATGAACCAGATTGTGTTGGGCAGTGAGATCCATGAAAAGGAAATGGCATTCGTTAGTTGGTCGAGGCGGTGGTGTTTTGCAATTCCTCATCCGACAGCTTGAGGATACGATCCCAGTCCTGTTGGAATCGCCCATCGGAAATCTCTTGAATGCGTTTGGAAAGTCCTTCCGGTTTCTCCGTAAAATGCACGCCTTGAGCCCGGCTGGCGTAGAGCGCCACCAGATTGGGAGCGATATCGGCGATACAGACAGGCGCACACATTCCACACATCACGCAATCCATAAACATTTCAGAGACCGACTTGAAATCGCCAAACACTGCTTTCCATACTCCTTCCCGCACATCAATGTGTTGCGGACAGGCTTCCGTGCAGGCATTACAGTTCCGGCACAATGGGGCTTCAGGATAGAGTTCAAACAAATCCTGTTTAGGATCTTTGAGTTCAAGCAGGTTATAGGTCGCTTTTCTGGCCGGAAAGGCCGGCATGAATGAAAACGACATGCCATCCTCAACGGCCATTGAGCAGGCCAAACAGGTTTTCACCTTGGGATCGTCTTTGGTGCGGTAATAGGTTGCACAGGCTCCACAAAATCCGCCTAAACATCCGGCACCACGAATGACATCCTTCCCCGAGTACCACAAGGCCTTCATGAGAGTGATACCGGCTGGAACTTGAAACCGTTTTCCCTCGATCTCCACTGTCACCATCTTGGGTTGGAGATTCTCTTCTTGCTCCAGCGTATGTTCTTTATTCAGTGTGTCCGTCATAACTTCGGGATGGTCCCTTGAACGATTGAAAGATGGTCCGTGATGCGTTTCAACAACCTGATATCGCCCGTCTATGGTCGTTAATTCAACGCATTCAATGCTGAACCAGCCTTAAACCACGTCAGTTGTTGTTCCGTCAGACTATGATTGGCTTGAATGACCACCTCTTGCCCATTCTTCTTATGAAGGACCACCTGAACCGGCTTACCCGGTGCAAGGCCACTTAACCCCTTCACACTGATGCGGTCTTCTTGTTCGATTTGGTCATAATCCTTGGGATTCGCAAACGTCAGTGGAAGAATACCTTGTTTCTTGAGGTTCGTCTCATGGATGCGAGCAAAGCTTTTTGTCAGGACCGCTTGGACGCCAAGAAACCGTGGAGACATCGCCGCATGTTCCCGACTGCTCCCTTCACCATAGTTTTCATCCCCAACCACAAATGACCCGATCCCTTGATCTTTATATCTTCTGGCAATTTGTGCGAGGGTCAATCCTGATTCGCCAGCCAAGACGTCATTACCTTTTCCCGCCTCGTCTGAAAAAGCATTGTTGGCTCCCAGGAACATGTTGTCGCTGATCTTGTCCAAATGTCCGCGGAACTTGAGCCAGGGGCCGGCTGGAGAGATATGATCCGTTGTGGTCTTGCCTTTGGTTTTAATCAATAACGGCAGCTTCTCAAAATCTTTCCCATCCCATCGAGGAAAGGGTTTCAAGAGTTGCAACCGCTCGCTGGTGGGAGGAATATCCACTTGAAGTTTGGAACCATCCTCAGCAGGTTGGACCAAGCCCTCTTCACCTTTGGCAAAACCCTTGGCCGGCAGTTCATCTCCCTGAGGAGCGACAAATTTAAAGTCTTTTCCATCTGCAGTCTTCAATGTGCCTTTGATCGGGTCAAAGCCCAGATCCCCGGAAAACGCATAGGCAGTCACCACTTCCGGGCTGGCCAGAAAAGATAAGGTCTCACTGACCCCGTCATTTCTGCCAGGGAAATTCCGATTAAACGAACTCACAATAGAGTCCGCTTTTCCCTTCACCGCGTCTGCCCGTTTCCATTGCCCTATACACGGCCCACAGGCATTGGCCAGGACCGTGGCTCCCATGCTTTCAAAGGTTTCCAAAAATCCTTCGCGCTTCATGGTGTGGTAAATCCGCTCAGATCCAGGGCTGACCAGAAAGGCGGTCTTGGCTTTAAGCCCGGCTTTTAACCCTTGCTTGGCTATATGCGCCGCTCGTCCGATATCTTCATACGACGAGTTGGTACAGCTCCCCACTAAGGTCGCTTTTAACTGAACGGGATAGCCTTTTTCTTTGGCTTCCGCTGCCATCTTGGAGATGGGCCGGGCCAGATCAGGAGTGTGCGGTCCCACAACGTGCGGCTCAAGTGTAGATAAATCGATTTCGACAATTTCATCAAAGTATTTTTCAGGAGACTGATAGACTTCAGGATCCGCAACCAGCATATTCCGATTAGCTTCGGCCAGTTTGGCAATGTCGGCCCGCTCCGTGACATTCAAATACGCCACCATTTTTTGATCGAAGGGGAATATCGAAGTCGTGGCTCCCAGCTCAGCTCCCATATTGGTAATGGTGCCTTTGCCTGTCGCACTGATGGTTTCCGCGCCAGGGCCAAAGTACTCCACAATTTTATTGGTGCCGCCCTTTACCGTGAGGAGACCACAAATATACAGAATGACATCTTTCGGCGAAGCCCACCCACTGAGTTTTCCCGTCAACTTCACGCCAATGAGTTTCGGATGAAGGACCTCCCATGGGAGACCCGCCATCACCTCACCCGCATCGGCTCCACCGACACCGATCGCCAACATTCCCAACCCGCCCCCGTTCGGTGTGTGCGAATCGGTTCCAATGATCAACCCGCCAGGAAACGCGTAATTCTCTAACACCACTTGGTGGATGATCCCCGCCCCCGGCTTCCAGAACCCGATACCGTATTTTTTCGCTGCCGAAGCCAGAAAATTATAGACTTCCCGGTTTTCATCACAAGCCCGAAGAAGGTCCTTTTCAGATCCTATTTCCGCCCTGATCAAGTGATCGCAATGGATCGTACTTGGAACAGCGACTTTATTTTTGCCCGCTTGCATAAACTGCAACATGGCCATTTGGGCCGTCGCATCCTGCATCGCAACTCTATCCGGGCGAAGGTCCAACATGGCCTTCCCGCGTTCCCAAACCTGGGTATCGAAATTATCCGCATGGCTGACCAGAATCTTTTCTGTCAGTGTCAGAGGTCGGCCAAATTTTTTGCGGGCTTTGTCCACAATTACCGGCATAGAAGCATACAGTTTTTTGACCATTTCTACGGACATGGCACCATCTCCTGGGTTCAGATCAACATGGATAAAGTGTAATGAAAATGACTACTCCAAACCTTTTTATTTTAATGGAGGCACTTCTCGACGCTTGGGTGAAGCGTAATTCACCAGATAATCAAACAATCGAATGAGCCGACTTCCCTGCCGCTTTTGATCTGTCCAATGGCCGATCATTCCGATGGTTCGCGACAAAATAAAGAAGCCATTGAGACTATCAACTGGGAATCCGATATCGACTAACACCGCCGCCATGGTTCCATCGACATTAAGAATGAGATTATCTTTTTTAGCCGCGGTTATCTTTTCAACTTCTAACGCAAAATCCAAATGAGGAGTGGCGATGTTCAAACTTTTGACATAGCCAACCAACTCCTTGACCCGTTTATCCGGATTTCGCAAGCTTTTGACACGATGACCGATTCCCGGAACCGGTCCCACATTTTTTTTCATGTAGCCCAGGAAATCATCGACCGAGAGTTTATTGTCGATCGCGTATTTAAACCATCGCCCCGCATCTGTTACTGCCCCACCGAAACGTGGGCCAATCATAATCATGCCGGCCGCAACCGCCTGGGATAAGCCGATTCCTGCACACGCCGCAATAATTGTCGTCAACGCTCCACTCACGCACGGACCATGATCTGCCGACAGCATGATGATGCGTCGAATAATTTCAGCTTCTTGTTTGGAGACCAGGCGATTGTCCCATAACAAGCCGATAATATGAGGAATATCATACCCGTTATTGATCAGCTCGGAAGCGGGATAGCCTTGATAGAGCGGCTCATCGCCGCGATCATCGCTGATGGTCGATTTGATCAATGGCGCCACCAGCACTTCCCCGTCCTTCATGCTCTCTTGAACGGTTTTAGGAAGCTTGGGAACATCGGCTGGAGCCAATTCTGGAATGGGCTTGGCTTGCCCGCTTTTCAGTAATTCTTCGTGGGTCGCCTTAATGGCCGGCCCTAATGCTCCAAAGGTATCCGGCACAATCGCTCCGGCTTTTTTCAGCGCCTCAGACTTTGCCCGCGCGGACCCTTCCCCTTTTAACCCTTCTTTCGCTCCGGCATGGCCGAACTTCATGCCTTTGGGAAGACTCTCCTGGCAAAAACCTGAGACGACCGCCAATAATTTAATCCGGCGTTTCTTTGCCCCGTACCATTCGGCGGCACGCTCTTCCAAATCACCACCCATCTCTCCGACAATCACCACCGCCTTGGTTTGAGGATCGTTTTCAAACATTTCGAGGTAACTGACATAATCGGTTCCCGGGTAGGCATCGCCACCAATGCCGATCGCGGTCGTAATGCCATCCGCAAATTGTGAACAAATCCAAATGATCTCGTTCGACAATCCCCCGGATTTGGTAATGACCCCAAAGGAACCAGGACGATACAGCTTGCAGGCCGTCAAATTATCAAACGCGCCCCCAATTACTCCAAGGCGACATTCTCCGGCCGATACGACCCCGATGGAAGACGGGCCATTGAATGTCTTCCCGAGCTTGCGGGCATGCTTACCCAAAAGTTTCGCATCTTTTTCCGGAACCCCTTCGGTAATCATGGAGACCGTTTTAATATGGGGGTCATTCAAGGCTTCCATGGTCCCGGCATAGGCCCGGTCCGCTCCGATATAGACGAGACTCGTATTAATCTCCGGATGAGCGGCGGTGGCTTCCGCGACGGTTTTGTAAATGGGGATCATGACTAACTCAGTTCCACAAATGATCTCATTGGTCTTTCCCGAATCGGGGGGATAGACGAATGCAGACACATTTAAGGGCTGCTTGATCATATACCGGAACTCAGCCATGCGACGAGCGGCATTCACCCCGGCAAGTCCACCTTGAATGACGACATGTGTGTCTTTCGTTGCAAGAATACTCATCGAAACGGCCTCCTATATCCTCAAGGTCAAATAGGTTATTTTGCGGCCATGGCCATATCGACAATGTCCGTTAATGGCGTCTTGCGGTCAAACACCTGAATATCAAAACCCTCATCCTGAAGCGCACGCATGGCCGCTAATCCTTGCAGTTCGTTCGGCCCACCCCGTCGCACCCAAATTTTGACTCCCTGGAGCTTCCCCTCGGCTTTGGCTTTGCGAAAGGCATTAATAATCCCGCCAAAGGTCTTTTTCACATCGGTAAAATTCGCTATCGCCCCACCCACTATAATGTGTTTGATACCGGGCAAGGAGCAGACTTTTTCCGTCAGCACTTCCACCGCCCAGTCAGGTGGATCCCCGGAATATTCCGCATAATTGGCAAGTTTTCCTCCACGGGCCACTACCGCGTCTGAATAATACACGCTGGCTCCCCCACCGGCAGGTAACATGGCGATATTGCCCCCGGGAATCTCAATGAGCTTGACGGAGCCTTTGACTTTGGCATCAACGGCCATAACTTCTTCTTCATTTTTGGTATAGGCACGGCCAAATTCAGCGGCAAAAGGAAAGGTCCAATCCTTATGACGGAACTTAGCAGTCACCATCCAGGAGGGTCACCGCATCCAGGGCCACAAGTTCTCCCTTGCCACTAAGGACAACAGGATTCACTTCCAGATATTGGGCATCTTCATTGTCAAAGCAGGTAAACAATTTTTTCAGGAACTCGACCATTTTAGCAGCGGTGTCGCCGGAAAACCCAGCATCTTTTACCAATGAAGACAGAGCCGAGTCGGTAGGAGTATCTCCAATTTCGAGGGAGAGGTGCTTCACTTTATCCCAATTGGATTCCACTTCGATGCCCCCACAGGTTGCCACCAACAGGTCCACCCCATCACGGGTCGATTTGGCTGAGGCATAATATTCTTCTTTGTGATCAACAGCTTCTGAAACAATAACCTGCTTAATGGTAATCGTTTCCAGCTTTTTCCCGAGCATCTCTCGAACAGCCGCTTTCGCCGCCGTTAAGTCCAGACCAACCTTAACTAGCCCCAATTTGAAACGAGAGCCAAGCGCTTCATGCGCTTTGACCACAAGCTTACTGTTTTTGAGCCAATCATTGACCTGAGCTAATTGGTCAAACTCCTCACTCGAGGTCACAACAACATACTCTGGGGTCGAAATCCCCCACTTCCGCAGCAAACCCATTCCCGGGCCTTCAAGGACTTTTGCCATAATCCAACCCTTCCTTACAGGGACTCATCAAGATGGTTAAGGACGAACGTAACACAACCCGCCCGTACCGTGGAAACGTGCATTGTACGAACGGCATGCTCTTTCTGCAATCAATCAAAAGACCCATTGAGCCTATCACAAAAGTCCCAGTGTTTCCCTACCCCAACGGATGAGATATCCTCAAAAATTTTCCATGAAAAAATCTTTTTAAATTCGACGTTTGGAATGAGAAAGATTCCTGAAATGATCAGGAGTATGGGAAAGATGTTCCCACAAAAAAGCCACGAGCCGGGTTCCTGATGGAACCTGGCTCGTGGCATCCATCCTCAGTATCTCTTTGGAAAACCCGTCTCTATACTTAACCCGCTGGTTTACGCACTCCAAAATTTTGGGGACGTATGGCCTTATCTTCCAAGAGAGAGGTGGAGTGGCGAAGTAATCAAAATCAGTGTGCCGGAATGAATTCGAAGCCAGAGATGGTCACATCCACGGGCAGTGGGGCGAGCTGATTGCCGAAGCGCATCACCAGTTCTGTGACGCTTTCAAGCGCTGGCGTTGCGGGCAATGGAATCCGGATTCCTTTCTCGGTATCTGCGATATCAAATCGGGTAAGTATTTCGTTTTGAAACGCGGTCGGCCCGCCCGCCAGTGTAATCACCGTATCGATTGGTTTAGCCGCCCGATAGCGAATCAGTAGTGCACCATTTGACAAACTGACACCACTGGCCTGAGGCAATTTTACCGTGACAGCGCCGCTGCGCACCGCGTCGGCGCGCAACCGGACCCCGTTGTTCCCGCGCAAAGTTTCTAACGAGTCGCCAGTCGGGCTCCAGGAAATCCACTCCACGCTCTTGGTCAGAAAATCAAATGCCGATGATTCGCCGCTCTGGATTTTTGAGAGTGAATCCAGATCCTGCCACGCCAGGTACCGTTTCATATTTTGATCCGCGGAACTGATGCCTCCAAGAATGAGTGCAAGCGTATGTGCCGTAGTCTGAAACTCTACTACACTTTTTTTCGTAGCATTATATCCCTCCCACGGGCCATGATCGGTTAACAGTTTCTCAAATTGTTCCTGGTTGGCCTTGAGGAACCTTTCAATACTGTCCGGCGCAATCGAATAGGCTGTACCCAGCATATAAAGCGACGGCGCATCGGTGATGCGTGGTTTATCGTTCACGGCGACATCCGGGATGCCGATATTGCCGGTGTATTCCACACCGTTGCCGCTATAGGCCTCACTCAGAAGACCGGGAAGAGTGTGCTGATATGAAAAATCGAGTGCGATCTCAACTGAATTTTCCAGATTTTCACGCCAGCCTGGTGCGTGCATCTCCTGCATAAAAAGTGTAAGCCCCAGCGACTCAAAGGCCGAACCGTTCCACGTCGCCAGCGTGTAGAGATCGCGTCCATCCGCCATGCGGTACGGTTTGATCTTAAAACCGCTGTTCCTTATCGTATCCGCAGGCAGTCCAAAACGCCGCGCCACAAACGTCAACGGCCCGCGGAACTCGTTCACAAAATAGTCCATGTGCCCGACTACCCACTTTCCGCGACCGTCTTCCCATCCGGTATAGCGGTCATGCGTTGCATTCCAGCCAAAGTAAAACAGGCCCGATTTTTCATCATAGAGGTAGCGATAGCCGTCCTCCTGCTGCGCAATAAACCGTTCCAGTTTTTTACACAGTTCAATTGCACGTGGATCATTTTCGACCGTAGAAGAGCGCAGTGCGCCGATTGCCTTGGCTACAGACGCTGTCAGATTGGCGTTATCGCCGAAAATAATCTGCACGACTCTCGTGTCCAGTACGGCCATAATGTTCGCGCGGGTGTGGTGCTCGGCGAATGGCATCAGTTCACCGGTAAAAAAACTATCGCCATATTCACCTTGGCGCGAAATCTTGGCAAACGAGCCGTCCTGTTGTGGGATAATCCACTTGCGGGCGGCAAGGGCGTCCCAGATACGAGTCGCCTGTTCCTCACCAAATGCTTCAACAAACTTGTTCTTCTCCACTTCTTCGCCCAGTGGCCCAATGCGCCCACCGTTTTCAAAACCCAGAAAATTTACGAAGAGGCCCTTGGCGCTGATCTGTGGGTTGTGTTGGTCCGCCAGCAGGCTCGAAATTGTCAGCCCTAGCTGCTCGAGCGCCTGTTCGTGTGAAATATAGGGATTATCCGCATACCCCGCTGCGATATTGGCCAGAAGTTCAACCCGTTCGCCGATGGAGGTCAATTGCGTGAACGATCGCAGGTAGAGTCCTCGCTCCGGATCCTGATTCCAACCTTCAACCGGATAACCGGATTCTGGATCAACCAAACCATTTTCCGGTTTCAGATACCCCATCGCATTAGCCAGCAGCCGTTGCATATTTTCATGTTGGGAATTCACCAGCGGGAAATTGAAAGTCCCATAAAGCGATTGTGTGACGGATGGCATAGTCTGAGCACCACCGACGGAAAGCAAGATACCCAGGCCAACAGAAAAAAATGTTTTTTTCATCGCACGTTTGGTTAAGACTCTGCTTTCACCAGCGCATGAGCGTGTCTGGCGATCATGAGTTCCTCATTGGTTGGGATCACACAGGCCGAAACAGCGCTGCCCGCCGCCGAGATTTGCTTGAAGAATTTCTGCAAGCCTTCCGCATCCTGGCTCTTGTCCGGATACACCTCGGAGTAGGTGCCTTCCAGATAAACTGGCCCGAGCACTCCCGGCGCACCATGTCCGGGGCCGGCCATGAAAATTACATCAAGACCGTCGCGTTTGATCAAACGGTTCAGATGCGCCCACACAAAGGACAATGCCGGGCTCGCGCCCCAGTGACCAAGCAGGCGATGCTTGACGTGCTCGATCTTGAGCGGCTCCTTGAGCAGCGGGTTGTCGCGCAGGTAGATCATGCCGACCGAGAGGTAGTTGCAGGCGCGCCACCAGGCATTAATCAAGAAATAAAACTTACTAATGTTTTTAACATTACAAGTAAATCAGTCGTGATTCAATTGGCGCCGGGTCATATGTAGTATAACTAAAGATAGATTTCGACGATGTTCTCCCTTTGGGTAAGTAGGGAATTAAAACGAGAGGCGTCGATGCCGAGTCCCCCGTTGCGATACGATTGTTGAATGCGGTGGCAGTCATCGATCGGCGCACCGTTGACAATGACGCAAGTTGGATCGAACGTTTGCTTTATAACGTAATAGATCCATCGCACTCTCTTGCCATTCCAATCGAGGCAGAGCTCCGCACCATTCATAGACTTCGGTAGAACCGGGTCGATCACAATGCGGCCAAAGCTGCGGCGGATGCCGAACAACTGGTTTATGACCAACGCGATGTAGATGCCAGGCCCACTGGAATAGAGTCGCCAGCCGCCGAGCGCGCCGACCTTACCTTCTCTCAATTCTCCCATGCTTTCCGCCGCCTCGTAGCGGTCATACACATCTGCATCCGAGCTGCTGAAATAGAGATTTGCCTGACGTGGCCGCGCATTGGGCACAACGTCCGCGATCGCCACCGGCGAGATAATCAGCAGGCTGTCGAGCAGTTCGTCGGCGCGTCCCGCCTTGGCCAACGCCTCGCAGTAGCGGATATTCGCGTGGACATATTGCAGGCCTATCTCGCGACCAAAATGAGAGGCCGTTTCCGCGCGCTGGAAGTGAACTGATTTCCCGCCCCTGTATTCCGGTGGTCGGTCCATTAGCCGCACGCCATCCGGGAACTTGAGATGGCGGCGGACCAGGTCGAGATGAAATTCCATTTCTTCCGGCGAAAAAAGTTCGCTGATGATCGCCCGGTTGATGGGCAGCAGCCGGTAATGAATTCCGGTCGCTTCATCCGAGGGATGCAGCAAACAGGAAGTCTTCTTGCCATCGAACAGAACGAATCCTGCTGCCACGCCATCCTTGAGGATGTGGGTTTGGAAGTCCTTTTTCATGCGCAGAAGGAAGCCGTCAAGCACTTCGGCGTCCTGGGTATAGCCCGCGATCTTCCAAACTTTGGAAAGCGCACTGAGAGTCTGGTGGGAAAGTCCGGCCGTCCAGCCGCTAACCATGCGGGTTTTCATGGCGGGGTCGACGGGTTGAAGCGAATCGTTCCAGTCGCCATCGCCATAACATGGCAACGCGGTGCCCTCCACGCACGCGTTGTAAATGTGTTTGAGAGCTTTTTTGATGTGTTCGTGCAACGCAACGGTATCCGTGGTGAAAGCAAAGCTACCCGGATCGGTGTAGGGCGCTTTCTTTTCCAGGATTTGGAAATTACCCGTCTGCTCTATGTAATCGCAGAGGGCCTTGATCGGCCAAAAAATAATATCGCCGTGCGCTCCGCTGCTCTGGATCTCACGGAAATCATCAAACATGAACCACTGCGGCCAGGTGCCCGTGTCCGCATACTGGTGCGCGAAGAGCGTGCAAAGCATATCGGCCACCGGCTGGTCATGGCCCAGTGCGAGCAGGAATTCAAGCGGGCCCTGGCAGACATCGCGTGTACCCCAGGCGGCGGCGCCATATTGCTCCATACCGCGCGGCGCGGCAAAATGGATCATGGCATTGTGTGCATACCACTTGATGGTATCTGCCAACTTCGACGCAACGGGAGAATCGGATTTCAGGTTGAAATGGGCCATCAGGGAATCCCAATCCGGCTCTTTGGCTTTTTCAAAACGATCCAGGGCCTCGGCTTTGCCCTCATAGTGTCCCGTCAGCATCAGCCTGAATTCACCTGCGGGGAAATCCAACACCACATAGGGTTCGTTTTTACCGCCCAGCTGCTGTGCACCATCGACCGAGCAATCAGCGGCGTCAAGTCTGGCCAGCAGGCAGCTTTCGGAAAACTTGTTTTTCAACAACGATCCATTCGCCGGAAAAACAGATAGGAGTTTTTTTTGCACATCCCATTCGACCTCCGGCGCGCCATCGAATTCGTTGGGATCGCCGCAAACTTCCCAGGTCATGCGTAGAGCGGGCATTGTTCCACTGATTGATACGGCGACATATTCAATCGTTTCCGTGGTGGCTCTGGCGACGATTTCGAAAGAGCAATCAACTAACTTGTAGATCCAGCGCACCCGGTCGCGCTCCATCGAGAACACGGACGGAAACGCCAGCTGGTTCCACACTCCGGAAACCCTGGCGAACAGGCGGATACCGCTGGACCGTTCGAGGTTGAGCGAGTTGCGCAAGATGGTGCTGAAGCGCCCAAAGGTTGTGTTGCCTACTGAAAACTGTGACCCGAAGGCTCCATAGCCGTAGGAGGTGACACTGAGTATATTTTCGCCCAGCTTGGCTCCGTGCGCTGATTTCAGAATGGTGCCATGCTGGCGTTCAACGGCGGCCTCCTTGGCGGGCAGCACGACATGCGTGTCTTCGCCACAGAAAAAGGAATATAGTTCATGGTTCGCGGAATATTCCTTATGCCGCCATTCACCGCCAAAGAAAACCTTCAAATTGGCAACGTCCAACGATTTGACGGAAAGTAACGGCGCATTTGAAAAAAACGCATTTGTTGAGCCGTCCGATATTTTATCGCCCGGTTCCGGCAGTCCGAGCTTGAGAATGTCGTCGACAAACGCGAGATCGTCAATTGAAGAAACCTGGGGATGCTCCGGCAGAATATACAGGGCAAAAACCGTTGTGCCGCTCTGCCCAGGTTGCAGTTTGATCGTTCGCGACTGCAGGGCAGCATAGGCAAACTCATATTGTTTGACACGGTTTTCCAGCGTGGAGGCATCCAGCGCGGTAGGTTTGCCACTGAGTTTGAATGCTGTGCCGAAAAACTGGTAGCCGTCGGTGGAAGCAGCCAGTGCCCCTTGCAGACAGCAGCTAACGGCGAATGGATTGGTAGGATGCAGGTTGTTGCGACTGAGCACCACCTTCCCGGCGACGGGGTGTTCGGCGATGCGGTGATCCAGATACTGGCACACATAGGCTTCGTTGTTTTTAAGCATTCCCGTATCAGCCAGACCGAGGTCCTGTCCCACCATCCAATCAAGCGTCACGGATTCCGCGCTGATGTTTTGCGCGTGGCACACACGAAAGAGGATGGGCAGTTCGGGATGAAGCATCAACTGCATCGAGGCTTTGATCCTTCCGTTTTCCTGATGCCATACTGCGCCGTGTTTATGGAAGGAGCAGGCCGCTGCAGTTCCGGACAGCGCAAGGGATTCGATGCCGTCGCCGGTGTGCGTGCGCAGATAGACCTGGTCAAGGCCACCCTGGAGTGGATGTCCTTCCAATTGATTGATCATCAGGTTATCGAGGTAGAGATCAATCGTTCCGCCGTTTTTATAGAGCGCAAGCTTCAGGCCGGCCGTATTTGAAAATTCGATCCGGTCGAAATCCGGGCGCTTTCCTATCTCCAGCTTCACCGCCGTCGCTTCCCGTTCCATACCTGGTTTGTCATCCATTCGAGGTGCTCTCCTTCTGGCATTTCCACGCAGCTTTATTTCGAATACCCGTGATCGGATTTAACCAGGCGGTATACTCAAGGTTCGCAACACCGCAACACGATGTCGGCTGGATATTCCCTGCACAGGGCCCATTCCGGCGCGAAGGCCGCGCTGCTCCGGCCATTTATCTCGACCTGTACCAGCGGGCCCGATAGCGGCGGCATGGCGATGATACCGCCGGGTGGTGCGTCCAGATCTCCCTCCAGAGTCATTCGGCAGGTGCCGGGTCCGTCCCGACGCAGACGGTAACTGAGGTGGCCATAATAGGTCGGAAGATCCCGTACCACGATCTCGCCCGCTTGCTCCAGCCAATCTTCCGATATTCCTGCGGCGATGACGAGACTTTGATCCGCCTCGCGCTCAAAGGCGACCAGACTGCGGATTGCGAGAATGTATTCAGCGCCAATCCAACTGTGGGGCATGTCGCCGATGAAACTGGGACTGAGCGGATCGTGCCAGGAGATTTCGGGCCATTGGTTCCAGGACAGGAGGCGTCGGTCGCCCAGGAAGAACCGTAAAAGCAAATGCGCTTCCTGACGTCTGCCAAGACGGACCAGCGCGCCGATGATCCTGATCTCGTAGGCACTGTAATTGGCCCAGGGGATTTCGCCGCTAAGGCGCGTGCGAAAGCCCTCCAGATACTTCTCGTAGGTCTGGTCGATGGCGGGACGTGGCAGGCGATGCAACTCGTCGGCCACGTTGATGGCGATGGACGTGGCCGAAGGGTCGAAGTCGGCAAATTCCACCGAACCGGGCACGAAGTCCAGCCCACGCTCCCTGATAATCAGATCAAGCGAGGCAAACAGCGTGTTCTGAAAATCTTCACACAGCGTGGTAATGCGTTCGCGCTGCGCGTCCTTGCCCAGGATCCCGGCCATCTCGGCTGCGTCCTTGAAGCCCCGGACCGCCCAGAAATCGTCCCAATAGGCATGGACCGGGTGGGCCATATAGCCCTCGTGGCTCATGGACTCCGGCAATAGTCCGTAACAGGCGCTCTTTTCTGGCGTCTGGTACTCGGGGGTCATCCGCCGGTTCCGCAACGATTCCATATAGTCCACCGATTTGAGAACGGCAGGCCACATCTCGGCAAGAAAGGCGGCATCGCCGCTGAACCGGTAATAGTCCATGACGGCAAAAATGAGCTCGCCCCAGCAATCGTACTCCGGCAGCCATTCACAACCGGCCCTATCGGCGCAATCGGGAAGATTTCCGTCCGGCGCCTGAAAGCCGGCATACCAGCGGATGAAATCACGCGCCGCCCCAGGCAGCCCCACCCGTGCCAAAGCCGCTCCCATCAGGGCCCCGTCGCGAATCCAGGAGCGCGAGTAACGGCGCGGGCCCGGATGCAAGGCCGGCCCGGCGCGATTAATGAGGACATGTGCTGCAGCGGTTTTCAGCGTTTCTACCACTCCCGCCGCCACGGGCGGCAGGTGGATGTCGAATGTTCCGAGCCTGGATTCCCACTGACTCACTGCGATCCTGAACTGCTCCTCACCGGACTCGGGCGGCTCGGCCGGTGTGTCCGTATCCACGTTGCCAAAGGGAATGGCGAGGAAGACCTCATGAGCGGCATGCGGTGGCAGGTTGAGGTCAAAGCGCAGCGCGCCGGAGGCGTAACCGAAAGTATCGTTCACCCGATCCTGTGACGGCAGTTCACCCGTCTGCAGGTACTCCGTGATCGCCCCCTGAGCAAAAATCACTGCGCCAAATTCAGCGGGGGCGGTCAAGGGGATGATCTGTTTGTGGCGATTGACCCAAACAATCCCGGATTCATAGGCCAGCTCGTTTATCTGGCTGACGCCGCCGAACTTTTCCCAATTCTGCCAGGTCGGCGTGACCTGGAAGGGGCGGATGGCGGCGAACAACCGGACCGGGCGCGTCGCATCCGAATTGTTCGTGATTCGATAGCGAATAAAAAGGGTGGAAGCCCCGCAGGGCCCTGTCGCGAAGGCGGTGGTGCACAAGGTCAGATCGCCGGACTGCCATTGTGAGGATGGGATGGGCAGAAAGCCCTGCTCCAGTGTCTGCGTCAGCGCCACGTCAGCCCAGGTTATGAGCTGACCATCCGCGAAGAGCAACGGTTCGATGGAGAAGGTTCCTCTGTCGACCTCCACCATGCCCTCCTCATTGAACAGGGCCTGGGTCACGTCCTCCCCGGTTCCGACCGGGGTCCAGTAGGTCTGGCGACCAATGAGATATTTGGGATAGAGGCCGGAGCCGGTTCGCCGGGCGATCGCACTGAAAAAGTCGTTGAGTGAGCGTGAAAACCCGTGGGGTTGAACCTCCACGCAGACGATACCGAACCCATTGTGTTGTATGTCTTCCCTCAGATCGAGACAGACAAAGCGCGAGACCGCTGCGGGGAGGTAGACATGAGTCTCGTTACCAACCCCTTGATCGGTCGAAAAAACAGTTTTCCAGTCGTTCCTATCGCAGGAGAGCCGGAGCTGGAAGGCTTGGGGCCTTCGGTCCGGATCCCAGCGGATCGACAGGCCACCAAACTCGCGCTCGCGCTGGAAATCGATGAGCAGCCGTTGAGGCTCGTTACTGGCCGCACTGCGCCAGCAGGTTGCGGGAGATGGATCGCAGACATGGAGCGGCTCGTATCCCGGCAGGGCGCTGGTTGCTTCCACAACAGGAGTCAGATAATAGCTGGTGTCCTCGAAGCGCAGGTCACTGATCCTGACCTCGCCCCGTCCGCCAGGTCCGGCTGCGATGACCAGTTCGATAGCGGCAATATCGCGCGCCGGTCCGCCGCCCAACGGCCCCCAGGCAAATTGGATTTCGCTGCTCTTGATGCTGATCGTCTGCCAGTCCTCGGGGAGGTTGAAGGCCTCCTTGCGCCAGCGCCAGACGTTCTGATTGGAGGCGTCGACAAGCTTGAATTCGAAAATGTTGTCAGGTCCGCGCCCGCAGATGTCGAAGCTGAAGACGTAGCTTTCCGGCAGGGTCGGGTTAAAGGACCTGCGCGCGACCACGAAGCCCCCGCCACCCTGGAAATCAAAGTCCAGGCGCATGGCGCTACCGCGGAGACCCCGGTCCGGAGAGATCGCCAACAGCGCCTGCCCCGAGGCGATAGCTGTCCAGACTGACAGATCCTCAAAGTGATCCAGGATGTTGTCATTCATCGATAGGTCTCCAGATATTTAGTAAAACATTACCCGCCGCCCGTACCGCCTGCTCGATAGTCTAACGCCATCCACCGTCCGCACGGATGTCCAGAATCGAATCGTAGAGATCGTCCGGCACCCTGGAGCTGCCAAGCTGGACATAGCCGATTGAGGCCTTGGAAAGGTGGATCAGGACTTTGTGAATATCCTCGGTTCCCAGGGTGCTACAGGGCCGGTCGAGGATGACGAACCGCGGGGCGGACAGGATGATATGGATACAGGCCAGGAACTGCTGCTCGCTGAGCGACAGCAGGCTCGCCCAGTCCTGCTCGGTGTGAAGCCCGTCTGTCCGCACCAGAATTCCATTAAGTTCCCATGTCGTGAGCCGGTCGAGGAGTAGTTGGTCGGACACCGTGGCATCCATGCTTGTGGGTACGAGGGCCTCACGCAGGGTACCGGGCGGGAGGTAGGGACGCTCGGCGAGGAACTTCAGGTCCTGGGCACCCGGTCGGACCAGCCGCCCCTCGCCGTGAACCTCGATGCCCGCGGTCGCCCTGAATAGGGCCAGGGTCGCGGCTTCGTCTTCGGACCGGATCAGGAACCGGCCACCCTGCGGGATGACGAGGGACAGTTTGTCGATCAGGATACGCCCATCCTCCGACGAGCGCAGGCTGAGCTCCTCGTAGGCCAGCCGCCCTTCTTCCACGCTGATCTCGATGGCGGAATCCACTGCCAGCTTCGCCTGGTCGGTCGCTTCAACGAGGGAGCTCAGGCGAGAGACCACGGCGGCAAAGCTGGAGATTGACTGGAACTGGGTGATGATCAGTGAGAAGGCGGCCACGAGGGTCGAGAAGGCCATCGCCGACTGGGTCACCACACCGAACTCGACCTGTCCGTCCATGAAGGCCGGGGCGATGATCAGGGCCGGAATGATCTGGATCAGCCAATTGTAGCCGGTGGTGAAGTAGCCCAGGTTGCGGTTGATGCCGATGATGCGGCGGAAATTATCGACCAGGGCGGTGAGACGCCCTTGCAGCCGTTGCGAGAGTCGCACCTCTCTGCCCGCGAGCAGGATTTCCTCGGCATTCTCGCGGACATGGATGAGTCCTGAGCGGAAATCGGCCTCACGGTCGAGCTGGTTGTAGTTGAGTCCAACCAGCGGGCGGCCGAGCAGAATCGTCAGCAGGGAGCCCGTCGCCGCGTAAAGCACGGCCACTACGAACAGCAGCGGGCTGATGGACCATAGCACCCCGGAGAAGGCGACCACCGTGAAGCTACTGTTGAGGAGCATGAGCACAAAGGACAGGGTGGTGACGGTGAAGGAGCGGGTGTCCTCCGCGATCCGCTGGTCCGGGTTGGCGAGGTCCCGGGATGCCTCCAGACGGTAGTAGCTGCCGTCGGCGAGATAGCGCTCGATCGCTCGCCGGGTGAGGTAATGACGCCAATTGAGCGCCAGACGCTCCTCCATGAAGCGGTAGTTCACCAAGAGCAGAGTGGAGACGGCGAAGACAACGAGATAGAAAAAAGCCTGGCGGATGAATTCGGTCCGGTCCCGGTCGGCGATCGCGGTCATGAAGTCGCGGCCTACATAGCTGTTGACGACATTCATGCCGTTGATCGCAAACAGAAAGGCGACCAGACCCACGAACATCCAGCGACTCTTACCACCTGCCTCGGAGGACGCGAAGTTACGGACCGCTTGGCCGAAGCGTTTCCAGACCACGGCAAGCGGAACCGGGTGGTCGGTCATGGCTCGGTGCTCTGTGTTGGATATTGGATATGTAATCTCTTATCGGTCAGCTTGAACACATGCTCCTCCGGGTCAATCTGAAGGCGTTTCAAGTTTTTGAGAGGATGTGGTAACAGTACGGGCATGTCAACCATGTAGGCAATTGCGTTAAGCAACATTCCCCCTTTTCCGCTCGCCCAAAAAGGCCGTTTATATTTCCTGTTCCCTTGATACTTTTCTGCCCTGTCAAAAACCCCGTTTACTATTCGTCCACACGTCACAAGGAATCGAAAGGTCTGGTAGGAACCTGGGCACAAGTGCCCCCCAAGGCTACTCGCAGGGCGAACTTCCTCATTTCAGCCGGCGGAGTCGGCAAATTGCCCCATCAACGGGATCGTTGGTCCTTTTCTCCGTACCCAAAAAGGCCTTTTAAATTTCCTATAGTATCCCTCGCCCCTTTGGGGAAGGGTTGGGATGAGGGGATGATCTCATTAGTAATTTAAAACACTATATTCCCCCTGAAATTACAACTCAAGAGTGGGTCAACTCCATATAACTAAACATAGAAAAGTTGATTGGTCACCTCATCGGAGGTGAAGGTGTTAAAAAGTTTGAACATTCTTTTGGCCAATTCCCAGTCGGAGGGATGCCGATTGACAATGAAAATTCCCTGATGCGGGAATTTTTCCTGAAGAGCTTTTGTTATGAAGAAGTTCAAAGTCTCGTCGATTATGGGTGAAGAGTGTTCGATTTGTGGCAGCCGAAAATTGAAGCTGAGCCTCGTCGGAATTCCTCAGGATTCCTGCATCCCAAGCTGTCAGTGCATCAAAACCGTGGGGACGCAGCATTTCGGCGAGAATCACGGAAACCTCTTCATCGAAATACAATTTGATGAAAATGGATGGTTCGGTCACTGGAGACGAGGGTGGATTTGATCGTCAGAGATTCGATTTCGAAGGATGTCCTGATCAATAGCTGTTTGATGCTCTTGGCAATAGCTCAAAGCATCAAAAATCTGAGCCAAAGTGAGATGGGGTAGGCGAATGAGGATTTCCTCTGGGGCTACTCCAAACTTCCACAATTCCGCAATGGCACGGACTGGTGTTCGGGTGCCGCCCACAATGGGTGCACCCTGAAGGATGTCATCATTGGAGATAATATAGGGAGTGAGTAGTTATTGAGGGCATAAATTTTTACGATTTCAGGAGAGACATCAGGATTTTCAGCCTATCCGAGGCTATCTAGGATGTCAATTTTCTATTCTCAAAAGCTTGGCTGGCGGAGTCCACAGAATGCCCCCCGCAACGGAGCCTCCTTGTTTCGCGAGTAGGCCCTTCCAGGAGCAGCTCCACCGTCGCGTATCCCAACTTCGACCCGTTCGCCCAACGTAAACCGGCATGACTGCGGAAACTTGTCGAGGTGGGGAATCAGGGAGAGCAGCAGGACACGGCACGATAGCACCGCATGAGGAACGCCGGCAGCCATCAAGGGCAAGGGTCTGCCTTGTTGAGCACTGGAATGAAGACGGAGGAGCTTACCTCAAGTCCCCAAGCTCGCTCCCCACCCTCGTCCCGCTCCAATCGCTCCCCTCGAACCGGCCTTTCGCCAAGCCACCGAGATATTTCGGCAGACCATTTCGGCCAACTTGTGCTATTCTCCCACCGGCACTGAAAACGATTTCCTATTCTTTGTTCGCGCGATTTAGGACCATAACCGGCTCCTCGCCAACACGGTGGTGAAAAAAAACATGCGGTACAGGGTTTCTCAAAACCTACGCCGAGGCATATCGGCGACTGCAGCAGAAAGTACGACATGCTGCAGAAGGAGTTCGACATGCAACAGCAAAAGATCGTGTCCCGTGAATACAAGATCATGTTGCGGCCCAAGCTATTCACAGGCGCGGAAAAGGCCCTCCTCGCGCATGCTCACGCGCTCTGGCGTGATGTTGCTGGGAAGGTCGGTCCAGTCGCGTTCGGCCAAGCCGGCGATCTCTCGCACATCAAGACGCGGCGACTGATCACCTTTCATGATACCCCGAAGCGGCGGCTCAACGACGCTCGCTACATCTTTCGTGAGCGGCGGGCAGAAAACAGATCGGGTCGGGAGATCACCCTGAAATTCCGACATCCGGATCGCTTTCTGGCACAGGCCCGCAGGATGCAGGCGAAAGCATCGGACGCGAAAACGAAATTCGAAGAGGACATCAAGGCTCCCTTCGTGTCGCTGTATAGCTTCTCGACCACGGTGGCGATCGACGTCGATGCGGCGTTCACGAAGCTGCGCGACGTGTCGCGTCTGTTTCCGGATCTCGCCAAGCGGTTGGATGATGCGGATGACGCCGAACCACTGCGCGCGGTCAACAACTTCACGGCGCGCGAAGTCGTGATCGACGGGGCGACCATGCAGATTGGCAAGACTCCAAATGTGGACGCAGAGTGGGCGCTCATCGTCTGGTACAACGCACATGGGGAAGGTGGGAAGCCGGTCGCCGTGGAGCTCAGCTATCGTTACGGCGACAAGGACGAGCACTATGGCGGAGGCGTCACGCGCCGAGCGTCCGATGCCTTCGACGCGATACAGTCAAAATTGAGGCGCTGGGTGGACCCGAACCCAATGACGAAGACGGCGTTCGTTTTTCAATGAACTTGGAATGGGGTTACCGTTGCCTAGTTTGGTTTGGTTCGTTGGTAAGCGAATCGATATATGATGCTGTTGCTCAATGGCCATCCGTTAGAGAGCTACTTGCTTGTCGACAACTATCAACAGCTGTCAATCAGACTTTTTACACCGCGCATTTTGAAGGGTGAACAGGCCGAACCTTGTCATGGCCCCGTTTTCATTTTGGCCTAATAGACGTGACGACGAAGCTTGACCGTGAGAATAATCACCTGCCTCTTGCCTTCCCAGACTTCATACACGATTCGATAGGCTCCCACTCGTAAAGATCGCTCTCCTGCATGATTCCCGACTAACGGCTTCCCTTGAAATGGTGTGGTCTGCAAGGTCTCCAGCTATCGAGTTATTCGCTTACAAAGCTGCTGGTCTGCCTTAGCTATTTGGGCCATATCGTACTCCGATTCACGTGTGAATCGAACCGCATAATTCACTATAACGCCAGTTTTTTCTTCAAGGTAGAGAGCGCAACTGTCTGCCCTTTACGGGCTTGCTTTTTGGCACGGAGGATGGCCTGTTCTTCGCCGGGGTGGGCTCGCAGGTCGAGAGTCTCTAGCAACCCCTCATACTCGTCGGCACTCAGGAGCACAGCCGCATCGGTCCCATTTTTTGTAATCACGATTCGTTCGTAGGTTTCATTGACCTCCTGGACAATCGCCGAAAGTTTATGCTTGGCTTCAGCCAACGGGATAGTTCGTCGCATGCAGACTCTCCTTCTCGCTTCAGCATTTATACAGCCCCTAGTTATAGGCTATTTCCTTCAAAAGTCAAGAAAGCAAACCCATTCCTCCGGGGGAGCGTCGTAATTTTCGCCTCGTCACTTTAATAGTATTCTGACGAAACCTAAACTGGGCGAGATATCCACTTGGCGCCATGAGATCGAACTGTGACGCATGCGCAACGCCGTGGCGTCATTCCTTATGCGCACGCGACCTCCTTCCAAACTTGAAACGGCTGAGCACGGAACAACCGATAATGGACCGCCTGTACCAGGTGGCGGACAACACGAAAGAGATTCTGCGTGAGTCCGCGCACGGTGAGCACCTCTTTCACTTCACGGAACCTGTGGCAGAACCGAGGATAGCGCCAGATGGCGTAACTGATAATTTCAGAGGGTAAATGAAACCTGAGCGGGCTGGGTGATGGATTTTTCAGCACACCAATCTGCCAACCCCCCCTCAACTTGACAATACCCTTTTTTACTTACCCTACACACGAATCGGGCCGGGCTCCAATAGGAACCCGGCCCAACATTTAGTAGACTTCTAACTTGTCTCTTCGGTCTCTTCGTCGTTGTATTTCTTAATTCAAGGTCGCCAAAATTTTATTGAGAGTCGCACTGGGACGCATCGCGGCCTTCACCTTCGACGGATCCGGGCGATAATATCCCCCGATATCCTGAGCACGCCCCTTCGCAGCTTTGATTTCTTCAAGAATAACATCGACCTTGGACTCTAATTCTTTCGCGATCGGGGCAAACTGCTTTTTGAGATCCTGATCGTCATTTTGGGATGCCAGTTCCTGTGCCCAATACAATGCTTCATAGACATGACTTCCGGCATTGTCTAACTGACCGAGCTCACGACCGGGCGACTTTCGGTTATCCATCAGTTTGCCGGTGGCTCGATCCAGCGTGTCCGCAAGGACTTTCGCTTTTTTGTTGCCTTTCGTTTGACTCAAATGGGTAAAAGACTCCGCTAACGCTAAAAATTCCCCGAGCGAATCCCACCGTAAATGCCCTTCTTTCACAAACTGTTGCACATGCTTCGGGGCAGACCCTCCGGCTCCGGTTTCAAAGAGACCTCCTCCATTAATAAGCGGAACGATGGACAGCATTTTGGCACTGGTACCCAGTTCCAAAATCGGGAAGAGATCGGTGAGATAATCCCGAAGCACGTTTCCAGTAGCTGAAATCGTATCGAGACCGTCTTTCGCTCGTTTCAGCGAATGCTGCATCGCATCCACAGGCGCCATAATCTGAATATCCAACCCTTTCGTATCATGATCTTTCAAATAGCGATTCACTTTTTCGATCAATTGCGCATCGTGGGCTCGATTTTTATTCAACCAGAACACCACAGGCGTCGAGGAGGCTTTGGCTCTCTTGACGGCCAGCTTGACCCAGTCTTTTATTGACACATCCGTAGTCTGGCAACTTCGCCAGATGTCTCCTTTTTCGACTTCATGTTGAAGCAACGCCTTCCCGGCTCCATCAACCACCCGGATCACACCCTTGCCGGTGGCCTCAAAGGTCTTGTCGTGCGATCCATATTCCTCGGCCTTTTGGGCCATCAGGCCCACATTAGGCACACTGCCCATTGAGGAAGGATGAAATTCACCATTCTCCCGACAGAAATCAACGATGGCCTTATAAATACCTGCATAGCTGCGGTCTGGAATGATGGCCTTCATATCCTGTTCTTTTCCATCAGGACCCCACATTTTGCCGGAGGTGCGAATGGCCGCAGCCATGGAGGCGTCAATGATGATATCGCTCGGCACATGCAAATTGGTAATGCCTTTGTCGGAATCGACCATGGCAAGCGCTGGCCCATCTTGAAGGCGAGCCTTGATATCGGCCTCGATTTCATCTTTTTTTGCCGCTGGCAAATTCTTTATCTTTGCCAGGACGTCACCCAACCCGTTATTCGGATTGACGCCTAATTCGGCAAATGTTTTTTCATGTTTTTTAAAGACTTTTTCAAAATAGACAGTCACCGCATGCCCAAACATGATGGGGTCAGAAACTTTCATCATGGTGGCTTTAAGATGCAAGGACAACAGAATGCCGCTCTGTTTGGCATCCGCAATTTGTTCCTTCAGAAATTGTCGTAACGCCCGGCAACTCATGACGGTCGCATCGACCACATCACCCTTGTTGAGGGTCAATTTTTCTTTCAGAACCGTAACCTTTCCGCCATCAGCCACAAATTCAATTTTTCCCTTCCCGGCTGTCTGCTCTGTAATCGTGGCGGATTTTTCATTGCCGAAAAAATCTCCGGCCGTCATGTGCGCCACATGGGTTTTGGAGTCTTTGGTCCACTTGCCCATTTTGTGGGGATTCTTTTTGGCGTATTGCTTGACCGACGATGAGGCCCTGCGGTCTGAGTTCCCTTGCCGTAGGACTGGATTGACCGCACTTCCCTTCACCTTGTCATATTTGGCTTTGATGTCCTTTTCCTCATCATTTTTAGGATCTTCAGGATAGTCAGGAACCGCATAGCCCTGAGATTGCAATTCCGTAATGGCGCCCTTAATTTGAGGAAGCGACGCACTGATATTCGGCAATTTAATGACATTGGCATCCGGTTTTTCGACCAGTTCACCGAGTAGGGCCAGATCATCCGGCTGACGTTGTTCGGGCTTTAATTTGTCAGGAAATTGGGCGAGTATTCTTCCTGCAAGTGAAATATCTTTGGTGCCGACGGTCACCCCTGCCGCTTTGGCAAAGGACTGAATGATTGGAAGAAAAGATCCACTGGCCAGCTCAGGCGCTTCATCAACTTTCGTGTAAATAATGTCTGGTTGTGCACTCATGGTATGTACCTCTTAAAATGTTAACGAAGAACACATATTTACTGGAAATACTTCACGAAACACGATATTCAGCAGGTCATCAAACCGGTAATTCACGAAATGCGATCATCCTTCTCCATATCATGGGAAGGGCATTGTAAGAAGGGTGTCATGCTTCTGCAATCAATCAAAGGACCCATTTTGCCACAAATCAAAAGTCTCAGAAAAGATGCGGAAAATGGGAACTTTGGGAAGAAACTCAACGCAAAAATAAAACCCTACTAGAATCAGGAAGTTAGGAGATTAGGAAAGGAAACCCTTGAATCGTTTATTTGAGATTTTCCCCCGGGAAATCAGTCGGAGATAGATAGGTCCAAAGGGCTCCTAAAGAAGGTGTTGCCAATTGAGAATAGTGACCGGAAGCGCCCGAAGCGTTGCCGCGATCGGACAGGTATCCAAGGTTATCGACACGTCGCCACTTAGCATTTGGATCTGGTCCGCATACAGCGCCCCGTGAATGGCTGAACTCCCGAGTCCCCCATCAAACGTTATGTGTCCCGAAACAATAATGAGGCCTTCCCAATAAAAAGGGGCAGCAATCCTTACATTTCCTCTCACCAAGAGGACGCCAAATCCCTGGATATTTTGAAGGGTAAGATCCCTTACAAATCCATTCTCAAGCGGTCCGGCATAGAGCAGCGAAGGATTTTCTTGGACCCCAATATTCAGATTCACAAGGTCTCCTTCAATGATCCGGGCACCACGCTTGAGATCCTCCAGGACCTTCAAGAAATCCAGAGATTCCACGCCTACTTGCGCCGTTGATGGATTTCCAGTGAGGGTGGGAGTTCCAAGCAACGATCCTGCCGGACCCAACCACACGGGAGGCCGGCCTTCGGGCAATAGTCCACATTTATCAAACCCTTGAACAGTGGCTGTCCCTCCAGCAAACACGACTTGGCTATTGGCATACACTGGCGCCAACAGTGGAGGGCCGGACGGATGCGCGACTTCTACTTGAATGAGAGATAAGGCTCCTTCCACTTCACCCTGACTGATGATGATGTCCACTGGAGAATATGGGGTTGGATTCGCAGAGGTAAATGATGTGGGCGTGAGTCCATCTCCTGAGGCAAACCCATAAAAGATCAGGTTGCCTTGGTTACTTTTGGAATGGGGTGCTAGTGATTCCATCGCCATCAAGATAATGAGGAGTGAGAGAACTGTGCCCGGCCTGTTCAGCATCATACTCAGTTTTATGACGAACTTTGGTCCAATAGGGCAGAGCGGTTTGGACACTATTGGGAAGGATAGACGTATTGGTCAGATTCCCACTCAGGGAACATAGTTGGTGAACAAGGTGGAATATGCCGCATCATTCTGCCAATTCCACCCGGCGTTAGATACCACATAGGCTGACCAATTGGATTGCATGATTGGAGAGGGGTCTCCGAGGTACACTGGATTCGACGAGGGAGATCCGCCTAAACGAATGATGGTTTCTGCTATGCCCGCCTCTGCAGCATAAAATGTTTCCATTGCCCTTCGATAATTGCCGCTGATTTGAAGATCTGTCGACGTTGCAAACAGGATAGTAGCTCCCATGATGCCGGATACTACCACCAATAACATTGCCGCAATGAGCGCTCCACCCGTGGAATCGCTGCCAGGCCATGCTTCTGATTTGCCAACGAATTCATTCATGATTGACCATTTCTCATCGTGATGCGGGAATGAAGAGTCACCGTTCGAAATCCAGCATTTTTGGCATATTGCGGATCGGCATTTGATGTCCGGGCTGTTACCGTAATTCCCACTTGTCGTATGGCTTGTGAGTCTGCGGTCGGCTTCCCAGCCTGATCAAAATAGTCTACGACAAAGGCATCAATGTCTTCGCCAAACGGTTGATTCCCGCCTCCGGTATTGCGCCGGAGCATGTGGGAGGCGGCATCATAGACAAAGACGATCGATTCATTCGCATCACTGGTGGTACCGTTCCCATTTAAATCAGCCTTGATAGCCAGCTTGTCTGGATCATACGTGATGCCATTGAAATTATTGGTAAGATCGGCGTCACGATTTACCCTACGTGGATCATAGCCGGCCATCAGAATTTCCCGGCTCACCAAATCCATCACCACGCGAGCCTGCTGCTGCATGTTCAGAACATTTTCTCTCACCCCCTGGGCCTTGAGTTCTTGAACATACAGTGAATACACCGCACCCATCGTTAAGAGACTCAGGCCAAGGGCCACCAGCAATTCGATGAGCGTATATCCCTGGGATGACCGTGCCGGAACACGTGCCATTATGCTATTCCCTTTTAATCCGTAAGATAGGTTTGGATTGAGGTGGCATGAGAATCCTGGTCCCATTGCACTTCCACTGTGACCGAGTGTAATCCCGGTATAGGAGAATTCGGTTGAATAGTGAGTGTTCGTTGATGAAGAATCGCCCCGGGGATAGAACCATAGGGTTCCGTGTTGACCCATGTGCCGGTTAACGAAATTGGCATACCATCCCGACGAACATCCTCCAATTTTTCCTGAGCCAGTGTGACGGCTCTCGTCATTTTTTCACTCGCGGTCATGCCTGTCTGGGCTACTACGGAATATCCTGCAAATCCAAGGAGCGCCAAAAAGACCACGACTAAGGCCATGAGTACTTCCAACAGGGAAAGGCCTCGTTGGTTATTCAGCCGACCCCAAAATGCCTTTCGCTCATGAATTCTTGCGCTCATTTTTATTAAGACTTCACTTTCACCCGTCCGGTGATGCTGACCGTAATGACCCGATTTCCGGAGGAGTTGGACAGCGTTATAGAAGCTAAGCTGGACGCCGTTCCTCTTGGCAGAAAGGAGGGATTGTTGGTTGCCGTCATCATGACATCTCGATAGTTCGCCTGAATATCGTGGACATCAAGATGTTCACCCGGATCAGACTGTCCGTTATTATTATCGTCATCCAACACGATATATCGATGCTCGTCCTGAAAAATGACCCGCTGCCTATTCCTCTCAACCACGGCTTTCATTTTTGCCGCGACAAGGTCAGAGGCGACCTGCCTGGCGGCTCCATTTAATCGCCAATGGGGTAATTGGGATGACGTCCATGTCCCCCCCAACATCAATGCCACCACCATGATGCCCAGTACGATGATTAATTCGGTAAGGGTAAAGCCTCGGGAGCATGAAAGAGATCTGTGCCAACGTCTCATTCCCATGAATCTCTGCAACCGACTCCTTTATTTCCTTCTGCATTGCAGGGCGTGCGTGCCCCTTATAACAACCCATTAAAATACCAATGCCACAATTCCTGTCCCCACAAAATCGCGATTACGCCTCCCAGTGCTAAATATGGCCCAAAAGGAATGTATTGGCCTCTCTGAAGCACCTTAGTGGCGAGCAACGCAATGCCGACAACAGCTCCCACCACCGATCCCAGCATGAGAGTTAACAGGGCCTGCTGCCATCCCAAAAAGGCTCCCACCATGGCTAAAAATTTAATATCGCCTCCCCCCATTCCTTCCTTTCCAAACAAAAATGGGCTAACCCAGGCGAGGATAAGCAAAATCCCCCCTCCCACCAGAATACCAACGAGCGAATTGATCCATCCCGTTGGTAGCAGGAAGGTCGCGCACAAAAAGCCCACGACGATCCCCGGAAGAGTGATCGCATCCGGGATGATTTTGTGGTCCCAATCAATCCAGGACACCACAAGAAACACCGACACCAACCCCGCATACACGATCGTGGCCCATGTGAGACCAAACCGCCAGACCACCAGGAGATATCCCAAACCATTCGCCAATTCAATAATGGGATACCGTGGCGGAATTCCCGTGTGGCAGGCTCGACACCTTCCCCGCAACCAGAGGAAGCTGAAAAGAGGCACATTGTCATACCAATGTATTTGCCTTCCGCAATGAGGACATGCCGACCTGGGAGCCACCACTGATTGCCCCCTGGGAACCCTATGGACACATACCGTCAAGAAACTTCCAATTATTGCCCCAAGAATAAAGACGCTCGGCCAAACTATCCAGTGAGCCATTAATGCCACACATTCCTTAGTTGTTTAAACTGGAGTAGGTTTACGTACATTACTTGGTTTACTTTCAAAAAATGACCTGATATTATCCCTTAGATAATTCGCCTAACTAAAAAGCCAGAGGTACTCATGACCAACCAACTAAAACCGAAGAAATTGGACATGCCGCCTATTAAGCGAAAACGACCTGAGGCCCTCACTCAACGCGAGCAGGAAATTCTTCAACTCATCTGGTCAGGATTAAAGAATAAAGAGATTGCACAGCGATTAAAAATTAGTGTCAAAACGGTGGAAGCTCACCGGGCCAATATGATGAAGAAGGTTCGGGTTTCCAATGCCGCACAACTTCTCAATGCTGCGATTCAGGAAGGCCTGATTCAGATAAAATAATTTCTGAGACGTCCTCATTTTTTCTGAGTCCGTTGCCGAACCGCCTCAAAAATGGTTATGGCGACAGCGACTGACAAATTCAGCGAATTCATCCTTCCCATCATCGGAATTTTCACCCGCTGGTCGCATTTTTTGAGCACGATCGGGCGGATGCCTTCTCCTTCGCTTCCAAACACCATCGCCACAGGCTCGGTGAGATCCACTGTAGTATAGGATTCGACCCCATCCTGATCTAAGGCCACCGTCCGGATTTCCCGTTTCTGACATGCTTCAAGAAATTTTCCCGTATTGGCCACTCGGGCAACCGTGACATGCTCTAAGGCTCCAGCTGAGGCTTTAGCCACTCCACCCGTCAGGCCCACGGCGCGATGCTTGGGAATGACAATACCGTCTCCACCGGCCGCCTCCACAGATCGGACAATCGCGCCTAAATTATGAGGGTCCTGGATCTGATCCAGCACAACCAATAAGGGAGGGTTCGGCCGGAGGATAAGCGAGTCCAACAACTCTTCTCCCTCCACGTACTCTTTGGCAGCAACCTGCGCCACCACACCCTGATGATGTCGATCACCCGCTAAGCGAGTGAGTCGCTCCTGGGTTTCGACGGTCAGAGGAATACCCCGTTCCTTAGCCAGTTTCGTAATGGGAAAAAATCGGCCATCGGCCCGAAGGACCCAGATTCGTTGGACAGGCCTGGATTGCGAGTGGAGAGATTCTAGGACCGGATGAAACCCGTACACCGTTGCCGGGGATTCATCGCTTCCATCGTGTGGTGCCATCGGGTCGGTCTTCCAGAATGATGCCTTTTTCAGACAAGGCTTTTCTAATCTGATCAGCAGCGGCAAAATCTTTATTTTCGCGGGCTTCTTTGCGAAGCCAGATTTGCTTTTCAATTAAATCTCGGTCAATAGATCCGGATTCCTTTACCTTTACTTCTTCAGAAACCGATATTTTTAAATGGTCAACCCCCACTATTTTTTTTATCTTAAATGGCCATTTGTCTGCAGAAATTTGAAAAATACCCAATAACGATCCCAAGCCATCTAATATTTTGAATGCCTGATCCTTGGCTTCGTCTGATATTCCCTTTTTCAATAGCTTATTGGCTTCTCCACGAAATTCATTGAAGGCTGCAAGCACTCTTGGAGTATTGAAATCATCATCCATGGCCTCAGAAAAACTCTGAGAAAGTTTTTCCATTTGAGAATCCAATTCGTCATCGATTGATGTTCGAGGATTACATTCTGATTCCATCAATCGATAAATCAGGTCATAAAAATTATTGAGTGCTGTATAACCTTCCGGAAGTGAGCGATCAGAAAAATTGATATCGCTCCGGTAATGTGTAGAGAGGAGGTAATAGCGAAGGCATTCCCCAGTTACGATTTCGGAATACGGTGACTTCTCAAAGATTTCTCGAATCGTAAAGAAATTTCCCAATGACTTGGACATTTTTTCTTGATCAATCGTCACAAACCCGTTGTGAATCCAATACCGGGCAAACTCCTTTCCCGTGTAAGAACAGGACTGAGCCATTTCGTTTTCGTGATGCGGGAAAATGAGATCTTTTCCTCCGCCATGAATATCGAACGTTGGACCCAAGTGCTTGATAGACATGGCCGAACATTCGATATGCCAACCCGGTCGCCCCTTCCCCCAGGGGCTCTCCCATCCCGGCTCATCGGGCTTTGCCGCTTTCCAGAGGGCAAAGTCCATGGGATCTTTTTTGCGAGGGTCGACTTCGACGCGAGCCCCGGCCATTAGCTCTTCCAGATTCCTACCTGATAATTGCCCATACCGGCTGAACGTTCTCACTTCAAAGTACACGTCTCCTTCCACTTCATAGGCCACGCCCTTCTCCACTAATCCGGCAATCATATCCACAATATCCTGGATATGGTGAGTCGCCCGAGGCTCCACGGTTGGTGAAATAATACTCAACCGCCTCATGTCCCGATAAAAGGCTTCGATATATTTTTCTGTCACCTGCGTCCAGGGGATATCATCTTTTTGAGCTCGTTGGAGAATTTTATCATCCACATCGGTAAAATTTCTGACATATTTCACCTGATACCCGCAGTATTCCAAATACCGCCTGATGGTATCGAAGACTAACGCACTCCGGGCATGGCCGAGATGACAATCATCGTATACGGTGACTCCGCAGACATACATGGTAACCCGGTTTGGAGTCAGCGGAAGAAACAGTTCTTTCTTCTTGGTTCTGGTGTTATACAGAGTGAGAGACATGGCTTACGGATCTTTTGAGGGAACGGGCTGGCCTATTTTTTGTCCATGGTGTTTGACCAGCCAAAACCCCAGAATCAACAACATCACAAAGATGATGGAAAACAGATTGAAATATTTCTCTATGAGTTCCTTAACCCACGGGCCCATGAATTGGATAGCGCCTGCAACTAGAAAAAAACGAGCCCCACGGCTGACAATTGATGCCACCATAAAGGTGCGGAAATCGACGTAAAACGCTCCCGCCCCGATCGTAAAAATTTTGTAAGGAATTGGAGTAAATCCCGCTATGAGAATCGCCCAGGCTTCATACCGCTGAAAATACTGATGCACCAAATCCATCCGGTTTTGGCCCATAAACTTGAGCAAAAGAGGTCGTCCTCCAAGCCAACCGATTCCATATCCAAAGGCCCCTCCAAGCACAGAGCCCATCGTCGCAACCGTCGCATACCACCATGCCTGACTTGGATCGCCAAGAGTGAGCGCAATGACCAACACATCAGGAGGTAATGGAAAAAACGAAGATTCGGCGAAGGCGAGACAAAATAAGGCAGGGACGCCATACGGAGATTCCGACCACGATAACATCCAATTATATAATTGTTTGCCCCATTCCATATTTTTTTACCAATGATTTTCCCAGATGCATGCACTCATAAATGATGGTTCATATCGATGACCGTTTCGTTCTACTGGAGACTTTTCGAGATTTTGGCAAAGACCTCTTTGAGGAGAAAAGATTTTTCTCCCAATCCTTTAGCGCCTGTAAGGCAGGATAATCCGTGAGATCCAAATGTAGGGGAGAAATGGAAACCATTTTGTTAGAAACAGCGTCGTGATCAGAAGGTTTACCCCTCGCCCATGATACTCGTTCCCCCGCTATCCAAAAATACGCGATTCCTCGGGGATCGATCTTTTCGACAACAGGATTTTGATACCGCCGCTGACTCAGGCAAGTCAATTGTATGCCGGTTATGCTTTCCCTTTCACAGCCAGGCACATTCACGTTTAATATGGTGTCTTGCGGTATCCCGCATTCCAAAACCCGTTTGGCAACCAAAAAAGCAAAATGTCCCGCTACTGAATATTGGCTTTTGGGTAAGTCTTCCATGGATACAGCAATAGAAGGTATTCCATGGAGCATACCCTCTATGGCTCCAGCCACAGTTCCGGAATTAGTGACATCATCACCTAAATTCCATCCCTTATTGATACCCGATACCACCAATTTCGGCAGACAGGACTGTAAAAGATTGCAAACAGCCAGAGTGACACAATCCGCAGGAGTGCCATTGACGGCGTACCATCGTTTTTTGAGAGAACGCAGACGCAGTGGTTTATGTAACGTCATTGACCGCCCAACGGCATTTTGTGTTTTCTCTGGGGCGACAACCCAAATTTCACCTAACGGGCGCAGAGCCTCAGCTAACACCTTGATACCAGGAGCATGTATTCCATCATCATTGGTAAGCAGGATGCGTTGTGTGGGGGAAGAACCAGTCATTTCCGAGCTTTTACTTTATCAGGAGGTTGTGCTAACCGACAGCCTTCTCATTCATCAATCCTCTATTTTTCCTAATGGCAAAGAAAAGCCCGCCCCAATTATTCTTGGGACGGGCTTTTAGTCTTCCCATCTTTACTATTTTACTAAACCTAAATGCTCTTCATAAAGTGAGCCACCGCCGCTGGATCCACCGTTCCCATAATATGAGATTCAGGAACCGTGTTTGACTTCTTCCCGGTTAAACCACATTCCACTTCATCGGCAATCATCTCAACTGGCATGGACATCCCGCCGTAGACATGTGGACCGGCCACAATTTTTGCATTGGAGAACCCATAAATTGCCGTAGCCACATCTTTAGCCAACCATCCGACATAATTAAACTCGGGAATGACTATAAGCTTGGCATTAGCACACAGCTTCCTCAGTTCGTTTGTTGGAAAAGGTCGCAAGGAACGAATCTTGATCAATCCTGCCTTAATGCCTTTTTCCTTACATTGACGGACCGCTTCGCGGGATTGGGCCGCTGCACTCCCCGAAGCAATAAGGAGAACATCTGCTCCGTCCACATCCTGAGCTTCTAACAATCCATCCATATATTGATGAATATATTTGCGTGAACGTTCCACGCCAGCCCATACTTCCTGCTGCCACACCGCGTGAATGTTGTAGGCCATAAAATTAGATTTTTGAACTGGAGCATCACGAGACAATCGAGCTGGAGGGTTCTCCGCATCTAAAACCGGTACCGACCCTCGGTAAGGATCTCGAGGTGGGAGCTTGAGCCCCCGATCCTGCATCGAACAATATCCTCGAGCATGAGTCACAAAAAAGCCATCACAGCAGACACCTACCGGGAGCGTCACATCATTTTTTTCGCTGATAATAAAGCCCTTCATAATAAAATCAAACAGGTCTTGTTGATTTTCAGCATGAAATACGATCATTCCGCTGTTCAAAAGGTAGGCAATTTCAACATTATCCGGTTGGATAGCCAGCGGAGCATTGACGACTCTGCATGTAAACATGCAAACGGCAGGAAGACGGTGACCTGCCCACGAGACGATGGGCTCAAGGCCTCGTAATGTTCCAGGACCAGCAGTGGCCGTGAAGGCTCGAACACCAGCGCGCGAGGCCCCAGCTATTGCCGACATGACGCCATATTCTTCTTCGCCTCGATAGAATTCCTTCACATACCCTTCCCCATACAAGACTCCAATTAATTGCAATGTTTCACTTTGCGGGGTAATGGGATAGGCCACGGACATATCTACATTTGATCGCCTCACCGCTTCTTTTGCACATTCACTCCCGGTAATAAACTCCCGTTCACGAGGAGCCTCAGAAAACATATACTCTGGAGAGACAATCCGCTGGCGTTTGGCATCTCCATGAGGGTCTTTTCTTCCCTTTCCGCTATCAACCGATGGTGCTTCTGGAGCACTGGTAATCGGATCACCTTGGGGATTGGTTTTAACTTCTGATTCAAGGGCTTCGCTCATGGTTTGACCCCCTTATGACTTAAGTGAATTTTCACAAATATACTCATGCTTCTCTTTGCATATGTTCAGCTTTATGGCCAAACCCCGCCGCGTTTCCATCAACAGGGCTTTCAATACTGAAATCCAGAGGATTGGTGTGTGTTTTGCCACCATGTACCCTGGATTGTAGTCCGGTAAAACGAACATTATTGCCATTTTCTGGCAATTTTATCCCCATTTCTTCTCGTACCCGCTTAAAAACTGCTGCAACCCTTCGGATCTTTGTGGCATCAGAATCTCGAACCGTGAACATGGCATCCTCATGCCCTTGTTCCGCGCAAATGGCAGAGGTCCAGCAATTGGTTCCAGCTCGAATCATTTTAAGAGTCAGATTGGCGTAATGACAATGCACCCCGATAAAGATACAGGCTTCAATCTTATTCCCCCATATTGTCAGATTGGGATGATTCGGATTGATAACTTCTTCCGGTTCAACCTTAGGGTACTTGGGGCGATAATCCGGCATGGGAATGACGAGCACATCGGGTAATTGGGCTGCTAGCTCTAATACAGCCCTAGCCTTATCAGCCGCATGATCATTCCAATTCCACAAAACCAACGGACCAGGGAAAATGGTTGCATTCTTGCGCGTCAACATCGTACGCGCCATAGCTTCCATTGCCAGCTCTTCCGCAACAACATGGCCAAATTTCAGACCATATCCTGTGTCAGGCGTCAGTACGCCAAGTTCCGCAGCCGATGGGGGATGGAAACCTTGTGGCCCTGGAGCCACGATTGCTTCTTCTAGCTCTTTCGTTAATTCCACGTTGGACTCCGATTGATGAGTATGAAATGACTGGAAAATGAAAAGACTTTATTAGATTATCCCCGCAACGGGCTAGCAAGGACCGCTTTGGTATTTTTTTCCAAGTAGGATATATTTTCAGTGAGTGCCGCATCCCCGATTTGATCAATCATTTCCATTTTAATGGCATGGTGCTTGGCCATATTGTCACAGACCCACACACACTGAGCGCAACCCTTACAACGATCGACCGCCACATAGGCCGACCCATACTTCAACCCTTTATCCTTGCCTGCCTCTGTGTCATATTGAATCGTATTGGCTTCCGGGCAATATTGGGTGCAGAGCTTGCAGCTTGTGGCTGCACAGATGTTCACGTCTATATTTGCAACAAGATACATCGCTTTTCCCCTTCAATTTCGTCTTTTTTTCAGGCCATAGCCTTTGCTGCTTTAGTTGCTGCACTAGTTGTTTGGTCAGCCATTGAGGAAGCTCCCAATGTCCATCCGTTATCAACCGCATAATCCCAAGCAGCCTTCACGACAGCCAAGTTTTTCTCAATTAATTCCGCCTTTTTCTTGAACTTTCTTTCCACCACACTATCCAATGCGGCAGTTCCTCCAGAAACCACAAACCCTTTTCCGAGAAATCGATCTTTCACAGCCATACCGCAGGCCTCCATATTTGTAAGGCCCGTAATTGCGCCGATTGCTCCAACCATAGCCATGTTCGTGGCCAAATCGATTCCCGCCACATCTAGCGACATTTGGGTGGCTGGGAGGTAATATATTTTCGCATTTAAGTCTTTCAATTCCGCAGCTTGATCCGGCTCCAAATTCATCGGAGCATTGCTATTGATAAGAACGACTCCCTCCTTTTTTAACCCATAATAAAAAGGATTCGTGTAACTCTTTCCATGGGTGATGCACTGCGGATGAAAGATCATAAGAATATGGGGAAAGGTAATTTCTCCAATTTCAAAAATTGGCTCATTCGAGACGCGCACATAACTTTCTACGGGAGCCATTCGCTTTTCAGACCCATAAAACGGAACGATGGTGCTTTCCCCTCCAGCATTAATGACCGCCGTGCTGAAAATGTGGGAAGCAGTCACCACACCCTGGCCACCAACGCCTGCCATACGAATGTTATACCGAATAGCCATATTCTACCTCCATGGTCATGTCTTGAGCGTCTAAAATCAACCATCCCCCGGCTAGGCTGAGAAACTATCCTTTTGTGAGCGCAGCAGCTGGTTTCGGGAGATATTCTTTGTACCCATACAACTCAGCCAAATGCTGCTTGGCTTCGTCTGTAAGATATTCAGAAAATGCATAACGATCGGTCTCAACGTCATTCGCATCTTCCATCACTTTATCTGTTGGAATCGCATATTCAATATTACAGGAGGTATAGGCTTGGATATACGTTGGGCCCACTTCTCGTGCAATCAAGACCGCTTTTTTAATGACACTTTCTACTCTTCTTGGGTTGTTGGGAACCACTGTCGCCACATACGCACACCCTGCAACCTTGGCCATTCCTATCATATCCATCTTTTCAAATTTTTTCCCCAAAGGCGCCATCTTCAAAACTTGGCCCTTGTTGGTCATTCCGCTTTCTTGACCACCCGTATTCCCATATACTTCGTTATCCAACATGATGGTCGTAAATTTTTCTTTTCGAAACCAGGAATGCAAAGTTTGAGCAAAGCCAATGTCTGCCATTCCCCCATCACCCGCCATCACGACAACATCTTTGGGTTTATCACCAAAACGCAGTCTTAGTCCACGAGACAACCCGCTGGCTACACCATTCTGATCTCCGTAATTTCCGTAGACAAATGGAATCGCCGCCTGGGAAATGGCTAATCGTCCACATCCTGCTGTCCCGACTGTAATCGTGTCTTCCGGGTTAGGGAATGCAATGATAGCCAATCGGATAAACAACGTCATCGCACAGCCTGCACACATAGGATGTTCCTCTAAGATCTCTTTGAAGGTTCCCACTTGCGACACCGTAGTCTTTTTCCCAAATGGACCATGCTCTACCATATCCCGATATTCTTTGGGCATAAATTTTCCGAAGCCTGGCGTGAATTTTACGTAATCGAGACTCATAACTGGTCTCCTCCTTGGTTAAAAGCAAAAATAACCATCACATTCCCAAATTTTTGAACACGCAAACGATATGCTAGGTAAAATACCCCATCAAAAGAGTAAACTAACAAAGTAAAGAAATTATTGTCAATTTAAACGCCAGCCTAGAATTCCCCAACCTTTTTTATTTGGATATTAACCTCAGCATTAAAATGCATTCTCGAGACTTCAAGAATATCCTTAAGAGTCTCTTCAATTCCAATTTAGGAAATTCCTTTGGAGAATTCAACCCAAAAGAAGGCCCTACACCTATAAAAGAAGACCCAGTCTCCAAACTTACTGCTTAGGCCTTTTGTCCCAATTGTTTTTATAGAAGAGTGATAACAGGAGGGAAATGATCAGACGATTGAGAAGCGGAACAAAATTTGTCCCCCTGCCAAGACAGGAAGCAGATAGAGCAGATAGCCTAATCCAGTATATAGTGAACAGGGTCTACGACGATATCGTTTACGGCCACTTGATAGTGGAGGTGTGGTCCGGTGGAAAACTTCCCCGTACTCCCAACAAGGCCTATAAGATCACCTCTATGAACTTTGTCCCCATATTTCACATGAATTTTAGACAAATGCCCAAAGGTGGTCTCAATTCCATAGCCATGGTCAATACGAATAAATTTGCCCATCCGACCATCATAGGCAGCCACGACGACTTTTCCTGCCGCTGGAGATCGGACTTCCATACCAGTTGGAGTGCCGATATCAATACCTGCATGTAAAGCTTTTTTCCCAGTGAATGGAGACACACGAGGACCAAACTTGGAGGTTATAGCACCCTTAACTGGCCAAATGGACGGGATAGAGGCCCATTGATCGGCTTTTTTCTGAGCTACAGCCGAAAGCTCTTGTAGAATTTGGTCTTCCAATTCAGTTTGTTGGCTTAGCCATTCCAGCCCGGCTTTAATCTCCGTTATTTTTCGGTCCATGGCTGAACCCAACTTAGAAACCTCTGGGGCCGGTCCGGTCTTTTCAATTGCCATGCCTGACTCAGGAGCGATTTCTTCTAGCATTCCATCGAATGGCAACTCTTCATAAGGCAATTCTTCTCCGCCCTGGCCAGGAAGACCGGAAGGTAAACCCTGTATCTCGTCAGCTTCAAGGCCAAACATCGTCTGGAGTTTTCGGTTAAGGGTTTCTAAAACCAACATCCTCTTTTTCATTCCATCTACTTCGGTTGAAAAATTGGTGGTCCTGGCGCGTGAGGTCGTTAATTCCTGTTTTATTTCCCCTAATTCGCTAAGCTGACTCCATTGGTATACATAATGTGTGATGATTCCACCCTGAATCAGCAATAACGCTAATCCAAAAATCAGCGCATGTTTCACAATAGTTTTACGAACTTTTAGGCGCCATGGATTTGCCCGTGCCCCTCGAAACACAATGACTGTCAAGGTTTCTTCAGATTCTTTCATAATTCACCAAAAAATTAATTTAGGATGTAGATACTAATTTAAGCTGAATGACCACATAAACTTTCATTCATTTTCCCGGACGGGCATTAGCATCCTTCGTCATACTTCGAATCCAGGTTAAATATTCTTCGCTTCCCTGTTGAATAGGGAGAGCGATGATTTCTGGTACCCTGTAACTATGGTTTGATTTAACAACCAACGCCAATTGGTCAAAAGTATGTTCGACCGTTTTGGCCAAAAGCAAGAACTCCTGCTCCTCAGTAATATTCCCTTCCCATTGGAAAATAGATCGTATGCCCGGGATAATATTGACACATGCAGCCAACCCTTTCTCAACCAGAATTCTTGAGATTTTTGTGGCTTCGCCTTTAGAACCTGTGGTCACTAATACTACGATTTCATCCATAATAATGAGGCCGATGGACTGAAATCACAATTCACAGACCAAGATCTCATGGAATTTTGAAATACAACAAATAACGTCTTTGCTGGATGTCAGTGTTTCCTGATCATTATCGGTCGTTTTTTCGATTGCTGAAGGTTAAAATAATCTTCTGGCCGTCAAATATCAACCAGATTTTTCTCCTTTTCACAAGAATTTGCCATATCTCAATATTTCCAATCGTTTAGCGAGGCACCAACCGGTTGGGGTCCTCGTTGGCCAAGCCAACCAAATCGGCAATCGCAGGCTTTAAGGCTTCTTGCAGGGCCTCAGGATAACTTTCGACAGCATTCTCAAGACCATAATATGGTCCATCGAGCTGCTTCCCTTCGAATTCCATCGTCATGTTCCATAACACCTTCGATGGTTCATTTAAGGGAGTTAATCGAAAATCCAACTCCAGAGCGGTGGTGGTTTCACTCATGGGAAGGCCTAACATCCAAAAAACCACTCCCACAGGAGCTAATAGATACGAGTACAATCGCCGGTTCCAATCGGTGGAACGGAGACGACCTCGAAAGGCCAGATCCGCCTGTTGTTGTCCTTCATTTTTGACAAAGTTAACTGAGGAAAAAATTTCTGCATGATTTAACTCCGCCGCGATGGATTGAGCAAGATCATTAGCTGGATCAAACTTGACGACATCAACCTCTTCGGGTTTCTTCGCAGCCTCAGGGCGTTGATATCGTGTATCCCCATAAGGAACCAGGGGAATAGCGGCTTTCCAATATTCCTCTTTGACCTCATTTCCCCTCAAATCTTCTAAGGGAAGAACAATGACTTTGGCCGGGATTGGCGAGGCGGCTTTTTCTTTCAGAAATGACCCCGTAGAGGACGGGGGATATTGCCAATCCCGTTTTCCAAGACAGCCCGTTAGCGTGGAGAGGCACAGAGATATCAATATGAACAGGGACAGACGATTGCGAGAGACCCTCATGTAGATGCTCCTTTCATTTTTTTCAGTCCTCTTGCCGTAAAAGTGTACAGGCACCCGTCACAAATGCTCTGGAAAAACCATTTTTCAAAAGATGTTCCGGACAATGCCGCTTTGACTAGTCCCTTTTCCACATAAAGTATTTCTTCATGTCCTTCCCCCTCACCACAGCTTTCGTAACAGGCACTCTGTGAAAACAGTGCATGTTTAGAAATTGAAATGATACACGACTAACAAGGACCATTCGGAACCGAAACAATCCCTAGTCTCGGATAACATTTCATAGGATATGCATACAGGAATACGCTTCTTACTACTGAAACGGTGATTTGGGGGACTTAACACCAAATCAGGGTGACAAAATTAAGAGTGGAAGCCTCCTGCCCGACTGAGATGCTCCTGGAATTCCGCATACGACCGGGCAACAGGAAATTGAGGAAATTCCTGGACAATCGTATCAGGAGGGCGGAAAAAAAATCCGGCGTCGGCCTCCTTCAACATCGAAACGTCATTATAAGAATCTCCTCCTGCCAACACTCTGAAACCGATATTTTTCAGTGCCTGGACGGAATGTCGCTTTTGATCCTTTTGTCGTAAGAAATACTCGGTGATAAACCCCTGGGCATCTACCCCCAAGCTGTGACAAAAAATCGTGGGGAATTGGAGTTGTCTCATGAGTGAACCAACAAATTCATAATAGGTGTCCGATAGGACAATGACCTGGCATCGCTCCCGCAACCACTCAATGAACTCCGGGACGCCGGGGAGCGGGGAAATGGATTTGGCCACATCTTGAATATCGTGAAGAGTAATGCGATGCGCCTTCAAAACTTCCAGTCGCTTTTTCATCAAGACATCGTAATCCGCAATTTCCCTGGTGGTAATCCGCAATTCCTGAACACCAACTTTATCTGCCAAAGCTATCCATATTTCCGGAAACAAAACACCTTCCATATCTAAACAGGTGATAACCGGTTGTGCCATCAATCCCTCTTCTCTAAAATAAATGCCAGCACCCATAAAAAAGTTCAAAGGATCATAAAAGAATCTCCCGCTCAGCCACAACTATAAAAATCTCGGACTAACAGGGATCCATGTTCATAATCATTTCACTCGAGGAGAAAAGCGCTCGCGATGGGAATTTAAAACAAACCGAGGAGATCTTTGGGATATTCACAATAAAAATCAGGGCGTAACGCCGCGACTTTGTCTCGGTTCCCATACCCGTAACCAACCGCGCAGGCTCGAATACCGGCTGCCTGGGCTGCTCGAATATCATTCGTGCTATCCCCAATCATGACAGTCTCAGATGGATCAACCCCCAACCCCTCAAGTGCTCGCAGTAGCATTACCGGCTCGGGCTTTAATTCCATCGTATCCCGAGGAGCCTCCACATGGTGAAACAGATCCTGTGCGTGTAATCCCTCCACTATAGAGAGGGTGTATTCCATGGACTTGTTGGTGACAATGGCTTTTCTTCGGTCCTGATAATGATGAAGCACCTCCCAAATGCCGGGATAAAACCTTGTGGTTTCCACGCAATGCTCTAAATAATGTTTTCGAAAAATCACCAGTGCCGATTCATATTGAGCAAGGTTTTCTTCTCCAACCGATAAACGTAGCAAACGCTTAACCCCATCGCCCACAAAGCTAAAGATTTCTTCACGTGATCGAAGAGCCAACCCCAAATCCTTCAACGTCAAATTCACCGACGTTGCAATATCCACTTTGGAATCGATCAATGTCCCGTCAAAGTCAAAGAACAACACCTCCGCACGCCAATTATTCATTTCTGCACATCTTTCTCTACGGTGGTTTCCAGTTGTTTTTTTAATGAACCGAACAATGCTTTTCTCAACGGATCAGGTTCATTCACCTCCGTCCAACGAACAAAATCGATCAGACGTTGACGACCCACATGAGGAGGCAGTTGAGGACCCACAATTTGCCACCGATCTCCAACCGCCTTAATATGAAAGTAGTGAATTTCACGGTGTGGATCGGCCACAAATGTCGCACTTTCCCAATACATGGTTCCTGCCACCTCGAAGATGACAGGGATTTGGGCATCCAAGCCATCAAGAATTTCCCACTGAGCAATGTCTTCCACAATGTTAGCTTGCGAAATAACCACCACATGCCCCCAGACCGGCTCTTCCTTCCAGGCCACGAAGGGCTTCACGACTTCCCAGGAATAGGCCTCTAATCGTACACCTTTTCTATCCAGGGAGAGATATTTCTGTAGAATTTTGGTGGGATCTTCCGTAATATGGCCGTTAAAAGCCTGGGAAGAACTCATTCCTACTACCCAAAAGCCCATTAACCAAAGTAATACCCCCAAATATCCCGTCATCCTGTTCACCATGATCTTGGAATTGGTGGCGGTGCAGCGACCACACAAGAAAAACTGGAAGGAAGAACTACTTATCCTTTAAACAGGATAACCAGAATAATTCCCAAAAGAAGCCAAAGAGGAATAGACAACATTAAACCCCAAGCCAAACCTTGAGCAGTTTTTAAGCGGCCTTTTAAGGTTTGTTTTTCCAAAGCTTTAGAAACGCGCAACTTGACGTCTTCGAGGTGGAACGGTTTCGTAATGTAATCATCCGCCCCACGATTTATGGCCTCCACAGCCGTCCCAATCGAGGGATGCCCGGTGATCATTAAGAAGATCACTTCATCATTTTTGGTGTCCCGGATGCGCCGCAATAATTCCATCCCATCCATATTCGGCATAATTAAATCCGCCATGATCACATCAAATTCACCTTTACGGTATTGGCTCAAGGCCTCTTCCCCATTTTCAGCCATGACCACGGTATAGCCTAAAGAGATCAGAAATTCAGACAGGGCCTCCCGAACTCCCTTGTCATCATCGACCACTAAGATGCGCTCAGCCATGGCTTCTCACCTTTTCCTTGTCAATAGTCAGACACCAACTCAACTGCTTACCTAATTGATGAAACTAAGGTAGTTCTACCACCACCACATCCGACGGAACCTCGAATTTGAGTAGACGGGACGAAAGACCTTTATTCACTTGAAAATGGTCAAACATGACGCGTGAGATGTTTCCACTCATCTCAAATAACGTAATAGTTTGAATTAAATAGGAATCGGGAAATAACTTCAGCACAATTTTTTTGATCGTCGGAGGTTCATTTCCCACAGGCTTAGGGATTAAGGTCAGGCTGAGCAGTTCTCCCCTCTCATTTGAGTCACCTGCAGATTCCAAAATCGTAAATTGTTGGGAAAGCTTTCCTACACCCTGAAGCAGAGCCAAAGGGCCTTTGGATGCCGCCATTTGCGTAAGGACCCCTTTGACCACCTGTTGATGTTCAGGGACATACATCATCACCTGATCACCATCCACATAAATCTGCTCTTCCGATGGCTGAAGATAATCCCATCGAAGTAAACCGGGTTTTTTCAGATAGAGCCGCCCTGAAGACTTAAACCCCGTTGAAAATCCCTCGAGAATGGTTTCCTGGGTAAAATCGGCTTGCAGATCTTGCGTCTGAGCATAACGAGCATCAACTTTTCCGACGAGGTCCTCCACGGCGGAAATCGAGGCAGCCCAGACAAGCGTATGATGAAACATGAGCCCAAAAATGCCGATTAACACAAGAGAGCGCAATCGCATCATCCTATCTCCGCAGTTGCAGTACCTCGAGCCAGGACATCTCGTCGACCATCACGCCCCGGAGCACTCACCAACCCTTCTTCTTCCATTTGTTCAATCATCCGGGCTGCACGTGGATACCCTACTCGCAATCGACGCTGAATAAAGGAAGCTGAAGCTTGCCCTGTGGTCATCACCAATTCTCTGGCCCGCTCATAGGTTTCATCACGCTCCTGCTCATCCCCGGAAGGTTCTTGCACGGAGTCCAGGGCAACGGGGTCATACACAGGTGCGGCTTGTGATTTCACCCATTCGACCACACCACGAACTTCTTCATCAGATACATAGGGACCGTGAAGCCTGTTAATTCCGCCGGTTCCAGAGGATAAGAACAGCATATCACCTTTTCCCAAAAGACTTTCCGCTCCGTTCGCATCTAATATAGTTCGAGAATCAATCTTGGAGGAAACCTGATAGGCAATACGAGCAGGAAAATTGGCCTTTATCAAACCAGTCACGACATCCACAGAAGGTCTTTGAGTCGCCAGTACGAGATGAATTCCAGAGGCCCGAGCCATTTGCGCAAGACGGGCAATGCGATCCTCAATATCCTTCGGGGCTACCATCATCAAATCCGCATACTCATCAATCACCACCACGATATAGGGCAAGAGAACACGCTCCTCTTGGGAAGACTCCAATAAAGGAGCCCCTTCTTCCAGATTCATCGATTGGCCTTTGCCCAGTTTTTTCACGGTTCGAAGGGGTGAGCCTTTCTCTTGGCATTCGGTCACTTTTTTATTATAGGCATCAATATTTCGAACGCCCAATTCCGCTAACACCTGATAGCGTCGCTCCATTTCTTGTACCACCCATCCAAGCCCACGAGCCGCCTCTTTTGGATTCGTAATAACCGGGCGAATGAGGTGCGGAATTCCATCATACACTTGCAATTCCAGCACCTTGGGATCGATCAACAGAAGTTTCACTTCATCGGGATGCGCGGTAAAGAGTATATTCAACAATAAACAATTAAGCCCCACACTTTTTCCTGACCCCGTCGCACCCGCTACAAGTAAATGGGGCATGGTTCGGAGATCCGTCACCACCGGTCGCCCAAAGATATCTTTTCCCAAAGCCAAGGCCAGCTTCGACCTAGCCCGCGTGAAGGCCTCCGACGTCAACATTTCCTTTAACCCGACTGTTTCCCGCTGAGGATTCGGCACTTCAATCCCCACTGTGGATTTTCCCGGGAGGGGAGCTACCACTCGAACCTTTAAGGCTTTTAATGCCATGGCCAGATCATCCGCCAAATTCACAATACGTGCGACTTTAATTCCTGGAGCGGGAGCAAACTCATACATGGTAATGACCGGCCCCGGGTGCACATCGGTGACGCTCCCCTCAATCCCAAAACTTGCCAACGTAATCACCAGCACCTCGGATTGAGATTTTAAAACTGAATCGGTCTGATGCGCGGCTCGCGCAGCATGGGTATCCAAGAGATCCGCGGGTGAAGGCATTTGATAGGACTTTGAAATTTGTTTGCGAGAAATAAAGTTGTCGTCGACTTCATCTTTAAGGGGGAGGATGGGTGTAATGTCGATGGCCGCTGGATAATCCTCCACTTTCCCCTTGGATATCTTGGCTTTGGGCTCCGCGGTTTCCACTACGACCGTCCCAATGCCCCCACGGGAAGCCAATTGACGATTAATCCGAATCGATTTATTCATTTTTGGTTGGTCATCCGATACCCACCAGTTTCGCTCTCTCACAGACCCCATCACAGAATCTTTGAGACGCACCCCGAGAGTAAGGATTGTTCGAGCCAGTTGCCCGATCGATAGCGGCACAAGCAACAGGAAGGCAATCAATAAGAGGGACACTAAAATGATTGTGGCACCGGTGACAGCCAGGTACGATCCGAGGCCGTGCGCCACCCATTGGCCCACGACTCCACCCTTCCCTACGCCCAGGCCATCCATGGCGGATAGCTGAGGCACGGCTGAAAACTGAAGTTCGAGCAGTGCGCTGACTGATAGAACACCAAGCAGCGATCCAAGAAGACTTCCGGAAGTTATTTGGAGCTTTTCTCCCCACAGAACGCTTACTCCCAATCCCACAAGCAACAAAGGCATCACATAGGCTCCCCCTCCCAATATGATTAAGAGGGAATAAGCGAGAGTTGACCCAATCAGGCCTACCGCATTCTCTGGAAAAGTACGTGAGGACGGATGCTCGACAAAAAGAATCGGGTCTGTTGGCGAAAAGGTAGCCATACTCAACAGGCCCAGAATGCCCAGAGTGGCTATCAAAATTCCTACAACTTGCGTGGTTAAGACAGAAAATTGCTTTAGTTGGTCTTTTCCCGGCTTGCTCTTTGAACTAGGAAAGATACTCATCAAAAAATCCTACCATAAGTGTTTCTATTGAGCAAACAACCCTTACGCATATTTCAACAAAAGCCCATGATCCTGGATATTTCAGGGAACAGAAGGGAGTAATGTGTCGTTAAGGACTTTACTCAAATACTGAAACTCTTTCACCGAAAGCGTTTCCGCTCGCCGGGTTAACACGATACCAGTGAGTGTTTGAGCGTTATTTAATTGAGCCGCAGAAAATCCTGCCCCGCGCAGCGCATTGAAAAGGGTTTTACGACGTTGACCAAAGGCTGCCCGCACCACTCGAGCAAACGCCTCGGTTTCCTCAGCAGAGAAAGGTTGGTGAGGATGGATATCCAGCCGGATCACTCCGGAATCCACATCAGGAATGGGACGGAAACATTTTCGGGAAACGGGAAATCCATATCGGACCACCGCAACATGTTGTGCCATGACTGACAAGATCCCATACTCCTTTGTGTGCGGCTTGGCCACCAACCGATGGGCGACTTCCAATTGAATGGTGAAGACCATTCGAGTAATCCGGGCTCGTGCCCCCAATAAGCGAAACAAAATGGGCGTCGAAATATTATAGGGCAGATTCGCGACCACAACTGTGCCGGACGGAAGTTGATCAAATGGGTATTGAAGCGCATCCGCCTCTTGAATCTCCACATTAGGACAATCCTGAAATTCACCACGTAAAAATGTAACCATTCGAGGATCAACTTCTATAGCCAACACCCGATTCGACTCACGACATAAATTCCGAGTTAAGGCCCCACCACCCGGTCCGATTTCACACACAAAGGTTTCCGGGGTCAGCTCGGCAAAACTGATAATTTTTCGATGGAGATTCGGATCGATGAGAAAGTGCTGGCCAAGCCGTTTGCGCGGATAGGGGGGTAAGGTCGACATCAAATGAGCTATCAAGTGAACAGAGACATTACACGCATTTCATGAGAGATTCGGTTCTAGGGAATGCCTGATGACTGAATATCTTTGGCCAATTTTTTGAGATGGCGCCGACACATGTCTACTTCATCCGCCAATTCATCAAACACATCCCCGACAAAATACGTGGTTTCCAACCATTCGGCAGACAATTGTTGAAGGTAGGCGGAACCGACCAATGGTGTTAATTCTTCCACCACTTTTCTTTTCCACTTGGTCACATGGTCTTTCCCTTGCACGGCATTAAGGGCTTTTTCGGCTTGCTCATGAATGGTGTTCAATTCCGCCAACCGGCTTTGAATATATGCTAATAACTCTGGAGCTTGGTCATTCATCTTTTTTTTCCTTATTTACCAATACGGGTCCGGTCAAGACGGGGTTCCAAATAATCTGACCGGCGCAAACACTTTGGCACACAACTACTTGCCACAATCTTCATCCTTCGCCATCGAAAATGTCATCCCCGCTTCAACCCTATGACCGGCTAAATAGTCAGAAACCTTCATGCGCTTTTTATTTTCAGGTTGAATGTCCAAAATTATCAAATTGCCCTGCCCGGTTTGGACTTGTATCGCCTTCTTTGTCACCACAGAAATGGTCCCCGTCGCCTGGCGTTTTCCGGAAGCAGAAGGCTCAATGTCCATCTCAGAGCCATCCACTTCTACCCTCCAAATTCCCCATCGTTCATCCTGCAGGAAGGTATAGCCACCCGGCCATGGCGACAACCCCCTAATACGATTGGCAATGCTTCTGGCCGGCAAATTCCAATCAATCAATCCATCTTCTTTTTTTAACATGGGTGCGAGGGTCGCCTCCGATTCGTTTTGAGGATAAGGGGTCAGAGTTCCAGCAACCCACCCACGAAGCGTCGTGAGCAACAAAGCTCCTCCAACCTGAGCCATTCGTAGGGCTAACTCACCAGCAGTCTCATTCGGGCCTATGGCCATCCCCTTCTGTTGAAAAATGTCTCCTGTATCCATGCCCTCATCCATACGCATAATGGTAATGCCGGTCTCTAACTCTCCATGGATAACGGCCCATTGGATCGGAGCGGCACCACGATACTTCGGGAGAAGAGACCCATGAACATTGAGGCAACCTTTCGGGGGAAGATCAAGAATGATTTTCGGCAAAATACGCCCAAACGCGGCAACCACAATCACATCAGGCTCCCATGCTCGCAAGGTCTCTATAAACTCGGGATCCTTCATCTTGTCCGGTTGCACTACCGGAATATTCTGTGACAGGGCCAACGCCTTCACCGGTCCCATTTTGACTTTTTTCCCCCGCCCACTCGGGCGGTCAGGCTGACACACGATACCCACTACAGAGAATTCTGTATTCAATAATTGCTGAAGAGTAGGAACCGCAAAAACTGGAGTTCCCATAAACACAATTCGCATGGCTGATTTCCTCTAACACCGAACTCAGTTGGTCCTGAATTTATCAGGATAAAGCTTGCTGACTCTACAGGACAACAATTCCTTGTTCTGACGACCTCTCATTTTGACCTGTCTACGCTCATTGACTCCCTTTCAAATACTGTGATAGAAGCCCACGCGGAGGCATATTCTGACTCCTTTACTCCTGAAGTTAAGGAAATGGATCGCTACCATGGGTGGACATAGTCATTGGTCAACAATTAAGCGTCACAAAGGCGCCCAAGATGCCAAGCGGGGGAAAATTTTCACCAGAGTGATCCGTGAAATTTCCATTGCCGCGCGTAGCGGCGGCGATCCGGACGGCAATCCCACCTTACGCCAAGCCATTGCGAAATCCAAAGAAGTGAACATGCCTGCCGATACAGTCAAACGGGCTATTCAGCGAGGGACTGGAGAACTTCCGGGAATGCAATTCGAAGAGTTTATGTTAGAGGGCTATGGACCCGGGGGGACAGCCCTCCTCCTGGAAATTTCGACCGATAAACGCAACCGGACGGTGGCCGAAGTTCGAAATATTCTGACCAAAAATAATGGCACCATGGCTGAAGCGGGCGCCGTCGCCTGGCAGTTTCATAAAAAAGGGTTATTAGTGATCGAGAATGCTGCCGTGACCGAAGAACGATTATTCGATCTGGCACTTGAGGCTGGAGCCGAAGACGTGAAACAAACTCCCACCGGATTTGAGGTGATCTCAGAACCGGCTAATTTCGAAGCCGTTAAAGAAGCGATACAGAAGGCCCAGATTGAAACGACCCTGTCCGAACTCACTTTTCTCCCACAAAATCATATTCAACTTGAAGGCAGAGATGCAGAGCAAGCCTTAAAACTCATGGACCTCTTAGACGAGAACGAAGACGTGGCCAAGGTCCATGCCAACTTTGAGATATCTGACGAATTGATGGAAAAAATGGCGTCCGAAAGTCCTTAGCGTTCTGTCTTCCACTTCATCGTCCTCCTCACTATATCTCTACCAGGACTTCTCTGATCCTTGACCAAATCTACTATCACCTTCCCCTTTTGACAAACGCCTCAGTTGACACAAATATGATTGCCTCATTGTCGGGAATTCTCTCTTCCAAGTCACCACAAGATGCCATCATTTCGGTGCAGGGCGTAGGCTATCAGGTATTCATCGCGCTTTCCACGTATTTTACCCTCCCTAATAGTAATGAACCGGTGCAGGTCTTCGTCTCCACGCATTGGCGCAACGACACCATTCAGCTCTTCGGATTTGCCACCACGGAAGAGAAACAGGCGTTTACACTGCTCACCACCATCACCGGCGTCGGGCCGAAACTTGCTCTTAGCGCATTGTCGACCCTATCAGTTTCAGATTTATGTGCCGCCATCGAGACGGGGGATGCGGAAACCTTGGCATCAATTCCGGGGGTAGGGAAAAAATCGGCTAGCCGAATCATTCTGGAATTAAAAGAAAAGATTGGTCAAATAATTCTTCCGAACGCGCAGAATCCCTCTCATTCATCAAGGGGTCCATCTGATTTCCTTCAAGAAGAGGCGATGTCCGCTTTGATTAATTTGGGATATCGGAAGCCTGAAGTCAGAAAGGCCCTTGATCATGCCATTGCCAAATTAGGCAGAGGGCACGAACTCGAGGAACTCATCAGAACCGGGTTAAAAGAATTGGCTAAAAGTTGAGGAATTCCTGGGAAAACCGGAAGAAGTCATGAACACATGGTGCCTTATAAAATCTCACGAATTTTTATCCCACGATAACCACTTTCCAAAACACGTTTAAAAAAACGTAAGACATCGGCTAAATCAAACCAAAATCCGCAATTGACGCATTTCGCATTAAACCGACGCGACACTCTGGTGTACTGACGTTCAACCAACATTGTTCCTTGGCATCTGAGACACGTCATATCTACAGATCTACTCCCTCATAAGTTCTTCGCCAAAAACGGAAGGCAACACATCTAATAACTGCCAAGTCTGGTTCAAAACCCAAAGAAGTCTTTCCTCCCACACGTCCTTATTGATATACCACAAAATGGTCTAACGAAGTCGGATTAAAATCACTGCCACACAGCCCGCAAGGACTCCACCTCCGAAAATCGTGAGCCCCATGGAGAGAATGCCTTCCCAAGTGCCAGAATATGAGGACCCGTAAATCAAATCTCTTACCCCTCCTTGAACTAACAAGACGGCTAAGGTCAACAAGGACCCCATTCCAAACCACCAGCCAAAAGTTCGCACATATTCTCCTCAAAAAGGTTGAACCAGACTTTGGAAAGCCGATGAGCCTCTCTCTGCCAGATAATAAAATTTGACTGTAATCAGGGCATAAATAGGGTGTCAAGAAACTATCTGAATCAGGATAATTAAGAAGGAGATGTAGGAGCTTTGTCTTTCCGGCTATGGTTCAAGCCATGATGCAAAAAAATGGAGACATTGCTGGAAGCGTTGTTGACGACCGCTAACCCGGGTTCTTCGCCACGATCCGTTGCAATCGATAACGTCGTGAGTGCAAAGGGAGCATGCGGGGTCGGATAATGCCTCGGAGGATAGTGGAATGTCCCATCACCTTTCCCGAATAACAAAGAAATACTCCCTGACTGAATATTGACGACTGCCACATCCGGAACTTTGTCGCCGTCAAAATCTTGAGCCACCCCGTAATTAGGACCGGCATCACCGCCGGATTCCTTCCCGGCCTGAAAAGTGCCATCCCCATTTCCTAAAAATACCGTAATGGTATTCATTTCACCATTTATCACGAGAAGATCGAGTGCACGATCGGTATTAAAATCCGCAAAAGAGACGCCCAAGGGCCGCTTGCCAGTTCGATAGTCAGTCGGAGCTTGGAAGGTGCCGTCTCCTAATCCAAGCCAGATGGAGACGGCATGACTCATCGGCCCCCCATTCGATACAGCCAAATCCAAGTGTTTGTCTCCATTCAAATCCGCTGTGGCCACGGATGTTGGCGTGTCTCCATACTCGTATAAAGGACCCAATCGGAAATTTCCATTGCCCATACCAAACAGGACTTGAATTTTATCATTTCGGAGAGCCACAGCCAGATCAGGAAGGAAATCTTCGTTGAAATCGCCCGTGGCAATACTGACCGGGGTACGATGGACAAGGTATTGAGCACCCCGTAAAAATGTGCCGTCGCCCTGCCCCAAAAACACCAGAGCATGATTATCCCCGGAGCATGCGACGACTAGATCAGAAAAATGATCAAGATTAAAATCATCGACAGCCACATTCCGTGGTTCCTGGCACGCAGAGATTATTTTTTGATCCTGAAAGCTCCCATCACCATTTCCAAGGAGTAGAGAGAGGGAATTTCCCTGAATGTTGCTGGTGATTAAATCCGCAAATCCATCACCATTAAAATCACTGCTCCGAATTGATGTAGGGCTTTTACCTACACTAAAATCCTTATAATGATAAATGAGATCTGGTGGTTGATACTCCTCACGAGAAGGACAGCCGGTCAAAGACATTAGAACAAAAATGCCGATAGAAGCCCCAAGACAAGCCCAAAAGGTGTGACGGAAATGCAACGTCTTCTTTCCTTATCTCTTAAGGCTGCATGGGAAGGAACTACCTTATCATGCGGGGGAAAAATCGAACTGACGCCCCGAGTATACGGATTTCACTAAATGTTGTAAAACCAGCCGTAGAGGAGAAAAACATACGTTTTGTTGTCCGTAAACTGAATGTATTTCCAAAAATTTTTCAGAATAAGGTTGGCCCTTCCCACTGGCAGAGAAGGCTATTTTTATGTTATAAAAACCGCTTTCCATTTGTACGTCTGTAAGGAGGAAGTCATGGCTGAGGAAAAGCAGAAAATTGAATTAAGTATGTATGGTGTGGCCGAAATCATAAAATGGTGCATCACCCGAAACAACGGGCGCGTTCCTGGAATCGATACCGAAGCCTTTAAAAAGCTCCAGGCGGCTCTAGCAGAAAAGCCCGCCACAGGAGATTATTTTACTTTGGATCAGTTTTGGAAAAAGCGAATGGTCTTCGAGTTTACCGAGGACGAAGTGGCTGTGGTTGACCGATGCTTATATGACATCCCGAATTTTGATGGCGCCCAACTTCCACAAATTCGTTACAAATTTTGGCCAGAAGCAATCTGTCAAAACTAATGGGGAAACTGGTCCCCATATTCTCACCTATCGGGGTTCGTCTGTCCTCCAAACCTAGAAATCTGGGTCAGGTTGCCATTCCCAGTCCTGGTAACAGGGTCTTGAAAACGCAACACTAAATTACCGATGACATTCTTTATCAGATAAGGCCACAGCCTGGTCGTCGGATACTGATGGCCATGGTTGTCCATGGCTCATGCCCTTATCCCCTAACACCATAGAGTAGTTTTTTAATTGCCAGTCATCCGATATCAGGATGCACAATCCTACTATCGGAAAACCATGCCAAAGCGATTCCGGGACCATTCTCGAAGCCCCTCATGCACGCATAGCCGCATCAAACTTCCAGAATGGGTGTTCCCAAAATTAATTGCAGTCTGTACCGTCCACTTAAACCCTACCAGAGCAAAATATCTGCACACCTCGGAAGTACACCAACTATCCCGATACCATTTGCGGTCTAACAGAAACCTGTCAAATCTCTGAATCAGTCCCGATCAACTAGGGATCTAAAGCTCTCTGCCTTTTTTTGAGAAAAGAAGGAGCATTCTGGATGGAAAGAAGCGGAAGGGAACGCTTACCCTTCCCCTTGAAGTAAATCCAGTGGAGAGAAATCATCGGTAAGAATATCGCCAGGGGCCAGCGCGACAGGATCCTGAGATATGAAAAATGCAAACCCTTCGGGCGGAAACTGGTTACGATTTATCTGGCGAGCCATAACATCCAAAAAGTGAGGATCCCTCATTGTTGGAACAGGCTTCCCGCCAAAAAAAATGAGGTTCACAGACCCTTTCTTCGTGTTCAACCATTTAGGGCCTGGAACGCCGTACGTAACCACCTCTGGAAAAGAAAGTTGCATGGTGGTCCGCACCGCTTGTGCGCGACGGATATTAGTTGGCGCATCGGAAGAAGCCATATTGATAGCAACCGCCCCTTCAGGATTCACATGCTCCCGTAATTCTTCAAAGAATTCTTGTGTCGTTACATGAAACGGAATGAGATGCCGGGCAAACACGTCGACCCACACCAGATCATATTTAGTAGGGTTATTTCGTAAAAAGGTACGGGCATCTTGCACATAGACATGGTGGTTGGATGGCGGTTTATAACCAAAATACCGTTCAGCGGCCTGCACAACCGAAGGATCCATTTCGATGACATCTAATTCCAAGTCTGGCCAGTTCTCACCCAGCCACTTGGCTAATGATCCACCGCCATGGCCTAAAATCAGCCCACGTTGGGGATTCTCCACGAGAGCCAGGGCACCCATCATTACCTGGCTATAGGGCAACGCGAGGGATGTCGGCGCGGCTTTATACATCACCGCATGGAAGGTATTGTCTAAAATAAGATAACGAAATACTTCATTTTCACTGACTCGAACTTGTTGGTAAGGACTATCTTCCTGGTGGATAGCCGGAGGTAAAATGATGATAGGATGGAAACCCATCCAGCCTACTCCCCCAATTCCCGTAAGGAGAATGACCTGCCAACCAGCCGACAAACCTCCGATTTTTAGTGTCCAGAAGAGCCCCAGACAGACCTGCACCACCCCCAAGACAGCAACTAAGGTGGTGCTGCCCAGCCAGGTTAAGAGATAAAAGGAAGTTCCCCAAGTTCCGATAAGACTTCCAATGGTAGAAACCGCAATCATGCCGCCGGTATGGCGTCCAAGATGGCCCATGTCCCCGATAGCCAAACGCAAGAGTGCAGGGAGGACACCGCTTAGTCCCAATGCGGGGATTGCCAATAGCACGCTGGCTGCGAAACATGGCCCCCAGCGGGGATCTTGAATCCATTGGGCCACCCGAAATACCACCGGTTGGCCTGCCCATGCCAGTAACAGCGTCCAGGCTCCGGATACCAACAACAGGCCGGCCAATACTCTGGGAGGGGGATATCGATCAGCCAGCCAGCCACCTGCAGCATATCCACTGCTCATGGCTGCCAGAATCACACCAATTAGCGCACCCCAAACGAATAGCGAACTCCCAAAAACCGGTGCCAGGAGTCGGCTTCCTAAAATTTCTAGCGCCATCACCACGGCTCCAGTGGTAAACGCGGTCGCAAAACACCACCATCGTGGCAGAGTGGATTGAGTCAAGGAAGGTCTTGTCATAAGATGAGGAATGACATGCGCAAAAGGGAAATGATGCTAAAGCATGATTTTAGGGGTGTCAATTCATACCAAGTGGAAAGGCAATAGCACGGAGACATGCAGGCAACTTTCTCCCTAGATCAACATGGTTGCGCTTCTGACGTCTCTCAAATGAAATTGATTAAGGCTTTCCGGTAACATTTCGAATCGGATGTCCCAATCCTTCCCATCTCCACCTGTCCCGACTTCTCCTCATGGAGAAAGCCACCGCATCAGCCGGGCTGCTGGGCTGATCGGAGGCGCGACATTTTTCAGTCGGATCCTCGGGTTTATTCGTGACATTACTCTCGCCAACTTGTTCGGAGCCAATGCTTCGGCAGATGCCTTTTATATCGCCTATCGAATCCCCAACCTGCTGCGAGAACTCTTTGCGGAAGGGTCTATGTCTTCCGCCTTTATTCCGGTTTTCACCGAATATCATTCGACCCGTTCTAAGCATGAGACCTGGGAGTTGGCCAGCGCAGCATTCACCACCCTCCTGACACTAGTCACTTTCGTCACGATAGTGGGCGTCGTCGCAGCTCCGGGACTCGTTTGGATGCTGGCACCCGGCCTCCATGAACAGGCAAATCAATTAGCGACGACCACGCTCCTCACGCAGATTATGTTCCCCTACTTACTCTTCGTAAGCCTTGCGGCTCTCGCGATGGGAATACTCAATTCCCTCCATTCATTCGCGGTTCCCGCCTTAGCTCCTGTTTTTTTCAATCTGTGTGTCATTTTCTTTGCGGTCGCAATTTCACCTTTTTTTGACCAGGCAATCGTGGCCGTGGCCATCGGAATTGTGGTGGGAGGCCTGGCTCAATTCCTCATGCAATTACCAAGTTTGAAAAAAAATGATTTTTTATTTTCCTGGAATTTTCATCCCCGCCATCCGGGAGTGAAGAGAATGGGAGTCCTGCTTATTCCCTCACTTCTGGGGTTGGCGGTCACCCAAATCAATCTCACCATCAGCACGATTTTGGCTTCTTATTTTCAAGGGGGCCCCACCTATCTCTTTTACGGCATGCGCCTCATTCAATTCCCACTGGGCATTTTTGGTGTCGCGATGGCAACGGCGATTTTGCCAAGTTTGTCCAGTCAAGCAGCTCGTGGAGCCATTCAAGAACTACGAGAGACGGTGAATTTCGGATTGCGCATGGTGCTGTTTATTATTCTTCCTTCGATGGTTGGGCTGATGCTGTTACGAACACCCATCATCCATCTGTTTTTTGAGCATGGCGCCTTTTCTGCGATGGATACTGTGGGGACCGCCTCAGCTCTTCTGGGATTTTCTATCGGATTATGGGCATTTGCCAGCTATCGAATTCTGGCAATGGCCTTTTATTCTCTACAAGATACCAGAACCCCCGCCATCGTGGCGGTCATGTCGGTGGGGATGAACATCGGATTGTCCCTATGGCTCATGCAATCGCTTCAACACACAGGGTTGGCCCTCGCAGCTGGCTTGGCTGCGATCGGGAACACCCTAATATTAATCGTCATTCTAGGAAATCGACTGCAGGGATTATTGTGGATAAAACTGGGGGCATCCCTTTTTCGTACAGGAATAGCGTTACTGCCGCTGATTGTCGTTTCCACCTGGATTACAGAGTTACCGATATGGCATGAAGTAGGACAAAACCTCGAAAAAACTGTGTGGCTAGCATTGGCTCTCGTTGCAAGCGCGATGGGATATTTTACCGTTCATCAATTATTGGGCTCAGAAGAACTCACACATCTGAAGCTCATGTTGCAAAGAAAAAGAAAACAATCATCAACCACTACATAAGCAACCTGCCAACCAGAGATGCAGTATTCCATCCCGCCTTCATCTTCAGGCCTGAAACCTCCTGCTTTTTTTCAGTAAGATTGCCATTATGAGCATGGTGGCCGTCGTTCACCACGTGAATCAAGCTTCAGTCCCTCCCGAAAAGGCGACCGTCCGACATGATGAAGGAGGTGAAAAATTCAATCCACTTGGCAGGCCGTTCATAGTGGCAAGTTTAGCGTTACGATGGTCGTGAGGTTGAAAAATGATGGACTAATTCCCCTCCGCCTGGACAGTAGGGCCGGGGAAGGAGTACAAAAGATTAAGAACTCTCATTTTCGGACCGATATAATCATATAAACCGAAACGCCCTGAGTAGGGAAGAATCGTGGAAAGAGAGGGAAGAGCCTAATGACGCAAATCCCCGAACAACATCCTTTACGACAATTATTGGGCCGCCTGACGGAACGAAACTTTTCCGAGGCTTTGGGATGGCCGGATTTCCAAGTGACGGATTATGTCTCGAATCTGCTTCTCGAATTTATCCATATCGACCGGCTCGCCCGTATCAAAAATCATGAAGGAGAACCGGTCGAAACCGTGGTGGAACTTCTTTATGAGGCCGAATCACATAGCCAACATTCTTCTGTGGAAAAAGAACGAGAAATTCATCGTCATATCGGGGATTTGACTTTATTTCTTGCCGGGATCTTCCCCGAATATTGCAACCGGATTAAATGCTCCGGGCTCATTCACCATAAGGATTTTTTGGTGGATTACGTGAAAGCAGGCAAACGTTCATACGGCATTGTGGCCACGCATCAAGACCCTCAGGCCAAAAACCCACCATCTCTCTTTCAAACACTCTCGACAAACTTTGAACTGTGTGTGGCGGGTTTGGGTTTTGTTCGATTGGATCTCAACCGTTTTCAGGATCCCAATTTCAACCATGGAAAAGATACGCTTCTCCATTAAATCAAAGCGGCTTTTTCATTTACCCTGAGGAGCACTTCCTCATTCTCACCTCCCCGAATCGACACATCCGACTCTCATGATTTCCCGAATGCCTTCCCTCATCAATCCAGCGAATCTCCAAACTCGATGAAGGTACCCTATTCAACAGCAATCTGGCAGAACATCACGATGACATAAGGGACAAATGTCATTCTGGATTTTTTGTGAGACCTCTTTTCACTTCCAGGAGTCAATCACAATCAAAATGATTGTTTATCAATAAAAAGGATAGAAATAAATTATTCTCCTATGGCTATTTAGATGGCAAAAAAATTTGCCGAAATACCTATCGATATAAAAAGAAAAAACCATTGCTACATCCTTGTGTGTGTCCGGGGAGTAGTCGAGAGGGGCTTGCCCAAAGGGAAAGTAGAGTCTCCGGAAAACACATGGATATTTTTATCAAAAATCATATCACTGACATCATGCTATGACACCAGAGCTTAAAGAAAAACTACAATCCTGCCCTAGCCTTCCAAGCCCGACACCCATAGCAGTCCAAATCATTACCTTAGCCAACGAACCGGAAATCAACATCGATCGTTTTATCAAAATTCTGAATTGTGATCCGGCACTAGCCAGCAAAATTCTACGAATCGCCAATTCTCCCGTGTATCCTTATTCCAAAAAAATTGAAAACCTCCATCAAGCGGTTATGATTCTTGGCCTCAATGCGACCGTTTCCCTCGCCCTGTCATTTTCATTGATAAAATCACTCCAGACCAGTCGAGGGTCTGCCTTGGACTATACACTCTATTGGAAACGTGCCCTTCTATCCGGAACAACCTGCCGTGTGCTTGGGAAAACCTGTGGGTTCAAGCAAATTGAAGAGTTATATCTTTCAAGCCTCATACAAGACCTGGGAATGCTGGCACTCGATCAAATTTTTCTAGATCTTTATGACTCACCGAAGCTCGATCAAACATGCCATGCCGGCATCATCGCCCATGAAGAGCAGTGTCTCGGCGTGAATCATGCTGCTGTAGGCAGTTGGCTATTGACACAGTGGAATTTCCCTGACCGCCTACGATTGGCAGTGGCAGGGAGCGATGACCCTTCTCGCATACCTCCTCAAGATGAACGAGCAAAATTCGTTTATTGTGTCTCACTGTCCGGCAAAATTGCAGAAATTTTTTTACGTGATTCTCATAAGGGCTATCTCCAGGCGTTACAAGAGGAGGCTCAGACCTGGTTGAATCTGACTCCTGAAGCGCTGATAGAAGTGCTGGAAATGACGCAAGCGCTTATTCCAGAGACGGAGAAAATCTTTCAGACAGACTTACAGACGTGGACCGAGCCTCAAGCCATTTTGGAAAGGGCCAGGGAAGCACTTCTTCTCCGAAGCCTACAGACGCTCAAAGAAAATCAGGAACTTCAAATCAACAAAGCGACCATGGAAGCCCAATTTCATAATTTAGAGGAAACCCACCGTCACGATCCACTCACTGGAGCCCTGGGAAGGGCCTACTTAGATCAATACTTGGAAACCTCTTTTGAACATGCTCTCGCCAAAGAAGAATGTTTGACTCTGGTATTTGGAGACCTTGATAAATTCAAATCCGTCAATGATACCTATGGTCATCAGGCAGGGGATGGCGTTCTACAATCCACCGCCCGGCTCTTACAGTCGAAGCTTCGAACGACCGATTCAGTGGGGCGGTACGGAGGAGAAGAGTTCGTGCTCATTCTGCCGAAAGCCTCATCAACCACGGCGGTCATGGTGTGCGAGAGAATTCTTTCCGCGTTTCGGGATAGCACCCATGAAATACCCGGCGACCAGCGCATCACTGTCACCATTTCACTTGGAATCGCGACCCACACGCCGGATCACCCCTTTCCCACTATCACCGACTTGCTCCATGCCGCAGATGAAGCCGTCTATCATTCTAAGGCCCAAGGTGGCAACCGACACACTTCCTATGACACAATACAAACTGAACAATCGGTTTGACACGGAATCAACCACGACTCGTTACCTTGCGTTTCATTTTTCAATAACTCCCTGGCTCTTTGCCCACGCGTATTCCAAGACCGAAAGTCCTGATCCATGGGGGTGCCGGCTCCCGGCCACCAACCCGCCGCCAGTCAATTTGTCTGACCGAAGCACTCGTGGGCGGCTATGAATGTCTCAAGACAGGTCTATCACCGTTAGATGCAGTAGAACGTATGATCAGCCACCTAGAAGAATCCGGGCTATTTAATGCCGGGCGAGGCTCGTTTCGACAACTCGACGGAATTCAACGGATGGACGCATCGATCATGGAAGGAAAGACCTTATCGGCTGGAGCTGTAGCGGGATTGGAAGGGTATCTTCATCCAATCAGTGCCGCACGACGGATCATGACTGATACTGACCATGTATTGGTAATCGGCCCACATGCCAATCGTTTGGCCCGGCACTTCGGTCTGGCCAGACTCGCCTATGGGAAACATTCGATTCAACTCAGGCGCAAACGGGGGCCAATGAAAATTGTCAATCCCAAATCCCAGGCTCTGTACCGTAAAATGGGATTGTTTGACACTGTGGGGGCAGTCGCCATGAATGATGCCGGTCATCTTGCGGCAGGAGCCTCAACCGGTGGAGTTGCGGTCATGTTGCCTGGCCGAGTGGGGGATACCCCCTTGATCGGCGCTGGAGTTTATGCCGACAATACGGCCGGGGCGATATCCATGACCGGTTTAGGAGAATCCATCATAAGAGTAGGCATGGCCAAACATCTGGCTATCCTGCTCGGACTTGGCTGGACGCCCGCAAGAGCTGCCGCTTACACTCTCAATGCCCTGGTCAAGAGAGTACAAGGGAAGGCGGGATGCCTCATCCTCGATTCTACTGGCAGCTTTGCGATTCGGCATACTACTCCCTGGATGAGTGCCGGACATTGGAACGGCCGTGGCCAACCTGTCGTTAAAAGCCGCTTTCCCTAAAATGTCGTCCAAACATCCTGTTTCGTTCAACCCATTACTCGATCAGTCATTCCGACCAATCATAAAAAATCTAGGATTTACAAAAAGCATTCCGGAACGTGCCATAAACAACACAGTATCTAACTCATGTCCCCTTCCATCTTCCACCTCTCCATTCCGGTCAAGGATATCGAATCCACCACAGCATTTTATGTTCAAGGCCTGGGATGCGTCGTGGGCCGCCAATCCTCTGTCGCCGTCACATTAAATTTCTATGGCCATCAAATTGTGGCCCATGTGTCCGAAGACCTTGGGCCGCAACAAAAAAGTATTTATCCCCGACACTTCGGATTAGTCTGCCGCACTGAGGCGGAATGGAACGAGTTTCGGGACCTGGCGGGGGCAAACAGGCTTAAGTTTTTCCGTGAACCTCAACGACGATTTCCGGGCACACCCCTCGAACATCTGACATTTTTTCTGGAAGATCCTTCGCATAATCTTCTTGAATTCAAATATTATCTGAATGCCAATGCCATCTTTGGCGAACAGACTTTCTCACAAATCGGTGACGCCCACGAACGGAACATATAGGAGCGCGTTCCTCGCGTTTCATCATTCGCCTCATTCATTGGACAACATTATCCAATGGTCTGAAGCACTTCGGTAAAATGCCCATTCACTTTGACCTTGGGAAATATTTTTTTTATGGTCCCATCTTCATTAATCACAACCGTCGTTCGTTCAATGCCCATATATTTCCGGCCATAGAGTGATTTTTCCTTCCACACTCCATAGTCCTGAATCATGGCTTTGGATTCATCACTTAACAAAGGAAAATTCAGTTGAAATTTTTCCGAGAATTTCCGGTGAGATGAAACAGAATCCGCACTGACGCCAAACACCACTGCGCCGCTCTTTTTCAATTCCTGAATGCCATCCCGAAACGAACAGGCTTCTGTCGTACACCCCGGCGTATCATCTTTTGGGTAGAAATACACAATCACTTTTTTTCCTCGAAGGTCGGACGAGTTCACAATTTTTCCGGTGTCATCGGGAAGGGAAAAGGCAGGAGCAAGGTCGCCGACTTGTAATTCATGCGTTGAGACCGTTTGTTCCACGCGTTGAGAGGTGGGTTTTATTTTCTTCGGCGAAGCCGTTTTTATTTGAGTTTGCACTCGCGATCCTAATGGCACTTCCGGATTTTTTCTTGAGGAAGACTTCGGTGTTGCCTTCTTGGTGGCAGCGGTCTTCCGTTTTGTTGTTATCGGAGCCTTGGCCTTAGATTTTGTTTGCTTACCTTTGAGTGGCATGGGATCCTCCTCTGATTACAATAAATGAAACAACGCTTGCTACAGGTGTGCTTTCTAATAAACGTGACTTGTCTCAATCAGAATTTTTTTGTCAGAGCTAACATGCGGGCAATTGTACAATGAATGAAAGGTCTCATTCCTCTCTTTTTTCACGAAAGTGACCGCCCGACATGTCATATATTATTGCGGCCGAACTGATCCCGGGCTTATCGATTTGGGGAATTGCGGATATCGGGGTTTGCCCAGAAAAGAAGGTGTGGCGGGCTAATCAAAAAATTTCAGAACGGAGTCAAGGATTAATCAGGAGTCCAAATCCACTTTCTCCCGTCAGGAGATGGAAGTGGAAGACATCAACGAGGTGTATTCCCGAAGTTTCAATGCTAATGATTTAATTTCTTCGTCTTTCCGTTTGAGATCCATAGTAAGGAGATTATTCTGCACTTCGGCATTCTGAAGTTCATGTTGCAGACTTTGCATTTCCGGAAGCACATTATCCAACTTTTTCCTGATGGCTTGTAGTTCCTGGCCAAGCTTTTCCTTTGTGGCGTGTAGCTCCTGTCCAAGCTTGTCTTTCGCTTCCTGTAGGTCACGGGTAACGATTTTTTTCGCTTCCTTCGCTGTCGATAATTCGGCTTCCACCATTTTCAATCGATCCTCAAGCATCACCTTCTCTGCCCGAAGAGCCTGGACGATAACATGAACCTCTTCTAGGAGATCCGCAACATCTTTCATTTCAGTTATCCTCTCAAGTCCTCTCGGTCCTCAAACGGTGCAACCATGAGTTTTATAGGGCTATACCCAAAAGACTGTATCGGCCTATTTTTTTAAGATATTTAGGGCTCTACGGTTTTAGTGCAACTTTTCTATGATTATTAACTCGGTGAATACAAATCCCTTCGGCTGGTCCTTCAAGTAACCATTTTTTATCCCTCCTTTGGCTTTTTTTTAAAAAACGCCGCTCATGGATTCTTGACAAAATATTCCTTCGCCTTCTATATTGCATATTATTCCTATCGTTTTAGTATGAATTGATATATGAACAAGTTCCCCATCAAAGTTACGTACGGGATTATGGCCACAATTGAGTTGGCCAGGCAGGACTCTTCCATTCCGCTGCAAGCCAAGATCATCGCCAAGCGACAAGGAATACCCTCTCGCTTTATTGAGCAAATCCTTCAACACTTAAAACAAGCCGGAATCGTCAGAAGTCTACGAGGACCGCAAGGAGGGTATACCCTCGCGCAGCATCCTAGTCAGATTTCGCTGGCAGATTTGGTCAATTCGATGAATGGGTGGGCAACAGAACCATTGCTCCAAAATGGGCACAATGGTCACTCGGAAAGCCGACAAGTTCCTAATGCCTTACTTTCAAGTATTTGGCAACAGGTTCAAGAGGCAGAGCAGGCAGTCCTACGGGTCATTTCCGTACAAAAATTGGTAGAACAGTATCAAACGCTCGAAACTCAGCGCAGCGTAATGTATCATATTTAGTTTTGGCGGAGGGTTCACCATTCTAAGGTGGAACAGGAATGAATGCGTTTTAGGCACATTACAGAAAACTACGATCCATACAAGGGCTTTGGAGGATTATCATGAGCACCTCACCAGTTACCAGCCACCCCCCTATTCAGACACTCCCCATACCCCAGGAGATTCTTGAAGAAATAGAAACATTTGAAGATGAGGTGAGTCGCCTGCAATCTGGTACCACTCCATCCGACGTGTTTAAACCGTTTCGACTCCAATACGGCATTTATGGCCAGCGCCAGCCGGATGTCCAAATGATCCGGATTAAGATTCCCTTTGGTGGTCTTACTGCGAATCAACTACGCCAAGTGGCAGACATTGCGGATGCCTTTGCGACCGGCGTGGGGCATGTCACAACCCGACAGGACATTCAACTGCACTTTGTTCCCCTCCGCCACGTGGGTACCATCATGCGAAAATTGGCGGAAGTTGGACTCACCACCCGGGAAGCCTGTGCCAATACCGTAAGAAATGTCACGGCTTGTGCATTGGCAGGAGTGTGCCCCGGTGAAGTGTTCGACGTGACTCCGTATGCAAAAACCGTGGCCTATCATTTATTGCGGAATCCGCTTAACCAAAGTCTTCCGCGTAAATTTAAAATTGCTTTTTCCGGCTGCAAACATGATTGCGCCTTAACCCCTATTCACGATGTGGGGCTTCTGGCCGCTCGCAATACTGAAGGCATACCGGGCTTTAAAATGGTCGTCGGAGGCGGCCTGGGATCCACGCCTCGCCTCGCCAAAACTCTTCGGGAATTTGTCCCCATGGAGGAACTGATCCCCGCCATCGAAGCCATGCTCAAAGTCTTTGATAATTTAGGCAATCGTAAAAATCGTAGCAAAGCCCGGATGAAATTCGTGATTGACAAATTAGGGTTTGAAGAATTTTCTCAACGATGGAAAGAGACGTACGACGCCATGCTGCAATCCGGCACAACCAAACTTGGGTTCACACCGGCCCAGTATCCCGATGATCCTCCCTTGATTATGCCGACCAAATCCGGGAACGGCACGACTCCAGGCAACGGGGACCGCAATGGCTCATCAAGTCATAGTGACCGGTCGTCCCAAGATGCATTCGACCATTGGCGTGCCACAAATGTGGTAGCTCAACGCCAGTCAGGTTTTAGAGCGGCGGCGGTGAGACTTCCCTCTGGCGATTTGACATCTGAACAAATGTTTGTGCTGGCCGACCTCGCCGAACGGTATGCCAACGGCAACATTCGCACGACTATTAACCAGAACATGATGGTGCGATGGATTCCCGATATGCATCTCCGCCCCTTCTATGACGACCTAGTGACACATGGCCTGGGTGACCCTGGGGCTGAGGGCGTGACGGATATCGTTTCCTGTCCGGGGACCGATACCTGCGGATTGGGAATCACCTCTTCCAAGGGACTGGCTCGGGCACTGGCAGAAGTGTTCCCCGCAGGAAAAATCGCGGATGACCTGGAAGGGGTGAATGTGAAAATCAGTGGCTGCCACAATTCCTGCGCTCAACATCATATTGCCACCATCGGCCTGCATGGAGTCGGCAAACGCATGGGAGACCATGTCGCGCCGGTGTATGAACTCCACCTCGGAGGGAAGGTCAACGGCACCGCCAAAATTGCTCAGCTCATCGTGAAGGTGCCTGCGAAAAACGTCCCTGCGGCCATTCAGCATCTTCTCAATCTGTATCGCAAGGAGAAGGAAAATGGAGAGTCACTATTGGCTTTCATTGATCGTACCGGAAAAATCAAACTGAAAGACGAATTGATTCCCTACACCATTCTTCCCACTTATCAGGAGGATCCACAGTTCTATGTCGACTGGGAAGGCGATGAGGAATTTTCTGTAGAGGACCTCGGACCCGGAGAATGCGCCGGCGGTGCGTTGGAGATGATCGATAATCGAATACTTGAAGCTGAACAAGAGTTATATCAGGCTCGATTGTTAGCTGAAAAGCATCAATATGCATTTGCCATCAATAAGGCCTACCGGGCCGTGGTGGCAGGAGCGAAAGCTATCCTCGTGACAGAAGGGATCGATCCGAATACCGATGCCGACACGTTGGCGGAATTTGACAAGATGATTGTCGCCAAAAACCTTATGCCTGCGGAATACCAAAATCTGGCCACTACCGTTGGAGATTTGGGAAATAAAGCCGCTTCGGCTGACCTGACCCAAGGGAAAATCGCTTTTACCAAAGGATTCGTGGACCTCTGCCGGACTGTCACGGAGCAAATAGGCCAGGATCTCAAGCTGACACCGGTGGAAGTGGGACAGAAACCTCTTGAATCAAGCAAGACTCCACCCGCGCCACTCCAACAGGAATCCGCCCCTTCTGGCGTGACCGTGTATGACCTCCGGGGTGTGGCTTGTCCAATGAACTACGTCAAAACCAAATTGAAATTAGAAATGATGGACCATGGGGACCAATTGGAAGTATGGTTGGACGGTGGGGATCCTATTCGCAACGTCCCGGTGAGTCTTCGAAATGACGGGCATAAAGTGCTCGAACAGGAACCCATAGACGCTGACGAGCAGCATTTTAGAGTGTTAGTGGAAAAAGTGGAAATTTAAATAACTCATGTCACTTTTTACGAATACAAGACCTTCACCGGAAGAACTCTCTGAGTTGAATCGATCTCTGGAGGGCCAGGATCCCCGTAAAATCGTGGAGACAGCGATACAGCAGTATGGGCCAAACGTGATCCTGGCCTGTAGTTTTGGCGCTGAGGATGTCGTTCTTGCAGATATGATGCTACGCGCCAATCCACGGAGCACCCTTTTTTATTTAGATACCGATTTTTTATTTCCTGAAACACATGCGGTTCGTGACCGGATCATTCAACGCTATCAGTTGCAGGATGAGCAGATCATCTCGGTAAAATCGAAACTCAGTCCGGCAGAACAAGCGACACAGCTTGGGGAGGCCTTATGGCTCCGTGACCCCGATCAATGCTGTTCTCTGAGAAAAGTTGAGCCCCTCACACGGATACTGGCTCAATACGCAGCATGGATCACGGGCATTCGGCGCGACCAATCGCCCACCCGTGCCAATGCCGGCATTGTTGAATGGGATACGAAGTTTGGGCTGGTGAAATTCAATCCGTTGGCCACCTGGTCATGGGAGCAGGTCTGGGAGTATATTCGCGCGAACGATGTGCCTTACAACACGTTGCATGACCAGCACTATCCCAGCATCGGCTGTACCCACTGCACTGCTCCGGTCATGCCGGGAGATGACCCGCGCTCTGGACGTTGGAAAAGTTCGACCAAGACTGAATGTGGGCTTCATCGTTAAGCCAGACCCGGCTCAATGAGATTGTCCACATCTCGCAATTGATTACCCATACTCATTTAGAAATTGGAGTCATTCAGTGAAGAAAATAGCTGTGATTATTACCCGAGGGGGATGGAACAATCTTTTCCAGGCCTGCGAGTGGATGGCCCTGGCGGCAGCCAGCGGGATAGAGGTGAGCGGCTATTTCCGTGATGAAGCGGCGGGCCGAATGACCAAAGCCAAAATCAAAGAACTCACGATGTCCCCCGAATATCGAGGACGAGAAGCCTTTATGCGGGATCTCCTGAAAAATGAGCATAAAGCGGACCTCTCGAAAATCATGCAAACCGCCAAAGACACCGGAAACGTCAAGTTTTCGGTGTGTAAGGATTCTCTGCGATATTTTGATGTGAGAGTCGAAGAACTGATTCCGGAATTAGATGAGGTGCAAACGGCAGAAGCCTTTTGGAACGAAGCGATTCTTCCTGCTGATCAGGTCTTGACGTTTTAACCCGGATTATCCCATGGATCAACTGATTTCAAAAATCGGGAAAGGGCTCAAAGGATCGAAGGACCTAACCTGGGACGAGGCCAAAATTGCTCTGAACGCCATCATCGAAGGGCGAGCCACCGGTATTCAGATCGGAGCGTTTTTGATGGCCATGCGAATCAAAACCGAGTCCATCGGCGAATTGGCGTCTTTTACGGCGACGGCCCGCAACTGGGCGCCACCGATCCAACTTCCACATCCGGAAAAAATGGTGGATGTTCCCCTCTACGGTGAAAAGCACAACACCATTCATGTGGTGGTGGCTGCCTCCCTTGTGGCCGCAGCGGCTGGCGCAGGCATGTTTCTGCATGGGGTAGACAATCCGCAAGTCCCGTACGATCTGCCTCAAGTCCTCCGACATTTGCAGCTCCCCATCGCCCATACCCCGGAAGAAGCGATCAAGCAGGCTTCTCAATGCCTCTGGGTATATATGGATTTGGCAGGGTACCATGCACCCTTAACCAAATTACTGGATCTGCGGCGGGAATTCGGATTGCAAAATCTCTCCCATCAACTGGCCAGATTGCTGAACCCGGCCAGGCTGGCTTCCCAAGTCATCGGAATTTCCCATCCGCCGTACCTGGATAAAATGGTGGAGGCTTTGGACATGCTTGGAGCGAAGCGTGCGCTGATTATCCAAGGCGTCGAAGGATTTCCTGAACTTTCCATATCCGCGCCTTCCTTGGCCCGCGAATTACGAAGCGGACATATTTCGTCCTTGATTTTTCGCCCTGAGGACGCCGGTTTCCGATTTAGCCCATTTCAAGCCATGAGTTCGACGATCAGCGGACCTGGATCGGGCAGTCCGGAACACGAAGCCCAATTGATTACACAAATACTCTTGAGTCGTCAGCGAGGGGATCAACGGGCGTGGGTGATCGTGAATGCCGCCTTACTCATGTATGCCGCAGGCCTGGCCTCGTCTCTGGCACAAGCCACGCCGCTCGCCCAGAACACATTGGATTCCGGAAAAGCGGGAGCATTTCTCACGGCATTGATCCAAAGCCGTACCCCACAAACCACCTTCTCTGTTCCACCTGCACCCGCGGTGATGCCGGCATGAAACATATTCGCCAGCTAGAAGATCAAAGCGTGTATATCCTGCGCGAAGCATACAAAAACTTTGACAACCTGGCCATGCTGTGGTCGATGGGTAAGGATTCGACGGTGTTATTGTGGCTGGCCCGGAAAGCCTTCTTCGGGCATATCCCGTTTCCGCTCATTCATATCGACACCAGCTACAAAATCCCGGCCATGATCGAATACCGCGACCGCCTGGCTCGTGAATGGCGCCTGAATTTGGTCATTGGTCAGAACAAGACTGCCCTCGCCAACGGGATGAATCATGAACGGGGTCGTGTGGAATGCTGCACCGCACTGAAAACCAACGGGTTGAAACTGCTCATGGAAGAAAAGGGCTATACGGGTCTGATTCTCGGCGTGCGATCCGATGAAGATAGCACCAGGGCCAAGGAACGGTACTTTTCCCCGCGCGATAAAAACAACGAATGGGATTTTCGCGATCAGCCGCCTGAACTCTGGGATCAATACAAAATTTCCTTCCCTCCCGGCACTCATGTTCGGATTCATCCCCTGTTGGATTGGACGGAAATCAACATTTGGGAATACATCAAACTCGAAAGCATTCCCTTTCTGGAACATTTGTATTTAGATCAAGGCACCGGCATGCGGTATCGGAGCCTCGGCTGTGCCCCATGCACCTTTCCCATTCAATCCACCGCCAAAACCGTCGACGACATTATCGTTGAATTGAAAGCGACCAAGGTATCCGAGCGTGCCGGACGGGCTCAGGATGAAGGCCGGGGCATGGAACTCTTGCGTAAAGAAGGATACATGTAGGCATGTCGACCGATATCGCAATCCGCGAACGGATGAACATCGTGATCGTGGGACATGTGGACCATGGGAAATCCACCCTGCTGGGTCGACTGTATGCGGACACCGGAACCCTCCCCGTCGGGAAGATCGAAAAAATTCAAGCCATTTGCCGTCAGCAAGGCAAGGAGTTCGAGTACGCCTTTCTCTTTGACGCCTTTCTGGAAGAGCAACAGCAAGGCATTACCATCGACACCGCCAGAACATTCTTTTCCTGGGGAGGCAGGCAATACATCATCATTGACGCACCGGGGCATAAAGAATTTCTGAAAAATATGGTGTCAGGTGCCGCCCGTGCCGAAGCCGCGCTTTTGGTCATCGATGCGCTGGAAGGCGTGCGCGACCAATCCAAACGCCACGGGCTGTTGCTCTCTATGTTGGGGGTGAAGCAGGTCACCGTGGTGGTCAACAAAATGGACCTCGTCAATTACCGGGAAGACACCTTTCAGGCGATCGAGAAAGAATATCGCGAGTTCCTCACCCAATTGAATGTGATTCCCCAATACGTTATCCCTGCCAGCGCCAAACAAGGTATCAACATCGTCAAAACCAGCCCGGAAACACCCTGGTACACCGGACCCTCCGTGTTGGACTCTCTTGCGCATTTCAATCTGGAATCCAGGCGAGCGGAACAGACCTTACGTCTTCCTATCCAGGATGTGTATAAGTTCGACGCACGCCGGATCTTAGTCGGCCGGATTACGGCAGGGAAACTTAAGATTGGCGATCGGCTGGTCTTTTCCCCTTCCAATAAATCAGCCAATATCCGAACCATCGAAACCTTCAATCTCGACCCACCGCCCACTCAAGCCGAAGCCGGCCAATCGGTCGGGATTACCCTGGACGAACAAATTTTCGTGGAGCGGGGACAAATCGCCACGCACGAGGATGCCCGGCCCTTGGTGTCCACACGAATCCGTGCCAACCTCTTCTGGTTAGGAACCCGACCCTTAGAAACCCGCAGGCCCTACGTCTTGCGATTGGCCACCAGAGAAGTCCTTTGCGAGGTGGCAACCATTCATCGCATTGTGGACGCCACCAATTTAGACGACCGGCACACGCAAACCACCGTCAAACGCAATGAAGTGGCCGACATTACTCTGCGAGCCAAGTCTCCCATTGCGTTTGATCTCTATGCCCATTTCGAGACCACCGGCCGCTTCGTGTTGGTGGATGAGTACGATGTGGCAGGAGGTGGGATCATCACGGAATTGGTCCAGGACGACCAGGAAGATTTCCGGACGGAAGCACGGGAAAGGGATTCCGCATGGGTCAAGGGAGATGTGGGAGCCGAAGACCGGGCCCAACGATATGGACACCGGGCCGCCGTGGTCTTACTCACCGGCCCTGATGCCGGCGCGAAAGGGTTTTTGGCACGGAAACTGGAAACCGTGTTAGTCGCGGAAGGCCGACATGCCTACTTTCTCGCGGCCGAGAATCTGCAACGAGGACTTGATGCCGATCTGGTCGAGACGAAACCCGAAGAAATCATCCGACGGTTTGGCGAAGTGGTGCGGTTACTGACCGATACGGGCTCCCTGGTGATTTGCACGACCAACGCCCTCCAACAACCCACGAAACACATCGTGCAAACCGTGCAAACCCTGGTGAATCCGATTCCGGTCATCACCATTCACATGGCCAAAGAGTTAACCGGTCCTCAACCCGATACGGATTTGATTTTTGCAGGGCCGGAAAATTTTGACGACTGCACCGACCAAATCATTCATTTACTCAAATCCAGGGGACTCCTGGCTGAACCCGCCGGCGGCCGTCCCGATTTCCAGTATTCCATTTAATACCATTCTTCCTTCGCACCACCAGGGCTGCCTGTTCCTACTCATTCTCATGCTTGAGAGTGATGGTCACCCTGAGGTGAAGCTGACCCATTCATCCAGCCACGCCATTCTAGCAAAGACAAAAATCCATCCCCTTCAGTTTTTGGGAAGTACATTTCCATAGGACTTGAGATATTGCAAAAATAGAGAATGTGGGGCAACCCTGTTTTCATCAGGATGGATCGGACAACTTTAATCCCGCAATACCTAACACGATCATCGCAATACACAGTAATCTGACGGCATTTTTAGGCTCATCAAACATGAGAATACCCAGGAGAACCGTGCCCACCGCGCCAATGCCTGTCCAAACCGCATACGCGGTTCCCATCGGGATCACACGAAGAGCAAAAGACATACAGATCATACTGATCGCCATCGCCACAACCGTGCCCACACTCGGCCACAGACGGGTGAACCCATCCGTAAATTTCAATGTGGCAGCCCACACGATCTCAAAAAATCCTGCTATCAACAACAACGTCCATGCCATATGCTTCTTCTCCCTTCTTTTCTACTTTTTTCACAATGGCTATCATTTCAAAACATGAACCAGCGCTCCCCATGTATACCAGAGGATATGATGAAAATCATGGCCAAAGAGGTTCTCCTAAAAAAAATCGCGGAAACGTTTGGAAACATAGACAGGTATTCCCGGAAATTGAGACAGAGTCAATCCAGAGCGTAACAGGCTTTGATAAAAACTCTTGATCTTTCCTCTCTCGTGGCTATCTTTAAAGGAGAATAAGCATGGCAAAATGGAAAGCCTGGGAATCTTGATGTATAGTAGATAAAGAGGAACAAAACTCCCCGTTTTTTAGGGAGACAAGACAGACTTTTTAACAAGGGGGTGACTGGCTTCGACGGGAATCAAGAGGTCAACAGAGCGTGTCGAGCTCTCGGAGTCTCGTAAAACCTTCGGGAAAACATTAAGTGCCAACGATAACTTGGCTCTCGCGGCTTAATTGACCGCGACGTCCCTCCTCTCTTTGTCTGCGGGGGAGGAAGGGGCGTCACACTGCAGGCTGGTCCAAAGCTGGTGCTCAGCGGCGGCGGACGAGAAAATTCTGGGCTAGCGGGCGCTCTAAGCCGGTCGGTGGGCGTGGGCAACTGCGAATAAACAAATCATCGGCTACACACGTAGGGCTGTTGCGCTGAATGTTCTCGGACAGGGGTTCGATTAACAAACATGGTCGCCCCGGGGAGCAATCCTCGGGTGAACACGGGGCTCATTCGGTGAACCCTACCGCCCGGACACACCGGGCCATGGCAACGCCGAGGGGTCGAAGGAGGCTAACTCCTTTGGCCCTGTAGAGACTCAGAGACCCGCTGGTCGTCAGATGAGCGGGCACTCGGAGCATCATCCGATGCTAAGACGCCCCGCATCCCACGTGGATGAAGGCATAGTCCGGCCCACGCTGAAAAGCATGGAACATCCGTCCCCTCACCTCCACCAATCGGCCTCTGGGTCACACGACCCAGAGGCCTTTTTTTGGTCCCATCCCTTCAACAAATCCGGTCTCCTCCTTCGCCCAGGGAAGAGATCTATTCCTGAGGCAAAGGCTCAAGCTAAACCCCGGCGAAAGGCTTCAATCAACTGGAAAATGGCCTGCCTCCGTTCTCAAAAAACAACCGATTCTCTTCGCGGAGCATGACTTTAATCAGACTATGGTGTTCGTCTGTGAGTTGGGCAATAAAACTTTTCACCAATTCGTAGTTTTTTCTGATGGCACACCTATTTCTCACCAGGTTTAAATAGGCGTTGAACACAAATGACTGAATTCACTTGCCTTTTTCGTCATTCTATTTTATTTTAGTTAAAGTAGATAACCTAAAATAATAATTACGGTTATTTTAGGTTTAATTGTCATACCGAGAAAAAAGAATGAAACGGGACCTTCAAGGCCACTACGTGACAGTGACGACGACCGGTGAAAAAGTACAGGCCTTTGTCCCGGCCCCACTTCCACCGCGTCCGCCAATCGACTGGACACCAGAATTGCGTAGTAAATTCGACCAGGCGCTGTTGGCTCTTGGGCGATTGGACAGCGTTTCAACGTTTCTGCCGGACACTTCCATGTTCCTGTACATGTATGTCCGGAAAGAAGCGGTGCTCTCTTCTATGATAGAAGGAACCCAGTCCTCCTTATCGGACCTGTTGTTGTTCGAGCTGGATCAGGAACCCGGTGTCTCGCTGGACGACGTGCAGGAGGTCAGCAACTACGTGGCGGCCCTTTATTATGGACTGCGCCGGTTGGCGGAGGGGTTCCCCCTTTCCCTGCGATTGATCCAAGAGATCCACGGTGTGTTGCTGACCAAGGGTCGCGGCAGCACCCAAACGCCGGGAGAGTTCCGGCGCAGCCAGAACTGGATCGGCGGCACTCGTCCCGGCAACGCCATGTTTGTTCCGCCCCCGGCAGAGGAGGTGCCGGCATGCATGGGCACACTCGAACTCTTCCTCCACGACAAACCCGAACCCACGCCGGTACTGCTCAAGGCGGCGCTGACGCATGTGCAGTTCGAAACCATCCATCCGTTCCTCGACGGCAACGGCCGACTCGGCCGTCTCTTGATCACGCTGCTGCTGTGCGAACAGAAGATGTTGCGGGAGCCGATGCTGTACCTGAGCCTCTATTTCAAGACCCATCGACAGTATTATTACGATCTGCTCAACCGGGTTCGCATGACCGGCGATTGGGAATCCTGGCTCGATTTCTTTGCCGAGGCCGTCATAGTCACCTCCACCCAGGCGGTGGAAACAGCCCAGCAGCTTCTCAACGTGTCCAATCAGGACCGTGACAAAATCAGCGGGCTAGGCCGGGCCGCCACTTCCACCCTGCAAGTTCACCGGGCCTTGATGGAACACCCCATCGCCACGTCCAACTGGCTGGTGAAAAAGACGAGCATTACGCCGGCTACCGTGAACAAGGCCCTGGGGCACCTGGAACAACTCGGGATCGTGCGGGAGCTCACCGCCCAAAAACGCAATCGGGTGTTCAGTTACAGCGGGTATGTGGAAATCATGAACCGTGGCACGGAACCACCGGAGCCCTAGCCGATGGGTGATCTCAGGAAACAGTGGCCAGGGGAATGGTGAGCTAACAGGTTGGCGGAGGTGCTTGGGAACTGGCCAACTGCGCGGTTCGCCAAAGTGATTGAGCTGACTGGCCCCCGCAGTGGGAAAAACCATTATCTGTTTCAGTTAGCCCGCAAGGAAATACTTTCTGAATGGATTAAACCTTAACGGGCAAATGCTATAGTTCCCCAAACATTTCATAAGAATACAGCAGGGCACATCTCACGAGCAGTTCGCATAGAGGCAGCAGGAACAAGCACCGACAAATTGCGATGGGGACCCGATAGCTGACGCCCCAGAGCGTTGGCTATGCTGTCCGCAACGAGCTGCGTGGACGCACTGACACTACCGCAAAATAACGAAAACCAAACCCGACATGTCCCAACTCGAACACATCGAAGCCATCGAAACACGACTCTGGAGCGCCGCCGACAACCTGCGCGCCAACTCCAACTACGCCAGCAATGAATACTTCCTGCCGGTGATGGGCCTGATCTTCCTCCGCCACGCCTACAGCCGCTATCTCACGGTGAAGGCGAAGATCGAGCCGACGCTTCCCAGTCGTGGCGGCAAGACGCGCGCGCTGACCAAGGAGGACTTCTCCCAGCAAAGCGCCATTTATCTGCGGCCGCAGGCGCAGTTCGACTATCTCGTCTCGTTGCCCGACAGCGCCGATCGCGCAAAGGCCATCATCGAGGCGATGGAGTCCATTGAAAAGGATTACGACAACCTGCGCGGCATCCTGCCCAAGAGCGAATACCAGGAACTGGACAACCAGGTGCTCGGCCAGTTGCTGCGCACCCTCAACCCCGAGGAGCTGAAAACGGTCACAGGCGATGTCTTTGGCCGCATCTACGAATACTTCCTCACCCAGTTTGCCGACCAGAAGGCCCACGACGACGGCGAGTTCTTCACCCCGATCTCGCTGGTCTCGCTGATCGCCCATGTGCATCGACCCCGAGCGCGGCACCGTGCTCGACCCGGCCTGCGGCTCCGGCGGCATGTTCGTGCAGAGCGCCCGCATCGTCGAAGAGCACGGCGACAGCCCCACGGAAAAACTCACCTTCCGCGGCCTGGAGAAAAACGCCACCACCATCCGCCTGGCCAAGATGAATCTGGCCGTCCACGGCCTGGAAGGCGACATCCAGAAGGCCATCACCTACTACGAAGACCCGCACGAACTGGTCGGCAAGGCCGACTACGTCATGGCCAATCCGCCCTTCAACGTCGACGAGATCGACGCCGACAAGGTCAAGACCGACCCGCGCCTGCCCTTCGGCCTGCCCGGCGTCAACAAGGAGGGCAAGGTCAGCAACGGCAACTACATCTGGATCAGCTACTTCTACAGCTACCTGAGCGACAAGGGCCGCGCCGGCTTCGTCATGTCCTCGCAGGCCTCCAGCGCCGGCGGCGGCGAGGCCAAGGTGCGGCAGAAGCTGGTGGAGACCGGCGACGTGGACGCCATGATCGCCATCCGCTCGAACTTCTTCTACACCCGCACCGTGCCCTGCGAGCTGTGGTTCTTCAACCGCAACAAACCCAAGGCGCACAAAGACAAGGTGCTGATGATCGACGCGCGCAACGTCTACCGCAAGGTCACGCGCAAGATCTACGACTTCTCCCCCGAGCAGCAGCAAAACCTGCAAGCCATCGTCTGGCTCTACCGGGGTGAGACCGACCGCTACCTGCAACTGGTCTCGCACTACCTCGGCAAGGTCGCCGACGAAGCGCAAGCCTGTTTCGAAGTCAAGGACGACCTGGGCCAGACCTTCCAGCCCCTGCCGGACTTTAGCGCGGCGCTGAAGGCCTTGCGCAACACCCTCGCACCGTTTCTGAAACAGCCAGCCCACAAACCGGGCCGCAAGCGGAAGTGTTGCAGGAGCTGGAAAAGGAGACCGCACTGTTCGAGCAGGACATCGACCAGTTCCGCAAGTCTGCCCAGCAGGCCGCCAAGCAATGGAAGACCGCGCCGAACACCAACGCCGCGCTCGTCAAGCTCACCAACAACGTTCGAGCCCATGGCCGAAACCAGCCGCGACCTGATCAAACAGACGGACCTCATCTACAAACTCGCCACCCGCCTCATCGACACCTGCGAAAACGAGTGCAACGCCAAAGAGCAGCGACGCCTGGGTCAGCCGCGACATCACCCGCGCCCGCAAGGCCGCCGACGAAGCGCGCGGGCTGGCTGTCGAACAACTCAAACAGGTGCGCTACTTCTGGAAACAGGCCCACTGGCTCACCGAACGCTTCCCCGAAGCCAAACTGCGCGACGTGGAAGGCCTGGTCAAACTGGTGGACCTGAAGGAGATCGAAGCCAACGACTGGAGCCTCACCCCCGGCCGCTACGTCGGCGTCGCCCCCGAGGAAGTGGATGAAAACTTCGACTTCGAGGAAACCCTGCGCGAGATCCATGTCGAGCTGGAAGACCTCAACGCCGAGGCCGTCACCCTGGCCGCGACCATCAAAAAGAATTTTGAGGAATTGGGGATATGAGAATGCAGACTGGGCCGCAAAAATCAATTGATGAGTATGGCGATTAATGTCAGGCCGAGGCAGGTCTGGCACAACGTCCTCGAAATGATCGCTTCCCTATATGGATGGTGAGCATCCGTGTTGTACAGACGGCTGAGATACACGATGGCAGATCTACTGGATCACTTCTATTCAGAACGAAACATATAGCGATCAAGGACTGTGCGCAAAGTCAAAATGTGGTCACCAGTGGACTATTTGCATAACTAACGCAGGTGAGAACACAGGTGACTGCGCCATTCGATGGTATACAAGCCTGATTTCCGGACAGCACTATCGCCGAGATGCAGCCGAACAAAGTCGGACTCGATTTATCTTATATACTATTTCTATCGATCAACCAAAGCCGAGGAATACGGCGCATAACGTAGAGGCTGCGCACGACAAGATAACTTGAGTGTAGAAAATACTGGCGGCCTGCAAATTTCTGACACCAAAGATCGAAGAACAGAAAAGGATTGGATCTATCCTCTCCGGCCTACGACGATCTGATCGAAAACAACCGGCGGCGGATACAGTTGCTGGAACAGGCCGCACGGCTGCTCTACAAGGAATGGTTCGTCCACCTCCGCTTCCCCGGCCACGAACACACCAAAATCCAAAACGGCATCCCAGATGGGTGGGAGAAGAAGCCGCTAGGAGAAGTAATAGTAATTAAGAAAGGGAAGAACATCACAAAAGATTCCGCCAAGGATGGTGATGTACGTGTCGAAGCCGGCGGGCTTACACCAGCCTATTTTCATAATGCAGCAAATGTTTGCGCCCCTGTCATAACCGTGAGCGCATCTGGCGCCAATGCAGGATTTGTCAATTTATATCATGAAGATATTTGGGCTTCCGACTGATCATACATTGGGTCTGATGCTACAGACTGCCTCTATTATTTTTACTGGGTTCTCAGATCACGACAATTGGAAGTCTCTGCACTTCAAAGAGCGGGTCAACCGAATGTATTGTGCAAAGATGTAAACGGGTGAGTCATGTGTTTACCTATTGCTTGGCCCGGTCCATCCATTTAGAGGAAATGCAATCAAGAGCATGATTGGCTCATCCGGACGGCAACGAGTACTGACGTCTTGTTTTGACGAGTACAAAGTGCCAATTCCACCAAAGCATTTACTTGAAATGTTTGATGAAATAGCAAACGGATCTTTTGCGCAATAAGGTGCTAGTAGCTCATAACGATAGGTTGGACAAAGCCCGTGACCTGCTCCTGCCGCGCCTGATGAATGGAGAGATAGCGGTGTAGGAAGAACTAGAGAAACCGCCTCCCATCGATGATGGAAAAGATGCAGCCAATTTACGTCGACGATCTTTCTATCAAGAAAATGTGGTGTCGGCTCCTCTAGGCAATGCGGGCCATTGTGTCAACACCCTTTGACATACGGCAAGCCCGAATCGGGGATCTCTAAGTTAAGAAGCGAATCAAGGTTCCGCTCGGCTACTCAACCGAAACCATGGCCAAGAAACTCTACGGCGTAAACTTCGTCGAGGCAGAAGAGTTCGGCGCGAGTGTCTTTCGGCAATACGTGCTCGAACAGCCTGGCTCATACATGGAGAAGATCGTGGATCGCACCCTGAAGCACTGGGCTGCACGGTCAGTCAAGACGAAGCATCAGAACGGAGGCGATGAATCATGGCGGAACGCAGTTATTGCTGTTTCCGACGGCGGTGACTGCTGACCGCACCAAAGGTCGCGGATTCCGGCCGCATCATCGACCGACTCATGGCAGACAAGGTGAGCGGCTTTCTACTATCTTCGGTCAGCATCAAGCCGCATTCAATTCGCGGCGATTTGAGTTGCAACAGACAGAAGCATGCGCCAATCCAGAACAGGTTTTGGTTATCGAGGTCATCGGGAGTATCGAGAACGGTTCGCGAACGCGACAAGTCGGATCGACGGACGAGAACGGATGAGTGACTGCGGCTTAGTGGTATGGATTCGCTAAGGGCTTGTGTTTCGGTAACAGTCGAGCGGCTTTCAGATCTGCTTAAGCGTTACCAAACGCAGTTCCATTCAAAGGCATACCAGGAGAACTTTCCTTGGTTAGATCATATTGCCGAGGTCACACGGGTTTCACAAAAAGAAGAACTCAATAATTTGCTTGTTGAACAAACAACGACATCGAACTGGAGCGATGCTGGAAAACGGACCCCGCCTGCCAGGTTGGGCCGCTATCCAGATATCAAGGCCATTCACGGGGAACCCGAGACTAAGTGACGACAACATCGCTTCGGATTTTACGAGGGAATACGCTCTAGCCTTCCCAGCAGTTGAAAACCTGCGGCAACGTCAGGTGTACGGCATCGGGGATGACGTAGACAAAAAATCGGGGTCATGCATCCGACGACCATTGCGAATCAGAATTTCAGGCAGTGAGCAAATCTGTGATTGGGGGAAAGTGGCCCGATTTTTGCGGGATCGGCCGAGATGCAGGGGCATCTTCTGCCAGAATTCCACGTTATCCAACCGCACTTCCTGAATACGATGATAACTCCGAAAGAGAATATAACGAACGCGTAGCCAACTCTAGACGCCAGCCTATTTGCGTTAATGGACGGAAAGATCATTTTCTTCGGCGGTGGCAAATGTCGAGTTTTGCGATCTATAACAGTCGCGAGAAAGATATCATTCAAGTCAAACGCGATGGCGGATCAAATATCTTCAGTCATCTTTTTGCCCAGGGCACTACATCTGCGGAACTATTCCAGACGCAGCCAGCCATTCGGGATTTGGTGAATCAGCAACTCCCACTGTCGCATAAACTAACGGACTGCACAAAACGTCCCGACGCAAGGGAGTATCAGGTCGTCTTCGCTGTAGTTAGCGACTCGGATGAGCCCGATTTAACCATCCCATTTTTCGCACGTCTCAACCTGCGTGCTGCGGTCCGGCGTCTCGATGGTTATGGCTATCGGGTAGCCATAACGAGTGGTCAGTCTACCACTCGAAACGGGAAGCCTATGATCATTACTTGCCAAAATCCCTGTATCCCTTTAACTCGATGAATTGTAAAAATCTGGTCCCTGCATGTCATCACTGCAATAGCACCTATAAATCCAGGCAAGAGATTGAACCTACACCGAAGACACCCTGGTCCAGCAAACCACCGCCAATTATCTTGAGCAACAGCTCGGTTGATAGTCGGAATTCGTCAGGAATTATGCGAATATTAGGTAAAAAATGGTGCTGTGATACGCTAACCCCATGAACACGAAGGCAATAAGGTGCAACAGATGAGAAGGGAACAGGTGATAAAGATGTTGGATGAGCACAAGGCGATCCTGTGTGAACGCTTCGGTGTCACGGATTTCGCCCTGTTCGGCTCAATGGCGCGGGATATGGCTGACGAGGGCAGCGATGTCGATATTCTGGTCTCATTCGATGGGCCGGCCAACTCGAAGCGATATTTCGGGGTACTGTTTTATCTGGAGGATTTACTGGGGTGTCCGGTAGATCTGGTGACAGACAAGGCGCTACGCCCGGAGCTGCGCCCGTATGTGGAAAAGGATGCTATCCATGTCTGATTCGCGTGGCTCGCAGCGGGAATGGCGTTTCTATCTTCAGGATATGATTGGTTTTGCGGAGAAGTGTTTATCGTATACCGATGGCATGGACCAGCAACAGTTTGTCGACAGCGGTATCACTTACGATGCCACGCTGCGCAACCTGGAATTAATTGGCGAAGCGGCCAGCCGCGTACCGGACGACATCCGTGCTGCACATGCTGACGTTCCCTGGCGGATGATCATTGCCACCCGTAACCGGTTGATTCACGCCTATCTGGGGATTGATGACGATACAATCTGGAGCATTATCCAGGATGACCTACCCGCTTTGATTCCAAAGCTGAAAAACATCGTTTGATCGGTTTGTCAATGCCCTACACCGAAGACAGCCTCGTCCAACAGACCACCGCCAATTATCTGGAGCAGCAGCTCGGATGGCAGTCGGTCTATGGCCTAGAACAACGAGGACTTCGGACCCGAACAGTCTGCTCGGGCGCGCCTCCGACCGTGAGGTGGTGCTGACCCGCACGCTGCGCGAGAAGCTGATGGCGCTGAATCCGGGCTTGCCGGATGCGGCCTACGACGATGCGGTGCGGCAGATCACCGCGATCGGTCGCATCGCAGACCCTGATCGCGACCAACCGCGAGAAGTACGCGCAGATGCGCGACGGCGTGCAGGTCACCTTCCGCAACGACAAGGGCGAGCGGATGCGGCAGCGGCTGCGGGTGTTTGATTTCGATGCGCCGGAGAACAATGATTTTCTCTGCGTGCGCGAGCTGTGGGTGCGTGGCGATCTGTACCGGCGGCGGGCGGACATCGTCGGCTTCGTCAACGGCCTGCCGCTGCTGTTCATCGAGTGCAAGAACATCCACAAGAATCTCAAGACCGCTTTCGAGCAAAACTTCTCCGATTACCGCGACACCATTCCGCACCTGTTTCACCACAACGCGATTGTGATGTTCGGCAACGGCGAGCAGGCGAAGATCGGTTCGATCACCAGCCGCTGGGAACACTTCAACGAATGGAAGCGTCTGGCCGAGGAGGCGCCGGGGACGGTGGACATGGAGACGCTGCTCAAGGGCGTGTGCGACAAGCGCAATTTTCTCGACCTGGTGGAGAATTTCATTCTGTTCGATGAGAGCGTCGGCGAGCCGAAAAAGATCATCGCCCGGAACCACCAGTTTCTCGGCGTCAACCGCGCGATCGACTCGGTACGCGACCGCAAGGCACGGCTGGGCAAGCTGGGCGTGTTCTGGCACACACAAGGCTCGGGCAAGAGCTATTCGATGGTGATGTTCACCCGCAAGGTGCACCGCAAGCTCGGCGGCAACTTTACCTTTCTGGTGCTGACCGACCGCGACGACCTCGACACCCAGATCTACAAGACCTTCGCCAACTGCGGGGTCGATCAGCGATCAGGAGCCATGCCGTGCCGCCAGCGGTCGAGCACCTGAACGCGCTGCTGACCGAGCACAAGGCCTATGTGTTCTCGCTGATCCAGAAATTCAACCAGAAGGTGGAGCCGGAGCAGCCCTACAGCGAGCGCGACGACATCATCGTCATCACCGACGAGGCGCACCGCACGCAGTACGGCACGCTGGCCCTGAACCTGCGCAATGCCCTGCCCAACGCCAGCTACATCGGCTTTACCGGCACGCCGTTGTTCAAGGACGACGAGATCACCCGCCGGGTGTTCGGCGAGTACGTCTCCACCTACGACTTTCAGCGGGCCGTCGATGACCACGCCACGGTGCCGCTCTACTACGACGCCCGCGGCGAGAAGCTGGGTATCGCCATCGGGGACCTCAACGAACGGATTGCCGAGAAGCTTGAAGAGATTGAAACCGACGACATCGACGTGGAGCAGCGGCTGGAAAAGGAACTGCAAGCGCGACTATCACATCATCACCGCCGGCAAGCGACTGGATCAGGTGGCGCGGGACTTCGTGCAGCACTATTCGACCGCCTGGGAGACCGGCAAGGCGATGCTGGTGTGCATCGACAAGGTGACCTGCGTGCGCATGCACAAGCTGATCGGCATTTATTGGGATGAGCGCATACGGCGAGCTGGAGCACAGCGACCCGCGCGCCGACGAACAGGACGAGCTGTTTCGCCGGCGCCAGATCGCCTGGATGCGCGAAACCCGCATGGCGGTGGTGGTCAGCGAGGAACAGGGCGAGGTCGACAAGTTCCGACAAGTGGGACCTGGACATCACGCCGCACCGCAAGCTGATGAAAGAAGGCATCGACCTGCCGGTGTCGATGCGTGCCAAGCCCGAATACCGCAACATGCAGACCATGGCGCTGGACGATGCCTTCAAGGCCGAGGACCATCCGTTCCGCGTCGCCATCGTCTGCGCCATGTGGCTGACCGGCTTCGATGTGCCGACGTCTGTCGACGTTCTATCTCGACAAGCCGCTCAAGGCTCACACGCTGATGCAGGCCATCGCCCGCGCCAACCGCGTGAACGAGGGAAAGAACAACGGCCTGATCGTGGACTACTGCGGCATCCTCAAGCACCTGCGCAAGGCGCTGGCGACGTTCGCCGGGGTGCAGCCGGACGGCGAAGGTGGCGAGACCGACCCGGCGCGGCCGATGAAGAGCTGCTGGCGGATCTGGCCGAAGCGATCGCGTTGGTGCGAGCCTTCCTCGCTGACCGGCATGCCGCGCTGGATCACGTGATCCACAAGAGCGGCTTTGAGCGCAACGCCGCCATCGTCGCCTGCAAGGAGGCGGCCAACGAGAACGACGAAAGCCGCAAGCGCTTCGAGGTCATGTGCCGCGAAGTGTTCAAGAAGTTCAAGGCCTGCATCAACGTGCAGGGCGTGAACGCCTGCCGCGCGGATCGGGATGCGATCAACATCGTCTACAAGAGCCTGCAACAGGATCGCGAGCAGGCGGATATCACCGACATCATCCGGCAGCTCCATCAGGTGGTGGACGAGGCGATCGAGGTGCGATCCGATCGCGTCGGCTGAGGACCCTCTAGACCGTACGACATCAGCAAGATTGATTTCGAGCGACTGCGGCAAGAGTTCGAACGCAGCCCGAAAAAGAACACGACGGTGCAGAACCTGCGCGAGGCGGTCGAGCAACGACTGCAACGCCTCTATGCTGCAAAACCCGTTGCGCACCAACTTCCAGCAGCACTACGAGCAGATTGTGTCCGAGTACAACCGCGAGAAGGACCGAGTGACCATCGAGCAAACCTTCGAGGCGCTGTTCAAGCTGGTGCAGGAACTCGATGACGAAGCACACCGCGCCGTGCGCGAAGGACTGGACGAGGAGTCACTGGCCATCTTCGACCTGCTGAAAAAGCCGGACCTGAAACCACCCGAAATCCAGCGCATCAAGGCGGTTGCGACGCAGTTACTTGCGAGGTTGAAGGAAGAAAAGCTGCGGGTTGACCAGTGGCGCGATAAGGAAGCCACCCGGGATGCCGTGCGCCAGGCCATCCATGATTTTCTCTGGAGTGAGGATACCGGCTTGCCGGTGGATTGCTTTGCCGAAAAGGATGTGAAGGTCAAGGCCGAGGAAGTCTTCCGCCATATCTATCGTGCCTATCCAACCGTACCTTCCCCGTATTTCAGTGCACATGCCGCGCTGTAACCGGTCAACGAAACCAAAACATCCTCGATTTGTAAAATCCCAAATTTTTCCGCCAACGCCTGCTGTCCATAAACCCAGTGAGCTGAATCCTTTCGGAAATCTCGCTTTCTCACTTTCCTTAAGAAACACTTTGTCCTTCTCCTGCCCAATTTGTCCTGATTGGGCGTAACTCCCCATATCTGCATACAACAAGCCATAAGATGAAAAATTTAAACGAAACAATGACTTACACAAAGATCAGCCATTACCTACAAAGTGGAATGTTGATTGCTATAGCTTAATCCGTCACAAGCGACCCATCTTTGATTTCCTATCCCAGAGGTTGGGGTTTTTTCCATTCCATTAACAGGAGGAGAGCCTAGATGGCTAAATTATTCGCGACGGTTTTGGCATTCGTGTTCGGCATCACCTTTGGCGGACTTGGCGTTGTTCAAGCCAAGGACATGCCTGCAGACAAATCCTCAACCCCTGTCGCTGAAGGCAAAGCCGGGGAGGATCATGGCAAAGCCAAGGATGAGCATGGTAAAGCCGGGGATGAGCACGGTAAAACTGCAGACGATCAGGGCAAATCTGCGGATAAAGCCGAGAAGAAAGCACCGGCCAAGAAAAAGTAGGCCAGTTAATCCTTTCCAAAATCAAGAAAAAGGAGGGTGGGAAAAATATCCACCCTCTTTTTTTTGTGTTTTGGTCCTGTCAACTACTCTCAGTCGGGAAGCTTTTCTCTCCCACACTCTCAGTCGAACCAAACACTCGGCGCAGCCGCACCTGGCTGACAGAACATTAATGCCAATTGCATAAGAGAAGGCCGCTGCCCTTCATACCTCGGTTCCTAAATTCAGTCACACCATCTCCCAGGACCCATAGGACAGATCCAGAATTTCGTCGCCGCTCTTTGGGCTGAGACCGATCACGCTACCTCCTTTATCAACGCACGACGTTTCTAGAAGGGTCGCGCAATTCTTCCCAATAGGCCTCCGTGGCCACTCCACTATTTTCACCTATTTAGAACCTTCGCAATACAACGCGCCATGGTCCTGATTTTCTAGGAAAAAGGTCGACTTATCTGTCGTCAAGTTTATGTGAGACGTTCCGAAAATGAGTAAACGTACAGAAAGAGCAAGCAGCCTTTTTTGTTGAATGATCTTCCGACTGAACACTGAGAATACCATCTTCAACATAGTCCAACAACGACATACTGCATCATGAAATTTTTGACCGCCCATTCACTCAAACCTGAGCATTGTCCATGATTTCTCAACAACAATGTCAAAACGCCACGATTCTCATCGTGGATGATCAAATGACCAATATCATGCTTCTAGAGAGTATTTTACAAAATGCCGGATATATTCATGTCCATTCCGTTCAAGACCCCACTCAAGTTGTGCCTCGATTCAAAGAACTGAATCCCGATCTCATTTGTCTCGATATCCGCATGCCTCAGCTCAATGGCTTTCAGATCATGGGACAACTCAAAATCATGCACCAGCAAGCCTACTTGCCCATTTTAGTCTTAACGTCCGAAGAAGACCGGGAAACCCGCCTTCGCGCCTTGGAGTCAGGGGCCAAAGACTTCCTAAATAAGCCCTTTGACAAAGTGGAAGTCTTGATGCGAATCCGTAATTTACTGGAAGCCAGTCTTCTCAACAAAACGGTTTCCCAACAAAAGGAGACCCTCGAAGAAACCGTCAGGATTCGCACAAGAGAACTGAAAGAAACTCAGTTTGATGTTGTGCATCGCCTCGCACGCGCAGCCGAACATCGTGACAATGAAACGGGCAGTCATATCGTTCGTATGAGCCATTTTGCGGTCGTCTTAGGACGCGCCTGTGGGATGTCCGAAGATGAGTGCGATTTGCTCTTTCACGCCACACCGATGCATGATGTGGGAAAATTGGGGATTCCAGACCGGATTCTATTGAAACCCGGAAAATTGGATCCGGAAGAATTTGAAATCATGAAACAACATACCGTCATCGGAGCCGAACTGCTCGCCAACAGCCATTCGCCCGTCTTGCAAATGGGGGAAGTGATCGCCCTTACCCACCACGAAAAATGGGATGGTTCCGGATATCCGAATCGCTTGTCCGGTGAAGACATCCCCCTAATCGGTCGGATTTGCGCTATCGCAGATGTCTTCGATGCCCTCTCATCCAAACGGTGCTATAAAGATCCCTGGCCCCTTGAGAAAACCCTTCGCGAAATCCAATCCCTTTCCGGGAAACAGTTTGATCCCCACTTGGTAAGCGTGTTTAACGAACTCCTGCCCGTGATCATCGATATCCAACGTACTCACACAGATGTGGAGATTCCAAAGTTCGAACTCGTGGGAGCCACCTACCACGCCTAAATAGTTCGCTTCGGCCAGGTACTCTTCCCCCATTCTTTCCAGCCCGTGCCTCCGTCTCTGACGCTGGATCTTTTCGTTTCACTGAGTGACATTAACCCGCAATTCGCCTCATGCCGTGTTCGGATATCACTTTAAACAGTTCACTTCGGATCCATTCGGTCCTTCTCCCGCCTCCCTGGCCTTGGTTCTTTTCATTTCGTTGAGGTAGACTGCCACTCGATTCGTCTCCAACCCTCAGAGAGAGCACTATTCCATAACTTACCTAGCTCATACCAAAGACTCCATCAACAATTCCTCGCCCCCCGCCGATTAATATATTAGGAGTCCTGCCAACCGGCATCCAAGTAAATGGGGAAAAATGGAGTATCCTCTGCCCGTCGCCTTAAAACATACGAGGATTCAGAATTGCCCCCCATCATGCTTATAGCAGGGGGATAAACTCATGAAGTGAAAAAACGTTACAAAAGTCTTTCAACATCGGTAGATCCGGTAGCTTATACACACTATTCTTTACGTTCCTCATCCTTCGTCTTTTCCTAATCCAGGCGACCGCAATTCAAATCTGCGCATTTTCCCATGTTCGTACTGCATTCCCCTTAATTCTTAGGTTTTTCTATCCGAAAAGAACCCTGAATAGGCTTTTTGTGAGAAAACCGGTTAAAAGATGAGGTCAGGCAAGCCTCATTTTCCTCTCTCCAACATCCAGGGAGAATAAGACCGGGCTTCAATTCTTTGGTGAGCGTGAAAATTCAATCCATACAATCTTAACCTGACATGGCATTCGTTCCACTTCACTCACACGCGCTGCGACTGGGATTATTCATCAAAATTGAAGGATCCTGGTTTAGCCACCCGTTTCCAACCAATACCTTTAAAATCAAAGCGGTCAAAGAACTCGAAACTCTTCAGGGGCTTACGAAGGTTAAGTTGTATTTCGATCCAGACCGCTCCGATCCCGAGGGAGAATATTTTGAACCGATCAAGGAACCAATCCCGGAACGGGTCCAGGACCTTGTAGAATCCAATCAAGACTCCCCAGGAGAAAGTTTACCACCTGAGCCCTCCGTCACGGAGGACACAAAACCTCCCGAAGATCTTATTCAACGAAAAGTCGCTCAACACCAGGCTTTCCATGCCTACCAGGACCATTTGCAAAAGGTCGGCAGTCAATTCCAAGAGGTCGTTCAGGAAGCCAAACAAATTATGCAGGACGTCGTCTCCGGCCGGCCTCGCGGACTCCGGACCGCACAGAAAATCGTGGGAGATCTTTACGAAATTCTCGACGAGGCCGACAACTCGAGAGCGCTTCTGAACCTGATTGGCTCGAACGAAACGAACGAGGAATTTTTTCTCCATGCGCTCAATGTGTGTTCATTATCTCTGATGGTTGGACAGGATTTGGGATTACACTCGTCATGACATTGAAATCCTCGCTCTCGGTGCTTTGTTTCATGATGTGGGTGAACTCAAATTTCCGGCAGAGCAGTTGTTACGAAAAGGATCCATGTCCGCTTCAGAACGTAAAGGGTTTTTAAGTTCCCATCCGAAATACGGGGAAGAGATCGTCAACAAACTATCCAATTTTCCCTATGAAGCGAAGGAAGTCATTTGCCACCATCACGAACGTCTGAATGGGTCAGGATATCCAGCGGGAAGAAAAGACTCTCAGATTAGCACGTTTACTAAAATTGTCATGGTGGTGGATGAGTATGACGAATTGTGCCATCACCCGGAACCGGCCAAATCCCTCATTCCGTCCGAGGCCTTATCGTATTTATATGTGAAATGTCGACACACGCTGTGGCATGACGCGGTCGTTTCCTTAGTGAAACAGTTGGGGGTCTACCCGCCAGGTTCGCTCGTTCACTTGAGTAATCAAAAAATTGGCATCGTCACGAGCGTCAATCTGGCTAACCGGCTCAGACCGATCATTCTCGTTTATGATGAATATACCTCTCCGGAAGAGCCAATCGTCCTGAATCTGGCTGAAGAGAATGAAGCCCTCTATATTGTCAATGCCATCCGACCCATTGAGCTTTCTTCAAAAATCAGGGAATGCCTCAACCCTCGTCGGATCATCAGTTACTTCCCCTCCCTCGCTTCCGGCGAATCAAGCGTAGGGACTCTGCAAACCCTCGATTTTTCCTCATAACTCTCTCAAATGTTCCCGGCTGCTTTTTCCAAGAGACCATAGATTCCTCTATATGAGGAGTAGTCATTTAGGAGGGTGAGGAGCGACCGAAGATCTGGCGAAACCAGGTCGACCATGTTTTTCCAGGATCGGAAGGGGTTTCGGGATCGGGATACTCCACCCAAAGCTCCTGGTTACCCAGGTACTGGTCCCCAATAAAGATGCGTTGCGTTCGTAATTGTGTGTATCCTCTATCCTGCAACACGTGAATGAGACGGTGCAGAGCCTGGTCTTCTCGAGGAACCGGATCAACCTCGATTTGAAGCAATTCATAGCGAAGGCGGGCCTGAAACCCTCCTTCACTACAAACGATATGGATTTGGCGGTTAAACCCACGGTCACGATCATCCAACCCGGCCACATGATGAATACTGGGGTTGGGGGATGGGACATCCATGGGAGTCGAGTCATTATGCATAGCGTCAGATGATTTGCATAAGTGGAAAAAAGAAGTCAAGCCGAAGAGATTTTCTCCTGATCTCCTTGGCCTTTGATACAGCCTCTTCCCTTAGTGAATAGTATGCCTCCTATCATCAGGAAGCCCTCTTCGCTGAAAGTGCCAGAACCCGTATTTTACTGTTTTCAGTTGCATGTTCTGCCATAATTTTCGTATCGTGCATCTTAAGAAATGCTGTGGAATATCGTGTGTGGTGCAGGCAAGTCTTTTCTCTTTACCATTTAACTAGTTTATGCCAAATCCCCTGACTCTTAAAAGCTCGGATGAACGTCCACAAAAAAACCGGGGACAAATCTTAACTCTAGCCTTGCTTGTGGCCACAGCAGTGTTCATCGTGGACATATTCCTCCCCCTGGGAGTAGCCGAAGCGGTCCCTTATGTCGCCGTCGTGCTGATTGCCCTCCGGTCTCCGGAAAAAAATGATCCGTTGCGTCTGGCAGGGCTCTGTAGCCTTTTAACGATCATAGGGTTTTATCTTTCGCCTCCGGGGGCTGAGCTCTGGATTGGTATGACGAACCGATCAATCGCCTTGTTTGCGATTTGGTCGACGGCACTTTTGGCCACGCAGGTGAGGGAGTCCGACTCCGCAACCCGTGACCAAAGCAATATGCTGACTGCGATTCTGTCCAATATGCCTGCAGTCGCCTTCAGGATTGACCGCGAAGGCATCATGCGAGAATCGATCGGCCGCGGTCTCGAACGTCTTGGGTTGAGGGACTTGACCTCTATTGGGCGTATCCCTTTAGAACCCCCGGATCCGATTAAACAACAGGTGAAAGAAGGAGCGGTAATCGATTCGGTGTTTTATGAAAGTCATGGAATTTTGCAGGGAAAGCCCTGGTGGTTTTTGAATTGCCTCTGCAAACTTGATGACGATCAAGAGGGTCTCATTGGGTTTGGTATTGATATCACAGACCGGAAACGGGCAGAGCGCCGGCTGGCCATGCACGATGCCATCGCAGACATTCTGACTACCGCGGTTGGTATCACAGATGCGTATCCCCAAATTCTCAAAGCCGTGTGCGAAACGCTGGAATGGAAAGTAGGGATCCTCTGGCAAATGGATTATCAACGTCAGGCCTTGGGAGCTGCCGCCATTTGGCCACCGGACTCCCCCCAGGCCCAAGCGATGTCTTCACCGACCCCCAATTGGGCGCTGACTCCTGATGTAGGACTGGCCGGGCAGGCGTGGGACATCCGTAAACCGATCTGGATCAAAGACATTGCCGACTACCCCAAAGACCCTCGAAACCAGACGGCCCTGAAAGTGGGCCTTCACTCCGGATTCGCTATCCCCATTTGCCTAGGCGGGAATACCAGAGCGGTTCTCGAGTTTTTCTCTCCATTTCCTGAAGAAACCGATGATATGTTGCTTCAAAGGCTTTCGACTATCGGGTTTCAAATTGGCCAGTTAATCGAACGTGAACACAAAGAACGTCGATTGGCCACCCATCACAGCTTAACCAATGTTCTTGCCGAATCGCCGGGTTTAACTCAGGCCGCTCCCCTTATCCTCGAAGCCATTTGTGAAAATTTAGGGTGGAATCTCGGAGCCCTATGGACAATGAACCCATCGAAACAGATCTTGCGTTGTATCAATATCTGGCATACCCCCCACTTAAACCTGGAAGTCTTTCAGCAGGCCTCACAAGACGCGACATTCGCCAGAGGGGTTGGGTTACCGGGTCGTGTGTGGAAAAGTGGGGAGCCGATATGGATCACCGATGTGGTGTCTGATCCGAATTTTCCGCGTGCTGACGCTGCCGCACAAGAAGGTCTCCATTCCGGATTTGCCTTTCCCATTAAATCGGGAGTTGACATTGTTGGGGTTATCGAATTTTTCCATCGGGATATTCAAAAGCCCGACAAAGAACTCTTGTCCATGTTTGCATCCATTGGTCTTCAAATTGGCCAATTCATCCAGCGGACCGCTAAGCCTGCTCCTCATGGATCATCGTAACTCCGGTGAATCTTTTTTCGTCCCGATTCATGGGTAACCACCGACATGAACGTGGTCGGACTTTTCCTTGTAGCATATTGGCCCCATAATCGGACGCGCCTCTTTCACTCCTGATGAAAAAATATGACCGCTAGTCATCCAATGCTGTCATGGGTTCATGGCCTCCATTTCAATAATCTTCGGGGAGATTTGTATGGGGGACTGGTGGCTGCCGTGGTGGCCCTTCCATTGGCCTTAGCGTTTGGCGTCACATCAGGACTCGGAGCGATTGCGGGTCTATATGGAGCTATTTTTGTGGGGTTTTTTGCGGCTCTCTTTGGAGGAACCCCGGCTCAATGTTCAGGACCCACCGGCCCCATGACCGTCGTCATGGCCGGAATTATTTTGAAATTTTCAGATGAACCGGCTTTGGCCTTAACGGCGGTCATCCTGGGGGGGGGATTTCAGATATTATTTGGACTCCTCGGATTTGGACGCTATATCACCTTAGTACCGTATCCAGTAATCTCAGGATTCATGAGCGGCATCGGGGGAATTATCTTAATTTTACAGGTGGCTCCCTTTCTGGGACTGGAAGCGAAACCCAATGTTGTGGCCAATCTGACGGCTATGCCGGAATTTTTGGCTTCCTTTTCGTTGCCGGCGGTATTTCTGGGTTCTGTCACTCTGGCAATCGTGTATCTGACTCCCGCTTCTATCGGCAAACGTCTTCCTCCCGTGTTGTTGGCTCTCATCGTAGGGACAGTTGTGGCCAATATGTTTTTCCCCGCGCTTCCCATTATCGGAGAAGTCCCTACCGGATTCCCCGCCCCTATTTGGCCGACTATGCATACCAATGCGTTATTGCTCATGGTGGAATCCGCTCTGGTGCTGGCTTTACTGGGAACGATTGATAGTCTGCTGACTTCTCTTGTGTGTGACAACATGACGCGCACACAACATGATTCCAACCGGGAATTGATGGGGCAAGGCATTGGAAATATGGTAGCCGGGTTCTTTGGAGGCATTCCCGGAGCAGGGGCAACTATGCGATCCGTCGCCAACATCCGGACCGGAGGCCGTACCCCTCTCTCCGGCATGTTTATGGCTGTGGTATTGCTCGGAACGTTACTCGGCCTGGGACCATTAGCAGAAAAAATTCCGCTGGCCGTTTTGGCCGGGCTCCTTATCAAAGTCGGCTTCGACATTATCGATTGGCGGATGCTGAAACATCTGGTTCAGGCTCCACGAACCGAAGTCTTGGTCATGATCGTCGTGTTAATGGTGACCGTCCTGGTCGATTTGATTACTGCTGTGGGAATCGGGGTTGTTCTGGCCAGTGTCATGTTTGTGAAGCGGATGGCAGACCTTGAACTCGACAGCTTGAATATCATCACAGGATCAACAGAAGAGACACCCCTAACGCTTGAAGAGCAACGCATTTTAGAGCGCAATAATGAACGAATCGTCATGATCCATGTGAATGGACCGATGAGTTTCGGTTCGGCCAAAGACATGGTCCGCCGTCTTGAATCTGTGAAGGGGTTCAATACCTTTTCCAGCGTGATTCTGGACTTAACCGACGTTCCAACGATTGACGGGACCGCAGCATTAGCCATTGAAGACATGTTAACTATGGTCAAGGACCATCACCAACATTTATTTTTCGTGGGCATGCGTCCAAGCGTGGCCAGGGTCCTGCAAGGACTAGGGGTGCTCGATCAGGTACGACCAGGGCATCGATACGCCCTTCGGTTGGATGCTTTGCGCCACGCGGCTCATATAGGCGGCTCCACCCATCCTTTCGATGTGCCTCCGACAGAAGTCGTCTCCTGAACATCTTCCATCCTCATTGAGTATAGTTACGGACAATGATTGGGGAAGAACGATGTAGCGGATTATCTCTTGATCCAATTGATCAATGCCCACATAAAACGGTCGACCCAACACGACTTTCATTGATAAATATGCTCACGAGATTTTATCCTGTAACCTTACCTCCTCCTTACAGAAGCTCTCATGGTTCATGGCAAAAACCTACCTACTCCGATACCCACATCGAAGGCTGAATGAGCGCGCGCATCCGCAAGCATGAGCAGGTCTTCTAATGTTTAGATTCGTTTGATAGGTCAGTCAGACTCCAATCGGCACCTTTAGTAGAAAGGTCACCCAGCGGCAATGAATACGACAGTCCCTAAGGCACTTATACAGAATTTCCTCAATCATACACCCACCTGGTACAAGCTGACCATTCTTGGATTCCTGATTCTCAATCCCATCTTGTTGATGAGTATTGGTTCATTTTTTACGGGTTGGGTCCTCATCCTGGAATTTATTTTTACATTGGCCATGGCCCTCAAAAGTTATCCCCTTCAACCTGGTGGCTTGCTTGCGCTTGAAGCCGTTCTCCTCGGGATGACCACACCGGCTAAGGTCTATCATGAAGCTCTCAATAATTTCCAGGTGATCCTCTTGTTGATCTTCATGGTGGCGGGGATTTACTTCATGAAAGATCTGTTGCTGTTTCTTTTTACAAAAATTTTGCTGGGTGTCCGTTCAAAAATTTGGTTGGGGCTCTTGTTTTCCATCATGGGCGCGTTTCTCTCGGCGTTTCTCGATGCGTTGACTGTCACAGCGGTGATCATTGCCGTCGCGCTGGGCTTCTATAACATTTACCACCGGGTGGCTTCAGGCAAATCTTCTCAAGCCTCCCATGATTCCAGCAGCGATCAGGAAATCGGGTCTCTTCACCGGGAGGATTTAGACAATTTTCGAGGCTTTCTCCGCAACCTTCTTATGCACGGTGCCGTAGGAACCGCATTAGGGGGAGTCTGTACGATGGTCGGGGAACCCCAGAATCTTCTTATTGCCGATAAAGCAGGATGGGAATTTATGGAGTTCCTGCTTCGCATGGCTCCTATTACGGTACCGGTATTGGTCACGGGTTTAACGACAAGTCTGATCGTGGAGAAAATGCGATGGTTTGATTATGGGTTTCAACTCCCCGACCCTGTTCGTCACATCTTGGTGGAATTTCAAACCGAGCAACAGAAACGACGAGATCCGGGGGACACCGCGAAACTGATTATTCAAGCGATTGCCGGCGTTTGGCTTATTATCGCCTTGGCGTTTCACCTGGCGGAGGTCGGGATCATCGGATTAACGGTAATTGTGTTTATTACCGCCTTTAACGGCATTATCGAGGAGCATCAACTTGGAGAGGCTTTTAGGGAGGCTCTCCCGTTTACGGCGCTTCTTGTGGTGTTTTTCGCCATTGTGGCCGTCATTCAGGACCAGAACCTGTTTGCGGGAATTATCGGATATGGATTAAGTTTGGAGGGATCCCATCAAATCGCGATGTTCTATGTGGCCAATGGCATTTTATCGGCCATCAGCGATAATGTCTTTGTCGCAACCGTCTATATCCAAGAAGTCCTGCGCGCCTTACAGGCTGGCACCATCAACCGTGACCAATTCGACCTGCTTGCGGTTGCCATCAACACGGGGACCAACATTCCAAGCGTGGCCACGCCAAACGGCCAGGCGGCATTTTTATTTCTTCTGACCTCATCACTTGCCCCCGTCATCCGTTTGTCTTATGGGAAAATGGTGTGGATGGCTCTTCCCTATACCATCACCATGACCAGCATTGGACTCCTGGCAGCTTATTTTTTATTAGATCCCGGTACAACATTTTTCTATGACACAGGGCTTATTCAACATCATAGCGTGAGCAGCCCTGACAGCCACAGCGGGCCCTCAGCCCATTAACAGTTGAAAATTTATATCCGACTAAGAAAAGATGAGATTGAATACTGAGGAAAGTATGGGTCTCTTACCCAAAAGAATTGCGAGCGTTACAGGCAGGGGATATCCCTGATGTCTCCTCTCTTTCTGGAACCCACCTCTTGCTACGGGGCGAGTGTCGCCACTTTTTCTCTGTTTTCTATCACTCGTTCCGGAAAGAGCACAATTTCGACCCGACGGTTTTGTGCTCGTCCTTCTTCCGTTTCATTGGTCTGCACAGGTCGGGTATCGGCATATCCGGTAGCCGAAAATTGTTTCGGATCCATTCCGGTTTGCTCTATGAGATACCGCAACACGGTGGTGGCTCGAGCAGTCGAGAGTTCCCAATTGGTAGGATACTGTCTTTGCAATTGACCGAAAATGGGATTGTTGTCCGTATGGCCTTCGACCTGAATATATTTCTCGGGAAACGTCACAAGGACTTGTCCCACCTGCTTCATGATGGTGAGACCGAGGGGCGTAAGGTCCGCCTCCCCCGAGGCAAACAAGACTTGTCCCAATAAGGTGAGAACTAACCGATCGTGATGCTGGGTAACCACCAAACTTTTCCCGAACTTTTCCTCAAGGGCCTTCATGATGCGCTCGATCTCTTCTCCGACTGTGAGCACTTCTTGCTTGACCTTTGCTAACTGCGCTTCCTGCATTTCACGGGTTCTTCGAACCTGTTCTAACTCGTTTTTCAACCGCCCGACTTCTTTGAGCCGGGCTTCCAGAGCCGAGAGTTCTTTTTCCAAGTGACCATTCTTTTCCCACAATTGAGACACATCTCCCAATTGTGTCTCCAGACTCGATCTGACTTTTTTGAGCGCGGCAGTCAAATCATCAAAATCCAGTGGTTCAACCCCGAAAATGGGGTTTATGACGGAGTTTTTTCCTGAGGTGTTTGCCAGCCCCTGGACCTGCGCATACAGCGCTTCTAATTCTTTTTTGACGACACCTAGTTGTTGTTCCTTTTCGGCTTGCTTCTCCTCAACTACCTGCTGCAACCGTTCAATTTCCTCTGCAGAAGCTTCTTTGTCCGTTTCATATGCTTGTAGGGCACGTTCATGGGACTGCTGACTGACGCACCCAACCACCGCCATGCAAGATACCGCCACAATGAGCGAACGAAGCCATGTCATAGTGTCTACTCCTTCGCGATCCCCGATCTTCACACCATCCATCAAATGATCCCAGCCATGAAGACCTTGGAGAATAGTTGCTGATTTCTTTTTAATTTCCGACCACCCTTAGGCACTAGGTCTTGTCTGTTCTCCCTCTATTTTGTGGCCGGTTTAAAAAAGAGGGACAGCCTTGAGTAATCACTACTGTCTCGGCTTTCAGGGCGGTGGACTTGAGTAATCCACCATAAACACTCCAATTTCCTACAAATGTGTCCATTTAGGGGTAAATTTCTTAATACCGAGAGGGAGACATATCCACGTTTCCATCCACCACTTTATGAGGGGTGGAGAAAACTAAATGGTATGGATGACGAACGAATACAAGTGAAAGGAGAGATGACGTGGTTAATTTCTGTGAGAGAAGATTTCTTACATTATAATCTGCCTCCAATGGTGGCCATGCTTTGACATCATGGTTCCTCCAGAGTTTCTTACCGTAGGAAACGGCATCCTCTGGAAGTTCTCACTTTTGGCAGATTTCCTCCTTGGGATTTATCTAAGAGCAACATCGGTGACCATTCCCACCTGGTACTGAGCCATATGCTGAACCAGGTGCGTGACGCTGGAATCCATCATTTCCATGAGCGGAGACGGATACAAGCCGATCCCCAAGATCAAAACTGCAAGAGGGATCACCGTGGCCAACTCTCGTATGCTCAGATCTGGTAGTTGTGAGATGGTGAGATTTTTGGGTTGCCCCAACACCACCCGTTGTAGCATCCAGAGCATATAAGCCGCAGCGAGGACAATGCCCCCCATGGAAAAAAACACCATCACATAGTTTACAAAGGATGTTCCGACCAAAACCAAAAATTCTCCAATAAAATTACACGTACCAGGCAATCCAAAGGATGCCACTGAAAACAGACAAAAAAGCGCCACAAACCGGGGCATCGATTTTTGTAATCCTCCGTAATCCTGAATCGACCGGCTATGGGTGCGATCATACAATTGCCCGACAGCCAAAAAGAGTGCACCGGTGGTAATCCCATGGTTCACCATCTGCAAGATGGCTCCTTGAATACCATGGTTATTGAACACGAAAATTCCCAATGTCACGAATCCCATATGCGAAACGGACGAATATGCCACCAACTTTTTCAGATCCGACTGAGCCAAGGCCATATACCCTCCATAAACAATAGCCGCCACTGACAACCACAAAATAAAGCGGAGCAAAAGTCACTGAGGCCTCAGGAAACATGGGTAAACAAAAACGTAAAAATCCATACCCACCCATTTTTAAGAGCACCCCGGCCAACAGAACGCTTCCGGCAGTAGGGGCTTCGGAATGGGCATCCGGCAGCCATGTGTGAAACGGTAACATGGGCAATTTAATGGCAAAAGCTAAAAAGAATGCCAGAAATATCCAAAACTGGGCGTCGGGGGAATAGGTTTTCTCTGCCAACGCCAAAATATCGAATGTCCGCCCCCCTTCCACGTACAACCCGAGTATCGCCAAGAGTAGGATCAAGCTTCCTGACAAACTGTACAAGACGAATTTGATGCCGGCCGCAATGCGTTGGGGTCCACCCCACAAAATGATCATGAAATACATGGGAATCATCGTGACTTCCCACAACATGAAAAACAAAAACAGGTCCAGGGCGGTAAACACCACAATCATGGCCCCTTCGACCAACAAAATCATCGCCATAAAGGAGCGAACACGGGTCGTGATCGATTTCCAGGAGCAGAGTACGCAAAAAGGACAGAGCAAAGTCGTGAGCAAAACCAGGAGAAGACTAATGCCATCCACACCAACCGCATATTGGATATTGAAGGTCGGCATCCATGCCATCCGCTCCACGAATTGCATGCCTTGAGTGGAAAAATCAAACTCTCTCAGCAGCACCAATGAGAGGACACCGTCCCCCAGCGTACATCCCAGAGCCACGCGCCGAATCCATTCCTGATCCTGAATACAGGCGATGATCGCAATGCCCAAAAACGGGATGGCGATTATGATACTCAAAAGATGTGCAGTGAAGATCGCGTCCATGGTTTCCCCTTCATGATAAGCTGATCACGACACTATCAAGGCCTGATAAACCCTATATTATTTTTTGACAAATGAGTGTCTGTGCCGTGCTCGTTACCGCCATATCGACTGGCAAGCCACATGCCGATCACACGACAAACCAAAATAACAGCCCCATCCCCACAATGAGCCAGAAAATCATCACAAGCAGATGGTGCTGTAACGTGCGAGGTTCTAGCTCCCGCATCATGTCCCCTGCGGAGCCGGCCTGATCCCCTAAACGATTCACATTTTTGTCGATAACTTTGATGTCAATAATTTTCCACAGCCAGTTGGCAAACCCAACGCTTTGACGTCCGACACCCACGACCACACGATCCACTCCGCGAAGATCCACTACCCGCCACAACCATCGGGCAAATCCCACACTCCGTTGTCCCAGACCAACCACCACCCGATCAATGCCATGCAGGTCCACCACCCGCCAGAGCCAACCGGCCATTCCAACGCTGTTCCGTCCTAAACCCACCACCAGCCCGTCAATCCCTCGAAGATCCACCACCCGCCAGAGCCACCTCGCTGCCACCACCGACAGCTTCGCAATTCCCAGGATTAGCGCGTCAAACACTTGCCGGTCGACAACCCGCCACAGCCACTGGGCGAACCGGAGAGTTGGTAACACAACATACGCCTCATACAGTTCGTCGAAATATAATTTATTCAGAAAATGGACATACCATCGTTTCCCCATTGCCGAATGACGAAGCCATGATCCTGAAAATTTAGTAAAGGAATTGTACCCAACCCCCACACCAATGACCGCCACGCCCACCGAAAGGAGAAGTTGGATATTCACCCCACTCGAGAATTTCCCTGGTTCCAAGGCCAAACGATGTCCAACAGCCGGTGACAAAAATTCCGCGAACCAACCCCACAAGACCAGTAAAAGGCTTCCGACAATTCCTATCCCACCCAGGACTCCCAGAAGGTGTGCAGGGGAGAAGAAACGCGGCTGCGTGGCCTCACCCACTAATTCAAATCCATGGCCAAGCGAAGTCCGTTGATGAAACAACACCAGAACCGCACGGATGACATACATGGCTGTAAGAAACACTGTCAGAAATCCCATAATCCAAAAGGTCCATTGGGCGGTGGGCACATGTTGAGCAATCCACAATTGTTCATACGGCCCTGAGAAAATCAGAAAAGGGGGGAGGCAGGCTAACAGCACCGCCCCTGAGACCAATGGCCATAGGGAACGGGTTGAGGCTCCATGTTGGGAAAACGATGTTGGTTCATGTCCATGCGAACCAACAGATCGAAGAGCATTCCCCGTCGACAAAAATAAAAATCCCTTCAAGCACCCATGCGCCAGCATATGAAAAATAGACACCACAAAGGCTCCGACCCCACAGGTCATGATCATGAAACCGATTTGACCAATCGTGGAAAAAGCCAGCATACGTTTAATATCCACCTGTGTCAGGGAGACCACGGTTGCAAAAAGCGCCGTCACTGCCCCTATCACCGCAATGACAGCCATGGCTTCAGGCGAAAGCATCACGAGGGGACTCATGCGAACCAACAAGAAGGGTCCGGCATTCACCATGGTCGCCGCGTGAATCAGGGCCGAAACGGGCGTCGGGGCCTCCATGGCAAAGGGTAGCCAGACGTGAAAGGGCACTTGTGCGGATTTTCCCATGGCCCCCATGAATAAAAAGAGGGTAATGAGAGTTAAGACATGAATCGGAACGTTCAACCCTAGCCAGCCTAACAGGTTGATCGTCGCACCTTGCATGGCGTGAGCTTCCGCCAGAATCATCTGGATATCCAGCGTTCCAAAGGTGGAATAGGTCAGAATGACCCCGAAGCCCAACCCCACATCGGCAACCGAATTTACGAGAAAGGCTTTGGTGGCGGCCTGAGCCGATGACTTCCGTTCGCCCCAATGAGAAATCAACAAATAGGAACAAATACCCATGATCTCCCAAAACACATACATCATGAGCAAATTATTGCTCATGACCAGCATGATCATGGAAAAGGTGAAGAGGGCAATAACCGCAAAGAACCGGTTATACCGGGGATCGCCGACCATATAACGGGACGCGTACACATGGACCACGCTGCTCACACCGGTGACCAGAAGCAGGAGCAGCACGGTGAGTTGGTCGACGTAGAGCCCCAAATCGACAACCAGGTCTCCTGATTTGATCAGGCGGTACAGAGGAATGGCGAATGCTCCGTCGGATATCACATGTGCAAAAGCGACGGTGGAAAAGGCGAAGGATAGGGCCATTGCCGGGATGCCGATCTTATGGCCTTGCTCTCCCATCCAGGGTTTCCCCAGCAGGAGAATCAACACAGCCATCAGAGGAAGGAAGGGAATGAGGATGAGGAATGTCATATCAGGAGTACACCATAACCCCAATCCTGCTACAGCCCGGGTGGAACCGCGGTCTTGAGGAGAAAGCTGACAATGTGGTCGCTCATCAATCCCAGCAGAATAATCGCCACTGCTGTTGCGCCGAGACTAATCCGCACCCCCAACGGAACCTCACGTATGAGGGGAGGCTGCTGGGCGGACCGCTCACGAAATATCCGTTCAAATAGTTTAATAAAGTAGGCGAGCGTCAACAGAGTCGCAATGAGCACCGCCACAATGGCAAGGTAATTCCGCGCCTCTAACCCGCCAAGAATGATATACCATTTTCCAAAAAACCCGCCGGTCGGAGGAATCCCGATCATCGACAGGGCAATAACCACCAGGGCTGCCGACATCCATCCCGGTCCCCCATGCAATCGCCCCAAGTCCTCAATATTGCGAACCCCATATAGATGAATAATCGCTCCTGCCCAGAAAAACAATCCGGCTTGCATCACCGCATCATTCAAGAGGTAAAACACTCCTCCGACAAATCCGGTTTGATTCCCGAGACTAATCCCCACCAGAACCAACCCGATATGCGAAAGCCCTCCATACGCAAACATGCGTTTGATCTCCTTCTGAGACAAAGCCAGGAATGCGCCAATTAAGGCTGCAAGAGCTCCCAAAAGCCCCACTAAAAACATAATGGGGATCTGGTAGACCACCGCATGGGCTCCGAGCACCCAAAACATAATGCGAATCCATCCATACAGGGCGATCTTGGTTACTAAAGAGGAGAGCATGGGAGAGACTCTATCGGGAGCATAGGCATACGCATCGGGCAACCACCCGTGGAGCGGCACCAAGGCCATCTTGATGCCCAGGCCAATAAACATGAATAACACCCCGACCGCGATGGCCTTGGAGGCCACCAGGGGGGGCACCCGCTGCGCCAAGTCCGCCATATTGAGCGTACCCGTTTCGGCATACAAGTACCCCACTCCCAGGATGTACAACGAGGCCCCGAACGTACCCAGAATCAAATATCGAAAACCAGCGACGAGGGCCTTCCCGCCGGCCAACCCCACCAAGGCATACGCACACAAGGCGGACACTTCTAAAAAAACGAAAAGATTGAACAGATCTCCGGCAAAGATCATCCCGGTCAGACTGGCGATCAATAACAAGACCAGCGTATAAAACGGGACAATCCGGCTGCCAAGATAGGGAAACAAGACCGAGCTGAGGAAAATGGCGCACACCAGCGCGATGAGACTGAGCGCCACAGTCATGACGCTGGCTAATCCATCCGCTACCCACTCAATCCCGACCGGGGCGGCCCATCCCCCAAACGCATAATGAATGGTCCCGCTTTGAAGCACTCCCACCAAATTCGCTATTGAGATCAGGACCATGCCGATCAGGATGGTAATAACGAATGGCCGGCACCATTCCCGGTGCTTCATGCCGATTAACGGCAGACAAATGGCCAAACTCAGAGGTAACAGAAAGAGGATCAGGGGTAGGTGTCGGTTCATTCCATCCTTTTGAGAATTTCTTCCTCGTCCAGACTGCCATATTTTTTATAAATGGCATCGGCCAGGGCCAAGGCCACTCCCAGGGTGGCCACACCCACCACAATGGCCGTCAAGGTCAGGACGTGAGGGAGAGGATTCGTATAGACATCAGGCTGAATGGCCTCGGTGGTGGAAAGCAGGATGGGCACCGTGGCACCTTGCTTGACACTCGTCGTCACGAGAAAGAAGATCACACTTGTCTGCATGAGATACATCCCGATGAGTTTTTTCACCAGATTGTACCGGGTCACCATGATGTAGATGCCCCACAGAAACAGCAGTACAAATGCGATGTAATTGGGGCGCTGCAGCCACCCTTGAATCAAGTCAAACATCATACTCCTGCTCAGTGTCGTGATAGGCCAAGCTGAGTACGATGGAGATGCCCGTCACCGCGACATCCATGGCTACGCCGATCTGCGCAAGAAGAATACCCGTATACCGCCGCGCGGGAGCATCCAAACCCGGAATGTCCAGATTGGCATAATTCAGAAATTCCCCTCCTCCAATGAGACATAGCCCGCCGACTCCCACAAAAATGATCAATCCCACTCCGTCACCATGCAACGCCTTTTCCACCAGGCGCCCCTGGGGTGACTTCAGCCCAAACACCAAAAAGGTCAAGGTCATGCTGGTCGTCCAGATGACGCCGGCCACAAACCCTCCTCCCGGACCGTATTGGCCGAAGAACAGGACGTACAAGGAAAACAATTGAGCCAGGGGAATGAGCAATCGACTCATGGTCTGAACAATGATGCTGTCGTGCATCTGTTTCACGAGCCGGTCTCCTTTAATAACATCGCACACGCAATACCGGCGGTAAATATCACCACGGTTTCAATCAGCGTATCAAAGCCTCGATAGTCCATCAGTACCGACGTGACCACATTCGGCGTGAGGGTGTCCGCATAACTTTGCTGCAAATACACGGGAGAAATGTGCACGTTGGGCGGGGACGTGGGGTCCCCCAACGGCGAAAGATCATTGGCCGCGAATAAGAGGAGAATGCCCAGCAGGGGCAGTCCAAGCACTCCGGCCAGGGGAGGAGGGGGACGACGAAGACGACTATCCTTAGGAGCCGTATCGAACAAGGTGACGAGAAATAACACGGTGGCCAGCCCGGACCCAATGACCGCTTCCACAAATGCCACATCCACCGCCCCCAGCCACGCCCAGACCAGAGCCAAAAGGAAGCTGTAAGAGCCGAGGATAAACACGGAACTCATCAATTCCTTCACCAAAAATGTCGCGCTGGCCGCCGTCAAGACCAGGAGCAAGAGCAAGGCAATATTCACTGCATACATCATGATTTTTCCTCGGTCTGAGGTTTGACGCCGGTTCGATACGCCGCTCGAAGGGTGGCATGGGCAATAACGGGATTCAAAAGAAATAGCAAGGCCAGGACGACCAGAATCTTTAACATATTGATCCCAAATCCCTGGTACAGGGAAAGGCCAAAGAGGACGCAAAACGCACCCAACGAATCGGTCAGAGAAACCGCATGAGATCGCGTAAACACGTCCGGAAGGCGTATCGTGCCAATCGCGGCAACCAGGAGGAAGAAGAGACCCGCCAAAATGAACACGATGGAGAGAATAACCATTTAGGGTGTGCCCCGTTGTTCAAGAAATTTGGCGATGGCAAACGCCCCCACCATGTTCAGAAGGGCATACCCCGTAGAAATATCGACAAACATTTCCACACGGTCATAGACCGTTCCCATCACGACGACAAGAATGATGGCTTTGGTCGAAATCCCGTTCAGCCCTAACACCCGGTCAAACACCGTGGGACCCTGAATCACCCGGTACAAATACACGAGAATAAGGACGGAAAGCATGATCAACACAAATAGAAAAAATTCTTTCATTCCTACCTCTTGGTATCCTGAAAGCCCTCGGCAATTTTTCGCTCCATCCGACCACTGGTGAGATCCTCGCACGAAGCCTCATCAATCGCATGAACCAACAGCTGGCTTCCGTTGACTTCAACCGTAATAGTGCCCGGCGTCAAAGTAATGGAATTCCCGAGCAGAACGATCGCCCCCTGATGTTTAAGGTGTGTCCGATAGGGAATGAGTTTGGGTTTAATGGGTAACGACGGACTTAAAATGAGTTTCGTCAAGTGCAGGCTACTCTCGACAATCCGCAGAAAGAGCCAGGGTGCGTACAGGATCTGACGGGCCCATGGGAAGTTGTGAAAGGGGGAATGGGGATATCCCGTGTTCAGCCACGCCACCCCACAGGACACCAAGAAGCCTAATATCAGATGAGAAAGGTCGTACTGCCCCGATAACACGAGCCAAACGCAAAAAAGGGCCAGGGTGTTGGCGATAAACTGTTTCGGGAAAGAAGACTTCATCGTGCTCAACTCCCCAATCGCAAACTGGGCATCTCTACTCAATCAACGCCTTAAGATAAAAAAAAAGCCAACCAAAGGTTTTTCGAATGAGGCGTTTCAAAAAACCTGGTTGGCGTGCACTGTCTCCAGCCCATCCCGAAATCAAGAGTAACTGGAAACCCTACGGCCACTATAAAGAATGTCTCGCCCGATCAGATGCTTCCACTCTTCTGACTCGGTCTCCAGCCGACACAAAGAATGGCCGCACCTATTTCAACACACCTACCCCTCTTCAACACACATCAGCCTCGGACCTTATACCAAGCACCTCCTCCCCTCCACAACCCCGAAGCAGGGGGAATAATTTATGGGAAGCTCCAGGAACATTTTACGTGAAAGCCTCTGACCCTATCCATGCCTGGTGAGATTCACCGGGGCTTCCTTGCCGGTCACACCATCATGTCCCGAGTGGCACTGTTTCCCAAGTTGAATCGGTGAGGTATCGGGAAAAGATTTTGGAGTCCGGATCTACAGCCATCAAATTCATCCATTGGTTATGAAAAACATGCTGGAGAAGAGTGTGTTTTTGAATGATGGACCGTATTCGATCCGACGGTGCCTCGATGATCGCCAGTAATCGCATAGGTTCATGATAATGCTGCCGACCATCGTTCACCGATTGGAGGGGAAGGCCTTTTTGCAGATCACTCTGGCTCCCCAACATCACTCCAATTCCGGCAACCATGTTGTGAATGACCTTACTCCCGCTTCCATAGGCCCAAGGATCCACCGCAGAAAAATAATAGGTCAAGTTAATCAATTCGCCCACGATCAGAGGTGCGGTCATGATTTTTTCAAGAAGACTGCCATCCGGATCAGAGTCAGGGTCGTAGGAATGCAAAAAGACCCTCCCCCCTAAATCGAGATTTTTTGTGAGGTCCCGCCTTCCAATGAGAAAGGCCGCGTTCCCTGACAATCCCCATTCAGGACGAGAATTGGCCCAATCCATGCTTCGTTGCCTGACATGCGCGAACGCTTGATGGGGAGTGATCTCTCTCGGCGCACCGGGAATCCGATGACACCGTTCCAACGCCTGATGAGTGCCTGCCTGCTCCAAGTCTTTCATCAACAGCTTGCATTTCCTCAATGTGACCAATAGGCACATCGACGGTGTCATACAACGTGACTCGATCGGTGGTCGTGTTGTGTTTGGCAGGAAGAAACCAGGTGTCATCCGGGATGACCAGAGCCATGATTTTGCAGAATATGCCGGACTGCCGGTCTATTGGCCATGGCCGCAAAGACGCGAGCATTCGGGTCACCATGACTTCCCCCGCAAGCTCCACAGTCCAGAGCTGCAAAATAGGGATTATTGTCGGATTGGCTTCCATGGCCACATACCAGGACAAACCGGCCGAAGTTTTTCGTAAGCCCGATTACACGTAACCCTCCCTCCACAAAAGCAGCCTGCTCCTCAAGGGTAAATCCTTGGATCAACTGACCGGGCTTGTTTGCTTTGTCCTCCTGTCCAATTGAACGATCAACAGGAATATGTGTGGCAACAGGACTTTCCGAACCACTGGTGGAACCAATTTTTGACCGTGTCAAAAGAACTTCGAAACAGCGTTTTTCCAACCAATCCGATACTAAACAACATTCCTAGAATATCTATGAGCATAAAGGAAACAATCGGATTTTGTTTCAGGTCATGGAAGAGGTGATCGCTCAGATGATGCCACCTGGTCCCGGAGAGATAGTCCCTCAATTTTTCATTCTGACCTATTCGCGGCACTTCGGTCACTTCAGCGTTGGGAGTCAACAATATGGGGCACAAAGCCAAATGGTCGTGACTATCAAAGGCCACATGACTCATAGGCACTCCGAAGAAGCCGGCATACCCGAACGTTTCATACGGCCCCTGGTTTTCGAGATGACGCCGAAATGACTCTGAGCGAGCATCGATACAAAAGATCCCCTGTGCTCGAGGCCGCTCACACACTGCACCAGCTCTTGGATGTCCAATGATTATTTTAAGTAAGTGTTCGCGATAGACATCCTCATAGGCCTCAAGCCACACAGGCCCATGAACTTGTTGGGGAAAAAGATCCAACCATTCCAGTAAAGTTGAAACCTCAGCTTGAGGCAATTCATGCAGCTCTATCGGCGTTAGCTCTAAAAACTGGGCAAGGTGAAAGAGTCTCCAGGCATTGTGGCACACGCCATGAGTGTGGGGATTGCTGATGTGAGCATGCGGGGGACTGAACATCTGATATTGTTCCCGATGTCCGCTCCAATAACTAACCAGCGCAGACAGGGTCCCCTTCACACTCCATTTCCGTTGGCAGAGCCCGTCCACCATGCCTGCTTCATAAAATAGCCGGACTGCTAAGTATTGCAGGGGATCGATCGGATACTGTTGTTGCGCAGGATACCCGGGATTATCGCCACGCCAGCGGATAAATCCGGCCCATCCCGGCAAATGAGCCAGATGTCGCGAGAGATATTCACACCATCGCTCCTCTGGGATATCAAGGCCGTGAAGAAGCGTTCGTAAAGCTTCTTCAGGGTCATCGGAAAGATCCTGAACTTTTTGTCGAACATGAGGAATACCCAGCAGGCTGCTTGAATAGTCCTCTTGTGCCAGCTCCCGCCAAACAGCATAAAACCCTCTTTCTCTCGAAGGCATGCTCCATCCGGCTATCCCCTCATCAACAAAGGCCGTAACCCATTTGATCATTTGATTATTGATCGCCTCAACCAATTCACTCCCCGTAATATCGTCCAGCCAGTCACTCAGTGTCCGGTTTGCAGGCAAATCCACCGGAACGAATCCGGAACCTTGACTGGATTCTTGTGCATTGAGTGATGGATTACCTAACCGGGGGTCGGACAATTGGAAGGCGGATAAGGAACTCTTCCAGAGATTGTTCAGGTAGATGCCTTCCGGATCATGTCTGCATTTCTCGCATTCACGAATCGTTCGATCGATAATCGATTTCCGACAATCATCAGGAAGATCTGAGCGGAACCGTGTTGTCGCATCCTCTAATTCGATTGTCCAAGTGAGAAGCACGGGGTTGAGCGACTCAATGCCGTATAGAGCATGAATCCTCCAGATGTCTCTGACATGAATGGCACGACCACCGATTTGAAGGCTCGTTTGAGTCGGTAGAAGAGGACCGACCCGCTGAAGAGCCCGCTCAATAGCGTCCGAAGTGATTCGGCCTTCATGGAATAATCGACGATATTCTTCAAGAGACAAAATTCCTTTCCCTCCCAGTAGCCGTTCGGCTTTCTGAATGGCCTCTGCGAAGGGCAAATCCTCCAGGTCGCGAATAGGGTTATAGTAGGCAAACGTTTTCATAGGCCAATAAGGTCCAATGGGCCGACAGGCCTTGGAAACAATTTCCTGAATTCGTTCCCGTTTAGGTATAGAAGAGGGATTGTGCTCAAGTTTGCTCATTCGACAATTTCCGATTCCTTCCAATCCAAGCAACTAAATCGCCAGGAGACATTAAAATCCCTACATGTAAGAAGTTGTTTCCTAATTTTTCAAAAAAAAACCAACCGAAAGACTTCTCCTTGTGCAATTCTTCGGGAGATCCTATCGGTTGGCATGTTGTATCGCTTGCCTCAATCCATTCATCAAAGATGCAAGCTATCCGACAAACCCATTCTACGGTTACCGTCAAAACCAGAACTGATTCGCCTTCCCCAGTCACTTGGAGGCAACACCGAGTCTCTTCTTGACCTCAACCTGAACAATACGCTTATATCAAGTGGGCAGGCTATTCCTCAAGTTCCCGAAGTACTCTCCCTAGGTATTTGGAGGAGTCGTCATTTTATTGGCAGGATCGGTCTTGCCGGAAAGAGCCATCGTATGAAAAACGGCCTCACTCGAGGTGAAATGGAAGCCGCTATTCGAAATGCCATTATTAAGTTCGAGCAGGAATTCATGGGCCGCGGGCCCACAGATGTTCGCGCCTTCATTCTTCGGGACACGATTCTCATTAGGCTCAAAGGGGTTTTGACCATGGCCGAGCGACAACTGGCCAAGAGTGAAGAAGGCATCGGGATGGTCAAACAGATGCGCCAGAATCTGATTTCTCAAGGAAGAGAGCAACTCTGCCGTCAAATGCTGGAGATCACCGGAGCGGAAACCACGGCCCTGTTTACTGATATCGACGCCCGAATCGAAGAACGAATTATTGTTCTGACTTTAGACCGTGATCTGGAATCAACACTTAGGTAAAGAGTTACACATGAAATCACCAATGAAGCCTATACCGTGAAAAAAACCGAACTGGCTGCCCCCTGATCTGACCATCTTGGACTGATTTTCTTTCACTTTTTCTCCCTGGTGGTCTTTGGTCGGCCAAATATTTTTACCCTTGACTTGTCGGATTTTTGACTTACCTTAAACACCATGACACAATCTCGGGCCTTAACTCATGATGAAAAGAAAGCTTCCGAAGCAGCATTTCGGGGATTGCCGCTTGATCATTCCTGGACGGATGCTGCTAAAGCCGTCTATGAAGGGATCGTTCAGGCGTTAAGTAAAACGCCTCTGAGTGATCCTCTACAACCAGAAAAGAACCATTCCGAATCGGAAGAGATATCTGAACTTTCACCTTCTGAGGCCTCCGGAACATCCCAGGCATCCTTTTCTCTCGATTCTGGAGAATTGCCTGCAGGATTTGAATCTCTCCCAATTCGATCTCGTAAAGAAGCCATTGAATCCGGAATACTCAAAGATGTCACTCCAGTCGCCCAAAGCGTAGGCCTGGATTTTTGCGTAGGCATGACTAATCCACTCTGGGATCAATACATTTCTTCTTCCCCGGAATTTACCGAAGAATTCATTCAGGTCCGACTACGCGATACGCTGGTGGCTGTTCGTCTGCGGTTGGCCAGTCTGAAAACGCCCACTCCATTGGTGGATGTCCCAGTCTTATTAGAGTTTCCTCCTGCACCGACTCCACAGCTCTGCTTAACCTTCGCCTTATTCCATAAGGACCCGATTGATGGCGATTGCCTGCTCCTGATCCATCCTGGGGAAGTATTCGCCACTCGCCAAACCTTCGAAAATAACTAACGAGTCTGACGTATCCCCATGCGGTTCTGGCCTTGTGGATTCGAAAACTTGGCAGTGGGCACCAATATTAGACCCTTGGCGCCCTCTGCCAAACCCCACGGACTGTCTCGTGTACGCTATTCCAAATCGGTTGGATTGTTGAATAAGGCAGGCAACGCTATATTGCCATGGCCGTACTGCGGGAAATTTTGAGCCTGAGGATCCCCCGGATTCAAATTGGAAGCGGTATCATCAGGCGGAAACAGGATCAGTGACTGCAGAAAATCGATCACCTGCCCTTGTTTGACCTCCGGTAGCCTGGCAAAGCGATCTCGAGCCTCTTGTGCTTCCCCGCCGTGGCGCAAGATGACCGACAATAGATCGATACTTCGACCGTCATGCCCGTACGGAGCTGTGGTACCAACCCCCCATAATGGCTCCGTCATAAACTCCTTGGTTAACGTTCCACCATAGTTGCGTTCCCAAAAGTTTGCACCCAAGTTGTGTCGCTTGAAATCCGCATAGATATTCTTGACCACAAACCGCTGGCCATTGGGTTTTTTCACCGGAGGCGAACCCGACCCCGGGACTTCTTGCAACAGAGGAGTCGCCACGGCAAACAGGTCATTGAAAATCCCTTTTCGCGGGTCATAGACGGTTTCCACATCAGCCACCCGCCGATCTCTCTCAATGACCAAATTCTGGATATGGCAGCCGGTGCATTGAATGTCCTGGAAGATCTTCTGTCCTTTTTCAGTATCGTGTGTCTGGCGCCCAATCCCGGGTTTAAAATAATTCAACAGATAGAATTCCATATGGTCCACCAGGCTCTCAGGAATTTCATTGGCGATCCCATCCAAATCCTGATCTTCGCTTTCACTGGAAGCCGGAGGGACTTCAATTTTATCGATCGCGCCATCCAGGACCATCCCTGAAGGGGTTACGATCCGTTCCCCCGCGGAAGCCTTGACCAAATCCGGATCAAAAGCCTCCAACCCCATTTCCCCATTCAATGCCCCGACGACAAATTCTCTGATGGATATAGTTCCTCCGTGGTGGAAAAATGGACGTACCCGAAGATCCTTATCCACGCCTTCTAATTCGAACGGATCGACAGATCCGTCAGGATTCACTTTGATTTTTCCATAGGAAATGCCTTTACTCTTTAACGACACCTCCACTGATCGTCGTCCCCCCTTGGCTTTGGCAATGGCCTGATCACGGGTTTGCCGAAGATCCTGGGTAATTTCATCACCAAGCATTTCGATAATCCCTAAGCCGAACAAATGCGGCGCATCCCGGCTATCGGGACGGGTAAACACGTCTCCACCAAATCCGGCAGAGCCGCGTGGACGCCCGTGGCAAGCGGCACAACTATCTGTTAGACCCGCACCCAATGAAGCTTCGGCACTGATATCTCCAAACCCATCACCATTGCGTGGTCCCATTCCTTGAGATATGGTAAATTTTCGCTGAAAGAGATTTCGTCCTCGACGGATGGAACGAAACGGATCTCGACCAATGATGTAGAGCGAGGAACCAGGAGTTTGGATATCTCCACGCCCAGTCCCAATTTGTTCGGGCAACGTTTTTTTAATTCCCGCGTTTTCAATATTAGGATGTTGAAAAATATCCGTTTCCTGCGCCTGAGCTGTAGGTAAACCTGACAAAATCCACACAAGACTACACACATTCACCAAAAATGGCAGAGACAGAGGAGTGTTTACATACTTTCGCATTACAGAACTCTCTTTCCAGGGGAATGTGAAGGGGGAGGATGGTCTTCGAGAGAACTTATCTAAATAGATTTAGACAAAATAGCTTTTTGTGGATCGCAATTGTCCAACGGGAAGCAAAGGGAGCAAATTTAATGCCTAATTAGTTGTGGGGAAAAATTTGTTTCTAACCTTATTATTTACGGGGTATAAATTTAAGCCGAAAGTTTTCATTTCTTCTAATTACCAATTTCATGTAGGGTTTGCCCTCCATTTTTTATACTTGTGTATGAATGAACCTCCATTCTCTTGTGAGTGACCAAATGTTTTTGTTGGGTTGACTATTGTCATAATGGTTTTGAAATAGGAGATAGCCTTGCCTTCTGATCAACCGCCTCTTCATGAACCACCCCCTAACTCTCACGGAGGAAACACGTTGGTTGTGGATAAGGACCAGGCCAAGTGTTATTCGCTTCCCAGTGAAGCCATCGCCCAAGCGAAAGAGCATGATCAGATTTTTATTCGACCTGGGATGTATGAAGATCGGTTGGTGATCTCCGATCGCCCAATTTATCTCATCGGCGCCGGTCGAGATCAGGTCACCATTTTCTCTCGACGGAGTGGGCCCTGCTATCTGCAGCGTGTTTCCACCGGACAAATTAGTGGTATCACGTTTCGTTATGTTGGCAGCGACCAACACTCTGCCCTCAATATTTTGGATTCTATTTGCACCATCTCGCATTGCCGGGCCACGGAAGGCCTCTTATCTGGAATCGTCATTTATGGACCAGATTGCCGTCCAACCTTAATCGATAATGAAATTTCTCATAATCGGGAGTCCGGCATTTTTTCATTCGCCGGAGCGCAACCCTACCTGCGCGAAAACTCTTGTTTTGCCAATCATCATTTTGGAATTGCCGCAAGGGACGAAGGCACTCGACCCGATATGGTCAAAAACAATTGTCGGGGCAATATGTTGAGTGGGATTCTCCTTTTTCACTTCGCAAAAGCTCTTGCCCTCGAGAATACCTGTGCAGAGAATGCCCATTGGGGAGTCGTGCTCACTCCGGATTGTGAAATCACCCCAAAGCCGGAAGAGCTACATCAATCCAATCAATTGGCGGACAATCCTCGTGGCGCCTATACCATCACGACGGAACCACTGGCCGATATCGGTCGATAGGTCGAATCTGCCCCTAACCTTGCTGGGCATTCTCGATCAAGATCCAACTGGGACAGAAGCTCTCTGCGTTTCTCGTGGGATAGTGCTTGCTGATGAATCAACAGGAAGAGAAGACCTACATGTCGTCAGGCTTTCCTGGAAGGCAGCATGCTGGGCCGGGAAGGCCTATGATAAGGTAAGAGGGTTGAGAGAATTTTTTGGGGCCATTCGACATGAATAACAATCTGTGGCATCAACTGAATGCGGTATTAGGGAGCCTTACTGTCACGGTGGGACTCTGGTTGTTGATTGGAGCAATACCTGTGCCTCTTGGCATCGCCTTGACCATCGGTCTTGCCATACTACTGGCATGGAAAAGTCCCTCTATTGGGTATATCTGGGCAGCCTCTACACTCCTCCTAGGTGTGGAAAGTTTTGCGTGGCCCATCATGCAAATGGCCGATATTCAAAAACTGGGACCTGAACCTCCATTGGAAGAATTGCAACGAATTTTCACGGCTGTATTGTTTGGCCTGTTTTCCGGCGTGTTCTGGATGACCTTCGCCTATGGCATTTTCAAACGCACTCGCGGCACGAACACACCTTCAACCCATTCGGTACCGACTCCTCAAACTAAAAATCAGAAAAAACGATCCCGAAGGAAATTCGGCTGATCGCCGCGCTCAACCACGCGAGTGCTATTGTATTTCGATGGGATCCACGTTGACTTCAAGGACCACCGGTTCCTTTGGAAATTTCTCCTCATACTCACGCTGGACTTCTCGAAGGTCTTGCCGTGATTTCGGCAAATCAAGGGTTTTGATTAAAAAGAGGATTCGGTTTTTTTTGAGACGCCCGGGTTTCCTGGAAGCAATCGGCCCCAAGATCATAGGCGATCCAAGAATCCCATTTCCCTCCTCACTCGGTGCCCCCTTCATCTCAAACCTCCTTAACCGTTGACGCAGGAAGTCCACGACCGCCTGAACTCGAGACGCCTGAATCCCCGTCACCACCAACAAAATCACATGTGTGGCCGGGGGATATCCCAGGACTTCTCGTAACTCCAATTCCTGGTCATAAAAGACGCGGGGACGATGTTGACCGATTGCTTTGAGCACATGATGATCGGGGATACTGGTTTGGAGAATCACGTCCGCTGGAATCCGGTCATTCCTGACCAAGGTTAAAGCCTTTGACAGCATCCGGAAAGTCCGTTCCGCTGATCGAAAATCAGGAATATGGAGCCCAAGATCAACTTGGGGGAATCCAATCACATTGGCGTTGGTGGATCTGGCTGATGAACCAAAAACTCCGTCCCAAGCAGCACTTGGATCTCTCTTTGCCTGAATTGACATAATATCGCACTGGCCGCCTCTGCTGTTTTGACATTCTCTCGATCAAAACGAGCCACCGAGACCGACGGGAAGAGACGAATCACCTCGTCTTCCAGTCGTTGAGTGCCTGTACCGGGAAACCGGAAAACAGTGCCCTGACAAGTGGGACATGCTTCAGGAGTCCTCCGAATACCCCCACAGTAAGAACACATTAATCTTGAGGGTCGCTGATACAACTTTAATGGCACCCCGCATGAGGAACACATCGGCACCAGTCCACAATCCCGGCACATCAGCGATCCTGAGAATCCCTTACGATTCAGAAGTAAGATAACTTGTTCCCCCTCATCCAATGCTTGAGTCATTCTCTTGAGTAACACCGGAGACACAATGGTCCCATAGGGTAATGATCGTAGATTGATAATCTCCACCTGATGACCCTCATGCCATGGACGCTCCAGCACCTTGCGGACCTGCCTCCTGAATTTCCCATACATTTCCAGGGAAGGACATGTCGAACCATAGACCACCAGTGCCTGCTCACATTCTCCACGCATGCGAGCGACTTCCCGACCGTGGTAATACGGAAGATGTTCATCTTTATAGGAAGGATCGTCTTCATGATTGATCCAAATGAGCCCTAAATTAGCAATAGGCAAAAACAGTGCGGAACGAGTCCCTACCACGACCTGCACTTCGCCCTGTCGAATTCGTTCCCATCGAGCGGAACGAACCAGTGACGAGAGGTGGCCATGATACACCTCCACACGGTCTTTGCCGCTGATTCGCAAATGTTCGCCCATGGCTTCAGCTTGATGCACTTCTGGGAAAAGAATGACCGCCCGACGTCCTTGATGACAAATAATCTCGACGACCTGGATCAGGAGATTCTGTAAAAATGGCACCGATCCCACAACAGGAACTTCCTGGAAATCACCGGTCTGTAACGCATGCATCAGTTGCTCCCACAACTGCGTATCTTCAGAGAAGCCCAACCGCGTGTCCGGAAGAGATTCGGTCGGATCTGCATTGGTGTTATCAGGGAGATCAAACAATCCTGGAGATACCGGAAGCACCGGGTTCGGCTCTGTACTAGTTGCACTCGGCGTTCGTCGGACATAGTATTTGGGAGATTTAGTGGACTGTTCAGTGATCCATCCTTTCTTTTTTCCACGGGTCAGAATGGCAGGGACATCCTTCATCGTCCTGGTGAGAGAAGATCGAAGTAGTCCCTTGGGAGCGCATTCTAATTTCCGAAGCACCCCCTGAACGTCCAATGACAGGGTCTTATCCGATAAGGCCAGCCGACCTTCGTCCGTGAGAAATATACGCCTGACCACTTTTACCGAATGCGGGGGAACGACCAGATGCACACATGTTGAGAAAGAAGCCAGGTAATAATCTGAAATTTTTTCGACCAGTTTGAGAAGGCTTTGCTCCAACGGTGGATGTTCCGCATCCACCTCCAACGAAAGAATGGCCCGCAGAGGCTTATGACGGAACTGAAAGTGATCTGTAGGAGAGGCTTGGGGATCAAATAGACGCACGACAACTCCTGAAACGACGGCAGATCCCAAAGGAACCACAACCGGACTTCCCACGTGAAGACGGGACATTAGGTGCGGAGGGACTTGATAGGTAAAGACTTGGAACCGCCGTCCCGGTAGGACAATGTCAGCAAGCATAGATAGTTGGAACTTTCATGGGGGTTGGATTCTAACAGCAGGTATTTTCCCCCACAACGTTTTCAAAAATGTGGCCTTCCGTCTAACACCATGAATGGGAACCGCAAATCCATGAGCGCTTAGGGTATTGAATATGTCCACCTGGTAAAATTTGGCATCACCTTTCCCCTGCCCTACAAAAAATCGGGTGGCCCGTTATCATTACTTATGACTTCAATCCAGTTAGCAGAACAATTGCACAACATCGAACTGAATATATAGGTAGGAACCACATTCTGAGAACTGAATCAAAAATCTGGAGGAGAAGTCGATGACTCAAAATCGTTGGGCAAAGTAAGGGAGTGATTTTGAGAACAGCCAGAAATGTGGAAAGAGAAAAAGGGGTTGCATCAAAAAAAAGGAGGACCACGCGATGGGAAATCTGGAATTACTTGGTATTGTAGCTCTCATTATTGGAGTGATTGGCTTCATTGTACTTATAGCGGGTCAAAAAAATTCCTGAACGGGACAGGGCTATTCGTCCCATGACCATCTTGATCTCCAATTTTCTTGAGGACAGCATCGTGTCATCTTCGATAGTGGGGAAGAAGGACACCCAGACCCTCTAAGGATGGACAGCCGAAGGACAGGAGAGAATGACTAGGATTCGGGGATTTTTTTGAGGCGACGGTCCAAGGCAAATCGAGTGATTCCCAGATGTTTGGCGGCCAGACTTTTATTATAGTCTGACAACCGCATCACTTCTTCAATCAAGTCGCTTTCAATCTCCCCAAGAGTTTGTTCTCCGAGCACCATTTCGATTCGCACCACTCGTTGATCGCCTCGAGTAACCGCATTGACTGAGGAGCGCGCTTCGTCGTGGACCTCACGAGGCAGATCTCCTTGGGTCAGGCTTTTTCCACGACAAAAAATCGCAGCCCGCTCCATAATATTTTCGAGTTCTCGAATATTCCCCGGGTAGGGATAACGTTCCAGCAGCTGTTGGGCTTCCGGTTCAATGGCGGTGACTTCTTTCCCAAGGTCTTTGCTTTGTCGAACCAACGTGGCGAGTGCCAGCGGAATAATATCTTCAGTTCGATTCCGTAATGGCGGGAGAGTCAGTGACACCACATTCAGCCGGAAAAACAAGTCCTCCCGAAATTTCCCTTGTGCCACATCTTTACGCAATTCCCGATTAGTGGCCGCGATGAGACGAAAATCCACAGCAATATCCTCTTGCCCACCCAATCGTTTAAACGAACGCTCTTGTAACACGCGAAGTAATTTCGCCTGCATGGACGGATTGAGGTCTCCAATCTCATCCAAAAAAAGAGTCCCGCCTTCCGCCTGTTCGCAGAGGCCAGGTTTGCGCTGGTTCGCCCCGGTGAACGCACCACGTTCATAACCGAATAATTCACTTTCAAATAATTCCTGAGGAATAGCTGTGCAGTTCACTCCCACAAATGTGCCCTTATTCCGAGGACCATTATGGTGAAGCACTCTTGCAATAAATTCTTTACCCGTTCCTGTTTCCCCAAACAACAGCACCGTCGTTTTGAGGTTTTGCGCCATTTCCTGAATTTGCCCAACCAGTTCTTTCATACTTGGGCTATTGGCAATCAAGGTTTGGAAGGCAAATCGACCAGGCCTATCCTGGGTTTCAAAGTCGACACGACGACGGAGAGTCAGATAGTCGAGTGCACGATCTATCACAGGATCCACACCAGACAAATCGACGCTTTTAATAAGAAAATCATAGGCGCCAAGTTTAATGGCTTCCACTGCGTCTTCCACCGTGCCGTAGGCCGTGAGCATTATGACCAGAGCCTGTTGAGATTTGGAACGAATTTGCTTGAGCGTCTCCAGTCCGCTCAATCCGGCCATTTTTAAGTCCAACAAAATAAGGTCGGGCACATCATGATCAAGTGCTTCCAACAAAGCTTCTCCCGATTCAAAGCTGCGAACATGATGGTGTCGCTTCGCGAGCCGTCGACTGATGGCCTGGCGAACCACGTCATCATCATCCGTCACAAAAATGTTTGCGCGCATACCTTAGACCGTAGAGGGTTGGGGTTGACAAACGCAAGGAAGCCACCATGTCATGGTGGTCCCGATCCCTGACTGACTTTCCGCATGGATCTCTCCTCCATGAGATTCGATGATATTTCGACAAATAGCAAGTCCCAATCCGGTGCCACGATGTTTGCCGGTGGTGAAAAACGGCTCAAAAATCCGAGGGAGGGCACTTGAACTGATTCCCTTCCCGTTATCTTCAACTTTCAGGCGAAAACCCGGTACTCGTTCCTTCGTTTCCTCTTCAATGGATAGACGGAGACATCCCCCCATCGACATCGCCTCCACGGCATTTTGAATCATATTCAATACGACCTGCTTTAGTTGATCTCGGTCAGCTTGAATGGAACCTGCATTGGCTGATGGAAGAAATTCGACCTGAATCTTCTTCTGCTTCATCGGCTCAGCCAATACCTGTAAGGACTCCAGAATCAAATCTTCCAATTGGAAGGTCACGGGAAGCAAATCTCTGGGACGGGCGTAGTCAACAATTTGATTGACAATGCGGTCCAATCGCCGGGTTTCCTTGAGAATGGTCACCAGGTCCTGATGTCGGGAATCTCCCTCAGGAATATCTTCCAGCAGCAAGGTCGTGGTCGACCCGATGCCTACCAATGGATTTCGAATTTCATGCGCAATGCCCGCAGCCATTTGACCCAACGTGGCTAATCGCTCAGATCGATTCAACTGAACACGCATTTGCTCCAGAGCCGTGATATCCACATTGAAACCTTGATACGCCATCGTCTGACCAAATTCGTCTTGAATAGGAACTGCCCGACTTAAAACTTTCCGAACGGTTCCATCCGGGTGTAAAAAGCGAAAAACCCGTTCAAAGGGATCACCTTGATGGCACGCATTCTGAAAAGCCACGCGTACCGCTTCTCGATCGTCCGGATGAATCGCCTCCCACATGTGTTCAGGATTGAGGACTTCATCAGGATCCCGGCCAGCCAGAATCCAATTTTGCCGGTTACTAAAAATCACATGGACCTTTTTCGCCGTAAAAATCCCGATTGGGGCATAATCTACAATCCCTCGATATTTGGCCTCGGAAGAAGTTAAATCCTGGTTGAGGGTCCGAAGTTCCTGTTCGGATTGTTCGATCCGGCTGATATGATTTCGAATTTGGGTGCCCATCGTCTGCATCACCCTGGTCAATTCCCCAATTTCGTCGCGCCGGTGAAAAACCGGAATTTCCGGAATGGTCCCTCCGGAAACATTTTCCACAGCTTTCACCAATGTTGTTAACGGACCCGTAATAGAGCGGGCAATCAGATGAAGGGGAACTAGCAAAAAAATTAACGCCAACGACCCTCCTCCCACAACCACTCTCATCAAGACCGACCGGTCATCAGAACTGCTCGCAAGAGCTTGTTGCAATTGTTCAACTTCTCGCCGATCAAACCGAGCCATCTCCTCCCGAATGGCCAACATCAGTAAACGACCCTTCTCACTCTCGACATAGGCCATCGCCTCCTGCGCATTCCCATCTTTGGTCCGTTCAATCAGTCGATCTTTATCATTCATTAATTGTTCGACCATGATTTGAACGGATTCTATGATCAACCGTTGAGACTCGACATGGTGTACCATCTGTCTCAAGGAATTTCCAAGTAATATCACCCGTTGCTTGGCCGAGAGGTAGGGTTGCAAAAATGGTTGTTTTTGAGTCAAAACATAGCCGCGGAACCCGGTTTCTAGATCGACTACCAATCGCATAAATTCTGAGGAGGCGCTTTGCACATGGTACACATCATTGAGGCGATCTTCGTCCAAAGAAAAGGTCTGGACGCTCTTAAAGGTCACCAGGCTCAAAATCAAGACGGTCAGAACCGGAACCGCCGAGACAAAAAGCAGTTTCTTAGCGATGGGAAGATTGAGAAAAAAATTATTCACTGGCCTGAACGTTTACCGAAAATTCCTTGGATTTCATCAAAGCTATATTGTCCACAACTATACCCCAAAGACAGAACAAATCTCATTATTGGTCCTGGCGAACTTTGTGCCGCTCCTTAGGTCTGAATCCATTTCCTGAACAGGTTTGTCAGTTTTATGGTACAAGCTTTCATAACAAAACCCCATGCGGATATTGGAAGATCTCTTATCCGAACACACAGATTGAGGTCGAAAACTCGGTTTGGTGAAAAGTGGGGGGCAGTCGTGGTGAATATCGTTTGTAAGTGAAAAGATTCGGAATTCAGAGGTATCCATCCATTTGTGAATTAAGAGACAAGGATTGTTATGCGTGCAACGATTTATGTAACCGACGATGATCAGAACGTGTGTTCCGCGTTAAGTCGCCGGTTGGCGAGAAAAGGGCACCTTGTGAGAAGTTTCAACTCGGGAGGAGCGCTTCTTGAAGCCTTGGATTATGAGATTCCGGATCTGCTGTTCTTGGATCTCAAAATGCCGGAAATGGATGGAATCGAAACGTTACGACGAGTACGACAAACGATTCCCAAAACTCTGGTAGTCAGGTTGACTGCCTACGGCAGCATCGAAGATGCAGTAGAAGCTATGCGTCTTGGAGCATACGATTTCTTGATCAAATCAATTGATTTTTCAACAGTTGAACAGGCCTTCAATCGAGCTCTCAATTTCCTTGAACTGAGGCGCCGCATTGAGTACACCACTTCGGAAAAACAACGCCGGTTTTCCTGGGACCATGTGATTGCCATAAGCCCATCCATGACTAAGGTCGTTGAAGAACTCAAATCTCTCGCCGCCGAAAAAACATCATTGGTTTTTCTTCAAGGGGAGGTGGGGACCGGAAAAGAATTCTTGGCACGCGTCCTTCATTATAATGGCCACGAGCAACTAGGCCCTTTTGTTGCGGTCAGTTGCCATGAGCAAAGAGCATCACTCCTCGAACCACAATTATTTGGATATGAGCGAGGAGCCTTTAGCGGGGCCAGTCAGGCTATGCCGGGAGCTCTTGAACATTCGGATGGTGGAACCCTTTTCATTGATGAGATCGAACATCTTCCTCATCAAGTCCAGGCATCCTTGGCAGAAGCGATTCGGACTCGTTCCTTCCGTCGAATGGGGGGATCGGACCCCTTTCCTGTCAACAATCACTTCGTCGTGACTTGCGCAATATCACTGGACCAATCAGAGCAGAAGAAAAAAATTCATCCCGATCCGCTTTCACTACTTTGTAAAAATCAAATTTGCATTCCTCCCCTTAGGGAACGGAAAGAGGATATTATTCCCTTAGCGATGAAAAATATTCGCACTTATGGTGAAGAAATTGGCCGGCCAAAACTTGACTTTGATTCTTCAGTTCCTCCTCTGTTGGAAAATTGCAAATTTCCTGGGAATATTCGAGAATTGGAGGCCATGATTAGAAAAACCTTGCTTTGCTCTCAAGGTCCCATCCTGACTTCCCTGGATTTTTATTCGCAAAATTCAGAAGAATGTGGAGGGGAACATTCTCCAAGCACCGTTCGAATACAGTTCGAACTTGGCCGACAAAGCTTCCATGACATTCAACGCATGGTGATTCATGAGGTTCTGCGATTAGCCAAGCAAGACAAAGTACAAGCAGCTAGCTATCTTAATGTTTCGACCCAAACACTTGATGAACAGATCCGATTGTTGGAAGCCACTTAAGCAACAAAATCTTCCTGAGAGATGCATCGAGCTCTTCAATCTTTTCTTCTCCCCCTTCTTCCAATGTGTGGTTGATCTTGACTCCGCGCAGTTTACAAATCTATGGGAGACCGGACATTCCCCGCCAGGCATTTTCTCCTGATTACCGTCCATTCAAGATTTGAAAATCATTGTGAAATAAAACCATTTTCATGGTTTTGCACACTCCGCATAGTGCGATCTCACACCTTGTCTAATTTCGTTTCGCGCAATTTTGGACTAACAAACCAAAACCATCTTTAAATCGGGATATAACTTAGGTGAAACCAGACAAACATTCCTGGCACTCCTTTTGCCCCTTTATTGAAACTATCCAGTAACTTCTCAAAGGATCTATTAGGAATTTATCCCTATGGTTGTGGCACAACAATCAAATGTTTTCCCAATCAAAACTCCTCCAGGCCCCTTCGATTTCAAGGAAGTATTGAACCGGAATTTTCCAGGTGCCTACCCCTGTGATGCGTTCGTGGATTATTCCCAATTCCGGTTACATCCCTTTGGCATGAATCAGAAGAACTCAATCGCCTGTGTGAGCGTCTGTCGGGACGAGATAGCGACCCCATTCATGAACAGAATCCATAATGCCTGGAATGGAGCATTTAACTTTTCAAGTCTGGCCGGAATGTTGTATCTGGGTGTAACAGGATTTCAAGCCGCCCATCATCATGCACCCAATACTGATGGCAGAGAAAGATACGTGTATTTTGCCTTTCCCCATATCGCCATCGATGAAAATGGCACTCCCGGAAATTGTCGTCGCTCAGGACGCCAGGCCTTATCCCAAGCCTGTGGCGCATTGATTAAGATTCTCCAAGAGTATTCTCGAGGAGAAATCAGCTTGGACCTGAATCCAGACGACGTGGAGCAAAGTCTCTTAACGCAACGCGTGTTTGGAAAATTTGGATTCGGAGAAATTCCCGATTTGGTCACTCTGACCAAAGTCACCCAACATATCATTAGAGAAGATCTTGAACGGATGATCCAACTAACCGTCGATCCCAGTACAACCGACTATGCGGTATTTACTGGTGTGCAAATTCACGGTCCAGCCCACAAAGACTGGGTTTGGATTGAGACCTCCTATGTCGCCGTTAATGGGGTGAGGAAACCCTTACTATAAATGAACTTTAAAACTCACGGTTTTTCCCAAAAAGCCATTGGTGGGAACAGAAAGGTATGTTTTCTTTTTTCATCCTTGCATATATCCTGAATTGCCAAGTTTTTTGAGCGAATTCGCACAGCAGTTTCGTTTATAAACGCACATTATATTGGAATCTGAATAAACGAACATCCTTACGAAACTCAAAACCATACGAAATTATTCAATAATTCTTAAATTTATCTTATTCGATATTATGGCATTTTTTTTGCTGACTTATAACAATAACACGCATCAATTTATAAAAGGGGTTACCGACAATGGAAGCATTTACTCTCATATTACTCGTAACCTGGGCGGTACTTTCGAGATTTTAATATGGAACATGTCCCTCTCATTACAATTCTGACCCTGATTGTTATCGGATTGATGAACCGATTCGGAATAGATTAGCCTAAGTCTTCTACCCTAGGCTGTTTATTTCTCTTCTGACTGTGAGTTTCCTTCCTTCTTTCCTCTCGTTTTTTCCGCCTTTTATCCGTTGAGTCAAATCTCTATAAATGAAAATAGGAGGGTTTACGTTCTCCTGTTATCTTTTTTTGTCTGCAGGCATTATGCTGTCAGAAAATCATGTATGGTCAGGGAATTGGCGCGAATAGGTTATTCTGGTGTCTCGTAAATTCTTGCTTATATTCATTCCATCGATAATCATTTCCCTGGCACTCGGGTTTGGAATGGGGATGAAATTCTCACCCAGTCAAGGCATTCCCATTGGTGTTGCAGCTGACTATTTGCATGCGGTTCTGCAAGCAGATCGAACCTTTTACACTCAACACGTCGTGGAACGTATGGAAGCCATGTTGTTGGTCACGGCAACCGAAAATTGGAGAGAAGATCACACACTGCCGCTCCCTGCCCAATTCTTCAAAGAAGCTTCTCGCGGACTTCAAGTTCGTGGCAACCCCTTTCGCTACCGGTTAGTGAGCCTGTGGCCATTGAATCCTCAAAATGGCCCTCAGAATGATCGGGATCGAAAAGCATTGGAAAAAGTTATGAATTACGGAGAAGTGGTTGAACAGGAAATTCAAGTGGAGGACCGTCCCTACTATCAAGCGATATTTCCTGATCGAGCCGTCAGTCGAACATGCGTCAATTGTCACAATGCCCATAAAGATAGTCCCAAACGGGACTTTAAGCTTAATGACGTTATGGGAGGATTGGAAATTTTGATTCCACTCAACTAGCCCTTTAGTTCAGGATACAACCTTCAAAACCGTTTTCATCAGACTCCTAGACCCACTCCAACGGTTCTCAAGTAGTTCCATCACCCCACCTTGACAGCGACCTGAAGTTTAGAGTCCAATGCGCCACTAACCCGCCTTAATTCTTTTCTTGGCCGTATCCTCATGCGGATTGTTCACGGATTACACTTCGCTAATCTCCGAGGGGATATTTACGGAGGCATGGTCGCCGCCGTGGTGGCTTTGCCATTGGCGTTGGCTTTTGGGGTGGCCTCGGGCTTAGGGGCCATTGCAGGATTATACGGAGCCATTTTTGTAGGTTTTTTTGCCGCGCTTTTTGGGGGTACCCCTGCGCAGGTTTCGGGACCAACGGGTCCCATGACGGTCGTCATGGCAGGGATCGTCACAACCTTCACTGGTAATCCCGCCATGGCGTTGATGGCCGTGATTCTGGGTGGAGGCTTTCAAATCCTATTGGGATTTTCCAGGGTGGGACAATACATCGCCCTGGTTCCTTATCCGGTGATTTCCGGATTCATGAGCGGCATCGGCTGCATTATTCTTATTTTGCAAGCGGGCCCCCTGGTGGGCCATGTGGCGAGTCCCGAAGGCGTGGTTGCAACGCTGAAAGCCATACCGGATTATGTTGGAGATCCGGTATGGGATGCGGTATTGGCCGGGGGATTGGCATTGGCCATTGTCTATTTGACTCCGACGCGAATTGCCAGAATCATTCCCCCACCCCTATTAGCGCTATTCATCGCCACACCTCTGACCTATTTTTTCCTTCCACATGCTCCCGTCATCGGAGAGGTACCTCGCGGGTTTCCCACCCCGGTCATGCCAAACGTGACCTGGGAGGGTCTGGAACTGGTGTTGGAGTCGGCCGTTGTGTTGGCGTTACTTGGTGCAATTGACAGCCTTCTGACATCTCTTGTTTGCGACAATATGACGCGAACCCAACATGATTCCGATCGAGAACTGATCGGCCAGGGAATCGGGAATATGGTAGCCGGTATTTTTGGTGGGATTCCTGGTGCCGGGGCTACCATGCGTTCCGTGGCCAACATCCGAACCGGAGGACGCACACCGATTTCCGGAGCCTTGCATGCGGTGATATTACTGGGAGTCCTCTTAGGGCTTGGTCCGTTCGCGCGAAAAAATTCCTTTGGCGGTTCTGGGTGGAATTCTTATCAAAGTTGGCATCGATATTATTGACTGGCGGTTTCTTCGCCATGTTCTGCAAGCCCCTCGAATCGATGTGGTGATCATGACTGTGGTCTTGGTGACCACCGTCCTCGTGGACCTCATTACAGCGGTGGCAGTGGGCCTTATCCTGGCGAGCCTTTTCTTCGTCAAACGAATGGCGGATTTGGAGTTGGCCAATCTTCATATCATCACCAACCCGGCTACCAGCAACCCGTTGGTTCCGGCGGAGGCCTCCATCCTGGAACAAGCCAATGGCCGGATTCTCTTAATTCATGTGGACGGTCCCATGAGTTTTGGTTCAGCTAAGAATATGGTGCGCCGATTGGAGGCTGTGCAGGGGTTTAATACCTTTACCAGCGTCGTATTGGATTTGTCCAAGGTCCCTTCAATTGACGGGACGGCGGCCCTGGCGGTGGAAGATATGTTGAATATAGTCAAGGCCCACCATCAGCATCTCTTCTTCGTCGGGATGCAATCTCATGTCACGGCCGCGTTGGAAGGATTGGGTGTCTTGAACCAGATCAGGCCGGGCCATCGATTTGCCAATCGTTTGGAAGCCTTACAGCAAGCCGCCATGGTGGGCCAATCAACACCAGAGAAATCCGTGATAACCTCACCCAATCAGGACATTCCTTAACCTAACCAACTTTCCTGCAAATCCTCAGAATGCCGGAACACTCCATTCAGACAATCTTTGGCCTTTCTCCGCTGTGGCTGGCGACTTCCATTTTAGTGCTCACTTACGCCGTCATCATCTCAGAACGGTTCAATCGGGCTATTGTCGCCCTGCTGGGAGCGGCCGTCGTGATTGGGACAGGGGTCCTCACTCAGGAACAGGCCGTTCATGGTATCGATTTCAACACCATCGGACTACTGACCGGCATGATGATTCTGGTCGGGATTACCAAAGAATGCGGTATCTTTCAATTTTTAGCGATCAAAGCCGCCAAGGCGGCAAAAGGTAATCCGTGGGGAATCCTTGTCATGCTCTCCATTGTGACCGCAGTTCTCTCTGCATTTTTGGACAATGTTACGACAGTGTTGTTGGTCGCACCGGTCACCTTGCTCCTGGCGGACGAATTGAAAATCAACCCTTATCCTCTTCTATTCGCAGAAATCAATGCCTCCAACACCGGAGGGACAGCCACCCTGATTGGCGATCCTCCAAACATTATGATCGGCTCCGCCACCAGTCTGACATTTAATGATTTCGTCATTCACCTGACTCCCGTCGCTATTTTGGCCTTTAGCGCCACGCTCATTCCACTCTGGTTTATTTATGGAAGAACCATGTCCGCCACTCCCGAAGCCCGGGCCCGTATCATGGCTTTTAACGAATATGAAGCTATCCGGGATGTGCCTCTGCTAAAACAATGCCTCTCTGTCTTTGGCCTGGTCATTATCGGCTTTATCCTCGCCCATGCATTGCACATGGAGCCCGCCACCATTGCCCTGGGAGGCGCCGCTCTGTTGCTGTTACTCGTGACCTTTCCCCTGGACAACGAACACGCCGGGCATAAAGTCCATGAGTTTTTCGGGCATGTGGAATGGATTACCATTTTCTTTTTCTGCGGCTTGTTCATTATCGTCACCGGCGTGGAACATGCCGGTCTGTTACAAATCCTGGCCGATTGGACATTAAGTCTGACCGCTGGAAATTTCACGATTACCGTCCTGGCCATTCTTTGGGTTTCGGCTATTCTTTCGTCAATCGTGGACAACATCCCCTTTGTCGCAACCATGATTCCCATGGTCAAAGGCATGCTGCCGGTCTTTCAACAAGCCGGCATTCCCCTTGAACAAGCCGAGGCTTTATGGTGGGCCTTATCCTTGGGAGCCTGTTTGGGGGGGAATGGCACCCTTGTGGGTGCCTCCGCGAATTTAATTGTGGCGGGGATTGCCGAACGTAATGGCGTGCCGTTTCGATTTCTGCCATTCTTAAAAGTGGCCTTTCCACTCATGATTCTACAAGTTCTGATCAGCACCCTGTACGTTTGGATGAGATATTTATGATCGCGAGAGATATCATGGTCCTCCAGGTTCATACGGTTTCACCGGAATGCACCATTGGCGAGGCTCTCCGCCGCTTCGCCGAATTGGGTTGCCAAGCTTTTCCCGTTCTTGATGAGGAAAAGACCCTTTTGGGAACTCTGAATTTCTGGCAGATTCTTGAACAAGCCATACCTGCCTATATTATGAAAGGTGACATGCCGGACATCCGATTTGCACCGGATCTTGCACAATTTCATGAACATCTCGAAGAACTCAAACTCAAACCGGTTATCCAAGTCATGAACCCTCATCCCCCCACTGTCCACCCTGACGATTCCGTCCTGGCGTGTGCGGCCCTCATCATGAAAACGCCCAAAACCGTGTATCTACTGCCAGTGGTGGAAGGAGATCGCCGACTGGTGGGAATCATCTCAGCCTGGGACATCATTAAAGAAATCGCAGGGTAGAAAATATGGGTGCGGGACCTGCCCGGCATCTTCTCCTTCTTCTCCTTACTCTTTCTGTTTCACGGAACCGTATTAAACGATTCCGTATAGACTTCCACTTGCTCGATCATCCACCTGCCTTCAGGATTCTTGAGCAAAATATACAATTCATCCTGCGGGTGATCACCCAGGAGGGTGGTAATGTGAGCATGGACGACCACATGGGCTTCCTCCTCCATCATTTCTTCGTGGGCTATTTTGGCCCGCACATATTTCATATTTAAATTCCGCAGATGTGATCCTTGTGTGGCAATCCATTCTTCTTTGGACACACCTGCCCGAAATGCCACCGTGGTCAGCTCCGCAGCCTGTTCAATCTGTCCAGGGTAGACCTGGAGCCACTGTTCCACCACCTGGCTAGGAGTGAGATTAGATGGCTCTTGAGATCTCGCTCCCCCAACGCTGATCACCCAGGTGGCAACCGCCAAGCACAAACCAGCAACCCATCGCTCCCCTTCCTTTGACTTCATGATAGAGTCTCCTTAGTTGTCCACAGTCGGGAGCATGTGGATTTTTCCCTGTTACTTCAATGTACCAGACTGGTGAAGATCATGGGAAAAAGTAGAGGAACGTTTTAACCTTTGACAATCAGTTCGACACCAGATTTCTTAGTTAACATCCCAGGAAAAATGAGGGGATGGTTACAGGTAGAAAATTTTATTCCACCCGACATGCCTCCATTGACAGACAGGCCAGGAATCAATCAGGTGAAGAGGGCTCACCCTCAAGAACACCTCACCCGAATCTTGGCGATCATTCTTACCGGTATTGTGTGTTTCCTTGTTTTCGCCATCCTTTATCCACCACGTCCTTCTCCATTGGATTTGGCCTTGCGATTCCTGGGCATCACGATGATCGGTATATGGGTATACCGATTCCTCACTCGTCAGATTCGACAGCGAGCGATTATTCGTCAGACCCCGTTTCCTCCCGCCTGGAAAAGAATTCTGGAACAGGAAGTCCCTTTTTATCAAACTCTTTCCCACACAGATCAAGACCGTTTTCGGGAAGAAGTGCATATCTTTCTGCGTGAAAAGCGAATTACCGGCATTAATACCCCGGTCGATGACACCGTCCGGGTGTTGGTCGGGGCAAGCGCCATTATTCCCATATTCGGATTTCCGGAGTGGGAATGGGAACACATTCGGGAAATTCTGATCTATCCGACATCCTTCGATGAGGAGTATCAAATGGGACCAGCGGCAGAGCACACCATTTCAGGCATGGTCGGATCAGGGTCGATGAACCGCATGATGATTTTGTCAAAGCCGGATCTCTTACAGGGATTTCGCAGTCACCCAGATCAGCATAACGTAGGGATTCATGAGTTTGCCCATTTGCTGGATAAATCCGATGGCCTCGTGGATGGCGTTCCTGAAGTCGCGTTACCGGGTCGTGCGATCAAGCCATGGCTCAATCTGGTACAGGCTGAAATGGACAAAATCCGGGACGGGCATTCAGATATTAATCCCTATGGACTCACGAACGAGGCGGAGTTTTTCGCAGTGGCTGCAGAATATTTTTTTGAAAATCCCGTCAGAATGCGACAACAGCATCCGGAACTGTATCTCATGCTAAAGCGGATCTTTCGTCAAGATCCCCAATCCCGAATCACGAAGGCTTTGTCTGATATGCTCAAGCCCTAATTATGCCTAGACTGAAAGACTCCAAGGGGTGCCATTTCCCTTTTGGCACAATGACCAAGCATGGCTTATAATGCAGCCTCCCATATATAAAAAGGAATTCGTCCATGCATGTACTCCTTGCCATTGACGGGTCGGATCAATCTACCCGGGCAGCTCAAACGATCTTCACCCTCGCCTCCGTCAAGACTCTCACGATATTGCACGTCGTGGATCTTCCGCGCATGACCTTTTCTATGTTGGGGCCTGAGATTGCTCACGATATGACGGGCATCGCCCTCAGGAGTATGAAGGAAGAAGGTGAGCATATTCTGGCTCGGACCAGTTCTCTTCTGACACCGCTCTTATCCTTGACTCCACGAACACGAATGGAAGAAGGCTCTCCGGCCGAATTGATTATGTCGGTGGCCCAGGAAGAAAAGACCGATCTGATAGTGATGGGCGCGCGAGGAAAAGGGCAGATACAGGAATTTCTCTTAGGCAGCGTCTCCCAGCGCGTGCTTACCCATGCCTCATGTCCGGTGCTGATTGTGAATAGCCCGATGACAACGATTCGAAACGTTCTGCTCACCGTTCAAAGTGACGACGATGTGGAGCGTGTTGCACGATTTTTGGTTAAACACCCCTTCCCGGAGGGGACCAACATCACAGTGTTGACAGTAGTCCCTATCCCACGATCACTTTTGCGGGGAGGAGTGTCGGCTTCGGAGGAAAAGGTCGAACAAGCATTAAAAAGCGCTGAATCGTTTTTAGATGGAGCGATCAATCAAATACAAACCGGTTCCTACCCGGTCAAATCTCTGGTAAGTCTTGGTAGCCCGGCTCAAACCATTTTGGAAGAATCAAAATTATTGGAACCAGATGTTCTCATGATGGGCATACACCACCCGTCCGCTCTCACCCGATTTGTGTTAGGAACCGTGTCCCACACCGTCATCCACCACTCCATCAGGCCTATCCTCATTTTCCGTTAATGCATACCTCGTCTTCCCACGATTAGGTGAGACTCTCCGACTTGCTCAATTCCGCTCTCCGTTAAGAGCCCTCCGGAAGAGACCGAAAAGAGGGGCAGAAAGTCTCCCGCGAATAAATTGGCCAACCCCAATGTTTCAACACAAAGATCGTAGCACCAGCCCATCAATCCAAAATAGGAGGAACGCATTCCGTCCGCGTTTCACGCTGAAAGACCGGCTCCGCTCTGGATACCACCGCGTCTGTTATGAAGCCACGCAAGCCCTCCGCTGGTCGCGGGGTGCATTCCGCGATAGGTCGAAGGGTTCGCTAACCAATCTTTCCCATTCCCAATATGAAAGAATGGAAAGGCTCGCGACAACCTATCATGTCCGATTTGAAAATACCTTTGCCCACGAAACCGCTCTTTTGAATTATCACTATCTGGATTTGTTGGATCGTGCCAGACACACTCTTGATTGGACCGTTTCAGTCAATAAACGCGTCTGTGACCTCGGGAGTGCCAATTTCGTCTATGCTGCCGCCTTGCATGCTTTCTTTCATCCGGCACAACTCGTTGGGGTCGAAGTGCATGGCCACCGTCTATATGGCAATGGCCGGAGTCGCATCGATTACGCCCGCGGTCACATCCAAGATCTGCCACATACCGAGTACGTGACGGTTGACTACCGCCATTACACCAGAGCAGCTGATTTCGTGACTGCCTGGTATCCCTTCGTGACTCCCAAGCCATTCCTCGCCTGGCGATTGCCGCTCAGCTTATTCAATCCTCCTGCGTTATTTACCCAAGTGGCCAATAACCTCATCATCGGAGGTCTATTTATCATGGTCAATCATAATCTCCATGAAGCGGAGGTGGCGCGGGGTATCGCGGAAGACGTTGGACTTGTCTGTTCCGGGCACTATGTTCACGAAACACCACTCCATTCACGGTCAGAGAGCCCTGTGCTGACCCTCTGGCAGCATGGTTGATGGGTAATCAGAAGCCCGGAACTTTTGAGAGGGCTTTTTCGACAGACTGACGGAAGTCATTCAAAGGGCGTCAGGAGCGGAATCGAAAAAGGTGGTATATTGATTTTTACACTTCTCGTTTCACATTTACTGACCAGGAAGCTATCGCTGGCGAACCATTCGGCCAGACTCAGGACATGCTTTTTCAACAGACTTATTCGTAGCGGAGGGCGTCGATGGGATTCAGCCGGGAAGCTTTATTGGCTGGATAGATACCGAAAATCAGGCCGACGGCAAGAGAAAAGAGAAATGCGACTACAATTGTTTCAACAGAAATAATTGTGGGCCATCCGGCCACCATGGTGGTTGCCTGGGCGCCAAGAATACCGAAAAACACCCCCAGCAATCCTCCCACCATACTGAGCGTAATCGCTTCCGCTAAAAATTGAATGAGGATATGGCGACGTTTGGCGCCAATGGCCATACGAATGCCAATCTCACGCGTGCGTTCCGTGACGGACACCAGCAGAATATTCATAATCCCAATTCCACCGACCAATAACGAAATCGAGGCCACGGAAAACATCATGATGGTCAGGGTTTCTCCAGTTCCTTCTTGAACTTTCCCGATATCCACCTGGGTACGAATCGTAAAATCATCCGGCTGATCGAGCTGCAAACGATGACGGTCCCGAAGCACCCGTCGTATTTCCTCGACAGCGGCGGGGAGATCCTCTGTGCGTTCTGTCGAAGCAAATAATGCTCCGACCGATCCAAGAAATTGCGTGCCCAGGACCCGGCGTTCGGCCGTGGTAAAGGGGATGAAAATAATATCGTCCTGATCGTTGCCGGTTGGCGATTGGCCTTTCGGCGCCAAGACCCCGATGATACGAAACGGGACGTTTTTGATACGAATGATATTTCCCACTGGGTCTTCACCTGAAGGGAATAAATTTTCTACGACCGTTTGGCCCAGCAGCGCCACACGGCTCGTGGCCTCCATCTCTTCTTCAGTAAAAGGCCCACCGTTGGTAAATGACCAATCCCGAATGGACAAATATGTCGGAGAAATGCCGTTCACCGGGACATTCACATTCTGGTTCCCGTAAACAATTTGCATGACATCCCGCTTCGCCCAGCCGGTTTCATGCAGGGTGGGGACTTTCTTTCGTAAATCCAATGCATCGTTGACCGTCAGTGTGACCGCACCACCCGAACCTCCACGAACACCGCCCACACTGGTCGCTCCCGGCAAAATCAGGATCATATTCGTGCCCATACTGGCCACTTGCGCCTGGATGGCGGATTTCGCGCCTTCGCCAATACTGACCATGGCGATGACCGAGCCCACGCCGATAATAATGCCCACGGTGGTGAGACCGGATCGCAAACGATTCCGGTTGAGAAAACGAAAGGCCGTGAATACGGTCATCACAAAAAAGCCACCCATCCGGTTCCTTACGACACCCTCATGCCCATGGCGGTCGAGAGTGGGTCGCTCAAGATACAGCCATCTTGCATCACAATTTGACGGGAGGCATAGGCGGAAATATCAGTCTCGTGTGTCACCACCAGGATGGTCAGACCATCGGTGCGATTGAGACTCTGGAAAATACCCATAATTTCCTGACTCGATTGCGTATCCAAATTCCCCGTAGGCTCGTCGGCTAACAGAAGGGAGGGAGCAGATACCAAAGCACGGGCAATGGCCACACGCTGCTGCTGTCCACCGGACAACTGCGTGGGGTAATGATGTTCCCGATTTCCCAACCCCACGCGGGCCAGGGCCTCCCGGCCACGGGATCGTTGCTCCCGAAGGGAAAGCCCTTGGTAGAATAGAGGGAGCTGGACATTTTCCAATGCGCTGGTTTTGGGAATCAGGCTGAAATTCTGAAAAACAAATCCAATGGTCCGGCTGCGAATCTCTGCTAATTCATCGGGATCGGCGTGGGCAATATCTCCTCCATTCAAACAATAACTGCCTATGGTCGGCACATCCAGACATCCCAAAATATTCATTAATGTCGATTTGCCGGATCCGGAAGAACCCATGATTGCTACGAATTCGCCTTGTTGGATAGCCAGATTCACCCCCTGAAGCGCCAATACCTCGATATCGCCCAAGCGATAGGTTTTAGAGAGATTGTGACAAGAAATCAGTGGGTTCATCTTAATTGTTAGTGAAGGAGGCAAATGGTTGCCGAAATTTTTTGCAGAAGGTCGTATGTGGAGCCCGAAACCGAAAGGAGCACAACACTGACGGATTGTTCAACGAGCCTCCTAGAGGCCCCGGTCGCGTGAGCTTGTCGACTTTTGTCCCGATCCGAATCCCGGGGGAAGCTGATTGGCTTTTCGATCCCCTTGGGGAAGGACAATCCCGATAATAATCTTATCCCGTTCCCGAAGTTCCCCATCCACCACTTCAGTTGTACTGCCATCAGAAATTCCCGGTTGAATAGTCACAGCAGTTGGAGCGTCAGAATCATTCAACTTCCAAACCGTTTTCTTGCCCTGATTTCCTCCACCGGCTTGGGGACGTTGAGATGCCGAGCTGGATGACGAATTCTTCACTGCCGTTCCGGAGTCAGCACCTTTTTTCCCGGCAGGCCCTGATTGAGAAGGAGAAAACCTGAATGCCGCATTTGGTACCATCAGGACATCGTCCTTACGTGCTACCGTAATAGAGACATTGGCCGTCATCCCCGGCTTTAGCCGCAAATCCCGATTATCCACTTCCACCACGACGTCGTAGGTCACCACATTCTGCACAATAATCGGAGCATTCCGGATTTGTCTCACGACACCTTTAAAATCCACACCCGGATAGGTATCAACGGTAAAGAAGGCTTCCTGGCCCTCACGCACTCCCCCGATATCAGACTCACTTACATTGGCATCCACTTGCATCTTCGTCAGATCCAGGGCAATCAGAAAGATATTCGGGGTGGTGAAGCCCGCCGTCACCGTTTGCCCCACTTCCACATTGCGGGCAATCACAATGCCGTTCACCGGCGACCGGATCACCGTATATTTCAAATCTAAATCTGCCGTATCTAACAATGCCTGAGCCTGGTTGATCTGTGCCGAGCCAATTTCAGACTGAGCCTGGGCCGATTCATAGGCGGTGGTAGCCATATCCAGATCATTTTGCGACACCAACTCCCCTTGAAACAACCTCTGGGTCCGATCGAATTCCCGTTTGCGTTGGGCTAACTCCGTTCGCGTTTTACTCCACATCGCTTTGGCGTTGACGAGATTGGCTGCGGCCTGATCCCGTCTCGTCTGAAAGAGAGACGGATCAATACGCGCAATGACCTCTCCCGCTTTCACAACAGAATTAAAATCAGCATGCAAGCTAATAATTTTCCCGGTCACTTGAGCACCAACCTGCACCGAGGTCACGGGATTAATGGTTCCCGTCGCCCCCACGGCAGCCACAATAGGACCATGCTCAACAAACACGGTACGATACTCGATCGGTGCGCTCCGCACCCCATTCAACCAGAATTGTCGCGCGGCAATCAGCGCCACAATCACTACCATTCCAATCCACAGCACTTTTCGCATCAATGCACCCACCCCTGACATCCTCATGGGACAACCGCGGGACTGCCCTTTCTCTTATCGGAAGATCTTCCGACGTATTTTACCATTATTATATTATTAAGAAGAAAAAATCGAGGCTGAGGGCTGGCAGAAGGTCTGCCTGAAACGTTGTCCTCGAACGCCACCAAAGCCGCATCCAGGTCCCATAGTGGAGGTTCAGACAAAAAATATAGAATCAGACCACTCACTACACAGATCCATTGGGGACGCATTCATTCCACGAATGTCCTATATCAAACACACTCTTGATAGAACCTATCCCCACGCCTCTCACTCCTTTATAATGCCGCAAAATTAGATTGCATCCCAACCCGGATCAGGGAATAGCACTTCGATTCTGCCATTCAACGACTTGGAGATCATCCTTGCGGAACGAGAAGGATGGAAATACCAGGCCTCAGGAGACCCAACCCATGATTTGGGTCCTCTGCCTTTGTATCATTGCCGCCACATTTTATGTGGATCTTCACATCCCATTAGGGGTTGCCTGTGCCATACCCTATATCCTGGCCGTATTATTCGCATCCTTTCTACAACCCCTATGGGCCATGCCAGGTATAACCATAGTTTGTTCTATCTTAACCATCATCGGAATTTTTTACTCACCCCAGCCCCTCGTGGTGCCTTTTTGGAAAGTTCTGACGAATCGTGGTCTAGCGCTCTTTGCAATGTGGATCATTGCCATCCTGTTATTACATCGCAATGCTCTAATTGCCCGACGCGAGGAGGCCCTTCTTCGAATCCAATTATTAGAAGGTCTGCTCCCGATCTGCGCGGAATGCAAAAAAATTCGGGATCAGGCTGACATTTGGCATCGATTAGAAACTTATCTCTCCGCTCACTCCGGCGTGACATTTACACATGGCATATGCCCCGAATGTGAGAAACGGACCATGGAAATATTGAAACGCGAACAATCTGTTTCATGAGGCTACTCATCTTTTTAATAAAGCATCGTGCAGCTCATTCGATTAAATCCAGGTTCTTTCTTGCGAATGAGTTTTATGGTCGGAAAAGGATCACAAATAAGTTACCCACGAAGTGATGATGGAAGGGACAAGAGAGGAAAACACTGGACAGAGGACAATATGTCTTGATCAAAAAGGAGAGCGTATCCCAAGATTTTGGAAAATTCCGCGGCTCGGAGAAACAATAGTCCCGCCTGTCGGGGTATGGGTCTGAATCACCTACCGGTCAGAAGACGGACCTAACCAACATTTTTGTTTTTAAGCAGGATAGTCGATCACCATTTATAATTCAGTCCCATGATGAAATGTCCGCATGGCTGGAACTATCCACATCCGGCACCACAAAGCCGGTTCACAATTCCATTCCCCATGGTCATCAACAAACACCATATCCCTTCGCTAATCACCATGCGTAAATTTGTCCAATTACTCCGGTATGTTCGCTAGTCTTGTGATTTAACCAAAATCCCCTTTCGTGCCGTTCCACCTCCTGTCTCGACATTGATAAACATGACACCAGACCGCAATCCTTCCGGTACGACTGCTTGGATATGTTCATCATCCACATAGGTAAACTTTTTCGCCTGTTCTGAACCAAAAGTCACACCATGAAAGCATTCCTTTTTCTTCCCGAAATTCTTTCCCTGCACCACCACGGTATCACCGGATTTCACTTCGTCCGGTTTCACCTGGTCAATTTGGGGTCGAACACTGGAATCACAGATAGGATCGTTTTTGACCTTTTCCTCATCAAACCCCTTAATCGATTCTGGAACGACAAAACCAGGTGACGTTCCCGTGGGTTGATCGGGTGCTTCTTGTCCCCAGGAACTTGTCACCACACTCAGTCCGAAACCCAGAAAAATGAATAGTGCGAATAGGGATGAAAAGCGAATCAACATGAGAAGCCTCATACGTTAGAGTGTGATAAAAATCGTTTTCATATTTTCTTCATCCTTTGCCTTTGAGGGGATGGATTCACTCAAGATTCACGATCTGCCTCCTATTAGATTCCCTGGGCCTCACCTTCGTCAATCACATTGCTTCCTAGTGTTGGTCGATTAACCTGAACCGGGAGGATTAAACTCCCTTTTTAATAAAATATTTCGCCCACCGACCATGACCATGTTATTCAGGACAGATAAAGGGGCTAAACCGGCTATGAGCAAGAGAGGGATAGGGGAAATATCAATTGCGGCTGAAGAGGAAAAATTGCAAGTTAGGCATTTCACATTTATCTCCACACTGAAACTACCAGTACCTCCGGCATGAATGGAGGCAAGTTTAAAGAAGTGACATACCACTTAGGTTCACGGCTACAACAGAGGGATTCCCGAAAGATAAGAAGTAAATGCCCACCAGAGTTCTGTACACAAACAGACCTTTCTCCTTTCGCTCCAAAAGTAAGTAGACCGAGAAGCACGGGTTACCCCAATGTCTGAATTAACGCACGCATCTCCGGTACGAGATCCCCTCCCCCGCTGGAACGGCCTGACAGAGCTGCCTCGATACCCGCCGTCAGGACAGCTTTGGCCTCCTCGTTTCGCTTCAACCCCGCCAAGGCCCGGCCCAAGGCAAAATGCGAAGCGACATGAACGGGATCCAGTTGGACGGCAACCTGCAGGTGTTCCGCCGCTTCTTCAAAATTCGCACCTTCTTTCAGGAGCTTGTCCCCAAGCCCATATCGTCCTAGAAATCCATCGGGCTTCTTCGCCACCATCTGCCGAAAGGTTTCAATATCCATTATCTCACTACCCTCCAACAATAAAGTTTGCTCAAGTCCGGAATCTTACCATCGCTTCCACCGGGGCAGCCAGGCGAAGAACTAAGCCTGATAAAAATAACACCATTTTTGCCGGAAGCACTAGGATGGAAGGAAACGAGACCTTTGTCACGTAACGATTTTACAGCTCATGGATAATCATAGCGTGATCGACTGTCACTTCGGTAGCCAGCACTCGACCGGGTAAGAGCAAAGGTCGTCAGGCTCATTCCCCGCCAAAACCCGATCCTTTTGGGTAAGCCGCTATATCCATGGTTCGTCAGGTTGGGGAGAACAGGTTGCGGATCCGGTTCCTCTCATTTTCGAAAACCTTCCGCGAAATGACATTCTCGCTCACGGGTGTGCTTGCTCCCGCTTTAAATACCTCTCATTTCCAAATAAGCCGCAAGAATTTTTGAGGATACTCGAAATAATATCACCTAATTCAATAAGATTATGCGGCTTTCTCAGAACCGCCACAAAGCCTGATTCTAATGCCTGCCTTCGAATCTCTTGACTGAGACTTCCAGTGATCAATAAAAAGGGAGGGCATACATCATTGTTCCCATTGGCAAAGTTTTTTCGTACCTGAATACCATTCATCACAGGCATTTGGAAATCTGTCAAGACTAAGTGATAGTGACTCATTTGCAGATGAGTAAACGCCCAGGCCACATCTGAAACCTGGCTGCAGAAATACCCCTGGCCTTCCAGGTAGGATTGATAGAGATCCAACAGGTGGCGGTCATCATCAATGAGAAGGATTCGTTTGGTGTTGCCTGAAATCATGCTAGGACGAGGCTTTCCATTTCGATCTTCCGCCAGCCCGTCTATGGAATAAGTTTCAAGCATAATCGCTCTGATCAAGTGCAGAAAATTCGCCCAGGCTTCATACGTTTTCCCATCCATACCCTCCCCCTCAAATTCAGCCAAAACGCGTAAGAAAGTATCCAAAACGGGAGGATAATGGCGGCGTTCAATCCCATACCGTTGGTGACGTTCGCCAAGTTGGACCAAGGTGGCTCGTAATTCTTGAGGATGGTCCAGGTGTAGGACAAGGGTGGTTAATCCGTTCAGGAACTTGTCATGCTGTTGAGATAAATTACCAGGATGAAAAAACGATTGCAGGTCGGGGAACCTTCCAAACAACAACTCATAAAAGCGAGAAACAATCTGCTTTCCTTCGGAGGATATCAACCGAAAACTTTGTTGTATCCGGGTGATATCAGAAGGGGGAAGTCCCTGTGGAATTTGTACCCTGTCGTGTTCCATCACCTGGTTCTTTCCTGGCTGCAAATCCATCTGAGTTTTCGAGTCCTATTCAAATAATCGCAAACATTTACTGGTTAACTCCTCCGGGACAACCGGTTTCATGAGAAAGTCCATCGCTCCCTTGAGAATGGCTTGTTGAAGGTCAGATCGATACCCATTGGCCGACATGACAATCACCGGAAGAGTTAATGTAGTCTTCCCTAATTTTTCCAACATGAGGATACCCCCCATGACCGGCATATTTAAATCCAGCAAAACACCATCGACGGATTGCCGTTGAAGCACTTCAAGTCCCTCCTGTCCATTCGTGGCCGTAAGAACCTCATACCCAAGAGCAGTCAGACGATCCCCGAGAAATAAAAGGACATCCTTTTCGTCGTCAACTATCAGTATGCATTTTCGGCTTTTCATGAGTACTGTAAGGTTCGAGCGACCATCTCCTCTACTGGCCTCCGCATGCTGAATGAATAGTTGTTTAGGTAAGAATGTCTGAATTGATCGTTAATCCAATTCCTAGTCGTTCTTAGCGTGGACGTTCGACAACGTATTCTGAGTCGCCGTCTGGTTCAGCATCGTGTCTTTGGGAACAACAAAAATTTCTCCCTTCATGATGGGGTGAAGCACACAAAAATAGGAATATCGTCCTAGGGGGAGTGAAGGAATGGTGAAATCCTGCCCGGGTTGAACGGCGCCCGTATCAAATGCGCAAGGCCGGGATACTCGGCAATCATTGTGTGTCACGGTATGGGGTGAAGAAGTAGGATTCACAATGTGAATGGATACGCCATCAGGGACAACGGCCAGAGCCGGCCTATAATACGGTGCCCAATAATCCATGGTGACATTCACGTCTGCGGACTCGGTAGAGTGCCCATCCGAAGGTCCAGGTCGACAGCATTAAAAGAGGAATTCCAATCACAGACAGAGATTGAAAGAATGGTATTCGGTTCAAGATTTTCATATGTTCACCTCTGATTTACTCACTGCTTCGATCCGGTTTCCGGGATTTGTAAGGTACATGTTAAAGGCTATCTCCTATGCTCATAAAGATTCCATTTGATTTTCTCTTTGTTCAAATAAAGATTGTATAAAGATTCCTTGGAATTACATTTTTTAAAATCGTCATGATCTGTCCCCATAGTGGGACAGAAAATGTTTCTTGAACAGACGTTGCGCCCAAGAATGCCTGTCGTAGACGGTTTGATGATTTAAGGGATAAACGAAAAGGAAAGAGGGTTATGACGTGAACGGGCTAGGAAAGAGACATTGAAACTTGACATGAAACCACACAGTCAGATGGATGATTCATCGTCTATAAAATCGGTAGCAAAACGATAACCGACACCAGGATCTGTGAGAATATATTGAGGACGTGCCGTATTTTTTTCCAGCTTTTTTCTTAAGTTCCCGATAAATACCCGTAAATATTGGGCCTGATCGCTATATCCCGGACCCCAAACGGCCCGAAGAATGGTTCCATGCGTCAGAATTTTCCCTGAATTGTGAATCAAGTACTTTAACAAATCATATTCCGTCGGGGTTAACTTCACGGCCTTCCCTCGGATGCGGATTTCACGACGGTCAAAATCGACAAGTAAATCTCCAAATGTGAAGACGGAATCGGTCCCATACATTGAGGCCGTCCGCCGTAAAACAGAGCGGATTCTTGCCGTGAGTTCTTCAATACTGAACGGTTTGGTAACATAATCATCGGCCCCGACTTCCAACGCTTCGATTTTTTTCTCTTCCTCTCCTATCGCGGAAAGAATAATGATCGGGATCTGATAGGTTTCACACAAATGACGCGTCAGTTCGATTCCATCCATCCCAGGAAGCAGTAAATCCACGAGCGCCAGGTCGGGGAGACGGTGAGTGATAATTTGGAGAGCCTCCTCTCCTGTTTCGGCTGTCATGACCTCATACCCTTTTGCCTCAAGATTGACCTGCAATGAACGACGGATTTGTCGCTCATCATCGACGGCTAAGATTCGGGATCCCTGAGGCATCGGTAGATGAATTATTCCTCTGGCCGTTCAAGGTTGTGTGCAGGGGGAGCGTCCGGTATTGGCAACACAAAGAAAATCGTGACTCCGCCGTCTTTGGGAGACTCGGCGCAAATGCGACCACCGTGCGCCTCGATCATGCCTTTACAGATCGCCAATCCGAGACCAGTTCCCCGAATGAGGCGCGCCTTCGGACCTTTCAGGCGGTAAAACCGTTCAAAGATCTTGAATAAATCCTCCTGCGGGATCCCTTCTCCTTTGTTGGAGACTCTGACTTCCACCTGTCCCGGTGTCATTCGACTTACAATGTTGAGCGAGGATCCGGGGGGAGAATATTTAATGGCGTTATCCAATAAATTGATGAGGACTTGCTGAATTTGCATTCCGTCCACATAAATGGGAGACATATTCTCCCCAAGATCCACAAGTAACGATCGGCCTTCCAATGCCAATTCTACCCGTCTGATCGCGCCTTCGACCAGATCTTCCAATAAATGCCATTCACGATGGGGGGCCAGCGTTCCCGCCTCGATTCTGGACATATCAAGAAGATTATCAACCAACCTATTTAAAAAATCGATTTCCTGATTGATGCCCTGGAGGAATTCCTTCTGCACATGAGACGTGTCCTGGTTGGAAAGACCGATCAACCCCGCCACGGAGGCCTTAATGGCGGTCAGCGGAGTTCGCAATTCGTGGGAAACCAACGACAGCAGAGCCGTTTTAAGGGCATCACTCTGTCGAAACGCCTCGACTTTGTCGGCTTCGCTTTTTCGCAAATTCGCTTCTACCCGTTGTCGGTCAAAACCATTCACGAAAATTTCTCCAGCCATTTGGAGAAGTCTGATGTCTTCGTCCGACCACGTCTTTTCTTGCTTGACGGCATCAAACCCAAGGAATCCGAACAACTTCCCTCGCAAGACCATGGGCACAATCACTAGCGATTGTATTTGCTGCGTTTGAAATTCTTGTTTCTCCGCACTCGCCTCAGGCGGGAGATTGGCTACGCTTGAGATTTGAAAAAACGGCTGTGAGGTCAGACGTTCTGCAAACCACGGGATATCTTGCATTCGAAGCCCCTGCAGCCTTGATTGTTGAGGCTTAATACCCGTCCGGCACCATTCATGGGTATTATTCACGGTGTCCCCGTCATCTTCAAACACAAATACGTAACTTCTATCCACCGCCCCGAATGTTCCGATGGCTTCCAGAGCGCGGTTAATCTCCGCATCCAGATCCTTCGGCCTGAGATTAATGAATTGGGTTGAAAGATTCGTCACGAGATTTTCAATTTCGATGCGATAGCGCAGAGCCGTTTCTACCCGAGAACGTTCTTGGATTTCATATTCAAGTTCCCGGTTAGCCAGTCTGACTTGTCTCGTCAGAAGAATGCCGAAAAATCCCGCCAAGAGACCGATCAGCGATTCCCATTTGATCATTCCCGAAATTTTGTCTTGCGAATATCTACTGAATAATTTCACGGCATTATTGGCGACGTCATTCAACCGGCCATTTAAAGCCAGGAGGACATCTAATTCCAAAGCGTATCCGGGATGGTCAGATCCATTGTTCAAAAAGATATCCACTCTTTGTGTAAATTCGGCCAGGAGAGATTTTTGATGTCCTAACTCCTGCAGAATTTCCTGGGTCGGAGCAGGAGAGAGCGTCACCGTCTCTCCACTTTCGAAGTTAATCACGGCCTGTCCACCAAACATGAGTGCATCCAAAGTCTGGTGCAACATGTTTCGAGTGAAAAGGAAATCGGCTGAAATTCCTTGTGAGGTCAAAAGTACTTCTTTCATGTGCTTTTGGTTTAACATTCGCTGTCGACCGGCCAAATCCACGGTCACGCTGTCTAGCTTTTGATTTTGAATGGTGACAATCGTATACAGCAGGATGCCGAACAGCGTAAAAATAAACACCGTGGTAAGGACCAATAAGGCTCGTCCAATGGATTGAGGTCTTAACCGTGTGCGCTGTGAGGATTTCATCATCTTCCAGTTTCTTGGGATTTAGCCTGTGGAAGCTCAATCCATCTTTTAAGATTATTTCAACGCCATATTCTTTTTTTACCATACCTTAACTGAATCAGCATTGGGACATATCACCTCGATTAGCCCTACTGAAACAACGCAACCATTCTCTCATTCTTTCCAAAAAAACGTCTTGACTATTTCTATGACTACCGCTTCAACCTATGGATTCCAGGCTCATAATTTTTGAGGCAGGGATTACAATCTCCTTCGACATCCAAAAATTCTCAAGGTTCAGGAGACCGTATAACGGGACAACCGAATCAGTTCTCTTGGGGTTCGCCCACGGAAGTATCCCGGTCCCACGCTTCGCATTGTACGGTGAGAGATTCAGTTGCGACTGACGAACCACCGGTACTCTTTAAATCTCCCAAGGAAACATAATCGGATGGCCAACAGTGACGACCGCGAAACGCCAGCGCCACACTGCCGGCTTCATTTTGCAATTCCACAAGAATGTCTTTTCGAAAGTTTTTCAAAGACATTTCCGTGCCAGTGCTTTGCTCTGGACTCCAGACTAAATTCGCCCAATCTTCAAAGGCTGTGTCATGCGTCCGGCCTCGTTCCAGGATAATGGGAGCAAATGTGGTCTTCGCCGGCATGGGTCGCGACACATTCGGGTCTCCTCCCTCACGATGGATCAGCACTTCTGTGGTTCTTTTGAGAGGACTGACCGCTGAAACGCCGGGGATATACTGATTATCCCACTTTACCCGAAATTTAAAATTCTTATAGGGATCAACCCGGTGTGGATTGACGGTAAACGGAGCGGCCCCTAATTCCATCCCACATCCCGTCAGGACTAAAAAAAGGAAAGAGGCCAAGCACAACCATTGTAGAGACAGCCGGATTACACGCACGCCTTGCATAATTTCCTCCTTTTGTAATTCTTGCCTTGTCCCAAAATGGGGGCGAAGGCCAAGTATGCCAGAAAAACACATTCGGTGTTGTATGAAATCTGTCTCGAAATATGTAAAAAAGCAGGGAATGGGAAGGGTCAGACCCCATTTGCGTCCACTCTCAGGGGTGTGCTACGAGTGACATCTCCCTCTATTGAAGGCAGAAATGCGTTATGGAACCAGTTGCCGAAACTACAGAAGTCCGATCGTTGTTGAAGCAGCCGAACGCGATCATGTTCGTCTCATGTTATGAACTGGGGCACCAACCTCTTGGCATCGCCCAACCAATGGGATTCCTTGAGCAAGCCGGGTATTTGCCGGTCGGCCTCGATATCGCGGTTGAACCCATAGATGAACCGGCCCTCCAGTCTGCGCAGTTTGTCGGGATCTCGGTCCCTATGCATACAGCACTCCGGCTTGGGGTGCGAGTAGCCGAGCTGATTCGCGAGATAAATACGTCCTGCCACATCTGTTTCTATGGTCTGTACGCCTCAATCAATGCGGAATATTTGCTTCAGGGGCTGGCTGATACTGTAGTGGGCGGAGAATATGAGATCCCATTACGGTCACTCATTGAGGCGCTCGACCAGGGACAGGTGAGCACTCATCTCGAAGGGGTGAGTACTCGAAACCGGATTGTCGGCCCAAATTTGAAGCGTCCCTACTCAATGACCTCGAGTATGTCCCCTCCAATCCCCAGTCGCGCCGGATTACCGACATTGGACCAGTATGCCCGGCTTGAACAACACGGCACCGAGCGACTGGTCGGGTATGTCGAGACCAGTCGAGGATGCCTCCATCACTGCCTCCATTGCCCGATCGTACCGGTCTATGAAGGACGCTTCTTCCTCGTGCCGGAAACCGTCGTCCTCGAGGACATCCGGCGCCAGGTCCAGGCAGGGGCCACGCACATCACTTTCGGCGACCCGGACTTCTTGAATGGGCCAGGGCATTCCCTGAACATCGTTCGCGCGATGCACGCAGAGTTTCCACATTTGACCTTTGATTTCACGGCGAAAATCGAACACCTCTTGAAACGGCGCGCGCTGATGCCTGACCTTGCCGCGCAGGGATGTCTGTTCGTCATCTCCGCCGTGGAGTCGTTCAGCGATGATGTGCTGGAAGTGTTACGCAAGGGACATACCGGAGCTGATATCATCACAGCGCTCAACATCCTACGTGAAGCCGGCATCACGCTTCGCCCATCGCTCGTGGCCTTTACACCCTGGACCAGCCTGGACGATTATCTTTATATGTTAGACATGGTGGAGGCCCACGATCTCATCGATGCGACCGATCCGGTACAATTGAGCATTCGTCTCCTGGTGCCGCCCGGGTCGGCCCTTCTGGCCAAGTCGAATATTCAACAGTTTCTCAGTCCACTGAATCAGGCCGGTTTTCAGTATCCGTGGACGCATCCGGACGAGCGGATGGATCGACTACATCAGGAGGTGAGTGCGATCGTGGAAGCAAGTGCCAAGGAAGAGGAAGATGCGATGATGACCTTTGATCGTATTCGAGCAAGCGCCGATAAGATGGCTGGCCGTCAGAGAGAGTCCTCGACCCGGACAAGGGTGAGCACGACCAATCGTCCGAAACCACCCCGGTTAACGGAATCATGGTTCTGCTGCGCGGAGCCGACAACCCAGCAATTTAGACCGTTGCTGACAAAGGGGCATGGAGAATTCTAGTGGGTTGAGTGAATACATATGTTGGTTCGCTGAAACGTGGATGGTCAGCACGTGTGGCACAACAAAAGAACGGCCCCCACAGGATGCTCAAAATGGCCGTCCAGTCCTGTCCTGAGGCCATCGAAGGAAAGGCCGCAGCAAGTGAAGGCCCGACGCGTACCCGCTGGGGTTTGTTGAGGGTCTGAACGAGGCGAGAACGACGCTGGCGGACTCTTCGGCAAGGCTCAGGCCAGGCTTTTTCAGCATCCTGTAAAAGGTTGTAGGGAGGTCACATTTAGTTGAGAGGAGGGATAAGAAAGTGGAAGCTGAACTCACGACACAAGGCACGAAGATACAGGACCTGTTGGGATTAAAAGTCCCGGTAGTCGCGATCGCATTCCAGGATACGGCTCCTGCGGGAGTTCCACGGATTACTGCCCCTGCACCGGCAGGATGCGGCTATTGGAAGCTCGCGGCGGAGGGCAAGACCTTCTATACAGAGGCCTCGGATCATTATAGTTGTCCGGTCGGAGCCCATACCCACGGTGTGGATCTACCGCCCCAGGTCGCAACTGAACTGAACGGTCTGGTCAGACCATGGTAGGGATGCAGTACCTCACAATGGAAGAAATTCCAATGATTCCACATCGACGGGAAGCCTTTCACGTGGCCGTCTATGCGCCACTCACGCAGGCCACCTTCACTCCGGACGTGGTGCTTGTCCGGGGGACCGTTAAGCAACTGATGCTCCTGGCAGAGGCGGCGCAGGCAGCGGGCGTAGCCGGTGGCGGTGCGACCATGGGACGGCCGACATGCGCCGTGCTGCCGGAATCCCTGCAATCGGGAAAGGCGACGACCAGTTTTGGCTGTATTGGAAATCGCGTCTATACCGGACTCGGGGATGACGAGGGTTATTACGCCATTCCCGGAACCAAGGTAGCTGAGGTAGTGGGTAAATTAGAGATCATCACCGAGGCCAATCGCCAATTGGAAACGTTTCACCGGTCACGCTTGCCAAACGTCCTCCCGACTTCCCAATAACAGAAAACAGGAACACTCTAGAAGCGCCGAATCGTACCCGCTCTGGTGTATAATGGATGTTCCGGAATGAGGCCGGATTAAAGCCAAGAGACCTTCTGCAATGGTCAAGACAGGCTCTTTCAGCATTCCGTTAAGAGATCGCGATGCCCAGACTGCTCTTGCTCCTGCCGACCACAACCTATCGAGCAGAGGCCTTCTTAGAAGCAGCCCGCCGTATGCAGGTTTCAGTGACCATTGGAATGGAGCGTATTTCCGAAGATCTCCCTGTCGCGTCGGAAGGTGTGTTATTGCTCGATATTCGACATCCCCAGGCGGCCGCACAGACCGTGGCCGAATTCGCCAGACAACATCCAATCAATGCCGTGATTGGAGTTGACGATGTGACAGCCGTCACGGCGGCTGCCATCGCAGAGGCATTAGGATTACCCCACAACTCTGTCGATTCCGTTTCCGCTGCCGGCAACAAGCGTAGGATGCGGGAATTATTGTCCAGACAGGGCATTCCTGTTCCCCGCCATAAGGTGTTTCCCTTGGACGGTGATTCGAGGACTTTCGCGAAACTAATTGATTTTCCCTGCGTGGTGAAGCCACTGATCCTCTCCGCCAGTTGTGGAGTGATTCGTGCCAATGATGAGGAGGAATTTGCGAGTGCGTTTCATCGGGTCGCCGCACTCCTGACCAATCTGAATCTCCCAGCGGCGGATGAGCAGGCTCGTTGGATCCTTGTCGAAGATTTTGTGCCGGGGATCGAAGTCGCCTTGGAGGGGTTGCTTACACAGGGAACTCTCCAGCCGCTGGCGATGTTCGATAAGCCTGATCCGCTGGACGGTCCCTATTTTGAAGAGACGATTTACGTGACGCCGTCCCGTCTCTCTTCCGACTTACAACAGAAAATTGTCGCCTGTGCAGAACAAACGGCACAGGCGCTCGGACTGCGGGAAGGGCCGGTGCATGGGGAATTCCGAGTCAATGTGAACGGCGTGTGGGTCATTGAGATGGCGGCACGAGCCATTGGTGGGCGCTGCTCAAGAACACTGGAATTTGCCGCAGGTCTGTCGCTCGAAGAATTGATTCTCCGCCACGCCCTGCAGATGTCCCTCCCTCCGCTCGCCAGGCAGGAACAGGCGGCAGGAGTCATGATGCTCCCGATTCCCTATAGCGGTAAGTTGCATGAAGTCAGAGGGCAGGCTGAAGCCCGGACGGTACCCGGAGTGGTCGAACTGACGATCACGGCAAAGCCAGGAGAAAACCTCATCCCGCTTCCTGAGGGGACGCGATACCTGGGATTTCTTCTCGCACGGGGAAAGACACCGGAAGATGTGGAGCGGTCGCTTCGGGAGGCTCACCACCGATTGACGGTCGTCATCAGCGCCTCGCCGCCGACGCCTATTGACTCACCGCCATTATCAGAGCAACCCCGGACCATGAGATTTTGAATGCATTCTAACCAGGCTCCGGCAACCTGGTGTTTGTTAGCTCGGCTTCTGCTTGATCTCTGCTGACATATTCCGCGACCACTCATCCAGACTCTTCCCTTGTGCTGGCACATCCGGGAGGCCGGTCATATCATGCACCCATGCCCCCTTTACCGTCTCTCCAGCGTCTGTGATGATCTTTTTAATAGTCTCAAGCTCTTTGTCGAACCGTTCGGGGGATTGCTCAAGAATGCGCCGGATCTTCCACTTCGTCGTCGGTTTGCCATCGGCATCCAAATCACAGGCGTAGTGGACGAGGTCAATCTTTCCGGTCTGGAGAATCCTGGCCAACATACGATAGGTCTCACCTGCATTCGACTGAATGAGCGCGGCCTTATAGAGGCGCTCACATTTATCAGGATCCACCTCTAACGCCGTGAGATCCTCCATGACCTTGGCGGCAACTGCCGGTGATGTATCGACTTCTCCCATAGTAGTCTTCCTCCAAGCAAAGGTTAAGCCTCATGGCAACACCTGCCGTGACCCTACCAGACATTCTCAAACTGAGCAAGACGAACACAAACGCTTCATTGTGCGACGGCAAGCTATTTCGCTTCGCCGGTACATCGCCCCCCAACGGGAAGTCATTTCCCAACTCCAGCTTGCACAAGTCATATGGCTGCCCTCGACGCATCGCGCCAAAATCCGCGAAGTGGCGGATTATTTAATGCGCTATGTGGAAGACCTGGATGCCGCGCGTGAGCGCATGGGGGTCATGCAAGAAGAATTGACTGGGAAATTATCCGAGCAGATGAACAAGACGATGGATATTCTCACCGTCTTAGCAGGAATTTTTCTTCCCATCACCTTTGTGACGGGTCTTTTGGGTATTAAGGTATCTGACCCCTCTTCTGAGACGGGACAAACCATATCAATAGAATGAACCTGAGCAACTTGCCAACGCATAACCGGCGAGAAACAAGCTCGGATGCGTTGGCAGTTATGGAAAGGGCCTGTCAGAAACAGACTGACGACCCTTTAGTTGGCCTCACAAAGAATTGCTGACCGGCACGACACTCACTTGCACCTTCTCAAACACACTGCCGGTGTTCCCCCAGCTATAGAGGGCCACACTGCCCGTCGCCAGGGCACTATCCACCACCGGCCCGCCAAACAGCGGCACCCCATCCACCCGCACTTCCAGCGTGGGCCCCTGGGCCAACACCTCCACCTGATATTTCTGATTCGGGACATACGGGACCGTATCCTGCCGCAACAGGGTGACCTGCCCATTCACCACCTTCACCAACCGCCGGTATTGGCGTTGCGCATCCCAGGAAAACCGATAATAGTTCCCCGGATCCCGGTAGCGCACCATCACCCCCAGGGCATCATCATCCGTCGACCACAGTTCGACGCCCACCTGGTAATTACTCCAGCTTTGCCCCGCCGTATACCATACAAAAGTACCCTTCTTGGGCAGCACCGCCCCATCCGTATTCCCATCATAGATATTCGAGGTTTGCTGCAGCGCTCCCCCCATGACGGCCCAGGTGGAGGGCCCCTCCCAGGTCCCTTCATTGACCACCTGCCAACCTGGAAAATTCCCATCGTTGAAATCATCCGTCAGCAACAGGTTGCTGACCGGCACGACACTCACTTGCACCTTCTCAAACACACTGCCGGTGTTCCCCCAGCTATAGAGGGCCACACTGCCCGTCGCCAGGGCACTATCCACCACCGGCCCGCCAAACAGCGGCACCCCATCCACCCGCACTTCCAGCGTGGGCCCCTGGGCCAACACCTCCACCTGATATTTCTGATTCGGGACATACGCGACCGTATCCTGCCGCAACAGGGTGACCTGCCCATTCACCACCTTCACCAACCGCCGGTATTGGCGTTGCGCATCCCAGGAAAATCGATAATAGTTCCCCGGATCCCGGTAGCGCACCATCACCCCCAGGGCATCATCATCCGTCGACCACAGTTCGACGCCCACCTGGTAATTACTCCAGCTTTGCCCCGCCGTATACCATGCAAAGGTACCCTTCTTGGGCAGCACCGCCCCATCCGTATTCCCATCATAGATATTCGAGGTTTGCTGCAGCGCTCCCCCCATGACGGCCCAGCTGGAGGGCGCCTCCCACGTCCCTTCATTGACCACCTGCCAACCTGTGAAAATCCCCATCGTTGAAATCATCCGTCAGCAACAGCTTGCTGACCGGCACGACACTCACTTGCACCTTCTCAAACACACTGCCGGTGTTCCCCCAGCTATAGAGGGCCACACTGCCCGTCGCCAGGGCACTATCCACCACCGGCCCGCCAAACAGCGGCACCCCATCCACCCGCACTTCCAGCGTGGGCCCCTGGGCCAACACCTCCACCTGATATTTCTGATTCGGGACATACGGGACCGTATCCTGCCGCAACAGGGTGACCTGCCCATTCACCACCTTCACCAACCGCCGGTATTGGCGTTGCGCATCCCAGGAAAATCGATAATAGTTCCCCGGATCCCGGTAGCGCACCATCACCCCCAGGGCATCATCATCCGTCGACCACAGTTCGACGCCCACCTGGTAATTACTCCAGCTTTGCCCCGCCGTATACCATACAAAAGTACCCTTCTTGGGCAGCACCGCCCCATCCGTATTCCCATCATAGATATTCGAGGTTTGCTGCAGCGCTCCCCCCATGACGGCCCAGGTGGAGGGCCCCTCCCACGTCCCTTCATTGACCACCTGCCAACCTGGAAAATTCCCATCGTTGAAATCATCCGTCAGCAACAGGTTGCTGACCGGCACGACACTCACTTGCACCTTCTCAAACACACTGCCGGTGTTCCCCCAGCTATAGAGGGCCACACTGCCCGTCGCCAGGGCACTATCCACCACCGGCCCGCCAAACAGCGGCACCCCATCCACCCGCACTTCCAGCGTGGGCCCCTGGGCCAACACCTCCACCTGATATTTCTGATTCGGGACATACGCGACCGTATCCTGCCGCAACAGGGTGACCTGCCCATTCACCACCTTCACCAACCGCCGGTATTGGCGTTGCGCATCCCAGGAAAATCGATAATAGTTCCCCGGATCCCGGTAGCGCACCATCACCCCCAGGGCATCATCATCCGTCGACCACAGTTCGACGCCCACCTGGTAATTACTCCAGCTTTGCCCCGCCGTATACCATGCAAAGGTACCCTTCTTGGGCAGCACCGCCCCATCCGTATTCCCATCATAGATATTCGAGGTTTGCTGCAGCGCTCCCCCCATGACGGCCCAGCTGGAGGGCCCCTCCCAGGTCCCTTCATTGACCACCTGCCAACCTAGAAAATTCCCATCGTTGAAATCATCCGTCAGCAACAGCTTGCTGACCGGCGCCGTGGCGGTGCTGACAGAAGACAAAGCACTTCCCACCGATCCCGTTATTTGATTAGACACTGATCCTGTCCCTGAATTAGACACCGATCCCGTCCCTTGATTAGAAACCGATACAGTCTTTTGATCAGAAACCGTAGGCGTCGTTACGATGATGGTCTTGGAAACTTCCGGGGAAGGCAGGCTTTCATTGCCCGAGGTATCATACGCGGTCACGGTAAAATAGTTGGATTTATTAGGGTCCAGATTTAAGCATTGGTAGGAAGTCACCTTCCCGGCATCAAGGGAAGTTCCGTATATACCCGGAGAGGTCCCGTGATAAACCTTGTACCCTGCTAAATCCGATTCCGTGTTGGCAGCCCACTGGAGGGTGGCAGAGTTGGAAGTCGCCGCATACGCCCCCAAGGGGAGCAAGACAAGGAAAGAACCAAGAATGCTTCCAAAGTAAAATTTTCTTAAGTGAAGCAATGCAAAAACGTTGGACATTGGAGCCCTCCTTTTGACATCCGGGAAGGCCCCACTCACTTCCCCTTTTCTTCGGTAACCCGGCTATCAGATTTTTCTGACCCGTGGCTTTGCGTCCCCACCTCGCGATGGGTTTGCCTTTATCGGTAAGGGGCCCTCTACGTTTTGTTCTCAACCGAGTGAATACTTTTTCAATAGCAATCTGGGTGGGTCTCCTTTGAAGTGTGGATTACCTTACCCTTTTTAGTCCCAGGCTTTTATCGGTCGGTTGGCTCAATGCTAAAGATGCGAACAGGAATATAAAATTCCTTTTTTTTATAACGTTCCGCCTGAATTAACTTGGATAACATGGGTTCAATTATTGTGAGACTCTCTCCGATTTCTTCAGATTCGGTTTTCTTTTAGGTGATTAGGCGAAGAACACAAGTTTCTTTCGATAACAGACCCTTTTGATGACAGACCCTTTAAATGGTGTCGGGCGATTTCCTCACCGTGCTGACTGATTGATGGATGGAACGGATGGCCCCCGTCATCGGCCAGTTGGACGAGGACATCGATGACATCGAAGACCAGATCATTGGACAGGCCAGCCGCCAGCTTCGTAGCCGACTTTGGGGGCTTTCGACGGCAAGCTATTTCGCTTCGCCGGTACATCGCCCCCCAACGGGAAGTCATCTCCCAACTTCAGCTCGCACAAGTCACATGGCTGACCTCGACGCATCGCGCCAAAATCCGCGAAGTGGCGGATTATTTAATGCGCTATGTGGAAGACCTGGATGCCGCGCGTGAGCGTATGGGGGTCATGCAAGAAGAATTGACGGGAACATTTTCCGAGCAGATGAACAAGACGATGTATATTCTCACCGTCTTAGCCGGAATTTTTCTTCCCATGACCTTTGTGACGGTCTTCTGGGCATCAATGTCGGCGGGATCCACGGGTCTGAAGATCCGTGGGCGTTCACCATGGTCTGTCTCACCGTAACTTCGGCGGGATTATTGCTGGTGGGCATATTTCGTTGGTTAAAATGGTTGTGACTTAATCTATCAATAAGGGTTGGACACAAAATATTTCCCGCCGAGGGTTTGGTGAAACTGCCTAAACCAGGAACAAACCCCCAGTGCCCTCCAACGGGAGTTGAATATGGAATCATTCCCTATTAAATTAGATAGCACATTCTCCTCTCCGAAACCGTTGAATTCAGTGAATCTGTCTGCCGGGCTCAGACAGAAAACAGGATTGGAATTAAGAATGACACGATTAAAATTTTGCTGTGTCGGCCTGCTCTTGTTCCTCGGATTCGCTGAGTCGGGTTGGAGTGCGACGATTGTCGGAGGGGATGTGATTGCTCACTGGTCCGGCAAAGGCAACATGTTTGAAATGGAAAACTACCGGAAATTTTTTCATGGAGAGGTAAACGGCATTCTTGAAGAGCGCGCTCCTTTGCAGGAATCACAAGGGCTCTTCAATCGGGCACAGATCCGTTGCCAGGTGTCGATGAATATCGATCCGAAGACCAAAGCCCGGGATTCGTTTGGAACGTGCACGATGACGATCCCCGACACACACGAAGTCATCCATTCCCGGTGGTCCTGCAAAAGCCTGGCGGAGACGTGTAATGGAGAATTCACCTGGATGTGGGGAACCGGCCGGTTCAGCGGGATTTCCGGCACCACACCGTTTCAGTCCCGCATGGAAATCGGGGTAACCGAATCAGGAGCCATCCACGGTGAGGCCACATGGCCGGAATTCACCTATCAATTACCCTGACACACCGACCTCCGCGTTTTCTGAAATCATTCCCTCCCAGAGCAGGTTTCCATTACCTTTGTGAACGGCCTTCCGGGCATCAATGTCGGTGGCATTCTCGAGTTTGGAAATTCGTCGGCATTCACCATGGTATGTCTCGCATTGACTTCGGCGGCGCTGCTTCTGGGCATTTTTCGAGGTTAAAATGGTTATGACTTTATCTAAACATCATAAATAGGATTTAACACAAAACGGCGCCACATTTTGCTATCCGGCAGTTCGGTGGCCGTACCACGGCGCGTCGCATGAAATCAGATTTCGTTCGATGTGAATGTAGGTTGAAAAAGACTCAATTTCATCTGAGGAGACATGATTAATAAGAGGTCTGGCTTCTGCTTAATCTGAGACTAGGAGACATCCCAGATCAACCGAATCAAACCAGAGTAACTTGGCATCGCACAGAATTGCGCCAAGACAAACTCGGCAATGGTAAGGCATCTGGCCAGAGATTGAATCAATTTAAGTCGAAAATTTTGAATTTTCCTCAGCATAGCGGAACGCGTAATGCCGAAAAGCATCTGACGATCGAAACTGATAAAGCGTATTGGTTTTTCCTCGACATAATATCGAAAAGATGACTTTTGGGTGGAAAATCGTTAGGGAATTGGACTTACATTTTCGAACAAGAAGCTCATTAGAGTCCTTCGACTTATTGCTTGTAGGCAAATTGACATTTGACGTTCCGCAGGCTCGAGATCGTTGGACAACGTCTAGCTCCTTTGAGAATAAGTTAAATTCCTAATTAGATGTTGTAACCTGATTTTTAATAAGATTCAAAAAGAAGATCTGGTTCTTGAGAAACATATTTATAGACTTCAAAGACTTAACACTTAGAATCCTTTTTCACATAAGGATTTCCCTTAAGATTTCACAACCACAGTATTCCATTTTCCTGAACGAGATCTATTTCCAGGGTTACAAACATTTTGCCAATTTTTAAATTTGTCTGAGCAGACTTTATAGGAATAGTTCTCTACAGCATGAGGAGACATAATACTAGTGAGAACGTCAGGTTTTAACGGGTTAGGTTTATCCACCAAAGGAAATCATTTTCTTTTTCACCAGGCTTTAGAATAATAGGATCAATTAAAGAGTGGGATTGGATTCCAAATGAGGAGAAAATTTTCACAACCAGAATAGAAAAAACGGACACCGCTAACCGCTTCATATAAAGTTCCATTATTCAACAAAATCATGTCAGCCTGAGCACGTATACCAACAAAGGGGTCATTGGGGAAATCTAAAATCCCAAAGTTAAACATAGAAGCTTTACACATCATGGTGTTCGTAAAAAAATTGATAATAGGTATTGAAAGAGTTCTCTAAGTACTGAAAGAAAAAGTGCCAATACAGCAATACAGAGGAGTCCCCCCAGTCTTGTTACATTCATAGCCATTTCATACAAATGCGAATGCTCCGTGATGCGTTTTTTGGAAAATGTAATGATGGAATAGTTTAAAAACTTTTGAACTGGAAAAAGGACAGTGAATTGTAATCAGGCTCATCAATAAAGGCTAGTAAAAATTTAACAATGTGAAAGAAGACAATAATTTTAATCGGCTTTTAAAATAGATAGGTTAGATGGTTCCAAAAAGATTTATAAGAAAATTGGCTGGGTTGTAATCCACCCATTATTTTTTCCGACTTGCGCATGACCTCATGCGATCTTAGCCAAGCCATGTAATTTTTCTGATCATGAGTGAAAAATTTTTGTCACTGACGTTGTTGTTCCCGAAAAATCTTCAAGGAAAGAAACGCCACGGCCGGTGAAGCATCTTAAGAATCATGATGAAGTCAATGAGGATACGATGAACATAAAATCGCAATTTCCTGACGAACAATCCAGCGAAGGCGCCTTTACGCGTCAAGGTGATGCGTTTCGGGAATGGGTGACGGAGGACGGCAGTTCAGGATTTCCTGCGGCGCGTGGGCGGTATCATCTGTATGTGTCCTGGGCATGTCCCTGGGCACACCGCACGATTATTGTGCGAAAGCTCAAGGGATTGGAAGACGTGATCGGCATGACGGTCGTCGATCCGATCCGGGATGACCGGGGATGGGCCTTTCGAGACGGGCCTGGGCATTCGACCGACCCTGTCAACGGGTTTCAGTTTCTGAGTGCGGCCTATCACGGCGAGCGATCCGGCCTACCGCGGACGCGTGACGGTGCCCGTGTTGTGGGATAGGGAAACCTGCCGTATCGTGAGTAATTCCGATGACGACATCCTGCGGATGTTCAATAGTGCCTTCAATCGCTTTACGGACAGTGAGGTAGACCTCTATCCGGTTGATCTCCGGCAGGAGATTGACCGACTGAATGACGATATTTATGAGCAGGTGAATGATGGCGTCTACCGCGCGGGGTTTGCGACGTCTCAACGGGCCTACGAGCATGCGGTCCGGCGACTGTTTGACATGCTGGATAGGCTGGAGTCCCGATTAACCACACAACGGTATCTCTTTGGCAAGAGTCCCGTGGAGACAGACTGGCGGTTGTTCGTGACGCTCATCCGGTTCGACGCGGTGTACCATGGACATTTCAAATGTAATATCCGGCGCATTGTGGATTATCCCAATCTGTTTGGCTATCTCAAAGATCTCTATCAATACGACGACGTGGCGGACACCGTGAATATGGATCACATTAAACGCCATTACTACATCACTCACGATGACATTAACCCCACGGGTATCGTTCCCCTCGGACCCGATCAAGATCTTCGTTCCGCCCCTGGCCGTGAACGTTTGTAGGACGCCATCCGGCATTCCTGGAAATTATTATTCCGTCTCTCAGAGTTTTTGCTGCTCCTGCAGGCCATTGTGCAACTCACAGAGGCCCCAGCCTCTACTCTCCTCCAATCTACCCGAATACTGCCTGGACTCCTGAAAATGACAAGAGAAGTCGCTAAAATAGGGTTCACCATTCCAAAAGGCCTTTGCGGTCATTAGCCGGGAAGAACCCAACCGGATGCGTCATTGAATTTGGAGGAATCGTTATGACATTAAAAGCGCACAATCACATTCCACTGCCCTCGTTTATGTATGGCACGGCGTGGAAAGAGGGCAGCACGACCCACCTTGTGCAATTGGCTGTTGCCTCGGGCTTCAGAGCCATCGATACGGCCAATCAACTCATTCATTACCGCGAAGACCTGGTCGGTGAAGCCCTGCTTGCACTCGATACGCAAGGGGTCAAGCGGGATACCCTGTTTCTCCAAACGAAATTTACGCCGGTGAACGGGCAGGACCATCGCACGCCCTACGATGCCTCAGCCGATCTCACCACCCAGGTCCGGCAGTCCTTTGATAGCTCGTTAAACCACCTGCACACCGACTATGTGGACTCGTATGTCTTGCACGGTCCCTATTCCCGATGGGGTTTGGGGGAATCGGACCGGGAGGTGTGGGCGGCCATGGAAAAGCTCTATGAAGCCGGAAAGACCAAAATGATTGGCATCAGCAATGTGACCGCCGGACAATTGACTCAGCTCTGTGCGGAGGCAGGGATTAAACCGATGGTCGTGCAGAACCGGTGCTATGCCTCCCAGGGATGGGATCGAGCAGTGAGAGAGATTTGCCTGACGCATGACATCGTCTACCAGGGCTTTTCTCTCTTAACCGCCAATAGGGAGGTGATGGCCGACCCCGACATACGTGCCATCGCGAAACGGTTAGGGACGGGTCCCGCACAGGTCATCTTTCGGTTTGCCATCCAAGTGGGGATGCTTCCGTTGACCGGAACGACCAGCGAACAACATATGAAAGACGATCTCCAGGCCAAACAGCTGGCACTCTTTCCTGAAGAGATCCAGCTCATTGACACGATAGGAGAATGACGAAACCATTCCTCGTGGGCGACGGTAGAAGGAACACACGCTCTCCCTCGCAAACCCCTCAGGATATGACACGAACCGGTTGGTGCCTGTCGGAGTCAGACCGTAGGTTTCATGTCTGCCTGTTGCCGGTCATCCTTCTACTAATTCTTCTTCTCCCAAATCCAGCCACGCACGCCGGCACAAAGCCCGAACTGATGCTGGCTGACATCTACCGGCAGGGTATCGATATCAGTCAATACCGGATTAGTGAAAAACTCGACGGCGTCCGCGCTCGTTGGGATGGAACCCATCTCATTTCGCGAGGCGGAAACGTGTTTGCAACCCCGGAATGGTTTATCAAAGGGTTTCCGGCCGTTCCCTTGGATGGAGAGTTATGGATAGGGCGGGGCCGATATGAGGAGGTGTCGTCTATTGTTCGCACTCAACAACCTCATGAGGGGTGGGAAAACGTCCGCTTGATGGTCTTTGATCTTCCTGCACATGGCGGGACATTTGATCAACGGGTGATGGCCATGAATCGCCTCAAGGCAGAGAGCGACTCCCCCTATTGGGACATCATCGAACAACGACACATCGGAAATGAAGAAGACCTGCAGAAATGGTTGCAGGCGGTAATCGATCAAGGTGGGGAGGGGTTAATCCTGCATCGGGAAACGGCATTGTACTCCAGTGGCCGCAGCCAGGATCTGCTCAAGCTCAAACCCTTCACGGATGCCGAGGCCACGGTAATCGGGTATCGGCCGGGTAAGGGTCAGTTTGCCGGTCAGACCGGTTCACTTACGGTGCGCACGGATCAAGGAGTGATCTTCTCGATTGGAAGCGGGCTCAGTCATGAGCAACGGCGCGATCCGCCACCCCTCCAGAGCCGGATCACGTATCGCTACCAGGGATTGACCAAAAACGGTATTCCCAGATTTCCCGTCTTTCTACGGATCCGCGATGAGGAGCCCCGATAGACAGTGCGTTGGACCAACCGATCCCATGGCCTTCTTTCAGGTGATCATGGTCCTTACTCCGCATACATTCAGGGACTGGTCAAAAGGTCCACCTTCTTACCCGCCCACCCCGGCACGCCAAGACGTGCCGGTCCGCGGGCAAGGCCGCAAGTCGCGAGGAGAGCGAGGCGTACCGGGAGGTACGTTGAGCGCTTCGAGCAATGAGAACGCCGCTGGCGGACTTTTTCAACAGTCCAACTCAGTAACCCTCCCGCTTCACACAAATGTTGGTCAGATCCACGGAATCCCGCAGGCATGTTCTCGTCAGCAATCGATGGTGTGAAGCCAAATCGGTGACGGCGACCAGACCCAGTTGTTGGCAGAGCCGAATACTGTAGATCAATGCGGCCGAAGTTTTCATCAGTCCAAACCCGTACTCAAAATCGAGGTTTTCCTTTTCAGGCAACGGTCTGCGGCTCATGGCTTGTAAGGTTTCGACTGTGTATCGCGCAAACTCCCTTTCAGGTTGTTGTAATGCCAACAGGAGGGCAGAATCGGCCGCGACGGAACTTCGGCCTTGGCTATCCTGGGAAAACGCCACTAACCCTCGCTGAAAACTTCGATCATGTCTTAGACCCTCATGAAAAATCGATCGCCAATGCGGATCGGTGACATCCCGATTGACTGCAGTGGCTATCTCCGGACTGAGCCGCCCGCTGACATCATGCCCTTGCACAATTCTGCCGTTCGCTAAAAGATCAGGATAGTAATCCCCCATCCGGTCAGGAAACCCCGTTGTCCCCATAAAGGGCGTTACCTGTAAGGCCATAAAATCCCGAAAATGGACACGGGAATAGTCCTTCAACAGTTGATGCAGCGTCTGTTCATGACAGAGATGAAACGGATAATACAGTGCATCCATGAAGGAAGAGCCTAGCAAATATGTTTACGCATTTGTGAGAGTAGTTCTTAAAAAAACTCTGACAGCGGCACTCAGTGATTGCCATTGGACTAGCGGTCCAGGAACGAAAACGGCGTGGTGAGATGGTAGCTTTTGGCGAGATTCAAGGGACGCTAGAGCTACCTTCATTGGAGAAAGGGTAGTCATTGCCTGTTATCACAGGCAACCTGGGGACTGTTCAATTCATACCCCACTCGGTGAAGCCTTTTTTCAAGCTGCTCATAATCTCCGAGATGTACCCGCATCAGACATTTCCAAAGCTTGCCGTGGTTCGGCACAGAGAAGTGCAACAGTTCGTGGACAATCACATAATCAGCCAACCCGCGTTCGATACTCAACAATTCATCGTTGAAGCTTAACGTACCCGCCGTTGAGCAGGATGCCCATTTTCTGCGCATCGGTCGCACATAAATGGCCGTGGCTTTTACGTCGAGCTTTGCCGTCCATTCCAGCACACGATCCTTAAACTCTTGTTTATCGCGCCACCTACCTGTTTTAACCACGCTTCTCCTTATTCAAGGTGACAAAGAGTTCATCGACAATCGCTGTCACTTTGCCGAGATCATCTTCTTGGCTAAGGATCGCAAACGTGACTTGCTTGCGCAATTCCCGTAATTCGTTCTCGCTTGTCCGCCAGTTGGAATATTCCGCAAAGGCTTCGCCGATCTTTTTGCTGACGCGCTCTGAGTGTGGGATACTCTTTTCCCTCAGAATCGTAAAGACGAAGAAGGTCAAGGTATCGAGTCCTCTTGCGGTTTGTTCCCGTTTCCGTTGTTCATCCCGTTCAATTGCCTGGAGGAGCGCCGCCAAGGTTTCCTCTGTGGTGGACTGGCGATCCTCAAACCTGTCCTGAACAGCTTTCGCCCGCTCGGCCATAGTGACGAGAAATGGGTCGTCACTGCTGCCTTCCGCGCTCTTCTGAATCGCCTTAACCAAATTAATAATTTTAGTCGCTTTGCCACCCTCCTGCTGCTTAATCGTCTCAATGGTGCGGGAATCCAGGCGCACCTGAGAGGATGACGGATCGCCGGCAAAGATGGCTCCGATGTGTTGTTGAACTAATTCATTGGTCTTTTTCTGAAAGTCACGATCCACATACACCTTCCTGGCGTAGGCGTTCCGCACCACGGCGTAGATCGAAGAGAGCGTCGTGTAAGGGTCGATGAACGGACGCAAGAACGCATCCGGCGAGATGATCTCGTAAAGCATCTCGATCTCTTTGTATTCCTTGAAGAATTCCTGGCGCCGTTCCTTGTCCCGAAAATACTCGATGAGGTTATCCACGTCCTTGTCATCGAAATTTCTCGTGATCAGCGCCAGATAGGCCGGGGCCTTCGCCTCCATCTTTGCCTTGAAGAGGTGCTTGAGCAAACCGATATCTTTCACGATGGCGTTGATCTCGTCGCTGTCGAAGGCCAGTGCCTTTTCCAGCTTGTCGAAGATGCCCACGAAATCGAGGACGAAACCATGCGGCTTCACCATCTCCGCCCCCTCATTCTCGTACGGGCGGTTTACCCGCGCGATGGCCTGGAGCAGCGTGTGGTCACGCATGGGCTTGTCCAGGTACATCGCATAGAGAATCGGTGCATCGAAGCCGGTCAGCAGCTTTTCGGTGACAATAAGAATCTTCGGCCTCTCGCCGACCTTGGTGAAATTCTTACGGATCTGCTTCTCACGCTTCGGGTCGAGGTGCCACTTCTTGAGATGCGGTTGATCGTTGTTGTTGCCGGTAAAGACAATTTCGGAATAGTCCGGCGGCAGAATCACATCCAGTGCCTCTTTGTAGAAGGCGCACGCCTCACGATCCACGGCCACAAGAAAGGCCTTGTAGCCAAGAGGCTCCACGTTTTCCCGAAAATGGTCGGCCACATAATGGGCCACCTTCTTCACGCGGTCCATGCCCTTGAGGAAATTTTTCAAGTTCACCGCGCGTTCCAGGATCTTGTTCAGTTCCTCGATATCCGCGATGCCTTCCGTCTCGGCAAGCGACAAGAATCCCTGTTCCATGATCTCGTGCGGCACGAGCATCTCATTGGGTGCAAGGCTGTAATAGAGCGGCAGTGTCGTTCCGTCCTCAATGCTCTCGGAGATGGAATACTTGTGTAGGTAGCCCTGGTCGTCTTCGCACCCGAAAGTCTTAAACGTCCCCTTGCCGTAGGCGGTCTTGTCCACGGGTGTGCCCGTAAAACCGAGGAAACTGGCATGTGGTAAGCCCGCCATCAGAAAGTTGCCAAGGTCGCCGCCGGTTGTGCGATGCGCCTCATCAATGAGCACAAAGATATTCCGGCGCAGGTTCAGGTTTGCCGGCATATCGCGGAATTTGTGAATCATCGTCACGATAATGCCCCGATAGTCCTGTCCGTTCGCGTCCAGCAGCGTGTTGAGCGTGGTGATGCGGTCCGTCGCCACATTACCCAGTCCGACTGCCGCCAGATTTTTGAGCATCTGATCTTCCAGCTCGTTGCGGTCGATTAGCAGCAGAATGGTCGGCTTTTCCGCCTCCGGTGCTTTAAAGAGCAATTCGGCGGCCTTGATCATCGTGTAGGTCTTGCCGCTGCCCTGCGTGTGCCAGACTAGGCCGCGCGCCAGTTTCCGGTCCAGCGCGCGAGCCACCACGTTGTCCACCGCGTTCGCCTGGTGTTGGCGGAGGATGATTTTTTGCAGTTCCTCTTCCTTCTCTGCGAAGAGGATAAAGTCCTTGAGAGCGCAGGAGATGTTCCACAGTACAGAAGCTTTTGACCTTGGCTTCGAGATTGCCCGTCTCCTCATGCTTCCAGTTGAAAAGATTCCGCCGGACCGTGTTCCACGTCACCCCATACGCAAAGCCGATGGCTTCCGTGGCGGTGAAAAGCATCTGTGGCACCATCACCTCCGGCGTCTCACTGTGGTAACGGCGAATCTGCTCCACTCCCAGCGCGATTGCCTCGTGCTTGCTTGCGTTCTTGCACTCAATGACCAGCACCGGGATGCCGTTAATCAGGAACACCACATCCTCGCGTGTGCCGTATGTGCCGTTGTGCGTGTAAAACTCCTCGGTCACCTCATACACATTCCGCCACTGCTCACGCGGGCGGGCGAGGTCGCCGTAATCAATGAGCGTAAGATCCAGCTCGCGGTTTTCCTCGGCGCAAAAGAATTTGCCCTGATTGCGGAGATAGGTAAGAAAATCGCGGTTGCCGGTGATGGCGGCATTCAGCCGCTGAAACTCCCCGATCAGCGCGCCCTCGGCCTCCTTGTATTGTGGATTGAAGGTACGGACCTGGGCGTGCAGCAAGTCACCAAAGTACAGCGACGCCGGGCGGGCATAATCTTCGGGCGTGAGGCCGTCGCGGTCAAAGCCCCGACGTGCTTCTGCTTCGTCACGCGGCACAAACCGCCAGCCGATCTCCTGCGCGTATGTCAGGATGCGGATTTGGACGGTTTTGTGTTCGCCAGGGGCCGGCATAGCTCACATCTCAGACTGGGATAGTGCCCAGACACGAACACGTTTACCTCGGGCACGCAACAGGGGGGCCGCCATCTGCTGCATTTGGATGACAGCTTTCACCTTTTCAGGGAAGGGCAGAGCTGCTAGCCGAATCCGGCGTTGTTCTTTAGCGCGAAAGAGCTTTTCGATCTCGGGTTTCAGGCGATCCATTCTTTCCATTTCCCCTCCAGTTGGTGCCGACGGAGAACGTCAGTAAGATACTCAAGATCCTGTGTGGCCTGTTCCCGGAGAATTCTCACCCGCTCACGATCCTTGGTGCGTCCCGTTTGAAGACAAATAGCGAGCAGGTGCTCGACCCGTAGGACGCGTGTTGATGTGGTTTGATACGGCACCTCACACGCCTCTCGTAAAGCCTCCTCAAGCAGCGCGTTGTAAGCGGGCAGGAATTGTACCGGCACGCCTTCGATGACTACGCATTCGCCTTCTTCCGTGTAACCCTTAGCGCGTAGCGCATCATAGAGGGGGGTGAGCGTCAGAAGCCCTCCTTTCGTCTCCGGCAGTAGCACGATGATGTCCAGATCGAACGTCAGAAGCGGTTCAACGTAAAAGGTGGCTCCCATGGCGCCGCCGATGGCATAGCGGTTCAAGACACCATCCCGTTCAAACTCGTTCAGAATTTGTAGGGTTCGTTCCATAGATTCATGCCGGATACAAGCAAGGTAACCCCGAAACAAACAGCGTAAGAACTATGCCGATATTACCTCGTTTCAAGCAGGGTGACATCATTCTCATCCTGTTGCCTTTCTTCTTGTCATGATGGCAGATCAAGATCCTGGCCGCGAATCTGCGCTCATGAGTTGGTCTAGCAGAGCGACGAAGAAGAGCAATGCCTTGCCTATCCAAGGCACAAAGGTCCAACTGATTCTACCGCGCGTAGTGCAGGATACGGGCCTGGACGGCTTTGTGCTCAGACGGGAGCAACGGGCAATTCCGGTTGTGTACTTGAACCGATAGCGCCCAAAAACTGATACCAGAGGAACAGCGCCCGGAGTCCGAAAATGCCTACAAGCTACTAAGTCGATCGCGGCGCTTCCCGCCATTCTGGCAGATACCGAGGCAATAATGTTGTGCCGCGATGACTCTAAAACAGCCTTCATCCTGCTGCGAAACTCGTTAGCAGTTTCCGGTAGATTAATCGGCGC
>CAVTGT010000011.1:0-12500 GCA_963734345.1 uncultured Nitrospiraceae bacterium
CTACAGGGGGTCCAGCATGAAGAGCAGTACTGAACAGATCGCTTGTGGTGGCAATTCAAGATGATGGTATGCTTCCCCAGAAATATGAGAGCAGAACAGTAGTCAGGAAAATCTAATGTGGTACACAAATACCGTGGTCCTGTTTTTATGATGCAAGAATATCTGGAAGACGCAAAAGGTATAAAAACCGGACATGACAAGATGCGACACACGGTGATGTAATATGGAATTGTCCTCCAATTCTGGGCGATTGTGAGGGTACTGAGCCATTGACTGGGGATCTGGTGGCAAGCAAAAGGCTCATTCCAACTAATTTTAAACCAACTTCGCTTTCTAACTCGATCTGGATTTTGGCAAGTCCCTGCTAGGGAGCTTGAGACAGGATGGAAAATGTCCTTCGTATGGGAATTAATTGCGTGTACATCGGTCTCATTGACAACAGCGAAAAATTTCAACGTCAACTCCAGAGATCTCCTCAAAAATTGAACCTCAGTCAATTCATCTTGACCAGTCTATCTGATCACATTTGGGAATAAGGTTGAGGGAAGATTTAGATGCTAGCCGAGTAGTCCTGGCCATGGCGTAAAAGGATTTTGGTCAAATATAATTTGGCCGACTGATTGGGCGGGATCGCGTTTATGGAGCAAAAGTTCAGGCGAACTGCCCTTGCTGTTGAATATACTAAAATAATCCACAGTGCAGTAGGCTATCAATTTCCTTGGTCCATAATCTCGTCAGGTGTATAACAACTTTGATCAAGAATTGAGTGCAAGCCGAGGTGTGAATGCTGGGAGCGCAGGTTTTGGCAGAAGTGGAAACGGACGTTGTTAAGAGGTCTATTTGGAATCAACAGAACTTGTGTGGGTGTAATTGGGATGCTATAACCGACCACTATGAATGCTTGCCCGTCCTGTTCACAAGAAAATCCAGATGCAGCGAATTTTTGTTTACAATGTGGACATGCTCTTGACGCTCCTTCTTCTTCGGCTAATCCAGAGGTCCTTCAGTCCAAGTCAACTCCCACTCAGTCCCAATTGTGGGAAACATTCATTAGTCCGAGTAAATCCATTCAATTTTCGTTGAAAACTGGCTGGATATGGCGCCCGGCTTTTCTATATTACGAGGAAATATTTGCACGTATTGAAACCCCTCATGGTCCACGATTTACGTTAAGTTGGAACTGGCCTGCCGCGCTGTTTGATTCTTTTCTATGGTTTTTATATCGCAAGATGTACATGTTTGCCTTGTTATATGCCGTGGCCCCTGCTCTCGCCATTTTTTTGACCGGGGATATGATGGTAGGAATTGTTTCGAGAATATTGGCTGGGGCCAGCGCAAATTACTTGTATTATTGGCATGTGAAAGACAAGGTTCAGCGAATCATGACAGTTCCCAATCTAGATGCTTCGGTCCGTGCTAGGTTGATCCAGGAAGAAGGTGGAGTTCAACCTTACGTGCTCTGGTTAGGGGCGGCCCTGCATGCGTTGATGCTTGGCTTGTTGATTGCGGCGATCTTGTACGGCTCTCCTGACTCAGACCCATCCGGAGGAAATGAAGGCAACCCCGTACCAAAATTTTTTTAATGGGAGGATAGGGGTTCTAGGTTGAAGTAGGTGTAGTTTGGCGAGACGGAATTGTTTGCCAATTAAACCAGGCTCGAAACCAATCATAGTCAGATTGGTAGGCGGTATATTTGGCTTCACTCTGTTGGCCTTTTTCCGTTAGAAGGGTGTAAGTCCGAGGCCAATTTTTTGTCCACCAGGACTTGAGGGCTTCAGGGGTTGAAGGTTGATCATCGGTTTGAAAAATATCTGCTGCGTCAACAAGTTGTGCAATAAGCTTCCAGACGCGGTCTTTTCCCAATCCCAGATTTCGGAAATGTTCTCGTAATAAAAAGACCACCCATAATTCCGCACTATGTTTCTTATTGTGTTTAAAGGGCTGGGTTTGGCGAAGGGGAATGGGGTCAAAGTTTTTGATAATGGAAGTATAATCAGGACCTCCATAGCCTCCTACCACTTCTGCGATGCCTTCTAACATGTTGGCCAATTCCACCTCCACTTCCGGCCGAGGCGAGGTGTCAGAGGTATCAAGGGGACTTGGTGTGGTCAGCATATCAATAACGGGCTTGAGTTCACGAAGACGAACGACGGCGGCTTTTAAAATCCGTTCTGATTCCAACCAATAGTCGGAATCATTTTTAGCAGTTCGTTCTTGGCCCATGGGTGGAAGGACGGGGGGAATCCAATGCCGGATGAGGGTGAATAGAATATAATCCAGGTCACCGCCTTCTTGGGCTGCTCGATCTAACGCGTTTTGTGGTCCGAGCCCTTGACGAAAAAACCGCTCGGTTCGATCCGCCACACCATGTCGACTGGCCAAAGCGGTCCACCAGCGGGCGAATTGCTCCCATTTTCTCTCGTCAGAGGCCATAGCGTATCCTAGCTGAAAAAATTCTGGTCATGGTACGATTCGCTACGGCGCAAAGCAAGCCAGAGTAGGCCGACCAAAAAGGGTGAAGAAACAATCACGAAAGAGTACGAGGAGGATGAGAAAATGTCCGAGTTGGTGTTAATTCGTCATGGCGAATCTCAATGGAATTTGGAAAACCGGTTTACGGGCTGGGTTGATGTGCCCCTATCCTCCAAAGGGGAGCAAGAAGCCAGAGGTGCTGGAAAAAAGCTTCAGGCCTTTCGATTTGATTGTGCATTTACCTCGGTATTGATACGAGCCAAGGAAACCTTACGGCTGGTTCTGGAGGAAATTGGACAGAAGACGATTCCCATTGAGGAAAACCAAGCGCTTAATGAGCGGATGTATGGAGAGCTACAGGGCCTAAATAAAGCTGAAACGGTACAAAAATATGGTGAACAGCAGGTCAAAATTTGGCGGCGGAGCTTTGATGTTCCACCCCCTGGCGGCGAAAGTTTAAAGGATACTGCCGAACGAGTTCTTCCCTATTATGAAAACCGTATCCGTCCGTCACTATTAGCGAATAAGACGGTATTAGTTGTGGCCCATGGCAATAGTTTGCGGTCGTTGGTCATGCATTTAGAGCAATTGTCCAAAGAAGCCGTACTCGAACTGAATATTCCGACGGGGGCGCCATTATGGTATCAATTGGACTCATCCGGAGCGGTGACCAGTCATCGGTATCTATAATGGATCCATGCAGTCATGCCAATGCTTCTAAAAGGAATTCCCGTATAATCTCCTTGGCAGAGAAAGTTCCCTAGGACTGTTTGGATGGCGCGATGGTTGTTATTATCCTTTTCTTTATCGCGGGGTTGTGGATGGCCGATGGGGTGGCCTTGTTGGTCGCTCCGGAGCGCATGATAGCGACCCTGCGACAGTCCCTAATTGTGGCACCAGGATTCTTAAAATGGGGAGGCGTCGCATCCATATTAGGTATTGTTCTTTTATTCGGAACCAGAGGAATCCCCTACCAACCTCTCTGGATTATCGTAGGACTGAGTATGGTCGCGAAGGGTATATTTTTGTATGCTGGATCCGACCTGTGGCGTTTACGCATTGTCAAATGGTGCTTAGAGCGGGACCTCGTGGATTATCGCATCTGGGGACTTGGGTTATGTGCCTTATCTGTTTTGCTGTTGGATGCGTTGGGCTGGGGACAGGGCACGTGACTTACCTAAATGGTTGAGAGCCATATGATGGGCAAGATCAAAATCCCATGGAAATGAGGGCGTATGACGGATAGCGAGCGAGAGAAGCTAGACGAAGTCTGGCAGGTTCATCAATCTGCCGATTGGCCAGAAAGATTGGGGAGTGTTGAGGGCCAACTTATGACATTAGATACAGTCATCGGTGGATGCCTGACCTATTATTTCGATGAACATCATCTCGATGATCCACGAATTGAGATCTTACGTGATTGTCTCGCTGAGTTGGAATCGATTTCCCCGGATTTATCTGAAGCTAATATTGAATATTTCAGACGCCTGCGATTTCTGGGCTTAGCCCTCCTACAAGATTTTTCATAAGTCCGTACTCGCTTTCTCTTCAACCGTGCCCCTTACAATTGATCGGTGGGTTGGGTTCTTTCAGGCAATTGGGGGCTCGCAACCCCAATGTTAAGAATTATTTGTCTGTTTGACGCTAGAAAAAATGCTGTGGTACCGTGGTCTGTCGTGAAAAAATCGCATGCATAGAACGATAAGTAAGGTAAGGAAATTGCTATGGCGCCACAAAGTGATCTGAAAACGATTTTAAATAAACTCCATTATTCGGATGATGCCAAGGTGGTGGCCCAGATTTCTGACCAAACCAAAATGGTTATGTCACGGATGAAGGGTATTCGTCGGAAAGTGGTGGTGATGAGCGGAAAGGGCGGCGTGGGTAAAAGTATGACTACGGTAAACCTCGCCCTGGCATTGGCTCGTATGGACCAGAGGGTTGGTCTGCTGGATGTTGATATTAATGGTCCTTGTGTCCCCCAGATGCTGGGAATGCGAGGGGCTGGATTATTTGATACGCCAGACGGAACTATTCCTCCGACCGGACCGTTGGGCATAAAAGTGGCGTCAATGGATTTTCTGTTGGAGGCCAATGCTCCTGTTCGATGGAAAGGGCCAATGGATTTAAGCCCCGTCTGGTTGGGCTTGACGGAAATGAATGTGATTCGGGAATTTCTTGCCGATATGGTATGGGGCGAATTGGATTATCTGTTGGCCGACCTCCCGCCCGGAGCGGCGGCTGATAAACCTCCGCTCTTAGCCGGATTGATTCCGGATTTGGCAGGGGCGGTGGTGGTGACCACCCCATCGGAAGTGGCCTCGAATGTGGTGCAAAAATCGATCGCATATGCTCAAGAATTAGGCATTTTGATTTTAGGAGTCGTGGAAAATATGAGTCAATACAGATGCCCATCCTGTGGTGTCGAGACCCCGTTATTTGAGGGGGATACCGAGTCAATGTGTGAGGTGCTCGGACTTCCCCTCCTGGGTCGTATCCCGTTTGATCGGAATTTTGCTCGCACCTTCGATAAAGGCCAACCGATTTTGGATGGCTCCGATCCCACGGTTGGGAAGTATCAGGACATTGCGAAGAAACTTCACACTTTGTTGGACTATCAACAGGTGTTAGCTGGAAAATCGTAAAATTTGGAATAGGGGTCATGGTGGTCCGTTGACTCTCAGAAGGGGAACATTATGAAATTTGTTTGTCTCAAATGCGAAACCTATATGACCTTTGAAAAAGTTGAAAAACCTGCGGAAGGATCATTGGGGGTCTTTTTTGAATGTCCCTCCTGTCAATCGCGATTTTCGATGGTCACGAATCCCGGAGAAACCCAGATGGTCTCTTCCTTGGGTGTCCAGTTAGGTGGTCGTACCGAAGCGCCGAAGCCCCTAGAAATGACCAGAGGAGGGTTGGAAGAGAACGTCTCGGCGGGTGCGGGACAGATGGCTGCCTATCTGAATGACAAAATTCAGGGAGGTCAATCGGCAGCTCCGGTGGCAGCTTCCACCGTACCCTCTGCCGAATCGGGGTCGTCCTCAGAAGGCGGCGGGTGTCCTTTTTCGGCGATGGTCGCACAAATGGGTTTGGGCTCATCAGGATCTACGGGTACGACAGCTCCAGCTGGGGATCATTTGAAATGGACACCGGATGCGCAAGAGAAATTGGCGAAAATCCCCTCCTTTGTGCAGCCGATGGTGAAAAGCAGTGTCGAAACCTATGCCCGGAAGAATGGCTTTTCCACGGTCTCTCTACAAGTCATGGACGATTCCAAGAATGCCACCACGGAAGGCATTCGTTGGACACCAGAGGCGCAACAACGGTTGGATAACATCCCCGACTTCATTCGACCGATGGCCCGGCGGGAAATTGAGCGCCTGGTCAAGGAACGTGGCGGATCGGAAATCACCGCCGAGGTGATGGAAGAGGCCAAAGAGAAGTTTATGAAGTTTATGTAAAGCTGGGTTAGATGTTTTTCCAAAGGCGGCTCATGAAAATGAGTCGCCTTTTTTGTGCCTAATTCCAATCCAGATTTTGGAAAAGCAAAGTATATGCGGGGTTTCGCCCCCGCGCGACGAAGTCCTTTTGTTTCGCCAAAAGGACTCAAAAGCACTTTCGCCTGGGCGCGGCCCCTTTGGGGTTTCTTCGCCCCAGCACCGAATCAGATGGCTGCGCAACTCGCTTTGCTCAAACAGTGCTCGCCAAATAGTCGAATTCGGTACCGTGGCTCAGCCGCGCCCAAGGCGGGAGAGATAATCAAGAAACAAACAATATGTTTAAACTTACAAGGCTTTTGCGTAATATAGTGTGTGAGTATTTGCAGAACACTTATTTGTTAGGCGGCGCCGTATGGCGAAACGCACTTCCAGGAAACAGCGCAAGACACGGCTCCTCTCGACCGTACTCCGTGAGCTAGCAGAGACTCATCCAAGGACGGCGACTCATCTCTCCACGGCACAATCAAATAGAGAGGAACGACTCTTCCGGTTACTCACTGGCGCACGCCTAAAGGGGTACGAGGAGTTGATCACACACCTGGAAAAACTTGAACCGGTGTTCACGATGAATCGGAGGCTCCGCGGAATCTCGTTCCTTATCGGCAGGGCACGGGGCGACTTCCACACCGCATTGGAGGCAGCCCTGTCAGGATTCCACTCGGTGGCTCACGATGCAATGCGTGATGTCATGGAAATTGAGTTTCTTCTTCGAGAGTTCTACTACGAGCCGCAGCACATTGAGCAATGGGTGTTGTGCACCCCCAAGGAGCGAAACGAAAGGTTTCGCCCCGCACTTCTGCGCCAGCGGCACGCTAACCGAATTGGAAAGCAATCTCAGGATCTTGCAGAGGCGTCCGATTACCGGGGTCACAGTATGTTCCTCCATGTCTCGCCCTATCGAAATCCCTTTGGCGGGCCAGGGCTTGGTGATTCAACTATGCTGTTCGCCGATGACAGTTGCTTCTGGGAGATCTTTGAGCATGGTCATCGGATGCTGTTCGCGGCGCATAGGCTTCGAAGAAAAATTGCTCGCCACGTCAAGAGTCCATGGGGTCTCGAACGCGGACTCAAGCAATTCCGTGATGCCTGGGAGCGAACGCAGGAGATGCAAGCGATTTGGCAGGCATTGCTTGAAGCGGCGCGTCAAAGTCAACTGAAAGACGCCACTCAACATGACGCAGCTGGGCAACGGGCTGTTAGGTAATGCACACATCGGAAAAAGATGGAAATTCATAGGATTTGAGGTCAGATTTTGCGTCGAGAATTTTGTAGGGTTAAGAATATCAAAAACTTATCTCAAGCTGCCTTCGGCGTGGCCGAGAAGCGGAGTAGACTCCGGAGATTCGGCGAGGACTGTTTGAGCGAAGCGAATTCCGTAGCCGCCGGCGTCTGCGAGCATCGTAAGGAACCTGAAAGGCCATGCACGGGCGAGATGGTTTTGGGTCCTTTTGCCAAAACAAAAGGGCCTCGTCGTGCGGGGGCGAAACCCCCGCTTACATAAACTCCTTCCAATTCGCATACGGCTTTACCCGGTAAATTTATTCTACTGGATTGGGTAGGATGACTCCCTGTTGCTCCAGGACCTTGGCGACCTTCCCAATCGGTAATCCCACCACGGTCGAGTAATCCCCTTCGATTCACCTGGGGAAGAAGTCATTAAAATGCTATAATATTTCTAATTATGAATGCTCCCCCAAATAGATCAGGTTATAATGTCCGGAAAATTTCTCTATCGGAAGAGGGAAAGCATTCTGATTTATCGGAACTCACGCCTAGCGAACGGGTGGCCATGGTATGGCAGCTAACAGCACAAGCTTGGACATTTAAGGACGGAACATGGAATGAACCGCGACTTCGTCGAGATGCTGTCCGCACTCAGCGAAACCGGGGCTGATTTCATGGTTGTGGGGGCTCATGCGGTTGCCGCACACGGTCACCCGCGAGCAACGGGTGATCTGGACATTTGGATTCGGCCCACATCAACCAATGCAAGCCAGGTTATTGCTGCCCTCAAGCAATTTGGGGCGCCCATTTCCGATATCTCCTTAGAAGATCTTTCTCAATCTCACACTGTTTTCCAGATCGGTGTCTCGCCCTGCCGTATTGATATTCTGACGTCTATCACGGGAGTGGATTTTGATCAGGCGTGGGAGAACAAGATCGAGATTCAGGTGAACGAGTTGTCGGTTTTTTGTATAGGAAAACAAGAGTTGATTCAAAACAAAAACCTTCTGGCTCGCCCCCAAGACCTTGCGGATGTGGCGGCATTGAGGAAGATCTGAGTTGGATTGGTCAATTCTCTGTGGTATGGGCGGACCCCTGGGAATCTATCGACTAAACTCCTTCCAATTCGTATACGGTTTTACTCGGTAAATTTCTTCCACGGGAGTTGGTAACACGACTCCCTGTTCCTCTAATGCCTTGGCAGTTCTCCAAAGTGGAAGTCCAACGATCGTGGGGTAATCTCCTTCTATTTTTTCTATGAGCTGTGCTCCCTCTTCTTGAATGGAATAAGCTCCGGCTTTTCCCAGGCTCTCTGCTGTGGCCAAATAGGTTTTAAGGGCTTGTTCATCGAACGACTTGATCCAAACCTGTGCAGTTTCCACGAAATTGATGGAAACTTTCGTGGCCTGCTGAATGATGGCCACCCCGGTATGAACTTGGTGACACCGACCTCGAAGTTGCCGAAGCATCGTTTCAGCTTCTTGCATATTCTCGGGTTTCCCTAAAAGTCTTCCGTCGATTTCGATCACGGTATCGCTCCCTACGACCAGGTCTTTCAGGTGTTGGCTGGCCACGGATTGGGCCTTGTCCCGCGCGAGCTGTCGGGTTTGCTCGCTGGGTGACAGATGAGGTGAGAGCGTTTCTCCGCAAGTTGGTGGAACGATGAGGAACGGCAATCCCAATAGTCCGAGGAGCTCCCGGCGACGTGGCGAGGTTGAAGCCAAGAAAATTTGCATGACCAACTGGAAAATAACTTAAGCGAGTGTGGATGCGAATGCAGGGGCTTCGGATTCCGTATGCCCTTCCAGGTAGGCTTGAAGAATGTTCATGACGTCCTGGCTTCCGTTCGTCCGGACCATTTTGGCGCGCATGGCGGCCGCATGGGGAAAGCTTGAGCAATACCATCCCAGATGTTTGCGCATGCGCACGAAGCGTTCTGACCCATGAATGGATTCAAAGCATTGTGCATGGTTCATCATCGCCTGAAATTTTTCATCCAAACTCGGTTCTGGAGTCTTGAGTTCCAGAGATGAGCCGGTAGAAATCGCCTTTCGAACTTGAGGGATTCCTTGAAAGATCCATGGATTTCCCAATGCGCCCCGGCCTATCAATACCCCATTCACGCCGGATTCCTGAATGCGTGCCGTGGCTTCCTGAAGAGTCTGAATATCTCCATTGCCCAGCACGCCGATTCCATGCTTCCGAATACGCTGAGTGGCTAGTGCAATCGCTTCCCAGTTTGATCGACCACGGTACATTTGCGAGAGGGTTCGGCCATGAATCGCAATGACTTCAGGCCGACCTTGAATAAGGCAATCGCTCCATTCGTTGATAATATTGCAGTCGTAACCCAAACGAGTTTTGACTGATAAGGGGATGAGTGATCGTTTTTTGTTTTGGGAAGGTTCAGGGTGCTCGGCTTTGAGTTGAGCAATGGCCTGGAGCGCACTGGATTTTAGACCAAGATCTGCCAGAGTTTGCCCGTCTGCCCAATCCTGAATTCCCTTTCGAGCTTTATCCATCAATTCCAGAGCAAGATTCGGAGTGCGAATTAGTCCTGCGCCGCTGCCGGAGGAGGCAACATTTTTGGAGGGGCACCCCATATTGATATCCAGTCCATCAAACCCTAATTCACAGACCACATGTGCGGCTTGGTAAAATAAGGCAGGATCTTTTCCGTAGATCTGAGCGATGACGGGCCGTTCCACTTCTGAATAGCGAAGACTGTCCAGGGCTTTCAGCCTCCCTGAGCAAATGTCATGGACATTGGTGAATTCCGTAAAAACGACACCCGGTTTTCCGTAGGTCGCCACAATATAGCGGAAAGCGGAATCGGTCACCCCATCCATGGGTGCCAGCCCAATGATTGGTTGAGGGAGGGTCTGCCAGAGTGTGGGTAGGGTTGGATGAGAAGTGGTCATGGAAAGAATAGGTGATAGCGGGTGCTTGAGTTCGGAAACAGATTTACCGAAAACATAAAGGTATTCCTTTAAATCTTACCCCTTTAATTCTGATACAGCTGTCCCGAATTTGAGAGGAGCCTCTGGTAGAGCCCAGCAGTAATAGATCTCTTTCGTGGTTGGCGCATCTGGAGAATAGAGTATGTCATTAACCAAAAATACGATGGTGGAAACGCCGTCAATAATAAAAAAGTCTTCCAAAAAACATGTTCTGGAAGAGGAGATTGTACGGGAAATCAAAGCACTTTGGACAGGACCCCCCACTGATGTGCGAACCGTTTTATTAAAAGAAATGGTCGGAAGTGTGGTCAAGCTTCGCGATCTGGACACGGATGTGTTAGATGTCAAAATTCTTCATCGGGCCTTAAAAGAGCTGCGCTATGCCTTCCGGGTGTTTCGGCAATATCGTGATGTAAAGAAAGTGAGTATTTTTGGTTCGGCTCGGATTCGTACGGAAGATCCCAATTATAAACTAGCGGCACAATTCGGAAAATTACTCAGCCAATGCGGGTTTATGGTGATTACTGGGGGCGGCCCTGGCATTATGCAGGCAGGAAATGAAGGGGCGGGTCGGGAACACAGTTTTGGGGTGAATATCATGTTGCCATTTGAGCAAGCCCCGAATTCGTTAATTGCGGATGATAAAAAATTAGTGAATCTCAAGTATTTCTTCACCCGGAAGCTTTTACTGGTCAAAGAAACGCATGCTGTGGCACTCTTTCCAGGAGGATTTGGGACTTTAGATGAAGCGTTTGAAGTGTTAACGCTTATTCAAACGGGAAAAACTGATCCGATTCCTGTCGTGTGCATTGAGTCTCCTGGAGGCGATTACTGGGAACGGATGATGGAGTTTTTAGAGCGACAGCTCCTGTCTCGAGGGTTGATCAATCAATCGGATTTAACCCTATTCAAAGTGGTATATTCGGCAGAGGCGGCAGTTGAGGAAATTCAGAATTTTTTCAGGGTTTACCATTCTCTGCGAATTGTGGGAAATACGATGATTGTCAGAATTCAGCAACAGCTCTCGCAGAGGGAGTTGTCCCAGTTGAACAAGGATTTTTCCGACATTTTGATGGATGGGCAGTTTCAGCAGGTTGAGGCGTTGCGCGAGGAGTGGGATGAACCCCATATTTCTCACTTGCCACGTCTGGTGTTTCATTTTAATTGGAAGGAGTTGGGTCGCCTTCGACAATGCATTGATTGGCTGAATGCTCGAGCGGTTGCTACGTAGGCATATTGATAACGTACTGATGGTTTGACCGGGTCCATTGACATCCGTATGCAAATTGGTAAGCTCAGCGCGAAAGGCGCAAAAATGATGACAAGATTTGATGACCTACCCCGCCCCCACCCGCCGGATGCGGTCCTGTATCATGCCGATTGTATGGATGGATTTGGGTCAGCTTGGGCTCTTTGGAAACGGTTTCCACAGGCCCGCTATGTGGCGGTCAAGCATGGAAATCCGCCTCCTGATGGATTGGAAGACCAGCATGTGGTGATAGTTGATTTCAGTTATCACCGCGAAACGATCATGGGGTTGGCTAAAAAAACGGCAAGTCTGCATATTTTAGATCATCACATTACCGCACAGGCCTCTCTGGAGGATTTACCTTTTGCGTATTTTGATATGAACCGAAGTGGGGCCGTCCTGGCATGGGAATGGGCCCACACGCAGCCGGTTCCCTGGATTTTGCAATATGTGCAGGATAAGGATTTGTGGCAGTGGCGACTTCCAGATAGTCGGGAAATTAGTGCTTCGTTAGCGTCATATCCGTTTCAATTTGAAACGTGGGAAAATCTCCAATTCGAAACATTACGGGTCGAGGGAAAGGGAATATTGCGATACGAAAAAACGTTGGTTGAAAAAATGGCGACAGAAGTCATCATGGTGTCGATGGCGGGGCACACGGTTCCCGCCGTCCATTCAGCCATATTAACCAGCCAAATAGGGGAATATCTTTCTAGTAAGTACCCATTTTGCCTCATTTGGCATGAAAAGGATGGACGCCGTTATTTTTCTCTACGGTCAAGACCCGGAGGGATTTCCGTCGCGGAGATTGCGGCGCAATACGGAGGAGGTGGGCATACTCATGCCGCCGGTTTTTCAATCTCGCTTGATAGAGATTCTCAGAATTTTTTTAACCCCGTTATGGGTCTTGCTGATTTTTCCCCTGCCTCTGCTCAGTTCTAACCAATTAAATTTTCCTTGCGGGTTAATTGATGATTCCACTGCGGGATGATACTCCAACTGAAATAACGCCTGTGGTGACGGTGGCGTTTATTATCTCGTGCGTCCTGGTGTTTCTGTATGAGACCTCTCTTCCGATGCCAAGCAGTGAAGCTT